>NZ_CP045372.1:1437500-2637500 GCF_009363555.1 Sulfitobacter sp. THAF37
GGAGGTCAGGAGTTCGATCCTCCTAGGCTCCACCATTATTTGGTAGAACATATCTTCAAGCATTCGCGGAATGTTTGAACGTCTGTTCTGCAGACGAATTGACATCGTAAAGAGAGATACAATAACAACACTGTTTGGTTGTCCCGAGTATGGGAGCGACCTCGGTTTGGTGCTTCGGGCTTTGGTCCGGAGCGAGCGTTTGCAAGGCTGTTTCCTCGGCCGACCGATCGTATGCCTTCCGAAAAGAACGTGTTGTCCAAGTCAAGTACACTAACCAGAGGCATGACGCTGCACCCTGCACGGGCTGCGGCTATCAGCGTGTCTCATTGTCCAGACGACAGTCTGGGCGGGAAAGTATGCTTTTGAACCAGGATAAGGATGGTCAGTTTCTTACCAGCTTCTGACCGTCGCGCGAGGCGCAAGTCTTGCTTTTTCTGGATCAAATCAAGCGCGAAAAGGGCGTTTGGTGAATGCCTTGGCAGTAAGAGGCGATGAAAGACGTGATACTCTGCGATAAGCCATGGGGAGCCGAGAATAGGCTTTGATCCATGGATCTCTGAATGGGGCAACCCACCTGATACTGTGTTATTGTTACCCGCTTCGGCGGCGATCAATAATGCGGTAAGACAGGTATTTCTAGACTGAATACATAGGTTTAGAAAAGCAAACCCGGGGAACTGAAACATCTAAGTACCCGGAGGAAAGGAAATCAATTGATACTCCCCCAGTAGCGGCGAGCGAACGGGGACCAGCCGAGCCATGAGTGTGGTTAGAATGCGTTGGAATGCGCAACCAGAGTGGGTGATAGTCCCGTATAAGAAGCATGATTGGACGTATTAAGTAGGGCGGGACACGTGAAATCCTGTCTGAAGATCGGAGGACCACCTTCGAAGGCTAAGTACTCCTTACTGACCGATAGTGAACCAGTACCGTGAGGGAAAGGTGAAAAGCACCCCGACGAGGGGAGTGAAACAGTACCTGAAACCGAACGCCTACAATCAGTTGGAGGGTCCTTGCGGCCTGACAGCGTACCTTTTGTATAATGGGTCATCGACTTGGTCTCACGAGCAAGCTTAAGCCGTTAGGTGTAGGCGCAGCGAAAGCGAGTCTTAATAGGGCGTCGAGTTCGTGGGATCAGACCCGAAACCGAGTGATCTAGGCATGGCCAGGTTGAAGATAAGGTAACACTTATTGGAGGACCGAACCCACATCCGTTGAAAAGGATCGGGATGAGCTGTGCCTAGGGGTGAAAGGCCAATCAAACTCGGAGATAGCTGGTTCTCTGCGAAATCTATTTAGGTAGAGCGTCATCCGAATACCCTCGGGGGTAGAGCACTGGATGGGTAATGGGGCCCCACAGGCTTACTGATCCTAACCAAACTCCGAATACCGAGGAGTACTAGATGGCAGACACACGGCGAATGCTAACGTCCGTCGTGAAGAGGGAAACAACCCTGACCTCCAGCTAAGGCCCCTAATTCATGGCTAAGTGGGAAAGCAGGTGAGACGGCCAAAACAACCAGGAGGTTGGCTTAGAAGCAGCCATCCTTTAAAGATAGCGTAACAGCTCACTGGTCTAATTAAGCTGTCTTGCGGCGAAGATGTAACGGGGCTCAAGCCATGAGCCGAAGCTGAGGATGCATTTATTGCATGGTAGCAGAGCGTAGTGTGACATAATTCCATGTCTCCTTACTCCCCTCGGGGATATTGGAGACGCGGAGTTTTCTGTGAAGCCGGCGCGTGAGCGATCCGGTGGAGAGATCACTAGTGAGAATGATGACATGAGTAGCGACAAAGAGTGTGAGAGACACTCTCGCCGAAAGTCCAAGGGTTCCTGCTTAAAGCTAATCTGAGCAGGGTAAGCCGACCCCTAAGGCGAGGCCGAAAGGCGTAGTCGATGGGAACCAGGTTAATATTCCTGGGCCAGATGGAAGTGACGGATCTCGAGGGTAGTTCATCCTTACTGGATTGAATGGGCTGCTTAGAGGTCCCTGGAAATAGCTCCATCGCTAGATCGTACCCTAAACCGACACAGGTGGACTGGTAGAGAATACCAAGGCGCTTGAGAGAACTATGTTGAAGGAACTCGGCAAAATACCTCCGTAAGTTCGCGAGAAGGAGGCCCGGTTCCTAGGCAACTAGGGGCTGGGGGCACAAACCAGGGGGTGGCGACTGTTTATTAAAAACACAGGGCTCTGCGAAGTCGCAAGACGACGTATAGGGTCTGACGCCTGCCCGGTGCCTGAAGGTTAAAAGGAGGGGTGAGAGCTCTGAATTGAAGCCCAGGTAAACGGCGGCCGTAACTATAACGGTCCTAAGGTAGCGAAATTCCTTGTCGGGTAAGTTCCGACCTGCACGAATGGCGTAACGACTTCCCCGCTGTCTCCAACATAGACTCAGCGAAATTGAATTACCTGTCAAGATGCAGGTTTCCCGCGGTTAGACGGAAAGACCCCGTGCACCTTTACTACAGCTTCACACTGGCATTAGGCCGAACATGTGCAGGATAGGTGGTGGGCTTTGAAACCGGGACGCCAGTCTCGGTGGAGCCTCCCTTGAGATACCACCCTTGTTCTGCTTGATGTCTAACCGCGGTCCGTTATCCGGATCCGGGACCCTGTGTGGCGGGTAGTTTGACTGGGGCGGTCGCCTCCTAAATCGTAACGGAGGCGCGCGAAGGTTGGCTCAGAGCGGTCGGAAATCGCTCGTTGAGTGCAATGGCAGAAGCCAGCCTGACTGCAAGACTGACAAGTCGAGCAGAGTCGAAAGACGGCCATAGTGATCCGGTGGTCCCAAGTGGGAGGGCCATCGCTCAACGGATAAAAGGTACGCCGGGGATAACAGGCTGATACTGCCCAAGAGTCCATATCGACGGCAGTGTTTGGCACCTCGATGTCGGCTCATCTCATCCTGGGGCTGGAGCAGGTCCCAAGGGTACGGCTGTTCGCCGTTTAAAGAGGTACGTGAGCTGGGTTTAGAACGTCGTGAGACAGTTCGGTCCCTATCTTCCGTGGGTGTAGGATACTTGAGAGGAGTTGCCCCTAGTACGAGAGGACCGGGGTGAACGATCCACTGGTGGACCTGTTGTTGCGCCAGCAGCAGTGCAGGGTAGCTATGATCGGACAGGATAACCGCTGAAGGCATCTAAGCGGGAAGCCCCCCTCAAAACAAGGTATCCCTGAGAGCCGAGGTAGACCACCTCGTCGATAGGCCAGAGATGTAAGCGTGGTAACACGTTCAGTTGACTGGTACTAATTGCTCGATAGGCTTGATTTGATCCAGTAGAAGCAAGATTCTACCAATCAATCAAAAGCATACACAGACATTAGCTGTACTGACTTGGAGTTTTAGAGGATTTGTTCGGTTTGGTGATCATAGCACGAGCAAAACACCTGGTCCCATCCCGAACCCAGCCGTTAAGTGCCGTAGCGCCGATGGTACTGCGTCTTAAGACGTGGGAGAGTAGGTCATCGCCAAACCTAACAAGTCCTCTAATCCGTATCTCTCTTCGATGTACACATATACCGACTTAGTGGCGCGGGATGGAGCAGCCCGGTAGCTCGTCAGGCTCATAACCTGAAGGTCGTAGGTTCAAATCCTACTCCCGCAACCAACTTATCCTGCGAAGCGCCCTCCGGGGCGCTTTCGCATGTTGGGCATTCGCCAAGCGCGGCTCTGCTAGCCGCCATCGTGGCGTCGTTGATATGCGATGACCTGCTCACCTGAAAAGTCCTCGGTTTGAGGTTCCCGGCTGAAGTCGTCGATGACACAGAGGATGCAGAACCGGCGGCCATCAGCGAGCGCATGCCCGCAATCTGATCGCGGCATGGCGCGACGACTACAACCATCACCGCCCCCACTCGAGCGTCGACGGGCTCACTCCGTGGGAGTATCACCAACGGTCAAGAGAGGACCAAACCCTGAACAGAGCTAACTGAAAAATGCGGACTCTCAGGGGAGCAGGTCAACGAAACCCAATTAATGCAACAGTCCCATGAGTTGAGAGACCGGAACGTAAGCGTGGCAAGACCATGATGCGGAAGGCCCGACTGGGGCCGGACTCCTGCAAGAAGAGCTCCCGCTCGCGATCCGGAGACGTGAATTGCGCGCGCGAGGCAGAACTTCCCTGCTGGTCGTCTTGAATTGTCGGCGCATGCACTTGCCCTGCATGTTGTAGGTCCTCGGTCGCCGACTACCGCTTGAGACAGTGGCCGCCGGCTTCACTCGACGGAATGTCAGTCCGGTGCCTCGACCAAAATCTTCACATGAGACTTCTCCGCGACCAGCGCCTCGAAGCCTTCGCTGACGATATCCTCAAGCGCGATGCGCTTCGTGACCAGCTGATCGGCGCAGAAGTACCCTTGGGCCATGAGCGCCATCACCGACGGATAGACATTGCGATAGGCAATAGTGCCCTGCAACTGCCGCTCCTTAAGGACGACGGTGTTGGGTTGGAAGGAGGCCTCCTGTTCCCAGATCGAAACGATCAGAACCTGGCCCTCGTGGCGGGTCGCTTCGACGCACTGGGACAAGACCTGAGGCACGCCGGTCACTTCGAAGGCCACATGGACCCCGTCGGTGGCGGCGAGGATCTCGGCCACCGCGTCAGTCGCCGTCGGATCGATCACCGAAGTT
The DNA here is from genome assembly GCF_009363555.1 of Sulfitobacter sp. THAF37. Lineage (NCBI taxonomy): Bacteria > Pseudomonadati > Pseudomonadota > Alphaproteobacteria > Rhodobacterales > Roseobacteraceae > Sulfitobacter > Sulfitobacter sp. THAF37. The sequence goes on from NZ_CP045372.1 coordinate 1,442,136, forward strand.
GCGCCGAGCTGCAGCGCCTTCTGTCGCCGGACTTCCGAGGGTTCGACCACGTGAATTTCAGAGGCGCCGGCCACACGCAGCGACTCCAACACCAGAAGGCCGATCGGACCGGCGCCGAAGACGGCGGCCTTGTCACCGGCCTTGATCTTCGACAGGCGTACGGCATGCAGGGCCACCGCCGCGGGTTCGACCAGCGCGCCCTGTTCCATCGAGAGCGAGTCCGGCATCTTGTGGACCATTCGGGCGGGCACAACGCTGTGGGCGGCAAACCCGCCGTGGCCGCCGGAGAGGCCGACGAAACCGAGGCTGTCGCACAGGTTGTACTTGCCTTCGAGGCAGGCCGGGCATTCGCCGCAGGCAAAGATGGGCTCGATTGCGACACGGTCTCCGACCGAAAGCCCGGTGACGCCTTCGCCCAGCTCGGCCACCGTGCCACAGTATTCGTGGCCCATGGTAATCGGCGCCTTGTCGTGGCTCAGGGGGTGATCCTCATCGACGGGGATGAAGATCGGCCCGGCCAGGTATTCATGCAGGTCACTGCCGCAAATTCCGGTCCAGGCGACCTTTACTTTTATCTCGCCCGCGCCGGGCGCAGGCTCTTCCACATCTTCGACGCGGATATCTTTGACGCCGTGCCAACGTGCTGCTTTCATGGTCGTATTCCTCTTCAATTGGTAACTCAGCGATAGACCATGCCGCCGTCGATCAGGATCGACTGTCCGGTCATGTAGTCGCTGTCCGGCCCCGCGAGATAGGAGACGAGGCTGGCCACGTCCTGCGGGGTCTGTGCGCGCCCGAGGGCAATGGAACCCACGAATGTATCGAAGGTCTCGCCCTTCGCGGCGCCGGTGAGTTCGGCGAAGCGCGCGTCGATCTCGGTCCACATGTCGGTGCCCACGACACCGGGGCAGTAGGCGTTGACGGTGATGCCGTCGGCGGCGAATTCCTTTGCCGCGACCTGGGTGAGCGCGCGCACGGCGAACTTGGTCGAGCAATAGGCCCCGAGCATGGGGTAGCCCTCATGCCCCGCGATGGAGGCGGCGGAGATGATCTTGCCTTTGGTGCCATCCTTCCTGAACCGCGCGGCGGCGGCCTGGATGCCCCAGAGCACCCCTTTCACGTTCACCGCGAAGACCTTGTCCATCTCGGCTTCGGTGATCTCGGCAATGGGCTGCACCTGCGCGATGCCTGCGTTGTTCACCATGATATCGAACCCGCCCAGCTGATCTGCCGTGCTGTCGATGGCCTCGATCACCTGCTGACGGTCGGTCACGTCGGCGGCGATGGTGATGACCTTGCCGTCGCTGAACCGGCCCGCCGCCTCGGCGAGTTGCCCGGTGTCGAGATCAACCAGGGCGATGCGGGCGCCGTCGGCGGCCAGGCGCTCGGCGATGCCGAGCCCGATGCCCCGCGCGCCGCCGGTGACGAGCGCGATTTTTCCGTTGAGAGACATTGTTCTGCTCCTTTGAAACTCTGGAAAACATGCGCGCACCCGGTTAGGGAGGACCGGGTGCGCGCGCGGTGCATCACGACAGGTGATGCACCTCCTGCAGGCCGTAGACGGGGGTTTCCAAACCTTCCATCCGGGCCTTCAATTGTAGCGCCAGGTACAGCGAGTAATGCCGCGACTGGTGCAGGTTGCCGCCGTGGAACCAGAGGTTTTCCTGCTGGGTCGGCTTCCACATGTTGCGCTGCTCGCCCTCCCAGGGGCCGGGGTCCTTGGTGGTGTCGGAGCCCAGCCCCCAGACCTTGCCCACCTTGTCGGCCACGTCTTGGCTGATGAGGTCTGCGGCCCAGCCGTTCATCGAGCCATAGCCGGTGGCCATCACCACCAGGTCCGCGTCCAGGTGTGTGCCGTCGGCCAGCACCACGCCGGTTTCGTCAAAATGATCGACCTGGCCTTTCATCAGCTTCACCTCGCCGTCGATGATGAGCTGGCTCGCGCCCACATCGATGTAATAGCCCGAGCCGCGCCGCAGGTACTTCATGAACAGGCCCGATCCGTCGTCGCCCCAGTCGAGGTCAAATCCGGCCTTCTCGAGCCCGGCGTAGAACTCGGCGTCGCGATCGCGCATCTGGTCGTAAAGCGGGATCTGAAACTCGTGCATGATCCGGTAGGGCAGGGAAGCGAAGACCATGTCGGCCTTCTCGGTCGTCATGCCATTTGCCACCGCTTCCTCGGAGTAGAGCGCGCCGAGGCCGATCTCCATCAGCGTGTCCGAGCGCACGATGTGGGTGCTGCTGCGTTGCACCATCGTCACATCGGCGTCCGCCTCCCAGAGCGCGGCGCAGATGTCATGCGCCGAGTTGTTGGAGCCGACGACCACCACCTTCTTGCCGGCCCACGCGTCCGGCCCCTCGTGCTGCGAGCTGTGCTGGATGGTGCCCTTGAAGCTCTCCATACCCGGAAACTTCGGCATGTTCGCCTTGCCCGACATGCCGGTGGCCAGCACCAGCTGGGTGGGGCGCAGCACCACCTCCTCGCCGTCGCGGTTGACCTTCACCTCCCATGTGCCGCTGGCCTCGTCGTAACTGGCCTTCTGCACCTCGGACCGGGTCCAATAGTTGATCTCCATGACCTTGGTATACATCTCCAGCCAGTCGCCCACCTTGTCCTTGGGCGTGAAGACCGGCCAGTTGTCGGGGAACTTGATGTAGGGCAGGTGGTCGTACCAGATCGGATCGTGCAGGCAGAGCGACTTGTAGCGCGAACGCCATTGGTCGCCAGGACGGTCGTGCTTGTCGAGCACAATGGTCGGCACCCCGAGCTGGCGCAGCCGCGCGCCCAGCGCGATGCCGCCCTGGCCGCCGCCGACGACGACGGTGTAGGGCTGTTCTGTATGGCCGAGATCGGCAGCTTCCGCCTCGCGATTTTCTTTCCACGACTTGCGGTTCCTCGCAGCGCCGTGTTCGGCCCCCATCGGGCGCCGTTTGCCCCGATTTTCCTCGAAGCCCTTTAGCTCCTGCATCGCGGTGAGCAGCGTCCAGATGCGGCCGTCCTTCAACCGCATCAGCCCCCAGCCCCGTCCGACAGCCGTTTCGAATGTGATCCAGGCAGTGATGACGCCGCCATCCTCTTCGGGCAACTCGCCCTCCTGAATGGCAAAGCTGCCCGGTTTTGTGTGCTTGAGCTGCGCCGCGAGCATGTTCTGCACTTCGGCTGGCCCCTCCACGGTCTTCAGGTTCCAAGTCACGGCAACCAGGTCGCGCCAGTAGCTGTCGGTCGCAAAAAGGGCGCTGGCGGCCTGGGCGTCCTCCTCCTCCAAGGCGGCGTTCAGGCTATTGAGCATGTCCTGCACCTCGGCAGTGACGGTCGAGTCGAGCATTGCGTATCCTCCTCATAGGCAATGTGATGAGGAGTGTGTAGCGAGCCAGCATGCCCGCCGGCCACGACGATCTGGCGATTTTCAGTGTCTTTGAGCTTGCGGCAGTGCAGCATGTTGCAAACGCAACGCCGCGCAACGGTTCAGCCGGGCGCGCGCAACCCTTCCTTGCGGACGCGTCGCAGAACGGTCGAACGGTTCACGCCCAACCTGCGGGCGGCGCGGGCCATGTTCCAATTGCAGGCGTCGAGCACTGCCTCAAGGTCCGGCTCCGCTTCCGAGGGCCGTGGCGGCGCGGGCAGATCAGGCAGGTCGATGACGGTGCCTTCCGCCATCGCGCAGGCCACGTCGAGCACATGTCCCAGCTCGCGCAGATTGCCGGGCCAGTCACGGGCCATCAGCTCGGCGCGGGCCGAAGGCGTGAGCCGTTTCTCGCTGCCTGAACTCCGCCGCAGCAGCCGCTCGATCAGCCAGCCGAGATCCTGCCGCTCGCGCAGAGGCGGAAGCTCGACAACGGCCCCGGCGAGTCGGTGATAGAGCGCGCTTGGCAGGGACTCGTGCGACATAAGGGCACTCGGGGTCAGGCTGCTCGTGCTGATCGGGCGCAACTCGGGGTGCGAATCCAGAAGCCCGGGCAAGGCGCGGGCCGCACTGTCAGAAAGATCCTCGATGCGTCGCAACAGAAGCGTCGCCTTGCCGGGCTGCGACCTGATGAGCCGCGCAATCTCGCCCGCCTCCGTGCCGGCACAATCCACGGTCAGAAAACCCGCGCGTCGGGAGGCCATGTGCAGTGCGCGGGCCAGCTTCGATTTGCCGCTGCCACTCTCGCCGCTGACCACGACCGGGACGGATGTGGTTGCCAGACGCTCCGCCCGAGACAGGAGACGCTCCATACCGGGATCGCTGCCCGCCAAGGCGGTCAGGACACCGGTGCCGGGACGTGTGACCATCGCCCTCTGTGGGGCGCGCGGGGCCTGTGGCGCGATGGCGTGACCGAAGACCGCACCGCCATCGCCCAAGGGGACCACTCGGTCCTCGGTCGGGCGGTCACGCATGAGATCGGGAAGATCGTCGACGCTGATCCCGAGCAGACTGTCGATCCTCTCTCCGATCAGGTTTCCCTTGCGCGAGAGCATCCGCTTGGCCGCGTGGGTCGCCCCGATCACCAGGCCCGACCCGTCGAGAGCGACCGCGCCTTCCGGGTCAACGTCGAGAAACTCCGGACTGGACGAAAACCGCAGAACCCATTCGCGGCGGCTCGCGGCCATCAAATTCGCCATCTCGACCCGCCGCGCGGCCGCCGTCACAAGCGACATGGCGAGGTTCTGGCTACTTTTCGGCGACGGTGAGCGCAGCAACGAGATGTCGAGCACAGCGGCCATCTGACCGAGGCTGTCGTAGATCGGCGCGGAGGTGCATGAGAGTGCAGTATGTGCATTGCCGAAGTGATCGTCCTGATGAACCGTGACCGGCTCGCCCGTCACGATGCAGGCGCCCACACCGCATGTTCCGGCAAGGTCTTCGGACCAGTTCGACCCGAGGTACAGGCCGGCCCCGCGCAGTTCATCGGCGAAGAGACTGTCGCCGAAGTAGTCGACGCAGACGCCTTTGGCATCCGTCAGCAGCAGCACGTAATTCTGGCCCGCGACCTGTCGGAAAAGGTTTTGCAGGCTGGCACGGGCCGCGCCGATCATCCACTCGGCCTGGTCGCGATGGGTCCGGAGTTCGGCATCGGTGACGATGTGCGCGGGCTCGGCGCGGGCGGGATCCATGCCGTAGAGCTCGACGCAGCGCCGCCAGGACGCATCGACATAACTGTCGCGCCCGGTAGCCCTGCCATCCAGAACCTGTGCGATTTCCTCGACGTGATGTCGCTCGAACATCAAAACGTTCTCCCGATGCTGAGTATACACCCGAACCATGCTCACCCAATGGTAGACTTTGGTCTGAGGCCCTGGTCACTTCACGCCCCTGACGAAATGCGCGTCGTTATTGTCGTTCGGCCCAATCGCGCGGCCACGACGACCCGTCTTCGGCGTGCAACGCTCCTCCGGGTCCCGCTAACCTGATCCGGTTGCCAGCTTGTCGCCCGGCAAAAGAGCGCCAGCGACGGAAATGAGCGAACGGTGTTTGTCCCAACCGCCCGTACCGGGCTGTCAAAAGGTCGACTCTGACGCGCCTCTCAGTCCGGCTCATTCCAACGACTGGATAACAGGGACGCCCCAGGATGAAAGCCGCCTCATCTAATATTCGAATGTCGCGCCTGACAATCAGTGCGGACCTTGGTGACCGTTCTGCGAACAGCTCAAGTGCCCACTTCCCGGACTGATGGCTCGAAATCGACGCTACATGTTGCCGCCAATGGCGGGTTTAGGGAAGCTGCGACGCAGCAATAGGCAGCTTGGCGGATGTTCGCTAAGGGCCGAAAGCTACCTACATTTGAAATATTGCGGGTAATATCGTGCAATCCGAAATTCGTTCAAATCCTTGAAGTTGTGTCCAAATCGCCCTCCCGCAACCAAGTCCCCCCTTTTTTCTCGTTTTGGTGCAGTTCGCGACCTTTCTCGTGCGAGACCCAATCACTTTGTGCTCTCCTGCACCAACGCCCTGCGTTCCGGACCCTCGCGCCGGGGCAATTTTCGGCCTACCTTTACCGCAAGACAGGAAAGGAAGCCGCATGCCGGATCACGCCACCATTGGTCACGTTCACCTTCGCGTCAGCGATTTGGACAGGGCGATCTCGTTCTATCGTGATATTCTGGGGTTCGAAGTGACCCAGAAATTCGGGAACCAGGCCGCTTTTCTGTCCGCGGGGGGCTACCACCATCATATCGGCCTGAACACTTGGGAAAGCCGGGGAGGATCTGCTCCTCCGCCGGGGCATACCGGCTTGTATCATGCAGCCTTCCTTTATCCGGACCGACAAAGCCTTGCGACGGTTCTGAAACGCATCGTCGCTGCCGGTATCCCCCTCGACGGCGCGGCGGATCACGGCGTAAGCGAAGCCGTCTATCTTCGTGATCCGGATGACAACGGGGTCGAGATCTATCGCGACCGCCCGGCTGCGGACTGGCCGAAAGACCCGGAGGGCAATCTCAGGATGGTGAATGATCATCTGGACCTGACGGCCCTGCTGAACGAGGCTCCATAGCGGGGCCGATTCCGCGACCGCGATGGACAATTCCCGGCGGCTCCTTCAGGTTCTGCGCGAAACGTCAGAGGGAGGCACATCATGGCGACAGGATTCTATTGGGACGAACGCTGTTTCTGGCATGCCGGGGGCAATTACGCGCTGACCCTCCCGGTTGGTGGCTTGGTCCAGCCTCAGGTCGCCGGTGGCCTCCCCGAGAGCCCTGAAACCAAGCGTCGGCTCAAAAACCTGATGGATGTGACCGGCCTGAGCGCCGAACTGGACCAGCGCAGCGCGGCCCCCGCAGACCGCGAGACGCTGGAGCGGGTGCATCCCGCCCGCTATCTGAACGAATTCAAGGCGGTGTCCGATGCACAGGGCGGCGAGATAGGGCATCATGCCCCTTTCGGCCGGGGCGGTTACGAGATCGCGACGCTTTCGGCGGGCCTGGCCTGCGCGGCGGTTCGTGATGTGGCGACCGGTTCGGTCGAAAATGCCTATGCGCTGACCCGGCCGCCGGGCCACCACTGCGAGCCGGACAACCCGATGGGGTTCTGCCTGCTTGCCAATATTGCCATAGCGGTCGAAGCGGCGCTTGCCGAAGGTCTGGTAAAGCGTGTGGCCGTCCTGGACTGGGACGTGCACCACGGCAATGGCACGGAAAAGATCTTTTACGATCGCGACGACGTGCTGACGATCTCGTTCCATCAAGAGGGAAACTACCCCACGACGACCGGCGGCCTCGCGGATCGGGGCAGCGGGGCCGGGGACGGCGCCAACATCAACCTGCCGCTCCACGCGGGTTCGGGCCACACCGCTTACCTGCACGCGATGGATCGGGTCGCGATCCCCGCGCTTGACGCGTTCAAACCTGACATGATTATCGTTGCCTGTGGCTTTGATGCCGCCATGGTCGACCCGCTGGCCCGGATGCAGGCCACGTCGGCAACCTTTGCCGGGATGACCCAGCGGATCAGGGACGCGGCAAAGCGCCTTTGCCAGGGTCGCCTTGTGCTGGTTCACGAAGGCGGCTATTCCGAAGCTTATGTGCCGTTTTGCGGCCATGCCACCATTGCGACACTAGCGGGCAGTGCCATCAGCGCGCCGGACCCCATGCTGTCGTCATTCGACATCCGCCAGCCTTCGCCAGCCTTTGATGCTTTCCTGCGCCAGTCGATTGACGACATGGCGAAAACACTGGGACTCTGAGGACCGAACATGCCTGACGCCAACCCCGACGCCCTGAAATTCCTGCAGACCCGCCGGTCACGACCGGCCAAGACGCTCGGCCTGCCGGTCCCTGACCGCAGGGCGCTGTTGCCCCTGCTGACTGCGGCTGCACGCACGCCGGACCACGGCAAGCTGGAGCCATGGCGCTTCATCGTGCTGGACCGCGCAGCGATGGAGCGGCTGGCAGACCTGGCCGAAAGCCGCGGTGCCGCTCTCGGCCTGCCGCCGGAACAGATTTCCAAAGGCCGCAGCCAGTTCGACGACGGCCAGCTGGCCGTTGCGGTGATCGAGGTGCAGCGGTCCACCGACAAGATCCCGGCCATCGAACAGACATACTCCGCGGGGGCGGTCTGTCTCGCGCTGCTGAACGCGGCGCTGGCCAGCGGCTGGGGGGCCAACTGGCTATCCGGCTGGCCTTCGCATGACCGCGATTTCATGCGCGAGGGTCTGAGGTTGGAGAACCACGAGCGGATCGCGGGTATCGTGCACATCGGCACCGAAACCAGCGCGCCGCCCGACCGTCCCCGTCCCGACATCGAAAGCATTACCACATGGCTCTCGGACTGATCTTCGACGCATTCTTTCGTGCGCTCGGGCAACTGGGCGACCCTCGTTTCCGGCGGGTTTTCCTGCTGGGCGTGGTTCTGTCCCTGGTTTTGCTGATTGGCTTCACGGCCGCTTTCACCTGGTTGACAGAGGCAATCACACCCGATGAAGTCTGGCTTCCGATCCTGGGCGAGGTGCAGTGGATCGACGATCTGCTGTCCTGGGGCGCTGCTTTCCTGCTGCTCGGGTTGTCGGTCTTTCTGATGATCCCGGTCGCCTCGGCCATCACGTCCCTGTTTCTCGACGAAGTTGCCGAGGCAGTAGAGGGTCGGCACTACCCGGATTTGCCTCGCCCGCAGACGGTCTCTTTCGGCGAGGCCCTGCGCGATACTGTGAGTTTCCTCGGTGTTCTTCTGGCGGCGAATATCTTTGCGATCGTGTTGTACGTGATTTTCCCGCCTTTCGCCCCGGTGATTTTCTGGGGGATGAACGGGTTTCTGCTGGGGCGGGAATATTTCACCATGGTCGCGATCCGTTGGGTCGGTCGCGTGCAGGCCCGAAGCCTGCGTCGCGCGCATCTCGCGACGATCTGGGCGGCGGGCACCCTCATGGCGGTGCCGCTGTCAGTGCCCCTGCTGAACCTTCTGGTTCCTATTCTGGGTGCGGCGACCTTTACCCATCTGTACCACGGCCTGACCAGGCACCGGCCCTGAACCAGCTTTCGACGTCGTCGACGCTGATCCATTCCGACAGGATGACGGTTGCCGCCATCGCCCAGATGACGGCGGCAACCACCGTCGTCCACAGGGCCTTCTTCCTCAGGTGGTGATGCTCTGGTGCGCCGGCGTGGGTGCCGGGAACGACGTCATCCAGATCCCCCTGTGTCTGAACCCGGATCGGCAGGGCGATCAGAAAGGTCAGTGACCAGATGACCGCATAGAGTACGAGCCCCGAGACGATTCCCATGGTTCAGACCTGCTCCAGCTCGACCAGCGCGCCGTTGAAGTCCTTGGGATGCAGGAAGAGCACCGGCTTGCCATGCGCGCCGATCTTCGGCTCTCCGGTGCCCAGCACCCGCGCACCAGTCGATTTGAGGTGGTCCCGCGCGGCGATGATATCCTCCACCTCGTAGCAGATGTGGTGGATGCCCCCGGCGGGGTTCTTGTCGAGAAAACCCTGAATGGGGGAGTCCTCGCCCAGAGGATACAAGAGCTCGATCTTGGTGTTCGGCAGTTCGATGAATATTACCGTGACACCATGGTCCGGCTCATCCTGCGGTGCACCGACATTGGCGCCCAGAGCATTGCGGTACTGATCTGCCGCGGCCTGGAGGTCGGGTACGGCGATGGCCACGTGGTTCAAACGTCCGATCATGATAATTCCTTCCGATGTGCCCGTGCCTTATGCCTTCGCGGTTCGACAAGGGCAATGTGACACCTGCGCACGCAGGCGGATGGTGCCCATTAACGGTGCGTTAGGCATCCCTGACTAGTCTCTGAGTCGTCATCGCACGGGAGACGACAATGGATAGCAACGAAACCTTCTCTGCACAGCTTCCACAGCCCACCGCGGCCCGGCCTCTGCTTGGCCTGACCGTTCTTGTTATCGAGGACAGCCGCTACGCCTGCGAGGCGATGCGCCTGCTCTGCCTGCGCTCCGGCGCGCGGATCAGGCGGGCGGACTGCCTGCGGTCGGCGCGGCGGCATCTGCAGGTCTACCGTCCTTCCGTTGTGGTGATCGACCTCGGCCTGCCCGACGGCGACGGCACCGACCTGATCGCGGAACTGGCGAACAGCACACCCCGCATCCAGGCATTGCTGGCGGTTTCGGGCGATACCCATCTGGAGGCCGACGCGCTGTCCGCCGGGGCCGACGGGTTCCTGGCAAAGCCGATCCTCTCTATCGCCACGTTCCAGGAAAAGGTTCTGTCGCTGTTGCCCGAAGATCGCCAACCATCCGGCCCACGCGTGCTGGACACCTCTGTTGTCACACCTGACCGCATTGCGTTGCAGGACGACATGGCTCACATCGCCGAGGTACTGGAAGATCCGCCCGACGCCCATGCGCTGGACTATGTGACACAGTTCCTGACCGGGGTCGCGCGGCTGGCCGACGACGAACCGCTGGAAAAGGCGAGCGTTGCCTTGGCCGCGAAACGTGCACTGGGTGAAGCGGCAGCTTCCGAAGCCGCGACCCTGGCGGGCATGTTGCAGCAACGCCTGTCGCACCGAATGGCAATCTAGTTCAGGATCAGGGGCGTCCGCTGCGGGTCAGAGCGTGGGATCGGTGGCGACGCGGACAAGGCCAGTGAGATCGGCAAGCCTTTCCTTTTGCGTGCCATCCGCGTTGAAATTCGCCGGGGATAGCCAGGCCTCAAAGGCCTCTTTCAACGCGGGCCACTCGGAATCGATGGCGGCAAACCAGGCCGTGTCGCGGTTGCGCCCCTTGACCACCGTGGCCTGCCGGAACACCCCTTCGTAGCTCAACCCAAACCGCTGGGCGGCGCGCCGGGATGGTCTGTTCAGCCCATCGCACTTCCATTCAAAACGTCGATAACCGGCCTCGAAGGCCCATTTCATCATCAGGTAAATGGCTTCGGTCGCGGCGCGGGTGCGTTGCAATGCGGGGCTGAAGTTGATGTGCCCCACTTCGATGGAACCACCGGCGGGCACGATGTTGAGATAGCTCGCCACGCCCTCCCATGCTCCGCTTTCCAAGTTGCGGATCGCGTAGAAAAACGGGTCGGTCTGGCCCTCATGCTCTCGCGCCCATCGGTAATACTGCGCGGCGGACGAGAACGGCCCATAGGGCATGTAATCCCAGACGGCGTCGTTTTCCGCATAGGCGCGGTACAGCAGGGCGGCGTGCCCCTCTGCAGAGAGGGGGGCAAGCCGGGCATAGGTCCCGGTCAATATCTCGCCGGAGGGCCGTGGCGGCGGCGTCCAGTTTGGAACAGCAGCGCCTTTCGGACGCGGATCGGAGGATAAGCCAGTCATGCCAGAACGATAGGCCCGGCGAACCGGTTCGAAAAGGGGATATCGCACGGATCGGCTACAGCTCTTTCAGAGCCAATCGGCCAGAAATTGGCCAAAAGCCGCAAAACCGACCCCATCTCTGCCCAAATTCGCCGGGTTCGCTTGCTGAGATGTCATGAATGCCGCACCAGCCAAGGCCGCCAGATGTCACGTAACATGCGCACCGAGCGACAAAAACAGGATGCCGATCACCGCAAGGTGGATTGGATCGTGCTGACGGCGTCACTGCTGGGTGTCGGGATCGTTCTCGCCGCGTCGATCCGGGCGGGCGAGGCGGGGCTTGTCGCGAGCCTGGGCAGCTACATGATGACATCCGCGTCGTTCTAGAAACCGGCCGCCATGGGCCTGTCTCTATGCCAGAAGCCCGGGATCGCTGCCCATGTGGAGACCCGGAAACACCTTGTTTTCAAGCACGTCTCGGTTGACGCCCGTGATGCCCCGCATCACCCAGGCGGCGACAGCGCGCACGTCTCGGGTCGGCATCAGGTCCCGCCGCTGGTAGAGGGCGGATTCCGCCAGTCCGGGCCAGTCGCCGTTGACCCGACCGCCCCGAACGGCACCACCGGCGAGAATTGCAAGCCCGCCGGTCCCGTGGTCCGTGCCCCCCGCACCGTTTTCCCGCGCGGTGCGTCCGAATTCCGTCATGGCAAGGATAGCGGTCTTGCCCCAGACGTCAGCGCCCAGACCGTCCCGCAGGGTCAGGATGGCCTCTTGCAGCGTCGCAAGGCTGCGGGGCAGCACACGGTCTTGCGCGCGGTGCGTATCCCAGCCGCCCAGCGAAAAGGCGGCGATCCTTGCGTCCTGGCGCAGCCGTCCGGCGGCATAGCTGGCGATCTGACGATGGGCGCGACCGCCCTTGCCGTCGCGTCCGTTCTCTGCCAGCAGCGCCGCCTCGGCCAGGGCCGCGTGCAGGGCCGGGTCCTCCTCCATCACCCTTTCGGCCAGACGCATCGTCTGCGGGCTGATCTTGAGGTTGGCTTCGGGTGCCCATTTCGCAACCGGAGCACTGCCATCAAGCACCGGCAGGGGCGTGGTGCCGATGGCATAGGCCGTGTCCCGCTCCACGCCCGGCACCTCCTGCAGCAGCCGGTTCAACCAGCCGTCCCTCGCGCCCTGGCCCAGATCCACCGTCCCGGCCTCCAGCAGGTCCTGGCCATCGAAATGGCTTCGCTTGTCGCGATATGGGGTCGAGACCGCATGAACAAAGCCCAGCTCGCCCTTGCTCCACAAGGGCATCAGCCCGGCCAGCGCGGGATGCAGCGCAAAATATCCGTCGAGGTCCTGCGCACCCTCGGTCCGCAGACCCGGTCGCAGTGGGGCATAGGCCGGGTCGCCCACAGGGCGCACCACGTCCAACCCGTCCATCCCGCCGCGCAGTATGATGACCACCAGCCGCCTGTCCCAGGGGGCCTGGGCAAAACTCATCGGTGTGATCAGCGGGCTCGCGGCCACAGAACATCCGATCACACCGGCCCGGACCAGAAGCTGCCTGCGGGAAAGACCGTCCTTCATCCAGTTTCTCCTTCTAACGGCGCTGCAAGGCGGGCGAGATGAGGATCAGCCCGACCCCCACGGCCTGGGTTTCCGCGGCTGATGCGGCAAATTTCAGCGCGTCAGTTGCGTCCGGCCCCACAATGTCCTGAAGCATCTGCTGAGGGTCAGGCAGGTCGTCCAGCAGGCGTGCAGGCACGTTCATCGCCCAGTCCAGCCGGGCGGCGACGCCCTGCGGAGTGACCCAGGCGGCGTCCGTTTCGGGCCAGCCGTCAGGCCCTGATACGCGGTCCCAGTCCTGTCCCATGATCTTCAGGGGACGCAGGAACCAGCGGAGGGTCTCTTTTGGCGTCAGTGCCGCGAAGCGGTCGGGCGGCACGGCGAGCGCGCGCAGGGCGGTGCTCATGTACTCCAAAGGGGGGCGGATGTTCGTCGGGGGGCTATCCCATGCCGCGGGATCGTTCAGCAGCGCCTCATAGACAGCCATCAGGTCGCCATCGCTGTCCAGATACGTTCGCGTCAGCCGCCCGATCGTCCGTTCCGTCGGGGTGTCGGAGATGAAATGCACCGCCAGCTTGCCAGCCAGGTGACGTGCCGTGCTCGGATGCATCGCCAGGTCGCTGAGGGCATTGCGGATCGGCTGCATACCAGGCTGGTCGCTATAGGTCTTTCCCAGCACGGTTTCCGCCCCGGGCTCGGCCCAGCCCTTGCGAAAGACAAAGCTGTAGTCCCGTGTCCGGGTCAGTCCGGTCAACAGCTCTGCCATCTGCCGCACATCCGTCTGGGAATAGGCCGCGCCGACGCCCAGCGTGTGCAGCTCCAGCAATTCCCGGGCCAGGTTCTCGTTGAGACCACGGCGATTGCCCTTGCGTCGGCCCCGCTTGCTGTTCGGTCCGACAGAGGTGCTTTGGTCCAGGTACTCCAGCATCACGGGGTGTGTGATGCAGGCGGAGAGCATATCGACAAAACGGCCCGAAACATGAGGCCGCACCGCTTCTTCCACATAGGCGGGGATCGCAAGCTTCAGCAGCCCTGATTTGCCCTGTGCGGTGAAATGATCCGACCAGAAATCGACAAGCCTTTCGCGGAAATTATCTTTGCTGTGAATGCGCCTTAGTTGTTGCTGGGCAAAGGTTTCCAGCTGCTGATGCCGAAAACGCTGCTCAATTTCATCCGATTTCTCGCGGGCCTCGGCGGCCTGCTCTGGGGTCGTGGCCTTTTTGCGGGCGAAGGCGTCGAAGCGAGCCTTGACGACGTGTCCATCCTGAAGCTGGCGAAAGCCGGGCACCGGGAACCGCTCGGCCATCAGGTCCTTTCCGCGCAACCGACCGAGCATGCCCGCGATGTTCTCCGGCGGTGCGATGGACGGCGACCTGCCATACCCGAAACGCCTTTCGGCAAGATGCGGTGAAAAGCCCATGTCGTCTCCAGAACCGGCCTTGCGGACAAGATAGTATGTCCCGGTTTTCATTGCATCCCCCTTGTTCGGATGCAGGCCGGTTTTGGCCGGGAACCGGCGCGCACCTCTGCGCGTTGGACAGAATTGAACGAAAGGACCTGTAAATGCCCACGATCTATGACGCGATCAAAGCCGATCACGACCAGCACCGTAGCCTTTTGAATGAAATCGGCGAGACCAGCGGCGATAGTGCTGCGCGTCAGAACGCCTGGAGCAGTTTTTACCACGATGTGAAGTCCCACGCCGCAGCAGAGGAAGAGACGTTCTATTCCAAGCTCATTTCCAAGACCTGGGGCCAGGACGCTGCGCGCCATTCCGTGCACGAACACCAGCAACTCGACGACCTGATGGAAGAACTGAACGAGATGGACATGTCGTCCTCAGGCTGGCTGACGAAGTTCAAGACGCTCAAGCACGATTATGAGCACCACATGGATGAGGAAGAAGAAGAGGTCTTTGCCCGCGCCAAAGAAGTGATCGACGAGAGCGAGATCGAAGGATACGGCGCCCGCTTCGAAGCCCGCAAAAAGGAAGAGCGTGATCTGATCGACGAGAAGAAGGAAGACTCGCTGGAGGATTGACAGGCAAGCCCTGTCGCCTGAGGCGGGGCAGGTTCAGGCAAGCGTGCGGCACATGCCCTGAACCCCGACTTAGTCCTGCGGGATCACCCTGAGCCCAAGTTCCATCAACTGGTCGCTGGTAGGGTCGCTCGGCGCGTTCATCATCAGATCTTCCGCACGCTGGTTCATGGGGAACAGGATTACCTCGCGGATGTTCTGTTCCTCGGCCAGCAGCATCACGATGCGGTCGATCCCGGCAGCGCATCCCCCGTGGGGCGGCGCGCCATACTGGAACGCATTGACCATGCCGCCAAAGCGTTTGCGGACTTCTTCCTCGCCGTAGCCGGCGATTTCGAAAGCCTTGAACATGATTTCGGGGCGGTGGTTCCGGATCGCGCCCGACACCAGTTCGTAGCCGTTACAGGCCAGATCATACTGAAAACCCAGCACCTGCAGCGGATCGCCCTGCAAGGCGTCCATCCCGCCCTGCGGCATGGAGAAAGGGTTGTGCTCAAAGTCGATCTTGCCGCTCTCTTCGTCTTTCTCGTAGATCGGGAAATCCACGATCCACGCAAAGGCGAAGCGGTCCTTGTCCGTCAGGCCCAGTTCTTCGCCGATGATGTTGCGGGCGCGGCCCGCGATGGCCTCAAAGGCCTTGGGCTTACCACCAAGGAAGAACGCCGCATCGCCGACGCCCAGACCCAGCTGCTGGCGGATCGCCTCGGTGGGTTCGGGGCCGATGTTCTTGGCCAGCGGACCTGCCGCTTCCATGCCGCCTTCCACCTCGCCGGATTTCAGCTTGGCCTGAGCTTCTTTCACGGTGATGCCCATTTCCTGTGCCACGGCATCCGCCGTTTTCTCGCGCCAGAAAATATAGCCCATGCCGGGCAGCCCTTCCTTCTGGGCAAAAGCGTTCATCCGGTCGCAGAACTTGCGCGACCCGCCAGTCGGCGCGGGGATCGCCCGGACCTCGGTGCCTTCCTGCTCCAGCAGCTTGGCAAAGATGGCGAAACCGGAGCCCGCGAAATGTTCGGAGACGACCTGCATCTTGATCGGGTTCCTGAGATCGGGCTTGTCCGACCCGTACCAGAGCGCGGCATCCCTGTAGGAGATCTGCTCCCAGGTCTGGTCCACCCTCTTGCCGCCGCCGAACTCTTCGAAAACCCCGGCGATCACGGGCTGGATCGTGTCGAACACGTCCTGCTGCTCGACAAAGGACATTTCCATGTCAAGCTGGTAGAAATCGGTGGGCGAACGGTCCGCACGCGGGTCTTCATCGCGGAAACAGGGCGCGATCTGGAAATACTTGTCAAAGCCCGAGACCATCAGCAGCTGCTTGAACTGCTGCGGCGCCTGCGGCAGGGCGTAGAACTTGCCCGGATGCAGGCGCGACGGCACGAGAAAATCACGCGCACCTTCGGGGCTGGAGGCGGTAATGATCGGGGTCTGGAATTCCTTGAACCCCTGATCCCACATGCGCTTGCGGAGCGAGGTCACAACGTCCGATCGCAGCACCATGTTGTTCTGCATCTTCTCGCGGCGCAGATCGAGGTAGCGATAGCGCAGGCGGGTTTCCTCGGGGTATTCCTGATCGCCGAAAACCTGCAGGGGCAAGTCACCGTTCACACGGCCCAGCACTTCGATGTCGCGGATATAGACCTCGATCCCGCCTGTCGGGATCTTCGGGTTCTCCAGACCTTCGGCGCGCGCTTTCACTGTGCCGTCGATGCGGATACACCATTCGGCGCGGACCTTTTCCACCTGCGAGAATACAGGGCTGTCGGGGTCGCACAGCAGCTGCGTCATGCCATAGTGGTCGCGCAGGTCGATGAACAGCACGCCACCGTGATCCCGCACCCGATGGACCCATCCGGCAAGGCGGACCTCTTCGCCCTTGTTGGCAAGGTTCAGATCGGCGCAGGTGTGGCTGCGATAGGCGTGCATGTGCTGTCCCCTTCAGGGCTGAATGAATTGGCGCAGATACACCCCTTGCTGTGCGGGAAGTCAAGGGTTCGGCAGGCCCAAGGCCCATTTTGCAGGCCCTTTGCCGTTTGCCGAAGGGGGCAGCAGGGTCATGAAACCGGGCCGGTCCGTGACAGACCGACCCGGTCGTTCCCGACGGGGAGATGTCGGGGGCATCGCGCTTGTGCCGCATTCGACACGGTGTGCAGGATGCCGCCGTTTTCAACGGTGCGGGTGAATCCCGCACCAGGTCGCTGAGCCAAATTGCCACGACCGCACGACAGCCGCAGGCGAGAATTCCGGCGGCACTATCATCCCCGGAGGGCAAGGTGGCGCATACGAAGTGTAATGCACTCCGCATACGCCAGGCATTCATGACCCGAGCAGATTAAAATACGAAGCTTTGCCACTACGCATATTCCCCCGGACATTTTGCGCTGACCGGAAGCTTCGCGGCGGCATCGCCCCCACCCGGATCACAAACACCAGCCTAGACAGCCGCCTTCAGTTTACCCAGGGGAACGCGGATTGCGCGTTAGTAAACCGTTAATCATTTGCCGCAGCCAGGCCGCAGCTTGACCACCCGTCCGGGCTGCGGTCACACTCGTTCTTGCGTGCCGCGCCCGATGCGGCAGGGCTGGGGGGCCGGATGACGCAGACGATGCAGGAGTATTTCTGGGACGGATACCTTCATTGGGCCGACTTGATGGACAAGGCGGTAGACGGGCCAGCGCCTTCGCTTGGCCGCATCGCGGACGAGACCTCGATGATGGTCTACGAACCCGTTTTCGTGCGGTTGAACACCCCCTTGTCGGCAGGGTCGAATGACCGGCTTACCAAGATGCGGCGGGGTGCCGTGCCCTCAGGCAGCGCAGAGGTGCTGGCGCTGTCCGAGGTTGCCTTTCTCTCGGGGTCTGACCTGGCCTTCGACCTGGACGATCTGCTGATCGGCCTTGAACATGCGCTGCTGTCGGGCACTCCGTTGGAGTTCTTTCTTTATCGTCCCATCGCCCGCAGCATGGCGGATCATTCCCGCTATGACGCAGTCTTTCAGGTCATTGACGTGGGCGCGCCTGTTCTGTTGAGAAATCAAAGACCGGCTGGCATCAACACGGCGCGGGCGACGTCCCTTCCCCCCATCGAGACGCAGGTGATCGGCGCGGTGATCGACAACGACATCGGGTTTCTGAACACCACTTTCCGTCACCAACAGGGAATCCGCGCGGGCGAAACCCGATTTGAGGCGGTTTGGCTGCAGGCGCGCGAATGTCTGGTCAGTACGCCTCTGCCGCCGGTGAATGCGGTCGAGCTGGGCCGTTTCCTGCGCAAACCCGACATTGACGCGATGATCCGCAACGATCCCCGGGACGAGCAGCGCATTTACCAGCAGATCAACGAGGCGCTGCACGTTTGGGACCCCTTCCGCCGCGCGCCGCCTGGGCAAAGCCACGGCACGGCGGTGGCTAACCTTGCCTACGGGCAGGACGCCTGCGCGCCGGACGATGTGTGTACGGTGCCGCTGATGGCGGTGCAGCTTCCGCCCGAAGCCGCCGTTGATACCACCGGGACCTACAGCGAAAGCTATATCGTGCAAGGGGTCCGTTGGCTTTGCGCCGAAGCGCGCCGGCGGGCGCCGCAGGCGCGGCTGGTGATCAACATCAGTTACGGTGTGCTGGCGGGGCAGAAAGACGGCGGCAAGTTTCTGGAGGCGCAGGTCGCGCGAGAGGTCACTATGGCCGAGGCGCTGGGCCAGGAAGTGCATGTGGTCTACGCATACGGCAACAGCCTCAACAGCCACCAGGTTGCGCGGCAAAGCGTGGCACCGGGGGCAACCTCGGACCCGCTGGTCTGGGTGGTGCAGCCTGACGATCCGGTCCCGAGCTTTATGGAGATCCGCGCTCTGGGGGCCGGCCCCGCCTCGCATCTGGCCAGCCTTCCTGAGGGGCTGCAGCTGACGCTCTTGTCGCCCGATGGCAGCCAGGTTCTGCACACCGCGCCCGCCGCTGGTGCGGCTGTGCCGCCGCTTGGCCCCGACCGTGCTGGCGCGGCGGCGCGGCTGTATCACGCGCCGGAACGAAACCTGACCGGGCGGCCCGCGACGCGGGGTTTTTACAACCTCGCCATTGCGCCCACGCGGCGGATCGACCCGGGGCTGCCGGTGGCCCCGGCAGGCGACTGGCGGCTCTCCGTGACCAACACCACCAATGAACCGGTCGATCTGGTATTCCAGATCCAGCGCGGCGACACGGCGCCCGGCTTTGTCATCGGTGGTCGGCAATCCTTTTTTGAGGGCATCGGCGTACCGGTTGTCAAGGACGGGCATCCCGGTCGGGACGTGCTGGAGCCGCTTACGAACGACGGCACCTGCAGCGCCTTCGCCTGTGCCAGCCATCCGCGTATCCACACGGTCGGGGCGCTCAAGGACGTGCTGGGGCAGACCACTGGTGCGGACTATGCCGCACGCGGCGCGCCGTGGGCAGGGACCGGGGGTGCGACGCATCACAGGGTGGTTGATCGGGTCTTTACATACGGTCAGCGCACCACGGGCACTTATTCCGGCACGGGGTCGCGGCTGTCGGGGTCAAGCGGTGCCGCCGCCCGGCTCAGCCGGGAACTGGTCGGATCAGGCCCGCCTTCGGCCTGACGCTAGAAATCCGCCACGCGCATCTCGGCGCGGGCCCGCGCCCAGATATCTCGCAGAAGCGGTGACACAATCGCGGCGTTTACCGCTACCGTGCCGGGGGCGTGATCGAACGCCTTTTGCGGACCGGAAAAGCTGAGGCTGTCGAAATTGAAATCCAGCGCCGCAATGCCTGCGGTTTCCAGCCGGTAAGCACCGGTTGACGTCGCCCCGCTCAATGCGTTGACCAGATATTCGCCAATCGCCATGCCCATCGCGGCTCCGGCGAAGCTGTCCGCGGGGAAATGCACGCCCGCGACGGTACGATTTTCCGCGATGCGGGCTGCCAGCCGCATCAGCAGGCTCGCCTCGGTCGGGGGCTGCTGCGGCGCGAAGGCGGATTCCACCGAATAGGGGGTGTTGCCGGAACTGTCGGTGGACAGCGCGTGCAGCACCGTGGCCACGGCGAAGGCTTCGACCGAATGACCGCTGGGAAAGCTGGCATGGCTGGGCGGCTGAATGATGGGCTGCACGAAACCCGACATTTCATTCGGGCGGGCTGCCGACAGGTGCAGCTTGACCGGCATCTCGATGTAGGTGCCGAACCGCAGGATCGCGTCCAGCAGCATCAGCGTCCAGGGGGTGCGATTGTCGTCGAGCGACATCAACGCGCCGAAAAAGCTGAGCGTATCGGTCTGCTGGACATGAATCTCATCGAACCGCTCGTCGCGCAGGGCTGCGGCGCTCTTGACGAACCGCATCTGCCCGCGAAGGTATGCGTTCAGGGTTTCGCGCCACTGCGTCTGCCCGCCCGTGGCCTGTGGCAGCGGCAAGGTAAAGATCGGCGCGGCGGCACCCGCCTCCTGCAACACCACGTCGGTCGGCGCATTCAGGACCAGCGGTGCGAACAGCCGGTCGAGATTGTAATCCACGATATGGTTGCGAAAGAACGCCTCGTGACGCTCGAACGCTGCAAGGTCTGGCGACAGCGCGGGCAGCCCGGTGGTGGGCGAACTGGTGCGGGGGCGATGCAGGGCCGAATCCCACAGACGGGTGATCCCCTCAAAGGTCGTCATCAAGGCCGCGCTGACCTGACTGTCGCTTGCGCCCCCAGCAAAGAAGATGCCATCTCGCCCGTTGCGCCCGTTTCTTCCGTTGCGACCATTCCTGCCGTTACGGCCATTTCGACCGTTAAGTCCGCCTAGCCTCGTCATAGCACCCCTCCGAGAACCGTTGTGTTCAGTACAGCCTGCGCATAGGCTTGGGTCAACAGACACCGTGACGGGGTGCCGATACTAACGGTTTTATCACGGCTTCTGAAAGAGTTGCACGCGGGGCGGGGGCATGGCGCTGGTACGGTTCACATTGCGGGGTGATTGTCGCATCACGTCGCCGACGGGGAGCGTGTTGACCCCTCGGGGGAAGAAGGCGATGGGCCTTCTGGCCATGCTCGCCGCCAGCGACAATCACACCCGCAAGCGGCGCTGGCTTGAGGAAAAGCTGTGGAGCGACCGCGCCAGTGAACAGGCGCGTGGCAGCCTGCGCACGACATTGGTGGACATCCGCAAAAGCCTGGGCAATTTCGCAGACATCCTGGGGTCCGACAGGTCATCGGTCTGGCTGGACAGCACGCGCATCGAGACCGATCTCGAAGATAGCGACAGCAGCCGTGAATTTCTCGAAGGGCTGGTGATTCCGGATCCGGAGTTCACCGATTGGCTCATGCGCCAGCGTATGACGCTCCGGCGGCCCAGCGGAACGAACCGACCCGAAGCGCATCTGCCCGCGCGCGTGACCATACAATGTGGTGAGCCGTGGAACCTGTCTACAGCGGCAAGCGTCAAGCCGCAGATCGTCAACGATCAGGTCGGCAAGATCATCACGGATTTCATCGCGATCTCACGCCGGACCATTACAGAAACCACCGCCGACCTCGTGATCCGCACCAGTATCGAGGAAGAGGACCGGGGCGCCACGATCCTTGTGCAGGTCATCGACCCGATAAGGGACGAGATCGTCCATACCGACCACTGCTTTGCCGATGACCTGAGCTCTTTCCTGCGCAGTCAGGAACTGCTGGGCCGTTTCTGCTGGAACGTGGCCGACCTGACGCTGGAAAAACTGCCCGGATTGCAGCGCACGCAAAGCCCGCTGGTCACGCGTTCCGCCCACGTGCAGAAGGCGCTGCGCAAGGTCCTGACGTTCGACGCCGCCGAGATGCGGTCAAGCCTTGAGGTCCTTGACCTCGCCAACGACGAGATGGATGCAGGTCTCTATCTCGCGCTCAAGGCCTGGGCGATGACTTCCATGATCATGGAGGGGTTTCTGGTCGAGGATGCCGCCTCGCTGGAAGAGATTTCGGCGCTCCTTGCAAGGGCCGAGGAGCTTTCGCCCGGCGATCCGATGATGGCGGCGGTCAGCGCCAACGTGCAGGCGATCCTTTTCGAACGGCATGACAATGCGATCGGTCTGGCCCGCCGCGCACTGCGCGAGAACCCCAACAACCTGTTCGCGTTGCAGGCCATGTCGGTGGGCCGCGCCGCACGTGGAGAGCTGGAACAGGCCTATGCCCTGTCGCAGCAGAGCAAGTCGATCTCTGCCCTGTCCAAATTCGAGGCCATGTGCAACCTGCACCATGCGTTGCTGTGCATCTCGTTGCAGCGGACCGAGGAAGCGGTGGCCAGCTCGAAGCTCGCCGCGGAACGCTCGCCCGCCTATCGTGCCCCTCGGCGGCAGCTGATCGGTCTGCACGCCGCGCAGGACAAGACGGGCGAAAGCCTGAAACTGGTGAACGAACTGAAGACGATCGAGACCGACTTCAACATCGAACGCTATCTTTTCGACCACAGCTATCCGTCCAACACCCTGCGCAAATCCGGCTACCTGGACCGCGCGCGACAGACGTTGTCGGGGCGAAAGTAGGCCAGGGCGATCAGAACAGGAAATCGCCCGCGTCCAGATCCGCCCTGTTCACGCAGTACAGCGGTATCGAACTGTCTGCGACGGGTTGGCAGCGCAGCCGGGCTCAGGAACCACTGGTCTTCGTCCCCGAAGACGTTCAGCCCACCATGCCGATGATTTCGTAAGTCTTCTTGAGGACGGGCGCGGTGATGTCCCGTGCCTGTTCCGCCCCATGCGCAAGGATGCGGTCGATTTCGTCGGGTTCACTCATCAGGCGGGCCATCTCTGCCGAGATCGGGGCGAGCTTGGCCACGGCCAGGTCCGCGAGCAGGGGCTTGAACGTGCCGAATTGCTGCCCGCCGACTTCGGACAGCACCTGATCGACGCTCTGCTCGGCAAGCCCGGCGTAGATGTTCACCAGATTGCGCGCCTCGGGGCGGTCCTTCAGCCCCTCAGCCTCCGAGGGCAGGGCGTCTGGGTCGGTCTTGGCCTTGCGGATCTTCTTGGCAATCGCGTCGGCGTCGTCGGTCATGTTGATCCGGCTGGCGTCCGAAGGGTCCGATTTCGACATCTTCTTGGACCCGTCGCGCAGAGACATCACGCGGGTCGCGGCCCCCTCGATGACCGGTTCGGTCAATGGAAAGAAGTCGACACCGTAGTCATGGTTGAACTTGGCCGCGATGTCGCGGGTCAGTTCGAGATGCTGCTTCTGGTCCTCGCCGACCGGCACATGCGTCGCGTGGTAGATCAGAATATCGGCGGCCATCAGGGCGGGATAGGCAAAGAGACCGAGCGAGGCGGCCTCGGCATTCTTGCCGGCCTTGTCCTTCCACTGGGTCATCCGCCCCATCCAGCCCATCCGGGCCACGCAGTTGAAGATCCAGGCGAGCTGGGCGTGTTCGGGCACCTGGCTTTGGTTGATCAGGATGGATTTTTCGGGGCTGATCCCGCTGGCGATGAAACCCGCGGCCAGTTCGCGCGTATTGCGGCGCAGCACGTCGGGTTCAAGGAATTTCGCCGTGATCGCGTGCAGGTCGACCATGCAATAGATCGTCTCGAAGTCCTCGTCCTGCATCGACACGAACCGCTTGATCGCGCCAAGATAGTTGCCCAGCGTCAGGCCGCCCGAGGGTTGGATCCCGGAAAACACGCGCGGGGTGAAGGATGTCTCGGACATGGGCGACCTCTGGGGCTGGAAATAGCGGTGGGCACGGCTTACTCATGGGGGCCAATCCCGTCAAGGAGCGCCCATGTCCGCACCCGACTTCCAGCCGCCGGTCAACCCCATGCCCCCGGCCGTGATCCTGTTGTTCGTTGCCATCGCCGGGGTCGAGGCGGGGCTGAGCCTTGGCGAGGCCGGTCTGATCGGCGGTCCCGGCGCCGTGGGCTGGCGACTGGGCCTGATCCGCGACTATGGGTTTTCCGGGCAGATCTTCGACTGGATGATAGCCAATCGGCAATTTCCGCTGCCCGAACTGCTGCGGCTGTTGAGCTATCCTTTCGTTCACCTGAGTTTCACACACGGCATCTTTGCCATGGTGCTGCTGCTGGCGCTGGGCAAGATGGTCGCCGAGGTGATGGGGCAGGTGGCCTTTGTTCTCATTTTTGTCCTCTCAGGGGTCGGCGGGGCGGTTGTCTATGGGCTGCTGCTGGACAATCCGATGTGGCTGACCGGGGCCTATCCCAACGTCTATGGCCTGATCGGCGCCTATACCTTTGTGCTGTGGCGGTCGCTGGGGCGGACCGGCGAGCCGCAGGCGCGGGCGTTCACCCTGATCGGGCTCCTGATGGGGCTTCAGTTGCTCTGGGGCGTGTTCTTTGAGGTCGGTATGCTCTGGGTGGCGGAGCTTGCGGGGTTTTTCTGCGGGTTTGCGTTGTGTTTCCTGTTGGCGCCGGGAGAATGGGCGCGGATGCGCGCCGGTCTCAGGCGGCGGTGAGAGCTGCACCGCCGGATTGAAGTATTTTTGGCATAAAGAAGCGGGGGCTGCTCACCCGCGGCGCAGGGCACGTCTGAATTCCGAGAGCCTGAAGGCCCCGATCAGCTGTCCCACGCCGAAGTAGCTGACCATGCCCACCAGGATGAGCAGCACCAGCGCCAGGCCGCGCCACCAGGGCATGCCGAGAAAGGGCTGAAGGGCGACATTGGCAGCCCAGAGGCACAGGCCCATCACCGCCGAAGCCGCCAGCACCCGCCAGATGCGGCTGTGAAACCGGCTGTCGAATTTCGCCGCTTCGCCGTAGCTGCGCGCGCCGATGGCGAGACAGGCGAACATGGCCCAACCCGCGATCGTTGCTGCGATGGCAGGCGAGACCCAGCCGACCAGCGGTGCGAGGCCGATGGCAAGCGCGGCGTTCACCACCATTGCGACGAGCGCAAAGTAGAACGGTCGCCGTGTATCTTCACGCGCGAAATATATCGGCTGTAGGATCTTTTGCAGCACAAAGGCCGGCAGACCCAGGCCGTAGATCGTCACCGCCGTCGCGATGGCGGCGCTGTCGTCCACGTCGGACGCGCCGCGCTGGAACAGTACCGTCACCAAGGCCAGCGGCACGACCACCAGCGCCACGGCTGACGGGATGGTCAGTGCCAGCGATATTTCGGCCGCCCTGCTGAGTGCACCGCGCGCGCCCGCGTCGTCACCTGCACGCAGGCGGCGCGACAGGTCGGGCAGCAGCACGACGCCTACGGCGATACCCACCACGCCAAGCGGGAGCTGATAAAGCCGGTCTGCCGCAAAAAGCCAGGACACCGCGCTGTCGTACTGGCTGGCCACCAGCTGGCCGACCACCAGGTTGATCTGCATGACGCCCGAGGCGAGCGCGGCGGGCAGGGCGATCACGATCATGTTGCGCATGTCGGGGGTCCACCGGGGCCGACCGGGGCGCAGGGAAAACCCGGCATCAGCGGCGGCGCGCCAGGTCAGGGCCAACTGCGCGACCCCCGCCAGGGGTATCGACCAGATCAGCCAGTTCACCACAACACCGCCGGTCAGCGCACCGATCGTCATCGCGGTGATCACAAAGATGTTCAGCAGCACCGGTGCTGCCGCCGCAACCGCAAAGCGGCCTGTGGCATTCAGGATGCCGGAAAACAGGGCGGACAGGGACATGCACAGAATGTAGGGAAACACGATGCGCCCGAAGCCCACGGTCATGTCGAAACGCGCATCCCCGGCAAAGCCTTCGGCGGTGGCCCAGACCAGCGCGGGCATGAAGATCATCCCCAGACCGGTCAGCACCAGGACAACCATCCCCAACCCGTTGAACGCGTCGCGGGCAAAACTGGCGGCACCTTCTTCGCCTTCCAGCTTTTTGGCGAACATGGGCACAAAGGCCGCGTTGAACGCCCCTTCGGCAAAGAAGCGGCGGAACATGTTGGGCAGGCGGAAGGCGGCGACAAAGGCATCCATCACCGGCCCCGGACCGATGAGCGACAAAAGCAGCACTTCGCGCAGGAAACCCAGAATGCGGCTGAGCAGGGTCCAGACCCCCACGGTGAAAAAGCCAGACATTAGGCGGATGGGTTTCATGGATGCCTCGGAGAATTGCGCTGCGCTTTGCCTAGCCGTTGCCGAGATGCCGCGCAATGGGGCGGCGTGTGCAGGAATTCGGGAGTTTTCCGGCAGATGTCGCAACGGTCGGGCCGACCTCTAGGTCAACACGGCCTAATTCTCCGCCCGTTCCGCGCCTTCCGCAATCGCCTCGCGCAGGCGCTTTTTCAGCATCTTCTGCTTGGAGACCGTGTGGTATTTCAGGCCGAACATGTCCTTGACGTAGAAGGTGTCGACCACCTGCGCGCCGTAGGTGGCGATCACGGCATTGGCGATATAGACGTTTGCCCCTGCCAGTGTGCGCGTCAGATCGTAGAGCAGCCCAGGCCGGTCGCGGGTATCGACCTCGATGATGGTGTAAATCTCCGATCCCTCGTTGTCGAAGGTGATCGACGTGGGCACGCGAAACGCCTTTTCGCGTTTCTTGACCTTGTCGCGGGATTTCAACGCATCGCGCGCCACGACTTCGCCGCGCAGGGTCTTGGCGATCATCTGGCGCAGGCGCGGCAGCTTGGAGGATTCGTAGGCGTTGCCCTCCGCGTCCTGAATCCAGAAGGCATCGGTCACGAAACCATCCTTGGTGGTGTAGCTGCGCGCGTCCACGACATTGGCACCGACCAGCGCCAAAGCCCCCGCAAGGCGCGAAAATATACCCGGATGGTCAGCCATGACGAAACAGGCGCGGGTGGCGTCCCGGTCCTCGTCCGGGTGCAGGTCGATGAGCACATCGCCGTCGTCGATATCACGCAGCATCTTGGCAAAAGCGACATGGGCGGTGACATGCAGCCCCTGCCAGTAGGGGGGATAATGCCGCGCCTTTTCCGCCTTGAGGTCCTTGGCAGGCCAATCCGACAAAGCCTCTTTCAAAGCCTTGCGGGCTTCGGCGCCACGGTTTTCGCGGTTGATGTCCTCCAGCCCCGTCTGCAGGCCACGCTTGGTCTGCCGGTAAAGCGCGCGGATCAGAACCGCCTTCCAGTTGTTCCAGGTGTTGGGTCCCACGCCGCGGATGTCGCAGACCGTCAGCACGCACAAAAGGTCCAGTCGCCGGACCGTCTGCACCGCCTTGGCAAAGTCGCGCACCGTGCGCGGGTCGGCAATGTCGCGTTTCTGCGCCATGTCCGACATCAGCAGGTGATAGCGGACCAGCCATTCCACGGTATCCACATCCGCCCGCGACAGGCCCAGACGGGGCGCGATCTTGCGCGCCATCTTGGCCCCCAGCACGGAGTGATCTTCGGGACGGCCCTTGGCGATGTCGTGCAGCAGCAGGGCGGTGTAGATCACCTTGCGGTTCACGCCCCGCTTGAGGATGGAAGAAGCGACAGGAAGCTCCTCGACCAGTTCCTGCTTTTCGATCTTGGCCAGATTGGCGATGCATTGGATCGTGTGCTCGTCCACGGTATAGCTGTGATACATGTTGAACTGCATCATCGCGACGATGGGTTCGAATTCAGGGATGAAGGCGGCCAGAACGCCCAGTTCGTTCATCCGCCGCAGGGCCCTTTCCGGGTTGCCATGCTTCAGCAGCAGATCGAAGAAGATGCGCTGTGCCTCGGGCGTCTCGCGCAGCTCGTCGTCGATGAGATGCAGGTTCGCCTTGATCAGGCGCATGGCGTCGGGGTGGATCAGCATGCCGGTGCGCAGCCCCTCCTCGAAGATGCGCAGCATGTTCAGCTTGTCCGAGAGAAAGGCGGAATCGTCCGATATGGCGATCCGGTTGTGCACGACCTCGTAGCCGTCCTTGACCTTGGGGCGGCGGCGGAAGAAGCGTTCCAGCAGCGGTTCCGCCTTGACGTGGATCGCTTCGAGGCTGGACAGGAAGATGCGGGTCAGATCCCCCACGACGGTGGCGTGGCGGAAATAGGCCTGCATGAACACCTCGACCCCGCGTCTGCCGCTGGTGTCCTGGTATCCCATCGCCTCCGCCACCTGGACCTGGACATCAAAGGTGAGCTGTTCGGTGGCGCGACCGGCCAGCAGGTGCAGATGGCCCCGCACGGCCCAAAGGAAATCCTCCGCCTCCCGGAAGGTGTTGTATTCATCCGGGCGGAACACGCCCTTGTCCACCAGATCCCAGATCCGGTCGACGTGGTAGATCAGTTTGGCGATCCAGAACAGCGAATGCAGGTCGCGCAGGCCGCCTTTGCCCTCTTTTACGTTGGGCTCCACCACATATCGCTGGCCCTGTTTGAGGTGCCGCTTGTCCCGTTCTTCCAGCTTTGCTTCGATGAAATCGCGGCCTTTGCCGTCAAAGAGATCACTGGCCAGCCTCTCGTCCAGTGTCCGGGAGAGTTCTGTGTCGCCCGCGATGGGGCGGTGTTCCAGCAGGGCGGTCTGGATGGTGAAATCCTCGGCCCCCAGGCGGATGCAGTCGCGCACCGTCCGGGTGGCATGGCCCACCTTCATCTTCAGGTCCCACAGGATATAGAGCATGCTTTCCACCACGCTCTCGGTCCAGGCTGTGGCCTTGTAGGGGATCAGGAACAGCAGATCGACGTCAGAATAGGGGGCCATTTCACCCCGACCGTAGCCGCCGACGCCGATCACCGACAGGCGCTCGCCATCCGTCGGGTTGGGATTGGGGTGCAGATGGCGGGTGGCGATGTCAAGCGCGGTGCTGACCAGATGGTCGGTCAGATAGGTGTAGGCGCGGGTCATGCCCCTTGCATCGAACGGAGATGCGGCGAAGCTCTTGGCGATCTCGGCGCGGCCATTGTCCTGCACCTTGCGCAGAACCTCCACCGCTGCGGCGCGACGTGCGTTTGGATCGGCAGTGTCGCAGACGTCTTGCAGGGCGGCCTGCACGGCGGTCGCGTCAAAGATCAACTCCGGCGCGCAGATCAGGCGCGGATCGGTGTCCGCGCCTGAGGATGATTTTGCGAGTGAAACGGTCACTTCGGCGTCAGAAGCCTGCGCCGCCGAAGGCCTGGGGTGCCGCGTCGATGATGACGACCTGCTTGTTGCGAATTGTCGCCACCGCGAGGCCGCGCTCATTGGTGCCGTTCCGGTTCAGGCGGAAGATGCCGCTGGCGCCGCGGAACCCTGCCCCCTGGGTCAGCGATGCCGCTGAAAGGGCAGAGGATTTGCCGCTTTTGGCCAGTGCGCCAACCGCCGCGATCCCGTCGAAGGCGAGACCGGCAAGCGGGTGCGGGTCGGACTGGTAGGCCGCGCTGTATTTCTGCCGGAAGACACCGGAGGCGCCCGGATCGGGCAGCGCGAACCATCCGCCCTGGACGCCGGGCAGCGCCAGCGTGGCAGGCGGAATGTCCCAGCGGGTCAGGCCGATGTACTGCGTGGCGGGGCCCTGTATTCCCGCCTCGGGCAGCAGTTGCGCGAACAAGGGCAGGGCGCTGGCGGAGGAGGTGGTCAGGAACACGGCGTTGGCATTGCCGCCTTCCACCGCCGCCTTGACCCGCGGAATGGAGGCGATGACGGATTCCTGGCTCAACGCGTAGTCGACGCTGCCCGCAAGTGTCGCGCCATTCGCCGCAATTGCCTGTTCGATGGCGGTGCGGCCCAGCTGTCCGGCGACATCCTGTCCACTGACGACCACGATGCGGTCCTTACCGGTCCGCTTGGCATAGCCCACAAGGCGGTTGGCGGTGGTATCAAAGGTCGGCCCCAGGACAAAGACGTTGCCCCCCGCAATGGTCGGGTTGTTGGAGAACGACAGAACATTGACCCCCTGGGAGGCGACGGCGACACCCGCCGCATTGGCGGATTCGGCATAGACCGGCCCGAGAATGATCTTGGCGCCTTCGTTCACGGCCTGAGCGGCCACGCTCGCTGCCGTGCCGGCATTGCCCGCGGTGCCGTAGACCCGCAAGTCCACCTGCACACCGTCAAGGTCGCGAATGGCCAGCCGTGCCGCGTTTTCAAGATTCTGCGCCAGCAGGTTGTCGCCGGCCGAACCGCCGCGCGGCACCAGCAGGGCAACGGGGATCGGGGCGCTGGTATCGATCCTCGGGCCGCTGTTACCGGCGATGCCGCCCATTGCGATCGGCTCGCATGCGGCCAGGATCAAGGCAAAAAGCGGCAGAAACAGCAGCCGCAACTTCTTGCGGCCTGCATCGAAAAAAGCAATCATGTCGAACTCACTCCCCGGGTGATCTGGCGGCGTCGCGACGCCGGTGTGTGTCCTGCGGGATCATAGAGTGTGGGAAAGGCGGGTCCAGCGTGAATTATGACAAAACCCCCTTGTCGGCGGGTTTGTACTTTGTCGGGGTGCCCATCGGCACGGCCCGCGACATCACCCTGCGGGCGCTGGATGTGCTGGCCAGCGCCGATGTACTGGCGGCGGAAGACACCCGCAGCCTGCGCCGTCTGATGGACATCCACGGCGTGCCTTTGAACAATCGCCGGATCGTGGCGATGCACGATCACAGCGGTGCAGGCGTGACCGAAAAGCTGCTGGAAGACATCAGGGCGGGCCGCGCTGTGGCCTATGCGTCCGAAGCGGGGATGCCGTTGATCGCCGATCCGGGGTTCGAACTGGCGCGGGCGGTCGCGAAGGCAGGCCTGCCCATGACCTGCGCGCCCGGCCCTTCGGCGCTGCCCACCGCTTTGGCGCTGGGCGGCTTGCCGACCGATGCGTTCTTCTTCGCGGGTTTCCTGCCCAATGCCGCCACCGCCCGCAAGGCCGCGATGGACACCCTGCGCGAGATACCCGGCACGCTGGTATTCTACGAATCCCCGAAACGGCTGGGTGCCATGCTGCGCGACGCGGCCGAGGTGCTTGGCGCCTATAGAGAGGCGGCTGTCTGCCGGGAATTGACCAAGAAGTTCGAAGAAATTCAGCGCGCGCCATTGGGCACATTGGCCGAGCGATATGCCGGGTCTCCGCCCAAGGGCGAGATCGTGGTTCTGGTGGATCGGGGTCGTTCAGAAACTGTTAATGAAATTGACCTAGAAACGGAGTTGAGCGGCGCATTGTCGGAAATGTCGATGCGAGATGCGGTCGATTTGGTATCGCAGGCGCATGGATTGCCGCGGCGCAAGGTGTATCAGGCTGCCCTGGCGATGGGAAAGGATGAAACGTGACCGGATCTGCCAGAACCTACAGGGGCGCGATGGCTTACCAGGCTGGGGTCGCGGCGGAAAATCGGATTGCGCAGGACTACGAAAGGCGCGGTTTTGCCTTGGCACGCAGGCGGTGGCGCGGCAAGGGCGGGGAGATTGATCTGATCCTGCGCGATGGTGACGGGTTGATCTTTGTCGAAGTCAAGCAAGCGCGTGATTTCGACCGGGCCGCGTGCAGCCTGTCTGCCCGGCAGATGCAGCGCATCTATCTGGCAGCCGAAGAATTCCTTGGATCAGAGCCTGCGGGCACACTGACCGAAACGCGATTCGACGTCGCACTGGTCGATTCGCAGGGACAGATGCGGATCATCGAAAACGCCTTTGGTCACGGCTGACCCATTGCGCCCGCCGTCCCGCTGCGCCATCTAAGAGGCAAGCAGCAGGGATTGACCGATGAAAATTGCCTTTCAAATGGATCCGATCGGGGATGTGAACATCAACGCGGACAGCAGCTTCCGCCTTGCCGAAGAAGCGCAGGCGCGCGGGCATGACCTTTTCTTTTACGGGCCTGATGATCTGGCCTACGAGGAGGGAAGGATCACCGCGCGGGGGCATGACTTCACCGTGCAGCGGGTACAGGGCGATCACGCCCATTTCGGGCCCCGCCGCGAAGTCGACCTTGCGGAATTCGACGTGGTCTGGCTGCGCCAGGACCCGCCGTTCGACATGCATTACATCACCACCACGCACCTGCTGGACCGGCTGAAAGGCACGACACTGGTAGTCAATGATCCTTTCTGGGTGCGCAATTACCCTGAGAAACTGCTTGTGCTGGATTTTCCCCATCTCACGCCGCCCACCACGATTGCCAGAGACCTGGAAACCATCAAGGCGTTCAAGGCCAGGCATGGCGACATCATCCTGAAGCCGCTCTACGGCAATGGCGGTGCGGGGGTGTTCCGTCTGGATGAAAACGACCGAAACCTGACGTCGCTGCACGAATTGTTTACCGGATTCTCACGCGAGCCCTTGATCGTACAGAAATTTCTGCCTGCGGTTTCCAAGGGCGACAAACGTGTGATCCTCGTTGACGGGGAGGCCGCGGGCGCGATCAACCGGGTTCCTGCCGAAGGCGAGACCCGGTCGAACATGCATGTGGGCGGTCGCCCGGAAAAGGTCGGCCTGACTGATCGCGACCGCGAGATCTGCGCGGCCATCGGCCCGCTGCTCAAGGAGAAAGGCCAGATTTTCGTCGGCATCGACGTGATCGGCGATTATCTGACAGAGATCAATGTGACGTCGCCCACCGGCATTCAGGAGCTGGAGCGGTTCGACGGCGTAAACATCGCCGGCAAGATCTGGGAGGCGATCGAGGCGCGCCGCGCATGAGCCTGCTGCGCCCGGTCCTCAACGCCTACCTGAGACTGGTGGAGAAGCCGCGTCTGGCGCGGAGCAGTGCGCCGGAGCAGATGCGCGGCAACCTGGAACGCCAGGCACGCCTCTTCTTTCGCGCGCCCCGCGGCACCCGACAAAACTGGCAGATCCTTCAGGCCGGAGAGCGTCGTGTCGAGGCGCTGGAAGTGGTGCCGCGTGATCTGGCGTCGGACGCCGTCATCCTGTATATCCATGGCGGCGCTTTCGTCTTTGGCAGCCCCGGCACCCATGCGGCGATGCTGGGGCGGATCGCGGCCCTGTCGGGAACACGCGCGGTTCTGCCGCGATATCGGCTCGCGCCCGAATCCCCCTTTCCCGCCGCCGCCGACGACGTTCGCGCCGCCTGGGACGGGCTGATCGCCGCCGGTGTCGATCCGGCCCGTGTGGTGCTGGGCGGCGATAGTGCGGGCGGGACGCTGGCGCTGGGCCTGCTGTCACAGCTGTTGCAGGAAGGGGCGGCCCGCCCCGCCGGAGTTTTCTGTTTTTCCCCGCTCACCGACCTGACGTATTCAGGCGACAGCTTTCGCCAGAACGCGCGGGCCGAAGCGATCCTTGTGGCGAGCCGCGCCGCAGAACTTGCTGACATGTATCTCGCTGGCCGCCGGGCCGACGACCCGGCGGTCAGCCCGCTGTTCGCCGATTTCGCCGGGGCCGCGCCGGTCTGGCTGACGGTGGGCGACACCGAGATCCTGCGCGACGATTCGCACCGGATGGCTGCGCATCTGCGCGCGCAGGGCGTCGACGTCAGTTTGACCGAGGCGCACGACCTGCCGCATGTCTGGCCCATATTTCACAACAGCCTGCCTGAGGCGCGGCACTCCCTGCGGGACGTGTCGGTCTGGATCAGGCAACGGCTGGAGACGGCAGCCGAAAGCTGACAGCTTCGGCGATATGCGGTTTGCGTACGGTTTCAGACCCATCGAGGTCTGCGATGGTGCGGGCGACCCGGATCACCCTGTGATAGCCGCGCGCCGACAGGTGGAACCGTTCGGCGACCCTGGTCAGCAGTGCACGGGCTTCGGTGTCCGGGGTGGCGATCTGCTCCAGCATTTCGCCTTCGGCGTCGGCATTGACCAGCATGCCCGCGTGATCTCTGAACCTTTCGGTCTGAAGGGCGCGGGCGGCGGCGACGCGGGCGGCTACCTCGGCCGAGCTTTCGCCATTGCTGGGCAGGTCGAGGTCGCTGAAGGCGACAGGCGGCACATCGACGCGCAGGTCGAACCGGTCCATCAACGGGCCAGAGATGCGGCCCATGTAATCTTCGCCACATTGAGGCACCCGGGCGCAGGCGCGGGCCGGGTCACTGAGGTAGCCGCATTTGCAGGGGTTGGCCGCAGCCACCAGCATGAAGCGGCAGGGATATTTCACATGCGCATTCACCCGCGCGATCATCACTTCGCCGGTCTCGATGGGCTGGCGCAACGTCTCCAGCACGGTGCGGGGGAATTCGGGGAATTCATCCATGAACAGCACGCCATTGTGGGCCAGCGATACCTCGCCGGGGCGCGCCTGCCGCCCGCCGCCGATGATCGCCGCCATGGAGGCGGTGTGATGCGGTTCACGAAACGGTCGTGCGCGCGATATTCCACCCTCGTCCAGCAGACCGGCGAGGGAATGGATCATCGAGGTATCGAGCGCCTCCGCCGGGGTCAGGGGCGGCAGGATCGAGGGGAGACGCGCGGCCAGCATGCTCTTGCCCGACCCGGGGGTGCCCACCAACATCAGGTGATGACGTCCCGCTGCTGCGATTTCCAGGGCGCGCTTGGCGCGTTCCTGACCTTTGACCTCGCGCAGGTCGCGGCCCTGGGGCAGATCGGACACTTCGCCCGGTTCGGCGGGAGAGAGCGGGGCCTGCCCGGTGTAGTGGCGCACAACGTCGCCCAGCGTGGCTGCGGCGATCACCTGTGTCTTGCCGACCCAGGCTGCCTCTGCCCCCGACCCGGCGGGGCAGAGCAGGCTGCGATCCTGCTCTGCCGCGGCCATCGCCGCGGGCAGCGCCCCCACCACTGGAACCAGCGTGCCGTCCAGCGACAATTCGCCCAAGGCCACGACATCCTGCACGATGTCGTCGGGCAGGATGTCCAGCGCCGCCAGCAGCGACAGGGCGATGGGCAGGTCGAAATGGCTGCCCTCCTTGGGCAGATCCGCGGGGCTGAGGTTGACGGTGATCCGCTTGGAGGGCAACGCGATGGCCATGGAGGTCAGAGCCGTGCGCACCCGGTCGCGTGCCTCGGACACGGCCTTGTCCGGCAAGCCCACGATGGAAAACGCGGGCAGACCTGCGGTGACGGCACATTGCACCTCGACCATCCGCGCTTCCACACCTTGGAACGCGACAGTGTAGGCGCGCGAAACCATCTTTCCCCTTTCGAATCCCTGGTTAAGGGTTAGGCAAGGTTGGTTTAAGAATGGTTAACGCGGATCGTCGCCCGGCCAGGGTGCAGTGTCCGTGCCCATGTCGTAGGGGAACGGGTCATAGGTCGTCTTCAATCCCTCGGCACGCCAGGCCCGGAATGCGGGGTCGTCGATTGCCGTCTCGCAATAGCGGCGCGCGGCGTCGGAGACGGGCAAATCGTATCCGACGATACGGGCCGCCACCGGCGCATAAAACACATCGGCAAGCGAATAGGCCCCGAACAGCCATTGCCCCCGAACCGGCGCGTTCCGCATGGCATGGGTCCAGAGCGTCTCCAGCCGGTCGAGGTCGGCGCGGACGGCGTCGGACACGGCGAACCCCTTGTTGACGTGCTGCAATTGCATCGGGCAGCTGCCGCGCAGCGCGCCGAAGCCCGACGTCATCGCGGCGCAAAGCCAGCGTGCGGTCGCCCGTGCGGCGGGATCTGCGGGCCACATGCCGGCGTTGGGATGCCGCTCGGCCAGGGTTTCGGCCATCGCCAGCGACTCGCCCACCACGGTTCCTTCGGGTGTGCGCAGCACCGGGACCAATGTGGCAGGGGCCAGGGGGGCCAGATCCGCGCTCATGGTGCCGCTGTAAAGGCCGACCATGTGCGTCTGATACGGCAGGTGGAATTTCTCCAGCATCAGCCATCCCCGGAGGGACCAGCTGGAGAAGGTGCGATCGCCGATGAAAAGGTCATATGTCATGACCGCAGTTAGCTTGCTTTCGAACTTTCCGGCAAACGCCGAATTGTGCGGTGGACCATCACGGGCGGTGATTGATCCGCCGGACCGTCCAGGTGCCCTGATGGCAATGCACCTCGGTCACTGACAGGTTGTCGATCTTGTGGGCCATCGCCTGTGTCGCGGATACCCCCAGCGCCCGCTGGACCTGTGTCAGGATGACGCCGAAATGCGCCACGGCGATGATATGCGCTTCCGGATGGCTGGCGTTCAGCGTATCGACGGCGCGGTTGACCCGCGCGGCGGCGTCGTTCCAGCTTTCCCCGCCGGGCGCGGTTATGTCGCCAGGGGTTTCCCAATAGGCGCGGGACAGTTCCGGATGGGTCTTTTCGATCTCGGTGAAATGTTTCCCGTCCCAGTCGCCAAAATGCAGTTCCCGCAGGTCGTCCCGATGTGGCAGGCGATGGCGGGCCTGTGTCTCAAGCGCGTCTGCCGTGGTGATCGACCGGCTCAGGTCGGAAGACACGATCAACGCGGTGTCCGGCAGGAAACGGGTCAGCCGTGTCAGGCGCGGCGTGTCAGACAGGTCGGCCGGAACATCGCGCCAGCCGACAAACGTCTTTTCGTGCGTTGGGCCGTGCCTGATCCAGTGCCAGGTGGTCACGGCAACTGCCCCTTGAGCGCCAGCGGCAGACCCGCCGTCACCTGCACCACCAGCGCCGCCTCTTGCGCGAGCAGGATGTTCAGACGCCCCTGTGCCTCGCGAAAGCGGCGGGCCAGTGCATTGTCGGGGACGATCCCGTGCCCGACCTCGTTCGAGACGATGACCCAGGGCGCGGCACAGGTGCGCAGCGCAGCCAGCAGCGCGTCTTGTGCAGCGGCAATATCATTTCCGTCCATCATGTGATTGGTCAGCCACATGGTCGCGCAGTCGATCAGAACATGATCCTGCGCGGTCACATCGGCCAGCGCGGGCCCCAGGTCGAGCGGGGCGTCCACGGTGCGCCACCGGGCATCGCGCCGTTTCCTGTGGATTGCGACCTTTTGCGCCACCTCGTCATCGAAAACCCGACTGGTGGCAAGGTAAACCATCGGACGCCCGCCTTTTTCCAGCATTGCTTCGGCCCAGCCAGATTTCCCCGACGCGGCTCCTCCTAGGACAAGTGCGGTTTGCGTCAACATTTTTCTCCTCCCGCTCGGAACCAATGCGCCGCGTCATGCGTACCTTTCCCAAAGGTTTGTCTCAAGACGTGCTGAGATTTCAGGGGGTATTTGATTATGACGATGCAAACGGCCAGGGAGTTTTCCCTTACGCGAACCGCAATGAAAGCGGAACTTCTCGATGCGGATACGGAGCTTGAACTGGCTTATGCATGGCGCGACAAGCGCGATGAAGCGGCGTTGCATCGGCTGATCACCGCCTACATGCGTCTGGCGATTTCGATGGCGGGCAAGTTCCGGCGTTATGGCGCGCCGATGAATGATCTGGTTCAGGAGGCCGGCCTGGGCCTGATGAAGGCGGCGGACAAGTTCGATCCCGACCGAGGCGTTCGTTTTTCCACCTATGCCGTGTGGTGGATCAAGGCGTCCATTCAGGACCATGTGATGCGCAACTGGTCGATGGTGCGCACCGGTTCCACGTCTTCCCAGAAATCCTTGTTCTTCAACATGCGCCGGGTTCAGGCACGGCTTGAGCGTGAGGCGTCCGCCGCCGGAGAGGCGCTGGATCGCCACCAGCTTCGGCAGATGATCTCGACCGAGATCGGTGTGCCGCTGCATGACGTTGAGATGATGGAAGGCCGCCTGTCCGGATCTGACTATTCCCTGAACGCCACCCAATCCGCCGAGGACGAGGGCCGCGAGTGGATCGACGCATTGGTCGATGACAGCATGCAGGCCGCCGAGCGTGTCGAGGACGATCATGACACCAGGCAACTCCGCAACTGGCTGGTGGCCGCGATGCAAGAGCTGAACGACCGCGAACAGTTCATCGTCCGCGAGCGCAAGCTGCGCGACCAGCCGCGCACGCTGGAAAGCCTGGGCGACGAGTTGAAACTGTCCAAGGAGCGGGTGCGCCAGCTTGAAGCGGCGGCTTTCGTCAAGATGCGCAAGTCACTGGAAGGGCAGTCGCGCGAGGTCCTGCATTTCCTGAACTGATCCGCCCCAAGGCACGCGCAGGGGCTGGCACTTCGACAGCCCGCCGCATATGGTCCCCGGCAAGATGCGATCTTGCGGGGGCGAACATATGCTTGCAGGCAAACATATTCTGCTGATCATCGGCGGCGGCATCGCCGCATTCAAAACGCTGGAACTGATCCGCCGCCTGCGCGAACGCGGGGCTGAGGTCACGCCGGTTCTCACCGCGGCTGGGGCGCAGTTCGTCACACCTCTTTCGGTGTCTGCGCTGGCGGGAAAGACCGTTTTTCAGGATCTTTTCGATCTCAACGATGAGGCCGAGATGGGGCATATCCAGCTTAGCCGGGTGGCCGATCTGGTGGTCGTGGCACCGGCGACGGCGGACCTGATGGCCAAGATGGCGCAGGGGCTGGCAAATGACCTTGCCTCTACCCTGCTGCTGGCCACCGATACGCCCGTCCTGCTGGCCCCGGCGATGAACGTGCGCATGTGGCAGCATCCCGCCACGCAGCGCAATCTGGCCACACTTCGGGCCGACGGGATTGCCACGGTCGGGCCGAATGACGGCGACATGGCCTGTGGTGAGTTCGGCCCCGGACGCATGGCCGAACCGATGGAGATCGTGACAGAGATAGCGGCGCGGCTGACCGACGGGCCGCTCAGGGGCAAACGCATCCTTGTCACCTCCGGTCCCACGCACGAACCGATCGACCCGGTCCGTTATATCGCGAACCGATCCTCCGGTGCGCAAGGGGCGGCGCTGGGCCAGGCGCTGGCGGCGCTGGGGGCTGAAGTGGTTTTCGTCACCGGCCCCGCCGATGTGCCCCCGCCCCAAGGGGTCAATGTGGTGCGCGTTGAAACGGCGCAGCAGATGCTTGATGCGGTACAGGCCGCCTTGCCCGCCGATGCTGCGGTCTTTGCCGCTGCCGTCGCTGATTGGCGGGTCAGCTCGGCCAGTGACCGCAAGCTGAAAAAATCGAAGGACGGGCTGCCTGAACTGACCTTTGCTGAAAATCCCGATATCC
Organism: Sulfitobacter sp. THAF37; assembly: GCF_009363555.1. Classification (NCBI taxonomy): domain Bacteria; kingdom Pseudomonadati; phylum Pseudomonadota; class Alphaproteobacteria; order Rhodobacterales; family Roseobacteraceae; genus Sulfitobacter; species Sulfitobacter sp. THAF37. The sequence continues at coordinate 1,480,639 of NZ_CP045372.1, forward strand.
TGAAGACTGTCAGCCGGATGGAGCAGGGGCGTCCCGGTCTTGTCGTGGGGTTCGCCGCCGAAACCGACGACGTGATCGACAACGCGACCGCCAAACGCAGGCGCAAGGGCTGTGATTGGATCGTCGCAAATGACGTCTCGCCCGCCACTGGTATCATGGGCGGAACAGAAAACGCGGTGATCCTGATTTCGGACGAGGGGGCTGAAACCTGGGACCGCGCGGGCAAGGATGTGGTTGCCCGCAAGCTGGCGGCCCGCATAGCGCAGGCACTGGGGTAGGTGCGGACATGGTGAATATTCTCCTCCGCTGGGCCGAAGGCGCTGACGAGGCGCTGGGCCTGCCAGCCTATGAAACCGAACAGGCCGCCGGTGCGGACTTGCGGGCCAACTTGCCGGACGGGCCGGTCACTCTGCCTCCGGCGGGCCGCGCGCTGATTTCCACCGGGTTGCACATGGCAATCCCGCGGGGGTTCGAGGTGCAGATCAGGCCGCGTTCAGGCCTCGCGCTGAAACACGGGCTGACCTTGCCCAACAGCCCGGGCACCATCGACGCTGATTATCGCGGGGTTGTCGGGGTCATCCTGCTGAATGCCGGGACCGAGGCGTTCGAGGTCACTCACGGTATGCGGATCGCACAGATGGTGGTCGCACCGGTGGTGCAGGCGGTTTTCACTCATGCCGCCGACCTGGACGATACCGCGCGGGGCAGCGGTGGTTTCGGGTCCACCGGGGTCGACTGATGCTGCTGGTCGCGATCATGGCCGCGGCAATCTGGTTCGGCGGCAGGCTGATCGGTGCGCCGCGTGAGGTGCGGCTGACCCTTCTGGGGCTGCTTTATGTCGCGGTGCTGGGTATTCAGGTGGCCTTTCCCGCAACCCATCCGCTGGTAATCAACACCGGCGGCAGCGCCGCCCCCTGGCTGCTGTTGGGCGGGGCTGTAGCGATTTTTCTGTCGTATCGCGGCCTCATCCGCGCACTGCGTCGGCGGGCGGACAGCGAAGCGTCGCAGCCCGACCCACCGCAGGGGGGCGGGGGGTTCTCGGATACCGAACTCAATCGCTATGCCCGCCACATCGTCCTGCGCGAGGTCGGCGGGGCGGGTCAGAAGGCGATGAAGGATGCGCGCGTCCTGGTGATCGGCGCGGGCGGTCTGGGCGCGCCGGTCCTGCAATACCTTGCCGCCGCCGGTGTCGGCACCATCGGGGTGATCGACGACGACACGGTCGAGAACGCCAACCTCCAGCGCCAGGTGATCCACCGCGATTCCGCCATCGGGATGCCCAAGGTGTTCTCCGCCCAGCAGGCGGTGGAGGCGCAGAACCCTTTCGTCACTCTGCGTCCCTATCATCGCCGCCTGACCGCCGAGATCGCGGATGAACTGGTCGCGGACTATGACCTGGTGCTGGACGGCTGCGATAATTTCGAAACCCGCTATCTGGTGAATTCGGCATGCGTGCGCGCCGGAAAGCCGCTGGTCTCGGGCGCGTTGAGCCAGTGGGAAGGTCAGCTTTCGGTGTTCGACCCGGCGCGCGGCGCGCCCTGCTACCGGTGCATTTTCGACGCGCCCCCCGCACCGCATCTGGCGCCGTCCTGCGCCGAGGCGGGGGTGATCGGGCCGCTGCCCGGTGTCGTCGGTTCCATGATGGCGATCGAGGCGATCAAGCTGATCACCGGGGCGGGCACACCGGCACGGGGGCAGATGCTGATCTACGATGCGCTCTTTGGCGAAAACCGCAGCATCACCGTGCAGCGCCGGGCCGATTGTCCCACCTGCGGTGCGGATGCCGCCGCGTGATGTCGGGCGCATTGTAACTGACCGCGCCGCGACCTAGCTTGGGGGCAAAGGAGTTCCCCATGACAAATCCGCTGCTGCAAGACTGGCACACACCCTTCGATCTCGCCCCCTTCGACCGGATATCCGACGATGACTTCGCGCCCGCGCTGGAACAGGCGCTGGCGGCCCACAACGCCGAAATCGAGGCAATCGCGCAGAACGGCGACCCCGCCGGTTTCGCGAACACGGTCGAGGCGCTGGAGGCTGCGGGCGGGGCGCTGGACAAGGTGCTGGGCGTGTTCTTTACGGTCGCCGGGGCCGACAGCACCCCGGCGCGGGAAAAGCTGCAGCGCGACTTTTCGCCCAGGCTGGCCGCCCATTTTTCCGAGATTTCGGCGAACAAGGCGCTGTTCGCCCGCGTGGCCGAGGTATGGGACAAGCGTGACGATCTGGACCTGACGGATGAACAGGCGCGGGTGCTGATGCTGACCCACCGCGGTTTCGTCCGGGCCGGTGCGGCGCTCGACGGAGAGGAAGCTGCCCGGATGAAGGAGATCAAGGGGCGGCTTGCGGTGCTGGGCACCCAGTTTACCCAGAACCTGCTGGCCGATGAGCGCAGCTGGTACATGGAGCTGGCCGAGGATGACCTGACGGGGCTGCCGGATTTCGTGGTCGATGCCGCCCGTGCCGCTGGCGAAGAAAAAGGCGCCGACGGCCCCGTGGTCACTCTGTCGCGGTCGCTGATCGTGCCGTTCCTGCAATTCTCGCCCCGTCGCGATCTGCGCGAGCGGGCGTTTCGTGCCTGGGAGGCGCGGGGCGCTGGTGGAGGTGAGACCGACAACCGCGCCATCGCGGCCGAGATCCTGGCCCTGCGCGAGGAACGCGCCAAGTTGCTGGGATATGAGACCTTCGCGGCCTACAAGCTGGAAACTGAAATGGCCAAGACGCCCGAAGCGGTGCGCGGCCTGCTGATGGAGGTCTGGGCGCCGGCCAAGGCACAGGCGCAGGCCGACGCAGAGGTTCTGACCGGCATGATGCATGCCGATGGGGTGAACGGCGATCTCGCCCCCTGGGACTGGCGCTACTACGCTGAGAAACGGCGCGCGGCGGAGCATGACCTCGATGAGGCGGGATTGAAGCCGTATTTCCAGCTCGACCGGATGATCGAAGCGGCGTTTGACTGTGCCAACCGGCTGTTCGGACTGGAATTCGCGCCTCTGGACGTCCCGCTGTATCACGCGGATTGCCGGGCCTGGGATGTGACGCGCAATGGCGTGCATGTCGCGGTTTTCATCGGAGATTACTTTGCCCGCGGGTCAAAGCGGTCAGGCGCCTGGTGTTCGGCCATGCGCGGGCAGGCGAAGTTCCCCAAGGACCAGCGCCCTGTGGTGATCAATGTCTGCAACTTTGCCAAGTCCGACCCGGCGTTGCTGTCCTACGACGACGCGCGCACCCTGTTTCATGAATTCGGCCATGCGCTGCACCAGATGCTGTCCGATGTGACCTATGAAAGCGTCAGCGGCACGTCCGTCGCGCGGGACTTCGTGGAACTGCCGAGCCAGCTGTATGAGCACTGGCTGGAGGTTCCGGAGGTGCTGGGAAAATTCGCGATCCATGCCCGCACCGGGGAACCGATGCCCAAGGAGATGCTGGACAAGGTACTGGCGGCGGCCACCTTCGATATGGGGTTCCAGACGGTGGAATACGTAGCTTCCGCCCTTGTGGACCTCTCGTTTCATGACGGGTCCGCCCCCGCCGACCCGATGGCGCGGCAGGCCGAGGTTCTGGCGGACATCGGCATGCCCGACGCGATCCGCATGCGCCATGCCACGCCGCAGTTCGCGCATGTCTTTTCGGGAGATGGCTATTCCAGCGGTTACTACAGCTACATGTGGTCCGAAGTCATGGACGCCGACGCGTTCGAGGCCTTTGAAGAAGCGGGCGGCGCCTTCGATCCGGACACGGCAGCGGCGCTGGAGCGGCATATCCTGTCCACAGGCGGCAGCCGCGATGCGGCAGAGCTTTACACCGCTTTCCGGGGCCGCCTGCCGGGGGTCGAAGCCTTGCTGCGGGGCCGGGGGCTGATGGCGGGTTGAAACGGAGCGGGTGCTCCGCGGCCATCTTTCGTTGATTTTGGCCTGACCACCCGCCGTCCGACTGCCACGGACAATTGGCCGATCAGTAACCCAGCCCGCGATCGACGAGGTTGAGAAAGTCTTCTCCCGCCTCGCCCCGGCGGATGTTTTCCGCGATGGAGGCGGAGGCGGTGCTGGCGCGGGTTGCGGCGGCAATGTGGGGGGTCACGGTGACTTTGGGGTGCGCCCAATAGGGGTGATCCTGCGGCAACGGTTCGGTGCGGAAGACGTCAAGCGTGGCGTGTCCGATCTGGCCGCTGTCGAGCGCCGCCAGCAACGCGTCGTCGTCGATCAGCGGGCCGCGACCCGGGTTGATGATGCAGGCGCCCCGCGGCATCAGGGCCAGCGTTTCGGCATTCAGCGTGTTCTCGGTCGCCGGTGTGTCGGGCAACAGCAATACGGCGATCTCGGCCTTGGCCAGGGCGTCTTGCAGGCCGTCCTCTCCGTGCAGGCAGGTGACACCCGGAACGTCCTTGGGGCTGCGCGACCAGCCGGTGACGTCGAAACCGATGCGTGTCAGCATCTCTGCCGCGGCGCTGCCGAGGGCACCCATGCCCAGCATCACGACCGAACGCTCCTCAGCCAGCGGCGGTGTGCGCGGCGCCCAGCGGGGGTCGGTGCGCGTGATGTCGGTGTCCAGCCCCAGATGGTAGCGCAAAACGTGGCCGCTGACCCATTCCACCATGCCTTTCGTCAGGCCGGGGTCGACCATGCGCGCCAATGGTATCTCAAGCGTCTCGTTGCCCACGATCCTCTCCACCCCCGCCCAGAGGTTCAGCACCGCCTTTGCGCGGGTGTAGGGGGTGAAATCCTGCAGGTCGCTGTTCGGGGCATACACGATATAGTCCACCTCTGCCGCGGGCATGTCGGTTGCCAGCCGCGCATCGAGACCGGCTGCGGACAGGGCCTTGCGCAGAGGCTGCTCATAGGTTTCCCAGCCTTCTTGCTTGGCGGCGAACAGGACATTGACGGTCATGGATTACCTCGGTCTGTGAATATGGGCGGATTGCACCAATCCGAAGGCCAGCAGCAGGACCAGCATGGCCGACCCGCCGTAGCTTACAAGCGGCAGGGGCACCCCTACCACCGGGGCGAGGCCCATGACCATGGACATGTTGACCGCGAAGAACAGGAAAAAGTTCAAGGCGATCCCGAGGGTCAGCAAGGAAGAGAAACGGTCCTTGTTCAAGGTTGCGGTAATCACGCAGAACAGGATGATCAGGGCGTAGAGCCCCAGAAGGCTGAAGCCGCCCACAAAACCGAATTCTTCGGCCAGCGTGGTAAAGATGAAGTCGGTGTGCTTTTCGGGCAGGAAGTTCAGCCGCGATTGCGTGCCTTGCATGAAGCCGCGCCCTGTCCATCCGCCGGACCCCAATGCGATCTTGGACTGGGTGATATGATAACCCGCTCCCAGCGGGTCGGCAGCGGGGTCCAGAAAGGTGTCGATGCGGCGGTACTGGTAGTCGTTCAAAAGCTGCCAGGTGGTGCCGCGAGATTGGAAGACCGCCGTGACCAGCCCGCCGGCCGAGGCGATGACAGCAGCGAAATAGGCCCAGTGCACGCCTGCCAGGAACATCAGGCCGCCCCCCGCCGTCAGCAGCAGGATCGCGGTGCCGAGGTCGGGTTGCCGCAGGACCAGCGCGGTGGGGACCAGCACGATGGCCACCGGCAGCAACACCCAGAATGGCCGCGAGACCCTCTTGGGCGGCAACCAGTCGTAGTAGGCCGCGAGAAACATGACGAGTGTGATCTTCATCAGCTCCGAAGGCTGCAGGTCCATGAAGCCAAGGTCGATCCAGCGTTGTGACCCTTTGCGTTCGTCCCCGATCAGCGCCACCGCGATCAGCAGCACCAGCGAGATGCCGTAGGCCAGTCCCGACAGGTTGCGCCATAGCCAGATCGGGGTCAGCGCCACCATCAGCATCAGCGCAAAGCCGAGCGCGAAACGCTTCATCTGCGGTTCTGCCCAGGGGCTGAAGGAGCCACCGGCGACGGAATAGAGCATCAGGAAGCCGATCCCGCAGACCGACGCCAGAAGCAGGGTAAGCGGCCAGTTCAGGTGCAGGATCTTGCGAAAACCCGTCGGGACCGATTTGACCGTATACTCAAGATAGCTCATGCCTGATCGTTTCCGTTGATCCCGGCCTGAGGCTGCATCTCGCGCAGCTTGCGTTGCTGTGTCTTGATCCGGCCCCTGTCGGCGGTCGGATATGCCTCAAGCGGCGGCTCGCCGCCCGCCAGCGCCTGCAGGACCACGTCGCGCGTGATCGGCGCCGCCGCTGTCGACCCGCCGCCCCCATGCTCCACCAGCACCGACACCGCGTAGCGCGGCTTGTCAAAGGGGGCGAAGCTGACGAACAGCGCGTGGTCGCGGCGTTCCCAGGGCAGGTCCTCGTTGCGGCTGACGCCACGGGCGCGCTCGGCGGCGGTGATGTTGCGGACCTGGCTGGTGCCGGTCTTGCCTGCCATGCGGTATTCATCCGCGATGATCCGCGACCGATAGGCCGTGCCGCGCCGGTTGTTGACCACCTCGTACATCGCCTTGCGCATCTTGCGCAGGTTGTTTTCGTTCATATTCAGCGGCTCACCCGCCCCGCTGGGCTGCTCGACCCCATCAATCGTCTTGACCAGGCGGGGTGTCACCGCCCGGCCCGTGGCGATCCGCGCGCTCATCACGGCGAGTTGCAGCGGCGAGGCGAGCATGAAGCCCTGACCGATAGAGGCATTGACCGTGTCCCCGATCACCCAGTCGGCGCCGCGGTTTGACCGCTTCCATTCCTTCGTGGGTGTCAGGCCCGCCGCGACAGAGGACAGGGCGAGGTCGTGTTTGACCCCCAGTCCAAAGCGGTTGGCCATCGCCGATATCTTCTCGATACCGACCTTCAGCGCAAGGTCGTAGTAATACACGTCGCAGGACTGCTTGAGCGAATTCTCCAGATCGACCCAGCCGTGCCCGGCCCGCTTCCAGCAGTGGAACCGGCGGCCTGCGACCTCCAGGTGGCCCGGACAATAGACGGTTTCGTCGGGGCCGATGATCCCTTCTTCGATGGCGGCCATCGCCACGACCATCTTGAAGGTCGATCCCGGCGGATAGCTGCCCTGCACCGTCTTGTTGACCAGCGGCCGGTACTTCGATTCCAGCAGCGGATTGTAATCCTTGGACGAGATGCCGCCGATGAACAGGTTCGGGTCATAGGAGGGCGACGAGGCAATGGCGGCCAGATCGCCGGTGTCGCAGTCGATGACCACGACGGCGGCGCTTTCCCCGCTCAGGCGGGCCTGAACGTACCGCTGCAGATCCGCGTCCACGGTCAGCTGTATGTCCTTGCCGGATTCGCCTTCACGCCGGGACAGTTCGCGCATGACCCGGCCGGTGGCGTTGACCTCGACCTGCTTGGTGCCCGCCTTGCCGCGCAGGATGTCCTCGCGCCGGGCTTCCACGTTGATCTTGCCGATCTGGAAACGCGGGATGCGCAGCAACTGATCGGGATTCTCCAGCGCGTCGAGATCGGCCTGGCTGACCCGGCCCACCCGGCCCACCACATGGGCAAAGTCCGGGCCGCGCGGATAGACGCGGGTCAGGCCGACCTCGGGCGTGACACCGGGCAGGGCCGGGGCGTTCACGCTGACCCGGCTCACGTCGTCCCAGCTGACATCGTCCACGATGGTGACGGGCAGGAACGGAGCGGAACGCTGGATTTCGGCCAACGCACGCTCGCGGGTTTCCGCGTCGATGGTGATGATCCGGCTCAGGCGATCCATCACCTCTTCGGCGTCTCCCGCATCTTCCCGGACCATGACGATCCGGTAGCTGGGCACGTTTTGCGCCAGCCGCACGCCCTTGCGGTCGAAAATTTCGCCCCGCGCGGGCGGAATCAGGCGGATGTTGATGCGGTTTTCTTCGGCCAGCAGGCGGAACTGGTCGGCCTGATCGACCTGCAGATAGCGCATCCGTGCGGCCAGCCCGCCCATGAACAGAAGCTGCGCCCCGCCCAGCAGGGCGGCGCGCCGGGTCAGGCGGGTATGGCTTGCGTCGTTCTCCGCGCGGTTGCGTCTCATTCCATGCCTCCTCAGACCCTCTGGCCCAAAGCATCCAGATCGCCCGGCGCGGTTTTGCGCACGCGCATGATTCCGTGGGTAACGGCGACGATCAGGGGGTAGAATAGCAGGGACATGCCCAGTTCCGAAAGGCTCAGTGCAAGGCCGGGAACCGGGACGAGGACCAGCGCAAGGATCAGCCGGTTGGCGGCCATGATCAGGACCATGACCATGCCGACGGTCAGCCATTCGGCGGCAAACCCGCCATCGCGCAGGGACCGGCCCCGCGACTTGAGGTTCTCGCAGCCGATCAGCGCCAGCAGCGCCCACAGGCCCGGAGGGCGCTGGAGCAACAGGTCAGTCAGCAGAAAGGCGAGTGCTAGCGCCGGCGCGGGGACGTATTCCGGGCGGCGCAGGCTCCATGCGCAGGCGAAACACAGCAGCAGGTTCGGTCCCGCCCAGCGGCGCGGTGTCGTCTCCATCGGCAGCAGCTGGAAGAACAGGATCACCAGGGCCAGCAGAACGAACGCCGCCCGCATCGCCCAGAGCCGGGTCTGTGACAGGTCGTTCATTCGCCCACCTCCAGCTCCACCTCGGCTTCGGCTTGCATGTCCGGGCTGTCGGGTTCTGCAGGCAAGGGGCCTTCGGGTGTGATCACCTGCGCGTTATCGGTGACGCGCTGCGTGCCGTAGTGGCGCAGGACCCGCAGGAACTCCAGCCGTTCGTAATCGGCGGCAAGGCGGACCCGCAGCCGTCCGCCGGGGTCGGCTGCGACCTGTCCGATCAACAGCCCGGCGGGGAATACCCCCCCGTCCCCGGAAGAGATCACCCGATCGCCGGGGCGCACCAGATCCGGGCTTTCGATAAAGTCGAGCGGCGGCGCGGCGGAATTGTCGCCGGCGACGATGGTGCGTTGACCGGATGGCTGGATCACCGCCGGAATGCGGCTGGAGGCATCGGTCAGCAGGATCACACGGGCGGTGTTCTGGGCCACGCCGGAAATGCGTCCGACCAGCCCGATGCCGTCCATCGTGGCCCAGCCGTCAACGATCCCGTCGCGGGCGCCTACGTTCAGCAGCACCGATTGCCGGAAGGGAGACCCGGAATCGGCCAGCACGACACCGGTAATGAAGGTCAGGCGCGGATCCAGCCTGACCTTGTTCAGGTCCAACAGCCGGGCGTTTTCCTGTTCAAGCTGCAATGCCGCCTCTTTCCAGGCCTGCATCTGGCGCAGTTCGCTGCGCAGTTCCTGGTTCTGTTCGCTCAGCCGCCGGTAGGACTGAAAATCGCGCAGCAGGTTGATCGTGCCTGTCACGGGGGCCATCGCCCAGTCCATGTTGGGCACCAGCCGGTCTGTGATCTGCGCCCGGAACCGTTCGACCCGGGGGCTGTCGATGCGCCACAGCAGGAAGGTCGCGCCAAGGATCAGGATAAGGACAGCCAGCAGCAACCGGCGCAGAGGGCCGGTGAAGTCACTGCTGTTCGAGCGGTCTTTGGCCATGTCACAAGGGCTCCTGCCAGAGGAGAGGGCGCTGGGATGGTATCAGGTTTCAGCTGTCGTAGTCGATGGCGTGGCGCAATTGCTTTTCGTATTCGAGCGCCTTGCCCGTGCCAAGTGCGACGCAGTTGAGCGATTCGTCCGCGATGGACACGGCCAGCCCCGTCTGCTCGCGCAGGGCGAGGTCCAGATCGCCCAGCAACGCGCCGCCGCCGGTCAGCATCACGCCGCGGTCCACGATGTCGGCGGCCAGATCGGGCGGGGTGGTTTCCAGCGCGGTCATCACGGCCTCGCAGATCTGTTGCACCGGTTCGGCCAGCGCCTCGGCGATCTGGGCCTGTGTCACTTCGATCTCTTTCGGCACACCGTTCAGCAGGTCGCGGCCCCGGATCTGCATCGACGTGCCGCGCCCGTCGTCGGGCATGCGCGCTGTGCCGATGGACGTCTTGATGCGTTCTGCGGTGGTTTCACCCACCAGCAGGTTCTGCTGGCGACGCAGGTAACTGATGATGGCCTCGTCCATGCGGTCGCCGCCCACGCGCACGGAGCGGGCATAAACGATGTCACCAAGGCTGAGCACCGCAACTTCGGTGGTCCCGCCGCCGATGTCCACGACCATGTTGCCGGTGGGGTCGGTGATCGGCATACCCGCCCCGATCGCCGCCGCGATGGGTTCGGCGATCAACCCGGCCCGACGCGCACCGGCAGACAGAACCGACTGGCGAATCGCGCGTTTCTCGACCGGGGTCGCGCCATGAGGCACGCAGACGATGATCTTGGGCTTTGAGAATGTGGAGCGTTTGTGCACCTTGCGGATGAAATGCTTGATCATCTCTTCCGCCGTGTCGAAGTCTGCGATGACGCCCTCGCGCATCGGGCGGATCGCTTCGATGCTGCCGGGCGTCCGGCCCAGCATCAGCTTGGCGTCCTCACCCACCGCCAGTACCTTTTTGACCCCATCCTTGATGTGATACGCAACCACAGAAGGCTCCGACAGAACGATCCCGCGCCCCTTGACGTAGACGAGCGTGTTGGCAGTGCCCAGGTCAATCGCCATGTCAGAAGAAAACATGCCGCTGAGATTTCCAAAGATGTTCATGCGGTGCAGATCCCGAATAAGCCAAATCAGCCCGCGACTCTGACCGAGGCGGGCGCGCAGCCCTTATAGGCTTCGCTCCGGTGAGGCGAAAGGGGGGCTATTGGATCGTTCGGCATCTTGTCGCCACCGGTGGCGGACTAGGTTAGGCTGGGAAGGACCAACAGGGGTGGAGGAACAAATGAAGAAAATTCAGACTCTCGGCGTACACCACATCACCTTGACCGGCGCGGACCGCCGCACGTCGATCGACTTCTGGGAAGGTCTTTTGGGCATGCCCTTCATCTTTGACCAACCCAATCTCGACGATCCGGACGAAGGTCATCTATATTTCGATCCCGGCGATGGGCGGCTGATCACCATCTTTACCAACGAGAACCGCAAGCCCGTTCACGACCGCACGCCGATGGATCCAGGCTGCGTGCACCACCTGGCGCTGGAAGTCGATCAGGCCACGCACGAGCAGGTTCTGGACCGGCTGGCCGAAAGAGGCATCCCGAACTCCGGGGTCAAGGACCGGGGCTTCATGCAGTCGATCTACTTCAAGGACCCGCTCGGCTTCCTGATCGAGCTGGCTTGCTATACCTTCATCCCGCCCCGCGGGAGCAGCCATGCCGAGGTCATGCTGGAGGCGCACAAGATCCGCGTCGAGCGCGGCGACAAGGCCATAGGGCGTCCGCACCTGGCCGATGCGGTGCTGAAGATCGTGGAGCGCAGCCAGCCCTCGCTGAGCGAAGACCGAAGCCCGCGCAACCCCTATACGTAGGGGCGCCTGCCTCAGCCCTTGGTGACGTTCCTGGCAAAGGACTCCTTGAACGTGTCCTGTTTATCGGGGGTTGCCTCGGTCTGGTAGTTCGCCTTCCAGTCGTCCATCGTCATGCCGTAGAACAACTCGCGCGCCTCTTGCTTGCCCATCTCGATGCCGCGTGCGTTTGCCGCCTCCTGGTACCAGCGGCTCAGGCAGTTGCGGCAGAACCCCGCCAGGTTCATCAGGTCGATGTTCTGAACGTCGGTGCGATCTTCCATCAGGTGCTTTTGCAGCCGGCGAAAGGCGGCGGCCTGAAGTTCGATCTCCTGCTGTGTCGGTTCTTGCGGGCTGGACATGGCGCTCTCCTTTTCGTGCAAAGCTGGGGGCGGGCCGCACAGGTGTCAAGCATCGCCGCCTGCCAGCGTGGAAAACCCTGCCGGACAGGGCAAAGAGACTGGCCCATCGTTTGCATTCGTGAAACCTTGGCGTTGTACGACGGCGGGGCTTCATGTGCGGAGCAGTCCGTGTTACCGCTAACACAAGCGATTTGACCGGTTGCCGGTCCAGATGAAAGACGGGGATGAAAAGATATGAGACGCCTGCGCAACGTAAAGATCGTGGCAACCCTGGGTCCGGCATCCGACAGCTATGACATGATCGAGACCTTGCACAAGGCCGGTGCAGACGTGTTCCGCCTGAACATGAGCCACGGCAGTCACGAGGAAATCCGCGAAAAACACCGCATCATCCGAGAGGTGGAGGAAAACCTGGGCAGCACCATCGGCATCCTTGCCGACCTGCAGGGCCCGAAGCTGAGGGTCGGCGTCTTTGCGGGCGACAGCGAACAACTGGTTCCCGGCAGCAGCTTCCGACTGGACCTGAACGAGCAGGAGGGCGACTCCAGCCGCGTGAACCTGCCACACCCCGAGATTTTTCAGGCGCTGGAGCCGGGGGCGACCCTGCTTGTCGATGACGGCAAGGTCAGGCTGAAGGTCCGCGAATGCGGGTCCGATTTCGCCGATTGCGAAGTGGTGATCGGGGGCATCATTTCCAACCGCAAGGGCGTCAACGTGCCCGACGTGGTTCTGCCGCTGGCCGCCCTGTCGGACAAGGACCGCGCCGATCTGGAATTCGTCTGCGGTCTGGGTGTGGACTGGCTTGCGCTCAGCTTCGTGCAGCGCCCCGAGGACGTCGCCGAGGCGCGCGATCTCGCGCGGGGACGGGCCGCCATCCTGTCGAAGATCGAGAAACCGTCGGCCGTCACCCGGTTTGAGGACATTCTCGATGCCAGTGACGGCATCATGGTCGCGCGCGGCGATCTCGGTGTGGAATTGCCGGTACAGAACGTCCCGCCGATTCAGAAACGCCTGGTGCGCAAATGCCGCACGGCGGGCAAGCCGGTGATCGTGGCCACGCAGATGCTCGAGTCCATGATCGAAAGCCCGATGCCGACGCGTGCCGAAGTATCAGACGTGGCGACCGCGATCTACGAGGGGGCCGATGCGGTCATGCTTTCGGCGGAATCCGCGGCGGGCTCCTACCCGGTGCAGGCGGTCCAGACGATGAACAACGTCGCGACCGAGGTCGAGCTTGATCCGACCTATACCCAGATCATCGAATCCTCGCGCATTGCCGACCGCGAGACGGTTGCGGATGCCATCGTCGCCGCCGCCCGCGAAATTGCCGAAACGACCGAAATCAAGGCGATCTGCTGCTTTACCCAAAGCGGGACGACAGCGGTCCTGACCGCCCGCGAACGGCCCCGTGTGCCGATCATCGCGCTGACCCCCGACGTGCGCACCGCCCGCCGACTGGCGCTGAGCTGGGGGACCAACTGCGTGATCACCCCGCCGCTTGACCGCTTCAAGCTGGCTGTCGTGGCCGCCGTCAAGGCCGCCCGTGCCGAAGGATTCGCCCAGGCCAAGGACCAGATCGTGGTCACGGCGGGGGTGCCCTTCAATGTGCCCGGCACAACCAACATCCTGCGTGTCGCGCCCTGCGACGAAAGTTTGATTTTTGCTTCCGATCCGGAGTAGCCTTTTTTCATAGCTGGTGTTCTACTCAGGAGAGGTCTGCCATGGACCCTGATCTGGCCCTTGTCCTCGGTATCGTGATCGCGGCATTATCGATTCCGTCCATCCTTTCGGCACTGTCGGATAGACGGGCGCCGCGGGCCTCTGCACTCACCATTCTGATCGGCGGAGGGTTGATCCTGTACGCCTTGCAAAGCAAGCCGCAGGGCTACACGCTGAACCAGGTCCCCGACGTGTTTGTGAACGTGGTGGCGCGCTACATGCCCTGACGGGCGGTGCCCAGGGTTTGGGCCGCCCGAAAAGGGGCACTTGCCAAACTTGTGCAACCCTCCTATACGCCCCCTCTCAACCCGCGCGTCCGGCCAATGCGGCATGCCGAGTCGCGCGATAACCGAACTCAAGAGACGGAGACGGAAATGCCCAAGATGAAGACGAAATCAAGCGCCAAGAAGCGCTTCAAGATCTCGGCGACCGGCAAGGTCATCGGGGGTCAGGCCGGCAAGCGCCATGGCATGATCAAGCGGACCAAGAAGTTCATCCGCGACGCACGCGGCACGACAGTCCTGTCGGAGCCCGATGCAAAGATCATCAAGGGCTACATGCCCTACGACCGCTGATAACGCCCAAGGAGAACCGAGATGTCCCGAGTCAAAAGTGGCACAGTCACCCACGCCCGTCACAAGAAGATCGTCAAGGCCGCCAAGGGCTACTATGGCCGCCGCAAGAACGTCTTCAAGGTTGCAACACAGGCCGTCGACAAGGCCAACCAATACGCCACGCGTGACCGCAAGGCGCGCAAGCGCAATTTCCGCGCCCTGTGGATCCAGCGGATCAACGCCGCCGTCCGTGCGCACGACGAATCGCTGACGTACAGCCGCTTCATCAACGGCCTGAACCTGGCCGGTATCGAAGTGGACCGTAAGGTTCTGGCCGATCTGGCCGTGCACGAACCCGAAGCCTTTGGCGCGATCGTCAAGCAGGCGCAGGCCTCGCTCGCCGCGTAAGACCTGCGGCCCTGTTGATTACGGAAAACCCCGCCGAACCGGCGGGGTTTTTTGTTGTGCGGTCGATGGTTTGAAACGTGTCAGTCCGCGTTTCCGTCCCCGCCGATGCTGAGCGCAGACGCCATGCCGGCAGCCTTGGACTTGCCTCCCAGCTTGTCGCGCACCGCGTCTTCGATCCGCTTGCCGATATCACCGTCGATGTTGCGCCAGTATTCGAACGCCCGCACCAGCACTTTCTCGCTGACGCCGTCGCAGAGATGCCCGGTGACGTTGTTCACCAGCCGCTCGCGCGCGGCGTCGTCCATGACATCCCGGACCAGTGCGCCGGCCTGCGACCAGTCGTCATCGTCCTCGCGCAGGGTATAGGCGCTGCGCACCATGTCGCCATCTGCGTGCCACAACCCGGCCTCGGTCGGCAGGGGCTGCGCGGCGGGCCCGCCGTAGGAGTTCGGGGCATAAACCGGGTCGGTCACATTCCGGGTCCGGCCCGCGCCATCCTTGGTATAGGCATGGACAGGCGCCTGCGGCTTGTTCACCGGAATTTCCTTGTAGTTCACCCCCAGCCGGGCGCGATGCGCATCGGCATAGGAAAACCCGCGTGCCAGCAGCATCTTGTCCGGGGACAGGCCGACACCGGGAACCATGTTGTTCGGCTCGAATGCGGCCTGTTCGATCTCTGTATGGAAATCGGTGGGATTGCGGTCGAGTACCAGCTTGCCCACCTCGATCAGTGGATAATCCTCATGCGGCCAGGTCTTGGTCAGATCGAATGGGTTGATCCGGTAGGTCTTGGCATCTTCATAAGGCATGATCTGCCACTTCAGCGTCCAGCTGGGGTGGTTGCCGTCGCGAATGTTGTCGAACAGATCGCGGCGGTGGTAATCGCTGTCGGCACCGGCCATCTTGTCGGCTTCATCCTGGGTGAAATGAGCGTTGCCGTCGCCTTGATCGGTGTGAAAGTGGAACTTGACCCAGAATAGCTCTCCCGCTTCGTTGACCAGCGAATAGGTGTGGCTGGAATAGCCGTTCATCTCGCGCCAGGTTTTGGGGATGCCACGGTCGCCCATCAGATAGGCGACCTGATGCGCGCTTTCGGGGGACAGGGTCCAGAAATCCCACTGCATGTCGTGGTCGCGCAGCCCGTTGTCCGCGCGGCGTTTCTGGCTGCGGATGAAGTTCTGGAACTTGATCGGGTCGCGGACAAAGAAGATCGGCGTGTTGTTACCCACCATGTCAAAGTTGCCGTCTTCGGTGTACATCTTGACGGAAAAGCCGCGCGGGTCGCGCCAGGTGTCGGGGCTGCCACGCTCCCCGGCGACGGTGGAAAACCGCATCAGGACATCGGTTTTCGCACCGGGCTGGAACAACTTGGCCTTGGTGTAGCGCGACACATCCTGTGTCACTTCGAAATAGCCAAAGGCACCGGACCCCTTGGCGTGCGGCTGGCGTTCGGGGATGCGTTCCCGGTTGAAATTCGCCATCTGCTCCAGCAGGTAATGGTCGTGCAGGACGATGGGCCCATCCGGCCCCACGGTCAAAGAGTGTTCGTCGCTCTGGACGCGGATACCGGCATCGGTTGTGGTCGGGGGGACATTGGTTTTGCGGGACATGAAACTCTCTCGTTGAAGGGTGCTTACCACGGCAACCATCGGCGCCACGCCCCGGTTCCCGCCCGCCATCTTGCAATCGGGGGGCGGTGCGGCTAGCAGGGCAGCTAGAAGTATGCGAGGCCACCATGGAAGACCTATCAGCCAAATACCTTTCCCGTATCGCCGACGCGCGCGACGAGGCGGCGCTGGAGGACATCCGTCTGGCAGCCGTCGGCAAGAAGGGCGAAATCGCGCTCAAGATGCGCGAGCTGGGAAAGATGACCCCGGAGCAACGGCAGGTCGCCGGCCCCGCCCTGAACGCGCTCAAGGACGAAATCAACTCGGCCCTGGCCGCCAAGAAGGCCGCGCTGGGCGATGCGGCCCTGGACGAGCGGCTGCGCAGCGAATGGCTGGACGTCAGCCTGCCCAACCGCGCCCGGCGGCAGGGCAGCATTCACCCGGTCAGCCAGGTGACGGAGGAACTGACCGCGATCTTTGCCGAGATGGGCTTTTCCGTTGCAGAGGGGCCGCGCATCGACACCGACTGGTACAACTTCGACGCGCTCAACATTCCCGGCCACCACCCGGCCCGGGCCGAGATGGACACGTTCTATATGGCGCGGGCGGAAGGGGACAATCGTCCGCCGCATGTGCTGCGCACCCATACCAGCCCCGTGCAGATCCGCACGATGGAGGCCCAGGGCGCCCCGCTGCGCATCATTTGCCCCGGCGGTGTCTACCGCGCGGATTATGACCAGACCCACACGCCGATGTTCCACCAGGTCGAGGGGCTGGCGATCGACCGCGATATCTCCATGGCGAACCTCAAGTGGGTGCTTGAGGAGTTCTTTGCCGCCTTTTTCGAGATCGACGGGATCAAGACCCGCTTTCGCGCGTCGCACTTCCCCTTCACCGAGCCGTCGGCGGAAGTGGACATCCAGTGCTCCTGGGTGGATGGCCAGCTGCGCATCGGCGAGGGCGACGGATGGCTGGAGGTGCTGGGCAGCGGCATGGTGCACCCGCATGTGCTGCGGGCGGGCGGCATCGACCCCGACCAGTGGCAGGGGTTCGCTTTCGGCATGGGGATCGACCGCATCGCGATGCTGAAATACGGCGTACCGGACCTGCGCGCCTTCTTTGACAGCGATCTGCGCTGGCTGCGGCACTACGGTTTCGCCAGCCTGGATCAGCCGAACCTGCATGCCGGATTGAGCCGTTAGAGGTTGCCCATGAAGCTGTTTCATCGTGACAGGCGTGAAGATTCCCGTTCGCATCGCAGGATCTACGCCCAGTTCGAAATAGCTTATACGATTGTGGATTTCGCGGCGGCCCTGCTCTTTATCGTCGGGTCTGTGCTGTTCTTCTACGAAGCCACGCAGCGTGTGGGGACCTGGATGTTCTTGGTCGGATCGGTTTGCTTCGCTCTCAAGCCGACCCTGCGGCTGGTGCGTGAGATCAAGCTTTACCGGCTTGGCGACACGGAAGATCTGGCTGACCGGATCGGTGGGCGGGACTGACGCAGTTTCAACGTGGCCCGACGATCCGTGGCGATAAGGTCACGACGGGCGATGTTGGTTTCTGTTGCTTTGCCTTGTTCTGTTTGTGAGTGTCCGGGCCGATGCATCGCCCCCCTGCGCCGAGGGCGGGCTGTGTCGGCTGGGGGGACGCGCCTATCGCATGCGCCTGCCTGATACGGGGCCGCGATATCCCTGAGCGGTGGTCCCGGGGGCAGGCCGGGCATGTGTGTATTTGAAGAACAATGAAGGTGCTGGTGCGTCCTGCGCCGTACGCAGGGGCTTTTCATTGAAACCCCCGGCATTTGCGGGTACCGAACGCCAAAGACGCATGCACGAGGTACCGCGCGATGAAATTCACCCTGTCCTGGCTGAAAGAGCATCTGGATACGACCGCTTCGGTCGATGAAATCACCTATGCCCTGACCGATCTGGGTCTGGAGGTCGAAGGGGTCGAGGATCGCGGCGCGAAGCTGGCGGATTTTACCATCGGTTACGTGAAATCGGCGGAAAAGCATCCCGACGCGGATCGCCTGCGGGTCTGCCAGGTGGAGACGGATGAGGGCGTGACCCAGATCATCTGCGGCGCCCCCAATGCGCGCGAGGGCATCACGGTGGTTGTCGCCAAGCCGGGGGTTTACGTGCCCGGTATCGACACGACCATCGGCGTGGGCAAGATCCGGGGGATCGAGAGCTACGGCATGATGGCCTCTGAACGTGAAATGGAGCTGAGCGACGAGCATGACGGCATCATCGAGCTGCCCTCTGGCGAGGTCGGGCAGCGTTTTGTCGACTGGCTGGCCGAGAATGACCCGGCAAAGGTCGATCCGGTCATCGAAATTGCGATCACGCCAAACCGGCCGGATGCGCTGGGCGTGCGCGGCATCGCCCGCGATCTGGCGGCCCGCGGTCTGGGCAAGCTGAAGCCGCGCGACGTGGACGCTGTCGAGGGACAATTCCCCTGTCCCGTGGCCGTCAGCATCGACGATGACACCCGCGACCAATGCCCCGTCTTTTATGGCCGCCTTATCCGTGGGGTAAAGAACGGGCCATCGCCCGCCTGGCTGCAGGACCGCCTGCGGGCCATCGGTTTGCGCCCGATCTCTTTCCTCGTGGATGTGACCAACTTCTTTACCTTTGACCGCAACCGCCCGCTGCACATTTTTGACGCGGACAAGATCACCGGCGACACGCTGCGCATCCACCGCGCCAAGGGGGGCGAGACGCTGCTGGCGCTGGACGACAGGGAGTACATCTTTGAGGAGGGGATGACGCTGATCTCGGACGCCGAGGGGGTGGAGAGCATCGGGGGCGTGATGGGCGGTGAGCGGACAGGCTGCACCGGCGAGACGGTGAATGTCTTTGTCGAGGCCGCCTATTTCGACCCGGTCCGCACCGCCTATACGGGGCGCGCGCTCAAGATCAATTCCGATGCGCGCTACCGGTTCGAGCGTGGGATTGACCCGGCCTGGACGCCTTATGGCATTGAACATGCCACCCGGATGATCCTGGATCACGCGGGCGGAGAGGCTTCCGAGGTTGTGGTGGCGGGGCAGATCCCCGACACCTCCCGCGCCTATCGGCTGGACGCGGCAAGGGTTCAGTCGCTGGTCGGCATGACCATTCCCGAAAGCGACCAGCGCCAGACGCTGACCTCGCTGGGCTTCCGGCTGGAAGGGAACATGGCGCATGTGCCGTCCTGGCGGCCCGACGTTCAGGGAGAGGCGGACCTGGTGGAAGAAGTGGCGCGCGTCGCCTCGCTGACCAAGCTGGAGGGGAGGCCACTGCCGCGCCTCACCGCTGGCGTCCCCCGCCCCGTTCTGTCGCCGATGCAGCGCCGCATAGGGGGCGCGCGTCGGGCAACCGCCGCGCTGGGGTACAACGAATGCGTGAGCTACAGCTTTATTGATCAGGCCTCTGCCGCGCTGTTCGGCGGCGGCACTGACGCGACGCGGCTGGAGAACCCGATTTCGTCGGACATGAGCCACATGCGCCCTGCGCTGCTGCCCGGCCTGCTGCAGGCGGCGGCGCGAAATCAGGCACGCGGCCAGGCAGATCTGGCGCTGTTCGAAGTTGGACCGGCCTTTCACGGGGGCGAACCCGGAGAGCAGACCGAGATCATCAGCGGTCTTCTGATCGGTCGCACCGGCCCCAAGGATGTGCATGGCGCGTCACGGCCCGTGGATGTCTACGATGTCAAGGCGGATGCCGAAGCGGTGCTGGCGGCAATGGGTGCGCCCGCCCGAGCGCAGATCATGCGCGGCGGGCCGGACTGGTGGCATCCGGGGCGCCACGGTATGATCTGCCTTGGCCCCAAGAAGGTGCTGGGCATCTTTGGTGAGCTTCACCCCAGAGTGCTGTCTGCGATGGATGTGAAAGGACCGGCGATGGCCTTCACCCTTTGGCCCGGTGAAATCCCGCTGCCGCGAAGGGCCAGTGCGACCCGCGCCGCGCTGAAGATCAGCGATCTGCAGGCGGTGGAGCGTGATTTCGCCTTTGTCGTCGATGCCGGGGTTGAAGCGTTGACGCTGGTAAATGCGGCGCTGGGCGCGGACAAGGTGCTGATCGAGGATGTGCGCGTCTTCGACGAATTCATCGGCGGGTCACTGGGCGAGGGCAAGAAATCTCTGGCGATCACGGTGCGGATGCAGCCCAGCGAGACGACGTTGAAAGATGCTGATATCGAAGCGGTCGGGGCAAAGGTGATCGAAAAAGTCACCAAGGCCACGGGCGGCGTTCTGCGCGGTTAAGGAGGCAACATGCTCAGAGTTTATCTTTCCGGTGAAATCCACACCGACTGGCGCGAACAGATCATCGAAGGGGCCAGCGGCCTGGACGTCGTCTTTGACGGGCCTGTCACCGAACACGCCGCCAGCGACGATTGCGGTGTGGCGATCCTGGGGGCAGAGGCTGACAAGTTCTGGCACGACCGCAAGGGCGCGCAGATCAATGCCATCCGCACCCGCAAGGGGATTGCGGACGCGGATGTCGTGGTTGTGCGTTTCGGCGATCAGTACAAGCAATGGAACGCCGCCTTCGACGCGGGTTATGCCGCCGCATTGGGCAAGTCGCTGATTGTGCTGCACGGGCCGGATCACGCCCATGCCCTGAAGGAAGTCGATGCCGCGGCACTCGCGGTCGCCTCCGAACCGGCGCAGGTGGTGCAGATCCTGCGCTATGTCCTGACCGGTGTGCTTCCGGGCTGATTGACTGACGCCCCCAGCCCGGAGCGGTGGCGTCAGTCGCGCGGCGGCGTCACCAGCCCTTTTTGCACCGCCGGACGGGCCGTGAACCGATCAACGTAGTCGACCAGATTGCCGTGATCTTCCCAGCCCACGGCCTCTTTTGCGCCGTAGAAATCAAGCGCCCGCAGCCAGGGGGCGATTGCGATGTCGGCGATGGAGAAATCTCCGGCGATCCATTCCTTGCCCGCGAGTTCAAGGTTCAACACGTTCAGCAGGCGTTTGGCTTCGTCGATGTAGCGTTGCTGGGGGCGTTTGTCCTCCCATTCGGACCCGGCGAATTTGTAGAAGAAGCCGAGCTGTCCCAGCATCGGGCCAAGACCACCCATCTGGAACATAAGCCACTGGATCACATGGGCTTTTTCCGTGGCATCGGACCCCATCAACTGGCCTGACTTCTCCGCCAGGTAGATCAGGATGGCGCCGGATTCGAACAGGCCCACGGGCCTGCCGTCCGGCCCGTTCGGGTCGATGATCGCGGGGATCTTGTTGTTGGGGTTCAGCGACAGGAACTCCGGGCTTTTCACGTCGGCGTCCGACAGGGTGACTTTGTGCGCCTCGTAAGGAATGCCCATTTCCTCCAGCGCGATGGAGGCTTTGACCCCGTTCGGTGTCGGAAAGGAATAAAGCTGCAGCACGCTCGGGTCCTTGGGGGGCCACTTTTTGGTGATGGGGAAGGCTTCGAAAACTGACATGGAGGGCTCCTTTGGTTTCGGGAACTAAGTTAGTGGCTTTTCCCCGCAGTAACAGACTTTCCCCTGTGCAAAGTTATGCTAACAAATGTGCAGTGCTGAACGGACCGAAAGCCGTCCGGGCATCTAATGGAGAGAGGGACATGTTGTGATTAACGAATTCAAGGACTTCATCGCCAAGGGCAATGTCATGGACATGGCCGTCGGTATCATCGTCGGCGCAGCCTTTACCGCCATCGTGACATCGCTGGTCGGCGATTTGATCAATCCGATCATCGGTCTGTTTACGGGCGGTGTGGATTTCACCAACAACTATGCCGTGCTGGCCGGTGACGTACCTGCCGGTGCCTCGTTGGAAGCAGCGCGGGAGGCGGGGGCGTCTGTCTTTGCCTATGGCGCGTTCATCATGGCGGTCATCAACTTTCTGATCATCGCCTTTGTGGTGTTCATACTGGTCAAGATGGTCAACCGCGTCAAAGCTGCGGCGGAGAAGCCCGACGAGGTTGCGCCCGAAGTCTCTACCGGCCCGTCCGAGCTGGACGTTCTGCTGGAAATCCGTGACCAGCTTGCCAAGGGCAGGTGATCGGTTCCGCTGTCGGTCAAAGGCCCGCTTTGGCGGGTCTTTTCCGCTTGCGGCGTTTCAGGCGCGCTCGTCCGGGCTTGGCCCCAAGCCGAGGTACCCGCGCGCCAGCCGCCGGGTTCTGAGCATCAGCGCCTCCTGATCGGTCTCTCCTGCCATACCGGCGGCATCAATCATGCCGCGCAGCGCCGCCACGAGGTCGCGGGCCAGCAGATCGGCATCCTGCAGCCCTGCCTGGGTCAGAAACGCCGCGACCCTTTGCAGAATGGCAGCATTCACGGCCTGTGTTTCCTCCTCCAGCGGGAGGAAGGCATCGGCATGTTCCAGCATCCGGGCCAGTTTGGGCCAGCGCAGCTGATGGCCGACCGCGGCGCGCAGCAGCCGGTCCAGCGTTATGTGTACATCCTCGTCGGCCATGTCGCGGGTGGCTGCCGCTATATCCTCCAGCAGCTGACCGCGTTCGCGGCGTATGATCTCTGCCAGGATCGCCTCCTTTGACGGGAAGTATTGGTACAGCGTTCCGATGCTCACCCCCGCGACCTCTGCCATGCGATTGGTGTTTAGCCGGTCGAACCCCTCCGCCACCAGAATGCGAGCAGCCGCCTCCAGGATCGCGTCGTAGCTGACACGGGCGCGGGACTGGGTCGGTGTTTTTCGGGGGCTTATCCGCATGTCCAAGGCCACCTCGGGAAGCGAGTAGGAGAATGTGAGTGATCGCTCGTATTATGAACCGCAAGCAGAGGAAAAGGAATGACCGATGAAATGGACCGTCTTTGTCAACATGCGCGCCACAGCGGCCTGGTTGCGACAGTCGCCCGAAGACCGCGACAGGATCGCTGCGGCATGCCTTGGCACGGCAATGGTGGACGACCGCGTGACCATGCGGTTCTACGATGCGGAAGCCTTCAGCGGCTATTGTTCCGACGTGGCCGTGTTCGAGGCGACCGATTTGCGGGCCTATTATTTCGTCATGGAGCGGTTGCGCAATACGGCACTTCTGTCAGTGCCCTACTTTGAAATCATCTCCATCATCCCTGCCATGGAAAATGGGTTCCGGGAATTCCAGCGCGCCGAGAATGGTGTACGGCAAGCCGGGTGATCAGCGCGCCCGCGCCCCATGTCCGCGGTTCGGGCGCTGCCACCTCCTGCTGGCATACCGCAGCGTTCAGTGGCAACGCCGTAACACAAGGCCGGGGGTGAACGGCGTTTGACCTTATGCCTTCAGCGCAAGCCGGGGTGACAACACGTCGATCCCCAGCGCCTTGCCCACCGCATGATAGGTCAGCTTGCCCGCATGCACGTTCAACCCGTTCAGAAGATGCTCGTCGTCCTCGCAGGCCTGACGCCAGCCCTTGTTCGCCAGCTCCAGCATGAACGGCATGGTGGCGTTGCCAAGCGCGATGGTCGAGGTTCGCGCAACTGCGCCCGGCATGTTGGCCACGCAGTAGTGCATGATGCCGTCGACTTCATAGATCGGGTCCTGGTGCGTGGTGGCTTTCGACGTTTCAAAACAACCGCCCTGGTCGATCGCCACGTCCACCAGCGCGGCACCGGGTTTCAGCTCGGACAGCTGCGCGCGGGAAATCAGCTTGGGCGCCGCGGCACCGGGGATCAGGACCGCGCCGATGATCATGTCAGCCTGACGCGCAAGTTCCAGCGTATTCTGCGCCGAGGCATAGGCGGTCTTGAAGGTCCCGCCGAACACATCGTCCAGATAGCGCATCCGGGGCAGGGACCGGTCCAGCACGGTCACATCCGCGCCCATGCCCGCCGCGATCCGCGCCGCATGGGTGCCGACAACACCACCGCCGATAACCATGACGCGGGCAGGGTTCACACCGGGCACACCGCCCATCAGCACGCCGCGCCCGCCGTTTGCCTTTTGCAGGGTCCACGCGCCGACCTGCGGTGCCAGACGTCCGGCAACCTCGGACATCGGCGCCAGCAGCGGCAGGCCGCCCATCCGGTCGGTCACGGTTTCATAGGCGATGCAGGTCGCGCCGGAGTCCATCAGGTCGCGGGTCTGCTCCGGATCGGGGGCAAGGTGAAGGTAGGTGAACAGCACCTGACCCTCGCGCAGCATCTTGCGCTCCACCGCCTGCGGTTCCTTGACCTTTACAATCATCTCGGCAGTGGCAAAGATCTCCTCTGCCGTGCCGAGGATGCGCGCCCCCGCCGCCTCGTAATCGGCGTCCTCAAAGCCGGCGCCGACCCCCGCGCCGGTCTCGATCAGCACCTCGTGGCCAGCGTTGGCCGCTTCCAGCGCCGCCGAGGGCGTCAGCCCCACGCGGAATTCCTGCGGTTTGATCTCTTTCGGGCAGCCGATCTTCATATTGATTCCCCCTGTGAAAATATTGCCCCATTTTTAGGCAGCCAAGGCGCAAAGGGACACGAATAACACTGGCGCCCGAGCGATCAATCAGGATACTATTGCGCCAAATGGCCCTGAAACGCGAAGGGATTGCGCAGATGACCCTGGATGAGTTGGATCGTCGTATCCTGCGAGCCCTTCAACGCAACGGGCGGATGTCCAACGCAGAGTTGTCGGATGATGTGCATCTCTCCCCCTCCGCGTGCCACCGCCGGGTCCAGCGGATGGAACGGGCGGGCTACATCAGCGATTACGTCGCACTCCTGGATCCCCGCAAGCTGGGCATGCCGACCGTCGTTTTCGTCGAGATCACGCTTCAGGGTCAGGCAGAGGACACGCTGGACGCCTTTGAGAAATCGGTCGCCCGGATCCCCGATGTGCTGGAGTGCCATCTGATGGCAGGGTCTGCCGACTATCTGCTCAAGGTCATTGCCGAGAACACAGAGGATTTCGCGCGCATCCACCGCCAGCATCTTTCACGCCTGCCGGGCGTTCAGACCATGCAGTCCAGCTTTGCCCTGCGTACCGTCTGCAAAACCACCGCGCTGCCTGTCTGAATGCAGGTCGACCCCGCAATGGCTGTGCTGGTGGCCGCCGTGTTTCTGTTCGCTGGCACGATCAAGGGTGTGATCGGGCTGGGCCTGCCGACGGTCGCCATGGGGATCATGGGCCAGTTCCTGCCGCCCACCACTGCACTGGCGATCATCGTGCTGCCGCTGCTGGTGTCGAATGTCTGGCAGGTGATCCGTGCCCGGGCGGGGCTGGCCACGCTGCGGCGATACTGGCTGCTGATGGCGCTGCTGGGCGGATCGCTCTGGGTGACGACGTTCTTCACCGCGTCGGTGTCGCCCGAATTCCTGCTGGGCGCCATCGGTACCGCCATCGTTGTCTTCGCAGCCTCGAACCTGCTGAGCACCCCGCCGCCGATCCCCGACCGCTGGGACCGGGCCGTACAGGCAATCGCGGGGATCAGCGCGGGCATACTGGGCGGCTTGACCGGCATATGGTCGCCGCCCTTCGTGACCTACCTGATTGCACGACGCACCGACGCGGACGAATTCGTGCGCGCCTCGGGTCTCTTTATCCTGATCGGGGGCGTACCCCTTGCAATCGGCTTCTGGCAATCGGGCATCCTGAACGGCACCACCGCCCCGCTCTCCGCGGCGATGATCGTACCGACGCTGGCAGGTTTCACCCTGGGTGAGGTGCTGCGCCGCCGGATGAGCGCGCAGGCGTTTCGGCGCGTGTTCCTCTGGCTCTTTCTCCTGATGGGGCTGAACCTGCTGCGCCGTGCGGTGTTCTGACCGTTTCGCGATCGGGCGTCGGAAAAAGAAAAACCCCCGCAACGCAAGGCTACGGAGGTTCCGATTTCCGGCATCGCGGGAATGATTTACATCATGCCTTCGCGTTGCGCTTTTTTGCGTGCCAGCTTGCGGGCACGGCGGATCGCTTCAGCTTTCTCGCGCGCTTTTTTCTCGGACGGTTTCTCGAAATGCTGCTTGAGCTTCATTTCACGGAACACGCCTTCGCGCTGGAGCTTTTTCTTCAGAGCCCGGAGGGCCTGATCGACATTGTTGTCGCGAACACTAACCTGCATGTGGTTGTCACCACCTTTCTAGGAAAAAGTTGCAAGGATTTGCAGGAAGTGGCCCTATATCAAGGCTGAGATCATTTGTCGAGTCCGACAATACCGCGTGACAGGAGGTCAAAATGACAAAGACACCCCAGGATCCCAAGCTTATGCTGCTGGATGCGGCCCTGATGCATGTGCCGTTTGATGGTTGGTCGGAAATCACCTTCAAGGCCGCCATCGCCGACAGCGGCGTCGAACCCACGGTGGCGCGCGCAATATGCCCGCGTGGCGCGGTCGATCTGGCCGTGGCATTTCACCGGCAAGGCGACGCCGCGATGGTCGATGCGCTGAAATCTGAAAATCTGCAGGACCTGCGTTTCCGCGATCGCATCGCCCGCGCGGTCCGCCTGCGGCTGGATGCGGTTCAGGACAAGGAACTCGTTCGGCGCGGCACAACGCTTTTTGCCCTGCCGCAATACGCCCCCGACGGGGCCAGGCTGGTCTGGGAAACCTGCGATGCCATCTGGGACGCACTGGGCGACACGTCGGACGACGTGAACTGGTACACCAAGCGCGCCACCCTCAGCGGCGTCTATTCTTCGACCGTGCTTTACTGGCTGGGCGACGACAGCGAGGGTCACACCCGCACCTGGGAATTCCTGGACCGGCGCATCGACAACGTCATGCAGATCGAAAAGCTCAAGGCGCAGGTGAACAACAGCCCGACACTGAGCAAGCTGATGGCGGGCCCGAACTGGGTCCTGAGCCACATAAAGGCGCCCACCAGGTTTCCCAGGGACGATCTGCCCGGTTCGTGGACCGTGCCGCGCGACTGACGGCGAGCCTTTACACTCCGGCCAGACGTGGTAGGCCAAGCTGCCTTGTCCAAGCCGGAGCCGCGCCTGCATGCCGCTGATTGATGCACGGAACATCACTTATGCCCCGGACGGCGTGCCGGTGCTGACCGATGTGACCCTGCGCAGCGACGCGCGGCGCATCGGTATCGTGGGGCGCAACGGTTCGGGCAAGACGAGCCTTGCGCGCGTGCTGGCCGGGCTGATCGTGCCCGACAGCGGCGAAGTTCGCATCGCGGGCGCTGCGGTGGGAACGGAGCGCAAGGCGGCGCTGTCAGCGGTGGGGATCCTCTTCCAGAACCCGGATCACCAGATTATCTTTCCCACAGTGGAGGAAGAAATCGCTTTCGGCCTCGGGCAGATGGGCCTGGCCGAAGCGGAGGTCCGCGCGGGCGTGCAGGCTGTGCTCGACCGTTTCGGCAAGACGCATTGGGCCAAGGCAGCCATTCACAGGCTGTCCCAGGGCCAGCGCCAGCTTGTCTGCCTGATGTCGGTGCTGGCGATGCGGCCACAGGTGATCCTGCTGGACGAACCCTTTGCCGGGCTCGATATCCCGACATCAATGCACCTTTCCCGCGTGCTGGCCGATGTGGATGCCGCTTTGATCCAGATTACCCACGACCCGGCCATGGTGGCGGGCTATGATCACGTCCTGTGGCTCGATGGCGGCACGGTGACCGCGCAGGGGGCGCCGCAGGAGGTGCTGTCGGCCTTTGAGGCGCGTATGACCGAACTGGGGGCGGGCGATGATCTCTCTGACCTCGCCGGTTGAAACGCGCGCCCACGGCTGGCCCGCCGGGGCCAAGCTCATCGCGCTTTGCGGGGCGATCGTGGTGCTGTTCGCCACCGATACGCTGGTCCCGCATGCGATCTATCTTTGTCTGACGCTCGGGCTTTATGCCCTGCCGGGGCGGCGTTTCCTGCGCACGGGGATGAGCCGGCTCAGACCCCTGTGGATTTTCGCAGCGGTGATCCTGATCTGGCATGTCGTCACCTCGGACCCGATGGCGGGCCTTGTGATCGTTCTGCGGATGGTGACGGCGGTGGCGCTGGCCAATCTCGTCACCATGACAACCCGCCTGACCGACATGATGGCCGTGGTGCGCTGGCTGTTGACGCCGTTGCGCCGCTTCGGCCTGCGGACCGAAGCGGTGGAACTGGCGATGGCGCTCGTCATCCGCTTTACACCGGTGCTGGCAGAGAAGGGCCACATGCTGACGCTCGCCTGGCGCGCCCGCGCGGTGCGGCGGGTGGGCTGGCACATCGTGACGCCGCTGGCCGCACTCGCCATAGACGATGCCGAACACGTCGCCGAGGCGCTGCGCGCCCGCGGCGGGGTGGCGGCAACACAGGTTGACCACCCCGGGGGCAGGCAGTAGCCAGTCTCAAACCGGATCAAGGATACCCGCATGGAACGCTCACTCACCCTCGTCGCCCTTTTCGCCGCGCTGATCGCGGCACTGGGCCTGATGCCCAACCTGATGCTGGCGACCGGCGTGCCGATCACCGCCCAGAGCCTCGGCATCATGCTGTGCGGGACGGTCCTTGGGGCGGTGCGCGGCGGTCTCGCGGCGCTGCTCTTAGTGGCGCTGGTGGCGCTGGGCCTGCCGTTGCTGGCAGGGGGGCGCGGCGGTGTCGGTGTCTTCGCCTCGCCGACCGTGGGTTTCGTCGTTGGCTTCCCGATCGCGGCCTTCGCCACCGGTTTCGCGATGGAGCAATTGAGGGGCATGTCGGTCGGCTGGGCCGCCGGGGTCGCCTCGGTGCTGGGTGGCATCCTTGTGCTCTACGCCTTTGGGCTGGCAGGTTTCATGATGGTGCTGGACCGCTCGTTCGTCGAAGCTTTCGCGATCCTCGGCTGGTACCTGCCGGGAGACGCGATCAAGGCGGTGCTGGCCGGGCTGATCACCGCCGGGCTGGCCCGCACGCGACCCGCCAGCCTGCTGTCACGCGGATAGGACCAGCGCGGTTCCGATCCCGCCAGCAGCGGCAATGGCGGCAAGCCCGGTGCCACCCTGCTTGCGTAGCGTGTGAAACAGCCGCACGGCGTTGATCGCGCCGGAGGCCCCCACCGGGTGCCCCCGCGCCAACGCCCCGCCGCCGCGGTTCACGATGTCCGGATCAAGGCCCGCTTCACGGACGCAGGCCACCGCCTGAACCGCGTAGGCTTCCATCACCTCGGCGGCGCGCAGATCGGCGGGCGCAAGCCCTTCTGCCGCCAGCACCTGCCGGATCGCCGCCACCGGGGCGAGGCCGGGCAGGTCGGGGGTGCCGCCCAATGTCACCCCTGCGCGCAACGCGAGACAGGGCGTGGTCAGCCGCCGCGCCAATCGGTCGGACACTACGACAACAAAGGCTGCCCCATCTGCCGCAACAGCGGTATTGGCGGTGGTGATGTCACCGCAAAGCACTTTGGCGCGGCGGCAGAGGGCGGGCCGCAGATCGCGTGTGAAAGCGTCGGCGCGCAGACCGGCAAGCGGGACGATCTCGTCATCTTCCGGAACATGGGCGCGGGCCAATGCGTGGCTTCGCATGGCCCAGTCGTCCTGCGCCGCACGGTCGATCCCCAACGCCACGCCAAGCGCATGCGCCGCCTCGGTCATGTCGGGATCGCGATCCGGCCAGGGGGTGAAGGCGGCCTGGTCGTAAGGTGCTGGCGCACGCCCGTCCGGATAGGTGCGCAACCGCAGAGGGCGGCGCGAATAGCTTTCGACGCCGCCCGCCACCACCACCTCAGCCGCGCCGGACAGGATCATCTGCCGGGCAAGGTTCAGCGCGTCGAGACCGCCCGCGCATTGACGGTCAAGGCTCAGCCCCGCCACCCGTTCCGGCAGGCCCGCCGCCAGGGCCAGCACCCGGGCCGGGTTGCCGCCCGCCCCCAGTGCGTTGCTGACGATCAGCTCGTCCACCTGATCAGTCGAAAGTCCGGCCTGGGCCAGCGCCGCGCCGATCACGGGCGCGCCCAGGTCGTGCAGCGAAAGCGCGGACAGCGCCCCGTCGCGCGGGGCCACGGCACTGCGGCAGGCGGCGGCGATCCACACGGTCATCGGGTCTTCTCCGCAAGGTGGGCCAATTCCGCATGGTCGATCTTGCCCGATGCCAGCCGGGGCAGGGTGGGGACAAAGTGGATGACGCGCGGCGCGACCAGAGGACCCAGGGACGCCCGGCAGGCCCGCTGTACCGCCTCCGCCAGCACAGCGTCCTTTGGGCCTTCCAGCCAGGCTTCCAACCGATAACCGCGCAGCATGTCGGGCCGGGGCACGACAGCACAGTCGGCGATGTCCGGCAGGCTGCTGATGAACTCTTCCACCGTCTCTGGGTGGACGTTCTGATCTGCGATCTGAACCATCCGCGATCTGCGCCCGCTGAGCCAGAGCCAGCCGTCCGCATCCAGCCGCCCCATCTCGCCGACCGAGACGAAGCCGTCCCGCTGCTGCAGCTTCGCGTCAGGCGCGCCGAGATAACGCTCGAACAGATAGGGGCTGCGCGCCCAGACCTCGCCAACCCCGTCCGAGGGATGCCCGGCATCGTCAAGAATGCGCAGCGTCACGCCGGGATAGGCCCTGCCCACGGAGCCTTCGGGCGTCGTCGGTCCGCCAAGTGTGATGAAACTCGTCTCCGCCGCCCCGTAGAACTGGTAGAATGCCGCAGCCGGGGCGAGCGTGGCCACAGCAGCGCGGGTCGCGGGCTGCAACGCCCCGCCGCCGCAAAGGATCAGCCGCAGCCTGGGCAGGCGCTGCCCGCCCGCCGCCCGCGTCAGCCGCTGCAGTTGCACCGGGGTCGCGTAGAGCACGCTCACCCCCCTGTCGATGCATTCTCCCAGTTGAGCGCGGGGCGAAAGCCCGTCCAGCACATGGACATCCGCGCCAAGGTGAAGCCCCTCCAGCACACCGTAGAGCGCAAGGGAATGGATAAGGCCACCGGGCACCGCCACGCGGTCCGCCGCGCCGATGCCGAACATTGCCGCGTTCTGCAAAAAGCTCGCGATCCAGGACCGTTGACTGCGCAGGATCATCTTGGGCCGACCGGTCGAGCCGCCGGTCAGCGTCAGGAAGTGGTCCTGCGGCACCGATTGTCCTGAGGCGACGCTGTCATTGCTCACGCAGAAACCGCCGCCTGCCAGCAGCCGCCCGCCCAGCCGGGCGAGACAGGTCGCTGCCGGTGTCGCCGCGATCGCCTCGAACTCTGCCGCGCGGGTAGGCACCGGGCGGGCGATCTGCGTGCTTCCGGCAAAGAGGCGGGCCTGTTCTTGCCAGATGAAATTGTCCTGATTGGTCATCGGATGTTCCGGTCTCGCGGGTTTGGAGCGGGCTTGCCCGGTATCCCCTGCGGAGTTATCGGGGTCGACGGGGCCAGCGCAAGACCTATGCTGCAAGGCAAGACAAGCGAAAGGAAGACCGATGAGCCAGACAATGACCGCGATGGAGATCACCAAGCCGGGAGGGCCGGAGGTTCTTCAACCCGTCGAACGACCGGTGCCCGAACCTTCCCACGGGCAGGTCGTGATCAAGGTGGCCTATGCCGGGGTCAACCGCCCCGATGCACTGCAGCGGGCCGGGAAATATGCGCCGCCCCCCACCGCCAGCGACCTGCCGGGTCTCGAAGCCTCTGGCAAGGTCGTCGCCCTCGGAGAGGGTGTTACTGATCTTGCCGTGGGTGACGAGGTCTGCGCCCTGCTGCCCGGCGGCGGTTACGCGGAATTCGTCGCCACGCCTGCCGCGCACTGCCTGCCCGTGCCGGACGGCATGGGGATGAAAGAGGCTGCCTGCCTGCCTGAGACCTTCTTTACCGTCTGGTCCAACGTCTTCATGCGGGGCGGTCTCAAGGCCGGAGAGAAGTTCCTGGTGCACGGTGGTTCCTCGGGCATCGGCACGACGGCGATCCAGCTGGCCCATGCGTTCGGCGCGCGGGTCTTTGCCACTGCCGGGACGGACAAGAAATGCGCCGCCTGCATGGAACTGGGCGCCGAGGCGGCGATCAACTACCGCGACATGGATTTCGTCGACGTCCTGACCGCAGAGGGTGGCGCGGATCTGGTTCTCGACATGGTGGGCGGGGATTACATTCCCCGCAACCTGCAGTCCCTGGCGGACGACGGTCGGCTTGTGCAGATCGCGTTTCTGCAGGGGCCCAAGGTCGAGGTGAACTTTGCCACGCTGATGACCCGGCGCCTGACCATGACCGGCTCGACCTTGCGGCCGCAGAGCGATCTGGCCAAAGCGCGAATCGCTCAGGAGCTGCGCGAGGCGGTCTGGCCCCTGCTGGTGGCGGGCCGGGTGGCCCCGGTGATGGACAGCACCTATCCCCTGACCGAAGCCGCCGCAGCCCATGCCCGGATGGAGGGGAGCGGCCACATCGGCAAGATCGTGCTCGAAGTCGCCCCCTGATCCGACAGCCGTGCCAAAGCGCGACACCATGCCTGGCGGCGGCCTGCACCTGAGCCCCCGTCGGGCAGTGGCCCGCTTCTGGCCCCTGTCGCGATTGGGTCTTCTCTTCCTTGCAAGAGGGCGGGAAGGGGCATGGATTTCACAAACCCCGATCTGATCCCCGTGGCGGCAATGCGCCCCGGCGTGCATTCCGTGTCAGTTCAGGCTGCGCAGGGGGGTGAACAGCGCATCCTTCATGCGGCAGTCCCTGACCAAATCCTGGCCGCAGGGCACCGGGTCCAGGGTTTTGCTCAGGCATATGCGTGCTTCCTGGATGTGGCCGTCGCGGCAGGTGATGGTGATCCCGTCCCGCTCCAATGTCGGGTTCGCCTCAAGAAACGCGTCCTCCACGACCGAGGCCGGCAGGCGGACGTCCCGGGTCAGTGCGCGGAAGACCGGCGGGCGCGTGATCGTGCCGTAGGCCTGCCGCGACAGGGCGTAGTAATCGGCGGCGGACAGGCCGCTGCAACTGCCGTGCTTCTTCCATTGATGCCAGGCCAGGCCCCCGGTGCCCATGATATCTGCCATCGCCGCGGTCATCCCGCGCGAAGGCGGGCGCTGGGGGCTCTGGCAGAAGGACGGGTAGCCGCGATGGTACTGAGGCCAGAGGCCGTGCAGGATCCAGCCGTGTGCCGCGCCCCGCGCACATTGGGCAGAGCGTCGTGCGTCGCCTTCAAGGGCGCACCAGTTGGGCGACCAGCTGAGCGATAGCACGTAGTAGTCGAAATCGCCCGGTGTTTCCGCCCGCAACCGGTCTGCCGACGTGGCGATGATCAGGGCCAGGATCAGGGCGAGGGCGCGCATTGGGGCTTTCCTTTGTTGTGCCAGACCACTATAAGGCGCGCGAGTTCCCCGACAATGGAAACCGTCCCGGCCCGCCGGGAAAGCCCTTTCAGGCGACGGGAAAGTTGCGACGTTCAGGAGAGATAAAATGGCAAAACCGATCATGGCCAAGGCGACTGCCGTATGGCTGGTGGACAACACGACGATCAGCTTCAAGCAGATCGCGGATTTCGTCGGCCTGCACGAGCTGGAAGTCCAGGGCATCGCCGACGGCGACGTGGCGCAGGGTGTGAAGGGATTTGATCCCATCGCGAACAACCAGTTGACGCAGGATGAGGTGGATGCGGCCCAGGACAATCCGCTGCACAAGCTGAAGCTCAAGTACAATGCCGCTGCCCAGGGCGAGGAAAAGCGACGCGGCCCGCGCTATACGCCGCTCAGCAAACGGCAGGACCGTCCGGCCTCGATCCTGTGGCTGGTGAAGTTTCACCCCGAACTGTCCGACGGCCAGATCAGCAAACTGGTCGGCACCACCAAGCCGACAATCCAGGCGATCCGTGAACGCACCCATTGGAACATCGCCAACATCCAGCCCATCGACCCGGTGGCGCTGGGCCTGTGTAAGCAGTCCGAGCTGGACATGGCGGTGCAGAAGGCGGCGGCCCGCAAGGCTGCGGCCGGCGAGGTGATGAACGACGACGAGCGCCGTAAGCTGGTCAGCACCGAACAAAGCCTTGGCATGGAGGCCGAGCCCAAGATCCCCACGGCGATCGAAGGCCTTGAGACCTTCACCCTCGGCAATGACGACGCGGATGAGGACGACACGGACAGCCGAGGGGATTACTCGGACGCCGACAGCTTCTTCTCGCTGCCTGACAGTGACGACAACGACGACAATGATGATGACGAGGACGACAGCACGGGCCGCTGAGCCTGTGCCTGGCATGGAACCCAGGCCGGTACTTTCGAGTTCTTCGCCAAGCGGGTGTTGAACCCGGCGAGGTAAGGAGCACGGGATGGACTGGGTGGGCGTGGTGATTGACGGGCTGATCTGGTTCATTGCGGCTTTGCTGCTGATCGCGACGCTTCTGCCGCTCAGCAAGCTGCCCCATGGCATCGTGCGCGGGGGGGAATTCCCCCGCGAACAGATTTTCATTCTTGCCGTGGTGATGGCTGCCATCATGGCCACGACCCAGCAGTATCATCTGGGCGGTGTCGCGGCGGCGGTGATGACGCTGGTTGCCATTGTCCAGTTGATCTTCATCCTGAAATTCACGCCGATCTGGCCGCGCCAATCCGTTGCCGCCGACCCTGCACTGCAGGAAGATACGGCGCGGCACATCAGCCTGCTGACTGCGAACGTGAAGAAATCGAACCGCGATTTCGGCAAGCTGATCGACATGACCCGCGATCGGTCGCCCGATATCATGATGGCGATCGAGGTCGATGACGAATGGCTCGCGGCGCTCAAGGACGGCCTGGCCGACCGCTATCCCCACTGGATCGAAGCGCCGCGCGACAACGGGTACGGCATGTGCCTGATGTCAAAGCTGGAACTGGCGGAGCCACAGGTGCGCGACCTGATCGTGGATGACGTTCCGTCGATCCGGACCATCGTGAAGCTGCGCGACGGACAGACCTGCCGTCTTTACGTGGTGCACCCCGAACCCCCGGTGATCGACCACGACACCAAGGGCCGCGACAGCGAGATCGCGCGCGTCGGCCTCGAAGCGGAGGAGGACCCGCTGCCGGCCATCGTCACTGGCGATCTGAACGATGTCGCCTGGTCCACCACGACCCGCCGCTTTCAGCGGCTTTCGGGGCTGCTGGACCCGCGCGTGGGGCGCGGCTTTTACAACACCTTCAGCGCGACCATGCCGTGGATGCGCTGGCCGCTGGACCACCTGTTCCATGACCCGCGGTTCCGGCTGGTGGACATGGAGCGCATGGGCAAGATCGGTTCGGACCATTTCCCGATGTGGTTTGTCCTGGCGCTGACCCGGTCGGAAGCTTGCGAGAGTGATCCGGGCGAGAGTGAAGAGGGGGAGATCGAAGAAACCGAAGAGATGATCGAGGAAGAGAAATCCCGTTCCCGCGAGGCGATTGGCAGCGATTGGGAAGACGAGTGAAGCCGCGGGTCCAGGTGATGCGGATGAGTGACAGTTCGATCCTTGCCGGTAACTTTTTCGATCACGCCCGATTTGCTCTTGTACGAATCTCAAAAGGGAATAGATGGCGGATTACAGACGCCAACGCACGCGCCTCTGGCCGGTCAGTCCCAGCTGACTGACCCGCGTTTATGTAGCGACGGTAACGTCTCTTGAAACGACATCTGGGGCATCATCCCCCCACCTGCTCTTTGGAGATGACCATGAACGCTATCGTCCCCGGTGCCTTGCGCGCCGCCTCCACCGAATTTGCCGATCCGGCTGCCGCCTACATTGCCGCGCACGATTTTGATCGTCCGACGCTTGTGGTCAGCCGCGACCGCGTGTCCGCTCAATACGATGCGCTGCACGCGGGTCTGGGTGGCGCGCATATCCACTACGCGGTCAAGGCCAATCCGGCGGCGCAGATCATCCGCATGCTGGTCAAAAAGGGGTCGGGGTTCGACGCGGCTTCGCGGCAGGAAATCGAACTGTGCCTTGCGCAGGGTGCCAAGCCCGAAAACATCTCCTTCGGCAATACCATCAAACGCGCCTCCGACATCGCATTCGCCTATTCCGCCGGCGTGACCCTCTTTGCCGCCGATTCCGATGCGGAGCTGGAAAAGATTGCCGCCCATGCGCCTGGCGCGCGGGTCTATCTTCGCCTGATCGTGGAAAACTCCATGGCGGACTGGCCGCTGAGCCGCAAGTTCGGCTGTGCGCCGCAGGCGCTGCCCGGATTGCTGGATTATGCCCGTGACCTGGGCCTGGTGCCCTATGGCCTGTCGTTCCATGTCGGTTCGCAGACCAAACGGGCGGAATACTGGAACCCGGTTCTGGATCAGGTGTCGAAGCTGTGGCACGCCGCTCGGGCTGACGGCCACGATCTGCAGCTGCTGAACCTCGGTGGCGGTTTCCCGGCGTTCTACGGCGAGGACATCGACGCACCCCGCGCCTATGCCGCCGCCGTGATGCAGGCGGTCGAGGATCGTTTTGGGGCCGTGCCGCAGGTGATGGCGGAGCCGGGCCGTGGCCTGGTCGCCGAAGCCGGTCATATTGCGGCCGAAGTGGTGCTGGTTTCGCGCAAATCGGCGGATGATCTGCACCGCTGGGTCTATCTGGATATCGGCCGCTTTTCCGGTCTGGCCGAAACCGAAGGCGAAGCGATCCGATACCAGATCGCGACGCCGCACGACGGCGGCGAAACCGGGCCTTGCGTTCTTGCTGGACCTTCCTGCGACTCTGCAGATATCCTGTACGAGAAACGCCCGATTCATCTGCCTCTCGCCCTGAAGTCGGGTGACAAGGTGATGATCCGGTGCTGTGGTGCCTATACCAGCTCCTACAGTTCTGTCGGGTTCAACGGGTTTCCGCCGCTGGATGTGATCGTTCTCTGAGAGAACGAAAGATCGCGACGGACGGGCCGCCTGCTTTGGGAGGAGCGGGCGGTCTGCGTTTTTTCGGACCGGAGTTTTCGAAACCTCCGGTACGTTGCTTTTGCAGAATGAGGCTATAGCGCCTTGCGGGCGCGCATCGCGGCGCTGATCGTACCATCGTCGAGGTAGTCCAGTTCGCCCCCGATCGGGACGCCCTGCGCCAGTGAGGTCAGTCGCACCTGTCCTTCCAGCCGGTCGGCGATGTAATGCGCCGTGGTCTGTCCGTCGATGGTGGCGTTCAGGGCCAGGATCACCTCCGTGATCCCTTCGCTGGCGACCCGGTCGATCAGCCGGGGGATGCGCAGTTCCTGCGGGCCGATGGCATCGAGCGCCGACAGCGTGCCGCCGAGCACGTGGTAGCGGCCCTTGAACACGCCGGCGCGTTCCATCGCCCACAGGTCGGCCACGTCCTCGACCACGCAGATTTCGCCGTTCGCCCGTTTCTCGGAGGTGCAGATGTCGCAGACATCCGCGGTGCCCACGTTGCCGCAGTTGAGGCATTCCCGTGCGGTAGCCGCGACCGTCTGCATCAGGTCCGCCAGAGGGGTCAGTTGCAGCGCGCGTTTGCGGATGAGGTGCAGCACTGCGCGCCGCGCCGACCGGGGGCCGAGGCCCGGCAGTTTCGCCATCATCTCGATCAGGGCGTCGATGTCGCGGGTCGAACTCATCCCGGCGCTCCCGGCGGCGGCTGTTGCACTAGAGTATTTTGGGCATAAAGAAGCGGGGGCAGTCTTAGAACGGCAGGTTCATGCCTGGCGGCAGGCCGAGCCCCTCGGTCAGTTTGGACATTTCCTCCTGCGCCCGCTCCGACGCCTTGGCCTGAGCGTCCTTGATCGCCGCGAGAATCAGGTCTTCGACGACTTCCTTGTCATCGCCGTTGAAGATGGAGGGGTCGATGTCCAGGCTCTTGAGTTCGCCTTTCGCGGAACAGGTGGCCTTGACCAGCCCCGCGCCGCTTTCGCCGGTCACGAGGATGTTGTGCATTTCCTCCTGCAACTGGGCCATCTTGCCCTGCATTTCCTGGGCCTTTTTCATCATCCCGGCCATGTCGCCGAGCCCGCCTAGTCCTTTGAACATTCGCTGTCTCCTGGTGTCTGGTTGTCTGTCATATGAGGTCCGCGGGTGCCGGGATCAACTGTCCTCGAAGGGATCCCATTCATCTTCGACCTCGGGCAGGGCCTCTGTCTCGGCCTGGGCGGCCACCTGTTCGGGGGTGCGTATCGCGGTGATGCGGGCCTTGGGGAAGGTCGCAAGCACCGCCTGCATCAGCGGATGCGCCTGGGCATCGGCGCGCAGTTCGTCTTCGCGGGCGTCGCGCACCTCGGCGATGGTTCTGGCCGTCGCGCCGTTCACGATACTGACCGCCCATCGGTTGCCGGTCCACTGCTGCAGCTTGGCGCCCAGTCGCTGTGCCAGATCCCGTGGCGCGGTGTCGGTCGGGGTGAATTCGATCCGGCCGGGCTGGTAGGCCGCGAGACGCAGGGTCGTTTCCACCTCTACCAGCAGTTTGACATCCCGGTTGGCGCGGATCAGCTCGACCACATGTTCGAAACTGGGAAAGCGGGCGAGCGCCGCTTCGGGCGCCTGGGCCAGCGCGGTGGTCTGCCCCGCAGGGCCGGGGGCGCTGGCCATCCGGGTCGTCGCCTGCTGCACGGCCTGCGCGCCCCGGGAGGCGGTGCCGCCCGCTCCGCCGTGGCCGGGCGTGGATGCGGGGCCGCTGGCCGGGGGCGGCGTGGAGTTTTGCAGCCGCCGCACCAGTTCTTCGGGGCTGGGCAGGTCGGCCACATGGGTCAGCCGTATGATCGCCATCTCGGCGGCCATCATGGCGTTGGGCGCGCCGGCCACCTCGTCCAATGCCTTGAGCAGCATCTGCCAGAGCCGTGTCAGTACCCGCATTGGCAGCGCCTCGGCCATCTGGGTGCCGCGGCTGCGTTCCTCGGGCGAAACGGTGGGATCTTCCGCCGCTTCGGGCGTGATCTTGACCACCGACACCCAATGCGTGATCTCCGCGAGGTCGCGCAGGACCGCCATCGGGTCGGCGCCATCGGCATATTGCGCCGACAGTTCGGTGAGCGCGCCCGCCGCGTCGCCGCGCAGGATCATGTCGAAGAGGTCCAGCACCCGGCCCCGGTCGGCAAGGCCCAGCATGGCGCGCACCTGCACCGCTGTCGTCTCACCCGCGCCGTGGCTGATCGCCTGATCCAGCAGCGACGTGGCATCACGCGCCGACCCTTCGGCCGCGCGGGTGATCAGCGCCAGGGCATCCTCCGCGATGTCGGCGCGTTCCGCATCTGCAATCTTGCGCAGCAGGGCGATCATCACCTCGGGTTCGATCCGCCGCAGATCGAAACGCTGACACCGCGACAGGACCGTGACCGGCACCTTGCGGATCTCGGTGGTCGCGAAGATGAACTTCACATGTTCGGGGGGTTCCTCCAGCGTCTTGAGCAGGGCGTTGAACGCGCCCGTGGACAGCATGTGCACCTCGTCGATGATGTAGACCTTGTAGCGGGCCGATGCCGCCCGGTAATGCACGCTGTCGATGATTTCGCGGATGTTGGCGACACCGGTGTTCGACGCCGCGTCCATCTCCATCACGTCGACATGGCGGCCTTCCATGATCGCCACGCAATGTTCGCAGACGCCGCAGGGCTCGGTCGTCGGCCCACCCTGGCCGTCCGGTCCGATGCAGTTCATCCCCTTGGCGATGATTCGCGCCGTCGTCGTCTTGCCGGTGCCGCGGATGCCGGTCATGATAAAGGCCTGTGCGATACGGTCCGCCGCAAATGCGTTCTTGAGTGTGCGCACCATCGCATCCTGACCCACCAGGTCGGCAAAGGTCTCGGGGCGATACTTGCGCGCCAGGACGCGGTAGGCGGTGCTGTCGGTCATGTAGGTCCTTCGGATTCGGTCCGGTGGCCAAGGTAGGCTTTCGGGGGCGCGGCGTCCACCGCCGTCAGAGCGCCCAGAGCACCGCGCCCACCGCTATCGACGCGATGCTCAGGAGGATCGCCAGCGTGCGCATGCGGCTGTTCGGCTGCGCCTCGGCGTGATGGTCGTTCAGCCTTTCCAGAGTCTTGGTCGCCTGGTCGTGGGCGGCCCAAAAGATGTAGATCGCCGCCAGAATGAACACCGACGCCACCGCCTTGGCCGCCCAGGTCGGTTCGAATTCCCCGAATACCGCGCGCAGGCCGATCGCGACTGCAAGCGACGCCATGCCGGTGCGCATCCATCCCGCGAAAGTGCGTTCGTTCGCCAGGATCGTGCGGTCCTCGGCCCAGTCGGTGCGATTTTCGGCCAGTTCGTTGTCAGTGCTCATTGAACCATTGTGCGGTTTGGGCAGTTGGCTGACAATACACTGCGACATAGCAAGGACAATATCATGCGGTTACGTGGCATCCGGCGAAGCAGAAACGTCGAGGTAAGGCGTGGGGGTGGCGGTGCGGGCCGGGTCGGCGGCCTGGGGCTTGTCGGGGTGCTTTTCGTGCTGGGCATCGGCTATTTCACCGGCATCGACGTCACACCGCTCCTGACCGGCTCGGGCGGCTCTCCCACCCAGCAGGGAACGCCGGTCAGCGCCGAGGATGACGCGGCCACGCAGTTCAGTGCGCAGGTCCTGACCACGACGGAAGAGGTGTGGACGCAGGTGTTTCGCGACCAGCTGGGCCGCACTTACGAACCGCCGCAGCTGGTGGTCTTTTCCGGGGTCACGCAAAGCCCTTGCGGCGGGGCGTCGGGGGCAACGGGCCCGTTCTACTGCCCGGCGGACGAGAAGGCCTATCTCGACACGCAGTTCTTTACCATGTTGAGCCAGCGCATGGGCGCGCAAGGCGATTTCGCTGCGGCCTATGTGATTGCACATGAGGTTGCGCACCATGTGCAGAACCAGCTGGGGATATTGCCCAAGGTCAATGCGGCGCGGCAACGTGCCAGCCAAACGGAGGCGAACGCGCTGACCGTACGGCTGGAACTGATGGCGGACTGTCTGTCGGGCGTCTGGGCGACGAACGTGCGCGGACTGATGGAGCGGGGCGATCTGGACGAAGCCCTGAACGCCGCGCGCAAGATCGGCGATGACCATCTGCAACGCCAGGCGGGCCGAGTGCCGCAGCCGCACACCTTCACCCACGGTACGTCAGAGCAACGCGCGCGCTGGTTCGGACGCGGTTTCGATACGGGGCGTGTCGGCGAATGCGATACCTTCGCTGCAGAGCGTCTTTGACAATCCATTGTGATATTTATGCCGTGATCTCAGGCCGTTGGCCGGAACTTGCGGGCTTGCATCGAATCCACTTTGCGGGTGTGGTGACCGGGTGTAATTCAGCTGCGCTGGGTCCGCTTGGGGCCTGATTCGCAGTAAGGATTGCTGCCCATGTACGCGCTGCTCGCCCTTCTGGGCCTTGGTGCTGCTTTCGCTCTCGTTGCCGGTATCGGCGGTGACGACGATGCAGTCGACGAAACCCCTGAACAGGAAGAAATGCCTCCGGTCGTGTCGCTTCAGACATTCACGGACGGGGACGACGCCGTGTTGGACCAACGCTATGTGGAAGATGCGCGCGCCAATGCGGATGACCTGGTGGCAGAGGGGGAACTGACCCGCGCCGAGGCCGACGCGGCGCTTGATGCCATCCGCATCGCGCAAAACCCTGCCAATCTGGATACCGGCGCGGGCGACGATTACGTGGTGACGGGCGATGGTGCGGACACGGTCCGCGCCGGCGCTGGCGACGACGTGGTGGTTGGCGGCGGCGGCAACGACCTTGTTTCATTGGGCGATGGCGATGATGTTTATGGCAGCGATGTACGCACGATCTCGCTGCCCGACGACGTCATCGGTTTTCCGGACAGCGGGTTTGGCATCTTTGGCACGGATGCCGCGCTCGAGGGTGGCGATGATACCATCATGGGCGGTGCCGGGATGGACGCGATCTCTGACAGTTTCGGGCGTAACGTGGTGTTCGGCAATCAGGGTCAGGACTTTATCGTCACCGTGGACGAAGACGGCCCGGGCGCATCCCCCGATACCGTCGATGGCGGGTTTGGCAACGACACGCTGGTGGTCGACCAGGGCGACGTGGTTACCGGCAATCAGGGTCGCGATCTGGTGACGGTCGATTTGTTTGCCGGGGTGTCGGACGACTATGCCGAAATCACGATCACCGACTTTCAACCGGGCATCGACACCCTGGAACTGGAAGGCAGCTTTGGGCTGCTGATGCCCCCCAGTCCCACAGGTCCGGATGATGTCCCTGTAAACCCGATCAGCGTGGCCGACCTGGCGGACGGCACGGCGGCGATCGTTTCGGTGAACGGCATACCCGTGGTGCGCGTCATGGGCGGTGCCGGGATGACGGTCGCGGATGTGCGTATCTCTGTCTGAGAGGGCGACGGCGGGCGGGCTTGCGGCGCAAGCCTGTCCGCGGCGTCAGGGTGAGAGATTGATAACGACCCAAGCGGGACTCGTTACGGCTGCTTCCTTCCGGACCTGACCGGGTTGGCGAGGCGCCTGCCCGCACCAACCTCTCGATCCCCGATATAGGGAAACGGGCAGCGGAGCGCAAGGGTCACAGGGTCAGGCGGATGCGCAGAAAACCGTCGTCTGTCACCTGTTCGGCCACGGGTTTCAGATGCGCGATGTCCTGCAGATGCCCGGCGGCCTCGGGTGCGGTTTCCAGCAGGGTTTCGACCGCCCCGCCGCAATCAAATTGCCAGGGTTGCGCCAATGGCCATGGATCAGCCAAGGCTCCCCGGTTGGCCAGCAGGCGCGCCACGGCGTCGGACAGGCTGACCTCGCTGCGCAGGCATACGTGATCGGACGATGGCACGGGAAAGCCACCGCCGCCCGCTGCGCGGAACGCGTCGGTCGCCAGAATGAACCGGTCCTCGGGGCCGATGGGGCGGTCCGCGTGGCACAGGTTGGCGATGCGCTGACCCACCGGACGGGTCGGGTCGATGGTATAGGTCAGCCCGTAGATCGTGTCGAAGTTGAAGGAGGGGATCGCGGGATCGTCCAGCTGCACGACCGCGCCACCGGGCGCCTGCCGCGCATAGGCCGCCGCCGCATGTTCCAGCCACCGCCGCAGACGGTCGCCCGAGATATGCAACGCCCAGACCGGGTCTTCGTAGGGGACCAGCCCATTGAGGTGTCGGCGGCGCACAATCCCTGCCGGAATGCTCAGGTAGTGCCCCGGGCCACTGCGCCCCCCTGTTGTATGGGCCGCGGTGCTGGCTAGAAGGGGCAGGTCCCCCTCGGGGGTTCCCTGCAGCGCGGCGCGGACTACATCGGCCTTGGCTCGGGCGATGAGTTCGGCGCTCGGGGTGGGCATGGCAAGGGCAAAATAGTTGTGCAACTGCCGCTCGATCCGGCCCACAGGCTGCGCCAGATGGCGGCGCGCCGCCTCATGTGGGGCGCGGACCCCCGCCAGCACGCCGGGATGTGCAGGCAGGTCGGCGTGGTTCCCGCGAAGGTCACTGAAATGATCAGTGACCTGCCATCCTCCGTCGGGTCGCGGGGCAAGCGTAAGGTCCATGACCGCCAGATCGGACCCGCCATGCCCGGCCATGATCGCCGGACGTCCGCCCAGCCTTCCCCGGACGGTATCGATGGCAACGGTTCCGGGATGATCGCGCCCCGGAAACCGCTGGTGGGTATGCCCCAGAATGATGGCGTCGATGCCGGGTACCTCGGCCAGCGGCACGGCGCTGTCCAACGGGTCTTGACCGTGCTCGGTCCCTTCGATCCCCATGTGCGCCAGCAGCACGACAAGGTCTGCGCCCTGCGCGCGCAGCGCCGCGGCCTGTTGGGTCAGGGAGGGGCGCGCGGGTCGCACCTCGGCCCGTCCTTGCAGTTGGGTCATGTTCCAGCGCGCGGTCTGTTCCGGCACGACGGAAAGAACCCCGATGTGCAGCGGCGATGCCCCACCCGGAAAGTGGCATTTCACCAGCGCCTCCGGCTGGATCGGACCGGTGCCGCGCAGGGACAGGTTCGTGCAGACCACCGGCATCGCCAGCTCATCGGCGACTTGGTTCAGGTAGCTTAGCCCGAAGTCCAGATCGTGGTTGCCCAGCCCGACCGCATCATAGGCCAGACCATTGAAAGCGGCGGCGACCGGGTGCGCGGCCGTCACCGGCTGACGTGCCAGCCAGCTGCCAAAGGCATTGCCTTGCAGGATGTCGCCGTTGTCCAGCAGCACGCAGGCCAGCCCCTGCGCCGCCGCCTCGGCCCGGGCGTCCGCAATCAGGCTCCCCAGGCTCGCCAGTCCGCCATGGGGCAGGGGTTTGTCGGCGACATAGTCATGCCCCAGAAGCTGCATGTGCAGATCGGTCGTGGCCAGGACGCGCAAGCGCCGGGCCGTGGGTCGAAGAGCGGGCGTTCGCGCTTGGATCTTCATCTTCAAGTACTACTGGCTACCTGACTGCTCAACTCATGATTGTTCGACTTACATCACGGCGGCGGCAAGAACTCAAGGG
The DNA here is from genome assembly GCF_009363555.1 of Sulfitobacter sp. THAF37. NCBI lineage: Bacteria > Pseudomonadati > Pseudomonadota > Alphaproteobacteria > Rhodobacterales > Roseobacteraceae > Sulfitobacter > Sulfitobacter sp. THAF37. Next base: position 1,524,638 of record NZ_CP045372.1, read on the forward strand.
GCGCGCCATTGCCCTCGCCCGGGGGTTTGTGCAAACGAGACAAGTGGGGCCTTTGACGCGGCCCGCCAGGACGGGGACAGCAGGATGCGACATGCGGAAGAAGTGACATTCGGTGGCTCGGCGCTGGACCGGGCCGGCGAGATTCGCAACGATCCCGCGGCGGTGCGTGCCGCGAGAGAAGCGCCCGAGGCGCGCGCCATCCTGTTCTGGCGGGGCAAGCCGCTGATTTCTCCGGCGCGTCCCGCTCAGCTGGTGCGGCTGCCGCTCGACCATCCCGTGCTGGCCGACGCGGCGGAGGACACGATCCTGCTGGGCCGCGAAGACGGCGCCGCGCGTTTTGCCTTTGACCTGTCAGCCTGGCAGCCCGAGAACCTGGACGAGGCGGCGCTGGGCGGGTTCCTTGACCCCAGCGAACAGCGTCACCCGGCGCTGGGCGACGACATGGCATTCGCCGAACTGCGGCGGGTGATGACATGGCTTGGCCCGCGGGATGCGGAACTGGCCGCGACGGGGCGGGCGATGTTTGGCTGGCATCGCGCCCACGGCTTCTGTGCGGCCTGCGGCAACCGGTCGGATATGGTGCAGGCAGGCTGGCAGCGGGTTTGTCCGGTCTGCAAGGCGTCGCATTTTCCGCGCACCGATCCGGTCGTGATCATGCTGATCACGCACGGTAATTCGGTGCTGATGGGCCGCTCGCCGGGGTGGCCGCAGGGGATGTATTCCCTGCTGGCCGGCTTTGTGGAGCCGGGCGAGACGCTGGAGGCGGCGGTGCGGCGCGAGGTGTTCGAGGAAGCAGGGGTGCAGGTCGGCGAGGTGGGGTATCTGTCAAGCCAGCCCTGGCCTTTTCCGGCGTCGCTGATGTTCGGATGCCGGGGCGTGGCGCTGAGCCGGACAATCTCCATCGACCCGGTCGAGATCGAAGATGCGCTGTGGGTTTCGCGTGAGGAGATGATGGAGATTTTCGCAGGCAACCATGACACGATCCTGCCCGCGCGCAAGGGCGCTATCGCGCACTTCCTGATAGAAAATTGGCTTGCGGACAGGCTGGATTGAGGCAAAGGTAAACGCAAAAGGCCCGCAGGGAATGTCGGGCCGTGCGAAGAGGCAGCGCAAATCGGGACATTTTTATGAAGTTTTCGACCAAGGAAGACGTGGACGCGCCGATCGACGCGGTCTTCGAGATGCTCAGTGATTTCGAGAGCTTTGAACGCTCCGCCATGCGCCGCGGTGCCGAGGTGCAGCGCACCGACCAGATGAAGCAGCCAGGCCCCGGCATGACCTGGCGCGTGGCCTTCGACCTGCGTGGAAAGCGCCGGGAGATGGACCTGGAAATGGTGACTTACGACCGTCCGAACGAGATGGTGCTGGAAAGCACATCGCCGGGTCTGCTGGGCAACATGAGCTTTGAGATGATGCCGCTGTCGCGGTCCCGTACCCGTGTGCTGGTCGAGCTTGAGGTCAAACCGCTGAACCTGAGCGCCCGCCTGCTGGTTCAGTCGATGCGGCTGGCTAAGAATTCACTCACCCGGAAATACAAGCTGCGCGTCGCTGAGTTTGCGCGGCAAATGGAAGAACGCCATTCGCGCATGGCGTAGCCCGGCCCCCTGGTGCAGAGGGGGGTGGCCATCATTCCCGGCGCCCTGCCGGTGGATGACATGCAAGAGGTTTCTGGAGGGGATTGCATGAGTTGCCATTGCAACCCATCATCCGAACCAGCGAGGGAGGCAGCGCCAGCGACATGAACGACGAAGAGCGCATCGGCGATATGCCGCGCCGGGTTTTGTGGCGCAGGATCGACATGGAAGGTCTGGATGCCTGTTCCTACTGCCGCGAGGGCGATGGATATTCCGTTTCCGGCACCGCGCTTTACCTCGATGGTGCCGAACCGGCGCGGCTTGAGTATCGGGTCTGCTGCACATCGGATTGGTCAAGCGGGTCTGCATCCGTTGCCGGATGGACCGGTGACAGACGGAGGGACCTCTCCCTCTCGCGGGATGCGACCGGTGAATGGCTCTTGGATGGCAAGGCGGTTCCCGGCGTGCGCGGCCTTGTCGACATTGATCTGGGCTTCACGCCGGCGACGAACACCAATGCGATCAGGCGGCTGGATCTGGCGATTGGCGAGGACGTCGAAACCACCGCAGTCTGGCTGGACACCGAGGATTGGTGTTTCAAACCTCTCAGGCAGGTATATCGGCGGCTTTCGGAAACCGAATTCGCCTATCGCTCACCGACGCACGGCTATGCCGCAACTCTGACGGCCGACGCTTTCGGGATCGTGCGCGAATACCCCGAGCTTTGGACGGCAGTATCCGGCGCGGGCACCGGTTGAGTGGAGCGGCGGCGGCCCCATGGGACCGCCGCCCTCCGCGCGATCAGGACAGGGCGCGTTTCGCGGACGGCAGAACCCGCAGCACCGTCGCGTCGATCAGCAGGATGACCAGTATAGCGGCCCCCGCCATCGGGAACAGGGCCCCCAGCACCAACACCAGTGCAGCGGCACCCTTCCAGAACGGCAGCCCGGTCGGTCGCGGCGGCGCGGCAAGGCGGGAGGCCGAAGCCGGGCGCCGTTTCTGCCACATCACCACGCCGGAAACGGACACCAGCACCACCAATAGGCAGAACAGGGTATTGAGCGCGAGGTTCCAGATGCCGAGGTCACCTTCGTGAAAGGCGATCCCCACGGCCATCGCCTTGGCGTAGGGTGAATAGTCGGCGAACCGTACATCCGCCAGCACGTTGCCGGTATAGCGGTCGATATGCACCGTCCGGTCCGCCGTCGGATCTGGCCCGTCGTTCGACATGCTGTCATGGCTGACGGTCCATACCCCGGTTTCATCCGCAGGCAGGTTGATCTGGAAGCGACCGTCAAACCCGAGAGTGGTCGCAAAAGCGGCGATCTTGTCGATGGTGACATCGCCCTGGATGGCCGATGTGCCCGTAAGCGAGCCGGAGACCGGCATCGGTGTCTGCTCCAGACCCCAGGGCACCTCGTCCGATGCGCCGTGGTTCATGGCGGCATGCGTGGCGTCCGATGTCGGTACGCCCCATTTCTCGGCTGGAAAGGTGTTCCAGGCCTGCATCATCTTGGTGCCCCAGACCCCCGACCAGCTGAGCCCGGAGACAAGGAAAACCAGCAGAAGCAGTGAAATCCAGAAGCCCGCGACGCCGTGAAGCGATTTCCAGAAACCACGGCCCCGCGCCCGGATCTGCGGGATCAGCGTGGTGCGCCAGCTTGTCCCGTTTCTTGGCCAATGCAGGTAAAGCCCGCTGGCGATCAGGACAATGGCAAGGCTCGCCGCGATCTCGATCATCGCGTCACCGAAAGAGCCGAGCAGCAGGCTGCCGTGGATATCGTTGGCGAAATCGTACCAGCCCGCGCGCCAGGGAAAGGTATGCAGGGCCTCCCCGGTATAGGGGTCGAGCGCCACGCCCGTCCGGGTGCCCCCTGCCTCGACGGCAAAGGCCGCCACACGGTTCTCGGCAAGGGGGGCCACATACTGGACGGCCCGGCTGCCCGGAACCGCGGCTTCGGCAGCGGCCTGAAGCTGGGTGAGCGGGACCGGCGCGCCCGCTGGCGTCACGGCCATCCGCTCGGCCCCCAGTCCCGCACCCCATGAGATCCAGAGCATGGTCAGGCCGGTCAGCGCCAGCATGCACAGGAAAGGGATGACATAAAGTCCGGCGTAAAAATGCCAGCGCCAGGCGATGAAGTAGAATTTGCTCGCAGAGGGAGCAGCCGGAGAGTGGTCTCCGATCGTCGTGTCCGTCATGGGACCTCCGTTGGGATATATCTGAGTTTCGTCGGGAACGTCAGATCTCCAGGGGAGGTCCGGTGGATGGTGGCAACCCGGTTGAGCGGGCATGAAACAGGATAGTCGCCGCGCGGGCGGGTCCGATGAGGGTGACGTCGCCGCGTATCGCCTTGATCGCAGCGAAAGGCGTGAAAGCGACCGCCGTGTTCGCGGAGGCCCAGTCGCAGCGGTCGGGCGCATCGCCTGTGTCTTCGGGATCGACCGGTTGCCCGGTGTCGGGGTCGATGACAACCTCCGGCGTCTCGCTGCCGGTGCATAGCACCATCCGGATGCCCTGCGCAGTGGTGTCCGGCATCACCGCGTCCGAGATCAGCGAAACAGCCAGGAACGGCGCCAGCATCAGCCAAAGCGCCGCCCGACCGAGGATATGTTCGGGCCTGATTTTCATTCAGAACGGTCCAGAGCGCGGCTTGCGTTCCGCTTAGCGGCACACACCCGGTTCAGCCCCTGTCGGGATGCGCGGGGTAGACGCCGAGGATGTTCAGCATGTTGGTGAAATAGGCCAGTTCTTCCAGCGCCCGTTTGACCGCCGGATCGTCGGGGTGCCCCTCGATGTCGGCGTAGAACTGCGTCGCGGTGAAGGAACCGCCGACCATGTAGCTTTCCAGCTTGGTCATGTTGACGCCATTGGTCGCGAAGCCGCCCATCGCCTTGTAGAGCGCGGCAGGGATGTTGCGGACTTCGAAGACGAAGGTGGTCAGCATCTTGTCAGCGCGGCGCGCGGTGTCGATCTGCGGTGACATCAGCAGAAAGCGGGTCGTGTTGTGGTCCATGTCCTCGATGTCGCGGGCCAGGACCTCCAGCCCGTGGATGTCGGCCGCAACCTCGCTGGCCAGCACACCTTCCGTGCTGTCTGCGGCTTCTGCCAGTTCGGCGGCGGCCCCGGCACTGTCGGCGGCGGCCTCCGAGGTGATGCCGTGCGCATCGAGAAAGCTGCGCGCCTGTGGCAACAGGACCATATGCGCCCGCACATGTTTTACATCTTGCAGCCTGACACCGGGGCGCGCCATCAGGGCGATGCGGACCCGCACGAAGGCCTCGCCGATGATGCGCAACCCGCTTTGCGGCAGAAGCCGGTGAATGTCGGCCACACGACCATAGGTCGTGTTCTCCACCGGCAGCATGGCCAGGTCCGCGCGGCCCTCGCGCACGGCGCGGATGACCCCTTCGAAGGTGGTGCAGGGGACGGGAATCATGCCGGGTGCAGCTTGCAGGCAGGCCTCGTGCGAATAGGCGCCAAGAGCCCCCTGAAAGGCGATGCGCGGCGTGGTATCTGCCATGTTTGTGAACTTCCTTCGGCGATTTGTCCCAAGAGGGGCGTTTGGTCGCGGTAACTACACCTTGCCCCGCGAGAGGGAAAGCAATAGATACCCGCCCAAGATAGCCACAGAAGTAATGGACCACGCCCATGTTCGATACGATGACACTGACAAAAATTGCCGGCGGCCTCTTCGGGGCGTGGCTGATCCTGCTGCTGGGCAAATGGGCCGGCGAAGAGATCTATCACGCCGAAGCGCATGGCGATCAATCCTATGTCATCGAAGTGGCCGACGCCGGATCCGATGAGCCGGAGGAAGAGATTGATTTCGCGGCGCTGATGGAAGCGGCCGACCCCGGCAAGGGCGAGCGGGTTTTCCGCAAATGTTCCGCCTGTCACAAGGTTGACGGTAACGATGCGGTCGGCCCGCACCTGAACGGCGTCGTCGGACGTGACATCGCCTCTGTCAGCGGCTTCAGCTATTCCGGCGGCCTGTCCGGCAAGGAAGGCGCGTGGGAGCCCGAGACGCTGAGCGCATTCCTGGCTGACCCGAAGGGCTGGGCACCGGGGACCACGATGGGTTTTGCGGGCCTGAACAATCCCGAAGATCGCGCCAATGTGATTGCATATCTGGACGGCACAGACGGCTGATATTTCTATAAATTCTGCGAAAGGCCGTCCATCCGGGGCGGCCTTTTTCGTATCAGGGGTGCGGCACGCACAAGATTACATATTCGCAACTTGTATCTTGGCGGCGTTGGCCTTTAGCTTACATCTGGTTTGAACGACGATTTGAGACCCTCAAAGGAGAGCCTGATGATCCGACCCCAGTCCCGCGCAGCCGAACTGCCCCTGATGACAAGGCTCCGGACAGCGTGGACCGCGCTGCTGGTGATAGGGCTGGCGCTGGGCGCAGGCACTGCCGCCCTGGCGCAGGAAGAGACGATCAAGAGCCACGGCTATTCCTTCTTCGGCGATCTCAAGTACCCGGCGGACTACGACCATTTCGATTACGTGAACCCGGACGCGCCGAAAGGCGGCGAGATCTCGATCTCGACCCTTGGCACGTTCGATTCGATGAATCCCTATACCCGCAAGGGCCGCGGCGGCGTGCTGAGCACGGTCATGTACGAAAGCCTGCTGGGCGAGGGGGTCAATGCGGCGGCACCGGCAGATGTTTATTCGGAATACTACTGCCTGCTGTGCGAGAGCCTGGAATACCCGCCGAGCAAGGACTGGGTCATCTTCTACATGCGCCCCGATGCGACGTTCTCCAATGGCGATCCGGTCACAGCGCATGACATTGCGTTTTCGCACAACCTGCTGCTGGATCAGGGCCTGAAGTCCTATGCCGACGCAGTGCGCCGACTGATCCCCAAGGTCGAAGTGATCGATGATCACACCATCAAATTCTACTTTGCCGAAGGCGTTTCCCGACGCAGCCTGATCGAACAGGTGGGCGGTGTGCCCGCGTGGTCCAAGAAGTGGTACGAGGAAACCGGCGCGCGGCTGGACGAGGGGCGGCTCGAAATCTCGCCGGGGTCCGGCCCCTACATGGTCGACACCGTCGATGTGAACCGCCGCATCGTTTACAAGCGCAATCCCGACTACTGGGGCGCAGACCTGCCGTTCAACGTCGGGCGGAACAATTTCGACCGCATCCGGATCGAATATTTCGGCGATGAGAACTCTGCCTTTGAGGCGTTCAAGGCCGGCGAATACACCTTCCGCGCCGAAGGCAATTCCAAGCAATGGGCCAGCGCCTATGATTTTCCCAAGGTCCAGCAAGGCCAGGTCGTCAAGGAAGAACTGCCGAATGGATCGCCGCCGACACCCAACGGCATTGTCTTCAATCTGGGCCGCGAAGTGCTTCAGGACAAGCGCGTGCGCCGCGCCGTTGCGCTGGCGTTCAACTTCGAATGGACCAACGAGTCGTTGCAATACGGTCTGTTCAAACAGCGCGCATCCTTCACGCAGGATACGCCGCTGATGGCCACCGGCGTTCCCGAGGGGGATGAACTTGCCTTGCTCGAATCTCTGGGGGACGTGGTGCCACCCGAACTGCTGACCGACGAGGCGGTGATGCCGCATACTTCCAGCCCCGAGCGGCTGCTGGATCGCCGCAACCTGCGCACCGCGATGCGCCTTCTGGACGAGGCCGGGTGGTCGGTCGGCGATAACGGGATGCGCGCCAATGCCGAAGGCGAGCCGCTGCAGCTGCGGTTTCTTCTGAACTCCTCCGGCTCGGCCACGCTGGCCGCGGTGGTCGAAAACTTCATCTCGAACCTCAGGGCCATGGGCATCGACGCCATTCTCGAAAAGGTGGACGCCTCGCAATACACCACCCGGGAACGGGACCGCGACTATGACCTTGTATTCGACGAATACGCGGCCTTTCTGGGAACCGGCACCGGATTGATCCAGCGGTTCGGCTCCGAGGATGCGGCGTATTCGCTGTTCAACCCCGCCGGGCTCGCCAGCCCGCTGGTCGACGCGCTGATCGAGGCATCGCTGCGGGCGGAAACATCCGAAGAGGAAGAGGCGGCGCTGATCGCGTTGGATCGCGCGCTGCGGTACGAATTCTTCATGATCCCGGTGTGGTACAACGACGTGTACTGGGTCGCGTATTACGATCAGTACGAACACCCCGACATCCCGCCCTATGCGCTCGGCTACCTGGATTTCTGGTGGTACAATGCCGACAAGGCGGCCGAGCTGCGCGCCGCCGGCGCGCTGAGGTAGTCGCGGCGTGGGCGCCTATATTGTCAGACGGCTGCTGCTGATCATTCCGACGCTGTTCGGGATCATGCTGGTCAACTTCGCCCTCGCGCAGTTCGTGCCGGGCGGCCCGGTCGAACAGGCCATCGCCCGCATCCAGGGCGGCGGCGATGTTTTCGCGGGATTTGCCAGCGGCGGTAATGACGCGGGCGCCACCGAGGTGGGCACCGGCAGCGAATACGTGGGCTCACGCGGCCTGCCGCCCGAGTTCATCGAAGAGCTGGAACGCGAATTCGGCTTCGACAAACCGCCGGTTGAACGGTTCTTCAACATGATGTGGAACTACGTGCGCTTCGACTTCGGAGAGAGCTATTTCCGGTCCATCGGCGTGATCGACCTGGTGAAGGAAAAGCTGCCCGTGTCGATCTCGCTCGGGTTGTGGTCCACGCTGATCGCCTATCTGGTGTCGATCCCGCTGGGCATCCGCAAGGCGGTCCGGGACGGCAGCCGATTTGACACCTGGACGTCGGGCGCGATCATCGCGGCCTATGCGATTCCGGGATTCCTCTTTGCCATTCTGCTGCTGGTGCTGTTCGCGGGCGGATCCTATTGGCAGATTTTCCCGCTGCGCGGCCTGACCTCGGACAACTGGAGCGAACTGAGCCTCGGCGGCAAGATTGCCGATTACTTCTGGCATATCACCCTGCCGGTTCTGGCTTCGACCATCGGGGCCTTTGCGACGCTGACGCTGCTGACCAAGAACAGCTTTCTCGACGAAATCAAGAAGCAGTACGTGATCACGGCACGGGCCAAGGGGCTGTCCGAGCGCAAGGTGCTCTACGGTCACGTGTTCCGCAATGCGATGCTGATCATGATCGCCAGCTTTCCGGGCGTCTTCATCGGCGTCTTCTTCACCGGCTCGCTGATCATCGAGACGATCTTCAGCCTGGATGGGCTGGGCAGACTGGCGTTCGAAGCCACCGTGGCGCGCGACTATCCCATCGTGTTCGGCACGCTTTTCATTTTCGGCCTGATGGGGCTGGTTGTCGGGCTGATTTCGGACCTGATGTACGTGGCTGTCGATCCTCGCATCGACTTTGAAAAGCGGGAGGGCTGAGCGTGAGCGATCTAGCCAAAACCGACCCGCTGCCGCAGCGCCCGCCCGGACAGGAGGCGCCGCCGCCCGTGACCAAGGCACCGCGCGGCTGGCTGTCGCCGCTGAACCGGCGGCGCTGGAACAACTTCCGCCGCAACCGCCGCGCCTATTGGTCGATGTGGATTTTCGCGGTGCTGTTCGGTATTTCGCTGTTCGCCGAATTCGTGGCGAACGACAAGCCGATCCTGGTGAGCTACCGGGGCGAATACTACATGCCGATCTTCAACTTCTATCCCGAGACGGCGTTCGGCGGAGACTTCCAGACCGAAGCGGTTTATCGCGATCCGGAGGTGAAATGCCTGATCGCGACCGGGGGCATGGACCTGTGTTTCGACGACCCCGAAGGCTATTACGAAGATGCCCAGGACGGCGAGATCGACGGGGAGCCGATCCAGAACGGCTGGTCGGTCTGGCCGGTCATCCCCTATTCCTTCAATACCGCAGTAGACCGCCCCGGGGCCGCGCCGCTGCCGCCCAACGGACAGAACTGGCTGGGCACTGACGGCACCAAGCGCGACGTCATGGCCCGTGTGATCCACGGTTTCCGCCTGTCGATCCTTTTCACCCTGATCGTCACCGGCGCCGCCACGGTGATCGGGATCATTGCCGGCGCGTTGCAGGGGTTCTTCGGTGGATGGCTGGACCTGATTTTCCAGCGGGTGATCGAGATCTGGTCGGCGACGCCGTCGATCTATGTGATCATCATCATGTTCGCGATCCTCGGGCGAAGTTTCTGGCTGCTGGTCTTCCTGCTGGTCCTGTTTTCCTGGACCGGGCTGGTGGGCGTCGTGCGGGCCGAGTTCCTGCGCGCGCGCAACCTTGAATACGTGCGCGCGGCGCGGGCACTGGGGGTCAGCAACACCACCATCATGTTCCGCCACATGCTGCCCAACGCGATGGTTGCCACGCTGACCTTCCTGCCCTTCATCATCACCGGCACGATCAGCACACTGGCGATCCTGGACTTCCTTGGCTTCGGCCTGCCGTCTTCCGCCCCGTCGCTGGGCGAACTGACCCTGCAGGCCAAGCAGAACCTGCAGGCGCCCTGGCTGGCTTTCACCGCGTTTTTTACCTTTGCCATCATGCTGTCGCTGCTTGTCTTTATTTTCGAAGGCATCCGCGACGCCTTTGACCCCAGAAAGACCTTCTCATGACGCGGACACGGAAATTACGGAATTTCCGGCCCGATTTCTTCGAAGAAATCGGCCAGGGGGCGAAGGCATGAGCGCACCTTTACTGGATGTCCGCGACCTGAACGTCTCGTTCCGGCAGGACGGTGCACTGGTCAATGCGGTGCGCGGCGTGTCCTTTACCGTGCAGCGGGGCGAGACCGTGGCGCTGGTGGGCGAAAGCGGTTCCGGCAAATCCGTATCTGCGCTGTCCACCGTGTCGCTTCTGGGCGACAGCGCCGAGGTCTCCGGCTCCGTCACCTATGACGGGCAGCAGATGATCGGCGCGGACGCGGCGCTGTTGCGCAAGGTGCGCGGCAACGACATCAGTTTCATTTTTCAGGAACCGATGACTTCGCTCAATCCGCTGCACACCATCGAAAAACAGCTGGGCGAAAGCATCGCTTTGCACCAGGGACTGGTGGGGGACGACGCGCGGGCGCGCATCCTGGAACTGCTGGAAAGGGTGGGGATCAACGACGCGCAAAGCCGACTGGGCGCCTATCCGCACCAGCTTTCCGGCGGTCAGCGTCAGCGGGTGATGATCGCCATGGCGCTGGCCAACAAGCCGGACGTGCTGATCGCGGACGAGCCGACCACCGCGCTGGACGTGACAATCCAGGCCCAGATTCTCGAACTGCTGAAAGAACTCAAGGACAGCGAAGGCATGGGCCTGCTGTTCATCACGCACGACCTTGGCATCGTGCGGCGCATCGCCGACCGTGTCTGCGTGATGCAGAAGGGCGTGATCGTCGAGCAGGGCCCCACGCACGAGATTTTCGACAATCCGCAACATCCCTATACGCTGAAACTGCTCAGCGCCCAACCCACGGGCAGTCCCGAACCGGTCCCGGCTGACGCGCCGGAGATCGTATCGACCGAGAATCTCAAGGTCTGGTTTCCGATCCAGCGTGGCCTGCTGCGGCGCACCGTCGGACATGTGAAGGCGGTGAACGACACGACCCTGTCGGTCCGCGCGGGCGAGACGCTGGGCATCGTGGGCGAAAGCGGGTCTGGCAAGACGACATTGGCACTGGCGATCATGCGGCTGATCCAGTCGGAAGGGCGGATCACCTTTATCGGCGAGGACGTGCGCAAGTGGTCCACCCGGCAGCTGCGACGGCTGCGGGCGGACATGCAGATCGTCTTTCAGGACCCGTTCGGGTCGCTCAGCCCGCGGATGACCTGTTTCCAGATCATCTCGGAAGGCCTCGGCATTCATGGCATCGGCAAGGGGCAGGACCAGCGCGTGCTGGTGCACGAGGTGATGGAGGAAGTGGGGCTCGATCCGGCAACCATGGACCGCTACCCGCATGAGTTCTCCGGCGGGCAACGCCAGCGGATTGCCATCGCCCGCGCGATGGTGTTGCGGCCGAAACTGCTGGTGCTGGACGAACCGACGAGCGCGCTGGACATGACCGTTCAGGTCCAGATCGTCGATTTGCTGCGGAACCTGCAGGAGAAATACGGGCTGGCCTATCTCTTCATCAGCCACGACCTGAGGGTGGTTCGGGCGATGTCGCACAATGTGCTGGTGATGAAGCGGGGCGATGTGATCGAATATGGGCCGGCGGACGACCTCTATGACAACCCGCAGACCGAATACACACAGACCCTTCTGCAGGCGGCGACCTGAAGGCGCGCCGGCGTTCGCTTACATTGCGGGCCGTCTTACCTGAACCCGTCGGGGCTGCGCGTGCCGGTGGGCCGCCACCGATGCCGTTTTTCAGTCGGGGTGGGCCTGTCTGCCCGGATCGCCGTGCGCATGGCTGCTGCGTAGATATGTAACATCTCTTTTCCTCCGGTTTTGACTTTGACCCTTCACATATTGAGGTAATTGGGGCCAAATGCGACTCATGTAATATTGAAGCATGAAAGTCAGGGTTACATATGGATTGGAGAGCTCTTCCACCGCTGGCCGCGCTGCGTGCTTTCTCTGCCTTTGCCCAATGCGGTAATGTGCAGGCGGCAGGCACGGCGCTGGGGGTCAGCCATGCGGCGATCAGCCAGCAGCTGCGCGCGTTGGAGGCACATCTGGACGTGGCGCTGCTGGACCGGTCGGGCCGATCCATGCGGCTGACGCCCAAGGGCGAGATTCTGGCCAAGGCGCTCCATGCGGGCTTTGCCGCAATGATCGAAGCGGCGCAGGACATCACCGGCGAACGCGATGCGCGACCGCTGCATATCTCCTGCACGCCGACCTTTGCGGCCTCGTGGCTGATGCCCCGCCTGCCGTCCTTCCGTGCCGCCCACCCGGAGGCGAGCCTGCGGCTCGACCCGACGCCTGCGCTGGCGGAGCTGTCGCCGGATGGTATCGACATCGCCATCCGCTATGGCACGGGCCCCTGGCCGGGGCTTGAGACGGAACTGCTGACGCTGTCGCCCATGGTCGTCGTTGCCGCGCCCAGGCTGGTAGGGGAGGGGCCTTTGCCGCCGCTGGAAACGCTGTCCGACTATCCCTGGCTGGAAGAGGCGAGCACCACGGAAAGCACAGACTGGTTACGCCGCCTTGGGCAGGGGGACCTTGCGCCCAGGGCACTGATGCAGGTGCCGGGCAATCTGCTGCTGGATGGGGCGCGGGACGGGCAGGGGGTGGCGGTGACGGTGCACCTGTTCGTCGCGCGGGATATCGCGTCGGGACGCCTGCGCGAGTTGCATCGGGCGGACCGGCCCGGAGCGGGGTATCACCTGGTAACGCGGCCCGGCGTCATGCGGCCCGCGCTGAAGGATTTCGTGCAATGGATCCGCCGCGAGGCGGCTCAGGATCCGCCAGTCAACCCGGCCCTACCATGAAGCAGCTGATGTTGCGCGCGGCAAGCCTGCGACACGCCAGGTCGGCGCTGTCGCGGGTCATTCCGAGGAAATTCGCATCGAACCCCTGTGGCCGCTTCACCACCTTGCGCAGGCTTCCGTCCAGCGTGGCCATTTCAGACAGCGCAGTCTTCAGCAGCACCTTCTCGGCGGCATAGCGGCTGGGATAACGGCCCAGGTTCACACCCCATTGCCGCCCGCCCGAGGTCGAGACCCGGCTGACAACTTCCTGCTCTACCGGCGCGGGGGCCGCCGCGGCAACCATGGCCTGGGGGCGGATCGTTGGCCGCGCCGAAACTTGGGCGGCAGAGGCCAGTGTGACCACACCATCTTCCGCTGCGGGCGCCGGGGGAGTGATCGCGGGGCTCTGCACCGCTTCCTTCAGCGCCGCGGTGACGTCGGCGTTGCTGACCACCGGATCGGCAGCGGCGACAAGCACCTGAGCCTCTGTGCCGGGCCGCAACTGCGGTCGCTTGGACGTCGTGACCGCGCCGACGAGGCGGATCGTCTTGCCCGCGCCACCGGCGCTGTTGCCGGTGTCCTCGTCCTCCACGTCCGCATAGACCATCTCGCGCTTCGGCTTGTTCAGGGGGGCGTTCGACGGGGCCCGGCGGAAGCCAAGGTCCATCAGTTCCGCCACCTTGGCGTTGCGCGATGCTGTGGATTTGCCGCCAAAGACGGTAACGATGATCCGTTCATTGCCCCGTTCCGCAGAGGCGGTGAGGTTGAAGCCCGCCGCCCGTGTGTAGCCGGTCTTGATCCCGTCCGCACCCTTGTAGGACGACAGGAAACGGCGGTTGGTGTGGCTGACCTTGCGGACCCCGGCATCGGCGGTAATGCGCGAGAACAGGTTGTAGTACTGCGGGTAGTCATACAGCAGATGCCGCCCCATCAGGGTCATGTCGTGGGCGGTGGACAGGTGGCCCGCCTCGGTCAGGCCATGCATGTTCTTGAAGGTGGTGCGCGTCATGCCCAACGATTTCGCGGTGCGGTTCATCCGGCGGGCAAATTTGGCTTCGGACCCTTCGATCGCTTCCCCGATTGCGGTGGCGGCGTCATTGGCCGATTTCACCGCCGCAGCGCGGATCAGGTACCGCAGCTTGATCTTCTGGCCCGGACGCATACCCAGCTTGCTGGGCGGCTCAGCGGCTGCATTCTTTGAGATCGTCACCTCGGTATCCAGGCCGATTTCACCCCGGCGGACCGCCTCGAAAGCGATGTAGAGCGTCATCATCTTGGTCAGGGACGCCGGATGCAACCGGGTGTCCGCGTTCTGTGAATGAAGCACTTTCCCGGTTCGGGCGTCGATCACATAGGCGGCATAGGGGGCTGCGATGGCGCTGAGCGGTAAGACCACGAGAAGCCATATTGCCGCGATGAAAAATAGCCCGAAGCGGGCCGGCTGAATGCGCCGCGCCTTCATTTTGAACCTGCCTTTTTTGCCTCTGGACCGCCGATTTTTCGGCTGGCCTCATTTTGATTGGGAGTAAGGTAACACAGGTTCAATTTTGGGAGAAGTCATAACGTACTGGTAAATCATAGAAAACAGGCGCACGTGCCGTCCACATCTAGCGGCAACCTAAAATGGCGCCACAATAGGGGCCATTAAGGCGAAAATGTGGCGATAGCTGGGCGGAAATGCCTTTTTCCAAGGACTGCGTCCTGATGGCATCTCAGCTCGCCGATTTGCACCGCCGGATGAGATCGGGCAGCTTCGAAAGATCAGGGATTTCCGCGAACCTCGGGTGGTTCTCAGGCGCCTTGGCGTGTTCCAGCGCCCAGGTCAGCCCATGCGGCACCAGCACGCCCCAGCCGCCCGCTTCCAGCATCGGTAAAACGTCCGAGGCCATTGAATTGCCCACCATCATCCCCTGATCCGCGCCGGTGCCGTGACGCTCGAAGATGTCGGCATATTCGGTGGGTGTCTTGTGCGAGACCACTTCGATCGCATCGAATCGATCCCGCAGGCCCGATTGTTCGACCTTGCGCATCTGGTCCAGCAAATCGCCCTTGGTGATCATCACCAGCTTATGGTCGCTCCGCAGCAGCTCAAGCGTGTCCTCGACGGCCGGCAGCAGCTCGATCGGATGGGACAGCATATCGCGACCCGCATCGAGGATGTCGCCGATCACCGTGGCTGGCACCTTGCCGTCGGTGATCTCGATCGCGGTTTCGATCATCGACAGGGTGAACCCCTTGATCCCAAAACCATAATGCGAAATGTTGCGCCTTTCCGCCTCGGTCAGGCGGTCCATCAGATCCGGTTTGTCGGCGTGGTCGGCCAGAAGCTCCGCAAAGCGGTCCTGCGTGAGGGCAAAGAACTGTTCGTTCTGCCATAACGTGTCGTCGGCGTCGAAACCGATGGTGGTCAATGGCGTGGACATTTCCAAGCTGCCTCTTTTCTCGTAACGCGAACAGGTTATATACACCCACACACGACTCACAACGCACAGCAACCTGCCGGAGCAGCAATGCGCCCTGACGAATACATGATGGCGAACAGGTCGGACGATGACGGTCAGACCGATCTGCTGACCAAGACCAAGCCCAAGACGAAGCGGCCGCCGCTCTACAAGGTGCTGCTGCTGAACGACGACTTCACACCGATGGAGTTCGTCGTGCATGTGCTTGAGCGATTCTTCGGGCTCAATCATGCGCAGGCGTTCGAGATCATGCTGACGGTCCACAAGAAAGGGCTGGCCGTGGTCGGGGTCTTCAGCCACGAGATCGCGGAAACCAAGGTCGCACAGGTGATGGATTTCGCGCGTCGGCATCAGCATCCGTTGCAGTGCACGATGGAAAAAGAAGAATAGCGTGTGATTGACGCACGTCTGGATCTGGCTCTTCAAGGCGGGCTTGAGCTGCCGGAAGAGGGGCAGATCGCCGTTTTCCGGCCCCCCGAGGACGCGCAGCTGCCCGGGATCGACCGTGATCGCTGTCATATCGTACAGGATTTCAAACCTGTTTTCGATGCCTGGGAAGCGCGCGGATATACTGCGGTGCGGATGATCCGCGACCGCTATGCCGCCGCCATCGTCTGCCTGCCCCGCGCCAAATCCGAGGCTCGTGCCCTGATCGCGGCGGCCTGTGGCACCTGCGACGGGGTTGTCGTGATCGACGGTCAGAAAACGCAGGGCATCGATTCCATATTTCGCGAGATGAAAGCCCGGGTCACAGTGAACGGCCCGATATCAAAGGCGCATGGCAAACTGTTCTGGATCGACGCCGCGGCCAGCGATTTTTTCGCCGATTGGGCCGAAGTGCCGTCGCAGACGCCGGGCGGGTTCTGGACGGCGCCGGGGGTGTTCTCGGCCGATGCGGTCGATCTTGCCTCGGCGCTGCTGGTCGATGCCTTGCCGGCCAAGCTGGGGGCGGAAGTTGCGGATCTGGGCGCGGGCTGGGGGTTTCTGGCCGCGCATGTGCTGACCCGCGAAAGCGTCAAGACGGTGCACCTGGTCGAGGCCGGCCACAGTGCGCTGGAATGCGCGCGTCACAACGTCACCGACGACCGTGCCAAGTTCCACTGGGAGGACGCCACAAAATGGGCGCCGCCGCACCGGATGGACAGCATCGTCATGAACCCGCCATTCCATCAGGGCCGCGCCGCCGAGCCGCAGATCGGCCAGGCTTTCGTCGCCGCGGCGGCAAGGCTCTTGCAGCCAAACGGCAATCTGTGGATGGTGGCGAACCGCCATCTGCCGTATGAGGCAGAGCTGAAAAAGAACTTCGACCATGTCGAGGAACTGGGCGGGGATGCGCGTTTCAAACTGTTTCATGCGTCCAGACCCGTGCGGTCGGCCCGGCGCTGATCGGATCTGAGAAGGGAAAGCGATGTCTTTTTCGATAACCGGCAAGACCGCGATCGTCACGGGTGCCGCCAACGGCATCGGCCTGTCCATCGCCCGCCACCTCGCGGATGCGGGGGCCAATGTCATGTGTGCCGATGCCGACGAAAAGCAACTGATCAAGGAGCTGGGCAGCGAGCCTGACGACGGCAACATCCGCGTTTTCGCGGGCGATCTGCGCCAGCGCCTGACCATCGCCAACCTGATCTCTGCCACGATCGACGCTTTCGATCAGGTGGATATCCTGGTCAATGCCTCGCGGCAGGTCCTGACCTCCGACGCGCTGGACGTCGAAGACACCTCGGTCGAGACGCTGCTGGAAC
The DNA here is from genome assembly GCF_009363555.1 of Sulfitobacter sp. THAF37. Lineage (NCBI taxonomy): Bacteria > Pseudomonadati > Pseudomonadota > Alphaproteobacteria > Rhodobacterales > Roseobacteraceae > Sulfitobacter > Sulfitobacter sp. THAF37. Next base: position 1,541,733 of record NZ_CP045372.1, read on the forward strand.
AGAATCTGATGACGGCGCTGCGGCTCACGCAGGCGGTCGCCCGAAGAATGATCAAACAGGCCGACCCCGAGGCCAAGGGGCAGGTGGGGTCGATCATCAACCTCTGCTCGACCGCGTCCAAGCAGACCCGGCCCGAGCTGATGGGCTATGCCATCGCGGCCTCCGCCGTGCAGCAGATGACCCGGTCCATGGCGCTGTCGCTGGCGCAGCACCGGATCCGGGTAAACGCGATCTCTTTCGGCAGCGTGATGAGCGCCTCGTTGCGGGCAGCAGTGGCCGAGAATCGCGAATGGCGCGACGACATCCGCAAAAACACCCCGCTTGGGCGCATCGCCTCTCCGAACGAGCTTTGCGAGGCGGTGCAGTTTCTGGCGGCGGACAGTTCGGCCTTCATGACCGGAGAGATCATGGTGATCGACGGCGGCCGCACGTTGCTGGACGCCGTGACCGCACCGGCGCACTGAAGCCGGGTTTCAGCTGGCCGGTACGGGCCGTACCTACCAGCCGGCCTCGGCCAGGGCATGGCCATAGTTGGGAGAGACGCGCATACGGCCGCCAAGCCCGGCCTTGCAGAGAGCTTCGTGCATCTCGGGCAGCCGCCAGCAGGGGACGTGCATCACCATGTGATGTTCAAGGTGGTAGTTGACCCAGTAGGGCGCAACCAGCGCACGGGCGATGGGGCCCGCGCGGGTGGTGCGAACATTCTGCAAGGGATTCTCGGACTGTTCGGTTGCACCGTGTTCGGCAATGTTGCGGATGCGCAGAACCAGCTGGAACCACGTGAGGTAGGGCAGTATCCAGAACGCGAGGCCGTACCACCATTCTCCGGCAATGCTCATCACCAGCGCAACGCCCGCAAATACCGGCAATGATTTCCACAGGTCCCGCGCTTTGAATGCCTGCGCGGCATCCTGATTGGCCGCCTCGATCGCGTCGTCGTCCCCGGCCAGGCGCAGGGACATCATGATCTGGCCGATCAATTGCCGCGCGCCGGTTTGCCCGGTCAGGTCCCGGATGAATTTGCGGCGCAGGCTGGCGTGAGAAGTTGGGAATTTGGCCGACAGCACCAGGTCGGGGTCCTTGTCGGTCTGGGTGTGGCGGTGATGGGTCAGGTGATAGTGGCGGTAACTGGCCAGCTCGGCCAGGATCGGCCGCCCGCACAGCCATTCCCCCGCGAATTCGTTGATCCGGCGGGTCTTGAAAAGGGCATTGTGTGCCGCTTCGTGCATCAGGATGGCGAGGCCCAGCTGGCGAGAGCCGATCAGCACGACGGCCAGAAGGGCGGTCAGGATGTTCGGCCATAGCGCGAACAGGCCGACAGCCCCGGCGATCACACCCCAGCAGTGCAGGACCAGCCAAGCCCCCATGAGGTCCGACCGGGCGGCGAGCCCGCGGATGGTGTCGCTGTCCAGATATGCCTTTCCGGGTGTCATGCCCCATGCTGTGCCAGCAGGACCGTCAGGTCAAGCGCGACAGGCGCTGCCTACCCAAAACCCCCCGCAACCGGGCTGCGGGGGGCAATCTAGCAAACTATGGTCAACGTTACTGCTTGGGCAGCATCACGCCGTCAATCACGTGTATGATCCCGTTGGACTGGTTCACATCCGGGATGGTGACAAACGCACCATTGCCGTTCTCATCGACGATCAGCACACGACCGTCATCAGCGAAAGAAGCTGTCAGTGTGCAACCGCCCAAGGTCGGGATCGCATGGCTGCCGCCACCCGCTTCGATCATGCCGGTCAGCGCCTCGGCAGTGACCACCCCGTCGACCACATGGCAGGTCAGCGTCTGGGTCAGTTGTTCACGATTGGCGGGCTCCAGCAATGTGGTGACGGCCCCTTCCTCAAGGCGGTCAAATCCTTCGTTTGTCGGCGCAAATACGGTAAAGGGGCCGGGGCCGGACAGCGTTTCCGCCAGGCCGGCCGCCTGCACGGCGGAAACGAGGGTGGTATGATCCGCCGAGTTCACGGCATTCTCAACGATATTGCGGTCTGCGAACATTTCTGCGCCGCCCACCATCGGGTTGTCCTGCGCGAAAGCCGCTGTGACCGAAAGTGCGAGGGCAGAAGCGGCCAGTGTCAGTTTGATCGGTTTCATATCTGATTCCCCATTGGGTGTCTGTTACGGTATGGGAAGGTACGTGATCCGATTGGATTTAGTTTCAAGGGCTGCACTAGCGCAGGCATTCAGCACTGGTGTCGGCGCCTTCTGCGTCTTGCCTGTCTCGCGTGGGGCCGGTGATGATCACCGGATCGGGCCGGTTCGCCGATGAAGGCGACAGATCGCGGATTTATGCTTGACGGGGGCTGTGGGCTGGCATAGTCCACGCGCTCATGGCGTTATAGCTCAGTTGGTTAGAGCGAACGACTCATAATCGTTAGGTCGGTGGTTCAAGTCCACCTAACGCCACCATTTCCCTGTCCGTCGCATGACCCGACGCCGCCTGATAAGGGGCGCGGCCCGTCAGGGCGCAACCGGAAATATAATGCCGAAATCGGGACAGCCGCCCGCTTTTTTCATGAATTGCTCAGCTTGGCCGCAACCCCTTGTTGACGGCGATAGACCTGTAATGTCTGATCTTATGGCATTCAAATTCCGCCATCGTCCGGCAATAAGGGCGAGGTCGGGAATCATGATAGGGAGAAGACCAATGATGTTTCGCAGAACCCTGCTGGGGGCCGCGGGTGCGGCGCTTGCAACCGCGTTCACCGTGACCACGGCCATGGCGCAGGATGTGACCCTCCGCCTCCACCAGTTCCTGCCGCCGCAGGCGAATGTGCCGAAGCTGGTGCTGGACGTCTGGGCCGACAGCGTCGAGGAAGACAGCGGCGGCCGCATCAAGGTTGAACGCTATCCTTCCATGCAGCTGGGCGGCACCCCGCCCGAACTGATGGACCAGGCCATTGATGGCGTGGCCGATGTGGTCTGGACCGTCGTGGGTTACACGCCGGGGCGCTACCCCTCGACCGAGGTGTTCGAACTGCCCTTCATGGTGGACGATGCGCGCGCCGCCTCTTCGGCCTATTGGCAGATGTTCGAGAAGCACATGAAGGACACCGAGTTCAAGGACGTCCACATCCTGGGCACCTGGGTTCATGGCCCCGGTCTGATCCATGCAAACAAGGAAGTCCGCTCACCCGACGACATGCAGGGGATGAAGATCCGCGGTGGGTCGCGCCTGGTGAACCGCCTGCTGGAAGTCACCGGGGCGACGCCGGTCGGCATGCCGGTTCCCGCCATTCCCGAAGGCCTGTCCAAGGGCGTCATCGACGGCACCACCATCCCGTGGGAGGTCACTGCGTCCCTCAAGGTGCCGGAGCTGGTGAAGAACCACACCGAATTCGACGGCGCACTTTACACTCTGACGTTCGTACTGGCGATGAACAAGGACCGGTACGAGGGCCTGCCGGACGACCTGAAGAAGGTTATCGACGACAATTCCGGGCTGGAGTTCTCGATCTTTGCCGGCGGCACGCAGGCGGATTCGGATGGCCCCGCCCGGCAGGCCGCCGTGGATGCGGGCAACAACATCGTCACCCTGAACGCCGAGGAGACCGCCGTCTGGCGTGACGCGGCACAGCCGATCTACGATGAGTGGGTCGCCGACATGCAGGACAAGGGCATCGACGGCCAGGCGCTGATCGACGAAGCGAAGTCGCTGATGGACGCTTACCAGCAGTAAAGACCCGCGCATTCGGCTGCCCCGCAACCTCGCTATTGCGGGGCAGCTTTTTGCACTATTCTACCGAAAGGTTCTCGCGGATGCGTCGACTTGTCCACGCCCTGGCCCGTGCCACCGCCATTCTGGGCGGTTTCGTCCTGCTGGCGCTGATCGTGCTGACCACGTTGTCGATCGTCGGGCGGTCTCTGAACAAGTTTCTGCATACGGATTTCTTCGACACGGCGCTGACGGGGCTGTCGCAATTCCTGCTCGACCTCGGGGTGGGAGAGATCAATGGCAGCTACGAATTGCTGGAAGCTGGCGTAGCCTTTGCCATTTTCTCGTTCCTGCCGATCTGTCAGCTCTTCGGGGCCCATGCGACCGTCGATATCTTTACCTCTGGCCTGCCGGATCGGGTCAACCGGTGGATCGCCGCCTTTTGGGAAGTTGTCCTCACGGCCGTCATCGTGCTGCTGATCTGGCGCTTGTTCGGCGGGCTGGAACGGTACTATGGCAATGGCGAAACAACCCTGTTCCTGCAGTTTCCGGTCTGGTGGGCCTATGCCTGCAGCTTTGCCGCCGGGATTGTCGCCTGCATCGTCGCGGTCTGGTGCGCCACGATGCGCGTGATGGTGGCGGTACAGGGGCGCGACCTGCTGCCCACCGACCTCGGGGAGCACTGAGATGAGCGGTCTCGAACTGGGGTTCTGGTCCTTCCCGGTCTTGCTGCTGATGGTGTTTCTGCGGGCGCCCATCGGGCTCGCGATGATGCTCTGCGGCTTTGGCGGCTGGTACTTCTTTATGGGGGGCAACCCGACACCGCTGCTGGCCAAGCTGAAATCCGAAACCTACACGACCTTTTCCAGCTATTCGCTGTCGATCATCCCGATGTTCCTGCTGATGGGCCAGTTCGCGACCCTGTCGGGCATGTCGGCTGCGCTGTTCAAGGCGGCTGAATCCTTCCTCGGCCATCGGCGGGGCGGGGTCGCGATGGCGGCGGTCGGGGCCTGTGCGGGCTTTGGCGCGATCTGCGGGTCTTCGCTGGCCACTGCGGCGACGATGTCCAAGGTCGCGCTGCCGGAATTGCGCCGCTACGGCTATTCCGGAGGCTTTTCGACCGCGACACTGGCGGCGGGCGGGACGCTGGGCATCCTGATCCCGCCCTCGGTGATCCTGGTGATCTATGCCATCCTGACCGAACAGAATATTGCCAAACTGTTCCTGGCCGCCTTCATCCCCGGTGTGCTGGCCGCGATCGGCTATGTCATCACCATTTCAATCTACGTCCGGCTATACCCCAAAGCGGCCGGCACACGCCCTGCCGTCCCAATGGCCGAACGGTTCCGCGCGCTGGCCGACACCTGGCCGGTGCTGGTGATCTTCTTCATTGTCGTGGGCGGCATCTATCTGGGTTGGTTCACCCCGACCGAAGGGTCCGCCATCGGCGCCGCGGGCACCGGGCTGGTCGCCCTGCTGTCCGGCAGCCTGAACTGGGCGGTGCTGCGCGACAGCCTGCTGGGCACCGCCAAGACCACCGCGATGATCTTTTTCATCGTGCTGGGGGCGGGCTTCTACAACGGGTTTCTGGCCCTGTCGGGGGTGCCCCAGTTCATGGCGGACTGGGTGGTGACACAGGGCTTCAGCCCGTTGCTGGTGCTCAGCATCATCCTGCTCTTCTACCTGATCTTCGGCTGCCTGATGGACAGCCTTTCGATGATCCTGCTGACGGTCCCGATCTTCTTTCCGGTGATATCGGCCATGGACTTCGGGATGAGCGCGGAGCACGTCGCGATCTGGTTCGGCATCCTGGTGCTGATCGTGGTCGAGGTGGGGTTGATCACGCCGCCCGTCGGGATGAACCTGTTCATCATCAACACGATGGACCGCGACACCCCGATGAAGGAGACCTACAAGGCCGTGATGTTCTTTGTCGGCTCCGATATTGTGCGTGTGATCCTGCTGGTGGCCTTCCCCAGCATCACCCTGTTTCTTTTGACATAGGCGGACGGTTCGCCAGCTTTGATGCAGTAAAGTGCATCTTTCTCCGGTCAAGCTTGCGATTGCGGCACTAAGCTGCACCATGTGGTGACTTCGGGAGGAACGGATGCTGTCAACACAAGCGAATGCCGCGCGTTTTTTCGTCGATCGCCATATCGCCGAGGGCCGGGGAAGCAAGATCGCCTATACCGAGGCGGAAACCGGACGCACCCTGAGCTATTCCGACATGGCGGGCGGCGCGTCCTGTGTGGCCGGGGCGCTGACCCGTGCCGGTATCCGCCCCGAGGAGCGCGCGGCGATGCTGGTTCTGGACCAGATCGAGTTTCCGCAGATCTTCTGGGGCGCGCTGAAGGCCGGTATCATCCCGGTCCCGCTCAACACTCTTTTGGCTACCCCCGTCTACGATGCGATCCTGCGCGATTCCCGTGCCGCGATCCTCTTTGTCTCTGCCCCCTTGTGGGAGGCCGTGGCACCGGCGGTGCGCGACAATCCGTATCTGCGGCAGGTGGTGGTGATCGGCGATGCGCCCGATGACACGACTGATTTCGCCACCTTCATCGCCGACGCGCCCGCGCAGGACACGATCCCCGTCAGCAGCGACGAAGTCGCCTTCTGGCTCTACTCCTCCGGATCGACCGGGCAGCCGAAAGGCGTGGCGCATGTGCATTCCGCCCTGCGTGCCACCGCGGACACCTACGGGGCCGAGGTCTTGGGCATTCGAGAGGACGATGTGGTGTTGTCGGCGGCCAAGTTCTTTTTCGCCTACGGGTTGGGGAACGCGATGACCTTTCCGTTGTCGGTCGGGGCCAGTGTGATCCTGTACACCGGCAGACCGACCCCGCCGGCAATGATCGACACGATCAACACGCACAGACCCACGATCTTTTGCGGGGTGCCGACGCTGTTTGCCGGTATGGTGGCACAGATGAACAGCACCGGTGCGCCCGACGCGCCGTTGCGGATCTGTATTTCGGCCGGAGAGGCACTGCCCGAAGAGGTGGGGAAACGCTGGGAGAAACACACCGGTGTCAGCATCCTGGATGGGGTCGGATCGACCGAGATGCTGCACATCTTTCTGTCGAACGTGCCGGGCGACATCGTCTATGGCACCTCCGGTCGCGCCGTGCCGGGGTACGCGCTGCGACTGGTGGGCGAAGATGGCGAAGAGGTCGCCCCGGGCGAGATCGGAGAGCTGCTGGTCAACGGGGCATCTGCCGCGAACTGCTATTGGAACCAGCGGGACAAGTCGCGCGGGACTTTCGAGGGGATCTGGACCCGGACCGGCGACAAATACGAGAAACGGGCCGACGGACGGCTGGTCTATTGCGGGCGTACCGACGACATGTTCAAGGTGTCCGGCATCTGGCTGTCCCCCTTTGAGGTCGAGGGCGCGCTGGTCAGTCATCCCGCGGTGCTGGAGGCGGCGGTTGTTGCCAAGCGGGACGCGGACGGGCTGGAGAAACCCCAGGCTTTCGTCGTGTTGCAGGCCGGAGAGAACGCGGAAACGATCCACGATATCCTGAAGGATCACGTCAAGGAAAAGATCGGAAAGTGGAAATATCCGCGCTGGATCGACGTGGTCGATGAATTGCCCAAGACCGCGACGGGCAAGATCCAGCGTTTCAGGCTGAGAGAGGGGCGCTGATGTCGATCGAATGGAGCGAGAAACCGGACCAGAAGCTGACAGTGGCGGGGCAGGGGCTGGAATATGCCTGTTGGGGTCCGCCGCCGGATGCGGCGCCGACGCTGTTGATGCTGCACGAAGGCCTTGGCTCAATCGCGCAGTGGCGCGATTTGCCGTCCCGGTTGGCGGCGGCTACCGGCTTTGGCGTGCTGGCCTACGCGCGGGCGGGCTACGGCGCATCGGACCCTGCCGATCTGCCGCGCCCGCTGGACTACCAGACCCGCGAAGCGACCCAGGTGCTGGGGCCATTGCTGGATGCTGCGGGGATCGAACAGGCGCTGCTTCTGGGGCACTCCGACGGGGCGACGATTGCGGCCATCTATGCCGGGTCGGTCTCCGATCTTCGGGTGCGGGGGCTCGTGCTGATTGCGCCGCACTTCTTTACCGAGCCGGAGGGGCTGGCGGCGATCCGCGCGGCGGGCGAAGCTTACCGCGACGGTGATCTGCGCGTGCGTCTGGCAAAGTATCATGCGGACGTGGACGGTGCCTTTCGCGGCTGGCACGATGCCTGGACCCATCCCGGGTTTGAACGCTGGAACGTCGCCGATTGCATCGACCACTGGCGCATCCCGGTGTTGGCCATCCAGGGGCGGCGCGACCCCTACGGGACCTTGGCCCAGATCGCTGAGATCGAGCAGCGCATCTATGCGCCGCTGGAAACGCTGATCCTGGACGACTGCGGACATGCGCCGCATCTCGAACGTCCCGAAGAGACCGAGGGGGCCATCGTCGAATTCTGCGCCCGGCTGCACCGGCTGGAGCGGGAAGAGGTTCACTTTGCCTGAACGGCCCGGGCACATCGACCTGCCACCGCATGCCTATGTTCCCGGCCAGACGCCGCGTCACCCCGAAGACCTGTTCGATCCCGTCAAGGCCAGCGTCACCGGCGAGGTCCCGGTGGCAGAGTTGCACCGGACCGAGGCGTGGAGAGCGGGGCGCGCCTATTTCGAAGCGGGCTATTACTGGGAGTGTCATGAAGTGCTGGAGGCCGTCTGGATGCGCACGCCCGAAGGGTCGCAGGAGCGGGACATCACCCAGGCGCTGATCCAGCTGGCCAATGCGCGGCTCAAGATCACCATGCGCCGCCCCCGGGCGGCCTGGCGGTTGTGCAACATGGTGGCGGGGCATCTGGCGCGCTGCGATGCGGACGCGCTGATCCTGGGACTGCGGGTCCCGGAGCTGCGGGAGTTGGTCGCGCAGACAAGACGGAGCCTGGAGAGGCAGGGAAATGCAATATAGTGCATTCCTGGCCGCTTTTTGATCCAATAAGCTGGTTATTGGCGGCCGAATTGGTACTATAATACATCCGCGGCCACTGGGTCCCCTAAAGAGGCATACATGACCAAGATCATCGACTTTCAGACCGATCCTACGAAATACCGCCACTGGAAGGTGCAGTACGAGGGCCCCGTGGCGCGTTTGTTCATGGATGTGGACGAAAAGGGCGGGTTGTTCGACGGCTATGAGCTGAAGCTGAACAGCTACGATCTTGGCGTGGACATCGAATTGGCCGACGTGGTCCAGCGGATGCGCTTTGAACATCCCGAGGTCAAGGTCGTGGTGATGCAATCGGCCAAGGACAAGGTGTTCTGCGCGGGCGCGAACATCCGGATGCTGGGCGGTGCGGCGCACAGCCACAAGGTCAATTTCTGCAAATTCACCAACGAGACCCGCAACACCTACGAGGCGGCGCTGGCCGATTCGGGCCAGAACTACATCTGCGCGGTCAAAGGGGCCTGTGCAGGGGGCGGTTACGAGCTGGCACTGGCGTGCAACCACATCATGCTGACCGACGACAGCACGTCCTCCGTTGCCCTGCCCGAAGTGCCTCTGCTGGCGGTGCTGCCCGGCACGGGCGGGCTGACCCGCGTGACCGACAAGCGCCTGGTGCGCCGCGATCTGGCGGATGTCTTCTGTTCCATCGAGGAGGGGGTGAAAGGCAAGCGCGCCAAGGATTGGCGGCTGGTCGACGAGGTCATTCCCAACTCCAGGTTCGACGAGACAGTCGCGGAGCGCGCCAGGGAGATGGCAGCGGCGTCCGACAAGGCAGATGTCGAGAAAGGCATCGAACTGACGCCGATCAGCCGCAGCTTCTCGGACGATGCGATCACCTACTCGACCGTCGAGGTGGCCCTGCACCCCGAAGGCCGCCGCGCGACCGTGACGATCAAGGGGCCCGAAGACGGCGCGCCCGCCGACATGGACGCATTCACCGCCAAAGGCGCCGCGGCCTGGCTTTTGCGCTGCGCCCGCGAGCTGGACGACGCGATCCTGCACCTGCGCAACAACGAAAAGGAACTCGGCCTGATCGAATTCCAGACCCAGGGCGACCCCGAGCAGGTCGTGGCCCACGAGGCACTGCTGCTGGACAACAGGGATCACTGGCTGGCCAACGAGGTGCTGCAATACTGGAAACGCGTGCTCAAGCGGATCGACATGACATCGCGCAGCCTTGTGGCAATCGTCGAGCACGGGTCATGCTTTGCCGGACCTCTCGCCGAACTGCTTTGGGCCGTGGACCGCAGCTATATGATGCTTGAGGAATTCGACGGCGACAATCGCCACACCGCCACGGTGACGATGACCGACGGCAACTTCGGCACCTATCCGATGGGCAATGACCTGACCCGGCTGGCCACCCGGTTTCTGGGCACGCCCGAACAGGTGGAGAAACTGAAATCCAGCATCGGCGCGGCGCTGGAGGCCGACGAGGCCGAAGAGCTGGGCCTTGTCACCTATGCCTACGACGATATCGACTGGGAAGACGAGGTGCGCCTGTTCATGGAGGAACGCGCCAGCTTTTCACCCGATGCGATGACCGGGATGGAGGCCAACCTGCGCTTTGCCGGGCCTGAAACCATGGAAACCCGCATCTTTGGCCGACTGACCGCCTGGCAGAACTGGATTTTCCAGCGCCCGAACGCGGTGGGCGCGGACGGCGCGCTGCAACGCTACGGCACCGGCCAGCGCGGCGAATACGACATGGAACGTGTGTGACGGGCCCGGATTTTTAGAAAATCCGGCCCAAAATTTTCGAAAATTTTGGCCCCCCTAGGAGGAAACCAATGCTCGACCTGATCAACGTAAGCTATGACACCCAGATCCCGAACAACGTGAACCTGAGCCAGGACAAGAAAGTCCTCAAGGCGCTGGAAAAATGGCACCCCGGCTATATCAACTGGTGGAACGATCTGATCCCGCAGAACTTCCAGGAATCGATGGTCTACCTGCGCACCGCCGTCAGCGTGGACCCCAAGGGCTGGGCCAAGTTCGACTACGTCAAGATGCCCGAATACCGCTGGGGCGTGCTGCTGGCCCCCGCGGTCGAGGATCGCAAGATCCCCATGGGCGAACATTACGGCGAACCCGCCTGGCAGGAAGTGCCGGGCGAATACCGCAACATGCTCAAGCGCCTGATCGTGATCCAGGGCGACACGGAGCCGGGTTCGGTCGAGCAGCAGCGTTTCCTCGGCCTGACAGCGCCGTCGCTTTATGACATGCGCAATCTCTTTCAGGTCAACGTGGAAGAAGGCCGCCACCTCTGGGCGATGGTCTATCTGCTGCAAAAGTATTTCGGTCGCGATGGCCGGGAAGAGGCGGACGACCTGCTGGTCCGCTCGTCCGGTTCTGACGAAGCGCCGCGGATGCTGGGGGCCTTCAACGAGGAAACGCCGGACTGGCTGTCGTTCTTCATGTTCACCTATTTCACCGACCGTGATGGCAAGATGCAGCTGGAATCGCTGGCTCAGTCCGGATTCGACCCGCTGTCGCGCACCTGCCGCTTCATGCTGACCGAGGAAGCGCACCACATGTTCGTGGGCGAAACCGGCGTGGGCCGTACCATCCAGGCGACGCTGGAGGCGATGGCGAAACATGGCATCACCGACCCCACTGACATCAACAAGATCCGCGATCTGGGCGTGATCGACCTGCCCACGATCCAAAAAAAGCTGAACCTGCATTATACCCTGTCGCTGGACCTTTTCGGGCAGGAGGTATCGACCAACGCCGCCAATGCCTTCAACTCCGGCATCAAGGGGCGGTACATGGAGCAGCGGATCGACGACGATCACAAGCTGACCGGCGACACCTATCCGGTGACGTCGATCAGGGACGGCAAGATCGTCACCGAGGACGCCCCGGCCCTGACCGCGATCAACATGCGCCTGCGCGACGACTATGTGCGCGATGCGGCAGGCGGCGTGGGCCGCTGGAACAAGCAGATCGCCAAGGCGGGCGTGGATTTCGAACTGAAACTGCCGCACGAAGGCTTCCATCGCCAGATCGGCGTGTTCAGCACCGTGGCGGTGGACCCCGATGGCAACATCATCTCGGCTGACGAATGGCACAAGCGGCGCGACGAATGGCTGCCGACCAAGGCCGACGGCGACTACATCCAGTCGCTGATGGTGCCCTGCTATGAGCCGGGTAAATACGCCTCATGGATCGCCGCGCCCAAGGTCGGGATCGACAACAAGCCGGGCGATTTCGAATACGTGAAGCTGCACATGGCCTGAAGGGCAGGGTGGGTTTCAACCCCACCTTACGGCAATCTTGAGAGGTGCGTGCCTGTCACGCGCCTTTCCTATAAAAGGGACATGCCGCCCAAGCAGCGGGCCGGAGGGGAAAGCGCATATGAACACACCCGTCAAGCAGCACCTGATCGACCCGGAAATCTGCATCCGCTGCTACACCTGCGAGATGACCTGCCCGATCGACGCGATCACCCATGACGACAACAACGTCGTCGTGGACCCGGACATCTGCAACTTCTGCATGGATTGCATCCCCGTCTGCCCCACCGGTTCCATCGACGAATGGCGGGTGGTGCAGACCCCCTACACGCTGGAACAGCAGTTCGAATTCGACGAACTGCCCGAACAGGAAGACATCGACCCCGCCCCCGCCAGCGATGACGAGGAAGCGGCCGATCCGATTGCCGCCCTGCTGGCAGAGGCGCACAAGGGCGCGGGTGGCAAGGCGAGGGCCCCGCTCAGCGCGGGCAAGCCCACGGTCAACATGTACACGCTGGGCAAGCCCGCAAAGATGAAGGTGCAGGGCAACAACCCGCTGACCAGGGACCCCAGCCATGACGTGCGCCACATCATACTGGACCCCGGCGCGCTGCCCTTTCCGGTGCTGGAGGGGCAATCGGTCGGCATCATTCCCCCCGGCACGGACGCAGAGGGCAAGCCGCATCTGCCCCGGCTCTATTCCATTTCCTCGCCCCGCGACGGAGAGCGGGCGGGCTATCACAATATCTCGCTCACGGTGAAGCGGGAGGACAAGGGCCTTGCCTCCAACTACCTGTGCGATCTGGAACAGGGCGCCGAGGTCGAGGTCACAGGCCCCTTTGGCGCCACCTTCCTGATGCCGTCCACGGCGGAATCGCATCTGCTGCTGATCTGCACCGGCACCGGCTCCGCCCCGATGCGGGCCTTTACCATGCAGCGCCAGCGCAGCGGTGCCACCGGGGGCATGACCATGTTCTTCGGCGCGCGCACGCCCGACAGCCTGCCTTACTTCGGGCCGCTCAAGAAGGTGCCGGAGAGCCTGCTGAAACAGCATCTGGTGTTCTCGCGCGCGCCGGACCGGGACAAGGAATATGTGCAGGACCGCATCCTGGCCGAGCAGGACAGGGTGGCAGAACTGCTTCAGGATGACCGCACGCATATTTACATCTGCGGTCTGCGCGGCATGGAGGAAGGGGTGGAACGCGCCATGACCTCCATCGCCGAAAGCCTCGGCCAGCAGTGGACCGCGCTGCGCGATGCCATGCGCGAGGACGGGCGGTATCACGTGGAGACCTATTGATGGCCGACCCCTTTATCCACCCGGTCAACGTCACCTGGGCCGACTGCGACCCGGCGCGCATCGCCTATACCGCGCGGCTGCCCTATTTCGCCCTGGATGCGATCAACGGCTGGTGGGAGGCCCATCTGGGCGGCGACGGCTGGTTCCAGATGGAGATCGACCGCAACGTCGGCACGCCCTTTGTCAGCCTCGCGATGGAGTTCCGCAGCCCTGTCACCCCGCGCCACACCTTGATGTGCGATACCTTTCCGACCCGGCTGGGAGAAAAATCCATCAGCTTTGCCGTGAACGGCTCGCAGGATGGCAAGCTGTGCTTCGAAGGGCGGTTCACCTGCGTTTTCACCATTGCGGACCAGTTCAAGAGCCAGCCGGTGCCACCGGATCTCCGGGCCATCATCGAACCGCATATTCGTGCGGAATAATGCACCTTATCGCCCTTGGTGAGTTGAATTTCGCGGCGCATTGCGAAATATTGCCTTAATTCAGAGGTCCGGATGCCATGCCCGATACGCTCCAATCAAACGACGCCGGCGCCGCGTTGATCGCGCGGGTGGCCGAACGGGTGGCTGCGGCGCGCAAGAAAAAGGGCGTGCCGCGCCGGGTTTTGTCGGAACGCTCCGGCGTGTCGCCGCGCTATCTTGCCCAGCTTGAATCAGGCGAGGGCAATATCTCGATCCTGTTGCTGTCGCGCGTGGCGGCGGCGCTGGATCTGAAGGTGGAGGCGCTGCTGGCGGATGAGATCCCCACGGACCACGATGCGCAACGCTTTGCCGCGCTCTACCGCAGCGCCCCGCCCGCGGTGCAGCACGAGGTCGGCGCTCTGCTTGCGCCGCGTGATCCGTCGCTGATGCGGGCAGGGCGCATCTGCCTGATCGGTCTGCGCGGCGCGGGGAAATCGACGCTGGGGCGGCTGGCAGGCGAGGCGCTGAAGATCCCTTTTGTCGAGTTGAACGAGGATATCAGGAACGCCGTCGACATGCCGTTGTCCGAGGTCATGGCGTTCTACGGCGAAGACGGCTATCGCCGGTTGGAGGCCGAGGCGCTGGACCGCATTTCCTCCATCCACGACCGGGTGATCCTGGCTGTCGCAGGGGGGCTGGTGGCGCAGCCCGCAACCTACGACCGGCTGCGGGAACGGTTTCACACCATCTGGATCCGCACCAGCCCCCCGGAACACATGCAGCGCGTGCGCGCCCAGGGCGACTTGCGCCCGATGCAGGGTAATCCCGTCGCGATGGCACAGCTGCGCGATCTGCTGGACTCGCGCAGCCCGCTTTACGGTCTGGCGGAGGCGCAGGTGAATACATCGAACCGCACGGTCAGTTCGTCGCTGAACGACCTGCTGAGCACCATCGCGAAACACAAGTTCCTCGACCCGGTGGCATGAACCTGAACACACTGATCTCAGCCTTGCAGGATGTGTTCTGGCGGCGGGGCGAGGATTTGCTGTTCCGTCACACCAACCCGTGGGAACTGGACACCGCACTGACCGATTGGGGCCTTGAGCTGGGTCCATGCGAGGCGCAGGACCTGCTGGGGCTGGACAAGGTGCTGGCGCGGGGGCCGGAACGCACCGTTCCGATCCTGCCGCGCATGGTGTCCGAGGGGCGCATGGGCAAGGGCGGCGGCGTGGGCTATTATCGGTATCCCGGCGGTGGCGGCGCGGTGATCGACCCGCTGATCGAGGATCTGATCCTTGAGGAAGCCCGGTTCGCCAAGATCACGCGGTCAGAGCTGAGCGATGCCGCGCTGGTCGAGGCAATGCGCGGCGCGCTTGTCGGGGAATGTCGCAAACTGATGTCGAGACCGGGCGTGACCCTGCCCGCGGTCGAGACGGCGCTGGTGCAGGGGCTGCGCCTGCCACTGCACAGGGCGGCGCAGGTTCTAGGTCGTGTTGACATTCATTTTCGCCCAGCCGTTTCAGTCCAAAATTGCTCAGTTCCAGGCAAGAGAGCGAAGGAATAGCCAGCTATTTCAAGCTCTCTTTGCGCGCCCCGCCTTGAAATTGAAGCGCCAATACCCTGCGCGCTACGCGCTCTCGGGACATTGGCGACGTGGTTCATTTTTAAAGTAAAGGCGGGACGCTGTAACGCGGAAATGGCAATTTTGGCGAAACCCCTTCGGGGCGCGGCGGATTTTGCCTCTGCCATCCCGGATGTTCGCTTCCAATGATCACATTGCTGCGCTCACATCAGGGCGCCAGCGGCAAAATCCGTCTCGCGCGGGTGGTCGACAATGAATGGCAACACGACCTAGCGGCCATTTGAACGGAAAAGGCCCCCGAGGTGTCTCGGGGGCCCTTTGCCAATGCGGTACCATGCCGGTCAGGACACGTCCTTGTAGCTGACCTCGCGCTTGTCGCTGCCGCCCTTCTCGCGGCGGACCAGCAGGCGGTTGAGCGCATGAATATAGGCGCGGGTCGAGGCGACCACCGTATCGGTATCCGCCGATTGACCGGTCACGATCCGCCCGTCCTCTTCCATCCGGACAGACACGGTGGCCTGTGCATCGGTGCCTTCGGTGACGGCATGCACCTGGTAAAGCTGCAGGCGCGCGTCATGCGGCACCAGCGCCTTGACGCAGTTGAAGGCCGCATCGACCGGACCATCGCCGGTCTGTTCGGTGGTCTGCTCGGCACCGTCCACATTCAGCGTCATCCGGGCCTGGTTCGGCCCCTCGGTGCCGCAGACCACATGCATGGAGACCAGCGCGATGCGGTCCTCCTCCGGGTCGGTTGCGATCCGCATGAGCGCGATCAGGTCTTCCTCGTAGATTTCCTTCTTGCGGTCGGCCAGTTCCTTGAAGCGCACGAACACGTCCTTGAGCTGGTTGTCGCCCAATTCGTACCCGAGGTCTTCGAGCTTGGCACGCAGCGCGGCGCGGCCCGAATGCTTGCCCATGACAAGGTTGGTGGCGGCCAGCCCGACGTCCTCGGGGCGCATGATCTCGAAGGTTTCAGCGTTCTTCAGCATGCCGTCCTGGTGGATGCCCGATTCATGGGCAAAGGCATTCTTGCCCACAATCGCCTTGTTGAACTGCACCGCAAAGCCCGACACCGTCGCGACCCGGCGCGAGATGTTCATGATCTTGGTCGAATCGATCCCGGTTTCGTAAGGCATGATGTCGTTGCGCACGCGCAGCGCCATCACAACCTCTTCGAGCGCCGTGTTGCCCGCACGTTCGCCAAGTCCGTTGATCGTGCATTCGATCTGTCGCGCACCGGCCTCGACCGCGGCAAGGCTGTTTGCCGTCGCCATGCCAAGGTCGTTGTGGCAGTGCGTGGCAAAGATGATCTCGTCGCCGCCGGGGACTTCCTCGATCAGTCTGCGGATCAGATCGGCGCTTTCGCGCGGCGCGGTATAGCCGACCGTGTCGGGGATGTTGATGGTGGTGGCACCGGCCTTGATGGCGATCTCGACCACCCGCCTGAGGTAGTCCCACTCGGTCCGCGTGGCATCCATCGGCGACCACTGCACATTGTCGCAGAGGTTCCGCGCATGGGTCACGGTCTCGTGGATGCGGTCGGCCATTTCATCCATGGTCAGGTTTGGGATGGCCCGGTGCAGCGGCGAGGTGCCGATGAAGGTGTGAATACGCGGTTGCTTCGCGTGTTTCACCGCCTCCCAGCAGCGGTCGATGTCGGGCAGCTGGGCACGGGCCAGCCCGCAGATCACGGCGTTCCGGGACTGGCGTGCGATTTCCGCGACAGCCTTGAAATCGCCTTCGGATGCGATGGGAAAACCGGCTTCGATGATGTCGACGCCCATGTCGTCAAGCAGGCTGGCGATTTCCAGCTTTTCGGCGTGGGTCATGGTGGCGCCCGGGCTTTGTTCGCCGTCGCGCAAGGTGGTGTCAAAGATCAAGACGCGGTCTTGGGGCTTGGTATTCATGTCGGGTTCTCTCTGTTCTGCTGTAAATCCGTGGCGCGTAACCAACCCTCTGAGCGGACGCGCCGGATGGCACGCTCAGAGGCGGATTAGCAGCAGCAGGTTGGCACGCAGCGGCGTCGCGCAGGGGCGCGGCAGGGTCGTGATATGGGCGGCGTGTGTCATGCGCCCATTTATAACCTGCGTTTCGCAAATGAAAAGGGTTCAATCGGCGGCGACGCGACCGGACGGCCGGGCCGCACACCGGCTTTGCGGATTTACGGTCCGGACCGGCGTTGATTGCGGGCGCGATACATCTAATTCCTCGAAAAGGAGGATGTCATGAGCCAACCGGAAAAGACGAAACTCGTGGGCGTGAACCACCTTGTGCTGGAAGTCGGCGATCTGGAGGAGGCGCTGGCGTTCTACCGGGCGGTCTTTGACTTTGATTTGCGCGGGCGCAGCGACACGATGGCCTTCATCGACATGGGCGACCAGTTTCTGGTGCTGTCGCAGGGCCGCGACCAGGCACCTGACGAGGGCCGGCATTTCGGTCTCGTGGTCGAAGATCGCAGCGGCGTGCCCGCGCGTGTCCGCGCCGCAGGGGGGACGATGCTGGATACCGGGTACATGGATTTCCACGATCCCTGGGGCAACCGTGTCCAGGTGGTCGACTACCGCGATCTGCAATTCACCAAGACCGACGCGGTGCTGCGCAAGATCGGTGTCAGCGGGAACAAGACCGACGACGCGCAACAGGAACTGCGCGACAAGGGCATGCTCTGATGGCGCGGCTGCTGGTGATCGGGGCTTCAGGCGGCATCGGGGCCGCCCTGGCCGCTGCGGCAGGCGGTCGCGGCGACGACGTGACCGAACTGTCGCGCTCGCGCGACGGGTTTGACATCACCGATGAAGCGTCGGTGGCCGAACATCTGGGCGCGCTTGAGGGGCCGTTCGATCAGGTGATCGTGGCCACCGGCGCGCTTGAGATCGACGGTGCCGAGCCGGAAAAGACGATCCGTTCGATTCGAAAAAAGGCGATGTTGGACCAGTTCGCGCTGAACGCCGTCGGTCCGGCCCTGGTCCTGGCCCATGCCCAGGATCTGCTGCCGCGCGACGGGCGCAGCGTGCTGGCGGTGCTGTCGGCACGGGTCGGCTCCATCGGCGACAACCGGATCGGCGGCTGGATCAGCTATCGCAGCGCCAAGGCGGCGGTGAACCAGATCGTCCATACGGCGTCGATTGAACTGGCTCGCACGCACAAGGACGCGGTGTGCGTGGCCCTGCACCCCGGCACCGTGGCGACACCCTTTACCGAAAAGTACCTTGGCCGGCATCCCGCCGTGCAACCGGAAGAGGCGGCGCAGAACCTGCTGTCGGTGATGGCAGGGCTGACGCCGGACGACAGCGGCGGGTTCTTCGACTACGCCGGAAAGCCGGTCGAATGGTAAAGCGGCTGGTTCTTGTCCTGGGCGATCAGCTGTCTGACCGGCTGAGCGCCCTGCGCGAGGCCGACAAGGCGCGCGATGTGGTGGTCATGGCCGAGGTCGCGGAAGAAACGGACTATGTCCGCCATCACCCCAAGAAGATCGCCCTGATCTTTGCCGCCATGCGCAAATTCGCGGCGGCGCTGGAAAAAGACGGCTGGGAGATGCGCTATACCCAGCTTGACGACACGCAGAACGCGGGCAGCATCTTCGGCGAACTGCTGCGCCGGGCAGAAGAGACCGGGGCGGAGGAAGTACTGACGACCGAGCCGGGCGAATGGCGGCTGATCGACAAGCTCAGGCATGCGCCGATCAAGACCCGGATCCTGCCGGACGACCGTTTCATCGCGACCCACGCCGAATTCGACGACTGGGCCAGGGGGCGAAAGGCGCTGCGGATGGAATATTTCTACCGCGACATGCGGCGCAAGACCGGCCTGCTGATGGATGGTGACGCCCCCGCGGGCGACAAGTGGAACTACGACCACGACAATCGCAAACCCGCCCCGGACGAGGTCGACTTTTCCGGCCCGATGCAGTTCACCCCCGACGAGACGGTGGAAGAGGTGCTGGACCTGGTGGAGACGCGTTTCGGCGACAGGTTCGGCGACCTGCGGCCGTTTCACTATGCCACCGATCAGGGGCAGGCGCGTCGGGCGTTGTCGCATTTCATCAGACACGCGCTGCCCCGGTTCGGGGATTACCAGGATGCCATGATGGAAGGGCAGGCGTGGCTCTATCATTCGATCCTGTCGCCCTACATCAACATCGGCCTGCTCGACCCGCTGGAGGTCTGCCGCGCGGCCGAGGACGCCTGGAAGGCGGGCGATGTGCCGATCAATGCCGCCGAAGGTTTCATCCGGCAGATCATCGGCTGGCGCGAGTATATTCGCGGCATCTATTTCCTCGAAGGGCCGGAATATGCGCAGCGCAACAGGCTGGGGCATGACCGGACGCTGCCGGATTTCTTCTGGAACGGGGAAACCCGGATGAACTGCGTGGCGCAGGCCGTATCGCAGACGCGCGAACATGCCTATGCGCATCACATCCAGCGGCTGATGGTCACGGGAAATTTCGCGCTGCTGGCGGGGCTGAACCCGCAGGACCTGCAGGAGTGGTACATGGCCAGCTACATCGACGCCTTTGAATGGGTCATGTCGGCCAACGTGATCGGGATGAGCCAGTTCGCCGACGGCGGTGTGGTGGGGTCCAAACCCTATGTGTCGTCCGGCAACTACATCGACCGCATGTCGGACTACTGCAAAGGCTGCTCCTACAGCGTCAAGGACAAGACCGGCGAGGATGCCTGCCCGTTCAACCTGCTCTATTGGCATTTCCTGGACCGGCACCGCGACCGGTTCGAGGGCAACGGGCGCATGGGCAACATGTACCGCACTTGGGACCGCATGGATGCCGACCGGCGCGAGACTGTGGTGCAGGACGCCGACGCCTGGCTGAAAAGGCTGGACGCGGGCGAACGCGTCTGACCCTGCCCTGTCAGAGCTGCCCGGCGGCCTGAAGCCGCTCCAGCCCGTAGCGCAGGTGTTCCGTGCGGAAGGAATGACCGCCCGGGAACAGGCAAAAGTCGAGCATATCGCCCGTGGGCGCTGACCGCACCTCGCAGTTCAGGTCTTCATAGCTGGTCGCAACGGCAGGGCCGAAATCTCCGAAATCCTCGTAAAGCGCGATCGCATCCGCCACCTCGCCCTGCTTGGTTTCATTGATGACCCGGCCGGTCAGCGGCACCGTCCTGTCCGCGTCGCCGTGGATGTGCACGATGGATGACACCGGTGGCACGCAGGTTTCGGGCGGTTCCAGCCAAAAGGTGCCAGACATGGGGATGAACCCGGCAAAGGCGCCCGGATGGCTGCAGGCGAGGTTCCATACCATCATGCCGCCCGCCGAAAACCCGGCGGCGACGATGCGGTCGGGGTCGATGGGAAACCGGTCTTTCGCGTCGGCCAGCACGGCGTCGAAATAGGCGAATTCAGCCGCGCCCGTGCTGTCGAAGGTCCCCGGCCCGTTCGGCAGATCCCACGACCCGTCAATGCCATTGGCGGCGATCAGGGCAAGACCTGCATCCGACAGCATGCGGCGCAAGCTGCCATTGCGCATCGCTCCGGCGGCGGAGCCACGGTAGCCATGCGACCAGACCAGCGCGCCGACCGGCGTTGCGCCGTCGTGGCCTTCGGGCATGGCAATACGGTAAGTACGGTCGCCCACGGTACAATCCGTGTCCGGCCCGCAGGCGAAGGCGGGCGTGGCGAGAATGAAGGCGATGAGGGAAATGAATCTGCGCATGGCACACCCTAAGCCCCGAACAACCCGGCATTCAATTCACAAGCCCGTGGCACCCTGCAAGATGGCCGCCCGGTGAAGGGCGACCCCGAAAGTCACTTTCAGTCGATCAGCTTGCCTGTGATCTCAACCAGTCGCTTGGCCTGAAAATCCACGGCCTTCTTGCCGAGGTCGTCGAATTCACCGGCTGTACCGGAGTACCCGTAGGGGTTCCCGTCCTGAAACTTGACCTCGTCGGCGTAGCCCGGCGCGACGATGATCGTGCCCCAGTGCATGGCCGACTTATAGAGGTTCTGGATCGTGCCCTCACGTCCGCCGTGAGCTGTCTGCGCAGAGGTTGTCGCGGTGATCGTCTTGTTCACCAGCTTGCCCTCCTGCCAGAGCGGACCGAGCGTGTCGATGAAGGCTGCCATCTGGCTGGGCAGGTTGCCATAGCGCGTGGGGAAGGAGAAGAAGTAGCCGTCAGCCCAGGTCATGTCATCGTGCGACACTTCGGGAATGTCCTGCATCTTTTCCACTTGGT
The DNA here is from genome assembly GCF_009363555.1 of Sulfitobacter sp. THAF37. Classification (NCBI taxonomy): domain Bacteria; kingdom Pseudomonadati; phylum Pseudomonadota; class Alphaproteobacteria; order Rhodobacterales; family Roseobacteraceae; genus Sulfitobacter; species Sulfitobacter sp. THAF37. The sequence goes on from NZ_CP045372.1 coordinate 1,563,067, forward strand.
TCTTCCAAGCTTCCTGCCCGTCGATGACCGATTGCGGTGCCGTTTCGGCGGCGCGACGCAGGCGTACTTCGGCCCCGGCGGCTTCGGCGGCTTCCTTGGCGGCCAGCGCGATCTGATGGTTGGTGCCATAGGTGGTATAGAAGATGACGGCGATCTTGGGGGTGCTCATGAGGTGCTCCTTGGATTGGACATATGATTGTAAAATGACACAGAGGACAGTTCGTTCCGCTCGGCAACGCACAAGGCCTGTGATAATTTGCAGAAGGGGCCGCGGGCCTTTTACTTCACGCCCCTGCGGCCCATATCTGCGGTCATGACCGCTGACATCCCCGATCTCGACCGTTTCGAGGGCATTGCACGCCGCACTGTCGAAGACTTTCCGCCACCGTTCCGGAGCGCGGCGCGCGACGTGCTGCTGCGCGTGACCGACTGGCCGACGGACGAGATGCTGGCGTCACTGGAGATACCGGAGCCTACCGGGCTGACCGGGCTCTACGAAGGCATACCGATGACGCATAAATCGGTGATGGACATGGCCCATGAACCCGACACCGTCTGGCTGTTCCGCGAGCCCATCCTGCACGAATGGCGGGCGCGGGGCGATGTCGAGATCGAGGACCTGATCGCGCATGTCACGATCCACGAGTTCGCGCATCACTTCGGCTGGTCCGACGACGAGATCGCCACCGTGGCACCTTGGCAGTATTGACGCCCTCCAAGGTCAGGAGGGGTCGCGCCAGCGGTTCACGATCGGGTAGCGCCGGTCGAGCCAGAACGCCCCCTTTGTCAGGCGCGGGCCGGGTGCGGACTGGAACCGCTTGTATTCGCTGATGTAGATCAGGTGTTCGACCTTTTTCGCCACATCTCGTTCAAACCCTGCCGCCACGCAATCGGCAACCGATCCGTCCTGATCCACCAGAATGTTCAGGATCGCGTCGAGTTCCGGATAATCGGGCAGGCTGTCGCTGTCCTTTTGATCCTCGCGCAGTTCCGCGCTGGGCGGCTTGGTGATGATAGTATCGGGGATCACGGCACCCGCAGGCCCCATCATCCAGTTGCGGTGGTTTTCGTTGCGCCAGCGGCAGGTTTCGAACACGCGGGTCTTGTAGAGGTCCTTGATCGGGTTATAGCCACCCGCCATGTCGCCATAGATCGTGGCATAGCCCACCGCGACCTCGGACTTGTTGCCGGTGGTCAGCAGCATCTCGCCGAACTTGTTGGACATCGCCATCAGCAGTAGACCGCGCAGGCGGGACTGGATGTTTTCCTCTGTCAGGTCTGGATCACGCCCTTCGAACAGGGGGGCCAAGGTGTTGGTGATCGCCTGGCGCCCCTCCTTGATCGGCACGTAGTCATAGCGGCAGCCAAGCGCCTTTGCCACGGCCTCCGCATCGTCCAGCGAGCTTTGCGAGGTGTATTCCGAAGGCAGCATCACGCAGCGCACGTTCTCCGCGCCCAGTGCGTCCACCGCGATGGTGGCCACGATAGCCGAATCGATGCCGCCCGACAGGCCCAGCAGCACCTTTTTGAACCCGGTCTTCGCCATGTAATCGCGCAGCCCCTGCACCATGACGCGGTAATCCTGCTCCCAGGCGTCGGGCAGCGAGGCAAGCGGCTGTTGCAGAATGCGCCAGCCTTCATCGCCGCGCTCCAGATCAATGTGGTGCACCTCTTCGTCGAAAGCAGGCATCTGCATTGCCAGCTTGCCGCCGGGGTTCAGCGCAAAGGAGGCGCCGTCAAACACCTGGTCGTCCTGGCCGCCCACCATGTTGAGGTAGATCAGCGGCAGCCCCGTCTCGATCACGCGGGCGACCATCATGTTCATCCGCGTGTCCAGCTTGCCCCGGTAATAGGGCGATCCGTTGGGCACCAGCAGGAATTCCGCGCCCGTCTCGGCCAGGGTCTCGGACACTTCGGGGTGCCAGGCGTCTTCGCAGATCGGGCTGCCGACACGGGTGTTGCCCACCGCATAGGGCCCGCCCAATGGCCCGGAATCAAAGACGCGCACCTCGTCGAAGACGGTCTCGTTCGGCAGATTGTGCTTGAGCACGCGGCTGGCGATCTTGCCGTTCTTGAGGATCAGGTAGGCGTTGAACAGCTCTGCCCCTTCGGCCCAGGGCGCACCGATGGCCAGCGCCGGTCCGTCTGCGCAGTCCTCGGCCAGCCGTTCGATATGCGTCATCACATCCAGTTGGAAGGCGCGTTTCATCACCAGGTCCTGGGCGTTGTAGCCGGTGATGAACATCTCGGGCAGGGCCACCAGATCGGCGTTCGCCGCCTTGCCCTTCGCCCAGGCGTCCGCCGCCAGCGCGGCATTGCCCGCAAGATCGCCCACCGTGGGGTTCAACTGGCCAAGGGTGATGCGGAAACGGTCTGCCATATGCGCGCCTTTGCGTTTTGCTCCGCCCCGGATGTAGCAGATCGGGCACGGGGGAAAAGCCCAAAGGACCTTGCCCGCCGGATGCGGCAGACCCGGTGCGGTGAATTTGCCGACACACGGCGCAGGGCACAAAAGACGATTGCCCCTCTATCCCCCATTGCTTAGGCTTGCCGACGATCCCGCTTTGACGGCGGTGCAACTAGACGGGTATGTCCATGTCCTTTCGTTCACTGATCCTGTGTCTTTTGCTGACAACCACGCCCGCCTGGGCGCAGGAAGGTCAGGTACTGACCAAGCAATACGACGATGGCGGCGTGTACGAGGGCACCTTTCGGGGTGGCCTTCAGCACGGGCAGGGCACCTACACATTGCCGAACGGCTACCAGTACCAGGGCAACTGGGAAGACGGCGAGATCAAGGGCGAAGGCGTCGCGCGCTTTCCCAACGGGTCGGTCTACGAGGGCAATTTCTCCAAGGGCAAGCCGGATGGCTTCGGCAAGATCACCTTTGCCGACGGCGGCACCTACGAGGGCGACTGGGAGACCGGCGCAATCATGGGGCAGGGCGTGGCCCTGTACGCCAACGGGGTGCGTTACGAGGGCGGGTTCCGCAACGCCAAACATCACGGCAAGGGCGTGATGCAAAGCCCGAGCGGCTACGAATACAAGGGCGACTGGATCGACGGGGTCAAGCAGGGCACCGGTACCATCACCTATCCCGACGGCGCGGTCTACGAGGGCGCGATCGAGGCGGGCAAACGCAATGGCGAGGGCAAGCTGACCATGCCCGACGGGCTGGTTTACGTCGGTCTGTGGCAGGACGGCCAGATCGAGGGCACCGGTACGCTGACCCAGCCCAACGGCGACGTCTACGAAGGCAACCTCGTCGCGGGCCGGCGCGAGGGCGAGGGGAAAGTGACCTATGCCAACGGCGACACCTATGTCGGGACGTTCGAGGATGACCGCCGCCACGGGCAGGGCACCTTCACCGGGGCGGACGGTTACGTCTACGTCGGCTCCTGGGTGGACGGCCAGATCTCGGGAGAAGGCCAGGTCACTTATCCCGACGGATCTGTCTATGTCGGCGAATTCCGCGATGACCTCGCGGAGGGGCAGGGCAAGATTACCTACCCCGATGGCTCCACCTACGAAGGTGCCTGGGAGGCCGGTGTGATCGAGGGCGAGGGCCGCGCGACCTACCCCAACGGGGTGGTCTACGAGGGCAGCTTCTCCAACGCGCGCAACGACGGCCAGGGGGTGATGACCTATGCCGACGGGTATCGCTACGAAGGCATGTGGAAGGACGGCCAGCGTCACGGCATGGGCACCGCGACCTATCCCGACGGCACCGTTTACGAAGGCAACTTCCAGGATGGCAAACGTCACGGCCGCGGCAAGATCACCATGGCCAACGGTTTTGTCTATGACGGCGAATGGACACGCGGCGAGATCGAGGGCCAGGGCATCGCGACCTACGCCAACGGCGATGTCTACGAAGGCACCTTCAAGGCGGGCAAACGCCAGGGCAGCGGCACCATGCGCTATGCCAGCGGTGAGCAGGCCAGCGGCGACTGGGACAACGGGGCCCTGACCGAGACCGCCGCAGGAGAGACCGCCGCAGCAGAGGGCAGCGAAGAAACCGCAGCGGAGGATGGGCAGCCCGCGTCCGAGACCCCGCCGAGCGACGACGCCCCGGCCAGTGACGACGCCCCGGCCAGTGATGACTAACTCAAACCGGCGGGCGCGCTGGCCTCGCTGAAGTCAAAGAGGCACCGCATGCTGGACGGACTGGGCATAGAACTTCCGATCTTTCAGGCACCGATGGCCGGGGTTTCGACCGCGCGCATGGCGGCGGCGGTGTCGAACGCGGGCGGGCTGGGCGCGATTGCCGTGGGCGCGACCGATGTCGCTGGTGCTGCCCAAATGATCGCGGACACCCGCGCGGCGACGGACCGCGCCTTCAACGTCAATGTCTTCACCCATGAAAAGCCACAGGCGGACCCGCAGGCTGAACGCGCCTGGCTGGACCTGTTGCGCCCGCTCTTTGCCGAATTCGGCGCGGAGCCGCCCGCAGAGCTGCACACCATCTATCAAAGCTTCAACGACAACCCCGACATGTTGTCCCTTTTGATCGAGACCCGCCCGGCGGTCGTCAGCTTTCACTTCGGGCTTCCCACACCGCAGGCTGTCACAGCACTTCGGGATGCGGGCATCACGCTGCTGGCGACGGCGACGAACATGGATGAGGCGCGGCAGATCAAGGCGGCGGGCATTCACGGCATCGTCGCCCAGGGGATCGAAGCGGGCGGCCACCGCGGCATGTTCGACTGCGCGGCGCCCGATCCGCAGCTTGGCACCTTTGCGCTGACACGGCTGCTGACCGCTGAACTGGACCTGCCGGTGATTGCGGCAGGGGGCATCATGGATGGCGGGGGCATCGCCGCTGCATTGAACCTGGGTGCCGTTGCGGCACAGCTGGGCACCGCCTTCATCGACTGCGCTGAATCCGCCGCTGATGACGCCTACCGGGCCGCCCTGCACGGGCCGGGTGGCTACCGCACGCGATTGACATCGGTGATTTCCGGTCGTCCGGCCCGCGCGCTTGAAAACCGCTTCACGGCCAGTGACGGCGTGGCACAGCACGGCATGCCGCCTGCCTATCCGATCGCCTACGACGCGGGCAAGGCGCTTCATGCCGCCGCGAAAGCCGCCGGTGAACATGGGTTCGGCGCACAATGGGCCGGTCAGGGCGCCCCGCTGGCCCGATCCCTGCCCGCGGCGGAACTGGTGGCGACGCTGGCCCGGGAACTTCGGGCGCAGCGCTGACGTCCCGGCGCGGGGATCGGCCCCGCACCGGGCACCTCACCTCAAAGCATCAGCTGGTAGCTGTGCGGCACATAGACGAACCCGTCGTCGCGCGTATCGACATAGCCGAAAGCGGGAAATGGCATGTGATAACCGACAAAGGGGATGCCATCGGCTGCCAGCATGTCCAGCAGTCGGCGTCGCGTTGCGGCGGCGGCTTCCTTGTCCTGGTCGAACTTCACTTCCCAGTCCGGATGGGCCAGGGACCAGACGTAGTGGTTCGCGAAATCCGCCCCGAGAACCAGTTGCTTGCCATCGGATTCGATCATGTAGGCCATGTGGCCGGGGGTATGCCCGAATGCCGCCATCGCCGTGATGCCCGAGGCGACCGTCCCGCCGTCATCTAGAAACGTCATCTGGTCCGCCAGCGGCTTGACCTTGGTGTTGAACCCCTCGTTGTCCATCGCGGACCAGGCGTCGAATTCGACCTGTCCGGTCACGTAACGCGCGTTGGGAAAGGTCGGCGCATCGCCCTGCATCAGCCCGCCGATATGGTCGCCGTGCATATGGGTCAGCACCACGATGTCCACCTGATCGGCGGCGTATCCCGCCGCCTGCAGTGCCGCCAGCGTGCCCTCCGCGCTGACCCCGGTATCGAAAAGGACGACTTCCGACCCGGTGTTGACGACCGTCGGCGTGAAGAAGAACTGCGCAGCATCCGCCGGGATATGCGCGGCCTGCGACACGTTTTCAAAGGTCTCATGATCCACGTTCAGGCCGAAGATGTCATGCGGCGCCTCGACCGCGCGGGTGCCCGCGAGGATCGTCGTGACATCATAACCGCCAAGGCTGACACGGCGAAACGGCGAGGCGCCGGCACCCATGATCGGCGCTTCGGCACGGGCAGAGGTGGCCGCAGCGGCCAGGGGCAGGGCGGCAGCACCGGCAAGGGCGCTGCGTCGGGACATTTTGAATGCGTTCGTCATGGATGGGACCTCCGTTTTCTGTTGTGATGGCTAATGGTAGCAGCGCGGGCGCTCTTTCCCATTTTTCCATGCTCCGGAGGCGATCATATTTTCGTCAGCCCGCCGGCACCGCGCAGACGCCCCCGTGGCAGCGACCCTAGGCTCTGGACCCATTAACTCCATATGCTCAGCGGCGATTTCACGAAATTTCAGTGGTTTGGGGCGTGCAGCTAATCCCCTCTCGGGACATTGCTGCGCAATGCCCTGCCGGGCAGTGGTAGGTTCTATTTGCAAGCGACCCAAGACGTTGAAATGAAGTGAAATCGCCGCCCGTCGCTCCGAAGGAGCGCCGATTCATGCTGCCACGCCTTCGGCGTGACGGGTTTGACGGATTTTCCCGCAGCCTGCGGCGTATCTGTTTGAAATAAAACTACTATTCCAGCGCAGATGCTTCTTGTCTGCGGACAAATCAGTCAAACAGAGCGTATTGAATTGATGGGTCCAGAGCCTAGACAAACAATCGGCTCTGTGACACTTGACCGGGGTCCAAGGAGAACAGCATGGCCGCCGATACCGTCACCCGTTTCGCCCCTTCCCCCACCGGTTACATCCACGTTGGCAACCTGCGCACGGCGCTGATGAACTATCTCATCGCGCGCAAGGCGGGCGGCACCTTCATCCTGCGCATCGACGACACCGATCCCGAGCGGTCGAAGGAAGAATATGTCGACGGCATCAAGCAGGATCTGACCTGGCTGGGGCTGGAATGGGACCGGGTGGAACGCCAGTCGGAACGGCTGGACCGGTATCACGCCGCCGCTGACGAACTGCGCGCCAAGGGCCGGTTCTACGAGGCGTTCGAGACCCCGACGGAGCTGGACCTGAAGCGCAAGAAACAGCTGAACATGGGCAAACCGCCGGTCTATGACCGCGCGGCGCTGTCCCTGACAGACGCGCAGAAGGACGACCTGCGTGCCGAGCGGGGCAATGGCGTCTGGCGTTTCAAGCTGGACCAGAGCCGGATCGAATGGGCCGACGGTATCCTGGGCGATATTTCCATCGACGCGGCCAGCGTCAGCGACCCGGTGCTGATCCGGGGCGACGGACAGATCCTGTACACGCTGGCGTCGGTCGTGGACGACACCGACATGGGCGTGACCCATGTGGTGCGCGGATCGGACCATGTGACCAACACAGCCACGCAGATCCAGATCATGCAGGCGCTGGGGCACGATCACCCCGCCTTTGCCCACCATTCGCTGCTGACCGGTCCCCAGGGCGAGGCGCTGAGCAAGCGGCTGGGCACCCTGGCGCTGCGCGATCTGCGCGAACAGGGCGTCGAACCCTTTGCCCTGCTCAGTCTGATGGCGCGGCTGGGGTCGTCGGACCCGGTAGAGCTGCGGACAGACATGGCAACGCTGATCGACGGCTTCGACATCGAACGCTTCGGCACTGCCCCGACCAAGTTCGACGTGCGGGACCTGTTCCCGCTGACGGGCCGTTACCTGCAGACCCGCCCGGTCGAGGATGTCGCGGGCACGATTGCCGACATCGGCGTGCCAGAGGATCAGGCCGCGCGATTCTGGTCCGTCACCCGCGAGAACATCGAAACGCTGCATGACCTCAAACCCTGGTGGGAAATGTTCCGCGACGGTGCCGATCCGGTGATCGAGGACGGCGACGAGGCCTTTGTCGCCGAAGCCATGGCGATGCTGCCCGAGATGCCCTTTGACGAAACCACCTGGTCCAGCTGGACGGCCGAGGTCAAGGAAAAGACCGGGCGCAAGGGGCGCGCCCTGTTCCGGCCCCTGCGGCTGGCGCTGACCGGACAGGAACACGGCCCCGAGATGGCCAATGTCATGCCGCTGCTGCGGGTCGTGAAGGCGCGCGGGTGATGACCGGCCTGCAGGCTGACCACGTCCTGCAGGATAGACGACGCCGGACCCACGATGGCTGACGGCGCGCAGGCAAAGTTCCTCACCGGGAACCTTTTCGTGCACGTGGCGGTCATGGCGCTGACCTCGTCCATCGGACTGATGGCTGTGTTCCTGGTCGACTTCGTCGACATGATCTTCATCTCGATGCTGGGCAAATCCGAACTCGCGGCGGCGGTGGGATATGCCGGCGCGATCCTGTTCTTCACCGCCTCTTTCGGGATCGGCATGGGCATCGCGGCAGGCGCGCTGGTGGCCCGGGCGCTGGGGGCGAACAACCTCGTGCTGGCACGCGAAAGGTCGACCCACGCGTTGCTCTACGGTCTGATGTTCGGGATCGTCTTCTCCATCGGGGTCTGGCTTGCGTTGCCCGGGCTGGTGGCGATGCTCGGGGCCCGCGGCGAAACCGCCGGGCAGGCCGTGCATTTTCTGCAGATCGTGGTGCCGTCGGTCCCGTTTCTCATGGTGGGGATGATGGGGTCGGCCATCCTGCGGGCCCATGGCGACGCGCGGCGGGCAATGATGGCGACCATCGTGGGCGGCATCGTCAACGCCGCGCTGGACCCGATCCTGATCTTCGGGCTGGACCTCGAACTGACCGGTGCCGCCATCGCCTCCTTTGTTGCGCGCGTGGCGATTGCCGCCGTGGCGATCTGGTCCCTGATCAGGGTCTATGACGCGCTGGTGATGCCCCGGTTCAGGGGGATGCTGCGCGACTTTACCCCCGTTGTCGCCATCGCCTTTCCGACCATCCTTGCGCAAATCGCCACACCGGTGGGGCAGGCCTATATCACCCGTGTCATGGCCGATTACGGCGAGGACGCGGTGGCGGGCATGGCCGTCGTGGCGCGGCTGATGCCGGTGGCCTTTGCCGTGGTCTTTGCGCTGTCGGGGGCGGTGGGGCCGATCATCGGCCAGAACTACGGCGCGGGCGACCTGGCGCGGGTCCGGCGTGGCTTCACGGCGGCGATCCTGTTTGTCGCGCTGGTGATCCTGACCGTGTCGGCCCTGTTGTTCGCCTGCCGTGCGCCGATTGCGGATCTGTTCGGTGCGACCGGCATCGCACGCGACCTGATCTACCTGTTCTGCGGCCCGCTGTCGCTGGCGTTCTTCTTTCCCGGCGTGCTGTTCGTGGCGAATGCCGTGTTCAACAACCTGGGCCAGCCGTTCCTGTCTACCGTCACCAACTGGGGCCGCAACGCGGTGGCGCTGATCCCGCTGGTCTGGCTTTGCGCGGCCATCGGGGGCGCGCCCGGTGTGCTGATCGGGCAGGCGCTGGCCGGGGTCGTCTTTGGTGTCGTGGCCTGGATCATGGCGCTGCGCTGCATCGCGCGCGGTGGCAAACCCGAAGGCCGGGGCAAGGAAATCTTTGGACGTGAGGGCCGCCTGATGACCCTATTCCACGCGCGCCGATAGCCGCGCGAGGTGGCTGTCCACCAGTGCCGTCTCCTGTGCCGACAGCACCTTGTGCCGGGGATAGCGGGGTGCCGCGCGGTCGTTCAGCACCGGCGTATCCCAGCCGTCCGTCGTGTCGAAGAAATCCTGCACGCCCGCTTCGCCGAATTCGTGCAAAAACCCCTGCACCACCACGTCGAGATAGCTGAGCAGGATGGCGTGGTCGCCCGGTACGCCCGTGTCGGAGGGCGGCACCGCGTAATGCGCGATGTCCGGCGCCGGGCTGATGGGGTGGATCACCGCCCCGCCCGAGGACAGGCGCGCATAGCCCGCCTCGCGCGCGTCCAGCGCCGCCCAGTCTGCCCCCGGCACCGCTGCGATCAGCCCGTCGATGGTGGTGCCGGGGTCTTCCACGACGCTGAGGAACACCAGATCTCGTACCGCCGTGCGCACCCAGCTGCGCCGCCAGCCGCGCAATCGCGCGGGATGGGCATCGGGATAACTGTGGGTCTGGCGGTTTACGAGGCTGCCATAGCCAAAGAAATAGGGGATCATATGCAGAAGGTCCGTTGGTATCGCGGGCAAAAGACCATTGTAGCCCGGCGCATGCAAGCCTGCTTGACGACCGGTCGGCCCCCGGCATACCAAAGGGCATCCGTCACGGGAGAATCGGATCATCCGATGCCGAAGGAGCAACCGCCCCGGAAACTCTCAGGCACAGGGACCGTGCCGGATACCGACACTCTGGAGAGTGGTGCCAAGCGCATCCGCCGAAGGGATAACGATCTCAGGCGAAAGGACAGAGGGGGCATCTTGGACCGCAATGTGCGGGGGAAAGATGCCGTTTTGCTCCATCTGGACAACCGGCAGGAAGAAGAGGTGCCGCGCCGATGGACGATCTGAAACATACACCGCTGTTCGATCTGCACGTGGAACTGGGCGCGAAAATGGTGCCCTTCGCCGGCTATGCCATGCCGGTGCAGTATCCGCTGGGGGTGATGAAGGAACACCAGCACACGCGCGAAGCGGCGGGCCTGTTCGACGTCAGCCACATGGGGCAGGTGATCCTCTCCGGCCCGTCATGGGATACGGTCGCCCGCGCCTTCGAGACGCTGGTGCCGATGGATGTGCTGGGTCTGGCTGACGGCAGGCAGAGGTACGGCTTTTTCACCAATGATGCGGGCGGGATAGAGGACGATCTGATGTTCGCCCGCCGTGGCGACGATCTTTTCGTGGTGGTCAATGCCGCCTGCAAGGACGCCGATATCGCCCGGATGAAGGCCGCGCTGGAACCCGATGTGACCGTGACGCCACTGACCGACCGTGCGCTGATCGCGGTGCAGGGCCCGGCGGCCGAAGGCGTGATCGCCGCGATGGACAGCCGCGCGGCGGAAATGGCCTTCATGGATGTGCGCGATCTGGAACTGGATGGCGCGCCGGTCTGGGCCTCCCGTTCCGGCTACACGGGCGAGGACGGCTTCGAAATCTCCGTCCCCGCCGACGCGGCGGAGCCGCTGGCAAGACGCCTTCTGGCGCAGGACGGGGTCGCCGCCATCGGCCTCGGCGCGCGGGATTCGCTGCGGCTGGAGGCGGGGCTGTGCCTTTACGGACACGACATCGACACGCAGACCACACCGGTCGAGGCCGCGCTGACCTGGGCGATCCAGAAAGTGCGCCGCCCGGGGGGCGACCGCGCCGGTGGCTATCCGGGCGCGAAGGTCGTGACAGATCAGATGACGCAGGGTGCGACGCGCAAACGCGTCGGGCTGCAGCCCGAGGGGCGCGCGCCCATGCGCGAGGGCACCGAAATCTTCGACGCAGCCGAAGGCGGCAACCGCGTTGGCCAGGTCACATCCGGCGGTTTCGGTCCCAGCGTTGGGACACCGGTTGCGATGGGCTATGTAGAGGCGGGGCTGGCCGGGACCGGAACGCCCCTCTGGGGCGAGGTCAGGGGAAAACGGCTGGCGCTCGCCGTGGCGAAGCTGCCCTTCGTGGCGGCGAATTTCAAACGATGAAGTCAACAGGGAAGACACAATGAAGTTTACTGAAGAACATGAATGGCTGCGCGAGGAAGACGGCGAAATGGTGATCGGCATCACCATCCACGCGGCAGAGCAGCTTGGCGACGTGGTGTTCGTCGAATTGCCCGAGGAAGGCACCGTGGTCAGCAAGGACGATGAGGTCGTGGTGATCGAAAGCGTCAAGGCGGCGTCGGACATTCTTGCGCCCGTGGATGGCGAAATCACCGAAGTGAACAGCGCATTGGCCGACAACCCCAGCCTCGTGAACGAGGATCCGCAGGGCGACGCCTGGTTCTTCAAGATGAAGATCAGCGATCCATCCCAGATGGACGAATTCATGGACGAAGCCGGGTACCAGCAATTCATCGGCTGACCCGGACCCGCACGCCGGACCCTCCGGCCGGGGTTATTTGACTGCCAGAAAGAACGAGGATGTCGCGATGAGCTTCAAGCCGACCGAATACCTGCCCTATGATTTTGCCAACCGCCGACACATCGGGCCGTCACCGGCGGAGATGTCGGAGATGCTGAAAGTTGTGGGCGCCGATTCGCTCGACGCGCTCATCGACGACACCCTGCCCAAGGGCATCCGCATGAAGGGGACGCTCGATTTCGGCAAGGCCAAGTCGGAGCGCGAGGTGTTGGAGCATCTGCGCAAGGTGGCGTCCAGGAACAAGGTCCTGACCAGCCTGATCGGCCAGGGCTATCACGGCACCGTCACGCCGCCCGCGATCCAGCGCAACATCCTGGAAAACCCGGCCTGGTATACCGCCTATACCCCCTACCAGCCCGAAATCAGCCAGGGGCGGCTTGAGGCATTGCTGAACTTCCAGACCATGGTCAGCGACCTGACAGGCCTGGAAATCGCAAACGCCTCCTTGCTGGACGAGGCGACCGCCTGTGCCGAGGCGATGACCATGGCGCAGCGGGTCTCCAAGTCAAAGGCGGTCAAGTTCTTCGTGGACCGCGACTGTCATCCCCAGAACATCGCGGTGATGAAGACCCGCGCGGAACCGCTGGGTATCGAGGTTGTCGTGGGCGACCCGGCCAAGATGGACGCATCCGAGGTCTTCGGCGCGATCTTCCAGTATCCGGGCACCTATGGCCACGTGCGCGACTTTACCGACAGCATCGCGGCCCTGCACGAGCACAAGGGCATCGGCATCGTCTCGGCCGATCCGATGTCGCTGACGCTGCTCAAGGAACCGGGCGCGATGGGGGCGGACATCGCCGTCGGCAGCACGCAGCGGTTCGGGGTGCCCGAAGGCTATGGCGGGCCGCATGCCGCCTACATGGCGTGCAGGGACGCCTACAAACGCGCCATGCCGGGCCGTATCGTCGGTGTTTCGATCGACGCGCATGGCAACCGCGCCTACCGTCTGTCCCTGCAAACCCGCGAACAGCACATCCGCCGTGAGAAAGCGACCAGCAACGTCTGCACCGCTCAGGCCCTGCTGGCGGTCATGGCGTCCATGTACGCGGTGTTCCATGGCCCCGAGGGGCTGAAGGCCATCGCGCAGCGCATCCATCGCAAGACCGTTCGTCTGGCCCGCGGATTGGAAGAAGCGGGCTTCAAGGTGGATCCGCAGGCGTTCTTCGACACCATCACGGTGGACGTGGGGCCGCTGCAGGCGGCGGTGATGAAATCGGCGGTGGACGAGGGGATCAACCTGCGCCGGGTGGGGGAGTTCCGGGTCGGCATTTCGCTCGATGAACGGACCCAGCCTTCCACCATCGAGGCGATCTGGCGGGCCTTCGGCATCGTCAAGAAAGACAGCGATTTCACCCCGGAATACCGCGTGCCCGAAGAGATGCTGCGCACCTCGGATTATCTGACGCACCCGATCTTTCACATGAACCGGGCCGAGACCGAGATGATGCGCTACATGCGCCGTCTGGCGGATCGGGACCTGGCGCTGGACCGCGCGATGATTCCGCTCGGCTCCTGCACGATGAAGCTGAACGCCGCCGCCGAGATGATGCCGGTCAGCTGGCGGGAATTCTCGTTGATCCACCCCTACGCGCCCGCCGATCAGGCCCTGGGGTACAAGGAAATGATCGACGACCTGTCGGCCAAACTCTGCGATATCACCGGCTACGATGCGATCTCGATGCAGCCCAATTCGGGGGCGCAGGGGGAATATGCGGGGCTTCTGACCATCGCCGCCTATCACGAGGCGCAGGGCCAGGGACACCGCAAGATCTGCCTGATCCCGATGAGCGCGCACGGCACGAACCCCGCCAGCGCACAGATGGTGGGCTGGAAGGTGGTCGTGGTGAAATCGGCGGCCAATGGCGACATTGATCTGGACGATTTCCGCGCCAAGGCCGAGGCCGCGGGCGACGATCTTGCGGCCTGCATGATCACCTACCCTTCGACGCATGGCGTGTTCGAAGAGACGGTGAACGAGGTCACGAAGATCACGCATGAATTCGGCGGGCAGGTCTATATCGACGGGGCCAACATGAACGCCATGGTGGGCCTCAGCCGCCCCGGTGATCTGGGCGGCGACGTGAGCCACCTGAACCTGCACAAGACGTTCTGCATCCCGCACGGCGGCGGAGGTCCCGGCATGGGGCCGATCGGCGTCAAATCGCATCTGACGCCGCATCTGCCGGGTGATCCGAACGGGGGCGGCGCGGCGGTCTCGGCGGCGCCCTACGGCTCGCCCTCGCTGCTGCCGATCTCCTGGTCCTATTGCCTGATGATGGGCGGCGAAGGGCTGACTCAGGCCACGCGGGTCGCGATCCTGAACGCGAACTATATCGCCAAGCGGCTCGAAGGCGCGTTTGACGTGCTTTACAAGGGGCCGACGGGCCGGGTCGCGCATGAGTGCATCGTCGATGTGCGTCCCTATGATGACAGCGCCGGGGTGACGGTGGATGACATTGCAAAGCGCCTGATCGACTGCGGCTTCCACGCGCCGACCATGTCCTGGCCCGTGGCGGGGACATTGATGGTTGAGCCGACGGAGTCGGAAACCAAGGCAGAGCTGGACCGCTTCTGCGACGCGATGCTGGCGATCCGGGACGAGATTGCCGCGATCGAGGCGGGCGACATGCCGCGCGAGAACAACCCGCTCAAGAATGCGCCCCACACGGTCGAGGATCTGGTCGTGGACTGGGGCGACCGGCCCTACAGCCGCGAGCAGGGCTGTTTCCCGCCGGGGGCCTTCCGGGTGGACAAGTACTGGCCGCCGGTCAACCGGGTGGACAATGTCCATGGCGACCGGAACCTGATCTGCACCTGCCCGCCCCTTGAGGACTACGCCGAAGCGGCGGAGTAGCCAGAACACCGACCGGTTGTCTCGTTCCTGTGGGAAAAAACGGCCACCCGAGGGGCCAGCCCTTTTCATCGCGTGTTGCAACTCATGGCCGAAATGCCTGCGGGCATGACGCTATGTCCAACAAAGTCTCCCGAAGCAAAATTCGGGAGACTTCTGCGCCGAAGGTCGGCATTGCGGACTTTGCTGCCGTTGCGATAGCGCGGTGCCTGTTCCACAAGCATCCGCCCGGCGCCAGCCGGGCATCGCCCGACCTCCCCCCGGAGGGCGATTTTGCAACATTTGCCACCACATCACCCGCCTGCTAGTTTGAAACGACTCTCACCACTTATTGGCTTGGAACGCCCTCCAGCTCGGGCGATACCCGGCTGGCGCCTCATGTCACTTTGGTCTCATTGCGGGCAGGTCCGTCCGGTCCTACAGGTCCGCGTCGTTCAGGAATTTGAATGCCTTGGCCAGCCGGTTCCAGGTTGCCTTGTCCGGCGCCGCCAGAAGGTGCCCGCTGCGCAAGGTGGCGGTGTAGTCTTCGCCTGACAGCATCTGCACATATCCGCCCGCTTGCTGGCAGATCAGTACACCAGCGGCATGGTCCCACGGGTTCAGGCTTTCGGTCAGGACAAAGTCGACATGACCCTGCGCGAGCATCCGGTACTCATGGGCCGAGCAGCGCAGGCTGCCCACCCAGCCGAAATCGGGAAGCTTCGATGCCAGCTTCTGCCGCCGCGCGTGATCGAACAGGTAAAGCGGGACATAGCCGGAAAGCCCTGCCAGTTCACCGCCCTGGCTGGCCTGCAGATCTCGGGTCACGCCGGAGGGATGTTGCATCTGGGCGGGGCCCTGATCGTCTGCAATGACCCAATCGTCCATCACCGGGTCATAGATTAGCCCGAAGGCCGGTTTGCCGTACCGCGTGACCGCAAGGATGATGCCGAACACCGACAGCCCCCGCGCATAATTCCAGGTGCCGTCGATCGGGTCGATGATGAAACACAGCGGCGCGTCCGCGATCTTGTCCAGCAGGCTGGCATCGGCGGACACCGCTTCCTCGCCGATCACGAGCGCACCGGGAAAGGCCATATGCAGGGCGCGGGTGATCATCGCCTCTGCTGCCGTGTCTGCAATCGTCACCAGGTCGTCCGGCCCCGACTTCGTGGCGATGTCGGCGGCGTTCAGCCCGCGGAAACGCGGCATGATCTCGGTTTTTGCGGCGCGGCGCAGGATGTTGATCACATTGTTGCGCTGGGCGCGGCTCAGGGCGGGGGCGCGGTTGGCGGGCAGATTGTCAGGCATTGTCGCTCCTTTGTATTCTGGCGCTGACTTGCCCGATCCGCCGGGGGATGTGCAAGCCGGGTCCGGACCATTGCGTCATTCCCGCGCACGCAGGACCTGCGCGGGCCGGGCATTGAGCGCGCGCAGGGCAAACCCCAGTCCGGCCAGCACAGACGCCAGCGCCCCGCCTGCCACGATCATGAGGGCAGAGGGCCAGATCACGCTGAACCGGGTCTCCATCACGAAATGACTGATCGCCCAGCCCCCCAGAATACCGGCCAGCAGCGCGACACTGCCCGCAAACAGCCCCAGAAGCGCCGCGCGCAACACAAAGCTGGCGGCGATGGCGCGCCGTGACGCACCCAATGTCTTGAGCAGCGCGGATTCATAGCGCCGTGCCTCGGCCCCTGCCGCCGCCGCACCGATCAGCACCACGAACCCCGTCAGCAGCGTGGCCAGCGCCCCGTAGGAGGTCGCGGCGGCGAGGCTTGCCAGCACGGCGGATACCCGGTCGATGGCGTCGCGCACCCGGATCGCGGTGATGTTGGGATAGGCGGTTGCCAGATCGCGCAGAATCGCCGCTTCGGCCTCCTGCTCGGCATAGACGGTCGAGATGAAAGTATGCGGCGCACCGGCCAGCGCGGCAGGGTTCATCGTCAGGACAAAGCCGATCCCGGCGGTGGAAAAATCCACCTCCTGAAAGGCGGCGATGGTGCCGGTGATGTCGCGGCCCAGCACGTTGATGGTCAGCGTGTCGCCCAGCTTCAGACCCATCTCCTCGGCCTCTTCGGCGGCAAAGCTGATCAGCGGCGGGCCGTCGTAATCCTCCGCCCACCATTCACCGGCGGTGATCGTGGCATCTGCGCCGGGGCGGGCGGCATAGGTCACGCCCCGGTCGCCGCGCACCACCCAGTGATCGCCCGCGACCTCGCGCGCCGGTCTGCCGTTGATCTGGGTCACGACGCCGCGCAGCATCGGCGCGCTGTCGATGCGGCTGACGCCGGGGTCATCCTCCAACCGTTGGGTGTAGCCCGGCATCTGGTCCTTCTGGATGTCGACAAAGAAATAGGACGGCGCCACATCCGGCAGGTTGCCCGCGATGGCCTGCCGCAGGTTGCCGTCGATCTGCCCCACGGCAGCCAGCACCGACAGGCCCAGACCCAGCGACAGCACCACGGCACCGGCGCCTTCGCCCGGTCCCGCAAGGGCCGCCAGCGCCCAGCGCAGCCGGGGTCGGCCCCGCGCCAGCCGCGCACCGCCCCGTGCCACCACGCGCAGCAGCATCGCCGCCAGCACAAGGATCAGCAGCGCCCCGGCAATGCCGCCCAGCGTCCAGAGCGTCAGCCGCCACGACCCGTTGAACCAGCCCGCAAGCCCCACCAGCGCCGCCGCGAGCGCCGCGATGGCCACAAGATACTTCGCAGCCGGCAGTCGCCGCGCCCCGGCCCAGGCATCACGAAAAAGAGTTGCCGCGCGCACATCCTCGCTGCGCGCCAGCGGCCAGAGAGTAAAGGCCAGCGCCGTCAGCAGCCCGTAAAGCGCCGCCTCGATCAGCGGCGCGGGATAAACCGCGAAACTGGCCGGCAAGGGCAGCCGTGCCGCGATGATCGGCGACAGCAGCAGCGGCACCAGACCGCCCAGCACCACGCCGATCAGGACACCCAGCAAGGACAGCGCCCCGATCTGAATGAAGTACGTCTGAAAGATCGTCGACCGCTCCGCCCCCAGGGCGCGCAGGGTGGCGATCACCCCGGTCTTGCCCTGCAGATAGGACCGCACCGCGGCAGAGACCCCGACGCCCCCGACGGCAAGGCCGGACAGACCGACGAGCACCAGAAAGGCGCTCAGCCTTTCGACGAAACGCGCCACTCCCGGCGCACCGTTGCGCGCATCGGTCCAGCGCATCCCGGCATTCTCGAACCGGGTCTTTGCCTCGGCCTCCAGTGCTGCCAGGTCGGTGCCCTCCGGCAGGTCCAGCCGGTACTTGCTGTTATAAAGCGTTCCCGGCGCCAGCAGGCCGGACCCGTCAAGCGCATCGCGGCGCAACAGCGTGCGCGGCCCCAGCGCAAACCCACTGGCGGCGCTGTCCGGTTCGCGCAGGATCAGTGCATTCAGGCGGTAGTCGCGGGTGCCAAGGCGGAAGACATCGCCAGGTTCCAGCCCCAGCCGGTCGGACAACGCACGCTCCATCACCGCGCCGGGCAGGTCGTCCTCGGTCGCCAGCGCCAGCTCCAGCGGCATCTCGGGGTCGAGCCGCATCTGCCCCACCAGCGGATAGGCATCGTCCACACCTTTGATCTGGGTCAGGGCGCGGTCATCGCCGACCACCGCCATGGACCGGAATTCGACGATCTCGGACAGGGCGTCCGACCGTTCGGCCATCCAGGCCTGCTCTTCGGGCGTGGCGAACCGATAGGTGAAATCAAGCTCGGCATCGCCACCCAGCAGGGCCGCGCCTTCGCGGGCAAGGCCCGCCTCGATCGCTGCACGCACGGACCCCACGGCGGCAATGGCCGCAACCCCCAACGCGAGACACGCAAGGAACAGGCGAAAGCCGCGCAGGCCTCCGCGCATTTCGCGGCGGGCAAACCGGGCGGCAAGCGCAAGGCTCATGCGATCTGCCCGTCGGCCAGCGCGATGGATCGGTCGCAACGGTCGGCCAGCACCGGGTCATGGGTGACAAGCACCAGCGTCGCACCGTATTGGTCGCGCAGGGAAAACAGCAGGTCCATGATGGCGGTGCCATTGGCGCTGTCCAGATTGCCGGTGGGTTCATCCGCCAGCAGAATGTCCGGGCGCGGCGCGCAGGCCCGCGCCAGCGCCACCCTTTGCTGTTCTCCCCCCGACATCTGCGCCGGATAATGGCCGGTGCGATGGCCCAGTCCGACGGTATCCAGCGCCTCCTGCGCGCGGTCGAAGGCGTCCGGGACCCCTGCAAGCTCCAGCGGCGTCGCGACGTTCTCGATCGCGGTCATCGTCGGTATCAGGTGAAAGGACTGGAACACGATGCCCATGCGGCCCCGCCGGAACCGCGCCAGCGCGTCTTCGTTCATCACGGTCAGGTCCTGACCCAGCGCCTGGACCGTGCCGCCGGTGGCCTGCTCCAGCCCGCCCATCACCATCAGCAACGACGACTTTCCCGACCCCGAAGGCCCGGTCAGCGCGACGCTTTCCCCGCTGTCGACCTTCAGGGAGATACCGCGCAGGATATCGACAGGTCCGGCATTGCCCTTGAGCGACAAAAGCACATCTTGAAGGTGGAATACGGTGTCATTCACGCCGGGGCCTTTCTGCGGGGTCCCTAGGGCTAGCGGACATTCATTTTCCACCACCCGTTTCAGTCCAAAATTGCTCAGTTCCAGGCGAGAGAGCGCAGGAATAGCCAGCTATTTCAAGCTCTCTTAACGCAGAAATGGGCAATTTTGGCGAAACCCCTTCGGGGCGCGGCGGATTTTGCCTCTGCCTCTCGGATTTTCGCTTCCAATGATCACATTGCTGCGCTCAAATCAGAGCGCCAGCGGCAAAATCCGACTCGCGCGGGTGGCGGAAGATGAATGTCCACAGGCCCTTAGGATATGGAGTTGTTATGATGATGCGCAAGGCGATAAGGCGTTTCGGAGTGAACATGAAACATCCCACATCACTTTTCGCGTCCGACCGACGGGAAAGGCAGGCAAGAGGTGCTTCAGGCATCGCCCGAACCGCTCTGGTGGGGGTCGTTCTGGTCTGGGGCCAGGCCGTTGCGGCGCAAGAGGTCGTGGTCGCGGCATTGGGCGACAGTCTGACACAGGGCTACGGGTTGCCCGCCGATCAGGGTTTCGTCCCGCAGCTGGAAAACTGGCTGCGCGCGCAGGGCAGCGAGGTGACGCTGGTCAACGCGGGCGTGTCCGGCGATACGACCGCCGGGGGTCTTGCCCGCGTGGGCTGGACCCTGACACCCGAGGTGGACGGGATGATCGTGGCGCTGGGCGGCAATGACCTGTTGCGGGGCCTTGCCCCCGAACAGGCGCGCGCCAACCTCACCGGCATCCTGCAGGCAGCGCAGGATGCCGAGGTCGAGGTGCTGTTGATCGGGATGGAGGCACCGGGCAACTACGGGCCCGACTACAAGGCCGATTTCGACGCGATCTATCCCGAACTGGCCGCCGAATTCGACACAGGGTTTCTGGGCAGTTTCTTTGCCGGACTGACAGAAGGCGATGCGCCCGCCGATCCGGCGCAATTGCAGACCTACTTTCAGGCTGACGGTATCCATCCCAATGCCGAAGGGGTCAGCCGCATCGTGGCCCGGGTGGGCCCCGAGGTGCAGGCGCTGGTCGAGCGGATCGCGGCGGACTGATCCTTGCCGGGGCGGCTGTTTCTTACCGCGCCAATCCCGGCGCTGGCGGCAGAGTTGGGTGTGCCTGCCGCAGGATTGGCAGACGAACCGCCGCGCGCCAATATCGCGCCCGGGCAGCAGATCGTGACGCTGACCGAGGCGGGGCTCGTGCCGATGCGCTGGGGCATTGTCCCGGTGGGGCGGGTCAACGCGCGGGGCCGTCCCGTGATGGAAATGCTGGTGAACGCGCGCAGCGAAACGGTTTTCGACAAAAGCGCCTTTGCCGGGACCGGCCGCGCCGTGGTGCCGGTGAACGGTTGGTACGAATGGACCGGCGAGAAACGGCGCAAGACGGCCTGGCGGATCGCGCCTGTGGGCGGTGGCTTTCTCTACTTCGCCGCCATCACCGACCTGTGGCAGGCCCCGGGCGGGATGCAGGTGGCCCAGGTGGCCACCTTGACCTGCCCGCCGAACGGGGACGTGGGGCCGGTCCATCATCGCATGGGTGTCCTGCTGGCGCGAAAGGACATTCAAACCTGGCTCACCAGCGGCGAAGAGGCGGTGCGCCCCCTCATGCGGCCCTGGCCGGATGGGCGGTTGCAGGTGACACAGGCCGGAGACGTCGACTGGTCCGCGCCCTGAACCCGGTCCCGAAAAAGAAAACGGGCGCATGAAAGCGCCCGCATTCCCTCATGAAACTGATGTGTTCAGGCCAGCGCGATATTCGCCGCGCTCTCACGGCCGTCACGGCCTGCTTCGACATCGAAAGTCACTTTCTGGTTGTCCGCGAGGCCGGTCAGACCCGCGCGTTCTACTGCAGAGATGTGGACAAAGATGTCTTTGCCGCCCCCATCAGGGGCGATGAAGCCGTAGCCTTTGGTCGTGTTGAACCATTTTACGGTGCCAGATGCCATGGACCGGGTCTCCTGTCTTTGGTCTGCCCGCAGGATGCGGCAGCGTGGCTCGGACGAAAGCGTGATCGTTCCAGCGCCGAAAGGCAGGGAGTGTCGAAAGTCGTTCGTGCAGCGGGGTCGATAATGAAAGGAATCACTCGAAAATCAAGTGCCTTTCGGTTGCTCGGCCCAATCGGCGGCCACTTGCGCAAGAAATTTCACCGGAATGAAATAATTTGACCACTTGATAAAAAAATTACTCTGATGCAGAGTTTTTCAGAACCCAGCCAAAGCAAGGTGCTCCAGATGACTTCAGACGTCTTTGAACCGGGAATTCTAGCGGGTCGGCTGAACCCGGAGGCATATCAGACCCAGTTTGCGGATCTGCATCCGCCGCTGGAGCATCACGAGGCGCTGGTGGCGGCGGATCGGTGCTATTTCTGCCATGATGCCCCCTGCATCACCGCCTGCCCGACGGATATCGACATTCCGCTGTTCATTCGACAGATCGCGACGGGCACGCCGGATGCGGCGGCCAAGACGATCCTGAGCCAGAACATCCTGGGCGGCATGTGCGCGCGGGTCTGTCCGACGGAAACCCTGTGCGAACAGGCCTGTGTGCGTGAGATGGCCGAGGGCAAGCCGGTGCTGATCGGCCAGTTGCAACGCTATGCGACGGACCATTTGCAGGCGCAGGGGGTGCATCCCTTTGTCCGCGCGGCCTCCACCGGCAAGACTGTGGCGGTGGTGGGCGCGGGCCCGGCGGGCCTGTCCTGCGCGCATCGGCTGGCGATGCTGGGGCATGACGTGGTGATCCACGATGCGCGGCCCAAGCCGGGCGGTCTGAACGAATACGGCATCGCGGCCTACAAGACACCGGGTGGTTTTGCCCAGGCAGAGGTCGACTGGCTGATGCAGATCGGCGGCATCAGCTTCAGGCATGAAAGCGCGCTGGGCCGGGACCTGACGCTGGAGGATCTGAAGGCGGAGTATGACGCCGTGTTTCTTGGCATCGGTCTGGGCGGTGTGAACGCCCTGGGGGCCGAGGGCGAGGACAAGACAGGCGTCAGCGACGCGGTCGATTTCATTGCCGAATTGCGTCAGGCCGATGATCTGTCGGCCCTGCCAATTGGCCGCGACGTGGTGGTGATCGGCGGCGGCATGACGGCGGTGGACGCCGCGGTGCAGGCCAAGCTGCTGGGGGCGCTCAACGTCACGCTGGTCTACCGGCGCGGGCGCGACCGGATGAATGCCTCTGTTTTCGAGCAGGACCTCGCCGCTTCCAAGGGGGTGCGGATCGTGACGCATGCGGTGCCGGTGGCGGTGCATGGCAACGGCGCGGTGCGGGAGATCGAATTCGAATATGTCGACGACGCGATGAAGGGCACCGGGCAGAAGCTGAAACTGCCCGCCGACCAGGTGTTCAAGGCCATCGGCCAGACGCTGGAGGCGCAGGGCGTGCCTGACCTCGACGGACGCAAGATCAAGGTGGACGGCACCGGCCGGACCAGCGTGGCGGGCATCTGGGCCGGGGGCGATTGCGCCAGCGGCGGCGACGACCTGACCGTGACCGCCGTGGCCGAGGGCCGCGATGCGGCGATGGACATTCACATGGCACTGACCAAATGAGGTTTCGCATGCGAAACCTTGTTTATTAACAATGGGTTAACATCTGAGGCGCGCCCCGCGAGGCCACCGCCGGAAACGAGCGCATCGGAACGGACACATCATTTGAGGATTGCACAATGGCTGATCTGACGACCGACTTTATCGGGATCACATCCCCGAACCCGTTCTGGCTTGCCTCTGCGCCGCCGACGGACAAGGAGTACAACGTGCGCCGCGCCTTCGAGGCCGGGTGGGGCGGTGTGGTCTGGAAAACACTGGGGTCCGAGGGGCCGCCCGTGGTCAATGTGAACGGCCCGCGCTATGGCGCGATTTACGGGGCGGACCGGCGCCTGCTGGGTCTGAACAACATCGAACTGATCACCGACCGCGACCTTTACACCAATCTGGAAGAGATCAAGCGCGTCAAGGCCGACTATCCCGACCGGGCCATCGTCGTGTCGATCATGGTCCCCTGCGAGGAGGAAGCCTGGAAGGCGATCCTGCCGCTGGTCGAAGACACCGGCGCGGACGGGATCGAGCTGAACTTTGGCTGCCCCCACGGGATGAGCGAGCGCGGCATGGGCGCTGCGGTGGGCCAGGTGCCGGAATACATCGAAATGGTGACGCGCTGGTGCAAGCAGTATTATTCAAAGCCGGTGATCGTGAAACTGACGCCGAACATCACCGACATCCGCAAGCCCGCGGCGGCGGCCAAGGCCGGGGGCGCGGATGCGGTCAGCCTGATCAACACGATCAATTCGATCACCTCCGTCAACCTCGATACCATGTCGCCGGAGCCGTCGATTGACGGCAAGGGATCGCATGGCGGCTATTGCGGACCGGCGGTCAAGCCCATCGCGATGTCGATGGTGTCGGAGATAGCGCGCGACCCCGACACGCGTGGCTTGCCGATCTCGGGGATCGGCGGCGTCACCACATGGCGCGATGCGGCGGAGTTCATTACGCTGGGCTGTGGCAACGTGCAGGTCTGCACCGCCGCGATGACCTATGGTTTCAAGGTTGTGCAGGAAATGATCAGCGGCCTGTCCGACTGGATGGACAGCAAGGGCCACACCAGCATCGACGACTTCAAGGGCGCGGCCGTGCCCAATGTCACGGACTGGAACCAGTTGAACCTGAATTACATCGCCAAGGCCAAGATCGATCAGGACCTGTGCATTTCCTGCGGCCGCTGCTTTGCCGCCTGCGAGGACACCAGCCATCAGGCCATCGCCATGTCAGAGGACCGGACGTTCACGGTGATCGACGCGGAATGCGTCGCCTGCAACCTGTGCGTCAACGTCTGCCCGGTGGAAGACTGCATCACGATGGAGGCGATGGCACCCGGCAGCACCGATCCGCGCACCGGCAAGGTGGTGGAGCCGGACTACGCCAACTGGACGACCCATCCGAACAATCCCTCTGTGACCGCCGCCGAGTAATAGGTCCAGAGCCTAGGCCTGTCCGGCCCCTTTCAGGAAGGGTGAGGTCGGTAAGGGGTCGGGCATGGTGCTGGAAATTTCTGCCAGTGTCGGCATCAGGTTTTCGATCTGCGCGGCCATGATCGAACCTGCCGTGGCGTCCGTCGGACGGCGTGACAGCGCGGGGCGCTGTGCCGCCTCACCGCCCGCACCGGCACCGGTGCCGGAATGGGAGGTCGAGGACCCCTGTCGGGGGGTATCGGCGGGGCGGGTGGCGGGCGCGATCCTGACCGCGGGTGACGTTGCGGTGACACTGGCATCGGTGCCCTGTACGACTTTTTGCCCGGCCGTGGCCGTGCCATGCACCGCGAATGGATTGGTCAAAAGTAGAACACTCATCTCTGCTCCGATCATGTGAAACAGGGCTTTTCGCCCATGAGACAGCCTGCGGCGCAATCATGAAGGAAGTGTAAAGACGCCTGTGCCTGGCCGGGATGCTGCGCCTGCGGCCCCGTGGGATACCGAGAAACGGCAGCGGGATCCGGGCCGCTCAGACCTTGAGCATCGCTTCGAACATCCGCCGCAGGTGGGTGGAGGCCCGGGCGTGCGGGTCTTCATCGGGGCCCATCAGGATACTGACCTGGCTTTCGAAATCCGCATAATGCTGTGTCGTGGCCCAGATCGAAAAGATCAGGTGCTGCGGGTCCAGCGGCGGCAGCCGGCCCTGGGCGGACCAGCTGGCGATCAGGGCGCATTTCTCGTCGAAGAGCGGTTTCAGGTGGCCGGTCAGTTCGGGTTCGATCCGCGGGGCGCCCTGAAGGATCTCATTGGCGAACAGCCGGCTTTCGCGGGGCAGGTCGCGGGCCATGTCGAGTTTGCGCTGCACGTATGACAGGATTTCCGTCGCCGGATCACCTTGCGGGTTCATCGCCACCAGCGGATCCAGCCAGCTGTCCATCAGACGGCTGAGCAGGGTGACGTGGATGTCCTCCTTGCCGTCAAAGTAATACAGGATGTTCGGCTTGCTCAGTCCTGCCTCCGCCGCGATCTGATCGAGCGTCGCGCCGCGAAAGCCGTGCCGCGAAAACACCTCAAGTGCTGCGTCCAGGATCTTTCCACGGTTGCGTTTCTGGATGCGGCTTGGTTTCTTGGACGCGCCGTCTGGCAAGGGCGTCTCCCTTCGGATGCTGATAATTGAGGCATGTCCCCAAAGCACGGAAACGAGGCCAAAGCAGTTCTTGACAGATGCCAGTGTAATCGCAATCGTGCCTTTACCAAATGGTAAAATTTAATCGCCAGCCTGTCGAGGAGCCAGCAGATGCCCGCACCCGGAGAGAACCTGAGGACGAACCCGGACCGCCTGTGGGACAGCCTGATGGAGATGGCCAGGATCGGGCCGGGCGTGGCGGGTGGCAACAATCGGCAGACCCTGACGGATGAGGATGCCGAGGGCCGCGCGCTGTTCCGGAAATGGTGCGAGGACGCGGGCTGCACCATGGGGCTGGACCAGATGGGCAACATGTTCGCGCACCGCGAGGGCACGGACCCCGACGCGTTGCCGGTCTATGTGGGCTCGCACCTTGATACGCAGCCGACGGGCGGCAAGTATGACGGCGTGCTGGGTGTGCTTGCGGGGCTTGAGATCGTGCGCACCCTGAATGACCTGGGGGTCAAGACCAAGCACCCGATCGTCGTGACCAACTTCACGAACGAGGAGGGCACCCGCTATGCCCCCGCGATGCTGTCATCGGGGGTGTTCGCGGGGATCCACACCCAGGACTGGGCCTATGATCGCGTCGATGCGGAGGGCAAATCCTTTGGCGACGAGCTCAAGCGCATCGGCTGGCGCGGCGAGGAAGAGACGGGTGCGCGCAAGATGCACGCCTTTTTCGAGCTTCACATCGAACAGGGGCCAATCCTGGAGGCCGAGGACAAGCAGATCGGGGTTGTCACCCACGGGCAGGGATTGTCCTGGACGCAGGTGACGGTGACGGGCAAGGACAGCCACACCGGATCGACCCCCATGCCGATGCGCCGCAACGCGGGGCTGGGCATGGCGCGCATTCTGGAGAAGGTGGACGAGATCGCCTGGTCGCACAAACCGCATGCGGTGGGGGCGGCGGGGCATATCGACGTCTATCCCAATTCGCGCAACGTGATCCCGGGCAAGGTGGTCTTTACCGTCGATTTCCGGTCGCCCGACCTGAGCGTGATCGAGGACATGGAAAAGCGCCTGCGGCAGGAGGCGCAGAAGATCGCGGATGACATGGAGCTTGGCATCGAATTCGAGAAGGTCGGCGGGTTCGACCCGGTGGCATTCGATGAGGGATGCGTCAGCGCGGTGCGCGACGCGGCCGAGCGGCTGGGCTACAGCCACATGAACCTGATCTCGGGCGCGGGGCACGATGCCTGCTGGATCAACCGCGTCGCCCCCACGGCGATGGTGATGTGCCCCTGCGTCGACGGGCTGAGCCACAACGAGGCGGAAGAGATTTCGAAGGACTGGGCGCAGGCGGGCACCGATGTCTTGTTGCACGCGGTGGTGGAAACAGCAGAGGTTGTCGGGTGAGGCTGGTGCCGATTTTTTGGAAAAAATCGGTCCGGAATTTTCGAAAATTCCGGGGCAGCGCATGATTGCACAGGGGCTGTCGATACCCCGGCGGATCAGCACGCTGCTGGATGCGGAGGTGGCGCAGGCCCTGTCCAGCGCCGACCGTATCGACCGGCGCACCGCCCGGGAATTCCAGCGCCTGCGGCGTGTGCCGCGCGAAGTGACGGTGACATTTTCGGGCGGCATCACCCAGCGGTGCTGGTCGGTCAGCCGCGGGGACGGCACCTACCGGGTCGTTTACCTGCCGACAGCGGGGTATTTCTCGCTTTGCGTGGAAAGCGATTTCGGGCCGCTGGATATCGGGGTGCACGGGCCTGCGCTGGGGTGTTTCGGATCGGTCTGAGGCGGGGGCGCGGCCCCCGCGGGACGCTTCGGAACATTTGGGCACAAAGAGAAACTGACGGGAGAGACGTGATGAGCAAGGTGATCAAGGGCGGCATGGTCTGCACGGCGGACCGGACCTGGAAGGCGGATGTGCTGATCGAGGGCGAAAAGATCGTCCGCATCGGCGAGGACCTGACAGGCGACGAATATATCGACGCGGAAGGCGCCTATGTCATTCCCGGCGGGATCGACCCGCATACCCATCTGGAAATGCCCTTCATGGGCACCACCGCCGCCGAGACCTTCGAGAGCGGCACATGGGCCGCCGCCTGTGGCGGGACCACGATGATTGTCGATTTCTGCCTGCCGGGTGCCGATGGCAGCATCAAGAACGCGATCAACGAATGGCACCGCAAGTCCGCGCCCCAGATCTGTTCCGACGTCGGCTATCACATGGCGATCACCGGCTGGGACGAGAATGTCTTTAACGAGATGAAGGACGCCGTGGAGATGGGCGTGAACTCGTTCAAGCATTTCATGGCCTACAAGGGCGCGCTGATGATCGAGGACGACGAGATGTTCGCGTCCTTCAAACGCTGTGCCGAGCTGGGCGCGCTGCCGATGGTCCATGCCGAGAACGGCGACCTGGTGGCAGAGCTGCAGCAGAAGTATTTCGATCAGGGCATCACCGGGCCGGAGGGCCACGCCTATTCCCGCCCACCGGAGCTGGAGGGGGAGGCGGCGAACCGTGCGATTACCATCGCCGATACCGCCGGTGTGCCCTTGTACATCGTGCATGTCTCCTGCGAGCAGACCCACGAGGCGATCCGCCGGGCGCGACAAAAGGGGATGCGGGTTTACGGCGAGCCGCTGATCCAGTTCCTGACGCTGGACGAGAGCGAATATTTCAACAAGGACTGGGACCATGCCGCGCGCCGCGTCATGTCGCCCCCGTTCCGCAGCAAGGACCATCAGGACAGCCTCTGGGCCGGGTTGCAGGCGGGGTCGCTGCAGGTGGTGGCGACGGACCACGCCGCCTTCTCGACCGAGCAGAAACGTGCCGGCAAGGATGATTTCCGCATCATTCCCAACGGGTCGAACGGGCTGGAGGAACGTCTGAGCGTGCTCTGGACGACAGGGGTGGAGACCGGGCGGCTGACGCCGAACGAATTCGTCGCCGCGACCTCGACCAATGTGGCCAAGATCCTCAACATCTATCCGCGCAAGGGGGCCATCGTCGAAGGCGCGGATGCGGATATCGTGGTGTGGGATCCCAAGATCACCAAGACGATCACACCCGCCAACCATCATTCGGTGCTCGACTACAACGTCTTCGAGGGCTTCGAAGTGACGGCGAACGCGCGTTACACGCTGAGCCGGGGCGAGGTGATCTGGGCCTGGGGGCAGAACAGCCAGCCGCAGCCGGGCCGGGGCAAGTTCATCCCGCGCCCCGCCTTCCCCAGCGCCAACGTGGCGCTGTCGAAATGGAAGGAGTTGAATTCTCCGAAGATGATCAAGCGCGATCCTTTGAACATTCCGGCGGGGATTTGACCAGGTGACTGATGCATCGCCCGCCGGGGACACGTCTGCCCCCGCCAGCTCCTTATCGCAGCAGCCGGTTATTTCGGCACGTGACCTCGACCTGACTTTCGAGACCAGCGATGGGCCGATCCACGCGTTGAAGGATGTCAGCCTGGATATCGACAAGGGCGACTTCGTCTCCTTCATCGGCCCCTCGGGTTGTGGCAAGACGACCTTCCTGCGGGTGATGGCCGACCTCGAAAAGCCCACGGGCGGCACTGTTACGGTGAACGGCATGACGCCGGAAGAAGCCCGGAAGTCGCGGGCTTATGGCTATGTGTTCCAGGCGGCGGGGCTTTATCCCTGGCGCACGATTGGCGGGAATATCCGCCTGCCGCTGGAGATCATGGGCATCCCCAAGGCCGAGCAGGACGCGCGCGTGGCGCGGGTGCTGGATTTGGTGGAGTTGAGCGGGTTTGAGCGGAAATTCCCCTGGCAGCTGTCGGGCGGGATGCAGCAGAGGGCCAGCATTGCGCGGGCACTGGGGTTCGATGCGGATATCCTGCTGATGGACGAGCCCTTCGGCGCCCTGGATGAAATCGTGCGCGACCATCTGAACGAGCAGTTGCTGAAACTGTGGGAACGCACCGGCAAGACCATCGCTTTCGTGACGCATTCGATCCCGGAGGCGGTATTCCTCAGTACGAAAATCGTGGTGATGTCGCCGCGCCCGGGCAGGATCACCGACGTGATCGACAGCCCGCTGCCGCGCGAGCGGCCGCTGGATATTCGCGACACGCCGGAATTTCTGGAGGTGGCCCACCGGGTGCGTAAAGGGTTGCGGGCGGGGCATGGAGATGCGTGAGCGCGATAAAGCGGCCCGGTCCGCCACGACTTGCTGTGACGTTCCGGGTCCGCTCCGCCGTTTGTGTGGGGAGGCGAGGTCCCCCTTCATCGTTCACGGTCATCGGCTCACCAGCCTGTACCGCTGGTGCAGAAAACAACCAATTCCTTTCATTGTTCTTAAAATACACAAAATCCACCGCCTGCGGCTGGCCGGGTCATTTGTGTATTTGAGGAACAATGAAGCAGGGGGTGTCGCATGAGGCGGTCTGTCGTCCCTGTGTTGACCGTCGTCGGGTTCCTGCTGGTTTTCTGGTATGCAGCGGCGGTCTGGCTCAACGCGCCCTGGGCCTACAACAAGGCGCAGCGCGCCGGGGCGGATCTGACAGCGGTGCAGCTGGTGACGGATACCTGGTCCCAGAAGAAGCCGAAGCTGCCCGCGCCGCATCAGGTGGTGCGGGAAGTCTGGGAAACCACCGTGCAGAAGGCGATTACCTCGAAACGGTCGCTGGTCTATCATTCTGGCATCACGCTCAGCGCGACCTTGCTCGGGTTTGCCCTGGGCACGGGGCTGGGTATCTTGCTGGCAGTGGGGATCGTCCACAACAGGACGATGGACCTGTCGGTCATGCCGTGGGTCATCGCGAGCCAGACCATTCCCATTCTCGCGATTGCGCCGATGATCATCGTGGTGCTGAACGCCGTCGGCGTTTCGGGCCTGCTGCCGAAGGCGTTGATCAGCATGTATCTGTCGTTCTTTCCGGTTGTGGTGGGCATGGTCAAGGGGCTGCGCAGCCCCGATGCGATGCAGCTGGACCAGATGCGCACATGGCATGCGAGCCGGGGGCAGACTTTCTGGAAGCTCAGGCTGCCGTCTTCGATGCCGTATCTCTTTACCTCGCTGAAGGTCGCGATGGCGGCATCGCTGGTGGGGGCCATTGTGGGTGAGCTGCCCACGGGGGCGGTTGCTGGGCTCGGCGCGCGGTTGCTGGCAGGCAGCTATTACGGGCAGACGGTGCAGATCTGGTCGGCGCTGGTGATGGCGGCGGTTCTGGCAGCCTGTCTGGTCGGGTTCATCGGCCTGTTGCAGCGGTTCACCCTGCGCCGGATGGGGATGAGTTGATGGGTTGGGTTCTGTTCGCCGTCGCCGCATGGCTGCTGGGCTTGCTGATAAACGTCTCGCTGGCACGACGGCCCTCCAGCTGGTGGGTGTCGCTTGCGGCGCCGATTGTCTTTGGGGTCACGCTGTTGGCGGTGTGGGAGGGCGTGGTGCGCGGGTTCGGGATCAACCAGGTGCTGCTGCCTGCGCCCACGGCGATCGCGGCTCGGATCTCAGCTTCGGCTGACCTGCTCTGGGCCGATTTCGTCCAGACCGTGCTGAAGGGCGCTCTTTCGGGCTATGTGATCGGCTGCGGCGCGGCTTTTCTGATCGCGGTGGCGATCGACCGCTTTCCGTTCTTGCAACGGGGTCTTCTGCCCGTCGGGAATTTCGTGGCCGCCCTGCCGGTGATCGGGATGGCGCCGATCCTGGTGATGTGGTTCGGCTTTGACTGGCAGTCCAAGGCGGCGGTTGTCGTGGTCATGGTGTTCTTTCCCATGCTGGTGAACACGGTGCAGGGATTGCAGGCGGCCGATGCAATGCAGAAGGATCTGATGCGCACCTACGCGGCGGGCTACTGGTCCACCATGATCAAATTGCGACTGCCCTGTGCGATGCCCTTCGTGTTCAACGGTCTCAAGATCGGGACGACGCTGGCGCTGATCGGTGCGATCGTTGCTGAATTTTTCGGCTCGCCCATCGTCGGGATGGGCTTTCGCATCTCGACATCGGTGGGGCAGTTGACCCTGGACCTGGTATGGGCAGAAATCTTTGTCGCGGCGCTGGCGGGCTCGGCCTTCTACGGGCTGATGGCACTGGCCGAACAACGCGTGACATTCTGGCATCCAAGCCAGAGGCATTAATCAAGAAGACCAACCAACGGGAGTAAGACTATGAAGAAGATGACCAAGATCGTGGCCGGCGCGGCGCTGGGGCTGTGGGGCACGATGGCCCAGGCCGCCGACGATGTGACGCTGCAACTGAAATGGGTCACGCAGGCGCAATTCGCAGGCTACTACGTGGCAAAAGACAAGGGGTTCTACGAAGAAGAGGGGCTGAACGTCACCATCAAGCCCGGTGGTCCCGACATCGCGCCCGAGCAGGTGATCGTCGGCGGTGGTGCCGATGTGATCGTGACCTGGATGGCCGCGGGTCTTGCCGCGCGGGAACGCGGTGTGCCGCTGGTCAATATCGCACAGCCTTTCAAGACCGGTGGCCTTCAGGTCAACTGCCTCAAGTCGACGGGTGTGGAAAGCCCCGAGGATTTTGCGGGCCGCACCATGGGCGTCTGGTTTTTCGGCAACGAATATCCGTTCTACGCCTGGATGGCGTCGCTGGGGCTTGAGACGGACGGCGCCGACGAGAACGGCGTGACGGTGCTGAAGCAGGCGTTTTCCGCGGATCCGCTGATCCAGGGACAGGCGGACTGCATTTCGACCATGACCTACAACGAGTACAACCAGATCATCGAAGCGGGCATCACCCCTGAAGAGCTGGTCACTTTCAATTACCTGGAAATGGGCTTCGGGATGCTGGAAGACGGGCTGTATGTCCTGGAGGATGATCTGGAGGATCCGGCCTTCAAGGACAAGATGGTCCGTTTCGTCCGTGCGTCGATGAAGGGCTGGAAATATGCCGAGGAAAACCAGGAGGAAGCCGCTGAGATCGTCATCGAGAACGACGCGTCCGGCGCGCAGGAACTGGATCACCAGCTATATATGGTGGGAGAGGTTGCCAAGCTGACGGCGGGCAGCAACGGTGCGCTGGACCCGGCGGACTATGAACAGACGGTGCAGACGCTGCTGTCCGCGGTGAGCGAGGAAAACCCCGCCATCACGAAGGAGCCGGAAGGCGCCTGGACTCATGAGATCACGGATGAAGCACTGAACTGATCCGCGACCCGTCGAGATGGAAAAGGCCGGTACGATGTACCGGCCTTTTGCTTTGTATGTCTGCGGCTCTTGGGGGGGGTTCCGACGCTGGTTAAGGCGTCGGCCCCCGACGTTTCGCTTCAGTGGACTCAGAGCACGGTGACTTTGGTGCCCAGGGGAACCCGCTGGTACAGATCCTTGACGTGTTCGTTCAGCATCCGGATGCAGCCGTTGGACACCGACCGGCCGATCGAGCCGGGCTGGTTGGTGCCGTGGATGCGGAAATACGTGTCCTTGCCGTTCTGGAACAGGTAGAGCGCCCGCGCGCCCAGAGGGTTCGATGGGCCGCCCGGTTGCGCGTCGGTATTGCCGATGAAACGCTTGTACGCCTGCGGGTCGCGTTCGATCATCTCATCCGTGGGACGCCAGGTCGGCCATTCCTTTTTCACGTCGATCGTTGCGGTGCCGGTGAATTCAAGGCCGGCCTTGCCGACACCGACGCCATAGCGGATCGCCCGACCGGGGGAGGTCACGTAGTACAGGTAGTGGCTGCGCGGCAGGATCAGCAGCTGACCTGGCTGATACTGGCTTTTGATCGACACTTCCTGTGGGGTGGGGTCATAGGCACCGGCCTGTGCGCTCAGGGCATGTGGCAGGGCGGCAGCAGCCAGGGAACTGGCGATAAATGTACGGCGGCGCATGTAATGCTCCATATGAATTGGGTTGGCAGATGTTGTATTTTCGGGGTCGACCGCGAGGCTGGCAAGTCTTTGCGCCGAAAAATCTACCTGTTGTTGCACAATGGCCGGACAGACGTTCGTTGCCCCCGACACGAAATGGAAACGCGAGGCTGCGAACAGAGTTCCAAGCGGCGTGAAGAGACAGGGCCCCGGCTGTCCGGATGGATCAGTACAGGCGGGGTGAGAGAGATTCTGTTCCGTTACGTCAGCGCGCGGGCGCCGCGGAGGTCCCGGCCAGTTTTCGGCACAAATTACTGTATTTACGGCCAATTCTGGCAAGGCTTTTGCCGACAGATAGGCAGCTTTTATCGCTTTCGGCACATTCTTGACATGTTCGGAAATAATCGACCTCCAATCTTAAAATTGTCTTAATCGCGACGCAAAATTGCCCTCTCTCCGCTCGCACATCTTGAAAGAACTATCTGCTCGCAGCCTGTGCGCGTCGCGCGACCGGCCAACTTTAGGGGATGACACATGCGTATTCTTGCCGTTGATGACGATCCGGTGATTCTCGACCTGTTGGAACGGGCTCTGGCCGACGACCGCGGGTATCAATTGACCACCTGCAAGACTGCGGAAGAGGCGCTGACGCTGGTCGCAGGCCCGATCGAACCTTTCGAGTGCTTTCTGCTGGACGTCATGTTGCCGGGGATCGACGGTATCGAGCTGTGTGACCGCATCCGGCAGACACAGGCCTATCGCTCTGCCCCCATCATCATGATCACCGCGAGCCGCGAAGCCGACCTGATGGAACGCGCCTTTTACGCGGGCGCAACCGATTTCATCTCCAAGCCGCTGGACGGCGTGGAGTTGAGCGCACGGATCGTGTCCGCCAGCATGCTGAACGACAGCCTGCACCGCGAACGCGAAGTGCGGCACACCCTGGCCGATCTGACAGCCCAGATGAAGGTCCGCTTTGAGGAGCCGATCAAGCTTGAAACGCCCGAGGTCACGGACCTTCTGGCGCTTGAAAACAGCCTGTTGCGTCTGCCCGAGGGGCTTTATGCGATGACGCCGTTCACTGTCGATGTGGTTGGTCTGCGTGGCATTCACCGCGCGGTCGCTCCTCCGGCGTTCCGTTTCCACCTGGAGGCTGTCGCCAAGGCGATGGTGAGCGCGCTTGAGCAACGGACGGCGCGGCTGGCCTATACCGGGTCCGGTCGTTTCATGGGGGTCGTGCTGGGCCGCGAAAGGTTCAACCGGGACGCGGTTCTGACGCAGATCAACGCCACGCTGTCGGCGGATTGGGACGTGGCGGCCAGCGGCACGCCGATGCCGCCTGCAATCCGGCTGACCACCCTGTCCGATCAGCGTCTTTGGTCCGGGGTTTCGGCCAGCGACTTGCTGCGCGCCAAGAAGACCAACACCGACCTGCTGCGCGGCGTCCGGGAAGAGCAGGAGGATGCCCTGTTCGAAAAGCTGGATGCCAAGGTGTCGCGCACATCGTGACCCGATGGGCCGCCCGTCAGGCGCGGCCCCGCCAATATGTGCAGCCGGGCTTGTCAACAAGCCCTGCTAAACAAGCCCTGCCGCGCCCGCGTTGAAACTGCTACGCAAAGCTCAACGCACGAACTTCTTGTGCTTGAGCCGCTTGGGTTCCAGAGCATCCGCGCCCAGGCGGCGTTTCTTGTCTTCCTCGTAGTCTTCGAAGTTGCCTTCGAACCACTCCACATGGGCTTCGCCTTCGAAGGCGAGGATGTGGGTGCAGATCCGGTCGAGGAAGAAGCGGTCGTGGGAGATGACCACGGCGCAACCCGCGAAATCCACCAGCGCATCTTCGAGCGCGCGCAGGGTTTCGACGTCCAGATCGTTGGTCGGTTCGTCCAGCAGCAGGACGTTGCCGCCCTCTTTCAGCAGGCGGGCCATGTGGACGCGGTTGCGTTCACCCCCCGACAGCAGGCCAACCTTTTTCTGCTGGTCGCCGCCCTTGAAGTTGAAGGACGAGCAATAAGCGCGGGAGTTGACCTCGGCGTCGCCCAGTTTGATCAGCTCGGCCCCGCCGGTGATGGCCTGCCAGACCGTATCGTCGGCCTTCAGGTCGTCGCGGGATTGATCGACATAGGACAGATCGACGGTATCGCCGTATTCGATGGACCCCGCATCAGGCTTTTCCTGGCCGGTGAGCATCTTGAACAACGTGGATTTACCGGCGCCGTTGGGGCCGATGACCCCGACGATCCCGCCCGGCGGAAGGGAGAAATCCAGACCTTCGACCAGCAGTTTGTCGCCCATCGCCTTTTTCAGGCCCTCGACCTCGATCACCTTGTTGCCAAGGCGCGGGCCGTTGGGGATGACGATCTGCGCGCGCGACAGTTTCTCGCGTTCGGAGGTTTCGGCCAGTTCGTTGTAGGCGTTGATCCGGGCTTTGGATTTGGCCTGCCGCGCCTTGGCGCCCTGACGCATCCATTCCAGTTCGCGCTCCAGCGTCTTTTGCTTGGACTTGTCCTCGCGCGCCTCCTGTTCGAGGCGCTTGGCCTTCTGTTCCAGCCAGTCGGAATAGTTGCCCTCGTAGGGCACACCGCGGCCCCGGTCGAGTTCCAGTATCCAGCCGGTGATGTCATCCAGGAAATAGCGGTCGTGGGTGACGATCAGGATTGTCCCTTTGTAGTCGATCAGGTGTTGCTGCAGCCAGGCGATGGTTTCCGCGTCCAGGTGGTTGGTCGGTTCGTCCAAGAGCAGCATGTCGGGCGCTTCGAGCAGCAGCTTGCACAGTGCGACGCGCCGCGCCTCGCCGCCTGACAGAGAGGCGACATCGGCGTCGTCGGGCGGGCAGCGCAGCGCCTCCATCGACACGTCGATCTGGCTGTCGAGATCCCACAGGTTCTGGGCGTCGATGTCGTCCTGCAGCTTTGCCATCTCTTCGGCGGTCTCGTCCGAATAGTTCATCGCCAGCTCGTTGTAGCGGTCCAGAATGGCCTTTTTCTCTGCCACGCCTTCCATGACGTTCTCGCGCACGGTCTTGGACGGGTCGAGCTGCGGTTCCTGCGGCAGGT
Source organism: Sulfitobacter sp. THAF37 (assembly GCF_009363555.1). NCBI lineage: Bacteria > Pseudomonadati > Pseudomonadota > Alphaproteobacteria > Rhodobacterales > Roseobacteraceae > Sulfitobacter > Sulfitobacter sp. THAF37. The sequence goes on from NZ_CP045372.1 coordinate 1,599,361, forward strand.
AGCCGACCTTGGCGCCTTCGGCGGCCCAAGCTTCGCCCTGAAAATCCTTGTCGAGCCCCGCCATGATCTTGAGCAGCGTGGATTTACCCGCGCCGTTCACGCCGACAACGCCGATCTTTACCCCCGGCAAGAAGTTCAGGTTGATGTTTTCAAAGGTTTTCTTCCCGCCCGGATAGGCCTTGGATACACCGGACATGTGATAGACGAACTGGTAGGCGGCCATTGCGGAATTCCTGTCTGTTCAATGCGATTTCGGCCCGCAATATAACGGCGATGGTCCAAGATCAACGGAGACCTGCGAGGGCCCGCGAGGCAGGGCGGCCGTTCGCGCCGGGGCCCGGACAATTTTCACGGCCTCCCCTCCAGCCGGCAACCTTTTCTTTAGAGTCGTGCGGATAATTTGCGCTGGAAAGGAACATCTCATGCTAGATTCTGTGACTCAAGCGGCGCATGGCCGCCGGGCGACGGACGCCGATGCCATCGACGCGGTCGTGACCATCGACGCCAAGAACAAGATCCTCTCGTTCAACGAGCCAGCCGAACGTCTGTGGGGCTACAGCAGCACCGAAGTGATCGGAAAGAACGTGAAGATGCTGCTGCCGCCGGAGATGCGGTCAAATCACGACAGTTTCGTCGACAGGCACCGCAACACCGGTCAGGGCCGTATCGTGGGCACCAGCCGCGAGGTGCCGATCCATCGCAAGGACAATTCGACAGGCTACGCACGGCTTGCCCTGAGGATGGATTTGCAGCCGGATGGCGCAAAGCATTATATCGCCTTCCTCACGGATGTCTCCGAACAACACAACCGGACGATCGAGACATTGCAGCTGATGCGCGAACTGCTGGATCAGATCGACAAGTTGACCACCGGCATCAATACCATCGCGCAGCAGACCAACCTGCTGTCGGTCAACGCCTCGATAGAAGCGGCGCGCGCTGGCGATATGGGCCGGGGATTTGGCGTTGTCGCGATGGAGATCCGGGCATTGTCGAACCAGGCCCGGGAGATCACCAATGAGATCGAGACCGTGGTCGAATCCGGCAGGCAGTCGGTCAGTAAGCTGGCCAGAGAATCCGTTCCGACAGGCATAAGCACCTGATCGCGCTGGCGTCGAAGGTTTCCCGGCGCAGGTTTTCTGGCCTGTGAGATGTGTCTTTTATTGATGAATTGATTCCACCAAAGAGTGTATGCCGGGAACAATATCCCGCAGGATGGGCGCCCATCCTGCGGCTTTGATCGGGTCATATCACCTATCAGATCCCTTATTTTCAGGTAATCCGCCTGAAGTGAGGAAAATTTCAGTCGATATGAGTTGCATTTCTCTGTTACCTTTTTGTTAGCCCATGCGGAATGGTCGATGTCCGCCTGCGTGGGAAAACGAAGCTGCGACGTCACGCCGGTATGTCATGTGACATTGGTGTGAGGCGCACAGGGACAACAGGGAACATCTCATGTCAAAAACCGCAATTGTTGTGGGCCTGGACGGATCGGAGGCCGGCGCACGCGCGCTGGCCTTTGCCAAAGACAGAGCCAAGATGATCGGCGAGTGTTCGGTCACGATCTGCTACGTGATCGAATGGTCGCCGTTCTCTTTCCAGACGCCCGAGGAAAACGAGCAGCGCCACAAGCGCCGCGAAGAGGAACTGAAACTGGCGCACGACCGGGTCATCGACCCTGCTGTTGCCCAGGCCAGGGCCGAGGGTCTCGACGTGTCGGGTATTGTCCGGCACGGCGACGCCGCCGATATTCTGGACGACATCGCCAGGGCCCAGAACGCCAGTCAGATCGTCGTGGGCCGGGTGGGCGTGCGCGGCCTGAAAGAACGGCTGTTCGGCGGCGTCACCGGGCGGCTTGTCGCTGCGGCGAGCGTGCCGGTCACAATCATTCCCTGAAGCGGAGGACATCGAAATGCAAAGGCTTTTTGCTGCAATACTGACAATGATCACCGCTGTTCTGCCGGGGCTTGCCACCGCGCAGGAGGCCGTGGGGATCGACCAGAGGATCAATGAGATTTTCGCGGATTATACCGGCTGGTATGTCTCTTTCATCTTTGCACCGCTGCCGGGGACAACCTTTTCCTGGATCGCCTTGTGGCTGGTCGTCGGGGCGCTGGTGTTCACCGTCTATTTCGGCGCGATCCAGTTCAAGGGGTTTGTCCATTCCATCCGGTTGGTGAAAGGCGACTATTCCGATCCCAACGACGCGGGCGAGGTCAGCCACTTTCAGGCGCTGGCGACGGCGCTGTCTGGCACCGTGGGGTTGGGCAACATCGCGGGCGTCGCGGTTGCGGTCAGCATCGGGGGGCCGGGTGCGACCTTCTGGATGGTGGTCGCGGGGCTGTTCGGCATGGCGACCAAGTTCACCGAATGTACGCTGGGTGTGAAGTACCGCAACGAATATCCTGACGGCAGCGTGTCGGGCGGCCCGATGTACTATATCGTCAAGGGATTTGCCGAGCGGGGTCTGCCGCTGGGTGGATTCATGGCGGTGGTGTTCAGCATCTTCACCATCCTCGGTGCGCTGGGCGGCGGTAACATGTTCCAGGCCAACCAGGCGCATGCGCAGATCGCCGGTGTGGTCGGCGACTATCCCGGCTGGATCACCGGTGTGATCCTGGCGGGCATCACCTTTGCGGTGATCGTGGGCGGTCTGAAGTCGATCGCACGGGTCACGGAAAAGGTCGTCCCGTTCATGGGGGTTTTCTATGTGCTGGTGTCGGTTCTCATCCTGCTGATCAACTACGATCAGATTGCCTGGGCCTTCGGCCAGATCTTCATGGGGGCCTTTACCGGTCTGGGTGTTGTCGGCGGCTTTACCGGGGCGCTCATCCAGGGTTTCCGCCGTGCCGCTTTCTCCAACGAGGCGGGCATCGGTTCGGCGGCCATCGCGCACTCTGCGGTGCGCACGAAGGAGCCGATAACCGAAGGTTACGTGGCCTTGCTGGAGCCGTTCATTGATACGGTCGTGATCTGCACGATGACCGCACTGGTGATCGTGATCAGCGGCGTGATGAACGTCGATCCTGAAACCGGTCTTTACGTCTGGAATGCCGAGGCAGGCCGGATCGCGACGGATGGGGATGTCAGCGGTGTGGCGCTCACGTCGGCGGCCTATGCCAAGGCGTTCTCGTGGTTCCCGGTTCTGCTGATGGTGGCGGTGGTGCTTTTCGCCTTTTCCACCATGATCAGCTGGTCCTACTACGGGCTGAAAGCCTGGACCTATCTGTTCGGTGAAGGGCAGACCAAGGAGTTGGTGTTCAAGGTGATCTTCTGTGTGTTCATCGTGATCGGCGCGGCAGCAAGCCTCGGGCCGGTGATCGACTTCTCGGATGCGATGCTGTTCTCCATGGCGATCGTGAACATCATTGCGCTGTATTTCCTGATGCCGATCGTGAAGCGCGAGCTGAACAGCTATGTCACCCGTCTGCGCGCGGGCGAGTTCACCCGGCACAAGTAACCGGATGCATTGACAATGGGGCGCAAAGCCCTTCCTTTCGGCCCCTGAAGAAATTCGGGGGCCGTTTTCGTTGCGCCATGACATGCCATATGCCGCGCCGGGGCAGGTTGTCGGCCTTTTGGGCGGGTCGTTTGACCCGGCCCATGCGGGTCATGCGCATATCACCACCGAGGCGCTCAAACGGTTTGGGCTGGACCGGGTCTGGTGGCTGGTCAGCCCCGGCAACCCCCTGAAGGCGCGGGGGCCGGAACCACTGGCCAAGAGGATGGACCGCGCCAGAGAGGTCATGCGGCATCCGCGCGTCGAGATCACGGACATCGAGGACCGGCTGGGCACCCGCTATACCGCACAGACACTGGCACATCTGCGCAGGCTTTATCCGCGGGTCCGTTTTGTCTGGCTGATGGGGGCCGACAACATGGCACAGTTTCATCAGTGGCAGGACTGGGGCCAGATCATCGAGACGGTGCCGATTGGCGTGCTGGCCCGACCCGGCCAGCGGATTTCGGCACGGATGAGCCGCGCCGCGGCGGTGTATGCGCCCTACCGTATTCCGGGGCGTTTCGGGCAATTGCTGGCGCGGTCAAGGGCACCTGCCTGGTGTTTTGTGAATGTGCCCATGAACGATGCGTCCTCCACCGCGATCAGGGCGCGGGGCGGCTGGTCAACGTAGGCGGGTCGACGTCAGCCCCGCGCCGATGATCAGCGCCAGGCCCGCCCAGGTGAAACCATCGGGAAGGTCGCCAAAGATCAGAAAGCCCAGTGCCACCGCGGCGATCAGCTGGAAATAGACCAGCGGGGCAAGCCGGGTCGCCGGGGCGATCCGATACGCATCGAGCAGCAGCAGGTTGCCAAGCATGGAGCACGTGGCAGAGGCCAATGTGAGCCCGGCGATGGGCAGGGTGAAGGCGGGCAGGTGCCACAGCCCGACCGGCAGCGTTAGAGTTCCGGCGATCACCAGTTGGGTAAAGGTCAGCGCCATGGGGCTTCCCAGCCCGGACAACCACCGCGACATGGTCAGGAAGGTGCCGTAGAACACCCCCGCGGCAACGGCCCAGAATACCCCGAGTTCGGCCTCGGGGCCGGGCCGCACCACAAGCAGCACGCCGACGAAACCCAGCACGGTCAGTGTGCTGCGCAGCAGGGTCACGGCCTCGCGCAGGAAGATGACGGCGAGGATGTAGCTGACCAGCGGCCCGACGAAGAAGGCGGCGAAGACAGTTGCGACATCGACTGTTTTCAGGGCGGTCTGGATGCAGGTGATGCCCATTGCCAGCGTTCCCGCCCGCAGCCAGATGCGCCAGTTGCGCAACAGGGCGCCGCTGCCGTCCGGCAGAAACGGCAGCAGGATCAGCGCGCCGAGGGCGAAGCGCGACCACGCCACGAAGAGCGGAGAGAGGCCGAGGCCGCTGCTCAGCAGTTTGCCTGCGCTGTCCCCTGCAGGGATCAGGGACATGGCGATGAACATGATGGCGACGGCGCGACTCATGATGCCTGCTAGCACGCATTTCCGGTCTGGAAAATGTGATATCTGACTGCTTGTGGACGGCCACGAGGTGCGGTTTAAACGGTCGCATGGAAAAGCTATTTTCACGCCGGTCATTTCTGGGCTCCGCCGCCGCCTTGGGGGCGGTGCCCGGGGCGCTTCTGGCCGAACCGCCAACCCAGTCGGTGCGCCCGGCCATGCGGGGCGACGACCTTTACAAACGTGCCATCCCGGATGTCGAGACGATCATCGGGGACGCGAGACTGACCGGCGACCTGGCCTTTGCCGTGGCGCGGACCGACACGGGTGAGTGGCTGGAGTGCCGCAATGAACAGGTCGGGACGCCGCCCGCCAGCGTGGCAAAGGCCTTGACGGCGCTTTATGCGCTGGACGCGCTGGGGCCTGAACACCGGTTCGAGACACGCGTCCTGGCCACCGGCGGGATTGTCGATGGCGCCGTGCAGGGAGATCTGTTGCTGGTCGGCGGAGGTGATCCGACCCTCGATACCAATGCGCTGGCCGACATGGCCGCCGAGCTGAAAGCCGCCGGGGTGCGGGCGGTCAAGGGCGGCTTCAAGGTCTACGAGGCCGCGCTGCCGGTGATGCGGCAGATCGACCCGGAACAACCGGATCATGTGGGCTACAACCCGGCGGTGTCGGGGTTGGCGCTGAACTTCAACCGGGTTCATTTTGAATGGAAGCGCGGCAGCAACGGCTATTCCGTCAGCATGGAAGCCCGGTCGGACAAGTACCGGCCCGCTGTTGTGATGGCCGCGATGCAGGTCGCGGACCGCAGCACGCCGGTTTACACCTACGAGGAACGCGGCGGAAAGGACCAGTGGACCGTGGCGCGCGGTGCGCTGGGCGGCGGCGGGTCGCGCTGGCTGCCTGTGCGCAAGCCGGGTCTCTATGCCGGTGACGTGTTTGCCACCCTGGCACGGTCGCAGGGCATCGTGCTGCAGCAGCCCGAGATCGTGGACAGCCTGCCTGACGCGTTCGAAACCCTGGCGACCCGACGCAGTGACCCGCTGATTTCGATCCTGAAAGACATGCTGCGCTATTCCAACAACCTGACCGCCGAGATGGTCGGCATCGCCGCCACGCAGGCGCGGATCGGGCCGGTTGAGAACCTGCGGGCCTCTGCCGCCGCGATGAATCGCTGGGCCGTGTCGGAGCTGGGGCTGACCGCGCCCGCGCTGGTGGACCATTCCGGGCTGGGCGATGACAGCAGGATCACCGCGCTCGACATGGCGCGCGCCATGCTCAAGGTGCACGGCAGCGGGCTGCGCGACATCCTGAAGCCCTTTGGGATGCGCGATTCGAAGGGGCGGCCGGTGCGCGACCACCCGATCGCGGTGGACGCCAAGACCGGCACACTGAACTTTGTCTCGGGTCTGGGGGGCTACATGACGGCGGCGGATGGCACCGTCATGGCCTTTGCGATCTTTGCCGCCAACCGCGAGGAACGGGCCAAGATCAGCCGGGAGGAGCGCGAAGGCCCGCCGGGTGCCCGCAGCTGGAACATCCGCGCAAAACGGGTGCAGCAGGCGCTGATCGAACGCTGGGGCGCGCTGTACGCAGGCTGACGGCTGCGGCTGAAAGGACATATCTTGGCAACATGGACCGACCTGGACGAGGAGTTGCGGATGTGGCAGGCCGCCGGCGAGGTGCCGACCTTCTGGTGGCGCGATGACGATACCGAAGCGCCGACCGCCGATCTGGACCGGCTGATCGCGCTGGCCGAACGCTTTTCGATCCCGCTGCACCTTGCGGTGGTGCCGCATGACATTGATGCGGGGCTCGCGACGCGTCTGCGGGCGGCGCCGCTGGTTCAGTGCCTGCAACACGGTTTCGCCCACAAGAACCACGAACCGAAGGGCGCGCGCGCGTCCGAAGTGGGCATCAACCGGGACCTGGAGCTGCAAAAGGCCGATCTGCAGACGGGCTGGCAGCGGATGGTGGCGGCGGCGTTGCCGAACCTGTTGCCGGTATTTGTCCCGCCCTGGAACCGCATCGCGGACAAGACGCTGCGCGCCCTGCCGGACCTGGGATTCAGGGCCGTGTCGATTTTTGACACGCGCCCCCGCGCCCCCGTCGGGCTGCCGCATTTCAACGGCCATATCGACCCGATCCGCTGGAAGGAAGGCGCGCGTTTCGCCGGGGTCGAGAAGACGCTGGAGCAATGCGTGCGGCATCTTGCGCAGCGGCGCACGGGTGACGCGGAAAAGGACGAGCCGACGGGGTTCGTGACCCATCATCTGCAGACAGATCAGGCGACATGGGACTTCAGCGCGGCGCTGCTGGACCGCCTGGTGGCGCAGGGTGGTACCCGGTGGATCGCTCTGCCGGAGGTTATGAAAGGACCGTCCGATGGTTGAGATCGCCTATGCCGCGCCATCCGAACGCGAGGAAGTCGCGCAGTTCATGAACGCGGTTTTCGTCAAGGCAAAGTGGGATATCGACGGCTGGCGCCGTCTTGTTGCGGGGCGCTGGTGCGGGCCCGAGGGGCGCTATGCCATCACCGTTCGGGACAACGGGCGGTTGATGGGTGTGCTTGGGCTGGTCTACGCGGAACGGTTGACGGCGGAAGGTGTGCGCACAACCGCGGACATGACGTCATGGTATGTCTTGAAGGAATTGCGCGGGCAGGGCGTGGGCGGCAAGATGATGGCGCTGGCAACCTCCGACCCCGAGGTGACGGTGACGAACTTTTCCAGCGCCAAGGCGGCGGTGAGCGTTCTGGAACGGGCGGGGCTGGAGGTGCTGGACCGGGAGCGGCTGGTCTGGCTTCCGTCGGACCTGCCGAAACTGAAGGTGCACGAGGACCCGCTGGCACTGGGCGACCGCCTGACCGCGAAGGATCGGCGCATCATCGGGGATCATCAGGGGCTGCGGCTGCGGCATCTGGCGGTGGAAACGCCGGACGGGCTGTGCGTGATGGTGATCTATCCGCAGAAGAAGCACGATGAATACGTCACCCATGAGATCATGTATCTGGCCGACCAGCCGCTGTTCGCGCGGCACGCGGCACGGATCGCGGCGTCGGTCCTGCCTGCGCGGGAGGCCATCCTGTCACTGGACCGGAGGTTCGCCGCCCCCGGTATCGACTGTGACGATGTCCGCGCCTTTGCCACGCCGCGGTTTTGCCAGAAGGGGCTGCTGCGCCCTTCCGAGATCGACATGCTTTATTCGGAATGCGTGCTGCTGAATATCAAGATTCACTAGCACCTGTATTTGTCAGGCGGTCAGCTGAGGTGACGCGCACGGGCGCCGCGTTCGATGGCGGCGGCGTGAAGCCGGTCGATGTTCAGCTCGTAGCGGATTTCTTCCAGCAGGCGCAGCTCGGCTTCTCCGAGGATGCCATCGGCGGCGGCGACATCGCAGGCCAGGGCGTAGGCGGTTTCATACAGACGTTCGGGCAGGGCGTCGCGTACAAGGCCAAAGAGCGCATCAAGGCCGTCTTCCTGTTCGAACAGGTCGAGCACCGTCTTGCTGATCGTGCTTAACCTGTCGTTGTCGTAGTCGGCGAAGATGGGCAGCATGTTGACCGCCGCCTCGATCTTGATCAGTTCGGTGGTCCGGATGTTTTCGTCGGACGCGGAAACGGCGACCATGACCGCGACAAGGCTGTCCTGCGCGCTGAGCGAAAGCGAGGGATCGTCAGACATGGAAGGTCCTTTGATGTTCAGTTGGGCGGAGATTATTGACCCTGTCGGCCCCGCGCAATAGGAAGCGGACTGACCTGCGCGCATTGGGCGCACAGGTGCCAACGATGGATTACATGATGTCTGATATGCGTGACGCCGCACTGAGCAGCAAGGCCTGGCCCTTTGAAGAAGCGCGCCGGGTGCTCAAACGCTATCAGAACAAGCCGCCGGAGAAGGGTTTCGTGCTGTTCGAGACGGGCTACGGCCCCTCGGGGCTGCCACACATCGGGACCTTCGGCGAAGTGTTGCGCACGACGATGATCAGGCGCGCCTTTGAAGAGATCAGCGACATTCCGACCAAGTTGATCTGTTTTTCCGACGATCTGGACGGGATGCGCAAGGTGCCGGGCAACGTGCCGCAGCAGGAGATGCTGGCGGAGCACCTGCACAAGCCCTTGACCAGCGTGCCGGACCCGTTCGGCACTCACGAGAGTTTTGGCCACCATAACAACGCGATGCTGCGGCGTTTCCTGGATACCTTCGGGTTCGAGTACGAATTCTATTCGGCGCGGGAGTTCTACAAGACGGGTCAGTTCGACGAGGTGCTGCTGCGCGCGGCGGAACGCTATGACGAGATCATGGCGGTCATGCTGAAGTCTCTGCGTGAAGAGCGGCGCCAGACCTATTCGATCTTTCTGCCGATTCACCCCGAGACCGGGCGCGTGCTGTATGTGCCGATCAAGGAGGTCAACGCCAAGGACGGTACGATCACCTTTGACACCGAAGAGGGGGAGGAGATGACCCTGCCGGTGACAGGCGGCAACGTGAAGCTGCAATGGAAGCCCGATTTCGGGGCGCGCTGGGCGGCGCTGGGCGTCGATTTCGAGATGTACGGCAAGGAACACGCCACCAACACCGCGATCTATGATCGCATCTGCGAGATCCTTGGCGGCAAGAAGCCGGAGCATTTCAGCTATGAGCTGTTCCTGGACGAGAATGGTCAGAAGATTTCCAAATCCTCGGGCAACGGTATCTCGATCGACGAGTGGCTGACCTATGCGAGCACGGAATCCCTGGCGTATTTCATGTTTCTCAAGCCCAAGACCGCGAAGCGCATGCACTTCGACGTGATTCCGAAGGCCGTGGACGAATATCACCAGCAGTTGCGTGCCTATGAGACGCAGGATGCCAAGGCGCGGGCGAACAACCCGGTCTGGCACATCCACGGCGGCGACGTGCCGACTTCGGATATGGTGGTGCCGTTCTCCATGCTGTTGAACCTCGCGTCGGTGTCTTCGGCCGAGGACAAGGGGCAGTTGTGGGGGTTTATCCAGCGTTACGCGCCTGACGCCTCGCCGGAGAAGAACCCCGGTATGGATGCGGCTGCGGGCCATGCGGTGCGGTATTTCAACGATTTCGTGAAGCCGAACAAGGTGTTCCGCGCCCCGACCGACCTGGAGCGTGAAGCCCTGGAGGAGCTGCGCGACACCCTGCGGGCGTGGGATGGCGGGCCGGATGCGGAAGCCCTTCAGAGCATGGTCTTTGCCGTGGGGAAAGAGCGGTTCGATCCGCTGCGCGACTGGTTCACGGCGCTCTACGAGGTGCTGTTGGGGGCATCGCAGGGGCCACGATTTGGCGGGTTCATTGCGCTCTATGGCGTGACCGAGACGGCAGACCTGATCGACGAGGCGCTGGCCGGCAGGCTGACCGCCGCTTGAAACTCTTGCCCTGTTGGCGCCGTGGCTTAACATCATGGACATAGCCAACAGGAGAGGCATCATGCGGACAGGAGTTCTCAGACTGCTTGGGGGGCTGATGCTGTTGCTGATGTCTGGCATCGGCGCAGCGGCACAATCGACCGAAATCGAAGGCACGATCAACAGCCAGTTGGAAGCGTTCAAGGCGGATGATTTCGACACCGCCTTTACCTACGCCACCCCGACGCTGCAGCGCCTTTTTCAGTCGCCGCAGAACTTTCAGCGGATGGTGACGCAGGGCTATCCGATGGTCTGGCGGCCCGCCGAAGTGCGCTATCTGGAACTGCGCGAAAAGGCTGGCGGCCTTTGGCAGAAGGTGCAGATCACGGATGCCAAGGGGTTTACCCATATCCTCGATTACAAGATGGAAGAGACCGACATGGGATGGCGCATCGGCGCGGTCCAGATTCTGGACGCGGCGGGTGTGACCGCCTGAAGACCGCGCCGCCTGGGCTGTTGCCGGGCCGATAGCGGTGTTGCGTGGGCCGGGAAACGGTAGTCCCGGCAGACGTTAAGATTTCACAGATATGTCCCTTTCTCAGGTTCGGCAGGCGCTGGATCCGGAAAACAACCACGCGGCGTGCCGAAGGTGCTGCCGCAGTGCGGCCAATGGAAGGGATTTTCGATGAACAAGGCGATTACCGATGGCGTGGTGCTGATGCCAACCCCGTTCGCCCAAGGGTTGGACGTCTGGTCGAGCGGCGACGGCACGCCGGGATCGGACACCTATGAGAACGCGGCGAATGCTGCATTCGTCGCGGCGGATCAGGATTTTGGCGGGGCGCTGGAACTGCTCAAGACGCAGAACACGCAAAAGCTGCGCTATATGGGAGAGACACCTTTGCTGCCGGGCTGCTATCTGCGGATCAGTGCCAGGGTGAAGGCGATCAGCGGCAATCTGCCCTCGGTGCGCATCGCCGGTTACGCCGCGCGGGCAAATGGGACGCTGGTCGGGGGCGTGCCGGGGTTTGCGCCGTTCGTCACGCTGACCAGCTACGGTGAGGTGGTGGAGGTGTCCGCCATTGTCGGCACGGGCAATCGCGGCGGTGTCGATCTGGTCTGGGGGGTGGAGCCGGTCTACGGGCATTTCGGGATCGACCTGGTAGGACCCAACGGCGGCGTCGTGCGGGTGGATGATATCGAGATCGAAGATGTCACATCGGTTTTTCTGCGCGACATGCTGAGCCAGGTGGACGTGGTCGATTTTGGCGCTGTCGGTAACGGCACGACGGACGATACCGCCGCTTTCGAAGCGGCCAATGCAGCGGCGAACGGGCGCACTGTCTTTGTGCCGGGCGGCACCTATCGGTTGAATTCCAGTGTGACGATCGACACGAACGTGAAGTTCGAGGGCACCGTCACGATGCCCGACAGTGCCGTGCTGCTGCTGCGCCGCAACTTTGACCTGCCCAACTACATCGAAGCCTTCGAAGATGAAGAACTGGCCTTTCGCAAGGCGTTTCAGGCGTTGCTGAACAACGCCGACCACGAAACGCTGGACCTGGGCGGACGCAAGGTGAACGTCACCGGCCCTATCGACATGCAGGCTGCCGTGCCCGGGCAGAACACCTATGCAACGCGCCGGGTGATCCGCAACGGTCAGCTGGAAGCTGCGAGCAGCAATGCCTGGGATACGCAGGTCGTGACCTCGCAGGCGACCTACAACACCAACAACAACAAGCGGCTGACGGATGTTGCCAACATCGCCAATATTCCTGTCGGCGCGCTGGTGGAAGGTAATGGTGTGGGCCGCGAGGTCTATGTCCGGTCCAAGAATGTGGCGACCGGCCAGATCGAGTTGAACGTGCCGCTCTACGATGCGTCGGGTACGCAGAACTTCACCTTTCGCAGATTCCAGTACATGCTTGACTTCAGCGGCTTTGGTCAGCTGAGCAAGTTCGTGTTGGCGGATATCGAATTTCAGTGCAACAACCGGTGCTCTGCGGTCATGCTGGCGCTGTCAGGCACTGCATTCCACGTGCGCGACTGCTTTGTCACGCGCCCGGCAGATCGCGGCATCACCTCGACCGGGGGCGGCTGTCAGGGGATGCTGATCGACCGCTGCCAGTTCCTGTCGGCCGAGGACGCGCTGCCGGTGTCGCAGCGCAAGACCATCGGGTTCAATGCCAATGCCAACGACGTCAAACTGCGCGACAATCGCGCGACGCGGTTCCGGCATTTCGGCTTGCTGGGCGGGGCAAACAGCATCGTCACGGGCAACCATTTCTTTCAGGGTGACGAGGTCGACAACGGTGTCCGGTCGGCGGGGATCATTCTGGCGAACACGCATGTCAGTTCGATCGTTTCGGGCAATTACGTCGACAATTGCTTTGTCGAATGGACGAACGAGCACGACCCGGCACCGGCGTTCAATTCCGAATTTTCCTTTAGCGCGCTCAGCATCACCGACAATATCTTCCTGTCGGGAGAGGTTGCGCCCTGGTTCAACTACATCGTTGTGAAGCCGCATGGTGCGGGTCATTTCCTGAGCGGCGTGTCGATCACCGGCAACCGCTTCCGCAGCCTGAACGGTCTGATCGACCGGGCGGAACGGGTGGACACGACCTTTGCCGATCTCGATCTGTCGCGGTGCAAGAACGTGGTTTTCACGGAAAATTCGTTTCACGCGGTGACCTTTCAGGTGGAAACGCCCGCAAAGGTGGAGTTCTTTCAGAACACGGCATCGGATACCTGGACGATCGACCTGGCCGATTACCTGCCCTTTGGCGGTGAGGCGTTGAAAGTCGAAAGCGTGCTGCCGCAGGGGGCGCTGCGCAATGGCAACAACGTCAGGGTCTGGGAAACGCCCTATGCCGATGTGGCGGTCGGGGGCAACCGGGATCAGATCAGGCTGAACTGGTCCGCCCCGGTCAGGGGCCGGGTGCAGGTTACGGTCCGCATGGACAGCCGCTGAAGATAGATCTGCCAAGGGACGCCCCGCCATCGCGCGGGGTGTCTTTCAGAATTCCCGCCAGATGCCCAATTTGACCGAAGTGGCCGAGAATGCGTCAAAAGGGCTTTCCGTACCGATCTGGATGCGGAAGTTGCGGTTGCGGGGGCGGATCAGGATTGAGGGGGCAAAGGTGGCATGGCTCTGCCCGTCGATCTGAGCGAGGTAGATCTGTATCATCCCTGCGGTTACATCCGAGAAATTGTAGCCCACTGTGCCGTCCAGTTTCGCGGCTCTTCTGCCGGTGGAGACGTCCCAGAACAGCGCGCCGTCCACACCCATCCAGCCCCAGCGGCCCGCTGCTTCGAAATTCCGGCCCCAGGATAGCCCGAGCTTGACGTGGGGCAGCATCAGATCCTGCACCCAGGCGGTTCCGGCGCCAATCTCGTAAGCCCATTTCTGCGTGCTTTCCGCGGGGCCCAGTCTGCGACGAAAGAAGAACGTGGCGGCGCCGGATTGCAGGCCCAGGTGGCTGTTCGCCAGGCTGATGTCCGCACCGATGGTCAGATCATCGCTCCAGCCGTGTTCGACGTAGGTGCTGCTGCTTTGGTCCAGCAGACGGTTCAGGACAAAGGTGGAGGAGACGAAGCTGGTTCCCTTTTCACGCATCCAGGCGCCGGCCTGCGCGGGGCCGGAGATGAAGGCCATGAAAAGAACCAGAACGAGAACAGGCATCGCACCCTCCTGTCCCGATCTTGGTTAATCCAAGTTAACAAAGGGTTACTGCTTTGTCGTGACAACCCAGACAGTGAAGGTCCGTGCAAAGAAAATGGCCCGAAGCAAAAGCTTCGGGCCATGTCTTGTCAGTCTTGTCCGTCTTATACGGTGGCGCGGTTGCCGCGCGGGCCGAAGATCAGCCATGCGATGAAGCCAAGCACCGGCAGCAGGATGATTGCGATGGTCCACACGATTTTCGCGAGGGTCGACGCACCCGATGTCAGCACCTGATAGATGGCGTAAATATCGGCGATCAGGACGATAAGTCCGAGCAGGCCATATTCCATTGGTATTCTCCTTAAGTCACATACTGTGTATTGGCGGATCAACTCCGCGTGATTGGCAAAGGTTCCGGCGGTTGCGGTAGCCGATTGAAAATACTAAGGAAGCCGCATGATTACCGACCCCGAACTGGCGCTCGATCAGCGCGATGGTCTGCCCGACGCCCTGCGTGTTCTGGCAGAGGCCTATCCGCGTGCGAATTGGGAGGCGCATGAGAATTTCGGCGAGATGATCCGCTTCTGGATGGAGCGTCACGCGATGTTTAGGCAGCTGACCGACCTGTTGCAGCAGGACGCGCGGGCGCTGGCGGATGGCAAAGTGGATTTCAACACCTACGCCCCGCGCCTGTCGCAGTATGGCGGGATGCTGCTGAACCAGCTGCACGGCCACCACCAGATCGAAGATCACCATTACTTTCCGCAGCTGATCACGCTGGATGGGCGGCTTGAACGGGGCTTTGAGCTGCTCGAGACCGACCACGAGTCGATGGACGGGCTGCTGCACAACATGGCCGAAGGGGCCAACGCGGTACTTCAGGGGGGCGAAGTCGGCCCCTTTATCGAGCGGCTGGACCGGTTCACCGCGCTGTTGAACCGGCACCTGACCGACGAGGAAGAGATCGTCGTGCCCGTGGTCCTGGAAACCGGCTTCAGAGGCTAGCGCGCAGAGGGCAGGCGGGCTTCCGCCAGTCTGGGGCGACCGGCGGAACCGCGCACCGGCGCAGGCGTTTTCCTTTCATACACGCACTCAGGAAAGGAATGCGCTATGAACGATATGTCTTCTACTGCAGCACTGGTTTCTTCCGACAAAGTGAATGGAAGCGCGGTTTTCGGCACCGGCGGTGACGAAATCGGGCACATTGATCACCTGATGATCGACAAGAAATCCGGCAATGTCGCCTATGCGGTCATGGGCTTTGGCGGTTTTCTGGGCATGGGCGAAGACCACCACCCGATCCCGTGGAATGCCCTGCGCTACGACCCGTCCCGCGAGGGCTATGTGACCGACATCGACGCGGATACGTTGAAAGGAGCCCCCGAGCGCCCCGAAGGCTGGGAACGGGATCGCGCCTGGGAACAGCGCACGTTCGATCACTACGGCGTGCCGTATTACTGGATGTGATCCGAACCCAGGTTGACGCAAACACGCAAGCGGGCTTTCCAGCCCGCTTTTTCTCTGTGCATGTGGCAGGAGTTCGGCCCTATCTGTTCGGCCCTATCGTTTGCCGCGCCGCTTTACCCCGCCGCGCATGCCGCCACGGCCCATGGTGCTGCGGCCTGACGCCTTTTGCGCGTCGCCGACGGCCTTTTCCACCGCGTATTGGCGGGCCATCGGGTCGTCGGCGATGGTAAGGTCCACGGCTTCCAGCCGCTTGACCTCGTCGCGCAGGCGGGCGGCTTCTTCGAACTCCAGGTTCTCGGCGGCCTTGCGCATGTCTGTGCGCAGGCCCTCCAGTACGGCTTGCAGGTTGCCGCCGTGGGCCTTGTCCACCTTGGCGGTGACGCGGTTCATGTCCACGTCGCCCTTGTAAAGCCCCGCCAGAATATCCTCGACGTTCTTTTTCACGGTCTGGGGGGTGATGCCGTGCTCTTCGTTATAGGCCAGTTGTTTGGCGCGGCGGCGTTCGGTTTCGCCTATGGCGCGTTCCATCGACCCGGTGATCCGGTCGGCGTACATGATCACGCGACCCTCGGCGTTGCGCGCGGCGCGACCGACGGTCTGGATCAATGACGTCTCGGAGCGCAGGAATCCTTCCTTGTCGGCGTCCAGAATGGCGACCAGCCCGCATTCGGGAATGTCCAGCCCCTCGCGCAGCAGGTTGATCCCGATCAGCACGTCAAAGGCGCCCAGGCGCAGGTCGCGCAGGATCTCGATCCGCTCGATCGTGTCGATGTCGGAGTGCATGTAGCGCACGCGGATGCCCTGTTCGTGCATGTATTCGGTCAGGTCTTCGGCCATCCGCTTGGTCAGCGTGGTGCAAAGCGTGCGGTAGCCATCGGCGGCCACGCGGCGCACCTCGTCCAGCAGGTCGTCCACCTGCATTTCGACGGGACGGATTTCGATTTTCGGGTCGATCAGGCCGGTGGGGCGGATGATCTGTTCGGTGAACACACCGCCGGCCTGTTCGATCTCCCAGGCTGCGGGGGTGGCAGAGACAAAGACCGACTGCGGGCGCATCGCATCCCATTCCTCGAACTTCAGTGGCCGGTTGTCCATGCACGACGGCAGGCGGAAGCCGTGTTCGGCCAGGGTGAACTTGCGCCGGTAGTCGCCTTTGTACATGCCGCCGATCTGCGGCACGCTCACATGGCTTTCGTCGGCAAAGACGATGGCATGGTCGGGAATGAATTCGAACAGGGTGGGGGGCGGCTCACCGGGGGCGCGGCCCGTGAGGTAGCGTGAATAGTTCTCGATCCCGTTGCAGACGCCGGTGGCCTCCAGCATCTCAAGGTCGAAGTTCGTGCGCTGCTCCAGCCGCTGTGCCTCCAACAGCTTGCCATCGGCGACCAGCTGATCGAGCCGCGTGCGCAGTTCTTTCTTGATGCCGATGATGGCCTGAGACATCGTCGGTTTCGGGGTCACGTAGTGGCTGTTGGCATAGACGCGGATCTGGTCGAACGTATCCGTCTTTTCCCCGGTCAGCGGGTCGAATTCCGTGATGCTTTCCAGTTCTTCGCCAAAGAACGACAGCCGCCATGCCCGGTCGTCCAGGTGGGCGGGGAAAATCTCAAGGCTGTCGCCGCGCACCCGGAAGGATCCGCGCTGAAAGGCGGCGTCGTTGCGCTTGTATTGCTGCGCCACGAGATCCGCGATCACCTGGCGCTGGTCGTAGCTGGAGCCGGTTTTCAGATCCTGCGTCATCGCGCCGTAGGTTTCCACCGATCCGATACCGTAGATGCAGGAGACGGACGCGACGATGATCACATCGTCCCGTTCCAGCAGCGCGCGGGTGGCCGAGTGGCGCATCCGGTCGATCTGTTCATTGATCTGCGATTCCTTCTCGATGAAGGTATCGGACCGGGGGACATAGGCCTCGGGCTGATAATAGTCGTAGTAGGAAACGAAGTACTCCACCGCGTTGTCCGGAAAGAACCCCTTGAACTCACCGTAAAGCTGGGCCGCCAGCGTCTTGTTGGGGGCCAGGATGATGGCGGGGCGCTGGGTTTCCTCGATCACCCGCGCCATGGTGAAGGTTTTGCCGGTGCCGGTTGCCCCCAACAGCACCTGATTGCGCTCACCCTCCGTCACGCCCTGCGCAAGCTCCGCGATCGCCGTCGGCTGGTCGCCCGCCGCCTCGAATTCGGTCTGCAGGCGAAACTTCTTGCCGCCCTCCAGCTTGGGACGATTGCGCACATCGGGCGCCGGGTTTGTCAGAACCGGCGCGATTTCGGAGGTATCGGAATGGGCGTAGGGCATGGGCGGTCCTTGGCTGAGGAACACCATAGGTGTCGTTTTTCACGGCGGGATCAAGGGGGCAGGCGGGCCAGCTGACATGTTCTGTCAACAGGTCCTTCCGCCCCTGTCACTTCATCAGCCGCTTGCGGTTCGCCCTAACCCGACGACGCAGCGGTGTCAGGGCGGCGGACATGACCTGGTCCGGGCGCTGGCCCTTCATCATCGCTTTCCCGGCGGCTATGCCGGATTTGGTCAGCGCGGGCAGCTTCTCGGCCACCATGCGATCGTTCTCGCCGGATTTCTGGGGAATGAGCCCGCCAATGGCCATCAGGCGGAGGGTCATCACCGTCTGGGCCTCAAGGGCCAGCAGGACGGTATTGGTGGACAGGGTCAGCCAGTGCAGGGGATACATCGAAAGCTCCTTTCGAAAGATGATATACAGATAATGCTGCGTTGCGGCATTGGTAGGTCTTTCGCATTATCGACACGAAGGTCTTGCCCCATGCGCGTGATTGCCCGATATAGAGGCGCAGATCGGACCAAGGAGCCCCCATGCGCGCACGCATCTACAAGCCCGCCCGCACCGCCATGTCATCGGGCATGGCCAAAACGAAGGTCTGGCTGCTGGAATTCGCCCCTTCCGAGGCGCGCGAAGTCGATCCGTTGATGGGCTGGACGTCTTCTTCGGATACCCAGACCCAGGTCAGGCTGCGCTTCGAAACCCGCGAGGAAGCGGTGGAATACGCGCGCGAGCATGGCATCGACGCACAGGTGCAGGAACCGCAAAGCCGCAAGCCCAACCTGCGCGCGGGCGGCTATGGCGAGAATTTCGCCACCGGACGGCGCGGGGCCTGGACGCACTGACGCTGCCGTTCTGACAGCGGGGCACAGCCCGCGTGCACCGACAAGATGAAGGCCCGGACCGGCGATCCGAAAGCGCAGCACAGATGACGGCACCGCAAATGGATATCCGGTACCTCGTCACCCATTCGGGAGGCTTTCACGCGGATGAACTGCTGTCGTCGGTAGTGCTGACGCAGCTTTTTCCGCAGGCGAGGCTGATCCGCAGCCGCGAAGCCGGCTGGATCACACCGGCATCGGACCGGATCGTCTTTGATGTCGGTCGGGCGTATGACACTGACGCGGGAATCTACGACCATCACCAGGTGCCCGGACCTCTGCGGCCCGACGGGCAGCCCTACAGTTCTTTCGGCTTGATCTGGCTGCATTTTGGGCGGGCCTATCTGGCGGCGCTGGGGGTGCCCGAGGCCGCTGTCGAGACCTTGCACGCGGGGATCGACGCGGATTTCGTGCTGCCCGTGGACCTGATGGACAACGGAACGCTCGATCCCGGCAGCGCGGGGGCCTTGGCGGGATTGACGCTGCCGGTCCTGCTGGAAACCCTGAAACCCGACTTCGATGACCGCGCCCCGCAGGCCGACGACACGGCCTTTGCCACCGCGCAGCACATCGCCCGCGCGTTTCTGGATGCAGCGGTCAAGGGGCGCGCGGCCAAACAGCGCGCGGCAGGGGTCGTGAAGGCGGCCATTGAGGGTGCAGGCGATGCCGCGGTGCTGGAACTGCCCATGGGCATGCCGTTCCGCGCCGTGATCGAGGACGCCGGCGCCGACCACCTGCTGTTCGTGGTGCATCCGCGCGAAACCGACTGGGCCATCTCCGCCATCCGCAAGCACGCCGACAGCTTTGCCCTGCGCGCCGATCTGCCCGCGGCCTGGGCCGGGCTGACCGGGGCAGAGCTGGAACAGGTCAGCGGCGTTCCCGGCGCCCGGTTCTGCCACGCGGCGCGGTTCCTCGCCATTGCCGCCGACCGTCATGCCGCGTTGCGTATGGCCGCGCTGGCGGTCGAGGCGGCGCAAACGCCCGGTTGAGCCCTAGGTCGTGTTGACATTCATTTTCGCCCACCCGTTTCAGTCCAAAATTGCTCAGTTCCAGGCAAGAGAGCGTAGGAATAGCCAGCTATTTCAAGCTCTCCTAACGCAGAAATGGGCAATTTTGGCGAAACCCCTGCGGGGCGCGGCGGATTTTGCCTCTGCCATCCCGGATGTTCGCTTCCAATGATCACATTGCTGCGCTCACATCAGGGCGCCAGCGGCAAAATCCGTCTCGCGCGGGTGGTCGACAATGAATGTCAACACGACCTACGAGGCTTGCCAAGTCAGGCGTGATGGTGGAAAACCCCGCCCAGCGGTCCCTTAGCTCAACTGGATAGAGCAGCTGACTTCTAATCAGCAGGTTGAGGGTTCGAGTCCTTCAGGGATCGCCATTTTGATGTTTCTGCCTTCGCCTGTCCATCGTGCGCCCCCTTCTTTTGTGCGATCTCGCTATCGGGCCATTTCTGCGGAAACATCATGCCCGACAAGGCACAAGGGGGTATGCGGCGGGGTTTCGGGAAGAGGGGATCGAGACGTGGCATCGGCGCAGTCGTCAGCCAGAAACGGTCAGATAACTTCTTCGCGCGGTCTTTGAGCTATGAAACACGCCGCTGCGCGGTAAACTATGGGTGCTGATCGAAATGGTGCTGCTGGAGAGAATTGAACTCTCGACCTCTCCCTTACCAAGGGAGTGCTCTACCTCTGAGCTACAGCAGCGCCGATGAGGCGGGTCATTAGACGCAATCCGACAATCGTGCAACCCCAATCTGGACGCTCTTCGGTCGCTGCGGTACACACGCTTCATGGCGGAGCGGCAGGACCCTAAGAAACCCGGCAGGAACGCCTCCACGCGGGAGGAACGGCTGAAGGCTGCGCTGAAGGCGAACATGGCGCGGCGCAAGGCCCAGATGCGGGCGCGCGTGGCACAAAACCCAACGGAGAGCCGCGAAGGCTCCAGTGAGGAAAGCAGTTAAAATGGATTCGATTCTGGTTCGAGGGGGCGGTGCGCTTGAGGGAGAAATCCCGATCGCGGGGGCGAAGAATGCCTGTCTGGCTTTGATGCCCGCAACGCTGCTGTCGGACGAACCGCTGACGCTGACCAATGCGCCGCGCCTCAGCGACATCCGCACCATGACGCAGCTCCTGGCCTCGCTCGGGGCCGAGGCGACATCGCTGCAGGACGGTCTGGTGCTGGCCCTGTCGTCGCATGGGGCGATCAACACGCACGCGGATTACGATATCGTGCGCAAGATGCGCGCCTCCAACCTGGTTCTGGGGCCGCTGCTCGCGCGGGAGGGCCATGCGGAAGTGTCGCTGCCGGGGGGCTGCGCCATTGGCGCACGGCCGATGGACATTCACACCGACGGGCTGGCGAAAATGGGTGCCGAGATCGAACTGCGCGACGGTTATCTGCATGCCAAGGCAAGCGGCGGCAGTCTGAAGGGCGCGGTCATCGACTTTCCCTTCGCCTCCGTCGGGGCGACCGAGAACATCATGATGGCCGCGACCCTGGCCAAGGGGACCACGGTGATCAACAACGCCGCCCGCGAGCCCGAAATCGTCGACCTGGCGACCTGTCTGCGGGCGATGGGCGCGCAGATCGACGGTGACGGCACGTCGCGGATCGAGATTCAGGGCGTGGACCGCCTGCATGGCGCGACCCACCGGGTCGTGACCGACCGGATCGAGCTGGGCACCTACATGCTGGCGCCGGCGCTCTGCGGCGGAGAGGTGGAATGCCTGGGCGGGCGGATCGACCTGCTGGAAGCCTTCTGTGAGAAGCTGGACGCTGCGGGTATCTCCGTGACCGAAACGGACAAGGGGCTGAAAGTCGCGCGCAAGAATGGCCGCATCGGCGCCGTGAACGTGACGACAGAACCCTTCCCCGGCTTTCCGACCGACTTGCAGGCGCAGATGATGGCGCTGCTCTGCACGGCGGAAGGCACCTCGGTTCTTGAGGAGAAGATCTTTGAAAACCGCTTCATGCACGCGCCGGAGCTGATCCGGATGGGGGCCGATATAGAGGTGCATGGCGGCACCGCGACGGTCAGGGGCGTGCAGAAACTCAAGGGCGCGCCGGTCATGGCGACGGACCTGCGCGCGTCGATTTCGCTGATCCTCGCCGGGATGGCGGCAGAGGGCGAAACCAAGGTCGCCCGTGTTTATCATCTGGACCGGGGCTATGAACATGTGGTGGCCAAGCTTTCGGGTGTGGGCGCCGATATCGAACGGATCAAGGACGCATGACCGAGGACGCAAGGTTTGAAGATGGCCGCGAGGCCCCGCTGAACATCGGCGTGCTGGATGCCGACGACCTCAAGATCGTTGCATCGCTGACGCAGGACGCGGTCTTTCCGGCGTCCGAAATGCGCTGGGACCGGAAGGGGGCGCGCTTTGCGCTGCTGCTGAACCGCGTCCGGTGGGAGGACGCGGGCACGGCACGCCATGCGCCCGAGCGCGTGCAATCGCTGCTGGTATTCAACACCGTGCAACAGGTCGCCTCGCAGGGCGTGACAAAGGGCGATGCCGACACGATCCTGTCGTTGCTCAGCATCGACTTTGACGAAACGGATGCGCCATCGGGGCATGTGGACCTGACGCTGGCCGGTGACGGGGCGATCCGATTGACGGTCGAGGCGCTGGAGGCCACGCTGCGCGACGTCACGCGGCCCTATGCGGCACCGTCGGGTAAATTGCCCCGGCATGAGGACTGAGGTTCGCGTCGCCACGGCTGATGACGCCGAGAACTGGCGCGAACCGGTCCGTTAAGGGACGCCGTACAGGCTTTGCCGCCGTCCCGTCAGGCGGCGTGTGATCCAAAAGCGCCCCGCCCGGCGTAAGCCGGGCATCGCCCGACCTCCCCCAGGAGGGCGATTTTACAGGCGCTGCCTAGTCACGGTCGAGTTGCGGGATGATGTGTTCTGCGTCGCCAATAGGGCTGAGCGCCCTCCAGGTCGGGCGATACCCGGCCTGGCGCCTCGCCGTCCCGCAAACTCTTGAGGGTTGTCGATGCGGCGGCTATGCACGGGCCAGCAAAAGGATGCGCCCATGCCCGTGTTTCTCGATCAACGCCAGCCCGACTTTGAGGATGGTTTTGCCGCGCTGCTGAATGCCAAGCGCGAGGACAGCCCCGATGTGGATGCCACCGTGGCCCGGATCATCGAGGACGTGCGCGCGCGCGGCGATGCGGCGGTGATCGAACTGACCGAGAAATTCGACCGGATCGCCCTGACAGCGGACAAACTGGCCATCAGCGCCGATGAGGTCGCGCAGGCGGTCGACAGTGTCGCCGCCGCCGAACGTGCGGCCCTGGAAACCGCCGCTGCACGCATCCGCGCCTACCACGCGCGGCAATTGCCGGAAGACGCGCAATGGACGGACGAGGCCGGTGCAACGCTCGGCTGGCGCTGGTCCCCGGTTTCGGCGGCAGGGCTCTACGTGCCCGGCGGGCTGGCCAGCTACCCCAGTTCCGTTCTGATGAACGCGATCCCAGCCGCCGTGGCCGGTGTCGGACGCCTCGCCATGGTGGTGCCGACCCCTGACGGCGTGCTGAACCCGCTGGTTCTGCTGGCGGCGCAGCTGTCCGGCGTGACGGAGATCTACCGCATCGGCGGCGCGCAGGCAGTGGCGGCGCTGGCCTACGGCACCGAAACCATCGCGCCGGTGGACAAGATCACCGGCCCCGGCAACGCCTTTGTCGCGGCGGCCAAGCGCCGGGTCTTTGGCAAGGTCGGCATCGACATGATCGCCGGTCCGTCCGAGATCCTTGTGATCGCGGACGGGGACAATGACCCCGACTTCATCGCGCTCGACCTCTTGAGCCAGGCGGAGCATGATGAAAGCGCGCAGAGCATTCTGATCACCACGGACGCCGACTTTGGCCGGGCGGTGGCTGCGGCGGTGGACCGGCAGCTTGAAACCCTGGACCGGCGGGCCATCGCGGGGGCGTCGTGGCGCGACAACGGGGCGATCATCACCGTGCCTGACCTTGCCACTGCCGCCGCCCTGTCGGATCGGATCGCGCCGGAACACCTTGAGCTTTGCGTGGCCGACCCCGAAGCGTTGAGCGCGCAGATCACCCACGCCGGGGCGATCTTCCTTGGCCAGTGGACGCCCGAGGCGATCGGCGACTATGTCGGCGGGCCGAACCACGTGCTGCCCACGGCCCGCTCCGCCCGGTTCTCCTCGGGCCTGTCGGTGCTGGATTTCATGAAACGCACCACGCTGGCGCGGATGACGCCCGAGGCGCTGCGCGCCATCGGCCCCGCGGCGGAAACCCTGGCGGCGTCGGAAAGCCTGCAGGCCCACGGGCTGAGCGTCACGGCGCGGCTGAACAAGCTGAACCGGTGATCGCCACGCGCACGCTGCGCCGCGGCACCGTTGCGATTGCCCCGGACGGCGGGCTGCGCTATGGCTGGAGCACTTTTCTGCCTGAGGTCTTCCATGTCCCGCATCTCCCATATCGTGCTTCACGACGCCAATCTGCCGCCCCCCACACCCGAGATCGAGCAGGAGCGAAAGGTCGCGATGTTCGATCTGCTGGAAGACAACACCTTTGTCATTCCCGCGCGGGGGGATCGTCCGGTGCCCGCAGGGCCCTACCACCTGGGCCTGTCGATACGCGACAAGCGGCTGGTCTTTGACGTGGCGACCGAGAACGAGGAGAAGGCGGCAGAATTCCATCTGTCGCTCGGGCCGTTCCGCCAGGTGGTGAAGGACTATTTCCAGATCTGCGAAAGCTACTTCGAAGCGGTCAAGAAACTGCCCCCCAGCCAGATCGAGACGATTGATATGGCCCGTCGCGGCATCCACAACGAAGGCTCCCGCGTCCTGCAGGAACGGCTGGAAGGCAAGGCCGAGATCGACATCGACACCGCACGCCGTCTGTTCACCCTGATCTGCGTTCTGCATTTCGGCGGCTGAGCGATGGCGGACCTTCCCCAGTCCGTTCTGTTCTGCTGCGATCACAACGCAGTACGCTCGCCCATGGCAGAGGGCATCATGAAAAAATTCTACGGCACCGATACCTACGTGCAATCGGTGGGCGTCAAGAACGACCTGGAAATCGACGGCTTTTCCATCGCGGTCTGTGCCGAGATCGGTGTCGAACTGTCGCGCCACCGCTCGCGCAGTTTCGACGAGATGGAGCAATGGGGCGATGACCTGTCATCCTTTGACCTGGTGATCGCCCTGTCCCCGGCCAGCCAGCGCCGCGCACTGGAACTGACGCGGTTCTTTCACCTCGATGTCGAATACTGGCCCATTCTCGACCCTACAGGACTGGGCGAGGGGCGCGAGGCCAAGCTGGTGCAGTTTCGTGCTGCCCGCGACCAGATCAAAACCCGCCTGATCGACCGTTTCGGCGATCCGGTCTGCCCTGTTACGTAGGATTTTCTCATGGCCGACATCATCAAGACCTATTTCGATGCCTTTAACGCAGGCGATACCGACGGCATGCTGGCCTGCCTGACCGATGACGTGGCGCATCATGTCAACGAAGGGAAGGTGCGCGAAGGCAAGGCGAAGTTCGCGGAGTTTTGCGCCCACATGAGCCGCTGCTACAAGGAAAACCTGACCGACATGGTGGTTTTCTCTGACCCTGATGCTACGCGGGCAGCCGCGGAATACGTGGTCAACGGCACCTACCTTGAAACCGACGCGGGACTGCCCGAGGCACGTGGCCAGGGCTACCGGCTGCCGGCGGGGTCATTCTTTGACCTGCGGGAGGGTCGAATCAGCCGCATCACCACCTATTACAATCTGGCGGACTGGACCGCGCAGGTCAGCTGAGATGGCCTTGCGGATCACGCCCCTCACGGGGGCCGCGCTGGTCAGGGCACTGCCGAGCGTGGCCCGGCTGCGCATCGCGGTCTTTGCGGAATGGCCCTACCTCTACGACGGCGACCCGGCCTATGAGGAGCGGTACCTGCAAAGCTATCGCGACAGCGACAGTGCCATCGTTGTCGGGGCTTTCGATGGCGATGTGTTGGTCGGCGCCAGCACCGGGACGCCCCTGACGGATCACGCGGATGATTTCGCTGCCGCATTTGCCCCGACCGGGGTTGACCTTGGGCAGGTGTTCTACTGCGCCGAAAGCGTCCTGCTGCCCGCGTACCGGGGGCAGGGGGCGGGGCACAGCTTCTTCGCCGCCCGCGAGGACCATGCGCGGAGACTGGGATTTGCCAAAAGCTGTTTCTGCGCGGTGATCCGCCCCGAGGACCACCCGGCGCGCCCCGCCGGGTACCGCCCTCTCGATGGCTTCTGGCGGGCGCGGGGGTACCGGCCGCTCGACGGGGTGATCGCCCGGTTCCGCTGGAAGGATCACGGCGAGACGGAAGAGACGGCGAAACCCCTGCAATTCTGGATACGCGACCTCTGAGGGCGCCGGAGTTTTTGAAAACTCCGGGCAAATTTCTTCAAAGAAATTTGGCCCCTGCTCAGGTTTGGGCGCAGACGGCTGCGGCGTTCTGGCCGAACTCTTTCCACGCCTTCCAGAACCGTTCGTTGTTGGCATTGTCCGACTGGCGGATTTCCTGCAACTGGTGCGGGTCCCGGAACATCTTGGCGCCGCGCCGTTGGTCCCGTGCGGACAGCGACTGGTCCGCTACCGCCTGCACACAGCCGCAGCGCGTGGGCGATGACCCCTTGCGGCCATCCGCCTCGCAGGCCCTCTGGATCGGCCCGCTGGCAAAGGGCACCACCGGCACCGCCGCATAGCCCCCGCCGTAGCCCGCTGCATTGCTGCTGGAATATCTGCTGCCGCCCCCACAGGCGGCCAGCCCCAAAACGGCGACAAGCGCCACACCGATACGCATCATCTTTCCTGCCTTCTCACCGGACCGTGGGATTTGCCCCTTGGTGGTCCTCGTTTGCTCTGGCCGGGATTATGCACGACAAGCGCCGGCTGGGCAATTCACGTTTGATTGCGGAACCGTCCCCGTGGGCCGGCCACCGTCGCACCGGCGGTCGATATGCCACCTTGACCAGCCCTACAAAGCGCCGCATATCCCCATACATGACACCGCTTTCGCACATCCGCAATTTCTCCATCGTGGCGCATATCGACCACGGTAAATCGACGCTTGCCGACCGGCTGATCCAGCTCACCGGGACGGTGGCCGAACGCGACATGAAGGAACAGCTTCTCGACGCGATGGACATCGAGCGCGAGCGCGGCATCACCATCAAGGCCAACACCGTGCGCATCGACTATCCCGCGCAGGACGGTGAGACCTATGTGCTGAACCTGATCGACACACCCGGCCATGTCGACTTCGGCTACGAGGTCAGCCGCTCGATGCAGGCGGTCGAAGGGTCGCTGCTGGTTGTCGATGCCTCCCAGGGGGTCGAGGCGCAGACGCTTGCCAATGTCTACCAGGCCATCGACGCGGACCACGAGATCGTGCCGGTGCTGAACAAGGTCGATCTGCCCGCCGCCGACTGCGCCCGCGTGCGCGAACAGATCGAAGACGTGATCGGCATCGAGGCGCACGACGCGGTCGAGATCAGCGCCAAGACCGGCGTGGGCATCCCGGACGTGCTGGAAGCCATCGTGAAACGCCTGCCGCCCCCCGAAGGCGGCGACCCCGATGCGCCGCTCAAGGCGATGCTGGTCGATTCGAAATACGACCAGTACCTGGGCGTCATCGTCATTGTCCGGATCATCGACGGCACCCTGAAAAAGGGCGACCGCATCCGCATGATCAAGACCGGCGGCACCTACGACGTGGACGACGTCGGCGTCTACCGGCCTGCAATGACGTCTGTCAAAAGCCTCGGCCCCGGCGAAATCGGCTATCTGAACGCGTCGATCAAACAGGTGCGCGACACCCGCGTGGGCGACACCATCACCCTTGAAAAGCGCCCCTGCGAAAAACCCCTGCCGGGTTTCAAACCTTCCCAGCCCGTGGTTTTCTGCGGATTGTTCCCGGTGGACAGCTCCGAATTCGAAGACCTGCGCGAAGCGATCGAGAAACTGGCCCTCAACGATGCCAGCTTCTCCTTCGAGATGGAGACCTCGGCCGCACTTGGCTTCGGCTTTCGCTGCGGGTTCCTCGGCCTTCTGCATCTGGAGGTGATCCGCGACCGGATCGAACGGGAGTACGACATCGAGCTGATCACCACCGCGCCGTCGGTGATCTACCACGTCCACATGAAGGACGGCGAGATGCGCGAGTTGCACAACCCCGCCGACATGCCGGACCTGACCCATGTGGACCACATGGAAGAACCACGCATCAAGGCCACGATCCTGGTGCCGGACGAATACCTTGGCGACGTGCTGAAGCTCTGCCAGGACCGGCGAGGCATCCAGCAGGATCTGACCTATGCGGGCAGCCGCGCGATGGTGGTTTATGACCTGCCGCTGAACGAGGTGGTCTTCGACTTCTACGACCGGCTGAAATCTGTGACCAAGGGGTATGCCTCCTTCGACTACCAGATGATCGGCTACCGCCAGGACAACCTGGTCAAGATGCAGATCCTGGTGAACGACGAACCCGTGGATGCGCTGAGCACGATGGTCCACCGAGACCGGGCCGAGATGCGCGGCCGCGCGATGGTCGAAAAGCTGAAAGACCTGATCCCGCGCCACATGTTCAAGATCCCGATCCAGGCGGCCATCGGCGGCAAGGTCATCGCCCGCGAAACCCTGTCCGCCATGCGCAAGGACGTGACCGCCAAATGCTATGGCGGCGACGCCACCCGCAAGAAGAAGCTGCTGGAGAAGCAGAAGGCGGGCAAGAAGAAGATGCGCCAGTTCGGCAAGGTGGATATCCCGCAGGAAGCTTTCATCAGCGCACTGAAAATGGACAGCTAAAGCTGGCCATTTCCAGCGCGGATGAAAGACGGTGGGGTGAGAGTCTCGCGCAGCGGGGCGAGGCCCCACACCGGTAGGGCGGCGCGCTTAATCCGCCACCCAATGCCAAACCCAAAAGGGTTTGGCAGCGCCCGTGTCCGGCGCTTCGCGCGTTCAGCTCTTAATTGATCCTCTGGATCAGTTCCTAGATGGGCCTTACCCACTCCCACGGGGCGGGCGCTTCGCTTTTTCGGGCTCCGCCCGCTCCGGCCTGAAACTGTCCACTGGACAGTTCCCAAGACGGCCTTCGCCCCTTCGGTACGGGCGCAGTGGAAGGTTTAGAGGGTATCGCGAAGCGGCTGACCCTTCAGCCGCCTCTCTTACCCCTTCAGCGCCTCGATCCGTTCCGACGCCTCCGCCTTCGTCAGGCCGTCCTGAAACTCTTCGCCGTGCTGCTCGCACAGGGTCTTGAGGTAGCTGGCCTGCGCGCCGGTCATCGGCTCGTCGCCGGTGACCCAGTCCTCGGGGTCCTTTTCCGCGTTTCCGGTGGGGTTGTTCTTGGGGTTGTCGGTCATTGGTGTTCTCCTTTTGTTTACCAATGCGCGACGGGGCGTGGCGGTTCCGCTCAGGCCCGGTAAAACAGATACCGGCCGTCCGCCACTGTCTCCGGCCCCGCGATGCGTTCGAACCCCTCCAGCGGATCCTGCGAGATCACCAGCCCGCCGGGCACCAGCAGCGGGGCGATCAGCGGGCTCAGCCCACGGCTCTTGACCGCGTCGGCCTCGGGCACGCCGATGCCAAGCTCGTAATGCACCAGCGAGAGCCGCGTGCCCGCCCGGGCCATCCGGTCCAACATGCGGTCGGCGTCGCCCTGCAGGAAATCCGCCTCTGGCGGGACGCAGGAGGGATGCGCGTTCATCTCGCGGTCGATGACCCAGATGCGGCGGTCGGGCAGGCCCGCGCGCAGGTGATCGTAGGTGCGCCCGTTGCCCAGACCCAGTTCCAGCACATCGCCTTGCAGGTTTGCGATCTGCGCCGCGGCCCAGTTCAGCCCCTCGATCTGGGCGGTCAGGCGGCGGCGCATGGATTCGAGACGGCTCATGGCAGGGGTCCTTTCAGGGACAGCAGGTTGATCGGCGTCGCGCCACCCATCAGCAGGGTGGACACGCAGGCATGCGTGAACTCCCAGATCGCGGCGTCATGGACAAGGTGATGCGTCAGCACACCCAGCGGTTCCGTGGCATCGGTGCGGCCTGCGCGGCGGTCCTGCAGCTGCTGCACAAGGGTGGCGATCTGAGCGTCGGGGTCCGCCAGCCCGCCGCCGCCGCGCCAGTGGATCGGATCGACATGGGTGTTGATCTGCACCAGCCCCGGCGCGGCGTCGCGCGTGGTGCGCGGCGTGTAGGTGGACAGCGCCCGAAAGCCCATTGCGGGCAACGCCGCCGTGACCGAGGGGTCGACCCGGTTCCAGGGGGGCACGAACATCTCGAACAGCCCGTCCCGGAACAGGCCGCGCAGTCGGGTCAGCCCCGCCTGAGCCTCAGCCGCGGCACCGGGGCGGGGATGGCCGAACTCGGCCTTTTTCTGGCCCAATGGCGCGTGGTTTTCATGCGCCCAGCCATGCACCAATGCCGTGGCATGGGGGCGGTCCCGCAGGGTTTCGGCCAGGGCGGGTGTCGCCAGGGCCGGGATCACGGCCAGGTGTACCGGCAGGCCCAGTGTCCCTGACAGCGTCAGCAGCCGGTCCAGCGCGGGGGTGGGGTCGGTCGCGTCGTCGTCGCGCCACCACAGGGGCAGGGCGCGGGCCTCTGCCCGCCATATCGCCAGTTCGGCGGTCAGCGTGGACCAGTCGGGCTTCATCGCCGCACCCTCCGCAGCGCCGCGACGATCTCGACCGTTCGGGCGGCTCCGTCCAGGCCCTCGCGCAGCGGTGTGGGGCGCGGGCCCGAGGTGATCTGTGCCAGCGCGTCCAGCAGGGCGTCGGCGGTCAGTTCGGCGCTGCGCAGGACCGCGAAACCCCGGCGCTGTGCCAGAGCCTTGGCCCGCAGGCCCTGTTCCACCTCGCTGCCCGCGTCGAAGGGAATGAACACCGCGGGGCAGCCGGTCTGCAGCAGGTCCAGCGCGGTGTTGTAGCCGCACATGGAAACGGAGGCCGCCGCGTGGTGCAGCATCTGGCGGAAGTCCGGTCGGGCGGGTTCGACGATCATGTTGGGCGGGCCGGTCATCTCTGCGGCGCGTGCCGTCGCATTGGCGCCGCCCAGCAGCAGCCGCCATGTCCGGTCCGGATCGGCCGCCGCGGCCGTGCGGGCGGCGGCGAATATCTCCGCCCCGACGTCGCCGCCGCCCGCGCTGACGATGATCTCTCCCGTTCCGGTCCGCTCGGGGTGCGGGGGGGCGGTCGGGGGAGCGACGAACCCGGTGTAGCGCAATCTGGCCTCTAGCGCGGGCGACACCGGCCAGCTCAGGTCAAGGGGGGTGATGTCGGCATCCGCGTGCACCAGGACAGCATCGTAGTAGGCAGCGATGATCTCTTCGGCGAAGGCGGCTTTCTTCGGATTCGTCGGCGGCGCAAGGATGTCGCGGATCGAGGCGCAGATCAGCGGTTGCTGCGGTGCCGCCCGTGCGGCGTCAAGCAGGGCGCGGAATTCGGCCCGCAGGATACGCCGGCCAAAGGGAAAGAGTTCGGTCATCACCACATCGGGGGTCATGTCGTGAAAGGCCGACAGCAGGGCAGTCTGGCGCGCGGCGAGGAAGGTGCCGGACACCTCGGCGTCGCGATCGTCCAGAAGCCGCGTAAAGTCGACACCGTCCGACCGCACGGGCGGCAGTTGCGTCAGCGGCAGGTCTGGATCGGCCAGATGCGGCGCGGGCATCCCGCCCGAGACGACCCGGACCCTGTGCCCGCCTTGCCGGAAGGCGCGCGCCAGCGTCAGGGCGCGCGACAGGTGCCCGGTGCCCAGCAGGTGCGTCACCACGATCATCACCTTCATGGCGTGACCCCGGTCAGTCTGACCGGCTCTGCCGTCGGGTGCCAGCCGGAAGCCGTGATGTCGATCACGTAAAGCCGGTTGCGCTTGACCGCAAAGGGGGCCGGGCCGTCGAAATCCCAGCCGTGCGCATGGGCCAGCAGAACCCGCATCACGCCGATGTGGCAGACCGCCACCGCGTCGCCCGTCAGCGCCTGTGCCCAGGCAAGGACGCGGGCGCGGACCTCGGCGGGGCTTTCGCCGCCGGGCGGGGCGTGGTGCCAGCCCCAGGCTTCGATCGGGCGGTAGTCGCTGTGGGGGTCGTCGTGCAGATCGGGCCGTGTCCGGCCTTCCCAGTCGCCCCAGTGCATTTCGGTCAACGCCGCATCCGTCAGGGGGGGCTGGCCACTGACCAGCCGCGCGGTTTCCACGGCGCGGTGCAGCGGGCTGGACCAGACCGCGGCGCGGTCCCAGGGCGGGGGCAGCGACAGCGCCGACAGCTGTGCGCGTGCCTCGTCGTCCAGCGGTATGTCCGTGCGGCCCTGGATGCGCCCCGCGCGATTCCACGCGGTGTGGCCGTGGCGCAAGAGGGCAAGGCGGCTCATGTCACCCCCGCGGCGGCGAGGCCCGCGCGCAGGCTGTCCATCGCGGCAGGCCGCAGGTGATGCCTGGCCACATGGTCGCGCGCCAAGTCACCCTGCCGCGCCCGCAGGTCGGGGTCTTGCAGCAATTCGGTCAGGCGGTGGGCCAGCGCGGCGGCGCCCGCCTCGGGCGGTGGCGGGGTGCCGGGGGCCAGCACGTCGCGAACGCCCGGGCGGTCCTGCGCCACCACGGGCAGACCCGCCGCCTGCGCTTCCAGATAGACGAGGCCGAAGGCCTCGTTCACGCCGGGCCAGAACAGCAGCGATGCGCGGGCATAAGTCCGGGCCAGCTCCGTCTCTGCCAGCGCGCCCAGCAGGCGTACCCGGCTGCCAAATGGCGCCATCAATTGCGCCACCTGCGCCCGCGCCGGGCCATCGCCGGCGATCTCAAGCGACCAGTCTCCCGGCACCAGCGCCAGCGTTTCGGCGATGATGCGGTAGGAGGCCAGTTTGTCCCCCGCGCGCATCATGCCGACGCTCAGCATGGGACCGCTCCGTGTGGCGGCGTCCGGCAGGCTGTCCCGGTCCAGGAACGGCCGCAGGCGGTACAGGTGCTGACCCGGCGGCGCATCCCGGCGCAGCGTCTCGGCATCGCGTTCGGTGACGTGAAAGATGACCGCCGCGGCATCCGCTGCCGCCTCTGCTGCGGTCGCGTAACCGGCCCACGGCCCGACGAGCCGTTTGCGTGCGCGGGTGGATTCCACCTGAAGATAGGGGATGCCCAGGGCCCGCGCCACGGCGGGGCCGATCAGGTCCGGGGCCTTGTAGTAATTGTGGTAACTGATCCAGGCCTGCCAACGGGTCTGACGGCCCTGCGCGATGAGGCGGGCAATCTCGGCCTCGGCCTGTGCCATCGTCCGTGACTGGAAAGCGGGGTTTCCCGCGCCGTCGCGGCTGCGCAGGGTGCTGGCCAGCGAGACGTCGGCGCCGATCCCCTCCAGCGCGGCGATCAGGCTGCGGGCCATCGCGCGGTCGCCGGAAGGCACGGGGTGATCGGGTGGCTTGAGGGGCGCGTAGAAGGCGAGCCGCATCATCCCCCCTGCGCAAGCATCTGGGTCAGGCGCCGTTTCAGATGCGCGATCCCCGGCTGCATCAGGAACTCCGACGTCAGCCGCGCGTGGGCGGCCTCTGCCATCCGCGCGGCACGCGCCGGGGCGGTGGCAAGGTCGGTCATCGCGGCGGCCAGCCGGTCGGGGGCGTCGTCGCTCAGCACCCCATGGGTGCCGTTGTCGATGAATTCGGGAATGGCGGAAACCGGCGTGCTCAGGATCGGCAGCTTCTGGCTGGCCGCCTCCATCAGCACATTGGGCAGGCCGTCGCGGTCCCCGTCCGCCGCGATGCGCGACGGCAGCACGAACAGATCGGCGGCGCGCATGGCCGCGATGACCTCCGGCTGGTCGCAGGCCCCCCGCCAGGTGATCCGGTCGCTGACACCGTGGGCGTCGGCGCGGGCACGCATCTGTGCGTCCAGCGCCCCGCCACCGATGTGTGTCCAGTGCCAATCCAGGCTGGCGGGCAGCAGCGCCAGCGCGTCGATCAGGTTGTCAAAGCCCTTTTTCTCGACCAGCCGCCCCACCGACATCATCTGAAAGGGGGCGTCGGCAGCGCGCAGCGTCCGCTCCGGCGGGGCGGGGAAACGGCTCAGGTCCAATCCGTGATACACCAGATCGACCCGGGCGGGCGTATCGGCCAGCCCCTGAAGATGCGCCGCCCCGAAAGCGGTGCAGGTCGCGCCAAAGGCGGCGCCGTGGTGCCGCGCCGACAGCTTTTCGCGCAGCTCCCAGTCGGGCGAGGTCCAGATGTCCTTGGCATGGGCCGAAAAGGACCACGGCATTCCCCTCAGGATCGCCGCGTAGCGCGCGACCGAGGAGGGCGTGTGCAGAAAATGCGCATAAAGGCCCGCAACGTCCTGCGGCAACTCATGGGCCATGACGCAGGCCTGCCCCCAGCGGCGGCGGCGGTTGGGGGTGTCGTCGCGGCCCAGATCGTCGGCAAAGGCGGCAGCGGCGGCATCGAAACCCGGCAGGTCGGCGGCCGCCCCGATGGCGCGGGCCACGCGTTTTGGTTCATCGCGCAGGTATTCCGGCAGGTACCGCACCTGCGCCTTCAACCGGTCGTGCAGCGGATGCGTCTTGCGGTCTGTGGGGTGCCGCAGCGACCATATGTCGAAGTCCAGCCCCGCACCCTCAAGCGCGACGAGTTCCTGCGCGATGAAGGTTTCGGACAGGCGCGGCCAGCCCTTGACCACCACGGCCAGCCTGCCTGCAGTCACGCGCGGGCCTCCTGCGCCATCAGGGCACGTGCCCTTGTGACCACCATCTCCAGCCCGTCCAGTAGCCCGTCCGCCCCTGCCATCGACGGTTTGTCCTGCTGCGGCAGGGCACGGATCGCGTCGATCATCGCGTCGGCGGTCATTCCGTCGCGGGTTTCGTCCAGCATCCGCACCAGTCCGCGCTGTTCGGCGCGGCTGGCCCTGATCCATTGCTCAAGCCGCGGCTTAGTGCGCGGCACGATGATCGCGGGCTTGTCAAAGGACAGGACCTCGCAGAACGTATTGTAACCGCCCATGCAGATGACCCCTTCCGCCCGGGCGAACAACGCCTCGATCCGGCTGTCGAAACCCGTGGCAATCACGCTCCCGCCCAGCTTGGCCACCCGCGCGTCAAAGGCCGCGCGGACCTCGCCCGACAAAAAGGGGCCGTAGACCAGCACCGCGTCCGGTCCCAGCGAGGGATCGTTCTCGTAAGCTTCCAGCACCAGCGAGACCATGGCAGCCCCATCGCCGCCGCCGCCCGGCGTGACCAGGATATAGGGCCGTTCGGGCACATCGGAGGCGTCGGTGACGCTGCGGCGCAGATAGCCTGTCCAGTGCATCCGGGCGCGGGTGGCTTGCGACAGCTCCAGCCCCTCGGTCGGATCATAGACATCGCGGGCACCATAGACCCAGATCTCGTCATAAAAGCGTTCCGTCGCCTCGATGGCACCCTTGCGCGCCCATTCGGCCCCGATCACCGCGGGTTCGTCCAGCACATCCCGCAGGCCCAGCACGCAGGGAACCTTGCCCTTCCTGTCCAGCCATTCCAGCGTCGGCAGCAGCTCTCCGCGAAAGCCGGTCGGTTCCTTGTCCACGATCAGCAGGTCGGGCTGGTATTGTTCCACCGAAGTCTGGATCAGACCGGCCCGCAGGGAGGTTGTCTGGTCGATGTCCATACCCAGCGTCTGGCTTATGTAGGACCCGTCGGGCAGCTTGGTCACACCGGGCAGGCGGATGTGATCGACCCGCTCGGGAAAGGTAAAGCGCCCGGCCACCGGAGATCCGGTCAGGATGATCGCGGACGATTTGTCGTCCCCCTTGGTCAGCGCCGTGGCCAGGGCACGCGACCGGCGCAGGTGGCCCAGCCCGAAGGTGTCGTGGCTGTAGAACATGATCCTGCGGGATGTGGCCCGGCGTGCCAGGCTGACGGTCTGTGCCATTCGTTCCATTTGGCCCCGCTCCGGTTCCGAGTTCATCAGGACGCGGCCCGGTGGCTCGCTTGTTGTGGACGGCTGGCGCGGCGGACCGGCACGAAGGGAAGTAGACATTGGCGGGCAGGTTGCGGCATGGGCGGTCTTTCCGGTTTCAGAGTGGCAGCCCGTGGCGCCTGCTTTCCGCTATGCCACAGATTACACGGCTTTGTAAAACCTCCGGCGCGAAATTCAACGCCACAGGCCACGCAGGGCGGCGCTGCGGCGATTGCAATGATTTGTCCCATGACATAGCGTGATCCGACCTGATGGCGGGGGAAATCATGCGCTACCTCTTATGTCTCATCGTGGCGTTGATGATATGTCTGCCCGCACCCGATGTGCGGGCGCAGGGGCTGGGGCCGCTGGTGACGCAGGATCAGGCGCCAACGACGCAGGCCGAAGAGAAAATCGAACAGATCATCCGCAAGGCTGCCGAAAACGGTGTCGGAGTGGTGGTGATCGACAGCGACGGCAACCTGCTGAACCAGCCCGCCACAGAACCGCCGGATGCCGCGGCGGATGAGGAAATGGCGAGCTCACCTCTGATGGCGGCACAGGAGAGGGCGACGCACTTGCGCGCCGCCCTCGCCGAGCGGCTGCTGCGGCTGCCCGATGCCTTCAACGAGGTTGTCTATATCCTGCGTGCAGCCAGCCCGGATGGCACCATCCGGGCCTTTGGCAGGATACTGCTACTGTGCCTCGCGCTGTTCGCGGTCGGGGCCCTGTTCGAAAGGTATGTCTTCGGCAGGCGGATCATGCGGGGATATGTGACCGCCCGCGTGCGGGACAATCCGCGCGGCTATGTCGAAAAGATGCCCTTTCTGGTGATGCGTTTCGCGGTTGGGGTGGTGGGAATCCTCGTGTCGATGCTGGTCGCCTATGTTCTGGGCTTCATCATCTTCGGCACGCAGGATGACACGGCGGTGCAGTTCACTGTGGCCCTGATCAACATCGGCTATTTCATGTGCCGTCTGGTTGCCGGGATCTGGCGGATGATCCTGTCGCCGTTTCTCAGCCAGTACCGGATTCCGCATTTCAGCGACCGGGACGCAAAGCGGCTGCACCGGTGGCTTTGGATGCTGGCCATCCTGGATGTCTGCACGATCCTGTTCGGAATATGGATTGCCGAGCTGGGTCTGAACTACGAAGTCTATGCCTTTCTTTCCGCGATGATGTCGGCGGGTATCGTTCTGATGAACATCCTGATGGTCCTGATCAACCGCCGCGCGATCAGCCTTGCGCTGCGGAACGGGAAATCCCTTGCGGAATGCAGTTTACTCGTGCGGTTCCTGTCGCGGGCATGGGCGCCGGGGATGATCGTCTACGTCATCTTTGCCTGGCTCGAACTGACCGCTGATCTGGTTCTGGGAACCCCGTCGTCCATCCCGCTGATCGCGGGGGCCTACGGGATCACGATGTCGATCATCGTGGTCTACGGTGTGATCAACTACCTGATCGAACGCAACTTTGCCCGTGCGCGGGCGATACGCCGGATGAACGAACGGCTGGCGCAGGAGGAAAGCCAGGAAGCCGACCTGATCGCGGCGGAAAAGGCGCATGACCTCAACGCAGACGAGAATGTGGCGCGGCTGGAAGGCGACCTGGCCGAGACCCGTGCCGCCGTCGCGGAAGAGGAACAGCGTTTGAGCCATATGCAGTACCAGCATCTGAATTCCTTTGAGGCTCTGGCCGGTCGCGTGGCGGGTATCCTCGCCTTTGTCGCGGGGACCTATGCGTTCTTCTATATCTGGGACAACGATGGCGCACGGATGGTCGAAAGCTATGCCGACCGGTTTCTCGACATCCTGACGATCATCTTTATCGGATATATCGTCTATCATGCCTTTCGCATCTGGATCGACAACAAGATCGCCGAGGAAACCGGCGACGAACAGGACGTCGAACTGGGGGATGAGGGCGGCGGTTCGTCGGCAAGCCGGCTTGCGACGCTGTTGCCGCTGTTTCGGAATTTCATTCTGATCCTGGTGGTGGTGACGTTGCTGCTGATCGTGCTGATGCAGATGGGCATCAATGTCGGACCCCTGTTCGCCGGTGCCGGTATCGTCGGCGTGGCGATCGGTTTCGGCTCGCAGGCGCTGGTGCGCGACATTTTCGCCGGGGCGTTCTTTCTGTTCGACGACGCCTTCCGCAAGGGTGAATACCTCGACGTGGGCGATGTGAAAGGGACGGTCGAAAAGATCTCCGTCCGGTCTTTCCAGCTGCGCCATCACCTGGGCGCGCTGCACACGATCCCCTTTGGCGAATTGCAGGTCATCACCAACTACAGCCGCGACTGGGTGATGATGAAGCTGCCGCTGCGCGTGACCTATGACACGGACGTCGAAAAGGTGCGCAAGCTGATCAAGAAGCTGGGCCAGGACCTGCTGGAAGATCCGGTGATCGGGGACAATTTCATTCAGCCTCTGAAATCGCAGGGCGTGATCGAAATGCAGGACAGCGCCATGATCATCCGGGTCAAGTTCATGACCAAGCCGGGCGATCAATGGCTGGTGCGCAAGAAGGTTTACGAAGAGATACGCGCCCTGTTCGAACGCGAAGGGATCAAGTTTGCGCATCGCGAGGTGACTGTGCGTCTGGCCGATGGCAAGGTCGAGGACCTGAGCGAAGCGGACCGCAAGGCGGTGACCGCCGCGGTCCAGGCCCATATCGAGGAGGAGGAGGAGGCAGGCGCCGGGGGCGGTGCCGGAGACGACCGGTGATCCGTCGACAGGGCGGGGGGACGGGCCCGTCGCGCTTTGACAACGCAGGTCGGGAACCTATGTCTTTGGCAGATTGAACAGGAGGATCACAATGTCACAGACCCGCCGTCATTTCCTTGCCACCTCTGCCGCAGCAGCGGGTGTCGTTACGCTTCTTCCCTACGCCGCCCGCGCGGCGGCGCACGCGGGTGATACCTTTGAAACGGATGCCGGTCCGATCACCGTGCATCCTGTGTCGCATGCGTCTTTCGTGATGGAGACACCCAAGGGGACGATTTATGTCGATCCGGTGGGCGAGCCCGCGCAATATGCGGATTTCCCGCCGGCCGATCTGGTGCTGATCACCCATGAACATGGTGATCACTACAATGCCGAGACGCTGGCGGCGCTGGTGGGCGCGTCCACGCAGCTGATCACCAACCCGGCGGTCCACGATATGTTGCCCGAGGCGTTGCGCGGCAAGGCCAGTGCCGTCGCCAACGGCGAGACGGCGCAGTTCGCTGAGATGAACATCGAGGCAATCCCGGCCTACAACACCACCGAAGAGCGCAAGAATTTCCATCCCGAGGGGCGGGACAACGGATATGTGCTGAACTTTGACGGGTTCCGGGTGTATATCTCGGGCGATACCGAAGACATTCCCGAAATGAGGGAGCTGTCGGACATCGACCTGGCATTCGTTTGCATGAACCTGCCCTTTACCATGGATGCCACGGCTGCGGCCTCGGCCGTTGCCGAGTTTGCGCCGACATATGTCTATCCCTACCATTACCGGGGCCGCGATGGCGGTACTCAGGATCCGGAAGCCTTTGCCAGTGGCGTGGGCACCGAGGTCGAGGTGAAGATGGGCGACTGGTACGGCTGATCCGGTTTCGAACGGGCATGCGCCCGTCCGACCGGGGCGAGGGGCGCTGCCCCTCGCGCTCCCCGGAGGTATTTTCGGCATAAAGAAGGGCAGGGCGGCGCGACTGGTGACTGCAGCTTTGCCCCCTGCTGTGCCGGAAGGGGCGTCAGCTTTTGTAGGGGTCGAGTGACGCGCGCAGCCCGTCCCCGAGGAAGTTGAACGCCAGCACCACGATCACGATCGGCAGCATCGGGATCGCGGTCCACCAGTAGATTTCAATACTGGCAAGGTTCTGCGCATCGTTCAGCATCACACCCCAGCTTACCGCCGGGGCGCGCAATCCGAGGCCGAGGAAACTGAGCGCGGTTTCGCCCAGGATCATCGCCGGGATCGACAAAGTCGCGCTGGCGATCAGGTGCGACATGAAGTTGGGCAGCAGGTGTCGACCGATGACCCGCGCCGGTTTCGCGCCCATCATTTCGGCGGCTTTGACGAATTCCTCTTCACGAAGGGACAGGAACTTGGACCGCACCGCGCGGGCGAGGCCGGGCCAGTCCAGGATGCCGAGGATGATGGAGATGATGAAGAAAACTGCCACCGGGCTCCAGTTCGAAGGGACCGCGGCGGAGAGCGCGAGCCAGAGTGGCAGTTCCGGCAGCGAGCGCAGGATTTCGATTGCCCGGTTGACGATCCAGTCGGTGCGTCCGCCGAAGTAGCCCGCCATCGCGCCAAAGGTGATGCCCAGCAGGAAGGACACGGTGATGCCGATCAGCCCCACCGTCAGCGACAGCTGTGCGCCGTAGAGGATGCGGCTGAACACATCGCGGCCCAGCCGGTCGGACCCCCACAGAAAGATCGTCGCCCCCTCGGGTGCGCAGAACAGGTGGGTGTCGGAGGGGATCAGCCCGAAGAGGTTGTACCCGCTGCTCTCGCAGAAGAAGTCGAGCGGCATCGGCGTCGTGGTGTCCGTGGTGTAGGTCCAGCGGAAGTTTTCGAGATCCGCCTCGGCGGTGATCGGATAGACGAAAGGTCCGATGAACGTCCCCTCGTGCCAGAGGTTCACGCTTTGTGGCGGGGCATAAAGATAGTCCGCGCTGCGTTCGTTCGGGGTGTAGGGCGCGATGAAGCCCGCGACGGGCAACATCATGTAGCACAGCAGAAGGAATACGCCGGAAATTAGCCCGATCCTGTGCCGCTTGAACTTGCGCCAGGTCAGCCGCGCGGCGGATGCGTCCATCTCGGCGCGTTCGGGGGCGCTGATGTCGGTGTCGTCGGACCAGGGTTCGCGGTCGACATATCGGGTGTCGGGCTGGATGCTCATGCGTCACGCGCCCCGTAGCGGATTCGCGGGTCGAGCAGCACCAACAGCATGTCCGAGATCATCGTGCCCACGAGGGTCAGGAGCGCCACGAACATCAGCACGAAGGCGGCAAGGAACTGATCCTGGCTTTTCAGCGCGGCCAGAAGCGCGGGCCCGATGGTCGGCAGGGCCAGAACGACCGACACCAGCACCGAGCCGGAGACCATGGCGGGCAGAAGGTTGCCGATATCGGCAACGAAGGGGTTGAAGGCCATGCGCAGCGGGTACTTCGCCAGCAGCCGGGTGGGCGCGAGCCCCTTGGCGCGGGCGGTTTCGACGTAGGGTTTGCTCAACTCGTCCAGCATGTTGGCGCGCAGGCGCTGCATCATCGCCGCCGCCCCGGAGGTGCCGATGACGAAGGTCGGGACGATCAGATGGATGGCGATGGATTTTACCTTGGCCCAGCTCAGCGGTTCGCCTTCGAAGGTCGGGTCCATCAGGCCGCCGATGGGAATGTCGAAATACTTGTGCCCGTAATAGAACAGGATCAGGGCCAGCAGGAAGTTCGGCGTCGCAAGACCGAGGTAGCCGGCGAACCCGGCGGTATAGTCCGCCCAGGTCTCGGCCTTTGCCGCGGCAAGCACACCCAGCGGCAGGGCCACGACATAGACAAAGAGCACGGCGGCAAGGTTCACCAGAACCGTCAGCCAAAGCGCATCGCCCACGATCTCTGACACCGGCCGGTCGAATTCGAAGGACCAGCCGAAATTGCCCTGGATCAGCCCGGAGAACCCGTTCGGGCCGGGGGCGAAACCGACCCAGATCAAGTATTGCTCCCACAGTGGCCGGTCGAGCGCATATTCCGTCCGCAGGAATTCGGCCTTGGCCACGCCTTCGGCCTGTCCGGTGGCGCGCAGTTCCGCGATCTGGTTGGACAGGTAGTCGCCGGGGGGCAGGTTGATGATGACGAAGACGAGGATCGACACCACCCAGAGTGTCAGCAACATGGTGATGAAGCGGTAGACCGCGTACCTCAGAAAGGTCATTGCGACACCTGCTGCGACGCGTTCTCGAAATAGAATTCGTCGATCCGGTGCACGCCGAAATGCGCGCCGGGTTCGAATGCCCAGATGGCCGTTTCGGGCACGTTGCGCAGGTCCTTGTTCACGACCACGGGCTGCGGCGCTTCGGACAGGATGCCGATGCCGAACTGCTGTTCGGCGTGGATGTCCAGCATCTCGGCCCAGATGGCGCGGCGTTCTTCGCGGTCGAAGGTGTGGTTCCAGGCATCGGACAGCGCCATCAGCCGCTGGGCCGCGGGCATGTCCGGTGGCTCTCCCACCTCGCCGCCGGATTGATAATACTGTCCCCATTTCGGCCAGGCAAAGAAGACCTGATCGGTCGGCGCGAGATAGCTGGGCGAGGTCGACGGCGAAGGCAGGCCGTTGTCCCAGCCGTACCATACCGCGGACATGGTCACACCGGCGTAGACCCGGTTGCGCAGGATGTCGCGGTCAAGCGGGCGCATCACAAGTTTGATCCCGAGGTCGCGCCAGGTGTCGGTGACGATGGCCAGCGCATTCTCCACCTCCTGCCGCTCGCCTGCTGTCTCGATGATGAATTCCATCGGGCGGCCGTCGGGCAGTCTGCGCAGCCCGTCAGCCGTGCGTTCTGTCAGCCCCATCTCGTCGAGCAGGGCATTGGCCGCGTCGATATCCATGCCGGACCACATCTTCAGGTCATCGGGGTCGAAGAGCGAGCTGGAGGACAGGGCTGTCATGCCGCCTTCGGCGGCGAGACCGAAATAGAGGGCGCGGTTGATCATGTGCCGGTCGATCCCGAGGCTGAGCGCCCGGCGGAAGCGTGCGTCGCGCATCACGTCCCGCCAGACCGGGTCGTTGAAGTTGAGGTTGGGGTAGATGGCGATCTGGCTGGCCGCCCCGTTGCCCCAGAGCAGCGTGCGGTAGTTGCCGCCGTCCGCCTCGCCCTTCTTGAGCATGGAGATGTCGGGAAAGTCGAGGCCGCGTGCCTGCAGGTCGGCCTCGCCCGCATTGGCCTTGGCCGCGACCAGTCCACCGCCCACGATGCTCATCTCGACCACGTCGATATAGGGCAACTGCGTCCCGCGCGCGTCGATGCGGTGGTAATAGGGGTTGCGCACGAAGACCTGACGCGAGGTGGTGCCGCTGGCATTGATCCAGGGTTGCAGGGTCGGCTGTTGCGGATTGTCGAATTTGTACATGCTGTCGCGCCGGTTGTGCAGCGCGGCCCAGCTCTTGACCCGTGCCTTGCGGGTCTCACGCTTCAGCGCCTCGGGGTCGGCGAAATCGCCATGGAACTGCTTGAGGTAATGCGCGGGGCGGTAGATGAACGGCGGTGCCGCCTGCGCCAGCAGCGGCAGAAAGTTTGCGTTGGGCGTCGGCCATTCGAAGACGACGGTGTATTTGTCCGGAAAGGTCACACTGCCCAGAACGTCGTCGACATACATGAACTCCGGCGGACCGGTCGGCGTGATCTTGTCGTTGTTGGCGATGTTTTCCCACCAGTAGCGGAAGTCTTCCGAGGTGAAGGGGGCGCCGTCGGACCAGCGATGACCGGGCCGCAGGTGCATGGTGTACTTGCGATCGTCCTCGATCTCGATGTCGCGCAGGATGTCGGGGTAAAGGTCATAGCTGGTGTCGTAGCCGACCAGCCGGGCATAGCCGTAGATCACCATCTGGCGCACGTCCTTGGCACGCGACACCATGGTGCGCAGGGTGCCGCCCTGCTGGCCAAAGCTGCGGCCCTTGGCGGCAAGATCCACCACAAGCGGTGTTTCGGGGATCCGCTCCGCCACCGGGGGCAGGTCGCCGCGGTCGATTTCCATCTGCCAGAAGGAACTTTCCCGCGGCTCCGGTTGCGGTTGGGCGGGGGCCGGCGGTGCCATCAGCAGCACCAGAAAAAGGGCAAGCAGGCTACGCATGGCATCTCACCATATGACCGGGGTCCAATTCGCGCAGCAGGGGGGCGTCCGCCCCTTCGAAGCGGAACTGCTCGGGCCAGGTGGAGGGTGCGCCTGCGCCCTTGGCCACCAGTCCCAGGTCGATGGGCCGCGAGAGGTCCGGTTCCGGCTGTGCTGCGATCAGCGCCTGCGTGTAGGGATGACGCGGGTTGTAGAACAAGGTTTGTGGCGGGGCCTGTTCCACGATCACGCCAGCGCGCATCACCGCCACCTCGTCCGCGATGCGCGCGACAACGGCAAGGTCGTGACTGATGAAAAGGTAACTCAGCGCGGCGCGGTCGCGGATTTCTTCCAGCAGCGTCAGGATCTGGTCCTGCACTGACACGTCCAGCGCCGACGTCGGTTCGTCGCAGATCAGCAGCTTGGGATCGAGGGTCAGCGCCCGCGCGATTGACAGCCGCTGCCGTTGTCCGCCCGAAAAGGCATGCGGATACCGGCGCAGCATGTCCGGGTCCAATCCGACCCAGCGCAGCATCTCGGCGGCTTTCTCGCGTTGTTCCTGACGGGTGCCGATCCCGTGGATCTGCATGGGTTCCGACATGGCGCTCTGTACCCGCATCCGGGGCGACAACGAAGAATAGGGGTCCTGGAACACCATCTGCGCCTGACGCTGAAAAGCGGTCCGTTGGTCGGGGGTCATGTCGTGCACGGGCAGGGGCGTATCGCCCCTGTCGGGGGTGAACAGCACCTCGCCGCCCGGATCGGGGCGTTCCGCCCCCAACGCGATGCGCGCGCAGGTCGTCTTTCCCGAGCCGCTTTCGCCGACGACCGCCAATGTCTTGCCGCGGATCACCTGCAGGTTCACGTCGCGGCAGGCCGCGACCGTCACCGGTTTGCGCCAGCCCCCGGCGCGCATGGTATAGGTCTTGGACACCTGCCGCAGGTCGAGAATGACATCCTTGTGGTCGAGCGCGCGGTCAGGCTGCCCGACTTCGGGAATCCGGGGCGCCGCGGCCAACAGCTTGCGGGTGTAGCCATGCGCCGGGTCGCCCAGCACCTCATCCGCGCTGCCGCTTTCCATGACCCGGCCCCTGTTCATCACGACGACCCGCTGCGCCATGTTGGCGACGACACCCAGGTCGTGGGTGACAAGGATCACGGCCATGCCGGTTTCCTTCTGCAGGCTGCGGATCAGGCCAAGCACCTGCGCCTGCGTGGTGACATCCAGCGCCGTGGTGGGTTCGTCGGCGATCAGCAGTTCGGGCTCCGCCACCATTGCCATGGCGATCATCGCCCGCTGCCGCATGCCGCCCGACATTTCGAAGGGGTAGCTGCGCCAGGCGCGTTCGGGGTCGGCGAAACCGACCTTGTCGAATTGTTCCAACACCCGCCGCTTTGTCTCGGCCCGGCCGATGTTGCGGTGGACACGCAGCACTTCGCCCACCTGGTTGCCGAGGCGGTGCAACGGCGACAGCGAGCGCATCGGTTCCTGAAAGACCATCGCG
The DNA here is from genome assembly GCF_009363555.1 of Sulfitobacter sp. THAF37. Taxonomy (NCBI): domain Bacteria; kingdom Pseudomonadati; phylum Pseudomonadota; class Alphaproteobacteria; order Rhodobacterales; family Roseobacteraceae; genus Sulfitobacter; species Sulfitobacter sp. THAF37. Next base: position 1,644,169 of record NZ_CP045372.1, read on the forward strand.
ATCCGGTTGCCCCGGATGCGCCGCATCTGGCGGTTCGAACAGGTCAGCAGGCCGACCTCTCTGTCCGGCTGGTGCAGGGTGATCGTCCCGTCCCGAAGCTGCGCGGTTTCCGGCAATATGCGCAGCACCGCGCGGCAGGTCAGTGTCTTTCCCGATCCGCTTTCCCCGACAAGGGCCAGGGTCTCGCCCGGGCGGACACGAAAGCTCACCCCGTCGACCACCGGCGGGGCGGAGCCGAAGCCTATGGTCAGCTTTTCAACGTCGAGCAGTGAGGTCATCAGCATCCTGTAAAGGCGGTGGGGCCGCCATACGGAGTGAAACCTATTCCGTGCCGCAGGTCCAGAGCCGCGGTCAACCAGCCGCGAAAGCTTCACATTCCACATTGTCTGCGCCATGTAGGGCGGGCAACGCTACAGGAGAAATGCATGAGCCGCCTGGATGTCTTTATCAACCGCATGGTGTCGCAGCGGGCGTGTCTGGATCATGCTGCGGCGCTGACTGCGCATCTTGACGGCCCGGTGTTCGAACTGGGTCTCGGCAATGGCCGCACCTACCACCACATGCGCGAGACGATGACGGGGCGCGAGATCTACGTTTTCGAACGTGCCGTGGCCGCGCACCCGGACAGCACCCCGCCGGACGACATGCTGATTCTCGGCGACGTGCGCGACACGCTGCCCGCCGCCCTTGCGCGCTTCGGCCCCACGGCGGCGCTGATCCATGCGGACCTGGGGGGCCACAACCTCGAAAAGAACGACGCCTTCGCGCGGCTGGTCTCTCCGCTGATCGAGCCGCTGGTCGCCGCCGGCGGGCTGATGGTATCCTCGGACAGGATGTACTTTGAGCGGCTGCAGGAGCAGGACCTGCCACCCGATGCCGTGCCGGGACGCTGCTTCATCTACGGCTAGGACGGTCGGCGGACCGTATCAGAGGGCAATATGACGTTACGGCGCTTGTGGCATGACCCCACAAGCGCGGGAGTTTCCGCTTGTGCCTTTCTGAGCGCGAAACTATCTTGCGCGTGAATTCTGCGGAACGTCGTTCTGCAGCGCGAAATACCGGGGAGGGGGAACAGGCTTGTCGTGGATCTGCGCAGCGCCGACATCTGGTCAAGGCCGAAAACGGGCCGGGAAGCGCCCTTGCCGATGACAGCCGCACATACAGGTCCCTGTGATCCCGATCGCAAGTTCGCCACTACGCTGGCACGCGGTCTGGGTGTCTTGCGCGCCTTTCGCGCCAGCGACCGTGGGCTGACCCATGCCGAAATCGCCGCGCGCACCGGCCTGCCGAAACCGACCGTGTCGCGGCTGACCTATACGCTGTGCGAACTTGGCTATCTCGCACATGGCGGGCGCAACGAACGGTTCCGCCTTGGCCCCGCAGCGGTAACGCTGGGGTCGGTCGCGGGGCTGTCGGTCGGCTTTGTCGATCGGGCCTCTGCGCAGCTGCAGGCGCTTGCGGATCGCACCGGCACGCTGGCGGTCATCGCGGTGCGTGACGGGGCGCGCATGCTGCTGGCCAAGACATGGCGGCCCAAGGGGCCATCGACCCTCTGGCTGGAGCCGGGGCACAGAACACCGGTGTTGGGGTCCTCTTCGGGCATGGCCGTGCTTGCGGCGATGGACCGCGACAGCTTTGCGGCGCTTGACGATCACGGCGCGCTTGCGTCGTTCCGGCAACAGGGGCTGGACCAGCTGGCGGACCGGGGCTTTGCCATCGTGCCTCGGGGCCAGAGCTACACCCGCACTGTCAACGCGGTCAGCGTGCCCTACTTTGCGCAGGAGTTTTGCGAATCCGTTGCCTTTACCTGTGGTGCTTCGCCACGTGACCTGACAGCCGACCGGATGCTGGCCGAGGTCGGCCCCGCCCTGCGGGACACCGTGTGCGCGCTGCAGCGGGACGCCGGAAATGCCTGCGCGCCGGTGCGGCACAGATAAGAATTCAAGGAGACCCATATGACCGACAAGATCGACTATTCCCGCCAGGACGACATCGCCGTGCTGCGCATCCAGAATCCTCCGGTCAATGCGCTGTCGCAGGCCGTGCGTCAGGGCCTGTCCGACGCGATGGACCGCGCTGAGGCCGAAGACGGCGTGAAGGCGGTCCTGATCGTGGGAGAGGGCAGAGCCTTTATCGCGGGCGCCGACATCACCGAGTTCGGCAAACCGCCGCAGGAACCCTTTCTGCCGGACCTCTGCACAAGGATCGAAGGCTCGCCGCTGCTGGTCGTGGCCTCCATGCATGGGGTGTCGCTGGGCGGCGGGCTTGAGGTCGCGCTGGGCGCGCATTACCGGATCGCGCAGCCCGACGCGCGGGTGGGCCTGCCGGAGGTACACCTGGGCCTGATCCCCGGTGCCGGCGGGACCCAGCGCGTGCCGCGCCTGACCGGCGCCGAAAAGGCGATTGATATCATCACGTCGGGCCGACAGGTCAAGGCGGACGAGGCCAAGGAGCTGGGCCTGATCGACCGCGTGTCCGAAGGCGACCCCGAAGCGGTGGGGCTGGCCTATGTGCGCGAGCTTCTCAGCTCGGGCGCGCCGCGGCGTCCGGTCAGCGAACTGCCCGCACCCGAACCGATCGACTGGGACGCCACCTATGACGCGGTGCTCAAGAAGGGTCGGGGCCAGATCAGCCCCGCCACCGCAGTACGTGCGGTGCAGGACAGTGCCGAACAGCCCTTTGCCGAAGGCATGAAGCGCGAGCGGGCGCATTTCATGGATCTCATGCAGACCGACCAGCGCAAAGGCATGATCCACGCCTTCTTTAACGAACGCGCGGTGGGCAACCTGCCTGAACTCAAGGGGGTGGAGCCCCGCGCGCTGCAATCCGTCGGCATCATCGGCGGCGGCACGATGGGGGCTGGCATCGCCACGGCGGCCCTGCTGGCGGGTCTCAACGTCATCCTGATCGAGATGAAGCAGGAGGCGGCGGATGCCGCGCGCGAGCGCATCGCGGGCAACCTTCAGGGCGCGGTCAAGCGCGGCAAGCTGTCCGAAAGCCGCTACGAGGCCATCATGACGACCGGGCTGGAGGTGTCGGTCAACTACGACAGCCTGCGCGACGTCGATCTGGTGGTCGAGGCGGTGTTCGAGGACATGGCCGTCAAGCGCGAGGTCTTCGGTAAACTCGATGCCGTCTGCAAACCCGGCTGCGTGCTGGCGACGAACACCTCCTATCTCGATGTGAACGAGATCGCCGCCTCCACCTCGCGTCCCGAAGATGTGATCGGCCTGCACTTCTTCTCGCCCGCGCATGTGATGAAGCTGCTGGAGGTCGTGGTGGCCGACAAGACCGCGCCGGATGTGGTCGCCACCGGCTTTGCTCTGGGCAAGATGCTGGGCAAGGTCAGCGTGCGCGCGGGCGTCTGCGACGGTTTCATCGGCAATCGCATTCTGGCGGTCTACCGGACCGCGGCGGATCACATGGTGCTGGACGGGGCGTCGCCCTTCCAGATCGACAAGGCGCTGACCGACTTCGGTTTTGCCATGGGGCCCTTTGCCGTGGCCGACCTTGCGGGGCTCGACATCGGCTGGGCCACGCGCAAGCGCAAGGCGCCGCACCGCCATCCGGAGGAACGTGTACCCGCCTACATCGACAGGCTCTGCGAACAGGGCCATTTCGGCCAGAAGACCGGCGAGGGCTACTACATTTACGAGAAGGGCAAGCGCGGCGGCACGCCGAACCCGAAGATCGGCGAACTGGTGGCCGAGGAACAGGCCGAGCGCGGAATTACGCCACGTGAATTCACCGACGAGGAGATTGTGCGGCGCTATATGTGTGCGATGGTGAACGAAGCGGCCAAGGTCGTTGGCGAAGGCATCGCGCGCCGTCCCCTGGACGTCGATATGACGCTGCTCTTCGGCTACGGCTTTCCGCGGTTCTGGGGAGGACCGATGAAATGGGCGGACATCCAGGGGCTGGACAATGTGCTGGCCGACATCGAACGCTATGCGCAGGAGGATGCGTGGTTCTGGCAGCCCGCACCGCTGCTCAAGAAACTCGTGGCCGAGGGCCAGACATTTGACGATCTCAACAAGGCCGCATCGTGACAGCGCGCGGCATGACGATTGACCGATAGGAGCACCGACATGGATCTGAGCTATTCCGACGAAGAAAAGGCCTTCCGCGAGGAAGTCCGGAGCTTTCTCAAAGAAAAACTGCCCAAGGAGCTGAGCGACAAGGTGCGCGGCGGCGACGAGTTGGGCAAAGCCGACATCGAACGCTGGCACGCGATCCTGAACGAGAAGGGATGGCTCGCGCCGAACTGGCCCAAGAAGTTCGGCGGGGCCGAGTGGAACGCGGTGCAGCGCCACATCTTCGAAGAAGAGGCCGCCGCCCATCACGCGCCGCGCATCGTCCCTTTCGGGCTGTCGATGCTGGCCCCCGTGTTGCAGAAGTTCGGGTCAAAGGAACAGCAGGACTACTGGCTGCCGCGTATCCTGTCGGGCGAAGACTGGTGGTGTCAGGGATACTCCGAACCCGGCGCCGGGTCCGACCTTGCCTCGCTCAAGACGACGGCGGTGCGCGACGGGGACCACTACATCGTCAACGGTCAGAAGACCTGGACCACGCTGGGCCAGCACGCCAACATGATCTTCTGCCTGGTGCGCACCGACAAGGAGGTCAAGCAGCAAGAGGGCATCTCTTTCCTGCTGATCGACATGGACACACCCGGCATCGAAGTGCGCCCGATCGTCCTTCTGGACGGCGGCGCCGAGGTGAACGAGGTCTTCTTCAACGATGTGAAGGTCCCGGCCGAGAACCTCGTGGGTGAGGAAAACAAGGGCTGGACCTATGCCAAGTACCTGCTCACGCACGAACGCACCAACATCGCGGGCGTGGGCTTTTCCCAGGCCGGTCTGACGGCGGTCAAGCGTATCGCCAAGGCCGAGATGGCAGGCGGCAAGCCATTGATCCAGAACCCGCATTTCGCGGCCCGTCTGGCGCAGGTGGAGATTGACCTGCAGGCCATGTCCACCACCAACCTGCGCATCATCTCCAAGGCGGCGGCGGGTACGGCGCCGGGGGTGGAATCCTCCATGCTCAAGGTCAAGGGGACGATCATCCGGCAGGAAATCAACGATCTCGCGCGCCGGGCCGCGGGGGCCTATGCGATGCCCTTCGCCTCTGAGGCGATCGAAGGGTCGAACGCAGGTCTGCCCGACCCCCTTGCGGCGGGACCGGTGGCCGCGCAGTACTTCAACAACCGCAAGCTGTCGATCTTTGGCGGCTCCAACGAAATCCAGCGTGGCATCATCGCCAAGGTCACGATGGGAGGATAACTGATGAATTTCGAGCTGACTGAAGAACGCCAGATGCTGCAGGACACCCTGCGCCGCTATCTGCGCGAGAAATACGATACCGCCACCCGCAACAAGATCATCGCCAGCGAAACGGGCTACAGCGCCGAGATCTGGGCCGAACTGGCCGAGCTGGGCGTGATCGGCGCGCTGTTCACCGAAGAGCAGGGCGGATTCGGCGGCAAGGGCTTCGACATCACCACGGTGTTCGAGGAACTGGGCCGCGCGGGCGTGGTCGAACCTTTCCTCGATACCGGTGTGCTGGCCGGGGGCCTGATCGCGGATCTTGGCACCGACGACCAGAAGGCGCATGTGGAAGAGATCATCGCGGGCAGCCTGCAACTGGCTTTCGCCCACGGCGAGCCGACCAGCCGGTATGACCTGAACCGCGTGCAGACCTCGGCAAAGACCGATGGCGACGACATCGTGCTGAACGGGCACAAGGCCGTCGTGGTCAACGCCGAAGCCGCCGACATGCTGGTCGTTTCGGCCCGCGAAAGCGGCGAGCCGGGCGACGACGACGGCATCTCGCTGTTTCTGGTGCCGGCGGATACCAAGGGCGTGACCGTCCAGGGCTATGCCCTTCTGGCCGGTGGCCGCGCCGCCGAGGTCATGCTGGACGACGTGAAGGTTCCCGCCTCTGCCCGTCTGGGTGCGGCGGGCAAGGCCTTTTCGGCCATCGAGGCTCGGGTGGCCGCCGCGTCTGTCGCGCAGGTGGCTGAAACGCTCGGTGCGATGGAAACCGCGACCAAGCTGACCAAGGAGTACCTTGGCACGCGCAAGCAGTTTGGCCGCCCCATCGGCAGCTTCCAGGCGCTGGCGCACCGCATGTCCGACCTGCTGATCGAGATGGAGCAGGCGCGCTCTGCCGTGATCAATGCGGCAGGCCACCTGGACGCCGACCGCGCGATCCGCGAAAGCCATGTCTCTGCGGCCAAGAACCTGATGGGCCGTGCGGGCCGTCTGGTGGCAGAGGATTCGATCCAGATGCACGGCGGTATTGCCATGACGCAGGAATACGAACTTGCGCATATCGCCAAGCGGATCGTGATGGCCGACCATCGCTTTGGAGATACCGACCACCATCTGGAGCGTTTCATTGCCCTCTCCGCAGCCTGAGACATCTCACCTGATCGAGAACGAGACCGGGACGCAGACATTGATCGGCTATGTCGTCGATGTCAGCGACCCGGACGGTCGGGGACGGGTCTGGCTGGATATCGGGCCGCAACACACCAACCGGCATAACGTGCTGCACGGGGGCATCGCTACCGCGGTGCTCGACAACGCCTGCGGGACCACCGGGTCGCTGACGGTCGATGCCGCCGGCAAGGCGCCGTTCCTGACGATTTCGATGAACGTGCAGTTCATTGCACCGGCCTGGGAAGGCAGCCGTGTCACGGCCACGGGCCGTGTCGTGGGGGGCGGGCGCAGCACGCTGTTCATCGCCGCCGACCTGGTGGACGACAAGGACCGCCTGATCGCCTCGGCGACGGGCGTTTTCAAACGGGTCCCGAAGGAGAAACTGAAATGAGCGCACGGCTGGAAGACAAGGGCGACCGCCTGATCGTCTGGAACGGCAACACCGCCAAGCGGGGTGCGCTCAGCCCCGAACTGTACGACTGCATCCTTCAGGCCGCCGAACAGGCGCGCGACCGGCGCATTCGCGCGGTCATCCTCACGTCCGAGGGGCCGTTCTTTTGCGCGGGGGGCGATCTGAACGTGCTGATCGAGCGGCGCACGCTGAGCGAACCGGAACGCCGCGACAGGATCGACGGGTTGCACGACATCATCCGCGCGATGCGGTCTTCGCCCGTGCCCTTCATCGCGGCGATCGAGGGCGGCGCTGCCGGGGCCGGTCTGTCCATCGCGCTGGCCTGCGACCTGATCGTCGCTTCCGAAGAGGCACGCTTTACCGCGGCCTACGTCAAGGCGGGGCTGGTGCCCGATGGCGGCCTGACCTCGGCCATGTCACGGATGATCCCGCGTCCGCTGGCGATGGAGATGTGTCTGATGGGCCGTCCCGTCAACGCGCATCGGTTCGCCGACATGGGCGCGGTCAACCGCATCTGCAAACCCGGCAAGGCCATGGAAGAGGCGATGACGCTGGCCGACACCCTTGCGCAGGGGCCGCGCGACGCGCAAACTGCGATCCGGGGATTGGTGGCCGACGCTTACGAGGCGACAGAGGCCGAACAGCTCGATGCCGAACGCGATGCGATGGCCGCTGCTTCGGGCAGCGAAGAGGCCGCCGAAGGGATCGCGGCCTTTCTGGAGAAACGCAAACCCGACTACCGCTGATCGGCGCCGGGGGAGGAGTGAAAATGGCAAGGGTTGAGGAATATCTCGCCGCTCAGGTCGCGAACGCGCCGCTTTCCGCGGCGGTGAGCGACAGCACGGGCGTGCGCTGGACCTTTGCCGATCTGGACGCCGCCAGCGATGAACTGGCGGCACAGTTGCAGGACGCGGGCGTTCAGCCCACCGACCGGGTGCTGCTGCTGGCAGAAAACTGCGCCGCCGCCGTTTCGGCCCTGCACGCGGCGTGGAAGCTGGGCGCGGTGATCATCCCCTTCAACGCCCGCCAGACAGCGGGCGAGGTGCAGAAGATCCTCGACCATGCCACCCCGGCTGCCGTTCTGATGACGACAGGTGCCTCCGCCGATGCGGGCAGGCACGCCGAGAGTATACAAGCGCGTGAAATCACCGGCAAGTTCGGCAATCTGCACATTGCGACCCCTCTCGGCAGCGACCCCGATGCCGACCTGCAGGACGTGGCGGTCCTGCTTTATACGACCGGCACCACCGGCGATCCGAAGGGCGTGATGCTGACCCATTCCAACATGCGTTTCGGTGGCAAGGCCTCGGCCGAGCTGCGGCAGATGCGTCGGGATGACGTGATCTACGGCGTGCTCCCGATGAGCCATGTCTTCGGCCTGGTCTCTGTGCTGACCGGGGCCTGCTACGCGGGAACCCAGGTGCGGCTGGAGGCGCGGTTTTCGGCGCAGAAGCTGTTCGAGGCTGCCCACGACGGCGTGACCATCATCCCGGCGGTGCCGCAGATGCACGCGCTGGTGATGCAGTACACAAAGGAAAAGGGGCTGGACAAGCTGGGCTCCCCCAGCCTGCGCTATGTCTCTTCTGGCGGCGCGCCGTTGGATCCGGCATGGAAGCGCAAGGCCGAAGCCTTCTATGAGCTGCCCTTGCAGAACGGTTTCGGCATGACCGAAACGACCTCCGGCGCGTCGGCCACGGTGAACAAACTTGGCTCTCCCGATACGTCGGTGGGTCCGATCACGCCGGGCACCGAAGCGATGATCGACGATTCCGTCCCCGGCGGCGGCGGCGGCGGCGGCGACGGGCAGGGCGAGGTGCTGATCCGTGGGCCCCATGTGATGAAAGGCTACTACCGCAACCCCAGGGAAACCGCCAAGGCGCTGGACGCTGACGGTTGGCTGCACACCGGCGATCTGGGCAAGATCGACGCCGAGGGGCGGCTGCACATCCTGGGCCGCTCGAAAGAGCTGATCATCCACGGGGGGTTCAACGTCTATCCGCCCGAGGTGGAGGCGGCGCTGAACGATCATCCGCAGGTGATCCAATCCGCCGTGATCGGCCGGATGAAGGACGGCGACGAGGAAGTCCTGGCCTTTGTCCAGGCGGCAGAGGGGGATGTGCCCGACGCCGACGAGCTGCGCGAATTCGTGAAGCAGCGGCTGGCGGGCTACAAGCGGCCCAGCCAGATCATCGTCGGCACCAGCCTGCCCGCCGCGCCGACCGGCAAGATCCTCAAACACCGCCTGCTTGATGCTTTCGCCGACCGGCTCGCGGACTGACGCTCAGACGTAGGTGCCTTCCGCCGCCTGCCGGATCGCGCGGATGTTGTCGCCGTAGGGCGCGGGGTTGTCGGCTGCGCCGCCTTTGAACACTGCCGAGCCTGCGACCAGCACGTCCGCCCCCGCCTTCACGCATTCGGGCGCGGTGTCCACCGTGACCCCGCCGTCGATCTCGATATGCACGGGGCGGTCCCCGATCATGTTGCGCAACGTCGCGATCTTGTGGGACAGCGGGATGAATTTCTGCCCGCCAAAGCCGGGATTCACCGTCATGACACAGACAAGGTCGGCATCGTCCAGAAGGTGCTCGACCGCGCTGGCCGGGGTGCCGGGGTTCAGCGCCACACCGGCCTTGCAGCCCGCGGCGCGGATGGCCTGAAGGGTGCGATGGATGTGCGGGCCCGCCTCCACATGCGCGGTGATGATGTCCGCACCGGCATCGGCAAAGGCGTCGATGTAGGGATCGACCGGTGCAATCATCAGATGCACGTCCATCACCCCCTTGATATGGGGCCGGATCGCGGCGCAGGTCGTGGGGCCGAAGCTGATGTTGGGCACGAAATGCCCGTCCATCACATCCACATGAATCCAGTCGGCGCCCTGTGCCTCCACGGCGGCGCATTCGGCGCCGAAGTTGGCGAAATCGGCGGCGAGGATGGAGGGGGCGATTTTCACGGAACGATCAAAGGTCATGGCAGTCTTTCCGGCAGCAGGAACAATGGCGGCGTCATAGCCTTTCGGGCCAGCGGAGGATAGGGCGTTCGCGTCATTTTCGCGACTGTCTGCGGGGTATGGCCCTTGGGTGCGTCATTCTCGTGAACTCTGGGAACCGGGTTCGCAAATCCGGCGTTTGCCATCTGAACGCTGGTGAGGAGCTTGGGCACATGGCACAGATCAGGGAAGGCACCGAAGTCGAATGGGATTGGGGCAACGGCACCGCCCACGGCAAGGTACAAAAGACCTACACGCAGAAAATCACCCGCAAGATCAAGGGCAACGACGTCACCCGCGACGGATCGGACGACGATCCGGCCCTGTTCATCGAACAGGAAGACGGCGACGAAGTGCTCAAGCTCTGCTCCGAAGTCCGCAGGAAATGAATGCCGTGACGGGCAAGCGGCTTATCTATGTCAGCGACGACCAGCCGGGCATCTCGCGGCGGCGGCGGGGGCGCGGCTTTACCTATATCGCGCCAGATGGCACAACCATTGCGCGTGGGGCCGAACGCCGCAGGCTTGAGGCGCTGGCCGTTCCGCCCGCCTACGAAGATGTCTGGATGTGCACCCTGGCCAACGGCCACCTTCAGGCGACCGGTCGGGATGCGCGCAAGCGAAAGCAATACCGCTACCACCCCGACTGGACCGAAGCGCAGTCATTAACCAAATTCGCGGGGCTGGCTCGTTTTGGGCACGCCCTGCCCAGACTGCGCCGCCGCGTGGCGCGCGACCTGGAGGAACAGGAGGGCGAGCACATTTTTGCCCTGGCCTGTGCCGTAACCCTGATCGACCGGACCGCGATGCGCGTGGGCGACCCGGCATATACGTCGGAAAACGGATCCTACGGGGCATTGACCCTGCGCAACCGGCACGTCGAACTTGACGGTGACGAACTGCGCCTGCGCTACCGGGCCAAAGGCGGCAAGAAAGTCCGCCGGACCATGACCGATCGCAAACTCGCCCGCATCCTCGACCGGATCGGGGACTTGCCGGGCAAGGAGCTGCTGAGCTGGACGGACAAGGAAGGCCAGGCCCATTCCGTCGGCTCCGCCGATCTGAACGCCTATATCGCCGACATCACGGGCGAGGAAGGTATGACCGCCAAGACATTCCGCACCTGGGCCGGCACCCTGAGCGCCTTCAAGATCGCGGAAAAGGGCGGGGCGACGATCAAGGCCATGTCGGAGGCTGCCGCAGATACGCTCAGCAACACGCCCACAATCGCGCGCAACAGCTACATCCACCCCGAGGTGATTGCGCTGGCAAAGGGAGATCCGTTGGAGATCGAGGGTCTGGACAAACGCGATCTGTATGCCGCCGAAGGCAGGCTGCTGCGGTTTCTCGAAAACGGCTGAACGGCCCTTCATCCCCCGCTCCCCCGGTGTTTGCAGACACATCTGCCTGGTATCTGGTGCAGGGCCGCAAACCTGTTAACACTGCAAAGACGACGACAGGGGAGATGGCGATGGCCCAGACCACACATGAGGCGGACGAGGACAGCCGCAACCGCGATATCCGCATCTACGTGAACGGCGATATCGTGCACCGGGACGAGGCCAAGGTGTCGGTCTATGATGCGGGCTTCATGCTGGGCGATGGCATCTGGGAAGGGATGCGGCTCTACCAGGGGACATGGGCGTTTTTTGACGACCACATGGACCGTTTCTTCAACTCCTGCAAAGCCATCGACCTGGAGGTCGGGATGGACAAGGCAGGCATCGCCGAGGCTCTGCGCCGCACGGCAGAGGCGAACGGCATGACCGATGACGTGCACTGCCGCCTCATGCTGACCCGCGGGATCAAGGACAAGCCGTTCCAGCATCCGGGGCTCAGCACCTCCGGCCCGACGCTGGTGATCATCATGGAGCATTCCAGACCCGTGGACCGCCTGCAATCGGCGGGCATCCGTCTGGCTTCGGTACCGCAGGTGCGCGGCCTGCCGCATACACAGGACCCGAAGCTGAACAGCCATTCCAAGCTGAACTGCATCATCGCCTGTCTGCAGGCCGAAGCCGCAGGTGCCGACGAGGCGCTGATGCTGGACCCGCATGGTTTCGTGAACACGACCAATGCCTGCAACTTCTTCATCGTGCGCCGGGGCGAGGTCTGGACCTCCACCGGGGACTACTGCATGAACGGCGTGACCCGGCAAAAGGTCATCGACCTGTGCATCGACAATGGCATTCCCGTTCATGAAAAGAACTTCTCGCTCTACGAAGCCTATGGCGCGGACGAGGCTTTCCTGACCGGCACCTTTGGCGCGCAAACGCCGGTAGCCTCCATCGACGGCAAGACGATCGGGAACGGAGAGCGACCCGTGACCCGCACGATACAGGGGATGTACAAGGACCTCATCAAGCAACATGTGAACGGAGCGGCTTGAGGTGGCGGACGGCATGACCGCTACGCCCAGGTCCTACCTCGAACCACTGAACCTGCGCGGGCGCATTTCGGCACCGCAGCCCAAGGGACTGCCGCTGGTGAACCTCGGCTTCAATGAACTGCCCTATGGACCCAGCCCGAAGGTCGCCGCCGCAATCGCCCAAGCCACGGCGCAGGTCGCCTCTTATGGGACGCCGCTTTGCGACGGGCTGCGCGACAGGCTGGCACAGGCCAACGGGCTTGACGCCGACCGGATCATCTGCGGCAACGGCTCCGAAGAGCTGCTGGACGTGATCGCGCGCAATTTCGTGCGACCGGGGGACGAGGTGCTGATTTCGGCCTATGGCTATATCCAGTTCCAGATGGTCGCGGCCCGGCAGGGGGCGACGCTGGTCAAAGCACCCGAAACCGACTTTACCACCAATGTGGACGCGCTGCTCGGCGCGGTCACGGCGCAGACGCGGCTGGTCTTTCTGGCCAACCCCAACAACCCCACCGGCACGGTGCTTCCCCTGTCCGAACTGGCGCGCCTGGTCGAGGGGATGCCGCCCCATGTGGTGGTGGTGCTGGACCTCGCCTACGGCGAATTCACCGGTCTTGATCACTGCGCCGACGTACATGCGCTGGCGGACAATCGGAAGAATGTCATCGTAACCCGGACGTTTTCCAAGGCCTACGGTCTGGCGGGGCTGCGCTGCGGCTGGGCGCATGCCCCCCTGGCCATGATGCCCAGCCTCTACGCCGCGCGGGGCATGGGCAGCGTCAACCGCCTTGCCCAGGCTGCAGCGACCGCCGCATTGGCTGATATGGAGGTGGTCAAGGCGCGTGTGGCCGAGATCGTGTCAGAGCGCGACCGCGTCGCCGCGGCACTGGCCGGCATCGGCATCGCCGCGCTGCCTTCGGGCACCAACTTCCTGCTGGTCCGTGTCGATGGCCGGGGCGCGGAGGCCGCAGAGGCGCTGGTGGTGCATTTCTTCGAAGACGCCGGGATCATCGTAAGCCGCACCCGCGAGGCGGGGCTGGAAGACTGGCTTCGGTTCTCGCTTGGCACGCCTGATCAGAACGACCTTCTGCTGCGCAGCGCCCAAAGCTTCATGGGACGGCTGGGCTAACCGGCACCCCCCGCTTCTTTATGCCAGAAATACTCGGCACGCCGCGCGCAAGGGGCGCTGCCGCCGATCCTCCGGGCGCAGGCCGTCCCGCTTCAGCCTTGGGGCGGCAGTTCGACCAGCGGCGGCCTTTGCGGGGCCGACCGCCGTCACATTTGCGAGGGCAGGAACAGCACCAGTGCAGGAAAGGCCAGCAGCAGGATCAGCCGCAGGATATCGACCATCCAGAACGGGGTCACACCGCGAAAGATCGTACCAGTGGACACATCGCCCACCACACCTTTCAGGACAAAGACGTTCAGCCCCACAGGTGGGGTGATCAGGCTGATCTCCGTCACCACCACGACGATGATGCCGAACCACACCGGGTCAAATCCCAGGCCCGTGACCAGCGGAAAGAAGATCGGCACCGTCAGCAAAAGCATGGACAGAGATTCGAACAGGCAGCCCAGCACGATGTAGATCGCGATGATCATCGCCATCACCACCCAGGGCGGCACGTCATAGGCGCTGACGGCGGCACGCAATCCCTCGGGCAGGCCCGCGATATTGACGAAGTTGGAAAAGATCCACGCCCCGATCAGCACCGCGAACAGGCTGGCGGTGGTCAGTGTCGTCTCGGTCAGGACCTCGCGCAATCCGCTCCAGTTCAGCCCCCCGCGCGCCAGCGCGATCAGGAACGCCCCTGCCGCCCCCATGCCGGCCGCTTCGGTCGGGGAAAAGGCCAGGTAGATCGGCCAGAAGTCCAGCGCGCCGTAAAGCCCGCCGATGACAAGCCCGAACAGCAGCAGAACCGCCCAGACCCCGCGCAGAGCAGCGGCGCGGTCCTGCCAGTTCGCCCGCGGTCCGGCGGGCCCCGCGTCGGGGGTGCGCGCCACGGTGAACCGCACCGCAGCGAGGTACAGAAGAATGCCAAGGGTGCCCGGTACGATGCCCGCGATGAAAAGCTGCCCGATGGAGGTTTCTGTCAGAAGGCCATAGATCACCAGGATGACCGAGGGCGGTATCAGGATGCCCAGCGTGCCCCCCGCCGCGATGGAGGCGGTCGACAGACTGTCCGCGTAGCCGAACTTGCGCATCTCCGGCATGGCGACCTTTGACATGGTCGCGGCGGTCGCCAGCGACGAGCCGCAGATCGCGGCGAAACCGCCACAGGCCACGATGGTCGCCATGGCCAGCCCGCCCCGGAAATGCCCGAGAAACGCATTGGACACGGCGTAAAGTTCGCGGCTGATGCCGCCCTTGTTCACGAACAGCCCCATCAGGATGAAAAGCGGCACCACCGACAGCCCGTAGTCCTGGCTGGTGTCGATCAGCAACCGCGACACCATCGAGATCGAGGCGGTGAAATTCGTCTGATAGGCAAAGCCGATCATGCCCACCGCGCCCATGGCGAAGGCGATGGGAATGCGGCACAGCACCAGCACGAAAACGGCAAGGAACCCGATAGAGGATTCAATCATGTGGAGGCTCCAGCGTGCCGGGGGCGAACCAGTGCAGCAGCCCGCGCAGGACCAGCACCAGGGCTGTCAGAAAGGTCATGATGGCGATGAAATATTCGACGTAGAAGGTCGGGATCGACAGGTATTCGGTCACGTCGCCGTAGCTGCGCCCCCGTTCCGCCAGCACGACCACGCGTTGCGCGGGCCAGTACAGCATCACGCCGCAGGCCAGGTTGACAAAACCGTCGCGCAGCCGCGCGAGGTTCAGCCTGTCGAAAAGCCCGTCGATCAGATCGACAGAGATATGCCCCTCACGGCCCGACAGCACCGGCAGGGCGGAAAAAACGACGATTGCGATGGCGATACGAGTCAGCTCCGTCGCGGCCTCGATCGGCGCGTTCAGGGCAGACCGCAGCACCACGTCGCAGAACGTCAGCACCATCAGCCCGAACAATGCGACCGATGCCACTGCCATGGGCAGGGCCGCGCCGAGGCGGGCGATTTTGATCACCTGTTGCATGGAACCTCTGGAGGGGAAGGAAGGGGCGGGCAGGGGGGGTCCCTGCCCGAACCGGTTACTCGGTCTCTTTGGCCATCTCTGCAACGATCATGTCATAGGCGGCCTGCGCATCGACACCGGCAGCGTCGAGCTCGCCCAGGATTTTCTCCCGCACCCGCGCGGCCATCTCGGCAAAGGCGGCCTGGTCCTCTTCGCTCGCGGTCACGATGGTGTTGTCCGCCGCCGCCTCGGTTTCACCGCGCGCCTTGGCGTCGCTTTCGTCCCAGACCTTGCCCATCATGCGGCTGGCCGTTTCACCGAAGACCTGCTCGTCCAGCGCGGTTTGCAGGTTTTCGGGCAGGCTGTCGAACTTGTCCTGGCTCATGATCACGGCAAACGACCCACGATAGAACCCGCCGGGCATCTCGTAGACGTTCTTGGCCACCTCGTTCAGTTTGAAGCTGATTCTTTCGCCCATGTTCATCGCCACGGCGTCGGCCGCGCCCGAATCGAGCGTCTCGTAGACCTTCGGCGCAGGCACCTGGATGCCGACCAGGCCCAGCTCCGCGCCGACGTCGGCCGAAACACCGCCGCCGAGGCGGGTCTTCAGGCCTTCCAGATCGGCCAGCGTCTGGACCTCCTTGTTGGAGTGGATCTGACCCGGCCCGTGGGTGGTCAACGCCACCAGCTTGGTGCCGCGATGCTCATCCAGCGCATTCAGATATTCCTCCTGCACACGCCAGTAGGCGACCGATGCCGCCTCGGCATCGCCCTCGTAGCCGGGCACCTCGATCAGCTTCGATCCGATGAAACGACCGGGTTGGTAGCCGTGGAAAATGATCGTCATGTCCGCAGCCCCGTCCATGACGAGATCCATCTGCGCAGGCGGCGGGGCGAGGCCCATCTTGATCTCGCCGGTCACTTCACCGTCCGTCGCGGCCTCCATCATGTCGATGAGCCCCTCCAGCATCCCGGTGTTGATCGGGTGGCTCGGCGGCAGCCAGCTTGAGATCGTGATGGTCTCGGCCGACTGGGCCGCCGTCGCCATGCCAAAGGCCAGCGCCGTTCCGGTCAGGAATTTCGAAAACTTTCCCATTGTTCACTCCCTTGTTTTCTTCATTCGTGGCGGGCGTCCGATCCTCGGAATCCGCGCCAAGAAATTTATATGCGTTTTCATTAATCCATATTTTTCATGGCTTGTGAACCCGTTTTCTTGGCGCGTCCGGATGCACTGTCGCCGGGGTTGTCCTGCGCCAGCACCTCCAGAAGCGACCGCAGGGCCGGCTTGAGCCGCGCACCGTCCCCGCCCGACAGGGATTGGATCAGAGCCGCCTCGTGCACGCGCGCTTCGGCCACCAGATCGCGTGCCAGCGCGCGTCCCGCGTCCGTCAGGTAGACCCGTACACGGCGCTTGTCGGCGGCATCGCCGCGCCGCGCGACAAGGCCCCGCGTCTCCATCTGCAGGATGATCCGGGTCAGCCGCGACTGTTCCGCCAGCGCGATACCGGCCAGTTTGGTGATCATCGCGCCATCGTCGTCCAGCAGGCAGGCCAGCACCCGCCACTCCGGCACCCGAAGACCTGCGGCGCGCACCTTGGCATGAAACTGCGCGCTGGCCGCATCGCTGGCCGCCGCCAGCAGATACAGCAGGTAGTCGGAAACGAATCCGGGGTGAGACTGGGTCAGCGTCTGCTCTGGCGATGTCTGCATCTCTGCGCGTCCTTTTCTGGGCCGCGCGGCGCGGGCGGCGGTCGTGCTGTGGCAATGTAGCCAACCCCTTTGCCCGGAGAAAGGGGTTGACGGGTAATATATGATTTTTCATGCTAATTGCGTTGGAGGAACACCGATGGACACCATCACCGGCAAAATCGTGGATGTCACCCCGCTGACCGATCGCATCAGCAGTTTCCGCATTGCGGCTGCAGACGGCGCGCGGCTGCCGGGGTACGCCCCCGGCGCCCATGTCAGGGTGACTGTGGCCGACGGTGAAACACGCGCCTATTCGCTAGTGGACTTCACGCCGCCCACGCAAGCGCCGGAGAGCTATGTCATCACCGTCCAGCGCGAGGACGACGGGCAAGGGGGGTCCCGTCATATGCATGGGCTTGCTGCGGGCAATACCGTAACGCTGGCCCCACCCAGGAATGACTTCCCTCTTGACGACGGAAACGCCGGGTCGGTTCTGCTGGCCGGTGGCATCGGAGTCACGCCGATGATCTCCATGGCGACGGCGCTGGCCGACCGGGGCAGGGCCTACGCGTTTCACTATGCCGGACGCTCGCGCGGCATGATGGCATATGTCGATGTGCTTGAAGATCAGCATGGCGAAGCCCTGCGGGTTCATTGCGACGATGATCCCGATACCACGCTCGACCTCGACGCTGTGATCGCATCGGTGGACGCCGAGGCGCATCTATATGTCTGCGGTCCGCGCGGCATGATTGATGCCGCCCGCGCCAAGGCAGAGGCAGCGGGCATGTCAAACGATCGCATCCATTTCGAACTGTTCGAGAACGCCGCCCCCCAGGTCGGCGACACGCCCTTTGAGGTGGAGATCGCATCGACCGGGGAGGTCCATACCGTGGCGGCAGACCAAAGCATCATCGAGGCGCTGGAGGCCGCGGGCATCGACGTGATCTACGATTGCCAGCGCGGCGACTGCGGCATCTGCCAATGCGACGTGATCAGCGGCGAACCGGATCACCGCGACGTGGTCCTGTCGGCGGAGGAACGCGCCAGCGGCAAGGTCATGCAAATCTGTGTCAGCCGGGCAAAGTCGCCCCGCCTGGTGCTGGACATATAAGGGAGGACACCATGGGCAAATACGCAGGAGATCCCGCAGCCGCGGCTGCACTGGTCGAAGGCCACCAGGTTCACCGCGATGTCTATATCGACCCTGACGTGTTCCGGCTGGAGATGAAGCACGTTTTTGCCAATGCCTGGGTCTTTGTCGGCCACGAAAGCCAGACGCCGCAAAAGGGCGATTACTTTGCGACCTCCATCGGCGACCAGCCGGTGATCCAGGTGCGCCATTCGACGGGCGACATCCACGTTCTCTACAACAGGTGTCCGCACAAGGGGACCAAGATCGTGATCGACCGGCAGGGCAATACCGGCAAGTTCTTTCGCTGTCCCTACCACGCCTGGTCTTTCAAGACAGACGGTTGTCTGCTCGCCATCCCGCTGAAGAAGGGCTACGCCGATACCGGCCTCGACCAGACTGAAGGGGCCAAGGGCATGAAAGCCGTGGGTGACGTGCGCAACTACCGGGGTTTCATCTTTGCCCGTCTGGCCGAAGAAGGCATTTCATTCGAAGATTTCTTTGGCGACAGCCTGTCGTCGCTCGACAACATGGTGGACCGCTCCCCCGCCGGACGGCTTGAGGTCGCAGGGCCGCCGCTGCGCTACATGCATCATTGCAACTGGAAGATGCTGGTGGAGAACCAGACCGACACCTGCCACCCGATGGTGGCGCATGAATCCTCCGCCGGAACGGCGGTGAAACTCTACGAAGAGCTGGACCTGCCCGAAGACGCGCCCAAACCCCCGGCGATGGAAATCATCGCGCCTTTCATGAGCCCTTATGAATTCTTCGAAAACATGGGCATCCGAACCTGGCCCAACGGGCATGGGCATACCGGCGTGAACCATTCGATTCACTCGAATTATTCCCAGATCCCCGGCTATTTCGAAGCGATGGTGGAAAGCTATGGCGCGGAAAGAGCCAAGGCGATCCTGGACGAGAATCGCCATAACACGGTCTATTTTCCAAACATCATGATCAAGGGTCCGATCCAGCAGCTGCGCATCTTCATCCCGCTGGCGGCCAACAGGACGTTGGTGGAAAGTTACATCTACCGCCTTGTTGATGCGCCGGAAGAGCTGACCGCGCGCACGGCCATGTACAACCGCATGATCAACGCGCCAACGTCCATCGTCGGCCATGACGACCTGGAGATGTACGAACGCGCGCAGGAAGGGCTCGAAGCCGACGGCCTGGAATGGGTGAACATTCAGCGCCTGCGCACGGGCGAAGAGGATTTTTCCGAAGAGGCGGTGGAGAACGGCACCACGGAACGCCAGATGCGCAACCAGTTCGACGCCTGGGTCAAGTTCATGACCCGCAACGTCCCCGCGCGGGAGGCCGCAGAATGAGCGTGACCAGGGACCAACTGATCGACTTCATCTATGACGAGGCAAGAATGCTGGACGAGGGCCGCTACACCGAATGGCTGGACCTCTGGCTGCCCGATGGACACTACTGGATGCCGCTGGACTATCAGCAGACCGATCCGCTGCACGTTACGTCCCTGATGTACGAGGACCTTTTCATGCTGAAACTGAGGGTGGAGCGGCTGAACGGCACGCGCACCTTCAGCCAGAAACCCAAAAGCCGCTGCCACCATGTGATCCAGCGCCCGTTCGTGGACGAAATGAACGGCGACAGCTTCGTCACAACCACCTTCATGCATTACGTCGAAACGCGGCTGGATGAACAGCAATTGCTGGCGATGACCGCGAAACACGATCTTGCGCTGGTCGACGGGACGCTCAGGATCGCGAACAAGCGGGTGGATATCGTCAATTGCGACGCAGCCTTCCGTAACATTCAGTTGCTGCCCTGATCGGGGATCGGATCTTTCCAAAGGTGCGGCTGCGCCGCATTCGATCTGAACGATCTTGGGGCTTCGCCCCAAACCCCGTGTATTTCCGGAACAATGAAGATGACGTGAGGCGTTATTGTCCGCTTCATTGTTCTTCAAATATACCGGGGGAGATGCGGCTTGCCGCGTCGGGGGCAGAGCCCCCAGCCGTGCCGCCGGCACGGCCGGTACAGAGATCGCCAGCAGGCCGTTTGCCGACAGATCACCGCGGCCGGCCCGGCGCATCTGGCAGTCCTGGCGGAGTTCCGGCTCGACGCATTGCCGCATCTTTTTGCCCTGTTTGTCTTCTCG
Organism: Sulfitobacter sp. THAF37; assembly: GCF_009363555.1. Classification (NCBI taxonomy): domain Bacteria; kingdom Pseudomonadati; phylum Pseudomonadota; class Alphaproteobacteria; order Rhodobacterales; family Roseobacteraceae; genus Sulfitobacter; species Sulfitobacter sp. THAF37. Next base: position 1,664,405 of record NZ_CP045372.1, read on the forward strand.
ACTTGCCGCGCGACCTTGGCGATGCGGGCGTCGAAAACGGTAGAGGCCGAGCCGCCCGGCGTTGTCACCACTTTTGCCGGCGCCTCGATGTCGCCTTGCATCTTTCCCCAGACCTTGCGCGGGCGACCCCGACTTTGCCTATCATCGCGCCTGCCAATCATGCACTGCCCCCGCCGAAGGCCATGGGGGCAAAGCGGTGCGGATCGTTTCCACTACTTGAAGATGTGGTTGCCTGGGTGCCAGTCTTTCGCGGTTTCGAATACTGCTAGCCCTTCAGACAAATGAAGACATGTCAAAAATGACATGTCTTCATTTGTCGTTTTGCATTGGATTGAGGGGCCTGGTCCGGGGCGTCCGGGCGCGGACCTCTGACGGCAGCTTGTCTTTGGATCAGCTTCCTGGACTGCTCCGCCGGCCACTTTAACGGGCCGCCCCGGTAATGAGGATCGCCCTGAAATCGTTCACGTTCGTCCCCGTCGGGCCGGTCATGAATAGATCATTCACCGCCCGGAACGCGACGTAGGAATCGTTGCGCTGCAACTGGCCCAGCGGATCCAGACCCGCCGCCCGCATTCGGGGCACGGAGGAGCCGTCCACCCAGGCGCCGGCGTTATCTTCGGAGCCGTCAATGCCGTCGGTATCCGCGGCGAGTGCGTGGAACCAGGGCTCTCCCTCCAGCGCCAGTGCAAGCGACAGCTGAAAGGCGCTGTTGCGCCCGCCCTTGCCGCGGTGGCGCAGGGTCACGGTGGTCTCTCCGCCGGAGAGCAATACGAGAGGGGCGGGATAGGGCGTACCTGCCGAGGCCGCTTGGCGGGCGAGCGCCGCATGGACCAGCGCCACCTCCTGCGCCTCGCCCTCGATTCGATCCGACAGGACCCAGGGTGTGACACCGGCCTCGCGCGCCTTGCGGGCGGCGGCCTCCAGCGACAGGGCGGCGGAGGCGATGATACGCGTTTCGATATTGCCTGTCGGCGCTGCCGGGTCTTCGCCTTGTTCGCGCAAATGATCGGCGCAGGCCTGCGGCAGGCTCAGGCCGCGCGCTTCGATCAGGGCCCGCACGTCTGCTGCGCTGGCGCGTCCCGGCACGGTAGGGCCGGAGGCGACCTCACCCGGCGCATCGCCCGGTACGTCCGACACGATCAGATTGCAGATCCGCGCCTCCCCCGCCAGCGCGGCCAGCCGCCCGCCATTGATCCCGCTGAACCTTTTGCGCACCGCGTTCATCACCGAGATCGGCGCGCCGGAGGACAGCAGGGCGGTGTTGAGCGCCTGGAGGTCGGCCAGGGTCAGGCCCGGCGGCGGATCGGGCAAGAGCGCGGAGCCCCCGCCGCAGATCAGGGCGATCACCAGATCGTCGGGCCCCAGGCCGCTCACGGCGGCTTTCAGCGCGGCGGCTGCGGCGAGGCCAGCGGCGTCGGGGACGGGATGGGCCGCCTCCATGACCCTGATCGACCGACAGGGCGCGCCATAGCCGTAGCGCGTCACGACCACCCCTTCGAGAGGGCCGTCCCACAGTCCTTCCAGTGCCTGTGCCAGTTGGGCCGCGCCCTTGCCCGCGCCGACCACGACGGTACGGCCCCGCGGCGCGCCGGGCAGGTTGCTGCCCAGGGCGTTCAGCGGATCGGCGGCGGCGACGGCCGCATCGAACAATCCGGACAGGAAGGCGCGGTGGTTCTCGGCCATGATCCCTCGTTCAACTGCGGAACAGGGGGCCTGCGCGTGTCAGCTCAGGCCGAAAATGTCCCGGGTAAAGACTTTGTCGCCCACGTCCGACAGGTCGTCCGAGGCGCGGTTCGCAACGATGACGTCGCTCAGCCGTTTGAAGCTTTCCAGATCGCGTATCACCGCACAACCTAGAAATGTTTCCTCGTCGCAGGCGGGTTCGAAGATCACCACCCTTACCCCCTCTGCGAGGATACGGCGAATCACACCCTGGACAGAACTCTGGCGGAAGTTGTCGGACCCTGCCGTCATCACCAGCCGACGAATACCGTCCAGCTGCGCCTGCGCGGATCGGGGTCGCAGCCCTCGATATCCTCGGGGGTATTCATGACTTCGGCCAGCGCATGGCCGTCCATCCTGCCAAATACCGCGGCTTCGCGCCGGGCAAGGTAGGTATAGGAGAACGGTTTTATGGATTCCGCCTCTTCCGGACCGGCGAAGAGCACTTGTGTATCCCTGATCACCGCGCCTTATGCCAGCAGGCTGGCAAAGACCCTGACTTCCTGGCGCTGCGATCCGATCCCGAAAACCGCGATCTTCCCAGAATTCAGTTTCGGCAAATATGGCGCAAACCAGCCACACCTTCGATGAGCGCCGACAGCATGCCCCCCGCTCCGCAAATGTTCCCGGTGCCATTCTGCGCATACGCGTTGCGGGAGAGAACAATGCCGCGTGAAAAAGGCGGGAAGTCAGTTCAGGAGATATGCTGGATCGCTGTGAACCCTTCGAAGGTTGGCGTGCCTTCGTGCAGCTTTGCGGGGCCGCCCGCGCCCTTGTGCGCGGCGTGAAACGCCGCGCTGCGGGTCCAGTCCTGAAAGGCGCCTTCAGAGGCCCAGACGGTGTGCGAGGCAAAAAGCACTTTGCCGTCATTCTCAGGCCCGCGCAGCATGTGGAACTCGACAAAGCCCTCCGTCTCCTTGAGGTGGCTGTCGCGTCCCAGCCAGAGCGCCTCGAAAGCCTCGGCGTTTTCCAACGGCACGGTAAAGCGGTTCATGGCGATATACATGGCTGGTCCTTCAGTCGGTGAATGCGGCGCATGGATCGGGTCGCGTCGCAGGGGCGGTGACGATCGTCGTGTCAAAGCGCGGATCGTCGGCGGGTGCAGGCCGTTCGGTGAAACCAACGACGTGCACAGCGGTTGTCGGTGCGGCCCGCGCGATCATGGCGGGCATCCCCCAGTCCTTCCGCGCGTGGCCGTTTCCGACGATCACCACCACTGGCGCGCCGTGCGTGGCCAGCGCCTGTAATGCTGCGGCGGAGAACTGCGCGTCACGCAGCCGCTGCGCTTCGACCATTCCCGCCATCAGCGCCATGGGCATTGCCGCGCAATGGGCGGCGAATTGCAGCGCGTTGCGGGCATCCTGTTGCGACTTTGCCAGGGGCTGGTCCAGACCAAAGCGCGGGGCGTCCGGGCCGAACACGGCTGCGGCGCCGTCCTCGAAGGCGGCACGGACCCGGTCGCGTGGCAGGGCGGCCCCCACCACGGGCGTCTGGCCCAGAGCGGCAAAGACCGGGTGGTAAAGTAAAAAGTCGGGCCAGCCCGCCTCGGCCCAGCCGATCCGATGACCCAGCGCGTCCAGATCGTCCCGCCCGTCGGCGTTGACCTCTGCGGCCTGTTCCGGCGACAGCATTTCGAACACGACGGCGACCGGTGAAATCGCTTCGATCAGCCGGGCCTGTCCGGCGTGATGGTCCGGGTTGTCATGGACCTCTCCGAGAATGACGATATCGGCAGCGCGCATCCGCGCGACGTCATCGGCTGATCCGTCGGCCAGGGCGATGCCGGCAAGGGGCAGAAAGCTCGCAAGCAGTGCGGAAATGATGCGCATGTCCGGCCCTCGGTCGTCTCTGACTGATACGAAAAGACTGCCCGCGAAAGCGCGGGCAGTCCCGGTTCAATGGCAGTGATGTTACTTCCAGCCGACTTCGTTGAAAATCTTCTGGGCGGTGGGCAGGTTTGTTGCCACCGCGCTCAGGTCGACATCGTCGGCCTTGAAGTCGCCCAGCTTGCCGACGCTCTCGCTGAGTGCGACGCCCGGGACTGCCGGATATTCGTCGTTCCCGGCCGAGAAATACTGCTGCGCCTGGTCGGAGGCGAGGTATTCGAGAAAGGCGATGGCGTTGTCGCGGTTGGGCGCATTCGCGGCCACGCCGCCGCCCGACAGGTTCATATGCGCGCCTTCGGCGTCCTGTGCGGGGAATATCCAGCCGATTTGGTCGATCTCATTGGACAGCCCGTCCACATCCGTGCGCAGGGCGCGGGCAAAGTAGTAGCTGTTGGCGACCGAGATATCACATTCGCCGGAGACGAGCGCGCGCAACTGATCGGTGTCGCCGCCTTCGGGGTCGCGGGCGAAATTTTCGACCATGCCGGCGGCCCATTCACGCGCCGCTTCTTCGCCGTGGTTCTCGATTATGGCGGAAAGCAGGGTCTGGCCGTAGACGTTGGTGGACGACCGGTGGCAGACCATGCCCTTGTACTTGGGGTCAGCCAGCGACAGGTAGTCCATCGGCGGTTCGCTGACCTCGTCCTTGTCGTAGAAAATGATCCGCGCCCGCTGGGAAAAGCCGAACCACTGGTTGTCGCTGTCCTGCAGGTTGGATGGAATGCGCTCTTCCAGGACGTCGCTGTCGATGGATTGCAGCACGCCGGCATCCTTGGCCCGCTGCAGGCGCGAGGTATCGACCGTCAGCAGGATGTCGGCGGGCGAATTCGCGCCCTCTGCCTGCATCCTCGCGATCAGCTCGTCCGCGTTGCCTTCGATCCGGTTGATGGTGATGCCGGTCTGCTCGGTGAAATCGGAATAGAGCCGTTCGTCCGTGTCGTAGTGGCGCGAGGAATAGAGGTTTACCTCACCCTCTGCGGCGGCGCTGCCAGCGACGAGAAACGCGCTCAGGGCGATGGGGGTGAAACGTACGTTCTTGGGCATCGAAATCTCCAGCCTTTTAATCCCTACTTTTTTGATCAGTTATCAGAATCACCGCGGAATGCAATAATGCCTATTGAAATAGTCGGAAATATCTCGCCTGCCGGAGCTTCGAAGTGGAACAGTAAGCGGCCGTTGCGGCGTCCGGGCCGGCCCCTGAGGACCTGGTGGGGTGGGTAAACCCCCCCCGGTTCGGCCTGTTTGCACCTGTGTCTCGTCCGCGTGACCCTAGGCTACAAAAGAAGACATGTCATTTTTGACATGTCTTCTTGGAGGGGTGTCGATTTCAGGAAATCGGGCTCGACCGGTCCGGCGGCCCGTTGTCTCGATACCCACCGCAGGCGCCGGTCGCGGCGGCACCCGACATCACGACGCCCGCACACCCTGGACCCAGACGGATTTGACCACCGGATGATGCCCCAGCGTCGCGAACCTCAGCAGATCGGCACGTTTTCCGATGCTCAAAGCGCCGCGATCCTCCAGCCCGACATGCTGCGCCGGATTGGCGGTGATCGTGGCCAGTGCGCGCGGCAGATCGCCCCATATCTCGTTCAGGATCAGCGCACCCTGCAACAGGGCCGCAGGCACATAATCGGACGACAGGATGTCCAGCCGGTCGCCCTCCGCCAGTTCCCGCGCCGCCACATTGCCCGAATGCGACCCGCCCCTGACCAGATTGGGCGCGCCCATGATCGTGGCAATCCCCTGCCTGTGGCAGGCATCCGCCGCTTCTACCGTGGTGGGGAATTCCGCGATGCTCACGCCCTGCGCATGGCTTTTGTCCACCTGCGCTGCGGTGGTGTCGTCGTGGCTGGCCAGCGTCGCCCCGTATCGCCGGGCAGCGGCGACAGCGGCGGCTTCATGGGTGTCGCCGAGCCGGGCCTGCAGCCCGTAAAGGAAATCGCGGTAGTCGTCGAAGCCTTCGGCGGACATGCCATGTTTGCCACAGACGTAGTCCCTGAATTTGTCCAGATCCCGAAACTGCCGCTGGCCCGGCGTATGATCCATCAGCGATACGATCCCGATCTTGTCCGCCGGTCCGAACTCGGCCATTTCCTCCACCAGCGTTTCGGAACAGATCTCGGCCCGCAGGTGGATATGGTGACTGATCTTCAGCACTCCGGCCTCCCGCATTTCGAGGATCTCGTCTGCCATCTGGCGGGCGTATTTACCGTAGCGGCGATTGCTGTCGGAAATGATCGAACCGACCCTGATCGCATCGAACACCGTGGTGATCCCGGTGCCCGCCAGTTCCCGGTCATGGGCCAGGATCGCGGTGCGATGGGGCCAGTCCACCTTGGGGCGGGGGGCCATGTGGCGTTCGAGGTTGTCGGTGTGCAGCTCGATCAGACCGGGGCAGAGGTAATCGCCCGCGCAATCCGTGGCACCGGGCACCGCGCTTGCTCCGTGCGCGATATCCGCGATGCGCCCGTCCCTTGTTACCAGCGTGCCGCGCACCACCTCCGTCGGCAGGACGATCCGGGCGTTTGTCAAAACGGTCTCTTGTGTCATAGCAACGTCACATCTGAATGGCACGGCTTGCCCGTACGAGTTGAAAGGATGGGGTGATGTTCAAACGGTATGCGGTCTATTTCACACCGCAGGGCGCGCTGGCCGACAGGGGCGCCGCCTGGTTGGGCTGGGACATCGCATCCGGTCAGCCTGTAGCCCACCCCGAGGTGCCGGGCCTGGATCTGGCCGACTTGACGGAGACTCCACGCAAATATGGCTTCCATGCCACGATCAAACCGCCCTTCGCCCTTGCGGCGGGCACCGATGTGGCGGGTCTGTCCCAGGCCCTGGCGCGGTTTTCCGGACAAGTCGCGCCGGTGGTGCTGGACGGTCTTCAGGTCAGCGCGCTGGGCCGGTTCCTCGCCCTCACGCCACTGGGCGACCAGGAGGCGTTGAACGACATGGCCGGAGAGGCGGTCATGCAACTGGACGGGTTTCGCGCCCCGGCGGGGGCGGAGGAGCTGGCGCGCCGCCGCGCGCGCCCTCTCACGCCGGAGCAGGACCGCAACCTGCGCGACTGGGGGTATCCCCATGTGCTGGATCTCTTTCGGTTTCACATGACCTTGACCGGTCGGCTGGACCAGCCCGATGCCCTGCGCCCCCGCGTCGCAGCCCATTTTGCCGACAGCCTGCCGCGGCCCTTCGTGCTGGACGGTCTGAGCCTTGTCGGGGAACGGCGGGACGGCATGTTCGAGACGCTCCAACACTATGCCCTCACCGGGTAGAGCGCAGCCAGCGCGCGGGTCACAGTGTCATCCAGGCTGCCGGAGTTGTCGATCTGTACCGCGTCGATGCCGGGGGGTATCGCGAAATCCGCCCGCGCCAACCGCCCCTCGATCTGGGCGTCGGTCTCGCGTTCCCGGGCCCGCAGGCGTCGCTCAAGCACCTCGGGGGCGGCGGTCAGCGACAGAACGCAAAGCCGGGCGAACCGGGTCTTCGCCTCCGCCAGGACCGACCGGGACAGATTGGCCAGAATGTCGCGGCCCTCTGCCATCTGTGCGGATACATCGGCGGGGATGCCATACCGCAGACCATGCGCCTGCCAGTGCAGCACGAAGTCGCCGCGCGCCTGTCGCCGCTCGAACTCGACGGCGTCGACCGCGTCAAAATCTTCCCCGACCGCGTCGGCGGGCCGGGTGATGATCCGCCGCGCGACCACCAGCGCGGGGTCGCGCGCCAGCATCCCGGCCATCACCGAATCCTTGCCGACGCCGGACGGCCCGACCACCGCGATAAACCGACCTCCCGTCATGACAGGCCCGGGGTGAAACGGGTCACGTCCACCACGCGGTCACAGACCCTGTCGCGCGCCGCCTCGTCGTGAAAGATGCCCACGATCGCCGCCCCGCGCGCCTTTGCTTCGTCGATCAGGGTCAGAACGGTTTCGCGGTTCGCGGCATCCAGGCTCGCCGTCGGTTCATCAAGCAGCAAGGCCGGATACGCATAGGCAAAGCCGCGGGCGATGTTCACGCGCTGCTGTTCCCCCCCCGAAAATGTCGTGGGGCTGAGCGACCAGAGCCTTTCGGGGATATTCAGCCGGTTCAGCAGATCGCACGCCCGGCCGCGTGCTGTCTGCGCGTCATGTCCGGTGCGCAAAAGCGGCTCCGCAACCACGTCGATCGTGGGCACCCGCGGCACGACCCGCAGGAACTGGCTGACGTAGCCCAGCGTATCGCGACGCAGATCCAGGATCTCGCGCGGCGCTGCCCGGGCGACGTCGATGCCGCCGATCCGAATACTGCCCGAAGCCGCCAGATAATTGCCGTAGAGCATGCGCATCAGGGTGGATTTTCCCGCCCCCGACGCCCCGATCAGCCCGACGCATTCGCCGACAGCGACCGATAGTGCCGCGTTCTCCATCACCGGGATGACGGTGCCGCCCTGGTTGTGCAGTACAAAGGATTTGCAAAGGTTTTCGACATGGATCATGGGATCAGCCTGTTCCTTGGGTTGTGTTCGCCGGTCATACCTGCAGGACCGAAGAAACCAGCAGTTGCGTATATCCATGCTGCGGGTCGTCCAGCACCTGGTCGGTCAGGCCGGTTTCGACCACGTGACCGTCCTTCATGACCATCAATCGGTCAGCCAGAAGGCGCACCACCGCCAGATCGTGGGTGACGATGATCGCGCTCAGCCCCATCTCGCGTACCAGCCCGCGCAACAGGTCCAGCAGGCGGGCCTGTACGCTCACATCGAGCCCCCCGGTCGGCTCGTCCATGAACACCAGCCGCGGCCCGGTGACGAGATTGCGGGCGATCTGAAGCCGCTGCCGCATGCCGCCCGAAAAGGCGCTGGGCCGATCGTCGACCCGATCCTCCGCAATTTCCACCCGGCCCAGCCAGTCAATTGCGGTGTGCCGGATGTCGCCGTAATGCCGCGCGCCAACTGCCATCAGGCGCTCGCCCACGTTGCCGCCCGCGCTGACATTCATGCGCAGCCCGTCGTGGGCGTGCTGATGGACAAAGGCCCAGTCGGTGCGTCCCAGCATCCGGCGCTCCGGCTCGTTCATCGTCACGGTATCGCGCAGCCCTTCGGCGCGGGTCTCAAAGCGCACCGCGCCGCTATCGGGCGGCTGGTGGCCCGCCAGACAGTTCAAAAGCGTGGACTTGCCCGACCCGCTTTCGCCGACGATGCCCATGACCTCGCCCGGGTAGAGATCAAAGGATACGTCCCGGCAGCCGATCCGGCGGCCGTAGAATTTCGAAAGGTTCTCGACCTGCAGAAGCGGGGTCATGCCGCATCCTCCGCCACCGGGGTTGCCTTGGTGCCAAGGTGGCCCGCCGCGCGCCGCGAGGCGCAGTAGTCGGTATCGGAGCACATGAAAAGTCGCCCCCCCGCGTCATCCACGATCAACTCGTCGAGATAGCTGTCCGATGCCCCGCACAGATCGCAGGCATGATCCGCCTTGCTTGCTTCGAAAGGGTAGTCCTCGAAATCGAGGCTCGTCACCCGCGTGTGCGGCGGCAGCGCATAGATCCGCTGTTCCCGCCCCGCTCCGAAGAGCTGGATCGCTTCCATGGTCAGCTTTGGATTGTCGAACTTGGGGATCGGCGAAGGGTCCATCACATAGCGGTTCTCGACGCGGACTGGGTAAGCGTAGGACGTCGCAATGGCGCCGTGCTGGCTGATGTCCTCGTAAAGCTTGACATGCATCAGACCGTATTCCTCAAGGCTGTGCATCTTGCGGGTCTCGATCTCGGACGGTTCGAGAAACCGCAAGGGTTCGGGGATCGGCACCTGATAGACCAGAACCTGATCCTCGCGCAGAGGGGCCTCAGGGATCCGGTGACGCGTCTGGATCACGCTGGCCTGAGTTGTCTGCTCGGTCACGGCAACGCCGGCAGTTTTTTCGAAGAAGCGGCGGATCGAAACGGCGTTGGTGGTGTCATCGGCGCCCTGGTCGATGACCTTGAGCGTGTCGCCCGGGACCAACACCGCTGCCGTAACCTGCACGCCGCCCGTCCCCCAGCCGTAGGGCATCGGCATCTCGCGGCTGGCAAAAGGCACCTGGTATCCCGGGATCGCCAGCCCCTTGAGAAGGGCGCGGCGGACCATCCGCTTGGTCTGCTCGTCAAGATAGGCGAAGTTGTACGCGGCGTCGGTCATGAGACTCGCGGCTCCTCTGTGGTGTGGAATGAGCTGGCATTGCCGGATGATCGAGAGGTGAAATGGGGTTTCAGAGCCGACGGCAACCGACCGATCCGATCTCCGACAGCACGCCGGGCAGGTCGGTTTCGATCCGTTCCCGCGCCAGCCTGATCACACCGTAGCCGTGGGCCAGCAGCGCCGCATCCCGCTGCTCCAGAAGTTTGCGGTGCTGGGCCGGGCCCGTCACCTCGACCACAAGACGCGCCGCAGGACAGAGGAAATCGACAACGAAGGAGGCGGCGGGTGACTTTCGCCGAAATTTGAGCCCGGCCACCTGCCGATTGCGCAGCGCCTGCCACAGCAGATCTTCCGATCGCGTCATCCACCGCCGCTGCGCGCGCGCTTTGCGGATATGTGGATGCGGGCGGATCATGCCTCCACCATGGCAACCACGAGGTAAACCACGGGTTAAGATCGGGCGAGAGGTCGTCTCTGGCGATACGTCCCCTCACCCCCGGCCCCTCTCCCCGAGGGGAGAGGGGATATGCGCGCAGCGGCGTGGGCGATATCGGTTCTCGCAGCGGTGTCCGTAGAACGACGCGTAGTCCCCTCTCCCCTCGGGGAGAGGGGGTTGGGGGTGAGGGGGGCTCCCGGCAGATCATTCGGTCGCCTCGTTCCGCAATTTGCGGATCAGTTCCAGTTCCGACTGGAAATCGACGTAATGCGGCAGTTTTATGTGCTCAAGGAAACCCGTCGCCTGGATATTGTCCGCATGGCTCAGCACGAACTCTTCATCCTGCGCGGGTGCGCCCGTGTTGTCCTCATCCAACTCTTTCCAACGCAACGCTCGGTCGACCAAGGCCATTGAGATCGCCTTGCGTTCCGACATTCCGAAGACCAGCCCGTACCCACGGGTAAACTGGGGTGGTTCGGTCTTCGAGCCTTTGAACTGGTTCACTGTTTCGCATTCCGTGATTTCGATCTCGGCGATTTCGACGGTGAAACCCAGTTCGGGAATTTCCATTTCGACAGATACCGTCCCGATCCGCAGTTCCGCGACAAAGGCATGGTTGCGTGCGTAGCCGCGCTGGGTCGAATACGCCATGCCGAGGATGAAACCCTCGTCGCCCCGGGCCAGTGACTGCAGGCGCAAGGGGCGTGCCGCGGGAAATTCCAGCGGCGTGCGGGTCAGGTCGGCGGGCCCTGTCGGGTTCTCCGGTTCCGGTTTGACCAGGTCCTCCCTTTCCAGGAATTCCATGATGTGGGGTACCGAGGGGGCGCCAGCGCGCGCCTCTGGTGCGGGGGGCGGGGTGCCGTCTGCGGCGAGGCTGAAATCGAGGAGGCGGTGTGTGTAGTCGAAGGTCGGGCCCAGCAACTGCCCCCCGGGCGCGTCCTTGAAGGTGGCGGAGACTCTGCGGTCGCAGTGCATGCCGCCGGTGGCAATGGCCTGCGAGGCGCCGAAACGCGGAAGGGTCGTCCGGTAGGCGCGTATCAGGAAAATAGCCTCGATCAGGTCGCCGCGTGACTGTTTGATCGCCAGCGCCGCGAGGTCGGGGTCGAATAGGGATCCTTCGGCCATCACGCGGTTTACGGCCAGCTTCAGCTGTTCGCGGATTTGCGCGACCGATAGTTCGGCGACCTGCCCGTCGCCCCGGCGTTCCTCCGCGAGCCAGGCATGGGCGTTGTCGATGGCGCGTTCGCCTCCCTTGACGGCAACGTACATCAGGACACCCTCGTGCTGCGCGGCAGGGCGGCGACATGCCTGCCGGCTGTGAAGAAAAAGTCGTTGCCCAGCGGGAACAGGGCGGCATTCTCCCGGAACCGGTCCAGCTCCGGCAGGGACAACTGCGCGGTGTCACGGATGCCAGGCCCCCGCAGGGTAGGTCCCTCGGATGTCAGTTCCGGCATTTCGACAATCAGCGTGGTGGAACGGTCCGGGTACTCGGGCGTGCCGACGGAGAACGCCTGACCCGAGAGTGCGCCCCAGTCGCCCAAGGCAAAGGCCGCATGCGCCTGATCGGTGAAGGGGGCGCCGGTATGGAAGGTGATCCAGTCGCGGATCGGGGGGGTATCGTGCCCCGGCGCAAGATAGACCGGCGTGTCCGGATCGCACAAGGTAAGCACCAGTGTTCCGGCGGCGATGGAGAGGGGGGCAGGCGGCGTGGCGCCGCCGATCCGGGCGATCCGGCCGGGCCGGGCCATGACCTGCATGATCTCGCGGAAGGCAATCGCAGAGTCGGTTGGTGCGTCGGCGAAACCGCCTGTCAGAGCCTGTGACTGCATCAGTCCTCTCCTCTTGCCATGGTAAAGAAATCGACCTTCGTCGCGGCGGCCTTGGCGGCGCGGGTTGCCCTGCGCTGCCGGGCTTTCTCGGACAGGGGCCCAAGCACCTTTTCGCGGATACCAGCCGCGGCGGCGGTCTGCATCGCGGCGTCCAGCAGCGCGGCCCGCAACGCTTTGGTCCGGTCGCGGCCCTGGACGTAGGCATGGCCGTCCTCCCCGGTCGACAGGCGGACGGAGCAGCGGGTCACGGTGATTTCGCCCAGATTGAAGGCGGCGCCGACAGCCCCTGCGCGCCCGCGCACCATGACGCTGCCAATCTCGGGGGCGCGCAGCACCTGGTGATCAAACGCGGGGTCGAGGTCCTGCCACACCCCGTCCAGATCGGCGGCATCGCATGTCGCCAAGAGGCTAATCCAGCCTTGCCGATCTGCGGTCTTGTCCTGGGTCTGGGTCATCTAGACACCTTGTGGATTTGTCTACGGTACTATACAACTAGACAAATATTGGCGGAATCGCCGCCCTGAGGCAACCCCCGAAACCATGAAACTTTGGTGACAGACATATGGCACGCACCCCGATCTGGCGGTCAATCGCCACGACATTGGCGGCAGAGATCGCTGAACGGCACTATGCACCCGGTGACAAACTGCCGACGGAATCGGCGCTGGCCACGCGCTTTGGTGTCAACCGGCATACGGTCAGGCATGCGCTGGCGGCGCTGGCGGAACAGGGGGTGGTCCATGCCCGGCGCGGGGCCGGGGTTTTCGTCACCCAGGTGCCCACGGATTATCCCATTGGCAAGCGGGTGCGCTTTCACCAGAACCTCAGCTCGGCGGGTCGCGTGCCGACCAAGCGGATCCTCGCAATGCAGACCCGCGCCGCGACCCGGACGGAAGGGAACCTGCTGGCGCTGGATGAGGGGGCGGAGGTGCATGTCGTCGAAGAGCTTTCGCTGGCCGATGACCTGCCGGTGGCGATTTTCACCAGCGTATTTCCGGCGGCGCGCCTGCCCGATCTGCCGGATCACCTCGGCGCTGTCGGCTCTGTCACCGAGGCGCTGCGCCGCTCGGGCGTGGCCGATTACACCCGCGCGTCCACCCGGCTGAAGGCGAAGCTGGCCAGCGCCACCCAGGCACTGCACCTGCAGATCCGTGAGGGTGCTCCGGTGTTGTTCTCTTCATCGGTCAACGTAGACCCGGATGGTATCCCTGTGGAATTTGGCAGTACCTGGTTTGCCGGTGACAGGATCACCCTGACGCTGGAGGGGGAATAGGGGCGGCGCGGGGCGACGATCTTGCCTCGGTCGACCGGATCTGCGGCCTTCCCGGCTGCTGCGGCAATGGGCGTGGGCGTTCGAGATCCCTAGCTCTCGTACTTTTCCAGAAATGCTTCGGCGGGCAGCGTGCGGAAATCTTCCAAGGTGTCGCGCAGGCGGGCATGCGGCCAGTCCCACCAGGCGAGCGCCATCATGCGGTCGGCGATGCTGTCGGGAAACCGCGCCCGCAGGGGCACGGCGGGGATGCCCGCGACGATCATGTAGGGGGGCACGTCGCGGGTGACGATGGCGCCGCCCGCCACTACGGCGCCGTGGCCGATGGTGACGTCGGGCCGGACCTGCGCGCCGTGACCCAGCCAGGTGTCATGGCCGATCCGCGCGCGGCGGCTGCGGCGGTGGGCAAACCAGGCATGGTCCGGCTCTGCATCGTCGAAGTAATCGGCGGAGCGGTAGTGGAAATGGTGCAGGCTGGCCTTGTCCATCGGGTGATCGGTCGCGCCGATGCGCACAAAGGAGGCGATGTTGGAGAACTTGCCGACCCGCGCATTGGCGATGTCGGCGTAACGGTCGCAGTAGGAATAATCCCCGACATGGCTGTGCGCCACGCGCGAGGCGCGGCCGATCTCCACGTAGGCGCCGAAGGTGCTGTCGGTGATCTCGCAATCGGGGTGCAGGTAGGGAACGTGCGGTTTCAGACGTGCCATCAGGACGCATCCCCGGCGATCAGACGCCGCCGCAGCCAGCCCGACAGGCTGTCCATGATCATCACCATCAGGATGATCAGCACGATGTAATAGGTCACTTCTTCCCAGTCTTTCTGGGTGATGATCGCCTGCGTCAGCAACAACCCGATGCCGCCGCCGGTGATCGCGCCGATGATGGTGGCAGAGCGGGTGTTGGATTCAAGGTAGTAGAGCACCTGGCTTAGCAGAACCGGGGTGATCTGGGGGATCACGCCAAAACGGTAGCGTTGCAGCGGGGCCGCCCCGGTAGAGGCGATGCCTTCGATCTGCTTGTCGTCCACGTTCTCCAACGCCTCGGAGAAAATCTTGCCGAAGGTGCCGGTGTCGGTGAGCATGATCGCCAGCGACCCGGTCAGCGGGCCGGGTCCGAAGGCTCGGCTGAGCACGATGGTCCAGATCAGCCCGTCCACCCCGCGCAGAAAGTCAAAGATGCGCCGGGCGGTGAACCGCGCCGCCCCGAGCGGAGAGAAGTTGCGCGCCGCGAGAAACCCCATCGGCAGTGCGATGATCGCGGCCCCGAAGGTGCCGAGGAACGCCATCAGCACGGTTTCCACCAGCGCCCACGCCACGTCGGCATGCCGCCACATCTTGTTGTTCCAGAAATCCGACCACATCGCGCCGTAGTCGCCTGTGGCAATCAGCTCTGTCAGGCCCAATCCGTGGAACGGGCTGTCGAGGGTGAAAAAGAACAACTCCCAACCGGTGAAGTAACGGAACACTTCGGTCCGGTTGCGGGTGATGGTCACGCGGCCCGCGTCGGTGGTGATCGCCACGCGGTTCTTGGACGCGTTGATCCACTCTGGCACGTCGCCCGCTGGCAGCTCTGCGTTGACGCCGGTTCGGCCCGGTCGCGCCGTTACCCTACCGTAGCCGGGGATGTCGTAGCGGACGGTTTCGCCCAAGGTGACAACATGTCCGCCGCCGAGATCGACGGTGGAGGCAGGGCCGAGGCGCACCCAATCGGGGCTTTCGCCCTGCGGATAGGTGCCCTTGCGCTCGCCCTCGATGGCGATGCTGACCTCGCCGTTGCGGTTGTCCTGCGTGACGTGGGTCTTGTAGCTGTAGACGTCGCGCAGCAGCGTGTTCATGTTGTCCACGCTGACCCGGTCGCGCAGGCCCGGCACGTCGAAGGCGAAGAAGACATAGATCAGATAGGCCGCGATCAGCGCGGGGGCGGCGCAGGCAACCAGACGCTTGCGGGCGATCAGGCTGTCGGCTTGCAGGGTGAGGCTGGCGGTCGTCACAGGAGGGCTCCCTTGTCCTTGTAGGCCTTGCCGTGGGTCAGGCGGTTGCGGGCATAGCTGGAGAGTTGATCGACGATCACGATGGCGCCGAAGAGCAGCAGGAAGATCGCCGCCGCCTCGTCGAATTTGCCCTGGCCCCAGGACATGGTGTTTCGCAGGTCATAGCCGATGCCGCCCGCACCGACGAAGCCGAGGATGGCGGAGGCGCGGATGTTGATCTCGAACCGCAGCAGCGCATAGCTGAGGTAATTGGGCGCGACCTGCGGCACCACACCCAGCATCATGCGCTGCATCCAGGACGCCCCGACAGAGGCCAGCCCTTCCACCGGTTTGAGAGAGGCGTTTTCATTCACTTCGGAGAACAGCTTGCCCAGGGCCCCGATGGTATGCAGGCAGATGGCGATCATGGCGGGCACCGGGCCGCCGCCCAGCAGAAAGATCAGGATCAGGGCGATGACGATCTCAGGCACCGCGCGCAGGATGTCGAGCACCCGGCGGACGGGCGCGACGATCCAGGCTTGCGGGGCAAGGCCGCGGGTGGCCAGCAGGGCCGCGAAAAGCCCCAGCAGTGCCCCCAGCAGTGTGGCCGCGGCGGCGATATTGATGGTCTCGATCAGTGACGGCAGGTATTTCACGAGATAGCCGGGCATCAGGTGCGCACGGGACAATGCCTCGCCGATCACGTCGCGCGGAAAGTCCAGGATATTGCGCCAGCCGTCCCAGAAACCGCCCGCGTTGCGCGCGTCTGCCATGGCAAAACCCGCCACCAGCAAGGCGATAAAGAGGATCAGCAGCAGCATGTTCATCATGCGTTTCTGCCGCATCGCGGCGAGATACCCCTCGCGGATTTCCTGCGTGGTGTCGGTCATACTCTGCGCCTTTCGAAAAAAATTGCAGGTCCCGATGTGACACCGGGACCTGCATCTCAACTTAAATGTCTTTGATCAATTCGATTTCGCCTTGCGGGCCTCGACGATCGACACATAGGCGTCATGTGTGATCGGGTCGAAGCCCAGGCTTTCGCCCGCGGCCACGCCATAGGCGCAGTCGGGGTCGGTTTCATACAGGTTGTCGACCAGCGCGGTCATCTTGGCCTTGACCTCTTCGGGCAGGTCCTTGCGCAGGACGACGGGGCCTTCCGGGATCGGCTTCGACCGCCAGATTTCCACCAGATCGTTCATGTCGACCAGGCCCGCGTCCACGGCCTTGCGCAGCGCGCCCGAGTTGTAGCCGTCTTCCCAGTTGCCCTGGCCGTCGGCCCAGGTCACGCCGCCGTCGATGTCGCCGTTGGCGACTGCCACGATGGTCTGCTCGTGACCGCCGGTGAACTTGACCTCACCGAAATAGTCGCCCGACTCCATCGTGATCTCATCGCCTTCCTGCGGGATCTCGATGGAGGGGATCAGGTAGCCGGAGGTGGAGTTGGGATCGCCGAAGCCGAAGACCTTGCCCTGCATGTCTTCCAGCGAGGCGATGCCGCTGTCCTTGCGGGCAAAACCGATGGAATGGTAGCCGTAGGAGCCGTCGAGGTTGATCTTGACCAGCACCGGCTCGACCGCTTCGGGGTCCTGGATATAGACCGCGGCGTAGCCCGAAGCGCCCATCCAGGCCATGTCCAGCGTCCCGCCCAGCAGGCCCTGGATCACGCCGTTGTAGTCGGCGGGGGCGAAAAGCTTGGTTTCGACGCCCAGTTCCTCGGTCGTGTAGTCGGCCAGGCACTGGTAGCTGTTCAGCCGGTCCTGGGCGTTCTCGCCGCCGAGGATGCCGATGCGGAATTCGTCGATCCCGTTGGTCTGGGCGAGGGCGCCCGTGCTGAGGGCCGTGGTGGCGAGCGCCGCTGCGAAAAGCTTGTTCATGTGTTGTCTCCGGTTGGTTGGATGTTCCGCCCGGTCCTGCCGGTGCGGCTTGGGCATTCAGGCAAGCGCATGGTCGAGGGTCTCGATCGAGGTCGACGTGGCGGCTTCTGAAAAGGAGGCGTCGGCGCCGTAGATTTCGCGCGCCATCGCGGTGGTCAGTTGTTCGGGCAGGCCGTCGAACACGATCTTGCCATCCCGCATCCCCACCACGCGGTCGCAGTAGCGGCGCGCGGTATCCAGGGTGTGCAGGTTGGCGATGATCGTGCGCCCGTCTTCTTCGTGGATGCGGCGCAGGCTTTGCATGACGACCTGTGCGTTCATCGGGTCGAGCGATGCGATGGGCTCGTCCGCGAGGATGATCCGGGGGTCCTGCATCAGCGCACGGGCAATCGCCACGCGCTGTTGCTGCCCGCCCGACAGCGCCTCGGCCCGCTTGGTGGCATGTTCCGCAATGCCGAGGCGGTCGAGAATGTCGATTGCACGGTGCACATCGCTGGTGGGGTAGATGCTGAACATGCTGGCGAGTGTCGAGCGGCGGTTGAGCGTGCCGTGCAGCACGTTCGACACCACGTCCATACGCGGCACCAGGTTGAACTGCTGGAAGATCATGGCGCAGCGGGACTGCCAGTCGCGCCGGGCCTTGCCGGTGAGCGCGGTGATGTCGCGGCCTTCGAAGTTGATTTCGCCGGATGTCGCGTCAGTTAGGCGGTTCAGCATCCGCAGCAACGTGGATTTGCCCGCACCGGACCGGCCAATGATGCCGATCATGGCCGGACGGTCGATATCGAGGTTCGCGGACTTCACCGCGACATTCGGACCATAGGCTTTGGTCAGGTCGGTCAGTTTCAGCATGGTGCCCCCAATGTTTGAGGCACCATCTGTCAGCGGGGGCTTGCACATCTGTGTCGGTTTGGTGAAACTTTTGTAACGACCCGGAAAGCACGGATTTTGCGGCAGCGCCTGCGCGGTTTCACAAGGCCGGGTGCTGGACTCTTGGCGCTGTTAGCGCTAACGATGTTGCGAGCCATCAGGTGGCCCGATCCGGGTTGCCACGATCCGAATCGATGGAGGACCCCATGCTGAACCAGACCGTCGCCCGCGTCACCGACCGCATTGTCGCCCGCAGCGCCAAAGGGCGCGAGGCCTATCTCGACCGGATGGCGAAGGCTGCGCAGGACGGGCCGGCGCGTGCGCATCTGTCGTGCAGCGGTCAGGCCCACGCCTATGCCGCCGCAGGGCCGGATCAGGATGCGCTCGCCACGCAATCCGCAGGCAATATCGGTATCGTCACCGCCTACAACGACATGCTGTCGGCGCATCAGCCGTTCGAACGGTTTCCCGATCTGATCCGTGCCGCCGCCCGGGCGGCCGGGGGTACGGCGCAGGTCGCGGGCGGGGTGCCCGCCATGTGCGACGGGGTGACACAGGGCACACCGGGGATGGAACTGAGCCTGTTCTCGCGCGATGTGATCGCGCTGGCCGCGGGTGTGGCGCTCAGCCACAATACATTCGACAGCACCGTCTATCTCGGCGTCTGCGACAAGATCGTGCCGGGGCTGGTGATCGCGGCGCAGGTGTTTGGCCATCTGCCGGCGGTCTTTTTGCCCGCGGGGCCGATGACCTCGGGCATTTCCAACGATGAAAAGGCCACCGTGCGCCAGAAATTCGCCGCCGGGGAGGTGGACCGCGCGGCGCTGATGCAGGCGGAAATGGCGGCCTATCACGGGCCGGGCACCTGCACCTTCTACGGCACCGCGAACACCAACCAGATGCTGATGGAGTTCATGGGGCTGCACCTGCCGGGGTCCAGCTTCGTCAATCCCAACACGCCGCTGCGCGATGCGCTGACGGATGCGGGGGCGCGGCGGGCCCTGTCGATCAGCCATCTGGGCAACGAATATATCCCGACCAGTCAGGTGCTGGACGAGAAAGCCTTTGTAAACGGCATTGTGGGGCTGCATGCCACCGGCGGCTCCACCAATCTGCTGATCCATCTGGTCGCGATGGCGCGGGCCGGGGGGATCATTCTGGACTGGCAGGACTTTTCGGACCTTGCCGATGTGACCCCGCTGCTGGCGCGGGTCTATCCCAACGGTCTGGCCGACGTGAACCACTTTCACGCGGCGGGCGGCCTGGGCTTCATGATGGGGCAACTTCTGTCGGCGGGTCTGCTGCACGAGGACGTGACCACGATCATGGGCCAGGGACTGAGCCTTTATACCCGTGAGCCGCGGCTGAAGGACGGCGAGCTTGTTTGGGAGGACGGCGCGGGCGAAAGCCAGAACGACCGCATCCTGCGTCCGGTCAGCGATCCTTTCCAGCCGACCGGGGGGCTGCAGCGGATGGACGGGTCGCTGGGGGCCGCCGTGTGCAAGGTCTCTGCGGTGAAGCCGGAACACCACGTGATCGAAGCCCCGGTGCGGGTGTTCCATGACCAGGATTCGGTCAAGGCGGCCTACCAGGCCGGGGAGTTCGAGGAGGACGTGATCGTCGTGGTCCGCTTCCAGGGACCCAAGGCCAACGGGATGCCGGAACTGCACAGCCTGACACCGGTGCTGGCGAACCTGCAGGCGCGCGGCCTGAAGGTGGCGCTGGTGACGGACGGGCGCATGTCCGGTGCGTCCGGCAAAGTCCTGAGCGCGATCCACGTTTGCCCCGAGGCGGTCGACGGCGGTGCCATCGCCAAGCTTCAAGACGGCGATATCCTGCGCGTCGACGCCGCGGAAGGCCGGATCGACATCGTGACCGAGGGGGTGCTGGAACGTGATTGCGTGACCGCGGACCTTGCCGCCAACGGCTATGGGCAGGGCCGCGAGCTGTTCAATCACTTCAGGACGCTGGTCGGCGCGGCCGATACCGGCGCCAGCAGCATCTAGGATCGGAGAGACGCCATGACCCCAGCCGAAAGCAGCCGCGCGGCCCGTGACCTGTGCCGGATGGCCCCCATCATTCCCGTTCTCGTGGTGGAGGATGTGGCCCACGCCCGCCCCTTGGCCGAGGCGCTGGTGGAGGGGGGGCTGCCCGTGCTGGAAGTGACCCTGCGGACCGAGGCCGCGCTGGCGGCCATTGCCGAGATGGCCAAGGTCGACGGCGGCGTCGTGGGCGCGGGCACTTTGATCACCGCGCAGGATGTGGCCGATGCGGTCCGGGCCGGTGCCCGCTTTGGCGTCTCGCCCGGCGCGACCGACGCGTTGCTGGCGGCGACGGAGGCGGCTGACCTGCCGATGCTGCCGGGCGCGGCGACCGCGAGCGAGGCCATGCACCTGCTGGCCCGTGGCTATGACATGCTGAAGTTCTTTCCCGCCGAGGCGGCGGGCGGAGCCGCGCTGCTGAAATCCCTCGGTGGTCCGCTGCCGCAGATTTCCTTCTGCCCTACCGGCGGTGTGAGCCCGTCGAACGCGGCGCACTACCTGCGCCTGCCGAATGTCGTCTGTGCCGGGGGCAGTTGGGTCGCGCCTGCCGATCTGGTCCGCGCCGGAGACTGGCGCGCGATCACCGAGCTTACCCGCGAGGCGGCGGCCCTGGCCTGAAACCCGCGGGGTCGCGTTATGCGCAGGTCGCGCGGCGACAGACCGGTCGCCGGAGTATTTGGGGCATAAAGAAGCGAAAGCAGCGTGGTTTCCGCTGGTCCGCCCGGCTATGAAGGCGGCGGACCAGCCGGAGGACGACATGAAGAAACTACTGATCACGCGGCCTTTGCCGGACAAGGTGGTGGCAGAGGCGCAGCGGCATTTCGAGGTGGAGGTGCGGCCGGAAACCCTGCCGTTGTCGACAGAAGAGAAGGCCCGTGCGCTGGCGGAGTTCGATGCCGTGTTGCCGACGCTGGGAGATCGTTTCGACGCGTCGTTCTTCGAGGCGCCTCCGCGCTGTCAGATTCTCGCCAATTTCGGCGTCGGCTACAACCACATCGACGCCGAGGCGGCCCGCGCTGCAGGGGTCGCGGTCAGCAATACCCCCGGCGCGGTCACGGACGCGACCGCGGACATTGCCATCACGCTGATGTTGATGACATGCCGCCGCGCGGGCGAGGGGGAGCGGATGGTGCGCGGTGGCCGTTGGCCGGGCTGGCACCCCACGCAGCTACTGGGGCTTCACGTGACCGGCAAGACGCTTGGCGTCGTCGGCATGGGGCGGATTGGCAAGGCCATTGCGCAGCGTGCCGCGCTGGGGTTCGGGATGAAGGTGGTCTTCTTTAACCGTTCGCCGGTGACGGACCTGCCATTCGAGGCAGCGCAATTGGACAGGCTGGAAGATGTGCTGGGCGCGGCCGATGTGGTCGTCCTTGCCGTGCCCGCGACGCCGCAGACGCATCACCTGATCGACGCGGCGGCGCTGGGCGCGATGCGGCAGCACGCCTTTGTGGTCAACATCTCCCGGGGCGACGTGGTGGACGAGGCGGCGCTGATCGACGCGCTGCGACAGGGCCGCATTGCGGGCGCGGGGCTGGACGTCTACGAGTTCGAGCCAGACGTGCCGCGCGCCCTGCGCGAGATGGAGAACGTGACGCTGTTGCCGCACCTCGGGACCTCGACACTGGAGGTGCGGGAGGACATGGGCATGATGGCGGTCGCGAACCTGGTTGCCTTTTTCAAGGACGGCAGGCCGCTGAACCCGGTTTAGGGCGCGACCGAGAACCCGCCTCCGGCGCAGCGCCGATTGTTTTCGCTGTGGGTGTTCGGTGGCCGCCGCGTGCTATTCCGCCGCTTGCCTTTCCACCCTCGCCCCGTCGGGGATGGTAGGTGCGGCGCTGTTCAACGCCTCGATGGCAAAGCCCGCGGCGGCCTTGTACTTGGCCATGAACTCTGCCCGTTCCATTGGCGGGATCACCTCGTCGATGTCGTCGAAGTTGCCGCCGCAGCGGTCGTTTACCATATTCAGCAGGCCAAAGGGCCCGGCGCCCCGGTTGCGCAGGATCAGGGCCGAGATCGGCGCGCAGAGCTTTGCGTCGAAAGCCGCCAGCGCCGCGGGTGTGACGCCATGAGAGAGGAAGGCCGCGCCCAGCTCGCGCGCGTCCACGATGGCCTGGCTCGCCCCGTTCGAGCCGGTCGGATACATCGCGTGGGCCGCGTCGCCCATCAGGGCCACGGGGCCGTCGGCCCAGGTGTCCACCGGATCTCGGTCGATCATCGGGTTCTCGTAGGCCACCTGCGCCCCGCGCAGCAGGGCCGGCACGTCGAGCCAGTCATAAACCCAGTCGTCGAAGTGATGTGCGAAATCCTCGATCTTCACCTGTCGGAACCAGCCGACGCCGTCGCGCGCCGCAGGATCGTCCATGGTGACTTCCGCGATCCAGTTGACCTGCGCCAGCCCGGTGTCGGGGTCGGGCGGCGAGATCGGGTAAATCACCATCCGCTGGCGATGGGTGCCCAGCCCGATGAAGGACGCGCCGGTGCGCACGGGTTTGACCATGCTGGTGCCGCGCCACATCACCGCGCCGCCCCAGTGGATCGGCGGCTGATCGGGATGCATCTGTGCGCGGACCCGCGAATGGATCCCGTCCGCGCCGATCAGCAGCGCGCCGCCCTCCTGCCGCTCCGCCCCGTCCGCATCGGTGATCAGCGCCGTCACGCCACCGGTTTCGTTTTTCTGATAACCTGTCACGCGGCTGCCCAGCCGGATCGCGTCCTCACCGGCGCGGTCCAGCAGCACCTGCGCCAGCAGCATCTGCAACTGGCCCCGGTGCATGGCGTATTGCGGCCAGTTGTATCCCGCCTCCAGCCCCCGTGGCTCAGCATAGATTTCCTGGCCCTGCTGGCCCACCAACGCCCATTCCCGGGCGGGCACACCGGCCTTGTCCAGGTCCGCCGCGGTGATCCCCATCTCGAACAATTCGCGGACCGCGTTGGGTTGCAGATTGATGCCCACCCCGAGGGGCCGCAGCGCGCCCACGGATTCGAAGATCGTGAAGGGGACACCGATCTGGTGCAGCGTCAGCCCAAGGGCAAGGCCGCCGATGCCGCCCCCGGCAATCATCACTCTGTTCTCGGTCATGGTCCCTCGGTTCGTCCGTCTGGCTGCTTGGGTCCTTATAGGCAGGTTTGCCCGCAGGGTCAGCCCCGTTCGAAGGTGACTTTGCCGTCGCAGATCGTCAGCTCCGCCCGTGCCCGGGTGATGTCGGCGGGGGCGAGGGCGGTCAGATCGTGGCTCATCACCGCCACATCCGCCATCATGCCCACCTTGAGCTGGCCCTTGCGGTCCTCGTTGAACTCCACCCAGGCGTTGTCGCGCGTATAGCTTGCCAGCGTGTCCTGCAGGCTTTGCGTCTGGTCTGGCCAGTCCGGACCCAGATCGAGCGGCGCGATCGCAGCCTTGATGTTGGGCATCACGTCCACCGGTATGACCGGCCAGTCGGTCGAGAACACAACCCGCGCACCGGTGTCGCGGATGTCCTGCCACGCATAGGCCCCGGCGATCTGGTCGGCGTGCAGGTAGTCGCCAACCGCGCCGGGCGGAAAGAAGTGGCCGCGCGGGGCGTGGGCCGGCTGGATCGAGGCGACGATGCCCAGTTCCGCCAACCGAGGGATGTCATCGCTGTGCATGACTTCAAGGTGTTCGATCCGGTGGCGGCTGTCGCGTCTGCCATTGGCGGCCTGCGCGGCGGCGTAGGCGTCAATGGTGCGACGCACGCCTGCGTCGCCGATGGCGTGAACCGCGATCTGCATCCCGTGGCGGTCCGCCTCTTGCGCGGCGGCGACAAAGTGGTCCTGGGTAAAGACCTCGTCGCCCGTGTTGTCATCCTTGCCCAGCGCGCCGGGGTAGGGGCGCATCATGAGCGCGGTGCCGCTTTCGATCACGCCGTCGATGAACATCTTCATATGGCCGCACCAGACCTTGTCGCCGGTGAAGCGTTCGTACATGGGCACGCCTTCATCCGCGATCCGGTCGATCGGGTCGGTGCCCTTGAAATGGAAAGGCACCATGCAGCGGCAAAGCAGACGGCCCTCGGCCTCAAGTTCCGTCAGCAACTCCAGCTGATAGAGATTGCCGTCCATCAGGTGCAACCCGGTGATGCCCTGCGCCGCGCAATGGGCCAGCCCCTTTGCGATGGCGTCCTTGTCCATCGCGCGCTGTTCGGCTGTCGGGGCCGGGACCGGATCCTTGCCGGTGGTCAGGCCCAACATATCGCGCCCCCCGTGGCGGGTCAGGGCGAGGATCGGGCTATAGGCGCCTGGCTCCAGCAGTTCGCCGCTGGCAAGGCCGTCGTCGCCCATCACGATTTCCGAACCCGCGTCGACCTCGCCCCCCTGCAGCAGGCCCGCGGCCTCGAGCGCGGCGGTATTCGCCCAGACGGTGTGGTGATCGGCGGCGAACATCGCCAGCGGGCGGTCCGGCAGGATCTGGTCCAGGTCGTGCCGGGTCAGGTTTCGTCCGGTGCCGAGGATGCCGTAGTTCGCCCCTACGCAGAACACCAGCTCGGTCTCGGGGATGTCGGCGGCGTAGGGGCGTATCACCGCGGTCATTTCCTCCAGCCCCTGCACCGTATGAAGGTTGAGGCTGGTCAGTTCCACCGACCCGCCGAAGAGGTGGACATGACTGTCGATCAGCCCCGGCAGCACCGTGCCGCCTGCCGCGTCGATCAGGCGGGTGCCGTCACCGGCCAGCGCCATCACTTCAGTATCGGAGCCTACGGCAGTCAGCGTCCCGCCCGTGATCGCAAGCGCCTGTGCTTCTGGCTGATCGGGGTCGAAGGTCATCAGCTTGCCGTTGTGGACGATGGTGTCGGGGGTCATTCAATAGCTCCGTGAAGGGGGGGCCGATTTCTTGCAAGAAATCGGGTCGGAATTTTTGAGAAATTCCGGGGCGCGTGACGGCAGCCGGGGGCGTGTCCCGGCTGCCGACGGTCTTACTTCTGGAGTTCGGTCCAGATCGCCGTGTAGATCTTGGTCGCTTCCGGCGGGCAGGTCTTGGCCACATAGGCCGCGCCCTTCAGGTCTTCGGGCACGACGATCTCGGGGGCAGACTTCATATCCTCCGGCATGAACTCCTCCGAGCCCTTGATGCCGTTGGCGTAGCGCGCGAATTCCGACAGCATCGCGGCGTTCTCGGGCGCCATGATGAAGTTGAGGAACGTCTTGGCTTCTTCCACGTTCTGCGCGTCCGCGAGGATGGCGGCGTTATCCATCCAGACGGGATAGCCTTCCTGCGGATAGCCGAAGGCGATGTCCTCGTTCAGATTGCGCGAGCGGAACGATGCCCCGTTCCAGTTCACACCGGCGGAAACATCGCCCTTGGCGAATTTCTCGATCATGCCGTAATCCATCGACAGCCAGTTCTTCTTGGCCTCGACCATTGTGTCGCGGACCTTTTTCAGGACTTCCTTGTCCGCGGTGCATTGTTCGCCGCCGACATAGTGGATCGCCATGCCCATGACGTCATTCATTTCGGGCACCACGTTGATCTTGCCCTTCAGCTCTTCTGGCGGGTCAAAGATCACGGCAGCGGTGTTGATGTCGCCGTCATAGACGGCGGTGTTCACGGTCACACCAACGGTGCCCCACTGCCAGGGCACGGTATAGTTGCGGCCCGGATCGAATTCCACGTCGACCCACTGCGGGTCCATGTGCTTGAAATTCTCCATCTCGTTGGGCTTGCTTTCCATCAGCAGCCCTTCCTGGATGAAGATCGGCACATAGGTGCCCGAGGGGACCACGATGTCAAATCCGTGACCGCCGGCCTTGATCTTGGCCAGCGCGGTGTCGTTGCTGTCGTAGTCGGTAACGGTGACTTTGATCCCGGTCTCTTCCTCGAACTTGTCGATCATTTCGGGGCTGGTGTAGTTGCCCCAGTTGTAGATGTTCAGCTCGCCTTCGGCGAAGGCGGGTGTGGCCAGCACCAGTGTCAGGGCCGTAAATGTCCGTTTCATGGTTTTGCTCCCGTTGGCTTAGTTCTTGATTTTGCTCAGCACGGTGAACGCGATGACAAATGTCACCGAGATGCCGAGCAGCACGGTCGAGATCGCGTTGATCTCTGGCGTGACCACCCGCCGCAACTGGCCGAGCATATAGGTAGGCAGCGTATCCTGCCCTGCGGATTTAACAAACTCCGTGATCACCACATCGTCCAGCGAAATCACGAAGGCAAGCATCGCGCCAGCCAGGATTCCCGGCCAGAGCTGCGGCAGGGTGATCCGGCGAAACACCTGAAAGGGGGGCGCGTAAAGGTCGGCGGCGGCTTGCTCAAGGCTGAGGTCCATCCCCTGCAACCGCGCCCGGATGGGCAGGTAGGCGAAAGGAATGCAGAATGCCGAATGCGCGACGATCAGATAGGCAAGGCCGGTGTACCCGGTGGCGACCTTGATCATCGCAAAGAAGATCAGCAGGGCAACGGCAGTCACGATCTCGGGCACCATCAACGGCTGATTGATCATGGCAAAGACCGCCGCCTGTCCCCGGAACTTGCGGGTGCGGGTGGTGGCCAGCGCCGCCAGCACGGCACAGAAGGTCGAAATGCCCGACGCCCAGAGCGCGATGACCAGGCTGCGTATCGTCGCCTCCTGCACCTGTTCGTTTTCCCAGGCGGACTGATACCAGCGCCAGGAAAACCCCTCCCATATGGCGATGGAGGATCCTGCGTTGAAAGAATAGATGACCAGCAGGATGATCGGCATGTAAAGCAGCACGAAACAGACCATCGCGATGGTCGTGAACCCGGTCTGTCGGCTGATGTTGAACTGCTTAGACACGGTGCGGCTCCTGGTTTCCGGCAGCGCGGACGTAAGCGAGCAGGGCGACCATGACGATCGCCAGCAGCGTGATCGACAGCGCCGCACCCAGCGGCCAGTTGCGGCCCTGGCCGAACTGCAGCTCGATCAGGTTGCCGATCATCAGCTGGTTGCCGCCCCCCATGACGCGCGGTGTCACATAGGCGCCCAGGGAGGGCACGAAGACCAGGATGGACCCTGCGATAACCCCCGGCTTGACCAGCGGCAGGATCACCCGGCGCAGCACCTGAAGACGGGTGGCGTAAAGGTCGTATCCCGCCTCGACAAGGCTGAAATCCAGCCGTTCCATCGACGCATAAAGCGGTAGCACCATCAGCGGCAGGTAGACATAGACCATGCCCAGCAGGATCGAGAATTCGGTGAACAGCATCTGGATCGGTGCGTCGATGACCCCGATCCACAGCAGCAAGGTGTTCACGGTGCCTTCGGCGCGGATCAGCTCGACAATCGCAAATGTGCGGATCAGCAGGTTGGTCCAGAACGGAATGATGATCAGCAGCATCCACAGATCACGCTGCTTTTTCGGTCGGGTCGCGATGAAATAGGCGGTGGGAAAGCCGAAGAACAGGCAAAGCACCGTGGTCATCAGCGACAGCTTGACCGAGCGCCAGAAGATGCTCAGATGCGCGTCCGACCAGGCCAGCGTGTCATCGAAGATGTCACGCTCCATGAAGACGTTGAACCACGCCTGCCATGACCCCTGCCATTCGACACCGCCGTAATCTCCGGGGGTGAGGAACGAATAGAACAACGTGATCAGCAGCGGCCCGGCGGCGGCGAAGACCAGGATGAAAAGCGCAGGCGCCAGCAGCAGCCAGCGGCGGCGGCTGGCCCGTGCATCTGCGGTCGAGGACATGTCGGCCATCAGGTCAATCCCTCAGAACCTGGCCGATACCCGGCGCGAACTGCACGCCCACGCGGTCGCCGGTATTGAACTGCGCGGCTGCATCGGGCCGGTTCTGCTGGCGCACCACGAAAGCGGTGCCGTCCGCCATCGCCACATGGTAATGCGTGTCGGTGCCGAAGTAGACGACCTGCTCCAGCGTGCCTGACAGCAGACCGTCGGTCTCCGGCACGATGCTGGCGTGTTCAGGCCGCACGGCCAGGGTCACTTTGCCCTTGCCCTCGCCGCTCTTGGCCGCGCGTGCCGCGATCTGCGTGCCCGACGACAGCCGCACCGTCGCGGTGTCGCCGCTGATGTCCGTCACCTCCGCCGGGAGGAAATTGGTATCCCCGATAAAGTCGGCGACAAAGCGTTCCGCCGGCTGGTCGTAGATCTGGCGCGGGTTGCCGATCTGCCGGATCTCGCCGGCGCTCATCACCGCGATCCTGTCCGACATGGTCAGCGCCTCTTCCTGATCGTGCGTGACAAAAACAAAGGTGATGCCGGTTTCGGTCTGAAGGCGCTTCAGTTCCAGCTGCATGTCCTTGCGCAGCTTGAAATCCAGCGCGCTCAGCGGTTCATCCAGCAGCAGCACCCGCGGTTTCGGCGCCAGCGCCCGCGCCAGCGCAACGCGCTGCTGCTGGCCACCGGAGATCTGGCCGGTCTGGCGGTCCGCCATTTCGGTCATCTTTACCAGGGCCATCATCTCGTCCACCGTCTTTTTGATCTCGGCCTTGGGCTTGCCCAGCATTTCCAACCCGAAGCCGATGTTCTGTGCGACCGTCAGGTGCGGGAACAGCGCGTAGCTCTGGAACACGGTATTCACGGGACGTTTGTGGGGCGGCAGGTCCAGCAGGTTCTGCCCGTGCATGGTCAGCGCGCCCGCGGTGGGATGTTCGAACCCCGCGATCATGCGCAGCAGGGTCGTCTTGCCGCAGCCCGAGGGGCCGAGAAGCGTGAAGAACTCGTTGTCACTGATGTCGATGCTGGCGTCGGCCAGTGCCACCACGGGCGGTTGACCGGGATAGACCTTGCGCAGATTGCGGATACTGATGGCTGTCGCCACTTTGAGCATTCCCCCATTTTGGTCGTCTCATGGTCGCCCAGCAGGGGGGCAAATACCATGAAGTTGAATGATTGCGGCATTCTTGGGGTGAAAAAATACCCCCACAGGGGTAGTCATTGATTAGTTTTTGGTCTGGATGGGGTTATAAATCATGGAAATGCTCAGACCGGGCGATATTCAGCGCCTGCAAAAGACGATGGCACATGCCCGCGACGAATCGTTCTTCGGTCTGTTCCGCAACCTGCTGCGCGCACGGATCGGGTTCGATACCTTCCTGATCTTGCGTTTCAGCGACAGCGGCACACCGCAGTCCCTGAACGCCTGGCTGGCGGATCATTCGCTCAAGACGACGTATCCGCAACACTACCTTGACGGGACCTACCGGCTCGATCCCTTCTTCCAGATGCGCAAGCGGGCGACGCCCGGTGCGTTGTACCGCCTGTCAGACATTGCACCCGACCGGTTCTTTTCCGGCGAATACTACCTGGAATACTATCGCAAGACCGAAATCTGCGACGAGGTCGGTCTGCTGGTCGATCTGCAGGACGGCGCAACCGGCCACCTGTCGATGAGCCGTCAGGCCGGGCGCGGCCGCTTCAGGCGCCGCGAACTGCAATGCCTGCGGCACTACAGCCCCGTTCTTCTGGAATTGTTGCGCCAGTACTGCGAATACCTCCAGGATCAGCAGGAGGGACGCGCCCCACCGCCCGTGCAACGTCCGCTGGACGCGGTGATCCGAAGCCATGTCACCGACCAGACAGGCAAGGCGCTGACCCGCCGCGAAGCGCAGCTGGCGGCCCTGATCCTGCAGGGGCATTCGAACCTGTCGGCGGCACTGGACCTCGGTATCTCGCGCGAGACGGTCAAGGTCCACCGCCGCAACATCTACCGCAAGCTGGACATCTCCTCGCAGGCCGAACTCTTTGCGGCGCTGAAGGACCTGTTCTGAGCTGCCGTCGACCGGCAGACCCGTCAGGTCATGACGTCTGGTTTCGTCCTGCCGGTGCGCTTTTGCAGATCGGCAAGCCCGGCCACTGCCGCGGCCACGGTCGACAGGGCGTCCTGCGTTTCGATGTCCAGATCGCCCTCCGGCGGCGCGTAGCGTTCCAGATAGATGCGCAGCGTTGCGCCCTCGGTCCCGGTCCCGGACAGCCGCAGCACACCGCGCGCACCGCCGTCAAAGGTGATCCGCAGGCCCTGTTTGCCACTGACCGATCCGTCCACCGGATCGTGGTAGGAAAATTGGTCGGCTTCCTTGATCGTCAGGCCTGCCGCGCTCTGGCCCGGAAGCTTCGGCAGCGCCTCTTCCAGCGCCGTCATCAACGCGGCAGCGGCCTCCGCATCCACGGCCTCGTAATCGTGGCGGGAATAATAGTTACGACCGTATTCCTTCCAATGGTCGCGCAGGATGTGCTGCACTGACTGACCCTTGACCGCGATGATGTTGAGCCACAGCAGCACGGCCCAAAGGCCATCTTTCTCGCGCACATGGTCGCTGCCGGTGCCGGCGCTTTCCTCCCCGCAGAGCGTCACCTTGCCTGCATCGAGCAGATTGCCAAAGAACTTCCAGCCGGTCGGCGTCTCGTAGCAGGCGATGCCCATCGCCTCGGCAACGCGGTCGCAGGCGCGGCTGGTGGGCATGGACCGCGCCACCCCCGCGATACCGTCCTTGTAGCCGGGTGCAAGATGCGCATTCGCCGCCAGCACCGCCAGACTGTCGGAGGGGGTCACATAGACACCGCGGCCCAGGATCATGTTACGATCCCCGTCCCCGTCCGACGCGGCGGCGAAATCGGGGCCGTCTTCGGCCATGACCATGTCGACCAGCGGTTTTGCCCAGATCGGGTTTGGGTCGGGGTGCCCCTTGCCGAAATCGACCGATGGACGGCCATTCAGCACGGTACCTTCGGGTGCCCCCAGCCTGTCTTCGAGGATCGCCTTGGCATAGGGGCCTGTAACCGCGTGCATGGCATCGAACCGCATGTCAAAACCGGCCTGGAACAGCCCCTTGATCGCTTCGAAATCGAACAGCTTTTCCATCAGGCTGGCGTAGTCGGCCACGGGATCGACGATCTCGACCGTCATATCCCCCAGCGTGGTCTTGCCCAGCTCGCCCAGGTCGATGTCGTCGGTGTCCAGCGTCTTGTAACTGTCGATGGTCCGGGTCTGTTCGAAAATTTCAGCGGTCACGCTCTCGGGCGCAGGGCCGCCGTTCGAGACGTTGTATTTCAGGCCGAAATCCGCGTCGATTCCGCCGGGGTTATGGCTGGCCGACAGGATCAGCCCGCCCTGCGCCCGGCGCTTGCGGATCAGGTGCGACGCCGCCGGGGTCGAAAGCAGACCGCCCTGGCCGACGATCGCGCGTTCCGCACCGTTGGCCGCGGCCATGCGCAGGATGGTCTGGATCGCCTCGGCATTGAAAAACCGCCCGTCACCGCCGATGACGAAGGTTTTTCCATCTGCCCCGTCGATGGCGTTGAAAATGGATTGGACAAAGCACTCCACATAGCCCGGTTCCATGAATACGCGGGTTTTCTTGCGCAGCCCCGAGGTGCCGGGCTTCTGCCCGGATACGGGTGTGCACGCATGGGTGAGGATCGTCATGGAGCAAGTTCCTGGTGTCTGAATTTACATCTGAAAGGGTCGTTGTGGCCGCAGGCGGCCTGCGCGCATCCGACATCATGTGGACCGGCTGCGCAAGGTCCGGTGCGCGGGGCGGCGCGGACACGCTGACCGCCCCGCCACCCTCCATGATGCGCGCGATCAGGCCTGATGCGCGCGATCAGGCCTGAACCGCTTTCATGAAGCGGTCGCGGATCACTACGGGGTCCATCGTGATCACGGGATGCTTGGCGTTGCCGCTGTCGCATTTGACGACGATCACCGTCATCTTCCGCGATGCCAGCGCCGCCTGCAGAACCTTGCCGGTATCCTCGCCCTGGCAAGTCACCACGTTTTCGCAACCGCAGGCCTCTGCCACTTTCTCAAGCCTGGTCTTCTTGCCCGCATAGGTCGGCTGGTCCCCGGTCGATCCGTAGGAGCCATTGTCGATGATCATCAGGATGAAGTTGTCGGCGACGTTGTTGGCAATGGTCGGCAAGGTGCCGAGGTTGGTCAGCACCGACCCGTCCCCGTCGATGGCAATGACCGGTTTGGGTTGCGCCAGCGCCAGCCCCAGCCCGATGGAGGACGCCAGCCCCATCGTGCCCAGCATGTAGAAATTGGTCGGCTGATCGTCGATGGCGTGCAGTTCCTGGCTGGGGATGCCGATGTTGCAGACCACGAGCTGATCGCGAAGGATCGGTGCGATGTCTTTCAGGATTTCGGAACGGATCATTGGTCGCCATAGCCTCCCCAGAAGTTGGCGTCGGTCAGGATCGCCACCGGTTTGTTGCACATGAAGGTGTATTTCAGGATGTTGTCGAACTCCTCGACGTCCTTTTGCCAATGAAAGTGGTAGGTGGGGATATTGAGTTGCGCCAGCAGCGCCTTGGTATGAACGGCCATCTCCACCTGGCAGGCCACGGGTTCGCGCAGCTCACCCCGGTATGAGATGATCATCGGCAGCGGCATCCGGTAATACTGGATCAGCGTGGCCAGCGTGTTGATCGTCACGCCGATGGCCGTGTTCTGCATGATGATGGCAGGCCGCTTGCCGCCCATGAAGGCCCCGGCACACAGGCCCATGCCCTCGTCTTCCTTGTTGGAGGGGATGTGGAAGATGTCGTCGCGGGCCTCGATCTCTTCGATCACGCCGGCCAGCTGCTTGCAGGGCACGGTGGTGACAAAGGAAACGTCGTTCGCGACAAGATCATCTGCGATTTTCTTGTCGATGTTCATCGGTTGTCTTGCCTTTCGATGGCCACGCCAGGGCGCGGGATAAGCGGTCTGTTCGGTAGTGTAGCACGCGGCGGGTGCGGGTATCACCCACTGGATGACAGGTCGAAATTTTCGCCCGGGAAATATTTGGCCAGACGCACGTCTGCCGCGCGTGCGTGCCCCTCCATTCCTTCCAGTCGTGAAATGCGCGCGGTGGCAAGGGCCACGGGTTTGGAACCGTCCCGCGTGGCGCGCTGCCAGGTCACGATCTTCATGTATTTGTGGACCGACAGCCCGCCCGTGTAGCTTGCCGCGCCCGAGGTCGGCAGCACATGGTTCGTGCCGGTCGCCTTGTCACCGTAGGACACGGTCGTTTCCTCCCCCAGAAACAGCGAACCGTAGCAGGTCAGCCGGTTCAGCCACCAGTCCAGATCATCCGCCTGCACGGTCAGATGCTCTGGCGCATACGCGTCCGAACAGGCGGCCATGTCCTCGCGGTCCGAACACAAAACCACCTCCGCATAATCGCGCCAGGCGGCAAAGGCGTTGTTGCGATTGACCTCCGGCAGTTCGTCGATCAGCCCCGGCACCAGCTGCATCACCGTTTCGGCCAGCGCGCGGTCGTCCGTGACCAGCCAGACCGGAGAGTTGTAACCATGCTCGGCCTGGCTGACGAGATCGGTTGCCACCACCAGCGGGTCCGCCTGCGCATCGGCAAGGATCAGGCTGTCCGTGGGGCCCGCGATCATGTCGATGCCGACGCGCCCGAACAGGATACGCTTGGCTTCGGCCACGAACTGGTTGCCGGGGCCGACGAGGATATTGGCGCGCGGCAGGCCGAACAGGCCAAAGGTCATCGCGGCCACGCCCTGGACGCCACCCATCGCCATGATCTGGTTCGCGCCGCCGAGATGGGCGGCATAGACGATGGCGGGCGGCACGCCGACACCGGGGCGCGGCGGCGAACAGGCGGTGATGTGCCGACAGCCCGCGACCTTGGCCGTGGTGACGGTCATGATGGCACTGGCGATGTGGCTGTAGCGCCCGCCCGGCACATAGCAGCCAGCGGCATCCACCGGAATCGCCCGCTGACCGGCGATCAGGCCGGGAACGATCTCGATCTCCATGTCCGACACGCTGCTTTTCTGCTTTTCGGCAAATCGTTTCACGTTGTCATGCGCAAAGCGGATGTCGGCCTTCAGCTTTTCGGGCACCAGCGCGCAGGCTGCCTCGATCTCGTCCGGGGTCAACAGGACGTTGCCGTCGTAGCGGTCGAATTTGGCGGCGTATTCCAGCGCCTTGGCATCGCCGCCGGTTTCGATATCGGCGAGAATGGCGCGGACGGCCTCCTGCACCTCCGGTGCATCCGAGGTCGCGGTCAGCGTGGCTTTCTTCAGATATTCGCGGGCCATGGGAGTCCTGCCTTCAGTTTTCAGAAATCGGCATCTTCCGGGCCGCGGCCATCCGTTGGGCTGGCCAGGGGATGTGTCGGCGATGCCGGCCAAAATCCTCCCTATATCTCTGCAATCAAAGCATATGACGCGTCAATGGTGTCGCATGGCATATTCTGGGTAATGTTATAAGGCCAGTTCGGTGGATTAAGTAAAGTGGAATATAAGAATTCGGCGTTCGAAATCGCCAGATACGCCGGACCGGAGGGTCAGACCCGAAGATCGCTCTCGTCGGGGGCGAACACGCTCTTGATGTCGTAGAACACCTGGTCCGCCTTGCCGTAGGCGCGCAGGGCAGGGGCGCCGGCCGAGGCGAATTCTGCATGCGCGACGGCCAGCACCACCGCGTCGTAGGTGTCGGGCGCGGGGGCCGCGACCATGTCGATGCCGAACGCGCGCCGCGCCTCCGCCGGGTCCACCCAGGGGTCGTGCACGTCCACCTCGGCGCCGTAGTCGCGCAATTCGCGGATCAGGTCGATCACGCGGGTATTGCGCAGATCGGGGCAGTTCTCCTTGAAGGTCAGGCCCAGCACCAGCACCCGCGCGCCACCGATGGCGATGTCGCGCTTGATCATCGTCTTGACCAGCTGGCCCGCCATATAGGCGCCCATCCCGTCGTTCAGCCGCCGCCCGGCGAGAATGATCTGCGGATCATATCCCAGCTGCTCGGCCTTGTGGGTCAGGTAATAGGGATCGACCCCGATGCAGTGCCCGCCGACCAGGCCGGGTTTGAAGGGCAGAAAGTTCCACTTGGTCCCGGCGGCGCGCAGCACCGCGTCGGTGTCCAGCCCCATCCTGCCAAAGATGATGGCAAGTTCGTTCATCAGGGCGATGTTCAGGTCGCGCTGGGTGTTCTCAATCACCTTGGCGGCTTCGGCCACGCGGATGCTTTCGGCCTTGTAAGTACCGGCGGTGATGATCTGGGCATAAAGCGCATCGACCCGCTCCGCCGCTTCGGGCGTCGATCCGGCTGTGACCTTGCGGATGTCGGGCAGGCGGTGCAGCTTGTCGCCGGGATTGATCCGCTCGGGGCTGTAGCCGCAAAAGAAATCGACGTTGAACCGCAGGCCGGAGCCGCGTTCGAGGATCGGCACGCAGTCTTCTTCGGTCGCACCGGGATAGACGGTGCTTTCGAAGATCACCAGATCACCCGGCTTCAGCACCCGGCTGACGGTTTCCGCCGCGCCGCGCAGCGGGCCGAGGTCGGGCCGCTTGTTGGCGTCGATGGGGGTCGGCACGGTGACGATGTAGATGGTGCAATCGGCGATCTGTGCGCGGTCGTCGGAAAAGCTCAGGTGCCGCGCCGCCGCCAGTTCCCCGGTCGAGGTTTCGCGCGTGCGGTCATGGCCCGCGCGCAGGTCCGCGATCCGTTCCGCGCTGATGTCAAAGCCGACCACCGGGCGCTGACGGCCAAACGCGACGGCAAGCGGCAGGCCCACGTACCCCAACCCGATGATCGCGATCTTGTCGGTTCCCGTGGTCATCGCGTCGCCCTACCTGCCGTAATAGTCGCGGAACCAGGCCACGAACTGTGCGATGCCATCGCGCACGTCGGTGCGTGGCTGGTAGCCGGTCAGGTTGCGCAGCAGGTCCGCGTCGGCCCATGTCGCGGGGACATCGCCGGTCTGCATCGGCATGTAGTTGCGCTTGGCTTCGATGCCCAGCTCCGCCTCGATCGCGTCGATGAAGTCCAGCAAGCGTACCTTTTGCGAGTTCCCGATGTTGACGACGCGAAACGGGGCCACGGGCGACAGGCTGTCCCATTCGGGAATGTCGTCCTTGCTGGCGGGGCGCTGCGGTACTGCCTCCATCAGCAGCATGATGCCGCGCACCAGGTCGTCGACAAAGGTGAAGTCGCGGAACATGTCGCCGTGGTTGTAGATGTCGATGGGCCGTCCATCCAAAATGGCGTCCACGAACTTGAAGAGCGCAAGATCGGGCCGCCCCCAGGTGCCGTAGACCGTGAAGAAACGGAACATCGTCGTCGGCAGGTCGTGCAGGTGGGCATAGGCATGGCCCATGTTCTCGTTCGCCTTCTTGGTGGCGGCATAGATGGTCAGCTGGGTCTCTGTCCGGTCCATCTCGGCGAAAGGCATTTCTTCGTTGGCACCGTAGACCGAAGAGGTCGAGGCCATAAGCAGGTGCCGGACCTTCAGTTTGCGGGCCGCCTCCATCACATTGAAGGTGCCGATCACATTGCTGTCGAGATAGGCGCGCGGGTTCTCCAGCGAATAGCGCACCCCGGCCTGCCCGGCGAGATGCACGATGATCTCGGGCTGGAACGCCTCTGCCACGGACCACAGCAGGTCCTCGTCCTCCAGCTTGCCGACAGTGGCCGAGAACGCGGGGTTCTCCAGCAGCATCTCGTGGCGCTTTTGCTTGAGCGTGACATCGTAATAGTCGGTCAGCGCGTCATAACCCTGCACCTCGAACCCTTCGGCCAGCAGGCGACGGGCCAGGTGAAAGCCGATGAAACCGGCGGTACCTGTCACCAGCACGCGGGTCATGACGCGAAGCCTGGGCAGGGACGTGGCAAGGGAAGAATGATCAAGGCGGCACCTGACGCGCGTTAGGGTTTTGGCTGTGCCGTGGGGGCCGGGGCGGCGTTGCGGCAGCCTTCGGGACTTAGGCAAGTGCGCG
Source organism: Sulfitobacter sp. THAF37 (assembly GCF_009363555.1). Taxonomy (NCBI): domain Bacteria; kingdom Pseudomonadati; phylum Pseudomonadota; class Alphaproteobacteria; order Rhodobacterales; family Roseobacteraceae; genus Sulfitobacter; species Sulfitobacter sp. THAF37. Next base: position 1,701,136 of record NZ_CP045372.1, read on the forward strand.
CCCCTTTACAACCTGCGGCGCCGTAAACACAAGCGCAAGGCTGCCTTGCGCCTGCGTGCTGCGGGGGCGCCCAGCCTTGCAAATGCCGGCCCGGACCGACAAAGATGCCCCTGTGACAGCCAGGAACAGATCAGATCGGGAGGATATCATGGTCAACTTCAACAGGCGCCAGACGCTGGGTATGCTGGGGGCCGCGACAGCCACGGGGCTTGCCGCACCGGCCATCGCGCAAAACAAGAAGATCGTCGTGGGTGCGCTTCGGTTCACCTCGCATTCCGCCAGCTTTATCGGGGTCGAGCGTGGCTATTTCGCCGACGCAGGGCTGGACGTGGAACTGCGCTTCTTTCAGGCGGCGCAGCCGATGGCAGTCGCCATTGCCTCGGGGGATGTGGATTATGCCGTGACCGCGATCTCGGGCGGTCTGATCTCTCTGGCGGACAAGGGCGCGATCAAGGTCATCGGCGGCGGCCTGAGCGAAGAGCCGGGCATCGACGGGCAAAAGATCCTGGCGTCTGACGCCGCGTTTCAGGCGGGCATGACGACCCCCGCCGACATGGACGGCAAGACCTTTGGCATGTCCACCGCCGGATCGTCCTTTCACTACATGGGCTCGAAGGTGGCCGCGGCCGAGGGGATCGACCTGTCCTTCAAGCCGTTGCAGAAGGTCGGCGCGATCATCGGCGCGCTGAAAACCGGCCAGATCGACGCGTGGTCCATCGTGCCGCATATCGCCAAGCCGCTGGCGGGTTCGGGCGCGGTGCACATCATCGGCAACATCTCTGACTATCTGCCGAATTACCAGGTGACGACGGTCTTCACCTCGACCGGGAATGCCGAGAACCAGCGCGACCAGACCGCGGCCTTCATCGACGGTTTCAGCAAGGGTGTGAGCGATTACAACAGCACCATGATCGACAAGGCCGGTGGCGACGAAGGCGTGAACGAGATGGTGAAGCTGATACACAAATACGTCTACACCGATCGCCCGCTGGAAAAGGCGTCGCCGTCCATCATCAACGGCACCATGCGCCTGAACGAAGGCGCCAAGCTGAATGCCGCCTCGGTGCGCGACCAGCTGGAGTGGTTCCAGTCCGAAGGGCTGGTGGACGACGGCATCGGCATGGAAACCCTTGTCGACACCAGCTACGTGGAAACCTACGAGGCCTGAGGCCGCCATGAACCGGCGGGGCCACAGCGCCGCCGGCCCACCATATCCGGGACATTGCCGCATGGACATCCGACTGGACGCGATCCACCACAGCTATGGGGACACGGAGGTTCTGCGCGACATCTCGCTCGACATTCCCGCGGGTCGGATCGTCTGTCTGGTCGGGCCGTCCGGGTGCGGCAAATCCACGCTGCTGCGGTTGATCGGGGGGCTCGAACGCCCCGTTGCGGGCCGGGTGCTGCAACTGGGCACACCGCCCGAGGGCTGCCTGAACCCGCTGACCTACGTGTTCCAGGACTTCGCCCTGCTGCCCTGGCGCAGTGTCCGGGGCAACGTGTCGCTGGTGCTGGAAGATCACGGCATCCGCGGGCGCCGGGCCGAGGCCATCATATCCGACGTGCTGGGCCGCACCCGACTGGGCGATTTCGCCGATGCGCTGCCGCGCCAGTTGTCGGGCGGCATGAAACAGCGCGTGGCCATCGCCCGTGCGCTGGCGGTCAATCCCGCCGTGATGCTGATGGACGAACCGCTGTCGGCGCTCGACAGCCAGACACGCGAACTGCTGATGGACGACCTCATCGCGCTGTGGACGCGGCAGCCCTTCACATCCGTCTACGTCACGCACAACCTGGCCGAGGCGGTGCGCCTGGGCCACCGGATCGTCGTGCTGTCGCGCAGGCCCGGCCAGATCCGCGAGGTGGTCGAGATCGACAAGCCGCTGTCCGAACGCGGCTTTGCCGATGCGGACCTGGAGCGGACGCAGAAACACCTGTGGGACCTCATGCGCGAGGAAGCCCGCGCCGCCGACGAGGAATTGCTGGATGTCTGATACGCAGATGAACGCCACCGCCACCGAAGTCCGGTTTCGCGGCGGCGGGTTCGCCCCGTCGGCCCGTCGCGGTGTCGGGGCCGCCGTGTTCGTCGTGCTGATCCTTCTGATCGAGGTCGGTACGCGGCAGGGGTGGATCTCCGCGCTGACGCTGCCGCGTCCTTCCGACGTGCTGGCCACCTTCGGCGAACTCTGGCAGTCGGGCATGCTGTTCAAGCACCTTCTGCCCTCGCTGGGCCGGCTGGCGGTCGGCGCCGCCATCGGCGCCAGTCTGGGCATCCTGGTCGGTGTGATGATCGGCCTGTTCTCTTACGTGCGGGCCGGTCTGGTGCCGCTGGTCGCGGCGCTGTTCCCGATCCCCAAGATCGCGCTGCTGCCCCTGTTCGTGATCTGGTTCGGCATCGACGAAGCGTCGAAATACGCCTTGATCGCCTTTGGCACCTTTACCCCCACGGTGGTCGCCACCTACAGCGCGGTCGACAACGTGGACCGGTCGCTGATCCGCATGGGGCAGAGTTTCGGACTGTCGTGGCTGTCCATCGTGCGCAAGATCGTGCTGCCCGGTGCCATGCCCGGCATCCTTGCAGGGCTGCGCATTTCGCTGGCCATCGCCATCATCCTGCTGGTCGCGGCCGAGATGCTGGGCGCGGAATACGGCATCGGCGCCTACATCCTCGAAGCCGGGTCGCTCTATGATCTCGAACGCCTGTTCGCGGGCGTGGTGATCCTGTCGCTTCTCGGGGTCGTCATCAGCGCCGTGATCGGTCAGGTAGAGAAACGCCTGCTGCGCTGGCGGTCCTGAGCCGGGCGCGCGGCTAGGCCGGCTCAGCCCGCAGGAACCCGACCGCCAGCGCCGACAGCGCCACCAGAAGCGCCGCGGTGCCCAGCATCAACGCCAGCCCCCCCGCCTGGTAGGTCAGCCCCGACAACAGGGTGCCCGCCAGCCGTCCGGTCGCGTTGGCCATATAGTAAAAGCCCACATCCATCGTCACCCGCTCCGCCCGGCTGAAGGCCAGTATCAGGTAGGAATGCAACGAGGAATTCACCGCAAAGACCACACCAAAGATCAGCAGTCCGACGACAAGGGTCACGGTCAGCCAGGTCTGCGGGCCATCGGTGGCAAGGGCGCAGAGCGTCAGCAGCGCGGGCACCGCCGCAAGCGCCCAGGCCCATCCCCGCGCCGCTGCGACCAGTTCGCGCTCGGGGCGTCTGGCGGCACGCAGCAGCTGCGGGGCGTTGGCCTGGACCAGCCCGTACAGGATCACCCAGCCCGCCATGAAGCTGCCGATCAGAAAGAACGCCGCCCGGTTCCCCTCTGTGGTGCCGTCCGACAGCACCGCATAGAAATAGATCGGGATGCCCACGACAAACCAGACGTCGCGCGCGCCGAACAGAAACACCCGCGCCGCTGACAGCCAGTTGACGTTGGCGGACCGCGACCAGATTTCCGAGAACTTCGCGCCCCTGCGCCCCTTTGGCAGCCCCGGCGGCATGGCGATCAGCACCGCCAGCAGGATCACGGCGAGGATTGCCGCCATGCCCAGCACGGCCCAGACGAACCCCAGCGTGGCCAGCAAAGCCGCGCCCAGCAGGAAACCTGCGCCCTTCACCATGTTCTTGGACCCCGTCAGAAGGGCCACCCAGCGAAACAGGCCGCCATCGGCGGCGGGTGCCAGCAGCTTGACCGCGGATTTCGATGACATCTTGGCCAGGTCCTTGGCCACGCCGCTGGCGCCCTGGACCAGCATGACATAGACAACCGAAGCGCCCGCCGCCCAGCCGGGATCGAGCCGTGCCAGCGCAAGCAGCGCCAGCACCTGCAACCCCAGACCGGCATACAGCGTTGACGTCAGCCCAAAGCGCGCCGCGATCCATCCCGCGGCAAGGTTCGTCACGACCCCCGCAATCTCGTAGAGGACAAAGAGATAGGCCAGCTCAACAGGCGAAAAGCCGAGCGTGTGGAAATGCAGCAGCACCAGCATCCGGAGCGCCCCGTCGGTCAGCATGAAGGCCCAATAGGACGCAGTGACGGCGATATAGGCCGACAGACCTTCGGGCCGGGCAGCGGTGGGTTTCACAGGCTGGCTCCGACCATGCAGGCCACGTCCACCAGCCGGTGGGCATAGCCCATCTCGTTGTCGTACCAGGCATAGATTTTGACCTGCGTGCCGTTCACCACCATGGTGGAAGGCGCATCGACGATGCCGGACCGTGTGTCGTTGGTGTAGTCCGCCGACACCAGCGGCCGTTCCTCGTAGCCAAGAATATCTTTCAGCGGCCCCTCCGCCGCCGCCGTGCGGAACAGCGCGTTGACCTCCTCCGCCGTCGTCTCGCGCGCCACTTCGAACACGCAGTCCGTCAGCGAGGAATTCAGCAGCGGCACCCGAACCGCATGGCCGTTCAGGCGGCCCTTGAGTTCGGGGTAGATCAGCGTGATCGCCGTGGCGCTGCCCGTCGTGGTGGGGATCAGCGAATTCAGCGCGGACCGGGCGCGGCGCAGGTCCTTGGCCGGGCGATCCACGATGGTCTGCGTGTTGGTGACATCATGGATCGTGGTGATGGAGCCATGCCGGATGCCAAGCGCCTCGTGAATCACCTTGACCACCGGGGCAAGGCAATTTGTCGTACAACTCGCCGCCGTGACGATCCTGTGGCGGTTCGGCTCATATGTCTCATGGTTTACGCCGTAAACGATGTTGGCGGCATCCCCGTCCTTGACCGGGGCGGAGACGACAACCTTCTTCACACCGGCGTCGAAATAGGGGGCCAGTTTGCCTTCGGTCTTGAATGCGCCGGTACAGTCGATCACCACATCGACACCCTCCAGCGGCAGGGCCGACAGGTCGCGTGTCCCGGCAAAGGGCAGGCGGGTGCCGTCGATGGTGATGCTGTCCGCATCATGGGTGAAATCCGCCTGCCAGCGGCCATGCACCGTGTCGAACTCCAGCAGATGCGCGTGCATCTCCGGGTCGCCGACCGCGTCATTGATCCAGGCAATCTTTGCCCCCCGCGCCAGCAGGGGCTTCAGGGCGAGTTTTCCGATCCGGCCAAGGCCGTTGAGAGCATAGACAGTCATGCGGGGTCTTCTTCCTCTTTGGTCTGGCCGACATCATCGACCGCTTTCTGCAGGGATATCCGGTCGAGCGAGGCGATCGGCAGCGCGGTAAAGCCGGTCATCCGGTTGTGCAGCGCGCCGTAGGTCTGCTGGAACGCAAGGCTCTTTTCCGCGTCCGACCCTTCCATCTTTACCGGGTCGGTCAGCCCCCAATGGGCGCTGATCGGCTGACCCGGCCAGGGCGGGCAGTCTTCGTTCGCGGCCCGGTCGCAGACGGTAAAGACGAAGTCGAACACAGGTGCATCCGCGCCCTGGAACGCCGTGACATGCTTGGCGCGCAGAACGGACAGGTCATGCCCCTTCTGTTTGAGCACGTCCAGCGCGAAAGGGTTCAGCGCCGACCGCGGATTCGTCCCCGCCGAATAGGCAATGAAACGGTCCCCCGCCATCTTGCGCAGAATGGATTCGGCAAAGATCGACCGGGCGGAGTTCCCGGTGCAGATGAACAGCACGTTGTACCTGCGGTCGTCCATTGGTGCGGCTGCGACGGAATTGGGATTGGACAGCGGGGCGCAGATTTCCGGTCGGCCGCGGCAGCAGTCGTTCAGCAGGTAGTCGATCGTTTCCCGCGCCGCGTCCATGTGGATCGCGTAGCGCAGGGAGGTTCCCGCGCGCTCCTGCGTTACCAGCCCGGCCTGCATCAGCGCACTGACGTAAGTCGACAGCGTGTTGGGCTTCAGCCCCAGCGCCATCGCCAGTTCCGTCGCGGGCACGCGGTCGGGATAGCGGCGCATCAGCAGCCGGAACACGGCCAGCCGCTGCGGGTGGCCAAGCGTCGAGAGGCGGGAGGGAAACAATTCTTCCATAATTCATGAATATATGAATTATGGGGTGCCGCAAAGTTAAGTTTTTGTAACGGTCCCGTTGATCCCGCCAACAGATGAAGTCGCCGCCGTCGCCGCGCAGGAAAAGCTGGCCCTGCCAGGAAGCCGACGCAGACAGCGTGTCGCACCAAAACTGCCGTTCAACCAGCGCATCCCCACAGCATGCACCCCATGTGAGGTGCCCGGCCTGCGTACATCGGTGGGACGATATATCGTCGGCAAACCCTGATCATGGTTTTGGACAGAACCACACCAACGTTGCAAAAAGAAAACAACAAGGCGAAGCCGGACAGCAGGGAAATTCTATCGTTTGATCAACGCACAGCGCGGCGGGTCCTGCGCAGACGCGCAAAAGCCGCCCCCTGCTGGGGACGGCTTTTTCGATGGCTATCTGCCCTCGCGTCAGGCCGCGCGGGGTACGGCGCGCGCGTCGTCTTCGACAAAGGCGGAATGCAGCGCCTTGATTACCGGTTGGAGCATGTCGCGCTCGACGATGAACTGCACGTCGACGTTGCGCGGGCCTTGCGTCGCGCCGATGGCGGTATGTCCCGCCTCCGCGATGGCCAGCAGGCCGTTCGACAGCACCGACAGTCCGTTCAGGTCGCGCCCGATGACCGATGCCATTGCCAGCGTTCTCGTGGTGACTTCGGCTGCCGGGAAGGCTTCTGCCAGGTCCTTTTCGACCCGGCGCATCGTCTTGAGCGATGTATCCAGGTAGTGCGTGATCGTATTGGCGTTGGACACCTTCGACACGATACGCACGTTATGGCGCTTGAGCACGTCCAGAATCGTGCTGTCGTAGCCCTTTACCCCGACCATGTCCTGTTCGAAAACTTCGAGCGTGACAATGTCGAGCCCGGTAACGATCTCGACCGCGGGCGATGTCGCCTTTTCGTCGTCGATCAGCGTGCCCGGGTCATCCGGCTCGAACGCGTTTGTCACGCGCAGGGGGACGTTTGCCTGCCGCAATGTCTTGGCCGCCTTGGGGTGGATCGCCTCCATCCCCATGTTCGACAGCTGATCCGCGACGTCGTAATTGGTGCGCCCGATCTTCTTGACCGCATCTTCGCCCACCAACTTCGGATCGCAGGACGACAGGTGAAACTCCTTGTGGATCAGCGCTTCGCGCGCACCGCTCAACGCGGCCAGCTTCGAAAACGTGACCTCGGAATAGCCCCTGTCGAATTCGCGCATCAGCCCTTCGGCGCACTGGGCGTATCCGGTAACGATGGGCATCTCGGTCTGCGGGTCGATCCCGTCAAGGGCGCTGTTGATGCGCTCTTCAAGGGTGACGCCGCCGTCATCCCGCCAGCCCGACAGATCGACAAACCGGGCGTTCACCCCGGCACGCTGAAGCAGCAGCGTGGCGACATAAGCAGAATGCGACTCGCCCAGACCGGACAGCAATTCCCGGATCTGCAGCATGTGCTCTGAAAGGCGGAAGTGGCCGTATGCGCACAGCCTTTGCAGGTCGATCAGACAGTTGCGCGCGCCGTGTATCCGCTCGGTGACGAAGGCATCGGCCAGTTCCACATCGCCGGGATGCTCCAGCACCTCCTTGTGGACCTCCTGCATCTTGCGCTCCACGTCGTTCAGCGCGTCATGCCAGCCGTGGCCGGTGTCGGAGTTCGCGAAATGCGCATAGACGCCGGGGTTGCCGGATTTCTTGTGCTCCAGCAGCAGGTCCGTGATCCCGCCAAAGGCGGAGACCACGAAGATGCGCCCATAGAGATCATCGCCCTTGCGATTGCCGATGAACAGCGTGTCGCGCAACTGGTTCACACGGGACATCGACGTCCCGCCGATTTTCTCGACTGTGTGGGTCTTCTGGGTCATGAGGGTTCTGCTACCTCCTCTGCCGGGGCATAGGATCCGTCCTCGCGGTGCACCTCGTTGCCGGTCACCGGCGGGTTGAAGCAGCACGCCATGTGCAGCTCTTCCTCGGCCCGCAGGATATGCTTGTCGTTCAGGTTCAGCGCATACATCACGCCGGGGGTGATTTCGTGCGTTTCGCCGGTGGCGACGTCGGTAATCGACCCTTTCCCCTTCATGCAGTAGACGCTCTCGAAGTGGTGCTTGTAGTGGAACGTATGTTCAGATCCGGCTTCGAGAATGGTGATGTGAAAGGAAAACCCCATGCCATCGTCGGCCAGCAGCATCCGTGTTGACGTCCACTTGGCGTCCGCCACATGACGGTCGGTTTCTTTCAGTTTGTTGAAATCGCGTACAATCATGGTCTGTTACTCCGCAGCAATTTTGTGGCTGTCGGCGACTTCCTCGGCCGCTCTGATCAGGATGTCGAATCCTTCGCGCATCAGTTCGGGTGAAATCGTCAGCGGTGCGAGGAACTTGATCACCTCGTCACCGGCGCCAGAGGTTTCGATCACAAGGCCCAGTTCATAGGCCCGTGCGCAGATGGCACCCGCCAATTCACCAGAGCCCACATCGACACCCTGCATCATGCCGCGACCCTTGAGCGTCGCGCCCGGCACGCGAGCGGCCACTTCCTGCAGTGCCGTGGTCAGCATGACCGACTTGCTCGCGATATCCTTTTCAAAAGCATCGTCGGACCAGAACTTCTCGATCGCGACGCGTGCCGTCACAAAGGCGTGGGTGTTGCCCCGGAATGTGCCGTTGTGTTCGGCGGGCTTCCAGATGTCGTGATCGGGACGGATCAGCAGCGCGGCAAAGGGCAGGCCGAAGCCGGACAGCGATTTCGCCTGTGTCACCATGTCGGGCTTGATGCCCGAAGCTTCGAAGGAAAAGAAGCTGCCGGAGCGCCCGCAACCGGCCTGGATGTCATCGACGATCAGCAACGCGCCGTGCTTGCGGGCGATCTTTTCGACGCCCTGCATCCAAGCGTCGGAGGCTGCGTTCAGGCCGCCTTCGCCCTGGATCGGCTCAAAGATGAAGGCCGCAGGTGCGTCGATGCCCGATGAGGGGTTCGACAGCATCGCGTCCATCAGCTCCAGCGTATCGACATTCTCGCCCAGAGAGCCTTCAAAAGGCATGTGGGTCACGTCGCCCAGCGTGCCGCTGCCGGCACCGCCACGCTTGTCGGTGTTCCCGGTGAGCGACAGCGCACCCATGGTCATCCCGTGGAACCCGTTCGTGAACGAAATCACGTTGCGGCGGCCAGTGACCTTGCGGGCCAGCTTGATCGCCGCTTCCACGGCGTTGGTGCCGGTGGGTCCGGTCATCATGATCTTGTAGTCCATGCCACGCGGCGCAAGGATGTGATCCTCATAAGCCTTGAGAAAGGCCGCCTTGGCGTCGCTGTGGAAATCCAGACCGTGGGCGATTCCGTCGTTGGTGATATGGTCCACCAGCGCAGATTTCATGTCCGGATCGTTGTGACCGTAGTTAAGCGAAGAACAGCCCGCCAGAAAGTCGATGTAACGGGTACCGGTCTGGTCGAACATCTCGGCGCCCTGCGCCTTGACGAACATGTTGTCCATGCCGCGGCAGTAGGAACGTGCCTCGCTCTCGCGGCGGGTGAAGATCGTGGTGTCTTGTGTCATGTCTTTGGGCATAGGATATCCTTTCCCTTTTTCAGGTTGGGGAGTCTCGTGAATGTGCGGGGGATCAGGCGGCGCGTTTCAGCGCGGCCGGATCGGGCAGGCTGATCGTCACCAGATGCTCGGTGGCCTGAGCACCGCCAAAGTGCGTGTCGCGTTCGAAATGCGGCGCATCTTCCAGCGTGCCGCCGATCTGACGGGCAAAGCTGCGGAACAGCCCCCAGGACGCGGCATTGTCCTTGGTGATGGTTGTCTTCAACTCGGTCGCCTCTGCGGTTTCGTCGCGGTTGATCAGTTCGTTCAGCATCTTCTTGCCAAGACCGAGGCCGCGCGCCTTGGGGCTGACAGCCACCTGCCAGACAAAGAAGGCATCCTCGTTCGGGATCATGTGGCCGGAAATCCAGCCCAGAATCTCGCTATCGACCTCTGCAACCACACAGGTATCGCGGAAATGGTCGGCCTGAATCACGTTGGCATAGATCGAATTTTCGTCCAGCGGCTTGCAGTCGCGCACCAGCTCCCAGATGGCCGCGCCATCGTCGGGCTCAGGCTTGCGCAGTTCCACTGCGATGTCTTTGCGTGTTTCCGTGCCGTTCAGCATTTTTTGGTCCCTCATCATTCGTTCGGCTAACTAAGTAGTTCGAGTCGGGCGTTGCTTCAACAGTTAAAGGAAAATACTTCAAATGCCGCTATGAGCGCGTATGAGATGCCTTTGCCAGCCTTGAATTCCTTCGTTTTTCTAATGATAAATGTGTCTTTGACGCAACAATTCTCCAAGACTCAAGGAATTTTCAGGTTTGATGGAACCATATTTCTCGTGCAAGACTGCCGCATGACGCAAAACCTTCATAATCGGATCGACGAAAGCCTGATCGCATTACGCCGGATTCTGCGCGCGACAGAGCTTTATGGCCGCGACCTTGCGCAGGCTGCGGGCGTGACCCCGGCGCAGCTGCGGGTCTTGCAGATCGTCGAGGAAAAGGTCGATCCGACGCCCAAGGCGCTGGCGACGCAGATGGGGGTCAGTCAGGCCACCGTGACCTCGCTGGTGGACAAACTGGTGGCGCGCGGCATGGCGCAGCGACACGCTTCGGAACGCGACCGCCGCCAAAGCAATATCGTGCTGACCGAAAGGGGCCGCCGGACGCTGGAAGAAGCGCCCGATGCATTGCAGCAGCGGTACGCGCGCAAGTTCGCGGAACTGGCCGACTGGGAACAGGCGCAGCTTGTGGCTTCGCTTGAGCGGGTCGCCGACATGTTCGACGCAAGGGGGCTCGACGCATCGCCGGTTCTGGCGACGGGGGCGTTGCAGGGTGAACGCAAGGGCGGGCCGGAGTAGGCCGGGGTTTCCACCGCTGGCCAGGATTCACAAATGCCGGTATCAGAAGTGACATGAGTTGCCGCGGCCGTCCCTCCGAAGCGGCCTTCGACCCCTTTCGCGCGCGCCAACCTGAAGGAGCTTCTCGATGTTGCCAGTTACCCCGACCGACTTCACCCCATGGGCCGCGCTGGGCGGGGGCGTCCTGATCGGCCTGTCCGCCGTTATGGTCATGGCACTTTTCGGGCGGATCGCCGGGATCGTCGGCATCACCACGGGGGCCGCTGCGGCGGCGGACAAGGGGTGGCGCATCGCCTTTATCGCGGGACTGCTGGCAGCGCCACTGCTGTGGCTGCTGATCGGCGGCGCGTTTCCCGCCCAGACGGTCAGTGCGAACCTGCCGGGCATGGCCGCCGCGGGGCTGCTGGTGGGCGCGGGAACGGCGCTGGGATCGGGCTGCACGTCGGGGCACGGTGTTTGCGGGCTGGCACGGTTGTCGGGACGGTCCCTTGCCGCGGTCCTGACCTTCATGGCGTTCGCCGCTCTGACGGTCTTTGTCCTGCGTCACGTGATCGGGGGTGCGGCATGATACGGCAGGTCCTCGGCTTTGTCGCCGGTCTGGTCTTTGGTACAGGGCTATTGCTGTCGGGCATGGCGGACCCGGCCAAGGTGCTCAACTTTCTTGACGTGTTCGGATCCTGGGATCCCAGCCTCGCCTTCGTGATGGGAGGCGCGTCGGTGACAGCCTTTGTCGGCTACCGGCTGGCGTGGCGGCAGGCCTCTCCGGTCCTGATGGCGGATTTCGACCTGCCCGCGATCAACAGCATCGACGCGCCGCTGCTGACCGGGGCCGCGCTCTTCGGGGTCGGCTGGGGCATCGGCGGCTTTTGCCCCGGGCCGGCATGGACCGCGCTGCCCATGGCGGCACCGGGGACATTGATCATTGTGCCCGCGATGCTGATCGGCATCCTTGCGGGCCACCGCCTGAAACGCGGCCTGCGCGCCTGACCGACCATTGCCCGTTACCGGGACGATCTGCCCGCCGCCTCTGGCAAGGCGGCGGCAGTCTGGCGGAAAATCGCCCGCGGCCTGGTGGCTGTCTGCCATGAAACCTGCGCGCAGCCCCAGAAAGCCGTCTACATTTCAGTAAATTTCTGAAAGCCTCTTGCTGTCGCGGGAGGAACGCGAGACCATCGGAATACGACAGATATATTGGGAGGATAGAATGCTTCATACACTTATTCGCGCGCCAAAGGCCCTGATGGGCGCGGCTGCGCTTGTCGCGCTGGGCTTTGCGGCCCCCGCTGCGGCGCAGACACAGCTTTCCATCGCGACCGGCGGCACCGGCGGGGTCTACTACCCCATGGGCGGCGGCCTGGCCGAAGTGATCAACAAGAACGTGGAAGGCTATTCCGCCACCGCCGAAGTCACCGGCGCCTCGGTCGAGAACATGGGCCTGATCGCGACCGGCGATGCCGACCTCGCCATCGGCCTGGCCGACACGGTCGCGCAAGCCTACCAAGGCACGGGCCGTTTCGAGGGCCAGCAGCTGCCGATGGTGCGCGGCCTTGCGTCACTTTATGCAAACATGATCCACATCGTGGCGCTGTCTGACAGCGGGATCACCTCGCTCGAAGACCTGCGTGGCAAGCGCGTCTCCATCGGTGCGCCCGGTTCGGGCACAGAGGTGAACACCAACGCCATCCTTGAGGCGAACGGCATCAGCTACGACGACATCGACGAACAGCGCCTGAACTTCAACGAAACAGCGGATGCGCTGGCCAACGGAGACATCGACGCGGGCTTCTGGTCGGTCGGTGCGCCGACGTCGTCGATCCTCAACCTGTCGACGACCCAGGACATCGTGATCATCGCCCTGACCGAAGAGCAGCTGAACGCCGCACGCGACGCGGACGCGACCTTTGCAGTCACGACGCTGGCCGGTGGAACCTACACCGGCGTGGACGAGGATATCTCGGTCCTCGGGATTCCGAACGTGCTGGCCGTTTCTTCCGAGATGTCGGACGATCTGGCCTATGCGATCACCAGTTCGATGTTCGAAAACATCGCCGATCTGCAGGCGGTTCACCCGGCGGCGAACCAGACCACGGTCGAATTCACGCTCGATGCGACACCGGTGCCGCTGCATCCCGGTGCCATCCGCTACTTCGAAGAGATCGGGGCCGAGATCCCGGACCGCCTGCGTCCGTGACACGCGGCGCAAGAGGAGGGCTTTTGGCCCTCCTCCTGTCTTTTCCGCCTCTCGCCTCGGCGGCAGAACTTGTCGCCACCCGTGAGACCGGCGAGGAAATCGCCCGGTTCGACGTGAAGAACGGCGAGGGCTGGTGCGTGCTCTGGCACCACTCGGTCAAGGGGTTCGAAGTTTCCGACTGCTACGAGAACCGCGAAGGCCGGATGGTCCTGATCTGGTCGCATCTCCCCGATTTCGCGGCCGGGCTCGACCATATCCCCGGACGCGGACGGCAGGTGACGGACGGACAGGGCGGCTATTTCATACTGGACATCGACGAACCCGTGCCGGGCGACGCTTATGTGCTGCGCCCCGGTGCCGGACCCGTCGATCACCGGATCAGAATGGGTGACAGGGTGGTTTCCCTGTCGGCGGCGGCCCCGCGTGAACGGGTGCGGATCGCCTTGGTTGGGACGGACAACGAATGACCACGGAAAACGACATCAACCCCGAAGCGGTCGCGCAGCCCCGCATCGTGTTGCGCGCCATCATGCTGATCGGCATCGCCCTGTCGCTGTTCCAGCTCTGGGCGGCGGGGGTTCAGCCGCTGGGCCTGTTCTTTCAGCGGCCGATCCACCTGGGCTTTGTTCTGGTACTGTGCTTTCTCATTTTTCCGGTCTTCGGGCCGGGCCGTCCGCGCGGGCCGCTGGGCTGGGCAATCGACGGGCCGCTGATCCTCTGCGGGATCGCGGCGGGCGCCTGGGTGCCGCTGAACATCGACACAATCGCCAACCAGATCTTTCCACGCCAGATCGATGTCTGGATGGGTGTGCTGACCATCTTCGTCGTGCTCGAAGGGGCGCGTCGGGCGGTGGGGCTCGGCATGACCATTATCGGTGCGGTTTTTCTGGCCTATGCCTTTGCGGGGAACAGGGGCGAACTGCCGTTCCTCGCCGACTGGATGCCGGGCATCCTGAACCACCGCGGCTACTCACTGGACCGCGTCGCCAGTCAGATGACGCTGGGTGCCGAAGGAATCTTCGGCATTCCGCTGGGTGTTGCCGCCACGTTCGTTTTCATCTTCGTTCTCTTCGGCGCGTTTCTCGAAGCGACAGGCGCCGGTAAATTCTTCATCGACCTGGCCTATGCCGCCACCGGGCGCCAGCGTGGCGGCCCGGCCAAGGCGGCTGTGATCGCCTCGGCGGGCATGGGGTCGATCTCGGGCTCGGCCATCGCAAATGTCGTGACCACGGGGGCCTTCACCATTCCGCTGATGAAGAAACTGGGCTACCGCCCCGCACAGGCCGGCGGGATCGAAGCCGCGGCTTCTACGGGCGGGCAGATCATGCCGCCGCTGATGGGCGCGGGCGCGTTCCTGATGTCCGAATTCACACGCATGCCTTACGTGGACATCGTGCTGATCTCCATCTTTCCGGCGGTGCTGTATTTCGGCATCGTTTACCTGCTGGTGCATATCGCGGCGGTCAAACAGGGCATGACCGGCCTGCCAAGCGCCGAGCTGCCGCGCACCCGCGCCGTACTGGCCGAGGGCTGGCATTTCCTGCTGCCGCTCGTGGCGCTGATTGCGCTGCTGGTGGCGGGGTATTCGCCGATGCGGGTGGGGTTCTACGCGATCCTGTCGATCATGGCGGCCGCCGCCGCCCGCGCGCTCTGGAGCTTCGCGGCCAGGGGGCCGACCATGTCGGGCTTTGTCGCGCTGTGCCGTACCGGCATCCGCCTCACGCTGGATGCGCTGGAGCTGGGCGCGCGCAATGCGGTTGCGGTGTCCATGGCCTGTGCCGTGGCGGGGATCATCGTCGGCGTCGTTGGCCTGACCGGGCTGGGGCTGAAGTTCTCGGCCATGATGATCGCCTTTTCCGGCGGCAACCTGCTGCTGGCGCTGTTGCTGGTTGTCATCGCCTCGCTGATCCTGGGGATGGGGCTGCCGGTGACGGCTGCCTACATCGTGCTGATCATTCTCGTCGGCCCCGCCCTGACCGAGGAATTCGGCATTCCGCTGCTGATCGCGCACCTCGTCGTCTTCTGGTACTCGCAGGACAGCAACGTGACGCCACCGGTCGCTCTGGCCGGGTTCGCCGGGGCGGCCATCGCCGGGTCCAAACCGATGGAGACCAGCGTGCAGGCGTGGAAATACGCCAAGGGCCTCTACCTGATCCCGCTCTTCATGGTCTTCAACGAAGAGATCATCCTCGGCGGGCCGGTGCTTCTAGTGCTGTGGAGCGGCCTGATCGCGATCCTCGGGCTCGTCGCCTTTGCCGCGGTACTCGAAGCCTTCCTGTTCCGGCCCCTGCAGCTTTGGATGCGGGTGCTGCTGCTGCCGGGTATCGTGGCGCTGTTCTGGCCTTCGCTGACGGTCGAAATCGCCGGGGCGGCGCTGGTGGTGGCGTTGCTGGCACTGAACTTTGCGCAGTCCAGGCGGGACCCCGACGGGGGTGTCGCCGCCGTATGACCGTCGGCGCCACAGCGGGGGGCGGGGCGGCGCGGTGACGGTCGCACGGTCGCTCATCCTTGCGGCTCTGGTGGCGGCGCTGGTCTGGTTCGTCGCGCATGCCTGGACAACCGCCACGGTCCGGCAGGGGCTGGATCAGACCCTGCTGCTGACCACCCGCGCGGTCGAAGCGGAGATCGACCGCCTGCGTGCGCTGCCGGTCGTCACCGCCGAAGACGCGCGCATCCGTGACGCATTGTCTGGCACCGGTCCACTGCAGGCCGCGAACCGGTACCTTGAAGCCGTGGCCAACCACGCTGGCGCGGACGAGCTTTTCCTGATCGACCGAACAGGCGAAACCATCGCCGCGTCGAACTGGAACCGGCCCGGCAGCTTTCTGGGGCAGAATTATGCCTTTCGCCCGTACTTCAAGGATGCGCTTGCCACCGGGCAAGGGCAATTCTACGCCATCGGCGTGACCACGGGCATACCGGGGTACTTTCTGGCGGCGCGGGTCGATGTGGATGGCACGCGGGGGGTCATGGTGGTCAAGCTGGACCTGCGCCCGCTGCAAGAGACCTGGCGCGCCGCCGAAGCCGACGTGGCGCTGGCGGATGAACACGGGGTCGTCTTTCTGTCCGCCCGTCCGGAATGGCAGTATCGCCCGCTTGTGCCGCTGACCCCCGAGACGCTGGGCAACCTGCGGGCCGCCCGCGTCTACGAGGGCGTGGGCCTGAGCGAGGCCGCGCCTCTGCTTTCCGGTCCGGTCGAGGGCGCGGATGCGCGCGGTGACGGCTGGCTGGCCCGGATCGGCCAGGTGCCCGGTACAGGCACCCGGGTCATCGCCCTGCGGCCTCTCGCGGGGGTGCGGCTGGCCACCTTCGGCTGGGCGGCGCTTGCGGCCCTGGCCACGCTTGCCATCGCAGCGATGGTCAATGCCATGGAGCAGCGCCGCCAGATCATCGCCATGCGGCTGTCGCAGTCCGAACGGCTGGAGGCGATGGTGATCGACCGCACCGCCGACCTCGCCCGGGAGGTCGAGGCGCGCAAACAGGTGGAAACCGACCTGCGCGCGGCACAGGAGGCGCTGATCCACACCGAGAAAATGGCCGCCATGGGCCGCATGTCCGCCGCCATCGTGCATGAGATCAGCCAGCCACTGGCCGCGATGGAGGCGACGCTGGCCGCTGCTGAACTTGGCATCCAGCCGCAGGATGACCGCACGCCCGCCCGTATCGGCAAGGCGCGGGACATGATCCGCCGGATGCAACGCACCACCAAGCACCTCAAGAGCTTTGCCCGCAAGGATACCGCCCAGCTCAGCCTGATCGACCTGCGCGCGCCGCTGAAATCCGCGCTCGACCTCGTGCTGCCGCGCGCGCGGGCGGTGGGGGTCTCGCCGGTGCTGCACCTGCCCGACGACCCGGTGCGGGTCATGGCCGGGACCCTGCGCATCGAACAGGTCGTGGCGAACCTGCTGCTCAATGCGCTGGACGCGGTGGAGGGAGCGGCGCAGCCCGAGGTCACGATGACGCTGTCGATCGACGGCGGACAGGCAACGGTCAGCGTGGCGGACAACGGTGTCGGCATCTCGGACGCCGATCTGCCCCGCGCGGCAGAGCCGTTCTTTTCCACCAAGCAGACCGGCGAGGGGCTGGGCCTTGGACTTGCGATCTGCAAAGTGATCCTTGCGGATTTCGGCGGCACGTTCGATATCACCTCGGCATCGGGGCAGGGCACTCGGGTGACGGTGACATTGCCCCGCGCCCAGGAGGAGGACAGTGAATGATGGCGGCGCGTGTGGACATCGTGGACGACGACGCCGACCACCTCTCGGCCCTGTCCGACCTGGTGGAAACAGCGGGTTACGCTGTGCGCGCCTTCGCGGCGGCAGGTGATCTGCTGGCGGCCCTTTCGGACCCGCCCGACATGATCATCAGCGACCTGCGGATGCCGGTCATGGATGGCATCGGGCTGCTCAAGGCGTTGCGCGAAAGGGCGATCAGCGTGCCGGTGGTGTTGCTGACCGGCCACGGCGACGTCGCCCATGCGGTCGAGGCGATCCGCGCGGGGGCCGACGACTTTATCGAAAAGCCATATGATTCCGTGCATCTGCTGTCGGTGATCCGCCGCACGACCGAGGCCGAGGCCGCCCGGCGGGAGGTCGCGCGTCTGCAACGGGAACTGGGCGAGCGGGACAGGGTCAGCATCCTGGGCCGATCCCGCGCGATGCGCGCCTTTCGGGATCGCATCGCGGCGCTGGCGTCGGTGGACCTGGACGTGCTGATCACCGGCGAGACCGGCACCGGCAAGGAACTGGCGGCACGCGCGATCCACGCGGACAGTGCGCGGGCAGGCGGCCCCTTTGTCGCGCTGAACTGCGCGGCCCTGTCAGAGGCGACCGCCGAAACCATGCTCTTTGGCCATGGTGAGGGGGTTTTCGCCCATGATGCCAAGGGCCGCGCGGGCAAGCTGGAGGTCGCGGACGGCGGCACATTGATGCTGGACGAGGTCGAGACGATGCCGCCGCCGATCCAGGCCAAGCTGCTGCGCGTGCTTCAGGAACGCACCGTCGAGCGGATCGGCGAAACCGTACCGCGCCCGCTCGACATCCGGGTGGTCGCCACGACCAAGACGTCGCTGCGGATGCAGCCGGAGTTCCGGCCCGACCTCTATTTCCGCCTCGCCGGGATCGAACTGACCACCCCGACCCTGCGCGAGGCAGGCGAGGACATTCCCCTGATCTTTGCCCATTACGCACAGCTGGCCGCGCGCCGATATGGCCGTGCGGACCCCGAACTCCCGTGGCCGGTACAGCAAAGGCTCAGGCGGATGGCCTGGCCCGGCAACATCCGCGAACTGAAGGCCAGCGCCGAGGCCTTTGCCCTGGGCCTGTTCGTCCCGACCGGCGCGGCGGGCGCGGCCGCCGGTCCGGTGTCGCTCGCCGATCGTGTCGCGGATTTCGAAGCGCGCGAGATCGCGGCGGTGCTGGATGCCCATGTGGGCAACACGCTGCGCGCCGCCGAAACGCTGGGCATCCCCCGCCGGACGCTCAACGACAAGATGCGCCGCTACGGCCTGTCGTCGACCCCCGGTCCCGGCGATGACGGCTGACCGCCCGCCGCCCCCGCAAGGCGGCTATTGCGCCGCATAGGCCGAGGGACCGTCCACGATCATCATCGGGCAGCCGCGCGAACAGCGTTCGACCCGGCTGTCGATGCCGTAAAGGCGGCCGATCATCCCGGGCGTCAGCACCTCCAGCGTCGGCCCGGTGGCCAGGATGCGCCCCTCTGCCATCGCCATCACCGTTGTGCAGGCGCGCATCACCTGGTTGAGATCGTGCAGCGCCAGGATCACCACCGCGCCGGTGTCCTCGGCATAGCTGCGCAGGCCGTCCAGCACTTCGTACTGCCGGTAAAGGTCCAGCGCCGAGGTCGGTTCGTCCATCAGCACGACCCGGGGGCGCGTCACCAGCGTCTGTGCGATGCTGACAGACTGGCGCTGGCCGCCCGACAGTTCGGGCAGCTGCCGGTCCGCCAGATGCGCCACGCCGAACCGCTGCAACGCCGCGTCCACCGCCGCCAGCTCCTCCGCCGAAAGCCGCCAGCCGCCGCCGCCCTGCTTCAGCGCGAGGATCACGGATTCGTAGACCGTCAGCGCGGCATTCATGCCGGTGTCCTGCGGCATGTAGCGCAGATCGTCCTGATCGGCGCCGGACAGATGCACCGCGCCCGAGCCGCGCAGCTGGCCCGCGATGCGGCGGAACAGCGTGGACTTGCCCGCCGCGTTGGCACCCACCAGCGCAGTCAGCGTGCCGCCGCCGATTTCGGGCGTGGTGGCATCGGTCAGAATGTGGCGCCGCCCGTAGCGTGCGCCGACCCGGTCGAGCGTGAGGCTTACCATGACTTGCGTCCTTTCGTCAGGATCAGGGCAGCAAAGAAGGGCACCCCGACCAATGCCGTGATGATGCCGATGGGCAGGACCGCGCCGGGCAGGATCGCCTTGGACAGCACCGAGGTCGCCGACAGGATCACCGCCCCCGACAGCATCGCGCCGGGCAGGAAAAACCGCTGATCCTCCCCCAGCAGCAGGCGCGCCACATGCGGGCCGACAATGCCGATGAACCCGATTGTTCCAACAAAGCTGACCGGCACAGCGGCCAGCAGCGACACCAGGAACAGCGCCTCCAGCCGAAGGCGTTTGACCGGTACGCCCATCGCCGCCGCCCGCGCTTCGCCCAGCCGGATCGCGGTCAGCGCCCAGGCGCGGCGCGCAAAGAGCGGCGTGCACACCGCAAGGATGACGGCGCAGACACCGACCTTGGCCCAGGTCGCCTTGGTCAGGCTGCCCATGGTCCAGAAAACCACTGCCGACAGCGCCTGTTCAGAGGCGAAATACTGCAGCAGCGCCAGTGCAGCGTTGAAGCTGAAGACCAGCGCGATGCCCAGCAGAACGATGGTTTCCACCGTCACGCCACGCATGGTGGACAGACCGAAGATCAGCAAAGAGGCTGCCATCGCCATCGCGAAGGCGTTGATCGGCACCATCAGCGAGACCGCCGCGGGAAAGATCGCGACACCCAGCACCATTGCCAGTGCCGCACCAAAGCTCGCCGCCGCCGACAGGCCAAGGGTAAACGGACTGGCAAGCGGGTTCGCCAGGATGGTCTGCATCTGCGCGCCCGCCAGCGACAGGCTGGCGCCCACTGTGACGGCAAGCAGCGCCATGGGCATCCGGATGTCCCAGATCACCACCCGCATCTGCAGGTCGCTCGACCCGGGCGCAAAGATCGTGCGCAGGACGTCGCCCAGCGGATAGCGCGCCGGGCCCAGAGACACATCGACGGCCAGTGAAAGGACCAGAAGCGTGGTCAGCCCCGCCAGAATGGCGAGGCGTCGCGCGACCAGCCCTCGATAGCTTGCCGCATGGGGCAGGGCGGCGGTGTCGGCTGTGACCATTGGGGCCTCCTCAGGTTCGGGGCGACCCCTTGGCCGCCCCTTTGCATTCAGTTCGACACCTGATCAAGCGAGACCCAGTAGCCGGGATGGTAGTCCACCGGCAGAAAGCGGTCATGCAGCTCTTTCATTGTCGATTCCGGGTCCAGGTCGGGGAACAGGTCCGGATGAAGCCATTTCGCCAGCTGCTGCACCGCGACAAAGCTGTAGGGGCTGTTGTAGAACTGGTGCCAGATGGCGTGTACGTTGCCGTTCTCCACCGCCGCAACGCCGGTAAAGCCGGGCCGTTCCATCAGGGCCGCGAGTTTCGATTTCGCCTCTGCCGTGTCAGTGCCGGGACCGACGCCGATCCAGTCGCCGCCGGGGACATAGGCGTCCCAGACGCCGCCCGTCACCACGATCTGGTCGGGATCGCTGGCGATCACCTGCTCGGCGTTGACCGTGCCGAATGTGCCGGGGATAAACGGCGCGGCCATGTTGTCGCCCCCCGCCAGTTCGACGAAGGTGCCGAAATTGCCATTGCCGAAGGACATGCAGCAATCCTCTGAATAGCCGCCCGCGCGTTCGACAAAGACCAGTGGCCGCTCAAGCCCTTCTTGCGCATCCAGCACATCCGTAACCCGCGCGATCTGCCCCTCGTAGAAGGCGTTGAATTCGGCCGCGCGGGCGGTCTCACCGAAGAGCTGACCGATGATCTGCATCGACTGGGCGGTGTTCTCGAACGGTTTCTCGCGGAAATCGACATAGACGATGGGGATGCCGACCTTGGCCAGTTTCTCTTCATAGCCAGCCTCGTCGGTGGCGGCCTTCGCCTCCAGGTTCATGATCATCACGTCCGGGTCCAGCGCAACCGCCTGTTCAATGTCGAAGGTGCCGTCCTTGAAGCCGCCAAAGGTGGGGATGTCTGCCATATGCGGAAATTTCTCTGCATAGATCGCATAGCTTTCGGGCGCGGCCTGAAGCAGGTCTTCGCGCCAGCCGACGACGCGCTTGAACGGGTCGTCGCCGTCCAGTACGGCGGCAAAGAAGATCTGCCGCCCTTCCCCCAGGATCACGCGGTCGGCGGGCTCGGGCAGTGTCACTTCGCGTCCGGCGATATCGGTCACTGTGACCGGGTCTGCCAGGACCAGGCCGGGAAGCAGGGACAGCGCCGCGGCGCCAAACGTCAGTTTCAGGGTCATTGTGGCATCCTCGTTTTCAAACTGGCCCTTGGATGGTGTATCCGATTAATTTAGTCAAGATATAGGCTGACAAAAAAGCTTGGGTATTCGTGGGGGCGAATTGCCGCCACCTCGCACAGCAGCCCGCTTGCGGTGGTGATCGGTCAAGAGTCCTCCAAACGGGATCACGAGACAAAGATCTGTTTTGGCACTGGCGCCCGGCGATTACACGCCGGACAGGTCGGTGCATTCCTGGATTTCATGCTGTCCGAGGCTGGCCGGTCGGCCCTGAGATCAGCAAGTCTCCTTGTCAGAACGGACGATACGGCGCCCGCATCCCTGCGCCTGCTGGAAACGCCGGAGCCAAGCCTTCGTCCCATCGCGTTGACGCCGACGCTGCTGATGGAACCTGATCAGCAGAGCGGCGGGAACTTCGTGGACCTTCGCATCTCCCCTTCAGGGGGAAAGCAACCGCGCCAAGCGTGTCAGGGCCAGCTCCGACCTTTCAATGCAGAAACCGGGTGTGGGCGCGGGCACCCTGCCGATCACACGGCGGATCTGCAGATCGCCGACCAGCAGGTTCATGTAGAGCGATGCCGCCTCTTCCGGCTGGTCAAAGGCCAGCTTTCCCTCAAGCCTCGCCGCGTCCAGCACCTGCACGACAAGCGGCAGGACGGTTTCCCGCCCGGCCAAAGAGATGACCGCGCCCAGCTCGCCGGTCGGATCTGCCGCCGCGGCGCGGTTCAGCGCGATGGCGCGGTCGCCCAACAGCAACTCCAGCAGCTTTGGCCCGAAACCTGCGAGCGTTGTCATCGGCTCACTCGCCGCCGCGAGTTCCCGTTCCAGAAGCGATTTCACCTCGGCCGCGTTTCTGGTCACAAGTGCCTTGAAGAGGCCCTGCTTGTCTCCGTACCAGTTGTAGAGCGTCTCGTTCGAGGCGCGCGCCTTCTTGGCGATGGCCAGCATGGAGGCACCGGCATAGCCCTTTTCCTCCAGCAGCGCATAGGCGGCGGTCTCGATCTGCTGCTGGCGCAGGGATTTGTTTTCTTCACGCATGTCGCTTCTCCGTGCCGGAAGAATCCGTAAGTCGTGTTACGGATATGTCAATGCGTAAACCGGATGTCGCTCTTGTCGATCGGGGGGCTGCCGGGCTTGGTCTGGCTGTTCCGGATGAAAACTCCATCTATGCCAGCCTGGCCCGCGCAGGACACAACCGGCTGACCGGCGGCGAACATCACAAAACGGAGCGTGTGGCTGGGGTGGTAGGATTCGAACCTACGATACACGGTACCAAAAACCGATGCCTTACCGCTTGGCTACACCCCAACGTGAGCCGCTAATTAGAAGCCTTGCGCGGTCAGTGCAAGTCCGTTTTGGCAAAAATCCTATTCCTCGGTCGCGTTCACGTTCAACAGGTCGCGGCGGGAAAGTTCGGCGCGTTCCTGGTCGACGATCTTTTCCAGCTCCTTTTCCGCCGTCGCGTCCACATCCTGGACCGGCGCGGGGGCGGGCGCGTCTTGCCGGGGGGGCGGGGCGCCGGTGTCTGCCCTCTGTCCCGTCAGTTCCGGCAGGTTCTCGATCCGGTAGCTTGGCAGAGGGGCGGCGATGCCCGCGGCGTCGAATGCCGCCTGCGTCAGCCGGATCGCTTCGGACCGGGCCAGCACGATGGAGGTGTCGTGCTGGTCGATCCAGGCCGCCATGTTGAGCGTGACCCAGAAATCATCGACCGATTCGATCCAGACCGAGGTTTCTGGGCTTTCCAACACGAAGGGCAGGGCGTCCAGCGTGTCCAGCGCCAGGTGGCGCGCCTGGTCCAGGTCCGCATCGGGGGCCACGGACAGGGCAAAGGTGAAGCGTCGCTCGGCGTTGCGTGAAAAGTTGACGATGCGGCTTTTGAACACCGTCGCATTGGGGATGCGGATGTGGTTGCCGTCAAAGCTCAGCAGGATGGTTGCGCGACTGGTCAGGCGGATCACCTTGCCGGTGTCGCCCTGAATCTCCACCGTGTCGTTGGGACGGAACGGCTGGCGTATCGACAGCATGATGGAAGCGATGAAGTTCTCAACCGTATCGCGCACCGCAAAACCGATGGCGAGGCCGACGATCCCGGCGGCGCCCAGGATGCCCGACAGCAGCGCGGTCGCCCCCACGATGTCCAGCGCGACGACCAGTCCGGCGATGATAAAGAACAACCGCACGATCTGGCGGTAGATGTCGGCGATGAAGGCGTTGGGCGAAAGCCGGTCCCAGGGCTGTTTGCGCCGGGCGATGAAAAAGCCCAGGAACACGACGGCAAAGAACACCGCCAGTGCGATCAGGGCCAGCGGCAGGAAAGCCACCAGCTGGTAGCCGCGTGACTTGAACCGCTCCACCGCCGGGTTCAGGCGACGGGCCACATCGGTGGTTTCGAAAACCTCGTTCTTGATCGCCACGACCCCCTCTACCCGGCCCACCAGCTCTGACAGACGTGTCGCGGCGTTCATGTCCAGCGTGGAGCCGCGCAGGGTGACGATGCCCGAGGACACGGTGACCGTGACGTCCTCGAACCCCTCCAGTTCGTGCAGGATGTCGCGGATGCGGGTTGCGATGGCCGCGTCTGACGCCGCGTCGTCCTTGATGGTGATGGTGCCGGTGGGCTGATCGCTGGTCTGGGAGGAAGCGGCATGGGGCAGCGCGGCCAGGGGCAGGGCCAGGCAGAACAGGTAGGCGAGAATGCGCATGGGCTGAAATCCGTCGTGATAGAATCCGGACACCCTAGGCCGCAGCCGCGGCCCTGGCAATCATGCGAAGAGGGGCCTTCAGCCCTGACAGTCCACCAGGATCGCCCCGTTGCGGCCGCCTTTCTCCACCGCCTCGTGCGCCGCTGCCGTCTCGGCCAGCGGCAGGATCCGCTCGGTCGGGCAGTCCAGCGCCCCGTCGGCCAGCGCGTGGTGCAGCCGGTCGATGGCCCGCGCCCGCTGGGCGGGGCGCAGCAGGTAGATCAGGATGATGTCGATTGTCACCGCCTTGAACAGCAGCGGCCCGAAGGACAGGGTCGGTTCCATCATTTGTGCCGAGCCGTAGGCTGCCAGTCGTCCGTTGGCCGCGATCAGCGCGGTGTCGGCGGCGATGTTGAGGCCGAATTCGACCTCGACCACGGTTCCGACAGGCATGCCGTCATTGGCGTCCAGCACCTGCGCCGCCAGGTCGCCCGCGCCGTAGTCGAACACGGCGTCCGCGCCAGCCGCCACGACCCGGTCCCGGTCGGCGGCGCTGCACGTCGCGATGACCCGCGCGCCGCCCCATTTGGCCAGCTGCACCGCCAGTCGCCCCACTGTGCCCGCGCCGCCCTGAACCAGCACCGTCTCGCCCGCCACATCGCCACCGCCAAAGACCGCGTGGCAGGCGGTCAGCCCCGGAATCCCGAGGCTCGCCCCGACGTCGAAGTCGACACCGTTGGGCAGCGGCACCGCCTGTTGGGCGGGTAACGTGATGTGGCTGGCGGCAGTGCCGTGGCTGCGCTGCCACTGGCCGTTCCAGATCCACACCCCTTGCCCGATCCGGGCAGGGTCGACGCCCGCGCCGACCGCCTCGATCTCGCCCGCGCCGTCGCTGTGCGGCACGATCAGCGGAAAGGCGGGTTTCGTCACACCGGGCCGGGTGCCTGCCCGCGCCTTCACGTCCGAGGGGTTCACCCCGGACAGCGCCAGCCTGACCCGGACCTCACCGGGGCCGGGTGCGGGGCTGTCGATCTCCTGCAGCCGCAAAACCTCGCGCGCCGGGCCGAATTTCTCATAGGTGATGGCTCGCATCGCTTATCCCCCTTTTGCCGTTTCGCGGCACTGTGGGGCAAAAGCCGGGCATGGGCAATCCGGCGTCGGGCAGGGGTGCGAAGCCGCGGTCAGTCGTGGATTTCGTCCGCCGCCACGCCCCAGATGCGGGACTTCGGCGCCCAGCCGGAATAGCCCCCGGTGCGCAGTTCGCACCACTCGGGAATGCACTCGCCCAACCGGGCCACCACGCCCAGTTCAAGCGCCGCGGCGATCGGGGCGTTGGGGTCGGGGCGCACGTGCAGCGCCAGCATGTCCTGTTCCACCAGAACCGTCCGGGTGCCGGACAGCAACGAGTAATGCACCCAGCCGCCCATGCCGTCGCGGTCTTCCACCCGCCGCCAGTGGCCGTGTTCGGCGGTGATCCTGAGCGGCATGTCCCGCCGTTTGTAGACCCAGTCGATCCGATGCGACAGCGACGGCCCCCGCCGCACGTTGCCTTCGGAGGCCTTCATGGACACGAACCTGGGAAGCGGAAGGTTGGTGACGGGCCCGACCCCTTCGGCCATTGCCGGGGGGCAGAGCACGGGCGCCGTCAAACTCGTGATTACCAACAGCGCCGCAAGGGCGCCTTTGAGTCGGAAGTTCATGGGTGCTGCCTGCACTGTCTTCTGTTTGGTTTTGTTTGCTCTTTTGCACCGCGAGGTTCTTGTGCCTCGTCGCTGCTTGGGACACCATGCGGGCAAAAGCGCATGCCGCCAAGACTGGGGAGGACGAAATGTCAAAGAAACGGTTGAGTGTTGTAGTCACGCGACGGTTGCCAGATGCCGTGGAGACGCGGCTGTCCGAACTCTTCGACGTGACCCTGCGCGAGGACGACGCCCCGATGAGCCGGGCAGAACTGGCCGAGGCGGTCAAGGATGCCGATGTGCTGGTCCCCACGATCACCGATACCGTCGATGCGGCGCTGATCGGACAGGCCGGCGAGCGGCTGAAGCTGATCGCGAACTACGGTGCGGGGGTCGACAACATCGACGTGGCGACGGCGCGCCAGCGTGGGATTCTGGTGTCCAACACCCCCGGCGCGCTGACCGACGATACCGCCGACATGACAATGGCCCTGATCCTTGCGGTGACGCGCCGCATGCCCGAAGGCATGGCAAAGATGCAAAAGGGCGACTGGACCGGATGGGCGCCCACCGCGCTGCTGGGCGGCCGGATCAGCGGGCGCAGGCTGGGCATTCTCGGCATGGGGCGCATCGGCCAGGCGGTGGCCCGGCGCGCACGCGCCTTCGGGATGCAGATCCACTACCACAACCGGCGCAGGCTGCACGCCGAAACCGAACGCGGTCTGGACGCGACCTATTGGGAAAGCCTGGACCAGATGGTGGCGCGGATGGACGTGATTTCGATCAATTGTCCGCACACGCCGTCGACCTTCCATCTGATGAATGCGCGGCGGCTGAAGCTGATGAAACCCGACGCGGTCATCGTGAACACCTCGCGCGGGGAGGTGATCGACGAAAACGCGCTGACCCGGATGCTGCGCGGAGGCGAGATCAAGGGGGCGGGGCTGGACGTCTACGAACACGGGACCGACATCAACCCGCGCTTGCGCGAACTGGATAACGTGGTTCTGCTGCCGCACATGGGGTCGGCCACGCTGGAGGGCCGGATCGAAATGGGCGAGAAGGTCATCATCAACATCAAGACCTTCGATGACGGCCACCGCCCGCCGGACCAGGTGGTGCCGTCAATGCTCTGATCCCGCCGGGGCGGGACCCGTAAGGCGCGGCTGCGCCGCACGCGATTCATGAGGGGATGAGGGGCGCTGTCCCTCAAGCTCCCTGAGGAAATCTGGGCCGGAAAGAAAGGGAGTTTGCACGATGTTGAAAACGATTTCGGTAGTGGCGATTCTATGTGCGGGGGCCGTATCGGCCCAGCAGGTGGCGGATACGGTGGCCCCCGAAGCGGCGGGGGCCGGTGTGTTCGAAGGTCTTGGCCCCGAGTACGCAGGCGCCATGGCCGCCAAGGTGCAGGGCAAACCGGTCAAGGCGCAGAACTGGATGGTCGCGGCGGCCAACCCCCATGCGGTCAAGGCGGGCGCGGATGCGCTGGCTGCCGGTGGCACGGCGGCGGATGCGCTGGTGGCAGTGCAAGCCATGCTGGGGCTGGTGGAGCCGCAAAGCTCTGGCCTCGGGGGCGGGGCCTTTCTGGTCTGGTATGACGCGCAAACCGGCGAAGTCACCACGCTGGACGGGCGCGAGACCGCGCCGTTGGCTGCCACCCCGCGCCGGTTCCAGGACGCGGAAGGTGAACCGCTGAAATTCTTCGACGCGGTGGTCGGGGGGCGCTCCGTCGGGGTGCCGGGGACGCCTGCGCTGATGGAGGCGGTCCATGCGCGCTGGGGCAGCCTGCCCTTTGCCGACCTGACCGCGCCCGCCATCGCCATGGCCGAAGAAGGGTTCGCGGTTTCCCCGCGTCTGGCGGGGCTGATCGAGGGGGATCAGGAACGCCTGGGCCGGTTTGCCGACACCGCGGCCTATTTCATGCCCGGTGGGGAGCCGCTTGCCGCGGGCGATCTGCTGAAGAACCCCGCCTATGCTGAAACGCTGCGGATGCTGAACGGCGGTGCAACCAACTTCTATACCGGCGCCAATGCCGAGGCCCTCGTGGCGGCGGTCAATGATGCGATGGACGGGGCCGGGATGCTCTCGCCCGTGGATCTGAGCATCTATCAGGTCAAGGAACGCGCGGCGGTCTGCGCCCCCTACCGCGGTCACGAGGTCTGCGGGATGGGGCCGCCGTCCTCTGGCGCGGTGGCCGTGGGGCAGATCCTGGGGCTGCTCGAAGGATATGACCTGAGCGCGGGACCGCAGGATCCGCAGGTGCGCCGCCTGATGGGCGATGCCGCGCGGCTGGCTTTTGCCGACCGGGGCCGGTACCTGGCGGACAGCGACTATGTGCCGGTGCCGGTCACGGGGCTGCTGGACAAGGCCTATCTGGCCCAGCGCGCCGAACAACTGGCCGGAGATGCGGCGCTGGACGAAGTGGCACCGGGCGAACCCGAATTCGACCATGCGCTGCTGTGGGCCGATGATGTCTCGCTCGAACTGCCGTCGACCTCGCATATATCCATCGTGGATGCGGCGGGTAATGTCGCCAGCATGACCACCACCATCGAGAACGGCTTTGGCAGTCGGATCATGGTGAACGGCTATCTGCTGAACAACGAACTGACCGATTTCTCCTTCAGTTCCCACAGCGACGGGGTGCCGATTGCCAACCGGGTGGAACCGGGCAAGCGGCCGCGGTCTTCCATGGCGCCGACGATCGTCCTGAAGGATGGCAAGCCGGTGCTGGCCGTGGGCAGCCCGGGCGGCAGCCGGATCATCGGTTATGTGGCCGAAGCGATCATCGGCGTGATCGACTGGGGGCTGGACGTGCAGCAGGCGGCCAGCATTCCCCACGCGGTCAACCGCTTTGGCGCCTACGATCTGGAGGAGGGCACCCCGGCGGCAGACCTGCTGGAGCCGCTCGCCGGGATGGGATACGAGGTTGGCACCCGGGCGCTGACCTCGGGCCTGCACCTGATCGCCACCGGGGAGGATGGTCTGCAGGGCGGCGCCGACCCGCGCCGCGAAGGCATCGCATACGGACAATAGAAGGACCGCCCCGCGGCGGAGGAGGAAGCACTATGGCACAAGTCACCACGCTGGCAAGAAACGAGGACGGGATCGGTACGGTCCTGGGGGTGCTCAAGCAGACCTTCGGAGAACGGTTCCAGACCGGCGAAGCGATTCGCGAGCAGCACGGCCACACGACGACCTGGATCGAGAACCAGAAACCGGACGGCGTGGTCTTTGCCCGCTCGACCGAAGAGGTGTCGCAGGTCGTGAAGGTCTGCGCCGAGCACAAAGTGCCGGTCATTCCCTACGGCACCGGGACGTCGCTGGAGGGCCACGTCAACGCGCCCGCCGGTGGCATTTCCATCGACCTGTCGCAAATGGACAAGGTGCTTGAGGTCAATGCGGGCGACCTGGATTGCCGGGTGCAGCCGGGGGTCACGCGGGAGGCGCTGAACACCCACCTGCGCGACCAGGGGCTGTTCTTTCCGATTGATCCGGGCGCCAATGCCTCGCTTGGGGGGATGACGGCGACGCGCGCCTCGGGGACCAACGCGGTCCGCTACGGCACGATGAAGGACAATGTGCTGAGCCTGGAAGTGGTGCTGGCGGACGGCAGGATCATGCGCACTGCCAGCCGGGCGCGAAAGTCCTCTGCCGGGTATGACCTGACACGGCTCATGGTCGGATCAGAGGGCACGCTGGGCCTGATCACAGAGATCACCCTGAAGCTGCAGGGCATCCCCGAGGCGATCTCGGCGGCGCGCTGTTCCTTTCCGACGCTGGAGGCGGCATCCCGCGCGGTGATGGCAACGATCCAGTACGGCCTGCCGGTGGCGC
The DNA here is from genome assembly GCF_009363555.1 of Sulfitobacter sp. THAF37. Lineage (NCBI taxonomy): Bacteria > Pseudomonadati > Pseudomonadota > Alphaproteobacteria > Rhodobacterales > Roseobacteraceae > Sulfitobacter > Sulfitobacter sp. THAF37. Next base: position 1,730,878 of record NZ_CP045372.1, read on the forward strand.
GGATCGAACTGCTGGATGCGCGGGTGGTCCAGGCGGTGAACGCCTATTCCAAGCTCGACCTGCCGGAAACGCCGTTGCTGCTGCTGGAATTCCACGGCTCGGAGACCGCGGTGGCGGAGCAGGCGGAGACCTTTGGCATGCTGGCAGAGGAAGAGGGCGGGACGGGCTATCAGGCCACGGGGTCGCTGGAGGAGCGCAACAGGCTGTGGCAGGCGCGTCATGACGCCTATTGGGCCATGCTGGCGCTGCGGCCCGGCTGCAAGGCCGTGACGACGGATGTCTGCGTCCCGATTTCGCGTCTGGCCGAGGCGGTCGCGGCCACGGACGCCAAGGCCCGTGAGATGGGGCTGATCGCGCCGGTGGTGGGCCATGCGGGCGACGGGAATTTCCACGCATCCTTGCTTTTGGACATGGCCGACGCTGCGGAAGTGACCCGCGCGGAGAGCTTCGTCAGCTGGCTGAACGACCTGGCGATTTCCATGGACGGCACCTGCACAGGCGAACATGGCGTGGGACAGGGCAAACGGCCCTATCTTGTGCGGGAACTGGGGCCGGAGGCGATTGGCGTCATGGGGGCGATCAAGGTGGCGCTGGACCCCGACAACATCATGAATCCGGGCAAGATCCTGCCTGCCTGATCCCAAGGAGCGGCTGCGCCGCACGACATGCCTGGCCTTTGCGGCAGGCTGAGCCCCGGACCCCGGCGTTGCGGATGCGGCACCGGGTTCCGGTGTATTTGAGGAACAATGAACGACATGGTTGCGCGCCGACCCCGCCGGATTCGCGGGCCGGAGGGGCAGGGGGATCGTCGGCGGTTCAAAACGGGTCGGGCAGGTCGGTTTTGCACTGTCTTGCGTCGGCGCGGAATGATGGATTTTCCGCACCCTGACTAAAAGGGGGGGCAGATCCAGCAGGGGAGCCCGGGACATGAAAACGCAAGTCAAAGCATTGGTCGTGGGCGGCGGCGCCGTCGGGACCTCGATCGCCTATCATCTGGCGCGTGCGGGCTGGGAGGATGTGATGTTGCTGGAGCGCGACGAGCTGACGTCGGGTTCCACCTGGCATGCGGCGGGCCTGCTGCCCTATTTCAACATGTCCTATGCGACCACGCATATCCATGATTATTCGATCAAGTTCTACAAGACCCTGGAAGAAGAGACCGGTCTGAACGCGGGCTTCGCCGTGGTGGGCAACCTGCGCATGGCGCAGACCGACGAACGCATGGACGAGTACATGCTCTATGCCTCCACCGCCGAGACCTGTGGTGTGCCTTATGAGTGGCTGACACCCGATCAGATCAAGGCCAAGTGGCCGCTGATCCGGACAGAGGACCTGAAGGGCGCGCTGTATCACCAGACCGACGGCTACATCAACCCGGCGGATGTGACCATGGCCATGGCCAAGGGCGCGCGCCAGCGCGGCGTGATGATCGAGCGCAAATGGCAGGCGGATGCGTTTCACTGGAACGGCGACGCCTGGGAAGTGACCGCCACCAAGATGGTGGAAAAGGGCGGCAACCTTGTGCCGTCGGACGAGCAGATCGTGATCACGGCGGAGCATGTGGTGACTGCCAGCGGCAACCATGCGCAGCGCACCGCGAAGATGCTGGGGATCAAGATGCCTGCGATTCCGGTGGAGCACCAGTTCATCGTGATGGATCAGGACCCCGAGCTGGTGAAGTTCCGCAAGGAGGAAGGCAACGTCGAACATCCGGTGATCCGCGACGCCGATGCGCAGTCCTATGTGCGCGAGGAACGCGGCGGCTGGATCCTGGGGGTCTACGAGCCGCACGCGCCCGCGAGGTTCGAATACGGCGTGCCGGACAGCTTCCGCGCCGATCTGTTCCAGCTGGATCTGGACCGGATCGAGGATCAGTACATGGCGATGAACCATCGTATTCCATCCGCCGAGAACTGCGGGTTGAAGGACGATTTCAACGGCCCGATCTGCTACACCCCCGATGGCAACCCGCTGGTGGGTCCCGCCCCGGGCCTGCGCAACATGTGGCTGGCCGAGGGGTTCTCCTTTGGCATCACTGCGGCGGGCGGCACCGGCTATTACCTCGCGCAGCTGATGGTCGAGGGCGAGGCCGAGATCGATATGGCGTCGCTCGACCCCAAACGCTACGGCGACTGGATGACCACGGAGTTCGCGGCGCGCAAGAACGAGGAAGCCTACGAGCACGTCTATATCCTGCACCACCCCGACGAGGAACGCCCTGCCTGCCGGCCCCTGCGCACCTCGCCCGCCTATGACCGGCAGGCCGCACGCGGCGCGCAATTCGGCTGGGTCAATGGCTGGGAGCGCCCGAACTACTACGCGCCCGAAGGGTTCAGCGACCACGATGCGCGCAGTTTCCGCCGCGGCGGCTGGTGGCAGTATGCCGTGGAAGAGGCACGCGCGATCCGCGAGGGCGTGGGTCTGATCGACGCGACGGCCTTTACCAAGCATCTGGTCAAGGGGCCGGGGGCGACGCAGTTCCTGGACTGGTTCACCTGCAACAAGCTGCCCTCTGTCGGTCGGATCAACCTGACCTATGCCCTGACCGGGGCGGGGACCACGCGCACGGAGTACACCATCGTCCGGCTGGCCGAGAATGAATATTACCTCGTCTCCGCCGGGGCCTGGACGGCCTATGACAGCGATTACCTGCGCAAGGCGATCGAGGACAAGGCGCCGGAGTTCGGTTACATCGAATGCCATGACGTGACCACGCAATGGGGTGTCTTTGCCATCGCGGGACCGAAGTCGCGCGATGTTCTCAAGGAAATCGTCAAGGACGCGGACCCGGACACGGTGCTGTCGAACAAGCGTTTCCCCTGGCTGACCATGCGCAACATCGAACTGGGCATGTGCCCGGTGCGCGCCATCCGCGTCGCCTATACCGGCGAGTTGGGCTGGGAGCTGCACCACCCGATCGAGATGCAGAACTACCTGTTCGACCAGCTGGAAAAGGCGGGTGAAAAGTATGGCATGAAGCTGGTCGGCGCGCGGGCGCAGAACTGGCTGCGGCAGGAAAAGAGCTACCGCGCCTTCGGCAACGAACTGGGCCGCGACGCGACCCCGCTGGAAGCCGACCTGCCGCGCTTTGTGGATCTGTCCAAGGAGTTTCACGGCAAGCAGGCAATGGCCGATCACGGCATCCGCAGCAAATGCGTGACCCTTCTGATCGACGGGCCGGAGGATGCGGACCCCTGGGGTCGCGAGGTGCTCTATCATGCGGAGGGTCGCACCGGGCGTCTGACCTCGGGCGGGTACTCCGTGGCTTTCGGGAAATCCATCGGCATGGGCTATGTCAAACCCGAACACGCCGAGGTCGGCACCAAGCTGAAGGTCAAGATGTTCGACCGGCTTTGGGATGCCGAAGTGGTCGAGGACAGCCCCTATGACCCCAAAAACGTGAATATCCGGGTCGACGGGTGAGCCGCAGGCTCACCCTTGCTCTTCTCTGTGCGCTGGCGCTGACCGCCGCAATGCTGCGCGACAACCCGCTGGTCGCGGCGGGGCGTGACTATGCCCAGGGCGTCGCCACCACGGCGGCGGCCAGCTATGTCACGCTGCGCACGCTGAACGCGTTTCTGTCCACCGCGCAGGAAATCGAGGTGGGCCTCTCCTTTATCGCGTCCGGATCGGCCCAGCCGCTGAAGGTGTTGGAACCGATCGACGACACGGTCGAGCGCATCGCGGGGCTGGTGTTCGGCGTGATGGTGGCGACCGGCGTCATCGCGGTGGCGCTGGGCCCGGTCAGCGCGATCGGCATGGGGCTTTTGGCCGTCGCGCTGGGCATCTGGGCGTTGAGCGGGCGGGGCCATGCGGGGCTGCCGCGGCGGCTGGCCTGGTACGGCGGTTTTCTCGGCCTTGCCCTGCCGCTGGCGCTGGTGGCCGCCGAGCCGTTGGCCCTGCGCATGACAGAAGCCACCTACACCCGCAACATCGTCCTGGTCGAAGAGATCACTGCCCGCGTCGGTGGCAGCGAAGCCCTGGGCGAGGAAGAACCGGGTCTGACGGAATACCGCCAGCTGGCGGGCAACCTCTGGAGCCGCGCGGATGAACTGATCGGCGCATTGCTCGCGGTGCTGGGGGTGCATGTGTTCCGGATATTCATCCTGCCGATGCTGCTGATCGGCGGTCTTTTCGTCATTGCGCGTCACTACGCGCGGGACTGAAAGTCCCCGGAGCGGCACAGGCCGCGCCGGGAGCATCTGTTCACATGCCCTTTGCGGCGGCAAAGCCCGTGATGCCGCCCATCGGGGCCAGGTCGACCTCTTGGCCATCCACCCAAGCCGTTGAAATGAAGTGAAATCACCGCCCGTCGCTCCGAAGGAGCGCCGAGGCATGCTGGCACGCCTTCGGCGTGATGGGTTTGACGGATTTTCCCGCAGCCTGCGTCACAGCTCCTTGAAATAGAACCACTATTCCTGCGCAGGTGCGTCTTGTCTTCGGAGCAATCTGTCAAACTGAGCGTATGGAATTAATGAGTCCAGAGCCTAGCGTACCGCCCGGCGCGCGATCCAGTTCTGCCAGTCCGACCGGCTGCCGTTGAAGGCGTTCAGGTCCACACCGCCCGCGATGCCCGGTACAATGCCGGTGGCGGTATACTGCCAGAATTTCCACGGCTGTCCCGAATAGACTTCGCCCAGGGTCTTGGCGGTCGAGCGCAGCCAGAATTCGTAGCCGTCAAACTGCCCAAGACCGTTCTGCCGGTAGAATTCCGGCGTGGTGTAGATGATCGGGCGCTGTCCGTAATGCGCCTCGACGATCCGCAGCCAGCGCCGCATCTGGTCGCGCACCTCTGCCCCGGGCGGGCGCACGGTGGCGCAGGTGGGCGAAAACGGGTTCCATTCCATGTCAAGCACCGGGGGCATCATGCCGGACGTGCGCGGTACGTTGCGGATGAACCAGCGCGCCTGATCCTCGGGAGAGGTGCAGAAGTAGTAGAAATGATAGGCCCCGCGCACGACACCCGCGCTGCCTGCGGCGCGCCAGTGTTCGTGAAACGCGGTGTCAAGCAGGTCGCCCCCCTCGGTCGCCTTGATGAAGGCGAAATTGACGCCGTTTGCCCGTGCCTCTCCCCATGCGATGCTCTTTTGAAAACGCGCCGCGTCGATCCCGTGCACCGCAAAGGCATCGGGACGGGGCGCGTTGAAGCTGGCCGGATTGCTGTCCCCGAAATCCGGCGCGAAGAGCACACCGGGCGGGGCGGGCGGCACCCCGGTATCGTTCGCGCCGCCACAGGCGGCGAGGGCAAGCAGGCACAGGAAGAAAAGGCGACGGAACAGGATCATCAGACAGGCTTTCGCGCGACAAGGGCAAGGTTGTTGGCGGGCATCTCGATCACACCGCCGGGCTCCAGCCCAGAGTTGCGCAGCCAGTCCGCGACTGCAAGGTCGTCCTTGTAGCCGATCAGCGGATCGGCGCTCCGCAATTCCGCATCGAACCGGCGGTCGCCGTCGCTGGTCAGCGTGCCACTTCGCCTGAACGGACCATAAAGGACAAAAACACCGCCCGGCACCAATGCAGAGGCGACGCCGTCCAGGATGTGCCGCGCCTCGGGTTCCGAGACGAGGTGCAGCAGATTTACCAGGACCACCAGGTCGACGGGCGGCCACCTGGCAGCCCAGCCCGGTTCGGTCGCGTCAAGCTGCTGCGCCGGGGCGATGTTTGGCAGCGCCGCCTCGGCCGCATGCGCGTCGATGCTGGCCCGGCGGGCCGGGTCGATTTCGGTCGGGTGCCAACGCAGGTCGGGCAGGGCGCGGGCAAATGCCACGACATGCTGCCCGGTGCCACTGGCGATTTCCAGCGCGCGGCCCGTGGCGGGCGCATGATCGGCCAGCACGGTACAGATCGCGTCGGCATTCCGGGCCGCGGCGGGGGCAAAGAGCTTGCCGTTCTCGCGCTGGTCCGCCACGCTGGCGGTGGGGGGCAGTTTACGGCTCACCTGCGGAACCTGTCCGCCGACAGACCCGCGATGCCGCCGCCGATGACGGCAGTATCGCTCATGCCTGTTCCTCAAGTCGGTCCGTGGCCGGGGGCGGCGTCGGGCTGAGCGTGCTGAGCCGGGCGTAAAGATCATCCGACATCTCGAAGTCCAGCGCAGCCAGCGAGGGCTGCAACTGCTCCAGCGACCGGGCCGAGATGATCGGGCTTGGCCCGGTCGGATGCCGCGCGGCCCAGGCCACCGCCAGCGTGGCGGGATGCACCCCCAGTTCCTGCGCCACGCCGTTCAGACCAGCGGCGGCATCGTGCATGAGGGCCTGACCATAGCGCGCGGCATAGCGGTCGTCTTCGCTCAGCCGGCCGGTGCCGCCCGCCCCGTATTTGCCCGTGAGCAGGCCACCGCCCAGCGGCGAATAGGGCGCGACAAGGATGCCAAGGTCATCCGCCATCGGCAGGATCTCGACCTCGGCCTGGCGTTTGACCAGATTGTACATCGGCTGGATCACCGCGATATCGAGGCCGAAACCCGCCGCGACCCCAGCCGCCTTGACCACCTGCCAGGCGGCAAAGTTGGACAGACCGATGTGGCGGACATGGCCCTTCTGCTTCAACTCCGCCAGTGCGCCAAAGCTTTCCGACAGGGGGGTGTCGGCGTCGAACCGGTGCAGGTAGAGCACGTCCAGCGTGTCGATCTGCATGCGCTGGCGCGAGGTTTCCGCCGACGCGAGGACGTTCTCGCGCCCCGCGCCGCCGGTATAGGCGGCCTTGGTCGCGACGATCAGGCTGTCCCGCCGGCTGCCCAGAAACCTGCCCAGCAGCGTCTCCGACGCGCCGTCGGTATAGACATGGGCGGTGTCGAAATGGGTGATGCCCGCCGCGACACAGGCGTCGAACATCGAGGCAGAGGCGGCTTCGTCCGCGCGCCCGCCGAACTGCATGGTGCCAAAGGCAAGGCGGCTGGCGGGGGTGCCGTCGGGGCTGGTGAGTGTCTGTTTCACCTGCTCACTCTCCGCCCTTCTCGGTTGCCCGCTGGTAGGCCGGGCGCGCGCGGATCATATCGACAAAGCCCTTCAACGCCGGAAATTCCGCGCCGCGCTCCATCCGCATGGCGATTTCCGCCGGAAAGCTCAGCATGATATCCGCCGCCGACAACCGGTCGAGCACGAAATGCCCCGAGGGCCGCACGAGGCTGTTCATATAGGCGAAATGGCTGGTGAGTTCGTCCGAAATGCGCGGATGCAGCGGCGCGCCCGCTTCGCCCAGGCGGCCCACGTAAAGGTTCAGCAGGATCGGTGTCATCGCCGACCCTTCGGCGAAATGCATCAACTCCAGGTGCCGCAGGTAGGCGTCGTCGTCGCGGTCCGGAATCATTTCCGGCGCAAAGCGGGTGCAAAGCACCTCGGTGATCGCGGCGCTTTCGGTGATCAGCCTGCCGTCCAGTTCCACCATCGGCGACTTGCCCAGCGGATGCACGCTGCGCAGCTCCGGCGGGGCAAGGTTGGTTTTGGCGTCCCGCGTGTAGTGCGCGATTGTATAGGGCTCTCCGATTTCCTCCAGCAGCCAGAGGATGCGGTGAGAACGGGATCGGTTCAGGTGGTGGACGTGGATCATTGCGGCCTTCCTTTGAATTCGGTGCCACTCTACCTGACCGCCCTGCGATGGAAAGGGGCCGCGCCCCCGCGCTCCGCACGGGACTGTGATCTCAGGGGGCTGGGCAACCGCGGCAAATGGCCCAACTATGTCGGCATGACCACACGCCGTACCTTTCTTGCCGCGACCGCCGCCGCCTGTGCGATGCCTGCCCTCCTGCGCGCCCAGTCCGGGCCGGTGGCCGATCTGGACACCGCCATCTCTGACCTGACGCAACTGCATTCACTTCAGGTGCGGCGCGGGGATACGGTGGTCTTTGCCAAGGCCCCGCGCGGCCCGGGCCTGGACCGGCTGGCCAATATCAAATCCTGTTCGAAAAGCGTCGTGGCGCTGCTTCTGGGGACCGCCATCGCGCGGGGCGAGATCGCATCGGTGGGGGCGACCCTGGCCGAGGTCGCCCCCGGCATCCTGCCCGCCGATGCCACGCCCGGCGCCGGGGACATCACGATGGAAGACCTCGTGACCCTGCGCGCGGGGCTGGAGCGGACCTCGGGGCCGAACTACGGCGAATGGGTCAGCAGCCGCAACTGGCTGGCCAACGCCCTGCGGCGCCCGATGGTGGCCGAGCCGGGGCAGCGGATGCTGTATTCCACCGGATCGACCCATATCCTCGGCGCGGCGCTGGCCGAGGCGACGGGGCAAAGCCTGCTGGCGCTGGCCCGCGACCGGCTGGGTCGCCCGATGGGGATCGAGATACCGCCCTGGACCCGTGACCCGCAGGGGTACTATCTGGGCGGTAACGAGATGGCACTGCGCCCGACAGCGATGCTGGCGCTTGCCACGATGGTCCGCGACGGCGGCAGCTACGAGGGCGCGCAGGTGGTGCCGCAGGACTGGATCGAAGCCTCGGGCCGTCCCCGCGGGCGGTCGCCCTGGTCGGGGATGAGCTACGGCTACGGCTGGTTCCTCACGCGCTCGGGCTACATGCTGGGCCGTGGCTACGGTGGCCAGATCATCGCCGCCCATGCCGAACGGGGCCTCGCCGTCGCCATCACCTCCGATCCGGGCCTGCCCGCTCGGTCGCAGGGATACTTCGGCGCGCTGACGGATCTGCTCGACGGTCCCGTGCTGGCGCTGGCTTAGAATCCGGTCCGGCGATAGCTCCTTGAGCTTGCCGCGCCTGATGGGCCGTGCCACTCTTTGCCAAAACGCAAAGGACCCGCACGGATGCCGGCACCGCTAGTCTTGAGAAACAGAAACTACCGGCTTCTCCTGGGGGCCGGCACGATGAGCAATCTTGGCGACGGGCTGGTTGTCCTTGCATTGCCGTGGCTCGCGACGTTGATGACCCAGAACCCGGTTGCGATTGGCGCGGTGGCGGCGGCCACCCGTCTGCCCTGGCTGTTGTTTGCCATTCCCGCAGGCGTCGTTGTCGACAATTCCGAACACAACAGGCTGATGGCCCGCGCCGATCTTCTGCGGGCGACAATCGCGGTGGCGATCCTCCTGCTGGCCGTGAACCAACCCGCCGAGGGCGCGGTCTGGGTCCTGGCGGGGCTCGCCTTTGTCCTGGGCTCTGCCGAAGTGCTGCGCGACAACGCCGCTCAGACCATGCTCCCCTCCATCGTGGACCCCAAGGATCTGGAGGCGGCCAACGGCCAGCTGTGGAGCGTCGAGCAGCTGACAAACCAGTTCATCGGGCCGCCGCTGGCAGGGGTGTTGATCGCGGCGGGCATCGGCATCCCGTTCGGTATCGACGCCGCCCTGCTGGTCCTGTCCGCAGGCTGCGTCTGGATGATCACGCTCGCGCCACGGGCGCAGGGCAGGGCGCCGTTCCGCAAGGCCCTGATGGAAGGGATCGGTTTCATGCGTGCCGATGCCCTGCTGCTGCGGCTTGCCGTGGTTCTGGGGATTGCCAATTTCATCGCGACGGCGACGATCACCGTTCAGGTTCTCTTTGCGCAGGATGTGCTGTCCCTGTCCGCCTCTTCCTACGGGATCGTCCTGTCCGTCGCGGCGCTGGGCGCCATCACCGGAAGCCTGCTTGCGCCAAGGTTCGTCGGGTTTCTGGGAACCCAAAGGTGCCTGTACCTTTCAATCGCGACCTGGGGCATCGGCTATGCCTCCATCGGGTTCAGCCACGCGGGCGTCACCATGGCGGTCGCGCTCTTTTTCGTGATGGCCGCGGCGATGCTGTGGAATGTCATCACGGTGTCCTGGCGGCAAAGGCGCATCCCGCCGCTGCTGCTGGGGCGGGTGAACAGCATCTACCGCTTCTTCGGCTGGGGCTCCATGCCGCTGGGGGCCATGACCGGCGGCATCCTCGTGTCGGTACTGGAACAGGATTTCGGCCGGGAACTGGCGTTGCGCGCCACCTTCATCTGTGCCGGGGCGGCATGTGCGATCCTGCTTTGCTACGCTTTGGTGAAGCTGCGTCTGGAATGACCTGGCCGACCTTCGGTCGCGACACCCCGGCACGGCGGGGCATCGTCCGCTTTGTCCGCCAAGCCGACCTCCGGTGCGGAGGCCTTTCGAAGATTTCTTCGGGGAGCCTTGTCGGACCTAACGTCAGTCCCACAAGCAGCTTGGCCACGAATTGCACCACGAAATGCAAAGGGCGACCACCGGGGCCGCCCTTCCTGTTCTACCAAGCCGTTTCCGCTTACTGCGGGATGTCGCCTTCGATGCCTTCGACGTAGAAATTCATGCCCGCCAGCGTGCCGTCATCGGCGGTCTCGCCCTCGGCCAGCCAGACGCTGCCGTCCTGCTTGTTGATCGGCCCGGTGAAGGGGTGGTAGTCGCCGCTCGCGATGCTGTCCTTCAGCGCCAGCGCCTCTTCCTTCACCTCCGCCGGAACCGCATCGGTGATTTCACCGATCGCGACCATGCCCGCACCGATGCCGTCCCAGGTGTCGGTCGATTCCCAGGTCCCGTCCATCACGGCCTTGGTGCGCGCGATGTAGTAGGGCGCCCAGTCGTCGATGATCGAAGACACCCGCGGCTTGGGCGCATATTGCGCCATGTCCGACGCCTGACCAAAGGTGATCACGTTGCCCGCTTCCTGCGCTGCGGCCTGCGGCGCGGTGGAATCGGTGTGTTGCAGCACCACATCGGCGCCCTGGTCGATCAGCGTGCGCGCGGCGTCGGCCTCTTTCGCCGGGTCGAACCAGGTATAGGCCCAGACGATCTTGAACTGGACATCGGGGTTGACCTTCTTGGCGTGGATGTAGGCGGAGTTGATGCCGCGGATCACTTCGGGGATCGGATAGGATCCGATGTAGCCGATGATGTTGCTCTCGGTCATGCTGCCCGCGATATGCCCCTGGATCGCGCGGCCCTCGTAGAAGCGGGCGGAATAGGTCGACACGTTGTCGGCGCGCTTGTAGCCGGTGGCGTGTTCGAATTTCACATCCGGAAACTTCTTGGCCACGTTGATGGTCGGGTCCATGTAGCCGAAGGACGTGGTAAAGATCAGGTCGGCGCCGTCCAGCGCCATCTGTGTCATGACACGCTCGCTGTCGGGGCCCTCGGCCACGTTCTCGACGAACACGGTCTCGACCGCGTCGCCGAATTCTTCCTCGACGGCCAGACGGCCCTGGTTGTGCTCGTAGGTCCAGCCGCCGTCACCGACCGGCCCGACAAAGACGAAGCCGACCTTGGTCTTGTCCTGGGCGTAGGCGCCGGTGGCCAGGATCAGTGCCAGTGCGGCACCAGCGAGAAGAGTTCTGCGTTTCATGGTCATCCCCATTGTTGAAGTTTGTTGGCCCCTAGGACGAGGCGTGGAAGATACGCCCGAGCGAGGCGGGCGCGGCAGATTTGTCGCGGCTCAGAATCACCAGAACCACAATCGTGGTAACGTATGGCGACATGTCCAGATACTCCACCGGAATGGCAACCCCCGCGCCCTGCAGATTGAGCTGCAGCTGGTCGATGCCGCCGAAAAGATAGGCACCCAGCAAGAGCCGCCAGGGTTTCCAGCTGGCAAAAACCACCAGGGCCAGCGCGATCCACCCGATCCCGGCGGTCATGCCTTCGGTCCATTGCGGCACCCGGATCAGGCTGATGTAGGCCCCGCCTATGCCCGCGCAGGCGCCGCCGAACACGATTGCCAACGTCCGGATGCGCTTGACCGGGTAGCCCAGCGCATGCGCGGCATCATGGCTTTCGCCCACCGCGCGCAGGATCAGCCCCGCGCGGGTGAATTTCAGCACCGCCCAGACAGCGGCGACAAGCACCAGCCCCAGATAGAGGATGATGTCATGGGTAAAGAGGATCGGCCCGACCACCGGAATATCCGCCAGCAGGCCAAGGTCGACGTCCGGCAGACGCGGGGGGGTGACGCCGACGTAGGGCTGCCCCAGCAGCGACGACAGGCCAAGGCCGAACAGCGTGAGCGCAAGGCCGGAGGCGACCTGGTTGGCCAGTGTGACCTGCGTCAGGAAGGCAAAGAGCAGCGACAAGAGCGCCCCGCCAAGGGCGGCGGCGGCGAATCCCAGCAGCGGGGAGCCGGTTTCGACCGCCCCTGCAAATCCGCAGATCGCGCCGATGATCATCATCCCCTCCACCCCGAGGTTCAGCACGCCCGATTTCTCGACCACCAGTTCTCCGGTGGCGGCAAAGATCAGCGGTGTCGCCGCGACGAGAAAGCCTGCGACGAAGAGGATCGGGTTAATCGCGGACAGGTCCATCACGCTACCTCCGGCTTGCCCAGCCGAAGCCGGTAGTTTGTCAGCACGTCCAGTGCCAGCAGAAAGAACAGCAACATCCCCTGGAACACCTGGATCGCCGCCGCCGGCAGGCCCAGTTGCGACTGGGCGATGTCGCCGCCGATATAGGTCAGCGCCATCAACCCGCCCGCCAGCAGAATGCCGATCGGATGCAACCGCCCGAGGAACGCGACGATGATCGCCGTGAACCCGTAGCCGACGTTGAAATCAATGGTCACTTGCCCCGCCGGTCCCGCGACCTCGAACAACCCCGCCAGCCCGGCCAGCAGCCCCGATGTGCCCAGGCAGAACAACACCAGCCGCGCCGGGTTCACACCGGAAAAGCGCGCGGCGCGTGGCGCCTCTCCGGTGACGCGGATCGCAAAACCCAGCCGGTGCTTGGTCATCAGCACATAGGCCAGGATCACCGCGATCAGCGCCGCGACCACGCCCCAGTGCATGCCGGTCCCCTCGATCAGATCGGCGTTGAAGGCGCTCTCGTACTGCTGCAGGTTCCGCGACCCGGGAAAGCCGAACCCCTCGGGGTTCTTCAACAGCCCCAGCGACATCGAGGCAAGCAGGCTTTCAGCCACGTAGACCAGCATCAGCGACACGAGAATCTCGTTGGTGCCGAACCTGACCTTCAGGAGCGCCGGGATCATCGCCCAGATCCATCCGCCAAAGGCCCCCGCCAGCACCATCAGCGGAAACACGATGAAACTGTCCAGTGGATAAAGCGCCAGCCCCACCCCCGCGCCGAACAGCGCACCCATGATGTACTGACCTTCGGCGCCGATGTTCCAGATCCCCGCCTTGAACCCCAGGCTCAGCCCGATGGCGATCAGCACCAGCGGCGCGCCCTTGATCAGCAGCTGCGGGCGATAATAGAACGCGAACTCCCCGAACAGCGGCTGCCAGAAGATGGTGATGATCGAGGTCACCGGGTCCTTGCCCATGACGGCAAACATCAATCCGCCAAAGACCATCGTTGCCAGCACCGCCAGCAGCGGCGTGGCCAGCGAAACGGCGCGGCTGGGCTGGGGCCGCTTCTCCAGGCGTATCATGCGCCGTCCCCCGGCTTCATTGTTCCAAAAATACACGAAAGCAACGGCTCAGACATGCGCCACCTCCATCCCGTGCGCGCCGCCCATCATCAGGCCGATCTCTTCAACCGTCAGCCCCTGCGCCGGACGCGGCGGCGACAGGCGGCCCTCGTTCAGCGCCGCGAACCGGTCCGAGATCTCCATCAACTCATCCAGGTCCTGGCTGATCACCACGATCGCCGCGCCCTTCTCGGCAAGATCCAGCAGCGCCTGCCGGATGGCCGCGGCGGCAGAGGCATCGACCCCCCAGGTGGGCTGGTTCACCACCAGCAGGTCGGGCCGCTGCAACACCTCGCGACCGATCACGAACTTCTGCAGGTTCCCCCCCGACAGGGACCGTGCCGCGTTGCCCGGCCCCGGCGTGCGCACATCGAAGGTGCCGATGATGCGCTCGGCAAAGCTGCGCGCGGCGCCCCAGTCCAGCAATCCGCCCCGGTCGAGGCTCTCCCGCGCCGCCCCGGTGAGCATGGCGTTCTCCGTCAGGGACATGTCCGGCACCGCCGCATGGCCCAGCCGTTCCTCGGGGGCGGTCAGAACACCCATGGCCCGGCGCGGCGTCGGCCCCAGCACGCCGATGTCGCGGCCCTGAAACGCGATCATGCCGGGCGCGCTCAGGGTCTCGCCCGACAGGGCGGCCAGCAGCTCGTCCTGACCGTTGCCCGCAACCCCGCCGATGCCCAGCACCTCGCCCGTGCGCACCTCCAGGCTGATCTCGCGCAGCGGCATGCCAAAGGCGCTGGGCGATTTCGCCGACAGCCGGTCAAGCTTCAGCACCACCTCGCCCGGTGCCTTGCCCGCCCGCGTCGGTGTCTTCAGCACCGTGCCCACCATCATCTCCGCCATGTCGCGGGCCGAGGTCTCCGACGGGGTGCAATGGCCCACCACCTTGCCCAGCCGCAGGATCGTGGCACTGTCACACAGCGCGCGGATCTCCTCCAGCTTGTGCGAGATATACAGGATCGCGGTGCCTTCCGCGCTCAGCTTGCGCAACGTCTTGAACAGGATCTCGACCTCCTGCGGGGTCAGCACGCTGGTCGGTTCATCCATGATCAGCAGCCGCGGCTCCTGCAGCAGGCAGCGGATGATCTCGACCCGCTGGCGTTCCCCCGCGGATAGGTCCCCCACCACCCGGTCGGGGGCCAGGGGCAGGCCGTAGGTCTCCGACACCTCGCGGATGCGCCGGCTCAGCGCGCGCAGCTTCGGCGCGTCCTCCATCCCCAGCGCGATGTTCTCGGCCACGGTCAGCGCGTCGAAAAGCGAAAAGTGCTGGAACACCATGCCCACGCCCGCCGCCCGCGCCGCATGCGGATCGCCGGGGGCGAAGGGCGCGCCGTGCATCCGCATCCGCCCGGCATCGGGCTTGACCAGACCGTAGATCATCTTGACCAGCGTGGACTTGCCCGCGCCGTTCTCGCCCAGCAGCGCGTGGACCTCGCCGGGGGCGATGCGCAGCGATACGTCGTCGTTGGCGACCACGCCGGGATAGGCTTTCGTCAGGCCTGACAGGTCCAGCAGCGGCGCGTCGGTCATGCGGTCTCCCCTTGAAGTGTCGGAAAAAGAAGCCCGTTTACACAGCCTTTTGCAATAGCGTCGGGCGCCCGGCCCAGCGATTTGTCCCCGATGGGACAGGTAATTGCCGCCGGATCGAGCGCCAGCGCCTCCAGCCGGGTGCGGAACCGGCGCCACTTTGTCTCCGATCCGATCAGCCCGCAAGAGCCGAAGCCGCGCCGCAACAGCGCCGCGCAGAGCGCAAGGTCGATGTCATGTGAATAGGTGAAGATCAGGTGATGCGCGTCGGGCGGCGCCGCGGCGGCCAGCCGCGGCATATCGGCGGCGGGCAGCATCGTCACAGCGGCGGGAACCTCGGCGGGAAAGCGGTCCCGGTCGCTGTCGATCCAGGTGATGTCGAAGGCGCCGGGCGGGCAGGCGCGCACCACCGCGCGGCCCACGTGACCCGCCCCCCAAAGCCACAGCGGCAAGGGGGCGTCGAGGCGCAGCGGCGCAGGGGCGGCGGCGGCCGGTTCGTCCACCGGGCGCGGCGTCCGGCCAAAGCGCAGCGTCACCGCCCCGCCACAGCACTGGCCCAGCCCCGGCCCCAGCGGCACGTTCTCTTCCATCTGTTCCGCCCCGGTCGACAGCATCCGCCGCGCGGTCCGGACCGCCCGCAGCTCCAGCGCGCCGCCGCCAATGGTGCCCCGGGTCGTGGTCGCCGTCACCATCATCGCGGTGCCGGCCTCGCGCGGGGCCGATCCGCGCACGGCGAGGATCTCCACCCAGATCGCGCCGGTCATGCCCGCGTCCTTTGCACCGCCGCCAGCACCGCTTCGGCGGTGGCGGGGGCCTGCAGGTCGCCGTAGGCCGGGCCGCAGGCGGCCAGGGCGTCGGACAGCGCCATGAAGGCCGAAATGCCCAGCATCAGCGGCGGCTCGCCCACCGCCTTGGAGCGGTAGACCGTCTGCGCCGGGTTCGGCTGATCCCAAAGCGCCACGTTGAACACCGGCGGCCGGTCGGAACAGGCGGGGATCTTGTAGGTCGAAGGCGCATGGGTCCTGAGCGCGCCCTTGTCGTCCCAGACCAGTTCTTCGGTCGTCAGCCAGCCCGCGCCCTGCACATAGCCGCCTTCGATCTGGCCAATGTCGATGGCCGGGTTCAGCGACGCCCCCGCGTCGTGCAGAATGTCGGTGCGCAGGATGCGGTTTTCACCGGTCAGCGTGTCTATCACGACTTCGGTGCAGGCCGCGCCATAGGCGAAATAGTAAAACGGCCGCCCCCGGCCCCGGATGCGGTCCCATTCGATGTCGGGTGTCTTGTAGAACCCGGTGGCCGACAGGCTGATCCGCGACTGGTAGGCGGATGCCGCCGCCTGCGCAAAGGTGATCTCTTCGCCGCCCGCGCGGACCTTGCCCCCGGCAAAGCTGATCTCGGTGGTCTGGTAGCGTTCCGCCAGATGCGCCCTGATCCGCTCGCGGATCTCGTCGCAGGCGTTCTGCACCGCCATGCCGTTCAGGTCCGACCCGGAGGAGGCCGCCGTGGCCGAGGTGTTGGGCACCTTGCCGGTATCCGTCGCGGTGATCTTGACCGCCTCCAGCGGGACGCCGAAACGGCTGGCGGCCACCTGCGCGACCTTCTGGAACAGGCCCTGGCCCATCTCTGTCCCGCCGTGGTTCAGGTGGATCGACCCGTCCTGATAGACATGCACCAGCGCCCCCGCCTGGTTCAGGTGGGTCAGGGTGAAGGAGATGCCGAATTTCACCGGCGTCAGGGCGATTCCCCGCTTCAGCAGGGGCTGGACGGCGTTCCATTCCGCGATCGCCGCCCGCCGCGCGGTGTAATCGCAGCCCTCCGCCAGCCGGTCGGTCAGTGCGTTGATGACGCAATCGGTCACTGGCTGGTGATAGGGCGTCGTCTGCACGCCGTCCGGCGGGGCGGGCGGCGCCTTGGCCGGGGCAGGCGCGCCGCCGCGCGATGTGTTGTCTTCCGCCGGGGTGGCGGTCACGGGCGCGCTGCCTGTCTCGATATGAGGCTGGTCGCCGCGCCTATCGGCGTAGTAGTTGGCCCGCCGCACCGCCAGCGGGTCCAAGCCGCGCGCATGTGCGATATGGTCCATCACTTTTTCGATCCCCATCATCCCCTGCGGCCCGCCGAAGCCGCGAAAGGCGGTGGCGGACTGGGTGTTGGTGCGCAGCCGGTGCGAGGTGATCGACACATGCTCAAGGTGATAGGCGTTGTCGGCGTGCAGCATGGCCCGGTCCGCCACGGGCAGGCTCAGGTCCATGGCCCAGCCGCAGCGGGCGTATTGGGTAAAGGCCAGCGCCAGGATGCGGCCCGCGTCGTCGAAACCAACGTCATAGTCGATGCGGAAATCGTGTCTCTTGCCGGTCACGATCATGTCGTCGTCGCGGTCATAGCGCATCTTGCAGGGTCGCCCGCTGTGCCGCGCGGCCACGGCACAGGCGATGGCCAGTGCGTTGCCCTGGCTTTCCTTGCCGCCGAAACCGCCGCCCATGCGCCGGGTCTCGACCCGGACGGCGTGCATCGGCCGCCCGATGGCATGGGCCACCTTGTGCTGGATCTCGGTCGGGTGCTGGGTCGACGAATGGATGACCATGTCTCCGTCGTCCTGCGGCAGGGCAAGTGCCGCCTGACCTTCGAGATAGAAATGCTCCTGGCCGCCGATGTGTACGCTGCCCCTGCGCCGGTGCGCGGCGCGCGACAGGGCCGCCGCCGGGTCGCCCTTGGTATAGACCCGCGGCCCGTCCTCGAACCGGGCATCCGCGGCAAGCGCGTCCTCGATGCTCAGCACCGGCTTTTCCGCCGCGATCTCGACCGTGCCCAGCCGCGCCGCGCGCCGCGCCGCCAGATGCGATGTGGCGATCACCAGAAACACCGGCTGGCCAAGGTAATGCACGGCCCCGGTCGCCAGCAGAGGCTCGTCGTGGTTGGAAGGCGAGCAATCCGCGTCGAAGGGCAGATCTCCGGCGGTCAATACCGCGACCACGCCGGGCGCCGCGCGCACCGGGTCCAGGTCCATCGCGGTGATCTTTCCGGCGGCGGCCCGGCTCAGCCCGAAGGCGAGGTGCAGCGTGTTGGCGGGCACGGGAATGTCATCGACATAGCGTGCCGCCCCCGTCACATGCAGACGGGCGGCGTCATGGGGCAGGGGGCGTGCGATGCTCATGCGCTCACCTGCCCGACATCGGTGATCTGGCCGGAGAGGTCATGGAAATAGCGCAGCAGCATGTTCTGTGCGGTCTGCATCCGGTAGCGGGCAGAGGCGCGCATGTCGGACATCGGCTCGAAATCCTCCGTCAGGGCGGCCATCGCGGTGTGAAAGCTGTCGGCGGTGAAGGGGGCACCGGTCAGCGCCGCTTCGGCTGCGGCGGCGCGTTTCGGGGTGCCCGCCATGCCGCCGAAGGCGATGCGGGCGCGCGTGATGGTCTGGTCCTGCCGGGTGAGGTTGAGACAGCCGCAGACGGCGGAAATGTCCTGATCGAAGCGTTTCGACAGCTTGTAGCAGCGCAGGTTGTCGGGCTGTTTGGGCAGGCTGATCGCTTCGACGAATTCGCCTTGGGCGCGGTCCTGCCTGCCGTAGGCGACAAAGAAATCCTCCAGCGGGAGGCTGCGGCGCGTGTCGCCGTGACGCAGGTGCAGCGTCGCCCCCAGCGCGATCAGCGCGGGCGGCCCGTCGCCGATGGGAGAGCCGTTGGCGATATTGCCGCCGATGGTGGCGGCATTGCGGACCTGCACCGACCCGTAGCGCCGCAGCATGCTGCCGAGGCTGGGGTGGTGCGGGGCGATATGGGCCTCCAGCGCGGTGAGGCTGGTCATCGCCCCGATGCGCCAGTGATCGCCCTGGTCCGTGATGCCGCGCAGGTCGGCGCACCGGTTCAGGAAGGCGACATCGCCCAGATCGCGGAATTGCTTCGTGACCCACAGGCCCACGTCGGTGGCCCCGGCGATCAGCGTCGCCTCGGGATGATCGGCGTACCAGCGCGCCAGTTCGTCGGAATGCGCGGGGTGCAGGACCCGGGGGGCCAGCCCCCCGGACCCCCCGGTGGTATTTTCGGAACAATGAAGAGACAGGTTTTCCAGATGCGCGGGGGGCGGTGCGGATTCTGCCGCTTGAGCGGCGCGGATGATCGGGGCATAGCCCGTACAGCGGCAGAGGTTGCCGGAGAGCTGCGTGTCGTGGTCGGTTCTGCCGTTGAGATGGGCGCAGGCCATGGAGACCGCGAAGCCCGGCGTGCAGAAGCCGCATTGGCTGCCGTGGTGGTCCACAAGCGCCTGCTGCACCGGGTGCAGGGTGCCGTCGGGGGCGCTGAGCCCTTCGACCGTGGTGACGTGGCAGCCCGCGATCTGGGGCAGGAACAGGATGCAGCCGTTGAGTGCGCGGGCGCCGTCGGCGTCAGTGATCATCACCGTGCAGGCCCCGCAGTCGCCTTCGTTGCAGCCTTCCTTGGTGCCGGTCAGCCCGCGCGCTTCGCGCAGCCAGTCGAGCAGGGTGGTGGTGGGGGACACGCCGGTCAGCGACACGGGTTCTCCGTTCAGAAGAAACGTGATGTCCATTGTGGAAACCTGTCGCCTTACCGGGAATGGCGGCCGTTTCTGCGCCCCCTCGATGCGACGTAGAAGAGGAGCGGCCCGTTTACGTCTGCCAGATTAGGGAATTTCGCGCCGTGCTGGCAAGCAAAAGCGCGCGGCCGCGGTGTTAAAACCCGGTCGGGGCCAGCGGTTGCCGGTTGAACAGGCGCCGGTCAGTCGCCCAGCGTGGCGGCAAGCGCCGCCATCTGATCCGCCGCCGTGCCCCAGCCTTCGTGAAAGCCCATGTCGAGGTGCTTTTGCCGGTCTGCGTCGGTCGCGTGCTTGACCCGGGCGGTGTAGCGGGTGCCGCCTTCGACCGCCTCCAGCGTGATGATGCCGGTCATGAAGCCGCTGGCGAGCGGGCGGAAACCGGGCCCCAATGCGTCGGTGAAGGTAAACCGCCGCGCCGGTTCGGCTTCGAGGACGCAGCCTGCCTGGGCGTCGAAGTCGGTGCCGTCCGGGGCCTGCATCGCGGTCAGGAAGATCCCGCCCGGCGTCGGATCGACCTCGGCACGGGTCACTTTGTAGGGCGCGGGGCAGAACCACCGCTTCAGCAGCTCCGGTTCGGTCCAGCAGCGCCAGAGCGTGTGAGGGGACGCCGCGATGGTGCGGGTCAGTTCCAGGTCGAGCTTGGGGTCATGATCGGTCATGTGGTGTTCTTTTCCAGTGAGAGGGCCAGTGCGTCGAGCCGGTCGAGCCGCGTTTCCCAGACCTGGCGCTGCCAGGCGAGCCAGCCCTGCACCTCCATCAGCGGGGCGGCTTCGATATGGCAGGTCCGCACGCGGCCTTTCTTGACCGACCGTACCAGGCCCGCGTCCTCCAGCACCTTGAGGTGACGCATGAACGTGGGCAGGGCCATGTCGTGCGGTTCGGCCAGTTCGGAGACCGAGGCGGGGCCACCCGCCAGCCGTTCCACCACCGCGCGGCGGGTGGCATCCGACAGGGTGGCAAAAACGAGATCAAGACGCTGTTGGCTCATGCGGCCACTATGCCTGCGTGCGGGGGGCAGTCAACAGAAACTTAGCCGTTAAGCTAAGTAATTATCTGCTGTCGGCGACCTGCCGCCGATTGCCCCCCCGCAGCGGGCTGGGTACGGTTGGCGCATGACACAATCCCCCCGATTCATCCACCTGCGCACCCATTCCGAATACTCCCTGCTGGAAGGGGCGCTGCGGCTGAAGAAACTGCCGCAGATGTGCCGCGACGCGGGCATGCCTGCGCTGGCGCTGACCGACACCAACAACATGTTCGCGGCGCTGGAATTCTCCGTCGCCATGGCGGGGGCGGGGGTGCAGCCGATCATCGGCTGTCAGGTGGATCTGGCCTATGTGCAGGTCCAGCCCGGCGAGAGACCGCGCGCGCCCGCGCCGGTGGTGTTGCTGGCGCAGACCGAGGCGGGCTACGAGAACCTGATGAAGCTGAACTCCTGTCTTTACATCGACAAGGGCGGCGCGCTGCCCGAGGTCACGCTGGAGGAGCTGGAGGCGCTGAACGGCGACATCATCTGTCTGACCGGCGGGCCGGACGGGCCGGTGGGGATGCTGCTGCGCAATGGGCAGCGCCCGGCGGCAGAGGCGCTGATGGCGCGGCTCGCGGCGGCATTCGGCGACAGGCTGTATGTGGAGTTGCAGCGCCATCCGGGTGAGGACGGCCAGCCCGAGGCCGAGCGCCTGACCGAACGCGGTCTGATCGAGATGGCCTATGCCTTGGATCTGCCGCTGGTCGCCACCAACGACGTCTATTTCCCCAAAGCGGACATGTACGAGGCGCATGATGCGCTGATCTGCATTGCCGAGGGCGCCTATGTGGACCAGCAGCAACCCCGCCGCCGCCTGACCGCGCAGCACTACTTCAAGACCGAGGCCGAGATGACGGCCCTTTTCGGCGACCTGCCCGAGGCGCTGGAGAACACGGTGGAGATCGCCCGCCGCTGCGCCTTCATGGCCTACCGGCGCGACCCGATCCTGCCCAGGTTCGCCGATGACGAGGTCGCCGAACTGCGCCGCCAGGCGCAGGAGGGGCTGCGCGCCCGGCTGGCGATCATTCCCCATGCCGCGCCGGTGGAGGAATACGAGAAGCGGCTCGAATTCGAGCTTGGGATCATCGAGGGGATGGGCTTTCCCGGTTACTTCCTGATCGTGGCGGATTTCATCAAATGGGCCAAGGATCAGGATATTCCCGTGGGGCCGGGGCGCGGCTCGGGGGCGGGCTCGCTCGTGGCCTATGCCCTGCTGATCACCGACCTGGACCCGCTGCGCTATTCCCTGCTGTTCGAACGGTTCCTGAACCCCGAAAGGGTGTCGATGCCGGACTTCGACATCGACTTCTGCATGGATCGGCGCGAGGAGGTGATCCAATACGTGCAGGGCAAGTACGGGCGCGACAAGGTGGGCCAGATCATCACCTTCGGCGCGCTTTTGTCCAAGGCGGCGGTGCGCGACATCGGCCGGGTGCTGCAGATGCCTTACGGGCAGGTGGATCGCCTGTCCAAGATGATCCCGGTCGAGGGGGTCAAGCCGGTCAGTATCGAAAAGGCGCTGGCGGACGAGCCGCGCCTGCGCGAGGAGGCCAAGAACGAGGAGGTCGTGGCGCGGCTGCTGGACTACGGCCAGCAGGTCGAGGGGCTGTTGCGCAACGCCTCCACCCACGCCGCCGGTGTGGTGATCGGCGACCGGCCGCTGGACGCGCTGGTGCCGCTCTATCAGGACCCGCGGTCCGATATGCCCGCGACGCAGTTCAACATGAAATGGGTCGAACAGGCGGGGCTGGTAAAGTTCGACTTTCTCGGCCTGAAGACGCTGACCGTGATTCAGAACGCCGTGGACCAGATCATGGCCTCCGGCCGTCACCTGCACATCGCGGCGGACGGCACGGAGCTGTTCACGCCGCCGGAGGGCGTGCTTGACGATATCTCGACCATTCCGCTGGATGACGAGGCGTCGTATAAACTCTACTCCAGCGCCAAGACGGTGGCGGTGTTCCAGGTGGAATCCAGCGGCATGATGGATGCCCTGAAGCGTATGAAACCCACCTGCATCGAGGACATCGTGGCGCTGGTGGCGCTGTACCGTCCCGGCCCGATGGAGAACATCCCGACCTATTGCGACGTCAAGAACGGCAAGCGTGAACTGGAATCGATCCACCCGCTGATCGACGACATCCTGGAAGAGACCCAGGGCATCATCGTCTACCAGGAGCAGGTGATGCAGATCGCGCAGGTCATGGCGGGCTATTCGCTGGGCGGCGCCGACCTGCTGCGCCGCGCCATGGGCAAGAAGATCGCCGAGGAAATGGCCAAGGAACGGCCCAAGTTCGAACAGGGGGCCGTCGCCAACGGGGTCGACCCGGCCAAGGCGCGTGAGGTTTTCGACCTGTTGGAAAAATTCGCCAACTACGGCTTCAACAAGTCGCACGCGGCGGCCTACGCGGTGGTGAGCTATCAGACCGCGTGGCTCAAGGCGAACCATCCGGTGGAATTCATGGCGGGCGTCATGAACTGCGATATCCACCTGACCGACAAGCTGGCGATCTATTTCGAAGAGGTCCGCAAGCGGCTGGAACTGCCGTGGGTGCCGCCCTGCGTGAACCGGTCGGATGCGTCTTTCAAGGTGGTGGACGGGGCGCTCGTCTATGCGCTGGGCGCGCTCAAGAACGTCGGGCTGGAGGCGATGAAGCTGATCACCGAAGGGCGCAAGGTCGAGGGGCGCGACCGGCCCTTTGCGACGCTCTTCGATCTCGCGCGGCGGGTGGACCTGAAACGCGTGGGCAAGCGCCCGCTGGAAATGCTGGCCCGCTCGGGCGCCTTCGACGAACTGGATTCCAACCGCCGCCGGGTGTTCCAGGCGCTGGATGCGCTGGTGGCCTATTCGGCGGCGGTGCACGAGCAGAAGGCGTCGAACCAGGTATCGCTCTTTGGCGAGGCGGGCGACGATCTGCCCGAGCCGCGCATGCTGCCCTGCGACGACTGGCTGCCCGCCGAACGGCTGACCGAAGAGTTCAAGGCGGTGGGCTTTTACCTGTCGGGGCATCCGCTGGACGATTACATGACACCGCTCAAGCGCAAGTGGGGCAACGACCGGGGCGTGCCCTTCCTGACGCTGGACGAACTGACCGACAAGGTGACGGAACGCGGCGCGATGAACGCGCGGCTGGCCGGTGTGGTCGCCGGGCGGCAGGAACGCAAATCCGCGCGCGGCAACCGCTTTGCCTTTGCCCAGCTCTCCGATCCCACCGGGGGCTACGAGGTGACGCTGTTTTCGGACACGCTGGAACTGGCCCGCGACCACCTGGAAACCGGATCGAAGGTCGTGATCACGGTGGAGGCGACGATGGAAAGCGACCAGCTAAAGCTGCTGGGCCGGTCGGTGGCCCCTGTGGATATGGCGGTGGCGGACGCCGGCAGCATCGGCCTGCGCGTCTTTGTCGATGCGGCGGATGCGATCCCGGCGGTGGCGCAGGTGCTGGAAGGGGCGCGTTCCGCCGCACGGGCAGGGGGCAAGGGGCCGATCCAGCTGTGCCTGATGGACCCCGGCCTGCCCGGCGAGGTCGAGGTCGATCTGGGCTTTGAATACCCCGTCACACCGCAGATCAAGGGCGCGATCCGCTCGCTAGGCGGGGTGCTGGAAGTGCAGGAAATCTGAACCGGAACCTGCCGCTTGCGACGGTGTCGGCCTGCATTGCTGGACCTCATCCGCGCGCTGCGGTAAATAACGGCAACTTCCGGGGGGCTTGGCCATCTTACGATCCACACTTCTGATAGCTGCGCTTCTGGCGCTTGGCGCCTGCGGTGATCCGCTGGACGGACTCGACCGGATCAACGAGGTGGATCTGGCAGATGACGATCCCGCGGTGCAGGCCCTGCCGGACGATGCGGAAGTCGCGCGCGAGGGGTTCTTCGGCACCGGTGCCGCTTCGGGCGGAGAGGGGGCCGTGGTGCCCGGCGACGAGGACGCCGAAACCGCCCGTGAACCGGCCCGGCGCGGTGGCGGGCTGTTCGGTCTTTTCGGCGGCGGTGGGGGCAGCCGCGCCTCCCGCGAAAGGTCAGACGTGCGGGACGTGGCCTATGGCGATGTCCTGCCCTACGGCGTGGTTGCCCGCGTCTGCGACGCCAAGGGGCAATCCCTGGGGTCGAAAATCGAAAACGCCCCGGCGCGCGGCTATGCGCTGCACGATTCCGCGCCGGGCGCGGCTGTGGCGCGGACCTTCTATGTCACCGGGTTCTCCGACGGCTGCCCGCGTCAGTTCACTGCCGCCAACGTGCTGCTGGGCGCGCCGTCGCTCTATGAACAGTTGCACTACGGTCCGGGCGGAGAGAACCTGCCGGTGGGGTCAACCGACCGGGCCTACGAAGAGATAAAGCGCGACGTCTGCGGCGCGGGGCAGGGCAAACCCTGCGGGTCCCGGATCGGCCGGATGGACAGGAACACCTTCTTCGTCAGCGCCTACGACAGTTTCGGCAATTCCAGCCGCTGGACCGAATTCCTGATCCATGAGGGCGACGTGATCGCCACCGCCACCAAGACCAGCGGCTGAGCGGCCGGAATTTTCGAAAATTCCGGGCAAAATTCTTTGAAGAATTTTGGCGCCCGGGGGCGGCACTGGTTCAATAATGCGGCGGGCGTTCGTCTCCCAGCACGATACCCGCGCCCTGGCTCGCCTCCCGCTCGCCTTCGCGCTGCATCAGCATCTGCACGCGCCGCGTGAGCGTGGCGATTTCACCCTCCTGTCGGGCGACCACATCCGACAGGTCATCGACCATGCGGCTGAGGTGGGCGATCTGTTCTTCGAGTCTTTCCATGATGCGTTCCTAGCATGGAGAAAGGCCGCCTGAAATGCCTGTTGTCGATGGATATGCACCGCGGAAAAGACCAAGGCCACCCCGCCCCGCTCCGCTTGCCCTCGAAAGGGGGCTGGGGTAGAGGCAGGGCGCACGAACCGCGCTGACAGGAACAGGTATCATGGCCAAGCCCAAGAAGACCCCCCGCCCCAGGGCCGAAACCCCTAAAGGGTTCCGCGACTACTTTGGCGCCGAGGTCACGCATCGGGCCGAGATGCTGCGCAAGATTGCCGCCGTCTATCACCGCTACGGGTTCGACGCGCTGGAAAGCTCCGGGGTCGAGACGGTGGAGGCGCTGGGCAAGTTCCTGCCCGACGTCGACCGCCCCAATGAGGGCGTCTTTGCCTGGCAGGAGGACGCCGAGGGCGACAAGCCCGGCGACTGGCTGGCGCTGCGGTATGACCTGACCGCCCCGCTGGCGCGGGTCTATGCCCAGCATCGAAATGACCTGCCGACGCCCTACCGGCGTTACGCGATGGGGCCGGTCTGGCGCAACGAAAAGCCGGGGCCGGGGCGGTTTCGCCAGTTCTATCAATGTGATGCGGACACCGTCGGCGCGCCGAGCGTGGCGGCGGACGCCGAGATCTGCGCCATGCTGGCCGATTGCCTGGAAGAAGTCGGAATCGCGCGCGGCGACTACATCGTGCGGGTGAACAATCGCAAGGTCCTGAACGGCGTGCTGGAGGTGGCGGGCCTGTCGGGGGACGACAAGGAAGCCGAGCGCGGGATCGTTCTGCGAGCCATCGACAAGCTGGACCGGCTGGGGCCGGAAGGCGTGCGCGCCCTGCTGGGTGAAGGCCGCAAGGACGAGAGCGGGGACTTTACCAAGGGTGCGGGGCTGGACGGCCCACAGGCCGATGTCGTGATGGGCTTCATGCAGGCCAAAGGCGCGTCGGGTGCCGAAACAGTTGACCGCCTTCGCAGCCTCGTTGCCGGATCAGACATCGGTATGCAGGGCGTGGATGAACTGAACCTGATCTCTGACCTGCTGAAAGCGGGCGGATACGGGCCCGACCGGGTTGAGATCGACCCCTCCGTCGTGCGCGGCCTCGGCTACTACACCGGCCCTGTCTTCGAAGCCGAACTCACCTTCGAAATCCAGGATGAGAAGGGCCGCACCCGCAACTTCGGCTCTGTCGCGGGCGGCGGGCGGTATGACGACCTGGTGAAACGCTTCACCGGGCAGGAAGTGCCCGCCACCGGTGTTTCCATCGGCGTGGACCGGCTGCTGGCCGCGCTGGCGATGAAGACCGAGGGCGCGGCCCCCGATCCCGGACCCGTGGTCGTGACGGTAATGGACCGCGACCGCATGGCCGATTATCAGGCGATGGTGGCCGAGCTGCGGCAGGCGGGTATCCGGGCGGAGGTCTATCTGGGCAATCCCAAGAACTTCGGCAACCAACTGAAATACGCCGACAAGCGGGGCAGCCCCGTCGCCGTCATCGAAGGCGGAGATGAAAACGCCCGCGGCGTGGTGCAGATCAAGGACCTGATCCTAGGGGCGAAGATCGCGCAAAGCGCCACCCATGAGGAATGGAAGGACCGGCCCAGCCAGTACGAGGTGCCGCGCGACCAGCTGGTGGCCAGGGTTCGCGACATACTGGACAACCAGTGATGCCCACACGCTCCGAAACCCTGGCCCGCGCGGCCAGCCTGCGCGCGATGTTCGAGGCGCAGGGCGCTGCGCTGGTGGAACCGCCGATCCTGCAACCGGCGGCCACGCTGCTGGAACTTTACGGCGAGGACATGCGCGCGCGCGCCTATGTGACTTCCGATGCGCTGCGGGGCGAGCAGATGCTGCGCCCGGACTTCACGGTGCCGGTGGTGCAGATGCACATGGCCGAAGGCGCGGAACCCGCGCGCTATACCTACGCGGGCGAGGTGTTTCGCCGCCAGGAGGAAGACCCGGACCGCGCCAATGAATATATCCAGGTCGGTTACGAGGTTTTCGACCCGACCGATCCGGCGGCGGCGGATGCCGAGGTTTTTGCCCTGATCGCCGAGGCGTTGCGCGGGCTGCCGCTGCGGGCGGTGACGGGGGATATCGGGCTTCTGATGGCGGCGGTGGAAGGGTTGCAGACCAGCGCCCGGCGCAAGCACGCCCTGATGAGGCATATCTGGCGACCCCGCCGGTTTCGCGCGCTCTTGGATCGGTTCGGGGGGCGGGTCCCGGTGCCGCCCAGCCGGGCCGCGCTGCTGGCGGGAAAGGCGGCCACCGACGCCCCGCTGATCGGGCTGCGCAGCCATGCCGACATCGAGGACCGCATCGCGGCCCTGCACGAGGACGCGGCGACACCGCCGCTGTCCGCCCGCGAGGTCGGGCAGATCGAGGCGCTGCTCGACGTGCGCGAAACCATGCCGCATGCCCTCAGCCGGCTGCACGATCTGGCGGTGGACATGCCCTATATCGCACCGGCGGTGGCCCGTATCGCAGCCCGGGAGAAGGCGCTGAAGGCGCGCGGCGTCGAGACCGACAGCCTGATGTTCGAGGCCAGCTATGGCCGGTCGTCGATGGAATACTACGACGGTTTCGTCTTTGGCTTTCGGGCCGACGCGCGGGCCGACCTGCCGACGGTGGCGACCGGCGGGCGCTACGACGCGCTGACGCGGCAGCTGGGGCAGGGGCTGGCGATCCCGGCGGTGGGCGGCGTGATGCGCCCCGGGCTGATGCTGGAACTGGAGGGCACGGCATGACGCTCAAGCTCGGGGTGCCGTCCAAGGGTCGGCTGATGGAAAAGACGTTTCAATGGTTCGCACAGCATGGCATCACGCTGCAGCGGACGGGATCGGACCGGGAATATGCCGGGGCCGTGGCCGGGATCGACGGGGTCAGCCTGATCCTGCTGTCGGCGGGCGAAATCCCGCGCGAACTGGCCGCCGGGCGCATTCACCTGGGCGTCACCGGCACCGACCTGGTACACGAGAAGCTGGCGCTCTGGGAACAGCTGGTCGAACCGGTTGAGGAACTGGGCTTTGGCCATGCCGATCTGATCATCGCGGTGCCCAAGGCCTGGATCGACGTGGACACGCTGGACGATCTCGACGCCGCTGCCGCCGCCTTTCGCGCGGCGCATGGATTCCGCCTGCGGATCGCCACGAAATATCACCGGCTGGTCCGCAATTTCCTGCGCGACAGCGGCGTCGCCGACTACGCGCTGGTCGACAGCCAGGGCGCGACCGAAGGCACCGTGGCGAACGAGACCGCCGAGGCGATCGCCGACATCACCTCCAGCGGCGAGACCTTGCGCGCCAACCACCTCAAGGTGCTCTGCGACGGCATGGTCCTGCGCTCTCAGGCGACCCTCTGGCGCAGCCGCACCGCCCCGGTGGACGATGGGGTACGCGAAACGCTGAAGGAACTTGAGGCCCGGCTGGGATAGGACCGACCGGGGCGGCGCGCCTGCCTGACCGTCAGGGCAGGGTGGCGCCTGGGCGCGACCTTCTCAGATCACCCCGATTTCCGCCAATGCGCGGTCCAGCTCGGTGGGCAGGGCCGTGTCGCCGGCCTCGCCCTTGCGCAGGTCGCGGGGGGCATCGGCGGGGTCGAGATAGCGCCAACCCTGAAACGGACGGCGCAGCGCGGGCGAAACCCGGACGATCTCGGGGTCCAGCACGATGCCGCATCGGCGGATGCCGTCGCTGCCGATCTTCTCGTCGAATCCCAGGATGCGCTGGCGCGCCTGCACCTCGCCTTTGATCACCCAATAGATCGAGCCGCCGTTCAGCACCTCGGCCTCGCGTTTGGGCCACATCCGCGTGATGTGATAGTATTTGCCGTCCTTGATCTGCTTGGACCGCTGACGCTGCCAGGTCTCCAGATCCTCGATGCTTTCGGTGCCGACGCTCAGCTTGATCAGATTGACGTGTTTATCCACAGGCTTTTCCCCAGACTCACCCCCGAGCCACGAGATAGGGTAGCCCATCGCGCGGCACCGTCAAAGTGTGGTACATTGGCGCAGGAATTCGGGTGGTCAGTCTGATGGATTCTTGTTAGGTTGAGACCTTCCCTTCTGCATCACAGGAATCGCCCATGTCCCGTTTCGCCGCCCCCATCGCCGAACAGATCTGGGACATGAAGTACCGCTTCAAGGACGCGGACGGCACGCCGCGCGACACCACGGTCGAAGACACCTGGCTGCGCATCGCCCGCGACCTCGCCCAGGTCGAGCAAGACCCGGCCGCTTGGGAAAAACGGTTCTACGCCGCGCTGGAGGATTTCAAGTACCTGCCCGCGGGCCGCATCATCGCCGGGGCGGGTACCGCGCGGCGGGTGACGCTGTTCAACTGCTTTGTCATGGGGACCGTGCCCGACAGCATGGCCGGTATTTTCGACATGCTGAAAGAGGCCGCGCTGACCATGCAGCAGGGGGGCGGCATCGGCTACGATTTCTCGACCATCCGGCCCAAGGGCGCGGATGTGAAGGGCGTATCCGCCGATGCGTCGGGTCCCTTGTCGTTCATGGATGTCTGGGACGCGATGTGCCGCACCATCATGTCCGCGGGGTCGCGGCGAGGCGCGATGATGGCGACCATGCGCTGCGACCACCCGGATGTCGAGGATTTCATCGCGGCCAAATCCGACCCTGCGCGGCTGCGCATGTTCAACATGTCGGTGCTGATCACCGATGCCTTCATGGACGCGGTCAAGGCCGACGGGCCGTGGGAGCTGGTCTTTGGCGACAAGGTCTATCGCACCCTGCAGGCCCGCGACCTGTGGAACCGGATCATGCGCGCCACCTACGACTATGCCGAACCCGGTGTGATCTTCATCGACCGGATCAATCAGGCCAACAACCTCAGCTACTGCGAAACCATCGCGGCGACCAACCCCTGCGTCACCGCCGACACCTGGGTCGGGACCGCCGGCGGCGCGCGGCAGGTGCGCGATCTGGTGGGGACACCTTTTGTCGCGCTGGTGGATGGGCAGGCCCATGCGACCGGCGACGCAGGTTTCTTCAGCACAGGGGTCAAACCGGTACGGAAACTCTCGACCACCTGCGGGCGCGCGCTGCGCCTTACAGACGACCACCTGGTCCGAAAGGTGACATCCAGAACCCGCTGGCGCATCGACACCGGATGGGTGCCCGCCGCCGACCTGGTGCCGGGCGACGAGATCATGCTGCATGACCACCGCACTGCCGGATGCGAGACATCCGCCGAAGGCGAACGCGGCTACCTGCTCGGCCTGCTTGTCGGTGACGGTGTGATCCGGGATGACAAGGCGCTGATTTCCATCTGGCCGCAACAGATCTGTGCCGATGGCACGAAACCGGGGGGCGGCATCGCCGACCACGTCGAACAGCTGCTGCGGGACATGCCGCACCGCGCCGATTTCACCGGCTGGCAGCATGTCGAGGGGCGGGGCGAATACCGCATCGGAACCGCTGCGCTCAAGGCCCTGGCCCATGAATACGGCATGGAACGGGGTCGCAAGACGATCACACCCCAAATCGAAGCCGCGGAGACAACCGGCTTCTGTGCCGCCTTCCTGCGCGGGCTGTTCGACGCGGATGGATCGGTGCAGGGAACCCGGGAAAAGGGCGTTTCGAT
Organism: Sulfitobacter sp. THAF37; assembly: GCF_009363555.1. Classification (NCBI taxonomy): domain Bacteria; kingdom Pseudomonadati; phylum Pseudomonadota; class Alphaproteobacteria; order Rhodobacterales; family Roseobacteraceae; genus Sulfitobacter; species Sulfitobacter sp. THAF37. The sequence goes on from NZ_CP045372.1 coordinate 1,761,681, forward strand.
CCGCCTGGCGCAAAGCGACCTGGACCTGCTGCAAGCGGCGCAGCGCATGCTGCTGCGGCTGGGCATCAACAGCACGATCTACCGCGACCGCCGTCCGGGCGGGGTCGGCATCCTGCCCGACGGCAAGGGGGGCGTGGCGACCTATCCGACCAAGGCGCAGCACGAGCTGGTGATCAGCGGCGAGAACCTGCACACCTATGCCGACCGCATCGGTTTTGCCGATGTTGCCAAGGCGCGGCGTCTGCAAACCTCGCTTGGAGGCTACAAGCGCGCGCTGAACCGCGAACGCTTTACCGCGACCGTCATCGCCAATCATCCCGACGGCGAGGAAGAGGTATACGACCTGCAGGTTCCGGGCATCAACGCGTTCGATGCCAATGGTCTTTATGTCCATAACTGCGGCGAACAGCCCCTGCCGCCCTATGGCGCCTGCCTGCTGGGGTCGATCAACCTTGCGCGGCTTGTCAGCAACCCCTTCGAGGACGACGCCGGTCTGGACCTGGATGCGCTGGGCGACCTGGTCGCGACAGCGGTGCGGATGATGGACAACGTCGTGGACGCATCGAAATTCCCGCTGGAGGCGCAGGCGCGCGAGGCGCAGGCCAAGCGGCGCATCGGGCTGGGGGTCACCGGTCTGGCCGACGCGCTGCTGATGACCGGCCTGCGCTACGGCTCTGACGCGGCTGCCGCCCGGACCGAAGAATGGATGAAGCAGATCGCCCGTGCCGCCTATCTCGCCAGTGTCGATCTGGCCAAGGAGAAAGGACCGTTCCCGCTGTTCGATGCCGATGCTTACCTCGCCTCCGGCACGATGCAGATGATGGACGAAGACGTGCGCGCCGCGATCCGCGAACACGGCATCCGCAACGCCCTGCTGACCTCGGTGGCGCCCACCGGCACCATCAGCCTGTACGCCGGGAACGTCAGTTCCGGGATCGAACCGGTGTTCGCCTATGCCTACACCCGCAAGGTCCTGCAAAAGGACGGCAGCCGGACGGAGGAGGAAGTTGTCGATTACGCCGTGCAGATGTGGCGCGAACTGAAAGGCGACGCGGAACTGCCCGACTATTTCGTCAACGCCCAGACACTGGCGCCGCTGGATCACGTCAAGATGCAGGCCGCGGCGCAGAAATGGGTGGATTCGAGCATCTCCAAGACCATCAACTGCCCCGAGGACATCGGCTTTGACGCCTTCAAGGACGTCTACATGCAGGCCTACGAGACCGGGTGCAAAGGCTGCACGACCTACCGGCCGAACGATGTGACGGGGTCTGTGCTGTCGGTCAGCGACACCAAGTCCGAGGAGAAGCCGGTGCTGGTCGAAGAAGGCGGCGAGGTGGTCTATATGTCCGAACCGCTGGACCGGCCAAGCGAGCTGGAGGGCAACACCTACAAGGTCAAATGGCCCGACAGCGAACACGCGCTCTATATCACCATCAACGACATCGTGCTGAACGGCCACCGCCGCCCCTTCGAGGTTTTCATCAACTCCAAGAACATGGAGCATTTCGCCTGGACGGTGGCGCTGACGCGGATGATTTCGGCGGTGTTCCGGCGCGGCGGCGACGTGTCTTTCGTGGTGGAGGAGCTGAAAGCCGTCTTCGACCCCCGCGGCGGGGCCTGGATGAAGGGCAAGTACATCCCGTCCATCCTGGCCGCCATCGGCGGCGTGATCGAGCAACACATGATCGCCACCGGCTTCATCGCGGGCGAGGGTCTGGGCCTGAAAACCGACCCTCAGGCCCGCGTGGTCGGGCTCGACGCTCCTCGGGGACCGGCCTGTCCGTCCTGCGGCCAATACGACATGCGCATGGTCGAAGGCTGCATGACCTGCGCGTCCTGCGGCCACTCGAAATGCGGTTAGGTTTTTGATCTCACGGTTTGTGTAACGACCACCAAATATTGACCATTACGGGGGTCATTTGTCCATTATGACAACCAAAAGCTGGCCATTGGACACTTTCGGCGGGAAATTGGTCGCCTGAGCCGTATCAGCGGAGCAAAAAGCCTTGAATAGCCATGAAGGCCTTTTCGATCTCCGCGACGGACCCGAGCACCGCCTTTTCGTCGTTTGTCCCGCCGTCCGCAACGGCGAGCTTACCAACACGGTCGAGGCGTTTTTTCTGCGGGGTTTCCTGCCCGATGAGGCGCTGCCCGATATCCGCGCCGAGATGGAAGCGTAGCGCTTCGCGCTGCCGCCCGGCTGCCGTCTTGAGATCGGCCGCGAGGCGGTACGAGGTCGTCCGCAGGCAATGGTGAGCGTCGTTATGGACAGCATCCTTCACATGTGTTGATCACGATCATCAACGGGGGCGGCTTTCTGCCACTGATACTCGTCGGCGGCGGGTTTTGCCCCCTTGCCATTGCGGTCGCGGGCGGCGTGCTGCTGGCTGCCGACGTCAGCTTCTACTTCACGCCCGCGGCCTTCCGGCTCGTCTACGCGCGCGAACGAGCGCCTGCGATGCCCCATGCCATGCCACCGGTCCCGATCCTGCAGACGGCGGAATAGCCACGCGGATAATGCAGGTCGCGCCCCGAGAATTGGCGCGACCCGTCGTGAGCGGCCCATAGCCGCCGTTCGCCAAGATAACCAACGCCGTAGCGCGGCTTCCCCATACCGGACCTTCACGGCAACGCGCAGCAAGCATAATCCAAGGCCCCAATGGCCGCCCCGCGGGCCTTTCTGCCGTTCGCCGCGCCCGCTCAATTTTTGCCGCGTCTGCGTACGCCATCAAGGGTAAGGGCGGATAAACTAAGTTTGACACTTTGAAAGCAAATCGTGAGCATGCACCAGCGAGTCTGATTTAACCGGAGAATTTCGTGAAACGCTTCTTTCATGCCCTACGGGATGTGATCATGGGTGTGCGCGTCGGTCGTGACCACCCCGTGGCCAAATACAAAGTCGAACTCGAAAGAGCTTCAGAAAGAAATCGTATTCAACGAGAGCGCCAGCTTCACGGTCTGGAATTCCAGGCGAAGCAGGACGAAGAGAATACCCGAAACAAGCGGGAGCGCCTCCTCAGAAGGATCAAGGCAGCCCGGAAGCACTCCGGCGAGGTCCTAAAGCGCGCGGAGAGCGAACTCGAGGAGAAGCACTCCCTCCGCGTCGTTGCACGTCGTGAGAGAGAGCGGTCAGAGGAACGCTTCGAGGCGTGGCATGCCGCGCTCGGAAGACCGCCTTACAAGATGGAACACCGCAGTATGATCGACCGTCTGCGGTTTAAGCTCGAACCGATGCAGGGCTCTGAAGGCGGCCTGGCCTCCATGGCTTCGACAATCGACACTGAGACGCTGTCGCCGAGGTGGCGGCGGGCGATATCGATTGGTGCCGGCGTCGTTGGTCTGCTCGTCATTCCGTTTGACATAATCTACTCGCTTCCCGGCTTTGAGGTCCTGCTCGAAGATCCGTTTTTCGCTCGCATGGCGGCGATCCTTCTCGGCATCATCCTGTTTTCTTTGGGGTCTACTCTTGCCTACCTGATCACGCGGGTGAGGTCGCGCCACCTGCTTGAAGATGGCACAATCGGAAGCAGCTACAGCACGTTGTACGCCGTCCTGATCGTCATGGTCACCGTGCTGTCGCTTACAACTATCTATGGGGCCACCACCGTTCGCAGCATTGTCCCTGAGGCGAACACCTTGCTCGCCGAACAGCGAACGCTTTCGACGCGCATCTCTTCCCTCGAGCAGAGAAACCGTGGTGGCAGAACCGTAGAAGACCGAGCGGAGGAAATCAGCCGCCTTAGAGAGCAGGCCGCGAGCATTCGCGAACAGCTCTCTAAGCTGCGCCACGTCACGTATCCCGTGGTTTCGGCCGATGCGGTGATTGCGTTCAGCTTCTACTTCTTCGCCGTAGTCTCGGTGATGGTTTCGAAGGTGTCACGTCATGACCCTGTGTTCGAGTACCAGCTGGCAGCACAATCCTACAGCGCCGCTCTCAATACCGAAGTCCGAATTGCCAATGGGGTCTCTGCCGGACGCGCTAAGGCTGAAGCCATCATTGCCGACCTCGATGTAAATATCGAGGATCAGGAACAGGAGCTGAAAGACGAAATCGGTCCTTCGGAGAAAATCGAGGCCCAAATCCAGGATATGAAGTTCGCAATGCAAGCTGCGGAAGCGGAAGATTCCGCCCGTATAAAACGCGAGGCTCTGACATACGCGAAGTCGCTGAAGTTCTTGACCTGGAACCCTGAAGCCCTGCGCGAATGGGAAGAAATCTTCGACCAAGAAAATGGTACCCTTCACGAGCCGGACGAAGAGCCCCTGACAAACGCAGCCTGAAGAATTCATGGAGCAAAAGTATGCATTCACATTTGATGGCGCTGGCGACCGTTGCATGTACCCTGGCCGGCAGCCAGGCCGTAGCACAATCGCAATCCTGCACTGGGGATCGCCACATCCTGATCGTCGACCGAACATCAACGCTGAACCGTGCAGAGCAGGATGCCTTCGAAGCAGGTATCGAGATCCTTTTTCAGGACCCCGATTTCGGCGGCGAGCTCATGATCGGCGAAGTTCGGGGAGCATCGCTGTCGTCGGAATGGATCTTCGAGACCTGCGTGTCGAACGAGTTCACACCTTCCTTGGCATGTGAGGATGTCCTGAGCCGCGATGAGCAAAACACAGCGCTCGGAGAGGACCTCATTTCTTGGGCGAAGGGCATTTTGATGGGGACCAAAGAACGTGAGGTCACCCCGGAAGAGCGGCTTACCTGTCAGCAGGAGCAGAACGAGTTCGAGGCCGTCCGGCTTGAGAGCCAAGAGAGGGCGCTTCAGGCCGTTATGGAGGTCTCGCAACAGGACGTGGCTACATCCAAGACCGCGCTCGCGAAAACGATCTTCCGGACGATCCAATCGCGCTGTGCGATCACGTCCTGCGACCTCTACATCTTCTCGAATCTTCTCGACAACGGGTGGAAGGAACTGGTCGACGGCGAGGGTGACTTCGCCGCCATGGGCCGGCAAGCCGTCCTCGAAGCTTCGCGATTTGAGCCATCCGAGAGTCAGGCAGACCGCGTGATGGTCTGGGGCTTCGGGTTCAATGAGCTCAATGGCGAGGCCAAGTCGGCGCTGAGTGAAGAACACGCAATCCGGCTGGAGAATTACTGGACCGGCTTCTTTGGAGAGATCAGTGACGAAAGCGTCCAGATCAGCTTCGAGATGCCGAGATAAAAATCGTGCGAACTGAAATGCTATCGTGTCCGCACCTCGGAAGCTGAGTGAGCGTTGCGGACGCACGCAACGCGAGAGCGAACGGCAGCTCCGGGCTGAGCGCGACAGGCGAGCCCATGATGCGACTGCGAAAACTCCACGGTTTGACGCGTCCAATTTGGGTCCGAAGCGGTCATGCGGCGCAGCAGCGCATTCCGCGAATTCGACACGGTCTGAATGCCCGCCATCACCGGGCTGAATCGATCAAGTCGCATGTGTAGAGAACAAACTGGAACCCGTCCAACCTGTCGATCATCCCCGTACCGCGTGGCCCGGTTCGGCCGAAAGTCCGGTTCTTCGGCTGGACTTGGCTTCGAGCGCGCCCGCGGCGAGTGTCGGTTCACCGCCTATTTTGTTGAAAAACTCACGCTTGATCGATGGGCATCCTGCTGATTCAATTCCGACATTGGGCGGGAGGAATGGCGATGATGGGACCGAGGCAGGAAGCGCAGCCGGCGTTGTTCTACGAGTTCTCGCTGGAAGATCACGTCCCGCAAGATCACCTGCTTCGGTCCATCGACCGCTTCGTCGACCTGAGCAGTATCCGTGCCCATCTTGCAGAGTTCTACAGTCACACGGGCCGCCCCTCGGTCGATCCCGAGTTGCTGATCCGGATGCTGCTGGTCGGCTATTGCTTCGGCATCCGGTCGGAGCGGCGGCTGTGCGAAGAGGTGCATTTGAACCTGGCATATCGCTGGTTTTGCCGCCTCGACCTCGCCGACCGAGTTCCCGATCACTCGACATTTTCCAAGAATAGACACGGGCGGTTCCGGGACAGCGAGTTGCTGCGCCATCTGTTCGAGGTGACGGTCGCACGGTGCATCGCTGAGGGCCTGGTCAGCGGGCAGCGCATGGCGGTCGACGCAAGTCTGATCGAAGCGGATGCCAACAAGCAGAACTCGACGCCGAAAGAGGATTGGGACGCCGGGCAGATCGACCCTGCCGACGCGCCCCGGGCCGTCCGTGAGTATCTGGAGACCCTGGACGAAGTCGCCTTTGGCGCGGCCAGCGAGGTGCAGCCCAAGTTTACCTCGCATTCCGACCCGGCCAGCCAGTGGACGGCGGCCCGTAAAGGTCCGGCTTTCTTCAGCTATTCCGACAATTACCTGATCGATACGGACCATGGCGTGATTGTGGACGTGGAGGCCACGAGGTCGATCCGTCAGGCCGAGGTCGGATCGACGAAGACCATGCTTGAGCGGGTGAAGGCCAAGTTCGACTTGCACCCAGAGCGCCTGATCGCGGACACGGCCTATGGCACCGCGCCGATGTTAGGATGGCTGGTTGACCGCAAAATTGCCCCGCACATCCCTGTCTTCGACAAGTCGGGGCGCAGCGACGGGACCTGGACCCGGGCCGACTTTGAGTGGGATGCCGAGAACAATCAATACATCTGCCCGGAAGGCCACGAACTGAAGCAATTCCGCCGGAACTACTCCGATCCGAACCGCGGGCCGACCGGCAAGGGCGTCGCCAAATACCGGTGCCTGAAGCACACCTGCCAGGCCTGCCCCTCGAAGTCGCGTTGCTGTCCCAACATGGACTTCCGGTCGATCACCCGCGAGGAACATGAAGACGCCCGCCAGGTTGCCCGCGACATTGCGAAAACCGAGCAATACGTGATCTCGATGAAGCTGAGGAAGAAGGTCGAAATGCTATTCGCCCACCTCAAGCGCATCCTCGGCCTGAACAGGCTCCGATTACGTGGTCCATGCGGGGCAAAGGACGAATTCCTCCTCGCCGCCACCGCCCAAAACCTCAGGAAACTGGCCAAGATATTTCCTGCACCGCAGCAAGTGCGGACAGCCTGACAGGTAAGGCGCTTGCGCCGCTTTCGGATGCCAGAATTCTGCGCTCGCGAACGGGTGTTTTTCCACAGAATGGGCCCAAAGCGGACTTACAAATGGCCGAAATTTTCTGAGTTGCAGCTACTTGATCCGATTATCCATTTCTACGGAAATCCTCTACATCGACATGCGGTTGGCCGCATGCGAGAAGTAGAAGAGGTCCCCATCCTAATACTTTCAAGATTGACACACCCAGCACTCAAATCGATGCCATCAGCTATTCGCTGTCGGCAACAGGAAAGGCAGTTGCATATTCTCGTCGAAAGGTGTCGGCTCTTCGTGCGGCTCGTCCCTCAAATGCTGATCTCTTGAGATTGTAGATTCCGGGAAAGATCAAGGTTCCTTCTGCACGGCGCATGTAAAGTGCATCTTGACTGTCCCTCACGGCTTCTTTGAGTGCTTCCCCTTTCAGCACCCCTCTGCATATCTGAAGCCACATATCATCCATCAGCTGCATTGTTTTGTCTTGATCGGATGCAAGATCGTCGTTCGACCGGATCGTCGTGATAAACCATGTTAACAGGGGAACGAACGGCACAATGGAGACAACGATAGAGTCCCTGAACCTATCATTCTGACCGACTAAGAAAACGAACACGAAGATAATCAGTGCCATGAACAAGAACCACAGAACTTTCAGGTAGAAACGCCGCAGAGCATGATCGTATGCCGTCGACGTATATTGCGCCACCAGAGCCGCAACAGGCTTGGGCATCGCTCCAAGATCGCTCTCATACCAGTCCTCCAGGTTCGCCAACTTCTTTTTGTTCAGGGCAGAAGCATCTACTTCAATGCTTGCCTGACTGATATCCAGGGCGAGGTGAGGATTCTCGTCAATGTCGAAAACTCTACAGTCGAACCTCTCTTGCAGTGTTGCGTTCCGTCTCGAGGTCTTGACGATTTTGGGGTGTATAAACCCGGCTTCGCAGATAGTGAATATTAGCGACACAATGGCCAACATTTCGGCCGCTTCCGTTTTCCTCTCCGGGAGAAGGAATGCGCACACGGATAGCCCCAACGCAAAGAGGAAGCTCAAAAACACAAGGAGATTGCATGCCTCAAAGGCCTTCCTGCGTGCGGCCAAGTATTTCAGGTTCTCATGCGAATTCTGTATTTCTCTGATCGGCCATATCATTTGATCACCACGTTGTATGGAGCGCTCCTACAGGCAAGTGTATTATCATATTTTCGTATGATGAAAGCTTCAACGAAATGGACTCCGCGATACGAAAGCTTTTCCCACTTCATGAACTGATCATCTTGAATGTAGAAATCACCTCACATTTGCCCCTTTAGCTTTGCAACAAGTCCAGTATTTGTGACCCGCCATTGCACAAAGTATTCCGTCCTGTCGTAACGCAGCTGGAAAGGGGTGCAGGTAAAACGGAGCCACCCATCCCGTGGTAGGGCAGAACCATCAACGACGTTCACACCTGAACTACCTTTGCCACCTTTATGATAGGTCGCAGATACATTGCATGACGCAGCCTCATTCGATGTGGGCCATGTTGATGGTCGAAGATGAGGTGGGCGGTAGAAGGTTGTATTTAAGATCCTGACGCCATTTCTCATGACGGCTTCGACCAGACTATCAGAGTGACCGGCATCAGTGGCGAGCGTGACGGCCTCGGATTTGGCGGCGAGAACATTGTAGGCAGCAACGCTCTTCTCTTTACCAGCTCCAAACTTGTCTCCCAGAAGCTTCCTCCACTTAGCGAGGCTGGCGTTGTGATCCTCTTCCGTTAGCGCGTCCCGTGCCCAGCCTGCGTAGAGATGGATCTTGTCCTTAAAGTTTCTGAACTGATCGATCGTCCACAGTTCGCCGAGGTCTTCGTAGTCGAGGCTTGGACTGGGGTTGAGAACTTCAGGGACATCAACGTGAGGTGCCAGATAACTATCTAACCGTTCTAAGACTGTAACCAGGGTCTTTGGAACACTGGAGAAATCCTCAGTGCCTCGGTCGTTGTCAGTGATCCGGTAGCCGATAAGGGCGGTAAGCAACACTGACGGGCACGTGAAGCTTTTTTTGTGGTTCCTGATATATTTCAAAATCCTGGTCATCTTCCTAAAGGAGTTCCCTCCAGAAAGCTTGTTCCGCTGAACCAGCCAATCAGTGAACTCGAACGGCTCACTGCGGATAAGTTGGTTGTGCCGATGGTGGCAAATATTGATTTCGTAATCTTTATCAGCAACCTCAAATATCGGCATCAAATCGATCTTCTTATCGCCGGCGTAGTCAAGTGTGACACAGACATCCGACAGACGTGACTTGCTTTTGTATTTGGAATTGGCCCAAAGCACACGACGGAGGTCCAGCAGATAGTCTTTCGGCTCCCACTCACTGTTCTCGGCAACCATCATCACGACGTCGGCATCAAATTCTCGTCCGTTCAATGGGCGAACAATCGTTCCATGTGCAAGCGAGCCCTGCCTCTTAAAGAAGCGAATCCTCGTGCCGTAGTCGGATTTGAGAATGTAGTTTTGAATTGCGCTTATGCTTGTGTCGAGTGAGTCCAGGCGATCCTGGTCGATGTTTACGACGCCCTTTAGGAAGTCCTCGAAGTATGAATTGTGCTCCACGGATAGTCCTTGATTGATTCTTCTCGGCCAATCCAAACCGGCCAGACGCTACATTTTTGTTTTGGGTGAGCATAAAGTCTCACGAAGTAGACCGAGTCGGCGGCCCAGTTGGTCTGCGAGCCTAAAGGTCCGAATCCACTTCGCGGTAAAGGCTGCGCGAAGCTAATCGCAATCGATCTCCTTCTTTTCCCACACCATCCGTGATTTTCAGGCTTGGCACGATAAGCGTCTGAATACGCTCCACAGTAGTCGAAAAGTAGCTGTGCTTGCAATCGCAGCGAAGGTCCGTTCCCCGTCCATCTTGTAGGCCAGAAGGCCTTGGTGAAAATCCGATATCACGCGCTACGGCTGATTGCTTCAAGTCTTCATAGCCGAAACAATCCCAAACCCTGGGTTACCTCCTTCTTCGTCGCCTCCGTTCTCTCCCGCGCTCGTTCCGTGCCCTCTTGGATGACGCTCAGAACATGGTCCAGATCCTGTGCGAGCAGCTGACGTCTTTCTCGGATCGGGGCGATCAACTCCTGGAGAATTTCCTCGAGGCGGCTCTTTAGGGTTCCGTCGCCCAGTCCGCCGCAGCGATAGTGATCCTTGAGCCTGTCCAATTCGGTTTGATCTTCATCAAACGCATCGAGATACGTGAAGACCACGTTGCCCTCGACCGTGCCAGGATCGTTCACGCGCAGGTGGCCAGGGTCGGTATACATGGCTTTCACTGCCGCCCTGATCTGATCAGGTGACGCTGAGAGACTAATCGCGTTCCCTCCCGATTTCGACATCTTCGCTTTGCCATCCACCCCGGGGAGTCGGCCGGATTTCGGAATGACAGCCCGGGCTTCTGCAAGGATTGATTTGCCCGCCGTCGCGTTGATGCGGCGGACGATTTCGTTCGTCTGCTCGATCAGGGGGGCCTGATCTTCACCGACCGGGACCATGGTGGCCTTGAAAGCGGTGATGTCTGCAGCTTGGGCGGCTGGGTAGCAGAGGAAGCCTGCGGGAATGTCCCTTCCGAACCCTCGGGCTTTGATCTCGTCCTTGATCGTCGGATTTCTCTCCAATCGGGCGACCGAGACGAAATTCAGGTAGAGCATCGACAGCTCCGCCAGTGCCGGCAGATGCGATTGCAAACAGATTGTGGTGCATTCCGGATCGATGCCGACAGCGAGATAGTCGAGCGCGACCTCGATCACATTGCGCCGCACTTTTCCCGGATCGTGCGCATTATCGGTCAGAGCCTGCATATCCGCGAGGAGTAGGAATTGCTCGTGATCCTTCTGGAATCGAAGGCGGTTGCGAAGCGACCCGGCGTAGTGGCCGAGGTGGAGGGGGCCCGTGGTGCGGTCTCCCGTCAGAATGATGGGTTTCTTCATTTACGTGTCCTCGAATAAAGCGAGGCGCCGCACAGGGGGAAGGGGAAACAACAAAGGCCGCCTGTGCGGCGGCCTCGGGATAAAATGGTTCCGGCCGCCTTGTTAGGAGACCAGCCACCAGCTGCAGTTCGCGATGGTCATCGTGTTGTCCATGTCGGCTGACTTAGCCGCATTCCTTCAGACTGTCTACCGATACACACACTTGATCGTCTTCCGACGTCGAGAAACGTCCCGCCTGCTCTTGGGCTCGCAGCTACGTTTCCTGTTGCGAGGCCGGATGGATCGGACGTCGTGACGAGCGGAAAACGACCCGACACCGAGGATCGTCGTCCCATCTTGGCGCCGTGTCTATGAACCTCTGCACGGCCTCTTGATCGACCGGACGATCGCACCCGTGACTGCGTAGAATATGCCAGCAGAAAGCAAGGAAGGCTGCCAAAAGTATTAGCGACACCGAGATGATCCATAAATCAAGTGCAGTCATAATTTCCCTGCCTATTCACGAGCGACCTTTCGGCTGCCAACGGTATAACGACGTGACGTGAGCCGATCATTCGAAGCGGGGAGTTCAACTCCCATACCGGAATTCCACGTCTGAAGTCCAATAACTCCGGGCTGCGTAAGCCTGCAAATGACCGGCTTACGAGCCCTCTTATGAATTTTCAGGTAATCCATAATGGGTGAAAGTCACGATGGCCTGATCGTCGAAAGGGCCCATCTGCACAGGATTTCGAAAAAATTTCAGTTTTCTGCTTCGTGTTTGTGAGTGCCAGCCAATCTCATCGTCGAACAACAGATATCACGCCGGAGAAAGGAGCGAAGGCGATCTTGAAGCTGCCGCATCGGTGCAGCGCTGCCATGAAAGGCAATACAGATGTTCGACTCTGCCGATTTCAACATTTTCGATGAGTCCCTTGCGAATGCACGGAATCTCCTCTTCAATCACGGACATGACATCGCCCAAGCGGCGGCCCTTTTGGGCGGTGCCGCCGCAGAAGCCCGGGTGATCTCCTGTGCACTGCGCCTCGAGACGGCGACCCGGATTGATCGCCGTATCCTGCGTGATCTGATCGCGATCCACAGGCTCCTTGCTTTGCAAGACGTGGGCGATCCCGACGACTTCGAGACATGCCTCTTTGCCGGCTTTCACCCGGCGTCGCCCGAGGTCGAGACGATCTGCGTACTCACTGATCTGTTCGACGATCTTCTACGCTCAATCGGCCTGGAGCCCGATTGCGACGGCGCATTCCAAATCACTGAACTCCTCACCGCCTGAAATCGATCCGGTCCCCATACCGGGGGCCGGATTTTGACGCTTGGCCATCGGGGCCGAGCAAGATGGGAGACGTCCATGATCAATTCTCAAGAAAACCAACGCTCAATCCAAAGCCTCGCTGAAGAAACCGTGCGTCTCGGGCGCGAACTCGAACGGGAGGCGCGATCTGCAAAAGTCGGTGGGTCCACGGCGGCGCACGGCTTTGTTGCGCGCAGTCTGCGGTGCCTCGCAAAGCGGAATCCTTTCGACGAACGCGACGAGGCCTCGCTCGATGCGCTTTGCGGCATCCTCGATGCGGACTTGGAGAGCGAGATCGTCAGCACTGACACTCGCTTCGTGGAGACGCGATTTGACGCGATGGGACCGCACGGTGAGTTTCGGGATGTCCCAGTCTACAGCGAGCGCGGCGAGCATCTCTTGAGAGTGCGAAGTATGCTGGCGGCATTCCTACACGTGCGCGCTGCGACCCTCGACGCGATCGCAGCAGAGACCGCGGTCGCAGGGTTGCTTCGCGTGTAGTCCGTGCAGCCGCGGGAGCATCTGCTGAGAACCTTCGAGCCTCGGTCTATGATAAAAACTAATCATCGCAATGAGTTGTGAGATTTCTCTCAAAATCGCTTCTGCGGCCCGCACCTTGGATAAATTTACAGATCCGAACGCATTCAAGTTCGAAGGAATGAAGAACATGTACCGAACACCAAAAGATACATTCCGCCTTCCGCAGCCATCCACGGCGATGCGCGCGGTCAAGATGGGCGTGCGCGAACACTTCACCGGCAGTTTCGTGGGCGGCGAGAATGAAGGTTGGCGGATGGAGGTCGAGAGCCTGACCGAGTTCCGGGTCGCGCTCGTGATGCAGGCTCGTCCCGATGTCGTGGACCTGGAAAACCAGGTGCTCTTCCATTGGGTCGACTTGGAGGGGCAGGGCGCACGCCACTTCTTCGATTTTCGGGTCACGTTCGAGGACGGAACCCGTACGGCCCTGATCGTCAAGAACAGCCGGACCGCCGCGAAACCCGATTTTCGGGCGGAGATGCGTTGTCTCGCGAGCCAGGTCCCCGCCGAGGTCGCGGACAGGGTCGCGCTCGTGACCGAGAAGCACCTCGACCCGATCGAGGTCTACAATGCCGAGCTGATCCACAGCGTGCGTCTCCACGACGGAGAGCCGGATGACGCCCTGCGCGGCCTTGTCTCCAATATGGGCGGTGCTGCCCGGATCGCCGATATCGTTTCGACGATCGGAGGCGCCGGCCAGACGTTCCGAGCGGTGGTTCGCCTGATCCGGACCCATGCCCTCGAGCTGGTTCGCCACGAGCGCATCGGACCGGAAGCACTCGTCCGGTGGAGGCCGATCTGATGCTGGATTTCGCACCCAGCGGCGACAGCCCGCGTTTCGCCTTTCGCAAAGGCGACAAGGTCACAATCGACGGGATCGCATTTCAGCCGGTCGACGTGACGGATGCTGGCTACCTCTTCTGCCCAGCTGACGGCACGGGCGTCACGGTGGGCTACAATCGCAGCCAGATCGCGCGGTTCGTCGAGCTTGGATGCATTCAGCATGAGAGAGGCGCGTTGCTACCGGAGGGCGCACGCAGGATGCTGGATCGCCCTGCCGACCTGCTGTCGAGCCTGCCGGAGAACATGCACAAGGTCGCGCGCGAACGGGAGGCGGTCGTGCGTAGCTTTCTCAGTCTGGAGGAAGAAAACAGGGTCAACCGTACCGACGAGTCGATCGACGCGATGAAGGACAGCATCGTCGGCAAAGCCGCGAGGTTCCTCGAGGAACCGAGCCAGTTCGATGGTAGGGTGTCCGAAACCAAGGTCCCAAAATTCAGCGCACGGACGTTGCGTCGATGGCTTAAAGCCTACGAAGGTTTTGGTCTCTCCGGCCTCTATGGTAGCAGCGGTCTTAAGGGAAACCGTGACCGAAATCTCTGTGCAGACACCCGCGCCATCTTGGCTGATTGCGTGCGCGGATACATGAGCCCTGGAATCACGCAATCCGCTATCGTGCGGAACACTCGGCGCGCATTCGAGGCGAAGAATGTCGAACGCCGCCGCGAGAATCTCCCTGACCTGGAATGTCCTTCGAAGGAAACGATCCGCCGCGAAATTCTCAGCCTCGATCCGTACCACTGCGACGTAGCGCGTCTCGGCCTGGAAAAGGCCCGCAAGAAGCACGCTCCTGTCGGAACCGGTCTTGATGTCACCCGCCCCCTACAGCGCGTCGAGATGGACACCTGGCAGATCGATTTGATCTCTCTGATGGCCGACTCCGGGCTGCTGAATTTCCTCGACGATGAAGACAAGCTTCGGTTGGGCCTCACTGGCAAGAAGAAGCGGTGGCATTTGACCGTGGCAATCTGTGCGACCACGCGATGCATCCTCGCGATGCGCCTGTCGCGGTCGCCGAACTCCCAGGCCACGGTTCAGGCAATCGAGATGATTGGACGTGACAAGGGAGTCTGGACGGATGCCGTGGGAGCTCTCACCCCATGGTCGATGCGCGGAACACCGGAACTGATCGCGACCGACTGTGGCAAGGAATATGTGAGCTACGATGTGGCGGTTGCTGCACAGGATCTCGGCATTTCTCTGATACACGCCCCCGCCGGTCTGCCGGAAATGCGTGCTCGCGTCGAACGCGTCTTCAAGACAATCTCGGTGGGCCTCATGCCGCGTCTCACCGGACGGACGTTCGGAAACATCCTCGAACGGGGTGACTACAACTCGGAAGGCAAGGCGGCACTGACCGTCGATGATCTGTGCGCGGCCCTCATCCGTTGGGTCGTGGACATCTATCACCGGCTGCCTCACGAGGGCCTCGATGGCGAGACCCCTGCCAATTGCTGGAACCGTCTGGTCGACACTTATGGCGTCGCGCCTCCGGCCGATCTGCGGCGGCGACGCTTGGCCTTCGGTACACGGCTAAAGCGGACCGTCCAGAAAGACGGTATCACGTATCTCGGCATCCGGTATCACTCCGACCTCCTTGCCGAAACGATGCTGCATCGGCGGAACAAGGAGGTGAAGGTCCGCTGGTACAACGAGGACCTTGGAGCCATCGCCGTCGAGATCGATGGTGAATGGATCGAGGTGCCGTCCGTGTTCTCGCGCTTCCGCGGAGTCCGAGCTCATACCTGGTTCTCGGCCAGAAACGCTCTCAGGGCTCGCTTCAAGGAGCAAGCGGCCTTCGAGGAGAGTGTCATCAATCGAACGATCGATGACATCGAGCGGATCAACGGCGATGCGATGGCACGCGTCGGCCTGCTCGCCGACGACTGGTCCGAGGAACGGCTTGAGCGTGCGGAGAGGAAGTTGTTCATCGGTTTCTTCGGTGAGCCGGATCGTCCATCTCGGATCGCGATGACCAAAGACGGGATCCTTGGTGACGAGCTTCCGACGATGGGTCGCGCTTCTCACGAAAACGTCAAAAAATCCGCTTCGGATCCGGTCTCATCCGTTTCCGAGCCGTCCACATCGTACGCAAATTCTCCTCGTGCCGAGCATCAAACCGAGAGCGGCGATGACCCGGACGAACCGAATTTCGACATTGAGGACAAGTGATGACGACCAGTGAACTCCAAGATCGTGGCATGATCCGCGAAATCGTTGCGGGCATGCGTTCCAAGTACATTACCCTGGAACGGGACAGGAAAATTCGTGAGCGCCTGGATCGGCTTTTGTCAATGGACGCGAACGGTAATTCGTTGATCGCGGCGGATGACTCCCGGGCCGATGGAGAGCGGCGTGGTTTGGCGGTGGTTGGTGGTGCCGGAAGCGGCAAGACATCCCTTATCAATAAAGCGGTCGACAATCATCCCGATCTGCAGCCGTCGTCGGCCGCGCCGATACCGGTGGTCCGGGTCACCGTACCGAACCCAGCAACGAGCAAGAGCTTGGCGTTCGAAGTCCTGAAGAAGACGGGATACACCGAACTCGCGAAAAAGCGCGCCACTGCTTGGGATGCTTGGAACGATGTCCGAGTCCGTTTCAAGCTTCTCGGCACTGTGCTTCTGGTCATTGATGAGGCTCAGGACATGTTTCCCAGAGGGTCGAAGTCGGAGGCGCATGATATTCTCCGTACTTTGAAGACCCTTATGCAAGACGAGGGTGGCGTCGCTGTAGTTCTCTGCGGGATCGAGACCCTGTTCGAGAGGCTCTCGGTCGATTTCCAAGCGGACCGACGCTTCAAGAAGTTCGAACTTGGACCCGTGAACGTCACTGCGGACGGGAAATTGCTCCGTGGTCTGGTATCGACCTATTGCGACATGGCCGAGGTCGCACGCCCCGAACCTGCCGACCTGATAGAGCGCCTTGCTCACGCCGGGCGATACCGTCTCGGTCTCTGCATCGAACAGATCATTGCGGCCATCGAGATCGCATTGATGCGGGGGGACAAGACGCTCGAGATCCAACATTTCGCCGAAGCCTTCTTTGAGCAAGAGGCCTGCGAGGTCGGGCGCAATGTCTTTCTCTCGCCACGCTGGTCCAAAATCGATCTCGGCTGAAATCTCGCCGGGGTTTGCTTCGCGCCCCGGCCGCCGAGGCCTCTCCATACCTCCCATCACTCTCTACTGGAGCACCCATGCCCAAGCTTTTCCCGTATCTGCCCTTCCATGATGACGAGACCGCACTGTCGTTCGGCGCGCGCCTCGCAGCTTTCCATCTCGACACGCGGCTCGTTCCATTCCTGCACGATATCGGTGTCCATCCCGAAGCCCTCGTCCAAGGCAAGGATGCTGCCATCGACCGTCTGGCGACTGTCGCTGGTGTTGATCGTGGTCTCCTGCGTCGAAACTCCGCACTGAGCGTCGGCAAAGCCGACTTCGTTCTCGGAGGTCACGATCTGAGCGCAGAATTCTTCGCTCGACCTGACACTGTCTTCTGCCCCGCGTGCCTCCGGGAGGATGACGCGGACTATGCGAATGTCGCGATCTCACGGCGACAGCGCGTTGCCTGGACCCTGCGAGCTGTGCGTACTTGCCCGGTTCATGGCCTTGCTCTCATCTGCCGCCGCGGCCGGGACTACGATCGAAAATTCCATGAACTGAGTGTTCAGGTTCCTGAACGAGGTGTTGCCCTCGACGACTTGGTCAACAACTGCGAGCGGAGATCGCCATCCCCTATGCAGGACTACGCGCTCGCGCGGCTTGATGGCATGGCGGGCCCCGCCTGGCTCGATAGTCAAACGCTCGAACAGGCGGTTCGCGTGTCCGAGTATATCGGTCTGCTGGTCATCCATGGTCCTGCGAAGAAGGCCTCGGACTTGACCCAGGACCAGTGGGATCAGGCTGGACGGGTCGGGTTCGGGATTACCTCGGAGGGAGAGGCTGCCATCCGGGAATGCCTCAAGGAGGCACAAGCCGCCTTCTCGCAGACAGATGGCACGCCGGGCCGGCGCAAGATCTTCGGTGCGCTCTACGACTGGCTCTCCTCGAAAAAGAACCGCAGGGAGCCCGGGGACATCGTGCGCATCATGCGAGAGCACATCTTCGACACCATGGACGTCGCAGCGGGCGATATCATCCTGGGTGGCTCGCTCGCCGAGCGGCGACTCCACAGCGTTCAGTCTCTCGCCGCCGAGAGCGGTTTGCACCCGAAGACCCTCCGCAACGTTCTCACCGCTGGCGGTCTCATCCCGACTGACGCGCGGTTCAGCGCCAATCACGTCTTCGACGCCACTGCTGGCCGAAGACTGGCCGCAACGGTCACCAACGCGATCAATGTGAGCAAGCTCGATAAGGCAATGGGCTGCAGCCGACCGCAAGCCGACCAGTTCCTCGATGAACGGCTTCTTCTGCCTCTCGCGGACGGGCCGAAGGATGCTGCCGGGCGCCTCTGGAAATCGGTCGGCCAGGATGCTGTCGAGCAGCTGCTCGAGAAGCTTCTGTCCGCGGCCCGTCCGGTCGCATTTGCCCCGTCCGAGATGGTGACGATCGCGAAGGCTACCGAGAAGGCCAAGGTGCCGGGCGTCGAAATCGTGCATCTCATCCTTGGGGGGTTTCTCTCCAAGGTCGTCCGACTTCAGGATGTCGACGGAGTTGCGTCACTGCATGTCGATCCGGAAGAGGTCCGCGCTGCGATTGGAACCCATGTGCCCGGCATCTCTGCCTCGTCGGCTTTCGCGATGCTGCGAATTCCGAAAGCCACCGGCTGGGCATTGACCGAGCGGACTGTCGCTCCGCATCTTCCATCGATCATGGTCGAAGGGAAGAACGGCCGACATCGCTTCTTCCGGTTCGACGAGCGCGCGATTGCGAAGTTCGCGGAAGAATTCACCACGGTCGTCCGCATCGCGAACGAACATGACCTCGGGCGGAAGGACGTGGCCAAAACGCTTCGGAGACACAGAGTTCGCCCGGCAATAGCGCGGGATGAAATTGGCATCGATTTTTACCGAGTTGAGGAACTTCCAGAGTTCGAGCTCGCGTAGATCGATCTGCGGTGCCCGACGGAGCGGGCAGAGACTTCGACAGAAACAATAAGGGTCACCATTCGGTGGCCCTTTTCTTTTTGCCGTTCTCTCGCATCTGCATTAGGTTTCCGGGGCGCTATGAGAGCTTATTTTGCACGATTTTGAGAAATTCTCAGTGGACATCAATTGATTGGAAAATGGACAAAAGCTCGAATAATTCAATAAGGTGACGCAACGAAATCAGTTAGTTATAGGGGTGCGATGGTCGTGTTTTGATTGTCGCTACAGTTTGCCGGTGCGATCCCCGTGCAGAAAAAGACAGGGCAACGCCGCCCGACCTGGAGAGGCTTGTTGCCTTAGTTCTCTCTGCGCGCCTTTCGTCGGCGCAGCGTCTTTGCAATCGGCCAGACGATCACGAGGACGGTCATCACCGCCAGCCCGGCCGAGATCGGGCGTGTCAGAAGCTCTGTCGCGTCGCCACGGCTGATGAGCAGGGCGCGGCGAACGCTTTGTTCCGCCATCGGGCCGAGGATCATGCCAAGGATGATCGGGGCGAGCGGCACATTCACTTTCTCAAGAAAGTAGCCCGCGATCCCCGCCGCCAGCATCACCCAAAGATCAATCGGGCGACCGTTTATCACAAACACGCCCACGCACATCAGGATCAGGATGGACGGCACCAGAAGCACGCCGGGAAGTCGTTGGAACTGGGCAAAGGCCCGCGTGGCCACCGCGCCGCCCATTGCGAAGATCAGGATCGAGGTGATCAGCATCTCCATCATGAAGCCGCCCACGAGCATCGGGTTCTGGTGAAAGAGCTGCGGGCCGGGTTGCAGCCCGTGAATCGTCAGCGCGCTGAGAACCAGGGCCGCGACCACGTTGCCGGGGATACCAAGCGCAAGCGCAGGGATCATCGACGCCGCGTTATCCGCGTTGTTGCCGCACTCGGCCGCGGCGACACCCTGCGGGTTGCCCTTGCCAAAGCTGTCAGGGTCGGCAGAGGCATTGCGCGCGGCATTATAGCTCAGGAAGGCTGCGATGTTCCCGCCCGCACCGGGCAGGATGCCGACACCGATCCCGATACCCGAAGACCGCAACCAGGTCGGAAACAGGCCGCGCCGTTCACCGGGTTCGAACGGCACGTCCGACAGTTTCAGCTGTGCCGCCGATAGCCCCTTCAGGTCGCACTTTTCGGCCAACTGAAGAACCGGCGGCAATGCATAAAGCCCGACAAGAACGACAATCAGGTCAAGTCCGCCCAGAAGCCACGTCTGATCGAAGGTGAACCTCGCCTGGCCTGACAGGTTGTCGATCCCGATTGTCCCGATCAACAGGCCCAGCACAGCCGCCATCACGCCCTTGACAGGGT
The DNA here is from genome assembly GCF_009363555.1 of Sulfitobacter sp. THAF37. NCBI lineage: Bacteria > Pseudomonadati > Pseudomonadota > Alphaproteobacteria > Rhodobacterales > Roseobacteraceae > Sulfitobacter > Sulfitobacter sp. THAF37. The sequence continues at coordinate 1,781,751 of NZ_CP045372.1, forward strand.
CGGAGCCGACCATGACGCCCACCGAGGCCATTCCGAACATCGCGATCCAGAAATACTCCGCCGGTCCGAAGAACAGCGTGACCCGCGCCAGCAGCGGGCCAACCGTCATCAGCGCGATGGCACTGGCGATTCCGCCCACGGCGGACGACCAGCACGCGATCTTGAGCGCCTTGGACGCCGCGCCCTTGTCGGCCATGGGAAAGCCGTCGAACGTGGTGGCGATCGAGGCGGGCGTGCCGGGAATACGCAGAAGGATGGCCGGAATTGCGCCGCCATACATGGAACCGTTGTAGATGCCCGCCACCATGCCCAGCGCCACCAACGGATCCATCGAGTAGGTCAGCGGCAGCAGCAGGGCAATGGCCATGACCGGGTTCAGCCCCGGCAGCGCCCCGATGAAGACCCCCAACAGGGTCGCGCCGATCATCGCGACCAGCGGCCCGATGGTCAGAACCGCGCCAAGCGCATTGACGTAGAAATCCATATCAGCCTCCGGGCGCCAGAAGGAGAAGTATCGCTTCGCGCGGGAGCGGTTTCTCCAGCAGCACGGAGAACACGAGATAGACAACGGTGATGAAGATGGCCGCCACCACGGTGGCATAGACCCATTGCCGAAAGCCGAGCGCGATCGGCAGAACCAGCATCAGCAGGAAAGACGCCGTATAGAACCCCAGGGGCACGACCGCGGCGACATAGACGGTGGCGATCACGGTTGCCGTGATCATCTTGGACGGCGCGGCGACCAGTTGCCGCATCTCGTCAGAGCCGGACCGGACGGCTTTGGCCGCCACGGTCCCGCCCAAAAGCGTCAGGATCAGGCCCAGTGTCATGGGGTAGATCCCGCTGGCCCCGGTATAGCTTCTCGCCATCCACGCGGCGGCGAGGCCGAGACCGACAAAAATCAGCCCCAACACGATATCCTGACGCTTTTCCATCGGTTACAGGCCCAGTGCCTTGGACACTTCGGCCAAGGCATCGTATTCCGACCGAAGCCGCTCGCCCAGGGCATCGCCCTTGACCACGTTGGGCACTTCGCCCTTGGTCTTCAGGAACTCGACATAACCGGGGTCGTTGACGGCTTTCTCGATGGTGTCGGCAAGCATGCTGACGATCTCGGGGTCCAGACCCTGCGGCCCCAGGATCGCCCGCCACAGCAGCGTTTCCTTGTCACCAAGGCCCAGAGCTTCCAGACCCGAAGCACCCGGCAGTGCCGGCACGTCCGCCGCTGATGTCACCAGCGGGCATTTCACCTCGCCATTCTCGACATAGGGCAGGACGGTCGAGATTGACCCGCCGTAGATGTCGACATGGTTGCCCAGAAAGTTCTGAAGCGTTTCACCCGCACCGCCGAAGGGAATGGCGACCGCGTCGATGCCGCGCGCCTGGAAGATCCGTTCCGCGGCCAGTTGCATGGTGCCGCCGATGCCGTCGTTGCCATAGGTGTACTTGCCCGGGTTCGCTTCAAGCTCTGCCAGGAATTCCTCACCGGTGGTCGCGGGGAAATCGGTCTTCACGCACAGGGTGTAGGCGGTTTCGGATGTCGAGGCGATGGGCGTGAAACTGTCGAGCGAATAGGCGACGTTCTGCACCTGCGGCACCGTCGTCAACGGGCTGTTCCACGTTGCAAACAGCGCATAGCCATCCGGGTCGGCCTGCATGAACTGCGACGCCCCGACAGAGCCGCCCCCGCCACCCACGTTCAGGATCGCGATAGAGGTGCCAAGCATCTCTTCGAGCAGGATCGCCAACTTGCGCGCGCTCGTGTCGGTTCCGCCGCCAGCGCCGGCCGGGATCGTCAACTCGATCGTGCGCTCGGGGTATTCCGCCAGTACGGGCGTGGCGAGTGCCGCCGCCGCCGTCAGGCCGATGAAGGTTGTCTTGAGTGTCATGGTCTCTCTCTCCCTTGGGTGTGTTTCGGTTGTTCAGTTGATTTCACTGCGATAGCGGAACTTCTTGGCGCTGCCGCTTGCGATGCGCCATTCGATCGGCGTGTTCTCGATGTCGAAGGCCGTGCGCTCGATCACCGCCAGCGGATCGCCGGGCGGGATCTGAAGCCGCTGCGCGACCCGCTCCGGGGCCTGCCCGAACGACACTTCGTCAGCGGCCCGCTTCACCATCACGCCGAAATGTTCGAAGTAAAGCGGGTAGAGCAGCGGACCCAGGCTTGCCTCCGGCAGGGTGTCGAACCCGGCGAACCGGCTGGTGGGAATATAGATTTCCTCGAACAGAACCGGCTGGTCCGACAGGCAGCGCAGGCGGACGATCTTGATGACATCACGGGTGCCCAGCACCTGTGCCGCCTTGTCGGGCGCTTCGGTGACGCTGCGCAGGATGATCTGGCTCGACGGAATGGACAGGGGCGACCCGTCTGTCTCGCGGATCGGGAAGAAGCGGAACAGCGTCGCATCGAAGGAAGGGGCCCGCACGCGGGTACCAGAGCCTTGACGGCGCTCCAGAAGTCCTTCTTCCACCAGCCCGTCCACTGCCTTGCGCACGGTCCCGATGGAGACGTCGAACTCGTTTGCCAGCCGCGCCTCGGAGGGGATCGGCGCATCAGGGGTCCATTCGCCCCTTGCGATCCGCGCCGTAAACGTGTCCCGAAGCCGGATGTAGGCCGGAAGCCTCATATCGGTCGCAGCGAATCCGTTCATCGTCATTCCTCCCACCGGCAGTCATAGACCTGCTTGACCCATTTAGTCAACTGGTCATATATATGAATTGAAGGAGACCCAGATGATCCGGTTTGATTGCCACGCCCATGTCTATGAAACCGTGACCGCGATAGACGGCGCGCGCTACGTCCCAGCGAAACCGGCACCGCTTTGCGATTGGCGCGCGCATCTGGACGCCAGGGGGCTCAGCGGCGGCGTCATCGTTCAGGTCAGCTTTCTGGGATCGGACAATTCGCAGATGTGCGCGGCGCTCTCGGATCTGGACCGCACGCGCTTTGCCGGGGTCTGCGTCGTTGCGCCGGATGTTTCGGGGGAACAACTCGATCGTCTCGCGGGGTCCGGCGTGCGGGGGGTGCGATGGAACCTCGTGCGCGGGGCCGCAGTTCCCGACCTTCAGGACCGGACGATCCGGGCACTTCTGCAAAAACTGCGCGCCCGCGACATGCATCTCGAAATTCACCTTGAAGGTCCGCGCCTAGCGCCGATCCTGCCTGCGCTCTCGGAACTCGGGGTCAGGGTCGTCATAGATCATTTCGGGCTGCCGTCCGAAACCGTCCCGAAAGATGATCCGATGCTCCGGGCCGTGTCAGACCTATCGGATCGGCAGGCATTGTTTTTCAAGTTTTCCGCACACTACCGGGTCCCGTTCGACGTGGCGCCGCACGCGCAGGAACTGCTGAGCCTGCTTCCATCCGACCACGTTGTCTGGGGCAGCGACTGGCCCCACACACAACACGAAGAGCGCGCGAACTATGCAGGTGTCTGGGCGCTTTCTTCGTGTCTCGGCGTCGTGTCTGACAGGGCTGCGGTGCGGACCCTGTACGGCATCGGTTCAGGACTGAACGACAGCTTGGGGTCCTGACCCTTCTGCACCACACTTTGCCATATCGCGCCAGTGGCCAGTCCCGGCCAGGGGCAATGATCCTCAGCCCGGTGTGATGCCTTCGGTCGGGGGCAGCGGCACGCGGACGAGAACCTGTTCGGGACGCCGCTTTTCGTAAAAGGCGTTGCCGCCGGTGGTCAGCACGTAATGGATGTTGTTGAAGTTGGCCTTGTACCAGGCCGCGTGAAAGAACCGTGCGGCGCTGACATGGGGGTGGCGCTCTCCGTTATGGACCGCGACGGCGGCTTGCCGGGCAAGGGTCGCGCCCGCTTCGTTCATGGGCCGGGTCATGACGCCGGGGGCGAACTGGTTGTGCTGGCTTACCACGCCGCAGATCGTATCGGGGAAATCGTCGGACGCGACACGGTTCATCACCACGCTGCCCACCGCGATCATGCCGTCGCGGCTGGAGCGGTTGGATTCGAAGTACATCGCCCGCGCGAGGCATTCGATGTCATCAGCGGGCGGCGGTGTCACGCGGTCGGACCCGCCGCAGGCGGCCAGCAGTGTCAGCAATCCCAGCGCGGCGGGCACCAGGCGTTTCGTCTCGGCTCGCGGCATGTCATCCCTTCCGGTATTCATCGGCATTCCGTTTCGTGGGGCGGACAGTAGGCCGCAAGCGTCCCCGCAGGCAAGCGGTATCGGACGCATTGGCGCCGCGCCGCGTGCCATGCCCCTCGCCATGCTGGGGGGCTTGCCCTATGTGGGGTGGGACGCCAACAGACAGGGGCCCTCCATGACCCGTTTCTCGATCCTTGCACCCGTGCTTGCATGTCTGCTCTGCGGGCCCGCGCTGGCCGAAAAGCTGACCTATGCCATGGCGCTGGGCAGCCGCCAGATCGGCAGCGTCAGCTATGATGGCGGCCCCCGCGCGGGCCGTCTGCTGGCGGTCATGGACAACACCCCGCTCGGCGTGGCTGACGGCAGCTTCGAGGCCGTGACCCGCGCGCAGGCCGGCACGGTGATCTACGAAAGCCGCAGCCGGGGCAGCAAACAGCGCGAGATTGTGGTGAAAAGGGCCGGGGGGCGGGTGACGGAAGTCACCGTCATCCCGCCGGATGAGGCAACGGACCTGAGCGATGTGGCGCAAGTGCCAAGGGGCGTGATGTCACTGACCGAAGCCTTTGCCGCGATGGCGCTGGGCCGCGACTGCCCGGACCCCATGACCGTGTACGACGGCCGCCGGGTGGTGCGCATCGCCACCGCCGCACGCAGTGACAGCGGCAGCGAAGTGAGTTGCAAGATGTCCTACCGCGTGGTGCAGGGGCCGGGGCACCTGTCGCCCTTCCGGTTCAGGTCGCTGGGCATGGAACTGACCTATGCCACCAGCGCCCTGCAGCGCATCACGTTCAGCGCGGGCGGTTTCGATGTGACGCTGACCCGGCAGGAATAGGGGCGCTTGCCCTGCGCCGCCCACGCGTGCTTCAACCCCCCGCCGTCAATCGCTGTCCGGGTCCTGGCGCATGGCACGGGCAAGGCGGCGGATACGAATGGCGCGGTTCAGCTCGCCGCCGAAGATGAGAACAAGCGCCGCCAGATACAGAAAATACAGCGCCGCCACGATCCCGGCGAGCCCGCCGTAATAGGTCGCATAGGTGGCAAAATGCCCGAGGTAGTACGAAAACGCCGCCGTCAGGGACGCCCATATCACAACGGTAAACAGAACCCCGGGATAGATTGACGAGAACCTTGTGCGCCGGGCGGGCAGGAACACATGCGCCAGGAAGAGCGACAGGACCAGGATGATCGCGGCGGCCGGATAGCGCACCAGGCGTATCGTCACCGACGCCGGATCGAAACCCGGAAACAGGACATGCAGCAGCGACCCGGCCCGTGGCGCAAAGACAAGAAGATACCCCACCAGCACAAGCACCATGCTGGCGATGACCACCATCAGGATCATGACCGGGTAAAGGACATACCATGAGCGTGTCTCGCGCACCCCGTAGGCGCGGTTGAGACCGACGCGCACCCCGTCCACGCCGCCCAGGGCGAACCAGATCGTCAGCAGGATACCGGTGGACAGCACGCCGCCGCGCTGGACCGTCATGACCTGCTGCACCTCTGCCACGATGGGCTCGATCAGCGTTGCCGGGACGATGGCGATCAGGAACGATACCAGATCGTCCGCCATGCTCTGGCTTCCGACGAATGCGGTCATCGAAGAGGTGAAGATGAGGAAGGGAAAGACCGCGAGCAGGACCCGGAACGCGACGTTTCCGGCCAGCCCGAAGGCATCATCGCTCCACAGGCGCAGGGCCGCCTCGCGGGTGACACCCCACAGGGCTTGCCAGCCTGTTCCGAACAGCAGCCCCTCGGGATTGTCGCTGACGATCCCGTGGGTGATGACGGCATCGCGTCCCGCTTCGGTGGGCTGACGTTTCTCCATTCGGCATCTCGCTTGGTTCCATGAGCTTTCCATAGGGCGGCCCGATTGGCAAAAGTAGTGCATGATCCTGCCCGGTACAGCCAGCACGCGGATTTCTGCCCCTGCGCGTCGTCATCCGCCCTCGGCCCATCCTCGCGTCAATGCTGTCGGCCAGCGTCTCTGCCCGCTGGCGGAGGATCGCCCGCGGACTGTGCGCATCGCCCGCCCTGCGGTTGAAGTATCGCGCAAACGGGCGGCGTTGGCTTGACTCATCCGGGCGGCTGGCAAACGATCTGTCACAACATAAACCAATGGGGGACAATCATGACCACACGTCGTTTCACACGCCGCTTCCTGCTCGGCTCCGCCGCCGCGCTGGCGGGCGCCTTCGCCCTGGCACCGCGTACCGCACTTGCTGCAGACCCGATCAAGGTCGCGGGCATCTACACCGTGCCGGTCGAGCAGCAATGGGTCAGCCGCATTCACAAGGCGGCGGAGGCGGCGCAGGCCCGTGGTGACATCGAATATGTCTTTACCGAAAACGTCTCGAACACCGATTATGCCCGCGTCATGCGCGAATATGCCGAAAGCGGGAACACCCTGATCATCGGCGAGGTCTTTGGCGCGGAACAGGAGGCGCGCGAGGTCGCCGCCGACTACCCCGATGTCGCCTTCCTGATGGGATCGAGTTTCAAGCAGGACGAAAGCCTGCCGAACTTTGCCGTCTTCGACAACTACATCCAGGACGCCGCCTATCTGTCCGGCATCGTCGCGGGCGCGATGACGGAAAGCGGCAACATCGGCATGGTCGGCGGCTTTCCGATCCCGGAGGTGAACCGCCTGATGCATGCCTTCATGGCTGGCGCTGCCGAGATGAACCCGGACATCGCCTTTCAGGTCAGCTTCATCGGGTCGTGGTTCGATCCGCCTAAGGCCAAGGAAACCGCATTCGCGATGATCGAGAACGGGGCGGACATCCTTTATGCCGAACGCTTTGGCGTCTCTGACGCGGCGCAGGAAAAGGGCATCCTGGCCATCGGCAACGTGATCGACACGCAGGCGGAATACCCTGACACCGTCGTCGCCTCGGCCATCTGGCACTTTGAACCGACGCTGGATGCGGCGATTGCCGCGGTGAAGGCGGGTGAATTCACCGCCGCGGACTATGGGGTCTATTCCTTCATGAAGGAAGGCGGCGCATCGCTGGCGCCCTTCGGCACCTTCGAGGGCAAGATCCCGCAGGAGGCGCTGGACCTGATCGAAGAGCGCACCAAGGCGATCAAGGCGGGCGATTACACGGTCGAGATCAACGACGAAGAACCGAAGTCCAGTTGAGTGCTGCCCTTGCGGATGGTCCCGCCCGGCCGGGAGGCCGGGCAGCGCCACCCCTCGGGTCGGCGCTGCCCTTTGCACCTGCCACAAACCGCTGACTGCTTCTGAATGAACGATACCACCGCCCCCGTTGTCCTGCGCCTTGACCGCATCACCAAACGCTTTGGCGCGCTGACCGCGAATGATGCCATCAGCTTCGATCTGCGGCAGGGCGAGGTCATCGCGCTGCTGGGTGAAAACGGCGCGGGCAAGACCACGCTGATGAACATTCTTTTCGGCCATTACACACCCGATGAGGGCCGCGTCGAAGTCTTTGGCCAGCCGCTGCCCCCCGGCACCCCGCGTGCGGCGCTGGAGGCCGGGGTGGGCATGGTGCATCAGCACTTCACACTGGCCGACAACATGACCGTGCTGGAGAACATCGTGCTGGGCACCGCGCCGCTCTGGCGGCCTGGGTTCGGCCGCGCCGCCGCACGCCGCCGGATCGACACCTTGATGCAGGACTACGGGCTGCGGGTGGACACGGAGGCGCAGGTCGGCGCGCTCAGCGTCGGCGAACGCCAGCGGGTAGAGATCCTCAAGGCGCTCTACCGCGAGGCGCGGATCCTCATTCTGGATGAACCCACCGCCGTATTGACCCCGCAGGAAACCGACGACCTGTTCGCCACCATGCGCCGGGCGGTGGCGCGGGGGCTGTCGGTGATCTTCATCAGCCACAAGCTGCACGAGGTAACGGCGATCTCATCGCGCGTGGTAGTGCTCCGGCACGGCAGGCTGGTGGCAGAGGCGCGGACCGCCGAAACGGATGCGGCGCGGCTGGCGCAGATGATGGTGGGGGCCGAGGTTGCCGCGCCGCAGGTGAGGCAGGCCAACCCCGGTGCCGTGCGCGTATCGCTGCGCGGCGTGACCACGCCGGACCGGGGCAGCGCACCGGGGCTCAAGGCGGTCGATCTGGACCTGCGGGCGGGCCAGATCACCGGGCTTGCGGGGGTGTCGGGCAACGGGCAGGCGGCGCTGGCGGACCTGCTGGGCGGGCTGATCGCGCCCGCATCGGGCGAATTGCGCCTAGCGGATGCGCCGGTTGCGGGGTGGAGCCCGCGTGCCGCGCTGGCCGCGCGGATCGCCCGCATCCCAGAGGACCGGCACAAAACCGGCACCATCGCGGATTTCGATCTCACGGAAAACGCGGTGCTTGAGCTTTACGCCACGCCGCCCTTTTCCCGGCGGGGCTGGATGAACTGGCGCGCCGCCCGCGATTTCGCGCAGAAGATCATCGCAGGCTACGACGTGCGCTGCCCCGGCCCGGAGACCCGTATCCGCCTGCTGTCGGGCGGCAACATGCAAAAGCTGATCCTGGGCCGCGTGCTGGAAACCGCGCCTGACGTCGTGCTGGCCAACCAGCCGGTGCGGGGGCTCGACATCGGGGCGCTGACCTATGTGCATGAACAGCTGCTGGCCGCGCGGGACCGGGGCGCGGCGGTGCTGCTGATCTCAGAGGATCTGGACGAGGTCACGGCCCTGGCGGATGTGATCCATGTGATCTCCGAAGGGCGGCTGTCGCCCGGTTTCGACCGGGGCGCGCTGAGCCTGGCGGAACTGGGTGTCTGGATGGCGGGCGAGGGGTTTGACCATGCGGCTTGAACCCATCGCCAACCCCGCACTGACCCGCCGTCTGGGCCTGCCCGCGCTGGCGCTGGCGGGGACCGTGGTCATCGCCTCTCTGCTGGCGATGATCGCGGGGGCGCAGCCGTTTTCGGTGCTGGGACTGATCCTCAAGGGCGCCTTCGGGTCGAAATTCGCCACGCTTGAGACGCTGAACCGCGCAACGCCGCTGATCTTTACCGGGCTGGCGGTTGCCACAGCCTTCCGCGCGAAACTGTGGAACATCGGGGCCGAGGCGCAGCTTTACATGGGGGCGGTGATCACCGTGGTGCTGGGCACCGGCGCGCTGGCCTGGCCCTCGGGCGTGCTGCTGCCCTTGATCGGCGTCGCCGCGATGCTGGCGGGGGCGCTGGTGCTGCTGGTGCCGACCTTCCTGAAAACCCGCTTTGGCGTGGACGAGGTGGTGACGACGCTGCTGTTGAATTTCGTGGTGCTGCTCTGGGTCTCCATGCTGCTGGAAGGGCCGCTGAAGGACCCGATGGGGCTGGGCTGGCCCAAGTCCGCCCGGCTGATCGACGAGGCGCGGCTGCCCCGCATCATCGACGGGCTGCGCCTGCATTGGGGCTTCGGCCTTGCGCTGATCTCTGCCGGGTTCGTCTGGGTGATCCAGCGCCGCACCACGCTGGGTTATGAAATGCGCGCCGTGGGCCTGAACGCCGAAGCGGCACGGTTCGCCGGTATCCCGGTCAATGCGACCCTGATCAAGACCGCGCTGATGTCGGGGGGGCTGGCGGCACTTGCCGGGTTTTCCGAGGTTTCGGGGCTGAAGGGCAGCCTCACTTTGGATATCTCGCCCGGCTTTGGCTACACTGGCATCATCGTCGCCATGCTGGCGCTGCTGAACCCGCTGGGGGTGGTGGTGGCGGCGCTGTTCGTCGCGGGCATCTTTGTCGGCGCCGACAGCATGAGCCGCGCGGCGGGCGTGCCGACCTACCTGGCCGACATCATGCTGGCGGTGGCGCTGCTGTTGATGGTGCTGGCGATCATGCTGACGAGATTCAGGGTGAGGCGCGGCTGATGGACATTCTCGAAATTCTCATCTCTGCCAGCTTCTGGACCGCCGCGATCCGCATCGCATCGCCGCTGATCTTTGCCGCCCTGGGCGAGCTGATCTGCGAACGGGCAGGGGTGCTGAACCTCGGGATCGAGGGGATCATGGTGGTCGGTGCCTTTGCCGGTTGGCTGACGGTCTATCTGGGCGGGGGGCTGTGGTTCGGCGTCTGCGTGGCGATGTTGTCGGGCATGGCCTTCGGCCTGTTGCACGGGGTGCTTTGCGTGCCCTTCGGGCTGTCGCAACATGTGGTGGGGTTGGGCATTACGCTGTTGGCGACCTCGCTGACCTACTATTGCTACCGTCTGGCCCTGCCGGAGGTCACGTCACCGCCCAAGATCGACGCCTTTCAGCCGTGGGAGGTGCCGCTGCTGTCCGACATTCCCGTCCTCGGTCAGGCGCTGTTCCACCAGACGCCGCTGACCTATCTGGCCTTCGCGCTGGCGGCGGTGGTGTCGGTCACGCTGTATCGCACGCCCCTTGGTCTTGCGCTGCGTGCGGCGGGCGAAAACCCGGCGGCGGTGGAGGCGCAGGGGCTGAGTGTCAGCGCGATCCGCATCGGTGCTGTGATGGTGGGCAGCGGGTTGATGGCGGTGGGCGGGGCGTTCCTGACGATGAGCGCCTTCAACTCGTTCTTCTTCGAAATGGTCAACGGGCGCGGCTGGATCTGCATCGCGCTGGTGGTTTTCGGGTCGTGGAAGCCGGGCAAGACGCTGTTGGGCGCGATCCTGTTCGCGGCTTTCGACGCGCTCCAGATCAGGTTGCAGCAGACACCGCTGGGGGCGGGGATCCCATACCAGTATTTCCTGATGGCGCCCTATATCCTGTCGATCCTCGCGCTGGTCGTGATGTCGCGCCGCGCACAGGTGCCAGCGGCGCTGATGGTGCCCTTCAACAAGGGGGAACGGTAGTGATCTTCCGTCCGGCCGCAGGCCGGACAGCCCCCGACCGCCCCCATGGGCGGGGGCTTCACCCCCACCCGCGGCCGGGGGCCGTCCTTCGCGCTAACTCGAGACCGGTAAAGTAGAAAGATTTCAATGTTCGACATCATCATCAAGGGCGGCACTTTGCCGGACGGACGCGTCGCCGACATCGGCATCGCGGGCGACCGGATCACCGCCATCGGCACGCTGGACACGCAAGCGGGCGAAGTCATCGACGCGACCGGCGATCTCGTCTGCCCGCCCTTTGTCGATCCGCATTTCCACATGGACGCCACGCTCAGCTACGGCACCCCGCGCATCAACGCCTCGGGCACGCTGCTCGAAGGGATCGGCCTCTGGGGGGAACTCAAGGGCGTGATGACGCAGCAGGACGTCTTCGACCGCGCGCTTGAGTATTGCGACTGGGCGGCTTCGCTGGGCCTGCTGGCGATCCGCAGCCATGTGGACACCTGCGACGACCGGCTGCTGGGGGTCGAGGCGCTGCTGGAGGTCCGCAAAGCGGTCAGCGGCTACATCGACCTGCAACTGGTCGCCTTCCCGCAGGACGGACTCTACCGCGACCCCACCGCCCTTGCCAACACGATCCGCGCGCTGGACATGGGGGTGGACGTGGTCGGCGGCATCCCGCATTTCGAACGCACCATGGCGGATGGCGCGCGGTCGGTCACGACCCTGTGCGAAATCGCCGCCGAACGCGGGCTGATGGTGGACCTGCATTGCGACGAAACCGATGACCCGCATTCGCGCCATATCGAGACGCTGGCGTTTGAGACCCGGCGGCTGGGGCTTCAGGGGCGGGTCGCGGGGTCGCATCTGACTTCGATGCATTCGATGGACAATTACTATGTCTCCAAACTGCTGCCCCTGATCGCCGAGGCAGAGGTCGCCGCGATTCCGAACCCGCTGATCAACATCATGCTTCAGGGCCGCCATGACACATTCCCGAAACGGCGCGGGCTGACGCGGGTAAAGGAGATGCAGGCGCATGGCATCGCCGTGGGCTGGGGGCAGGATTGCGTGATGGACCCGTGGTATTCGATGGGCACGGGCGACATGCTGGACGTGGCCTTCATGGGGCAGCACGTCGCGCAGATGAGCAGCCCCGAAGAGATGCGGCGCTGTTTCGATATGGTGACAGAGGTCAACGCCCGGATCATGGGCCTGCAGGATTATGGGCTGCACGAGGGCGCGCAGGCCTCGCTCGTCGTGCTGGACGCGGGCAACCCGATCGAGGCGCTGCGCCTGCGGCCCGATCGTCTGTGCGTGGTGGCGAAAGGCAAGGTGATCTCGCGTCAGGCCCGCAATGACGCGCGGCTGTCGCTGCCGGGACGGCCCGCGTCGGTGCGGCGCAGACACGCCGCGCATACCGGCGCAACGGGCGGGACGTCAGGACAGGGTTAACCACACTCCGCTAGAACCCCGCCTGTCGCGACACCCGCACCCGGCCTGACACCCCGGGCGCATTCGGAGAAACAGAGGCCCGCCATCAACGGGCCACATTGAACCGTTCAACGTGCAGGGCCTGCCCTGTCTCATACCATCCGATCCGGCGGCGCCGCCATTTCAACGGTCCCTACAGATCCACAGACCCGGAGGAGGCAAACAAAGCGCGACCGCTGCGGCGGGCGCCGGTGCCTCTTATCCAACGTACATGGCATTGACCATTAGGCCGAAGCCGCGACGACTGGCTTTGCTCCGCTGTCAGCTGCCGCCACGGCCCTGCTGCCTGCCGCCACAGCCCTGCTGCCTGCAGGTGAAGACATGTCATCATAGACCTGTCATTTTTGACATGTCATGCATGACATGTCTTCCCTCGCGGTACGGCGCGCCAAGCTGCGTCCTCGGGGCCGGGCGCGAACCTCTGGCGCACATCCGTCTCACGGCTGCGATTCCGATTCCGGGCGCTATCCGTTCTGCTGCGCGGCCTGACGGGCCAGCGCAAAGGCCCCCTGCATGGCATTGCCCTGCGGCGCGACCACGTTGCGCACGGTCTCTTCCGGCAGGTAGCCCCGGTAATGCGGCCCCACGCCCCCGGTCAGGCACAGCCTGTCGCCGGGCGAGAAGCCCAGCGCCGCCAGCCCCTTTTCCAGAAAATCGACCGCCCGCGCGATGATCGCCAGCGCCGCGGCATCGCCGTCCTGCGCCGCGGTCAGAACCTCCGGAGCAAGGGTCGCGTAGTCCGTCGGCGTCGCGGTCAGGCAGAATCCGCGCATCCGGTGCAGCCCGCCCATGCTGTCCAGCGTTCGGCGGGTCAACGCGGTATGCGGCTCGATACCGTCGTGGGCCAGCAGGGTGCGTTCCAGCAGCCGGTGTCCCAGCCAGGCCCCCGAGGCCTGATCGGAAATCTGGAAACCCCAGCCCGAGACGGTGCTGACCACGCCGCCGCGCTGGCGCGAGATGAAGGTGCCGGTGCCGATCCCCAGCACATAGCCGTCATGGTCGCCCAGTGCCCCGGCGACGGTGGTTTCCTTGTCGCCGGTGACTTTGCAGCTGCCATAGGGCAGGGCGGCGGCCACCTTGGTCATGGTCTCGGCACTGTTGGCGCCGGCAGCGCCCACATGGCCGGTGATCCGCGCCATCGGTGTCTGGGCGAGGCTCGCGTTCGTCAACGCCTCGGTCACGGCGGCGATGATGTTGGCGATGGCCCCGTCAAAGCTGTTCTCGACATTGGCCGGACCGCCCCGCGCATCGGCCAGAATGCCGCGCGTCACGGTACCCGCAGCAGCGCGGCATCCGGTGCCGCCCGCGTCCACCGCGATCAGTATGGGATCATGCATATGGGTCATGCCGTTTTCTATAGGACACCTGCGCGCCCATTGCAGCGTGAAAATGCGACCTTTGCCCCCGGTTCAGGTGCAACTGCGCCCGGAGCGCGAAGGCTTCTTGGCGGATCTGATGCGTGGCGCTCAATCGGCCACAACCTCCAGATCGCCTCGAAATCTCTCGGCATCCGCGTGCACGAGCGTGGCGGCAGTCTCTTCCGGATGGATGGAGAGGTGGCGTCTGATCAGGGCGAACCCGAGCCCGTAACCGCGCCATGCGGGGTCACTGCCGAAGAACCACCCGGCGTGATCGTAAGCGTCGTCGTACCACGCCGCTGCGGCGTCTCTCGCCGCCTCTGAAAGATCTTGTCCATCGAGCGAAGTTTCCCACATTTCCGGTGGACCGCCGTAGAGCTGCTGCGCAAAGTGGCCCGCCAACCCTTCGGAGACCAGGGCTTCGCCCAATGTGCTGCCATAGCCGGGCCCGCGCCACCGTAGCGCATGGTGGAATTCGTGCACGACCGTTCGCTCCAGAGCTTCGCCCAGATTGTGCGCGCAGTTCGGGTTGCTCGGGTCGAAGGTCAGTTGGATCATGTCTCCGGTAGGTGCATAGCCGACGTGACCCAGATGCGGGATGACCCGACCCGGCCAAACCTGGACGATCACGTCGAGGTCTACCCGCGCCGAAACTGCTTCCGCCTGCGATTGCGCCCGCTCGATCGCCTTGCGGATCGGTGACACGAGACCGTTGAGGTGGCCCGAGGCATTGGCGATATGGATGGCCCATGTCATGGGGAATGAATATCCGGGCCGGGCCCGCCGAACAATCCGCAAAAGCGTCCTTCGCTCAGTCGATGCGGGAAACCGCTCCGTCCTGCAGACCTGCCGTCAGGACATCTTGCAGCCAGACTCAGGAGCAAGCCCAAGCGGACACAGGCTGCGTCGGATCAGGCGTCTGCGCGGCCCGGTGATCGCGGCCAGGAAAGAGCGCAAGCCCCTGATCGCGACCAATGGTATCGTGATCTTGATGCCTTTCGCCCCGTATCTGTCGTTCAAGGCGCAGTCGGGCCGGGGATTGAAGGTTGTAATTCGCGCTTGTTAGCGCTAACGAGAGGGCGAAGACATGACGCAACCAGATGTCCTGCGCCAGGCGGGATGCGCCGTGTCGCGCGGAATGAACCCATCCGAAAGGGGAAGACACATCATGACCACGAAGATCGCAATCAACGGCTTTGGCCGGATCGGGCGCAACGTGCTGCGGGCGCTCCTGGAAAACGGTGCGGAGGGGATAGAGGTTGTGGCGGTCAATGACCTCGCCCCGGCCGAAACGCTGCTGCATCTGCTGAAGTACGATTCCGTCCATGGCCGCCTGACCGAAACGGCGATGCTGGACGGCGACACCCTGAACGTGGGCGCGCATGGCATCCGCCTGACGGCGGAACGTGACCCGGCAAAGCTGCCCTGGGGCGACGTGGACATCGTCTATGAATGCACCGGCATCTTTACCACCCGCGACAAGGCTGCCGCGCATCTCGAAAACGGATCGAAGCGGGTGCTGATCTCGGCCCCCGGCAAGGGGGTGGACCGCACGGTGGTCTATGGGGTCAACCACGGCGATCTGACGGCGGATGACGTGATCGTGTCGAACGCGTCCTGCACCACGAACTGCCTGGCCCCGGTGGCCATGGTGCTGGAGCAGACCTTCGGCATCGAAACCGGCTACATGACCACGATACACGCCTATACCGGCGACCAGCCGACCCATGATGCGCCGCACAAGGACCTGTATCGCGGGCGCGCGGCGGCGGTGTCGATGGTGCCGACCTCCACCGGGGCGGCGGCGGCGATTTCCGAGGTCCTGCCGGGGCTGAAGGGCCGGCTGGAAGGGTCCGCCGTGCGGGTGCCGGTGGCGAATGTGTCGATGGTCGATCTGTGCATCCTGCCGGGACGCAGCGCATCGGTCGAAGAGGTCAACGCCGCGATGGAGAAAGCCGCGAACGGGCCGCTCAAGGGCGTGCTGTCCTACGAGACTGATCCGCTGGTATCGGTGGATTTCAACCATGACCCGCATTCGTCCTGCTTTGCCGCCGCGCAGACCAGCGTGACGCAGGGCGGCATGATCCGCGTGGTCAGCTGGTATGACAACGAATGGGGCTTTTCCAACCGGATGAACGACACCGCCCGCGCCATGGCCGCGCTGCTCTGACCCGGGTGGATCAGAGCGAGGCGGCCGCGCGGCTGGCCTGATCGTATTGCCCCGACATGGTGCGCAGGCTGGCGGCGACCTGGCGCAGTTCGTTGCCGTCCATGTTGATCCGGTTCAGCCCGTCGAGAAAGCAGGTCTCGCGGATCGTGCGGTAGGCCTCGCACAAGGCCGCACCTGTCTCGGAGGTGCGGTAGAACACCTCCTTGCCGCGCTTCTCGGCCACCAGAAGCTCGGACTTCAGCAGCTTTTTCAGCGCGTAGTTGACGGTGTGGGTGTCTTCGATGTTCAGCAGGAAACAGATGTCGGTCAGGCGTTTCTCGCGGCTGCGGTGATTGGTGTTGTGCAGCACCAGGATCTCCAGCGGCGTCATGTCGGCATTGCCCGCCGCCGCCATGCAGCGCGACATCCAGCGTGTGAAGGCATTATAGGCGATGATCATCCCGTATTCGAGTTCCGAGGCTTCCCAGCCCTCGCCCTCGGCGAGGTGGCGGGACGAGACGATGCGGCGGCCCGGCTGGGCCTTGGGCGGCAGGGACATGGCGACTCCTGAGCGGTTTTGGCTGAAACAACGCTAACAAATCGCCAGCGTATTACAACGATTTCCCGCCGCGACCGCAGCCTGCGTACCGCCCGGATGCCGCAGGACCGGGGCACGCCGCTGTGCGGGGGATCAAGGTCAAATTGCAACACCTTGGAAAATGACAGGATTATGGCTTTGCAGGTGGCGGTCTTTTTGCTAGCGGTTGGGTAATAATAATACTGAGGCAGGCAGAACGAGCAATGAAGACGGGCTTTAAGGGCACGTTTGTCATCAGCTGGTCGCAAACAGAAATAGACGGCCTTGATGCCGCGCCGGTGCAAACCCTTTCGGTAGGGGCGGCATGGGCATGGCGGGGGGACGCGCTCCGGGTCGATGGCCCGAACGACGTGTTGCGGCTGGACCAGGCAGACGAAGCGGAAAATCTGCGCAAGCGCGCGGCAAGGATGGTGCGCCGTCTGGTCGGTGCGGCGCTGGAAGAGGGCGACGGCCCGAGACGCGATCCGCGCCGGGCGGACCCGGTGGACAACGGTCCGCTGATGGACAACAGCTTTGTCGTGACCGACGGCGGGCGCAGCTATACCGTGACGCTGATCGAAGTGGGCGGCGGCAGCCAGCCGTTGCTGATGTTCCTTGATGAGATGCCCCCGCGCAACCGCGACCTGTGGATCGTGCATCACACGCTGGGCAGCGCCACCGGCGACGCGGCGTCGGCCAGCGACGGGGGGGTGATCTGTTTCACCCCCGGCACCCGCATCCGCACCCCCGGCGGCCTGACCCTGATCGAGGATCTGCGCGAAGGCGATCTGGTGCAGACAAAGGATGACGGCGCGCAGCCTGTCCGCTGGGTCGGCAGCAGGCGCATGACCGGCGCGCGGCTGTTTGCGATGCCGCGGCTGCGCCCGGTGCGCATTGCCGCGGGTGTGCTGAACCCGGGCCAGCCCGACCGCGACCTGATCGTGTCGCCGCAACACCGGATTCTGGTCAAGGGCGCGGCAGCGCAGGATCTGTTCAACACGCCCGAGGTGCTGGTGACGGCCCGTGATCTGATCAACGGAAAGACCATCACCGTGGACCTGCAGCTGCGCGAAGTCACCTACATCCACATGCTGTTCGATTCGCATCAGGTGATCTGGGCCAACAGCGTCGAGACCGAGAGCTTTCATCCCGCCTCTGCCGCGCTGTCGACGCTGGACGAGGCGGACCGGCGGCGGCTGTTGGCCGAATATCCCGAACTGGAATACGACCCGCATACCTACGGCAGTTTTGCGCGGCGCAATCTGTCGGCGTCCGAGGCGGCGATCCTGAACCACGCGGCCTGAGGGGGCTGTCAGCGCCCCCGCGCTGGTCAGCTGTCCTGCCGCGTCTCGATCAGCGCCTTGACGATGGATTTCGCGCTCTCGCTCGACCAGTCCGCGTCGCCGCGCAGGCGGGCGATCTCGCGGCCCTCGGGGTCGATCAGCACGGTGATCGGCAGGCCGAAGATGCCCATCTGACTGGCCAGCGCCTGTTTGGGGTCCTGGTGACGGGGCAGGCTGGTCACGCCCGCTTCTTCGAAGAACCGCGTGATGCCATCGGGCGAATTGCGCCCCGTGGCGATGGTCAGCACCTCGAAATCCTCGCCGCCAAATTCCTTCTGCAGCGCGTCGAGCTGCGGCATCTCCTTGCGGCAGGGGGCGCACCAGGTGGCCCAGAAGTTCACCAGAACGTATTTGCCCCGGTAATCCGCCAGCGTACCCTGACCCGCGTCATCGGCCAGGTCGAACGGCGCGTCGGAGGTGGCGGTGGGCGCATCGTGCACCACCAGTTTCTTCATGTCGCCGTCGCGCAGGCCCAGAATGTCGGCCCCTGCCGCCAAAGCGGGGTTTGCACCTGTCAACAGGGCCGTATACACGAGGCCAAGCACGAATTTTCTCATCTGTCCCTCCGAGGGTTTGACATGACTGACACGACCTCCAACAAGATGTGGGGTGGCCGATTTGCCGCCGGTCCCGACGCGATCATGGAGGCAATTAATGCCTCGATCTCGTTTGACAAGCGGATGGCGGCACAGGACATCGCAGGGTCGCGCGCCCATGCCGCCATGCTGGCCGCGACGGGCATCATCACTGATAGCGATGCGGATGCGATCCGGGAAGGCTTGCTCACGATCTTGTCAGAGATCGAGGGCGGCAGCTTTGAATTTTCCGCGGCCCTCGAAGACATCCACATGAACGTGGAGGCGCGCCTGAAAGAAGTGATCGGCGAACCCGCGGGCCGCCTGCACACCGGGCGCAGCCGCAACGACCAGGTCGCCACCGACTTCAAGCTGTGGACCCGCGACCAGCTCGACGCCTTCGACGCGGGGCTTGTGGCGCTGATCCGGGCGCTGCTGGGGCAGGCAGAAGCGGGGGCGGATTGGGTCATGCCCGGCTTTACCCATTTGCAGACGGCACAGCCCGTCACATGGGGTCATCACATGATGGCCTATGTAGAGATGTTCGGCCGTGACCTGAGCCGTGTGCGCGACGCCCGCAGACGCATGAATGAAAGCCCGCTGGGCGCGGCGGCGCTGGCGGGCACGTCCTTTCCCATCGACCGCGAGATGACGGCAAAGGCGCTGGGATTCGACCGGCCGGCGGCCAACAGCCTTGACGCCGTCAGCGACCGCGACTTCGCGCTGGAATTCCTGTCCTGCGCCAGCATCTGTGCGGTGCACCTCAGCCGCTTTGCGGAGGAGCTGGTGATCTGGTCCTCGGCGCAGTTCCGTTTCGTGGCGCTGTCGGACCGGTTTTCCACCGGCTCCAGCATCATGCCGCAGAAGAAGAACCCCGATGCGGCAGAGCTGATCCGCGCCAAGGTGGGCCGCATCTTTGGCGCCAATACCGCGCTGATGATGGTGATGAAGGGTCTGCCGCTGGCCTATTCCAAGGACATGCAGGAAGACAAGGAACAGGTGTTCGACGCCGCCGACAACCTGATGCTGGCGCTGGCCGCGATGGAGGGCATGGTGCGCGACATGACCGCGCAGCGCGACAACCTTGCCGCCGCCGCGGGCAGCGGGTTTTCCACCGCCACGGATCTGGCCGACTGGCTGGTGCGGGTGCTGGGCCTGCCGTTCCGCGATGCGCATCACGTGACCGGTGCGCTGGTGGGCATGGCGGAAAAGGCGGGCTGCGACCTGCCGGACCTGACGCTGGAGCAGATGCAGTCGGTGCACCCCGAGATCACGAATGGCGTCTTCGACGTGCTGGGCGTGGAAAACTCCGTCAATTCGCGTATGTCTTATGGCGGGACGGCACCGGCGCAGGTGCGCGACCAGATCGAACGGTGGAAGGAGATACTGGCATGAGGATCCTCCTGGCGCTTCTGAGCCTTGCGGCGCTGGCCGCCTGTGGCGCGGACGGTGAACCGGTGCGGCCCACGGCGAACTCTACCGTGACGCTGTCCAGCAGCGGCATGTACGGCGGCACCAGCGTCGGCATCCGGAAGGGAACTTTCGCCGCATCGCTCGGGCTGGGGCTGTGAGGGGCGTCGCGGTGATTTCCGTCATGGTGCTGCTGGGGGCCTGCGGCCCGACGGAGCCGCAGTACGACGACCCGGCATGGCGCGGCGATACCCGCCAGCAGCCCAGCACGCTGACCCCCGGCGTCAGCATTTCGGGCTATGCGAACATCGGCGTGCGAAAGAGTTTCTGACATGACGGTGTTGCGGATGACATACCTCGCGCTTGCCGTCTGGGGCGCGGTCCACCCGATGTATTATTTCGTCACCTGGTTTCAGGCCAATGGCTGGGACCTGATGGCGATGGTGGAAGCCTGGCATGCCAATGCGGCCAGCAGCGGGCTGGTCTGGGATCTGACCATCGCGGCGATCACGCTGACCCTCTGGATCCTGGCCGAGGTCGCCGTGCGGCGCAACTGGACCGGGCTGATCGCCATCCCGGCGACCTTCTGCATCGGCGTGTCCTGCGGGTTGCCGCTCTATCTCTTCCTGAGGACGGCGCCTGTTCGCTAGGGCGCGTCCGGATATTTGGGACCGAAAAGAACATGGATCATTTTCTCTACCGCGACGGCGCGCTTTTCGCCGAGGATGTCGCCGTGGCCGATATCGCCGCGGCTGTCGGCACGCCGTTCTACGTCTATTCCACCGCGACCCTGCTGCGGCATTTCCGCCTGTTCGACGAGGCGCTCGACGGCATGGACCATCTGGTCTGCTACGCGATGAAGGCCAATTCCAACCAGGCGGTGCTACGCACGCTGGCGCAGGCGGGCGCGGGGATGGACGTGGTGTCGGGCGGTGAATACCACCGCGCCAGGGCGGCGGGCGTGCCGGGCGACCGGATCGTGTTTTCCGGCGTGGGCAAGACCCAGGAGGAGATCCGCACAGCACTTGAGGGCGGCATCCGCCAGTTCAACGTGGAGAGCGAGCCGGAGATGGCGGTGCTGGATGCCACGGCGCGGGCCATGGGCAAGGTCGCGCCGATCACCATCCGCGTGAACCCGGACGTGGATGCGAAAACCCATGCCAAGATCGCCACCGGCAAATCCGAGAACAAATTTGGCATTCCGATCGCCCGCGCGCGCGAGGTCTACCGCATGGCCGCCGCCATGCCGGGGCTTGAGGTCGTGGGCATCGACGTGCACATCGGCTCGCAGCTGACCGATCTGGAACCTTACGCGCTGGCCTATGGCAAGGTGGCGGAATTGACCGAGGCGCTGCGCGCCGACGGCCATGACATCCGGCGGCTGGACCTGGGCGGTGGCCTTGGCATTCCCTACGAGCGCAGCAATGCCGACCCGCCGCTGCCGTCGGACTATGGCGCGCTGGTGAAGCGGACGCTGGGGCATCTGCGCTGCGAGATCGAGATCGAGCCGGGGCGGCTGATCGCGGGCAACGCGGGGCTGATGGTCAGCGCGGTGATCTATGTCAAATCCGGCGAGGGGCGCGATTTTCTGATCCTCGACGGGGCGATGAACGATCTGATCCGCCCGGCGATGTACGATGCCTATCACGATATCATCCCGGTGGTGGAACCCGCAGCGGGCGTGGAGCGTGCGCCCATGGACGTGGTCGGGCCGGTCTGCGAATCCGGCGATACCTTTGCGCGGCAGCGGATGATGCCGCCGCTTGCCGCCGGGGACCTCGTCGCCTTCCGGTCCGCCGGCGCATATGGCGCGGTTATGAGCAGCGAGTACAATTCGCGACCGCTGATCCCGGAAATTCTGGTCAAAGAGGATCAATTCGCGGTTATCCGCCGACGTCCGACCTTTGACGATCTGATAAATCGCGATACCATCCCCGAATGGTTGTGAGGTGATCCGCCTCGGGCCAGGCCGGAGGCAGTTCTTATGAGTACATCCCCAGACGCCGAACGGAATGACGCGCTGTCCAGGCTGCGCTGGCCGCTGCGGCTGACTTGGGCGGGCATGCTGGCCGAGGGGCTGGTACAGGCGCTTTGGCCGCTGATGAGCGTGACATTGCTGGTACTGGCCGCCCTGATGTTCGGGCTTCAGGACATGGTCGGTGTCGAAATCGTCTGGGGCGCCGCCGTGGTGGCAGGGCTGGCCTGGCTGGCGGCATTGATCTATGCGCTGCGCCGGTTCCGGCTGCCCCCTCGGGGGGCGGCGATGGCGCGGCTTGACCGCAGCCTGCCGGGGCGGCCGATACAGGCGCTGCTGGACCATGCGGCGATCGGCCAGAACGATGTGGCCTCCATGGCGGTCTGGCAGGCGCACAAGGCACGCATGGCCGACCGCGCGGCAACCGCCCGTCCGGTGCCTGCGGATCTGCGCGTGTCGCGGCGCGACCCCTATGCCCTGCGCTTTGTCGCGGTGCTGGCCTTTGGCATGGCCCTGCTGTTCGGGTCGGTCCTGAGGGTGGCTTCGGTGGCCGACATGGCACCGGGCGGCGGCGGATTGGCGCAAGGCCCGGTCTGGGAAGGCTGGGCGGAACCCCCGCGCTATACCGGCAAGCCAACGCTCTACCTCAATGATCTGGATGGCGGCCCCCTGAGCCTGCCCGCGGGCACCTTGATCACCCTGCGGTTCTACGGCGACGTGGGCGCGCTGACTTTGGCCGAGACCGTGTCGGGGCGCACCGAAGACGTGCCCGCGGCATCCGACCCGGCACAGGATTTCGCCGTGGTCCAGGACGGCAGCCTGGCCATCGAGGGGCCGGGGGGACGGAGCTGGAATGTGACGATGCTGCCTGACGCGGCGCCCGAGGTGGAGCTTCTGGGCGACCCCGAGGTGTCGGCCCTGGGCGAGATGCGCCTGCCCTTCGCGGCGCGGGACGACTATGGCGTGGAGGCGGGCGAGGCGCGCATCACGCTCGATCTCGCGTCGGTGGATCGGCGCTACGGGCTGACCGTCGACCCCGATCCGAGGCCCGAGGTCGTGGTGCCCCTGCCGACGCCGATTTCGGGCGACCGGGCGGCCTTTGAGGAGAACCTGATCGAGGATTTTTCCAAGCATCCCTGGGCCAACCTGCCGATTGAAATCAGCCTCAGCGTGCTGGATTCCGCGGAACAGATCGGCCAGACCGCGCCCCGCGAGATGATCCTGCCCGGGCGGCGGTTCTTTGACCCCGCCGCCGCGGCGGTGATCGAGATGCGCCGCGACCTCATGTGGTCCAAGTCGAATGCGCCGCGCATGGCGCAGGTGCTGCGGGCCGTGGCCTACCGGCCCGATGACATCTTTCGCTCGGAGGTGACGGCACTGCGGCTGCGCGACGTGATCGACCGGCTGGAGATCCACGCCCGCTATGGGCTGAGCGACGACGTGCAGGAGAACCTGGCGGAGGACATGTGGGATCTGGCCATTGAGCTGGAGGAGGGGGTCTTGGCCGATGCGCTGGAGCGGATGCGCCGCGCGCAGGACCGGCTGAACGAGGCGATCAAGAACGGCGCCAGCAAGGAAGAGATTGCCGAGCTGATGGACGAGCTGCGCCGCGCGACCGAGGAATACCTGCAGCAGTTGCAGCGCCAGCAGGCCCAGCAGAACGAACAGAACGGCGACCAGCAGCAACAGGGCCAGCAGGGCGAGACCATGCAGATGACGCAGGACGACCTGCAGCGCATGATGGACCGGATACAGGAACTGATGGAACAGGGCCGCATGGCCGAGGCCGAAGAGGCACTGCGCCAGCTGCAGGAAATGATGGAGAACATGCGCGTGACCGAGGGCCAGCAGGGTCAGGGCGGCCAGTCACCGGGCGAGCAGGCGATGGAGGGGCTGTCGGAAACCCTGCGCGACCAGCAGGGGCTGAGCGATCAGGCCTTCCGCGACCTGCAGGAGCAATTCAACCCCGGCGCCCAGGCTGGCGAGAGCCAGGGCAACGAGGGCCGCAACGGCGGCCAGGGCCGGGGCGAGAGCCACGAGGGCCAGAACGGGCAGGGTCAGGGACAGGACCAGCAGCAGGGTCAGAACGGGCAGCCGGGCGATCAGGCGCAACCGGGGCAGGGGCCGGAGGGTCTGGCCGAGCGTCAGCAGGCGCTGCGGGACGAGCTGCGCCGCCAGCAGCAGAACCTGCCGGGGCAGGGCACGCCCGAGGGCCGCGCGGCCGGCGAGGCGCTGGACCGTGCGGGAGAAGCGATGGACAACGCCGAAGAGGCGCTGCGCAACAACGACCTGGCGGAGGCCATAGACAACCAGTCTCAGGCGATGGAGGCCCTGCGCGAGGGGATGCGGGCGCTGGGCGAGGCGATGGCACAGCAGGAGCGCGAGCAGCAGCCGGGGCAGGGCAATACCGAACAGGGCGGGCGCGCCAACCGCGACCCGCTTGGCCGCGAGGGTGAAAGCGCGGAGGGCGGGCTGTCGGATGGCGGGCGTCTGGGTGAGGGGCCGGATGCCCGGGAGGAAGCGCGCCGTCTGCTGGACGAGATCCGCCGCCGGTCGGGCGAGACCGAGCGCCCGGAGGTGGAGCGCGATTATCTGAACCGGTTGCTTGACCGGTTTTGACCGGGTTGCCGGGGCGGGCCGGTACGGCGGCCTTGTCCGGTGACACGGGGACCGTTTTCGCGCCGGTTTCTCGTCTTCTCTCAGGCGGTGCTGTGAAGACATGTCATCGCTGTGACAGCGACTGGCGACTGGCCGGTCGATGGGTGCACAGGGACGTTGGCGGAGGCGAGACGCGTGATCAGGCCTCAAAGACCGGGCAAAGAAGACATGTCAAATATGACATGTCTTCTTTGGTGGCGCAGGATGACGGTCGCGCAGGGATGACGGTCTTGCCCTGGGACATTCGTTCACGCGGGCGCAGGGCTCCTTGCCGCGGATAAGGACAGCGGACCGCAGATCCTGCGATGATGCCTGTCAGGCGGCGGACTGGTCCGCCAGCGCGTCCAGCCAGATCAGCAGATCCTGCACCTGTCCATCCAGCCAGACCCGCAGCTGATCGACCCACCCGACATAGCTGCTGAGGTAGGGGTCCACCTGCGGCACGGCACGCGCGATCTGCGGGGCGAAGACGTAGAGCATGACCAGAATTGCCGCCAGGACGATCACCAGCATGAAGCCGCGTCCGAACCCGACGCCGCGCCCGGCGACCGGCAGGTCGGCCTCCTCCTGCGCGATCTGGGGGCCATTGCGCTGATCGTCGCTGCGCAGGGTCGAATTGATTTCTTCGATATCCGGCAGCAGTTCCTTGCGCGAGGTCATGGCGGCGGCGCGGGCTTCCTCTTCGGTCAGGGGTTCCGGTTCGCCGCGCATCCGGGCCATCCGGCGGCGCGCCTCCAGGGCGCGACGCTCGCGGTCGTCCGCGACCGGGGCGGTGTCCAGCCCCAGGTCCGGCTGGCTTTCCAGCGGTTCGGCCTGTTCCTTCCGGCGCGCGCGCGCCTCATGCTCGGCCTCGGCCTCTTGCCGCAGGATGTCGGCCACCGCCGGGTCCAGCTGCCGTGGCGCGGGCTCCGGTGCGGGCCTGGATGGCGGCGGCGGGGGCGCGGTTTCCTCGTCCGGGGCGGGGGCCTCGGGCGGCGGCACCTCGGCATCCTCTTCGGTCGCCTCGACCGGGGCGTTGTCCGGGTGATGCTGAAACCAGGTCTGACCGCAGTTGGAGCATTGCACATCCCGCCCTGCCGCCGGAATCACCTCGTCGGGCACCTCGTATTGTGCGTCGCAGTTCGGACAGGTCAGCCGCATGATGTTCCCGCTGCTCTCAAGAGCCCATTTTCGGGCTGTTAACCATTTCGGACAAGCATAGTAGAAGATTTGCGCAGGAAAAGTGCTATCTCGACCGCAAGTCCGGAAGTGGTGCATTGAATCCCCTGCGGTGCTAAGGCACAACAGGTCAACGAAATCCGGGGTACAGGCGTGATCGAGCTGGAAAATGTGGCCTACAGCTACGGCGGGGGCGAACTGCTGTCGGACATCACGCTGAAACTGGCGCCCGGGTCCTTCCACTTTCTGACCGGTCCCTCCGGGGCGGGCAAGACCACGCTGATGAAGCTGTGCTACGGGGCGCTGATGCCCACCGCGGGGCATGTTCATCTGTTCGGCAACGACGTGCGCGGTCTGGCGCGCGACGACATCGCAATGGTGCGCCGGCGCGTGGGCGTGGTGCATCAGGACGTGCAGTTCCTGGATCATCTGGACGTGGCGGAAAACATCAACCTGCCCCTGATCGTCTCTGGCCGCAGCGCCACCGCCGCCAGCGAGGACCTGGCCGATCTGATGTCCTGGGTCGGCCTGTCGAACCGCGCCGATGCCCTGCCGCCCGAACTTTCCGGCGGTGAACGGCAGCGTGCTGCGCTGGCCCGCGCGGTCATCATGTCGCCCGATGTGGTGCTGGCGGACGAGCCGACCGGCAACATCGACTGGGACATGTCCCAGCGCCTGCTGCGGCTGCTGATCGAACTGAACAAGATGGGCAAGACGGTTCTGATCGCCACCCATGACCTGGGCCTGATCCGCGCCACCAAGGCGCATGTGCAGGCCCGGGTCCTGCGCATCGCCAACCGGCGGATCCAGCTGGCGGGGGCGGACCTGTGAAGTTGACCCGCCCCAGCCTGAGCGCGCTGCTGTCGGGCGACCGCCAGGCCGACCGCGTGGTGCCGCCGTCGGGGTTTACCGCGCAGCTGACCCTGTTCGCCGCCGCTGCGATGGCCTTCATCGCGGTGTTTGCCCTGGCGCTGTCGCTGGCCGCGGGCCGCCTGGCCGACCGATGGGGGTCGGAGCTGGCCCGAACCGCCACCGTGCGCATCGTGGCCCCGCTGGATCAGCGTGCGGCCCAGACCGACGCGGCGCTGCGCATTCTGGAAACCACCAAGGGGGTTGAAACCGCCCGGGCCCTGACCGACGCCGAACAACAGGCGCTGCTGGCGCCCTGGTTCGGCCCCGACCTCGCGCTGGATGCGCTGCCGGTGCCGCGCCTGATCGAGGTGATCGAGGACAGCGATGGCATGGACGCCGCCGGACTGCGCCTGCGGCTGGCCGCCGAGGTGCCGGGGGCTGTGCTGGACGATCACGGCCGCTGGCGCGAACCGCTGGTGCGCGCGGCCACCCGCCTGCGGCTGATGGGCTGGGTGTCCATCGGCCTCATCGCCGCCACCGTCGCCGCGATGATCACGCTGGCCGCGCAGGCGGCGCTGTCCGCCAATGCCCAGGTGATCGCGGTCCTGCGGCTGGTGGGCGCCACCGATGACTATATCGCGCAGGCCTTTGTCCGCCGCTTCACCCTGCGCGGCCTTTCAGGCGCGGCGGCGGGCACGGGTGTCGCGATGGTCTCCGTGCTGCTGCTGCCCGGTGGTACGGAAACCGGCGGGTTCCTCACCGGGCTGGGCTTTCGCGGGTGGCACTGGCTGTTGCCCTTCCTGATCCCGCCGCTGGCCGGTGCCGTCGCCTTTACCGCGACGCGGGCCGCCGCGCGGCGCACGCTGCGGGGGTTGTCCTGATGCTGCAATGGATACGCTCACTCGTCTACATCGTGCAGGTCACGGTGGCGATGCCGGTCATCGGCCTGGCCTTTGCCCCCTGGGCCATGTTTTCCAAGCGGGGCGCATACACCGCCTGCAAGACCTACGCCGCATGGTGCATGTGGTCGGCGCGCTGGCTGATCGGCCTGCGCTGCGAGGTTCGGGGCACGGTGCCCACCGGCGAAGTTCTGATCGCGGCCAAGCACCAGTCCTTCCTCGACATCATCATGATCTTCCACGCGCTGCCGCGCGCCAAATTCATCATGAAGCGCGAAATCCTCTGGACCCCGGTGATCGGCCAGTACACCAAGCGGATGCAGATGATCGCCGTGGACAGGGGCAAGCGGGGCAAGGCCATCGCCAAGATGCTGGCGGACGTGGAGGCGGGCAAGATCGAGCCGGGGCAGATCGTGATCTATTCCCAGGGCACCCGCGTTCCTCCCGGCAAGCGGATCCCCTACAAGGTGGGCAGCGCCGCGCTATACGAACAGTTGCAGCAGCCCTGCGTCCCGGCGGCGACCAACGCGGGCTACTTCTGGCCGCGCCGGGGGCTCTACCGGCGTCCCGGCGTCGCGGTGGTCGAATTCCTCGACCCGATCCCGCCGGGGCTGAGCCGGGCCGACTTCATGCAACGGCTGGAAGAGGTCGTGGAGCGCCGTTCCGACGCGCTGTTGGAAGAAGCCGGCTGGCATGCGCAGGATTGACGACATCGCGGCACTTGAGGCGCTGTATGGCACACCCGGCGCGCCTGCGCTGCGCAAGGTGGCGGACCGCCTGACGCCGCTTTACCGCGACTGGATCATGGCATCAAAGCTGTGCATCCTGTCCACCGTCGGCCCCGAGGGCACCGACGGCAGCCCGCGCGGCGACGATGGCCCGGTGGTGCTGGAACTGGATGCGCGGACGCTGGCGCTGCCCGACTGGCGCGGCAACAACCGGCTGGATTCGCTGCGCAATATCGTGGTGGATGGCCGCGTGTCGCTGATGTTCCTGGTGCCGGGGTCGAACAACGTGGTGCGGTTGAACGGCACCGCCATCCTGACCGACGACGCCGACCTGCGCGCGCGCTTCGACAAGGGGGGCCGCCAGCCCGCCACGGTGATCGTGATCACCATCCGGGAAGTCTATACCCAATGCGCCCGCGCGTTGATGCGGGCAGGGACCTGGGCCGGTGCGGACGAAAGCGGCGGGTTGCCCAGCGTGGGTGAAATCCTGGCGGAAATGACCAGTGGCGAAGAGGGCGGCGCGCCCTACGACGACGCCTGGGGCGCCCGGGCCGCCAAGACGATGTGGTAGCTCAAGAGACAAATTTGCAACGGACTATGCTTCATGCACTCTGATCTGGAGTTTGACTAGGAACTTGGTTGCTACGCAGGTATTTCTTAGTTCCATTAATAATTTCAAAGGCTTATTTCATGGTAAGAACTGTTATTGCGGCTGCTTCGATTGCAGTCGCTTTGTCTGGGTGTGCGCAAAAGGCTTCTGATGTGACGGGGAGTTACGTGTCTCCGTTGACGTACCAGTCCTTTAGCTGCCGCCAGATTGTCGAAGAAGCGAGCAGGGTTAGCGCCAAGGTTGGAGAACTGTCAGGAGTTCAAAACAAGAAGGCCAATGATGATGCTGTTGCAACAGGTGTAGCTCTTGTAATCTTTTGGCCGGCCGCGTTCTTCATTAAGGGCGACAAGCAGACAGCATCAGAACTCGCCCGGCTGAAAGGTGAATTGGAAGCTCTGGAAAAAGTGAGCATCCAGAAAAATTGTGGGATCAAGTTCGAACGAGCTCCGGTGCCCACGAAGACCTAGCCCGATCCGAGTTTCATTTCAAAATGGGGGCGTATCGCTAGACGCCCCCTCACAAGTGGATCGGGGCATCCCCGCAGGTCAGCAGCGCCGCTTCGGAATAGGTGGGGTGTGCGTGGCAGGGCCCGCCGCGGGCGGCGAAAGGTCCGGGGGACCTTTCGCGCCCTGGACGGGCGGAGCCCGACCGGTCTACATGTGGATCGGGCCATCCCCGCAGGCCAGCGCGGCTTCGCGGACGGCTTCGGAATAGGTGGGATGCGCGTGGCATGTCATCGCCAGATCCTGCGCCGAGGCGCCGAACTCCATCGCCACGCAGATCTCGTGGATCAGGTCGCCCGCGGAGGGCCCGATGATATGCGCGCCGAGGATGCGGTCGGTTTCCTTGTCGGCAACGATCTTGACGAAACCGTCGCCCGAGAAGTTGGCCTTGGCCCGCGCGTTGCCCATGAAGGAGAATTTGCCGACCTTGTAGGCGCGGCCCGCTTCCTTGAGCGTCGCTTCGGTTTCGCCCACCGACGCGACCTCGGGGTGGGTGTAGATCACGCCGGGAATCACGCCGTAGTTCACATGGCCATGCTTGCCCGCGATCACCTCGGCCACGGCCATGCCTTCGTCCTCGGCCTTGTGGGCCAGCATCGGGCCTTCGATCACGTCGCCGATGGCATAGATGCCCTTGACGTCGGTTTCCCATTCCTTGGTGACGGCGATCTGGCCGCGCTTGGTCAGGCGGATGCCGAGATCGTCCAGGCCGACGCCCTCGTGGTAGGGTTTGCGCCCGGTGGCGACCAGCACCACGTCGGCGTCGATGGCATTTTCGCTGTCATCCTTGCGCAGCTTGTAATGCACCTTGGCCTTTGTCTTGGTGGCTTCCACCTTTTGCACGGCAGCGCCCATGATGAAGTCCAGCCCCTGCTTTTTCAGCATCCGCTGGAAGGTCTTCTGCACCTCGGGGTCCATGCCGGGTGTGATCGCATCGAGGAATTCGACCACCGTGACCTCTGAGCCAAGCCGGGAATAGACGCTGCCCAGTTCCAGGCCGATCACGCCCGCGCCGATGACCACCATCTTCTTGGGCACCTTGCCCAGTTCCAGCGCACCGGTGGAGGTGACGACGACCTTTTCATCCACCTCGACGCCGGGCAGCGACGACGGTTCGGAGCCGGTGGCGATGATGATGTTCTTGGCCTCGTGCACCTCGTCGCCGACCTTGACCTTGCCCGCCTCGGGGATGCTACCCCATCCTTTCAGCCAGTCGATCTTGTTCTTCTTGAACAGGAATTCGATGCCCTTGGTATTGGTGTCGATGGTGCTGTCCTTGTAGGTCAGCATCTGCTTCCAGTCGACGGAAGGCGATTTGCCCTTGAGGCCCATCTCGGCGAAATTGTGTTCGGCCTCGTGCAGCATGTGGGAGGCGTGCAGCAGCGCCTTGGACGGGATGCAGCCGACGTTCAGGCAGGTGCCGCCCAAGGTTTCCCGCCCCTCTACGCAGGCGGTTTTCAGGCCCAGCTGCGCGCAGCGGATCGCGGCGACATAGCCGCCGGGGCCGGAGCCGATAACGATGACATCATAGGTGGACATGGGGGTCTCCTTGCCTTGGGTGTTGAGCGTGTTGCAGGCGAGGGTAGGGGGGCCAGCCCCCCGGCGCAAGCGCCGCCCCCCGGTGTATTTGCGCGAACAATGAAATCAGAAGAGGGCGGCCATCAGCATCAGCAGGGTGGCGAGAAAGCCGATGAACCAGATGAGCGACCGCCAGGGCCGCCAGCCCAGAGCGTAGGCGGGGATATAGATCAGCCGCGCCCCGAGGTAGACCCAGCCGCAGAGCGCGGTCAGCGCGCTGTTCTGCCCCGACATCTGGATCACGCCCACGGCGATGGCAAAGAGGATCAGCCCTTCGAAATGGTTGTCGAAGGCGCGGCCAAGGCGCGCGGTCCGGTCCGAGAGTGCGTTGGACGGATCGCGGTCGCGGGCGGACATGGTGTAGCCCGGCCCGAGTTCGCGATTGGCCGGCACCGCGTAGATCGCGAATTGCAGGTATTGCAGCAGTGCCGCCAGCGTCAATGCCGTCAGTTCCGGGGTCATGACGTTTTCAGGAAATAGGCGGAGGAGGAGGTCACGGTGCCGCCGTCGTCGGCCGCCAGTGCGTTGGACCGGTCGATCCATTGCTGCGCCTTGTCGCGGTCGTTGACCTCCAGAAGGACAAAGGCGTGCGTGTCGCTGTCGGCGTCCTTCCAGACCTGCAGCACGGTCAGCCCCGCGTTGCGCCGCGCCTCGTCGTCCTTGTCAAAGGCGGCTTTCCAGTCGGCGAAGTTGCTGACGTGCTGGTGGACGATCATCTGCATCGGGGAGACCTTTCAAAGCGCCTGGAAGTAGAGGACGGCAGTGGCGAGGAAGCCCGCCAGCCAGGCCAGTGTGCGCACCGCGGGGACGCCGATCGCATAGACCGGCAGGTAGATGATGCGCGCGATCATGAAGACCTGTGCGGCCAGCAAGGTCGTGGGATTGGTCTGTTCCGTGATCACGAGGATCAGCACGGCGGGGGCAAAAAGCGTCATCGCGACGATGGAGTTGTTCAGCGCCCGTTCGATCCGCGCGACCATGCCCGTGGTGCCGCGATTGTCGTCGCGGGCGGACATCAGGTACCCCATGGAGAGCTGGGTCATGGCGCCCAGCACCTGCAGGAGGATCGTGACCATGACCAGCAGGCCATAGGCGATGAGAATGGTGATTTCGGTCATGGTATCCAAATCCTAGCGAGGGGGTGGCGGCCCGTGGCGGGCCGCCGCGGGGGGTTACAGGTCCATCAGCAGGCGGCGGGGGTCTTCCAGCGCCTCTTTCACGCGCACAAGGAACGTGACCGCCCCCTTGCCGTCGACGATGCGGTGGTCGTAGCTGAGGGCGAGGTACATCATCGGGCGCACCACGATTTCGCCGTTCACCACCATCGCGCGGTCCTGGATCTTGTGCATGCCCAGAATGCCCGATTGCGGCGGGTTCAGGATGGGCGAGGACATGAGCGAGCCGTAGACGCCGCCGTTCGAGATGGTGAAGGTGCCGCCCTGCATGTCGGCCATGCTGAGCTTGCCGTCGCGGGCCTTGGCGCCCAGGCTGTTGATCGTCTTTTCGATCTCGGCGAAGGACATGGAATCGGCGTCCTTGACCACCGGCACCACGAGGCCGGTGGGGGTGCCCACGGCGATGCCCATGTGAACGTAGTTCTTGTAGATCACATCGGTGCCGTCGATTTCGGCGTTGACGTCCGGCACTTCGTTCAGGGCGTGGCAGCAGGCCTTGGTGAAGAAGGACATGAAGCCCAGCTTCACCCCGTGTTTCTTTTCGAACAGCGCCTTGTATTCGTTGCGCAGGTCCATCACCGCGGTCATGTCCACCTCGTTGTAGGTGGTTAGCATCGCGGCGGTGTTCTGCGATTCCTTGAGGCGGCGCGCGATGGTCTGGCGCAGGCGGGTCATCTTGACCCGTTCCTCGCGCGCGGCATCGTCGGCGCCGGACGGCGCACGGGGGGCGGACTTCGCTTCCGGCGTTGACGCGGCGGAATTGCCCGCCGCGATCGCCTTGGCCACGTCTTCCTTCATCACGCGGCCGTCGCGGCCGGTGCCCGTCACCGCATCGCGGCTGATGTTGTTCTCGGCCATGGCCTTCTTGGCGGAGGGGGCGTCCTCCACGTCCTTGCCGCTCTTGCTGTCGGCGGCGGCGGGGGGCGGCGCGCTTTCCTGCGCGGGGGCGGAGGCAGAGCCGCCTTCGGCGCCGGAGATCACGGCAAGCTTGCCGTTGGCCTCGACGGTGCTGCCTTCCTCGGCCAGGATTTGGGTCAGGGTGCCCGCGGCGGGGGCGGGAACCTCGACGCTGACCTTGTCGGTTTCCAGCTCGCACAGCATCTCGTCCTGCGCGACAGTGTCGCCGACCTGTTTGAACCAGGTGCTGACGGTGGCTTCTGTCACGCTTTCGCCCAGGGTGGGCACCATGACGTCCACATCGTCGGCGGGATCGCGGGGCTTCATTTCCTCGGCACCGGCATCGACGGATTTCGGGGTGTCCTGGCCGCGTTCGGAAGCGGACTCCGCCTTGTCGTCCTTGGCCGCTTCCTTTGCCTTGGGCGCGTCGTCGGAGCCTTCGTCGCCTTCGGAGATATTGGCGAGCAGGGCATCGACACCCACGGTTTCACCCTCTTCGGCGACGATGTCCGACAGGGTCCCGGCGACGGGGCTGGGCACTTCGACGGTGACTTTGTCGGTTTCCAGCTCGCAGAGCATTTCATCGACCGCCACGGTGTCGCCGGGTTTCTTGAACCAGGTGGCGACGGTGGCTTCGGTCACGGATTCGCCCAGGGTGGGCACACGTACTTCGGTCATGGGTTACTTTCCTTCGATGGTCAGCGCCTCGTCAACGAGAGCGGCTTGTTGTGCTTTGTGCTGGCTGGCCAGTCCCGTCGCGGGAGAGGCGGCGGTGGCGCGGCCGACGTAGGTCGGGCGACCGTGTTTCGCACCGATGCGGCCAAGGACCCATTCGATGTTCGGTTCGATGAAGCTCCAGCCGCCCTGGTTCTTGGGCTCTTCCTGGCACCAGATCATTTCGGCATTCTTGAACCGCTCCAGTTCCTTCACCGAGGATTGCGCGGGGAAGGGGTAGAACTGTTCGAAGCGCAGGATGTAGATGTCGTCGATCCCGCGGCTGTCGCGCTCTTCCAGCAGGTCGTAGTAAACCTTGCCCGAACACATGACGACGCGCCTGATCTTGTCGTCCGCCACCAGCTTGGTGTCCGAGTTGCCCTTTTCCGCGTCGTCCCACAGGACCCGGTGGAAACTGCTGCCGGTGGTGAATTCCTCTGCCGTCGAGACCGCCAGCTTGTGACGCAACAGGGATTTCGGTGTCATCAGCATCAGCGGCTTGCGGTAGCTGCGGTGCAGCTGGCGGCGCAGCAGGTGGAAGTAGTTGGCGGGCGTGGTGCAATTGGCCACGATCCAGTTGTCGCCGCCGCACATGGTCAGGAACCGTTCCAGCCGGGCAGAGGAGTGTTCCGGCCCCTGGCCTTCGTAGCCGTGGGGCATCAGGCAGACGAGACCGGACATGCGCAGCCATTTGCTTTCGCCCGAGCTGATGAACTGGTCGAACATGATCTGCGCGCCGTTGGCGAAATCGCCGAACTGCGCCTCCCACAGGGTCAGCGCGTTGGGTTCGGCCAGCGAATAGCCGTATTCAAAGCCCAGCACCGCGTATTCCGACAGCATGGAATCGATGACCTCGTATTCCGCCTGACCCTCGCGGATGTGGTTGAGGGGATAATAGCGGTCCTCGGTCTCCTGGTTGATCAGGGCGGAATGGCGCTGGCTGAAGGTGCCGCGGGCGCTGTCCTGGCCGGACAGGCGGACCTTGTAGCCCTCGGTCAGCAGGGAACCGAAGGCGATGGCCTCGGCGGTGGCCCAGTCAAAGCCCTTGCCTTCCTCGAACATCGTGGCCTTCGCGTCCAACAGGCGCCCCACCGTCTTGTGCAGGGGGAAGCTGTCGGGCGCAGTGGTCAGCGCCTTGCCCACATCGGCAAGGGTTTCCTTGGAAATCGCCGTCTTGCCGCGCTGGTATTTCTTGTTCTTCGACCGGTCGAGATGCGACCACTTGCCGTCCAGCCAGTCGGCCTTGTTGGGGCGGTAGTCCTTACCGGCCTCGAATTCCTCGTTCATCTTCTTCTGGAAGTCGGCCTTCATGTCCTCGATCTCGCCCTCGGGGACGAGACCGTCCTGGACCAGCCGGTCGGAGTAGAGGCTGAGCGTCGTCTTCTGGCCCTTGATCTTCTTGTACATGATCGGGTTGGTGAACATCGGCTCGTCGCCTTCGTTGTGACCGAAGCGGCGGTAGCAGATGAGGTCGATCACCACGTCCTTGTGGAACTTCTGCCGGAACTCCGTGGCGACGCGGGCGGCGTGGACGACCGCCTCCGGGTCGTCGCCGTTGACGTGGAAGATCGGCGCTTCGACCACCAGCGCGTTGTCCGTCGGATAGGGCGAAGAGCGCGAGAAATGCGGCGCGGTGGTAAAGCCGATCTGGTTGTTCACGACGATGTGCATGGTGCCGCCGGTCTTGTGCCCCCGAAGGCCCGAGAGCGCGAAACATTCGGCCACGACACCCTGGCCTGCAAAGGCCGCGTCGCCGTGCAGCAGGACCGGCATCACCTTGGTCCGGTCGGTATCGTTCAGCTGGTCCTGCTTGGCGCGGGCCTTGCCCAGCACCACGGGGTTCACCGCCTCAAGGTGGCTGGGGTTGGCAGTCAGGCTGAGGTGCACGGTGTTGCCGTCAAAATCGCGATCCGACGACGCGCCGAGGTGATATTTCACATCGCCCGATCCGTCCACATCCTCGGGTTTGAAGCTGCCACCCTGGAATTCGTTGAAAATGGCGCGGTAGGGCTTTTGCAACACGTTGGCCAATACCGACAGGCGGCCCCTGTGGGGCATCCCGATCACGATCTCCTTGACCCCCAGCGCGCCGCCGCGCTTGATGATCTGCTCCATCGCTGGGATCAGGGATTCACCGCCGTCCAGGCCGAAACGCTTGGTGCCCATGTATTTCACATGCAGGAATTTCTCGAATCCCTCGGCCTCCACCAGCTTGTTCAGGATCGCCTTGCGCCCGTTCTTGGTAAAGGTGATCTCCTTGCCATAGCCTTCGATCCGTTCCTTCAGCCAGCCGGCCTGTTCGGGATCGGAGATGTGCATGTACTGCAGCGCAAAGGTCCCGCAGTAGGTGCGTTTCACGATATCGACGATTTCGCGCATGCTGGCCACTTCGAGGCCCAGCACGTTGTCGAGAAAGATCGGGCGGTCCATGTCCGCATCGGTGAAACCGTAGGATTTCGGGTCCAGCTCCGCGTGGTCGCCGGTGTCGCGCATGCCCAGCGGGTCAAGCGTGGCGGCGAGATGGCCGCGAATGCGGTAGGCGCGGATCAGCATCAGCGCGCGCACGGAATCGAGCACGGCGGCGCGGACCTGCTCGGTCGAGACCTCTACCCCCCGTTCGGCGGCCTTCGCGGTGATCTTGTCACCCGCCGCCTTTGCCTCGGTCGGTTCCGGCCAGATGCCGGTCAGCGCGCCGAAGTCCTCGCCCGCCGGGGCCGGGGGCCAGTCGCTGCGCGCCCAGGAGGGGCCTGCCGCCTCGGCCTTGACCGTGCTGTCCTCGTCTCCCATCGCGTCGAAGAACGCGGCCCATGCCGCGTCCACGGCGGCGGGATCGTTGGCGTATCGGGCGTACATCTGTTCAAGGTAATCGGCGTTCTGGCCTTCCATGAAGGATGACGCCTGAAACTGGTCATTGGCGGGCTGTTTGGTCATGATGACACCTCACGAGGGTTGGGACCGTACACATTGGGACCGGGCTGGCTGGGGCGGGTGAGCCACCACAGCACCAGAAAAGGAGAGATGAAGGCGACGATCGCCGCCAGCATCAGGATAATACCGAAAGCCCCGGCAAAGAGGGCGGCGACGTCTCCGGACAGCACGGCGCCGAAACCGCCTGCGACGCTGACGAAGATGCTGATCCCCACGATGACGATCAACGGGTAGAGCAGGAAGAGACCGGACCGGCCCGTGTCGTGCATCCGCCGCCAGCCAACGGCGAGCGACGGGATCAGGATGGCCAGCCCGAAGACGGAGGCGATGGGTCCGCTGCTGTCCACGGTGACGGAACCGGGCGCGGTCTGCACCACCGGATCACCGAACAGCATGTTGTCCACGAAACCCAGCAGCAGGCTGCCCAGGAACCCGAACAGCGCGAAATACCAGTATTCCGGGCGCGGCGCGCGGCCCGAAAACGTGGCATAGCGCCGAAGGCAGGTTAGGACAGCCTTTGCAAAGGTCATCTGCGTCTCCGTCGGCAGCGGGCGATCAGCCCTTTTCGATGGCGGCCTTGACGGCCTCGCCCAGCGTGGCGGGGCTGTCGGCGACGACGATCCCGGCGGATTTCATCGCCTCGATCTTGTCCTCGGCGCCGCCCTTGCCACCGGCGACGATGGCGCCTGCGTGGCCCATGCGGCGGCCCGGAGGCGCGGTGCGACCGGCGATGAAACCGGCGGTGGGCTTCCAGCGGCCCTTCTTGCGCTCGTCGGCAAGGAACTGCGCGGCTTCTTCCTCGGCGGAGCCGCCGATTTCGCCGATCATGATGATGCTCTCGGTTTCATCGTCGGCCAGGAACATTTCCAGCACGTCGATGTGTTCGGTCCCCTTGATCGGGTCGCCGCCGATGCCCACGGCGGAGGACTGGCCATAGCCCAGGTCGGTGGTCTGCTTGACGGCCTCGTAGGTCAGCGTGCCGGAGCGGCTGACGACACCGCAGGTGCCGCGCTTGTGGATGTGGCCGGGCATGATGCCGATCTTGCAGGCGTCCGGCGTGATGACACCGGGGCAGTTCGGCCCGATCAGGCGGGATTTCGATCCGTCCAGTGCGCGGGCGACGCGCATCATGTCGAGCACGGGGATACCTTCGGTGATGCAGACGATCAGCGGCATTTCCGCGTCGATGGCTTCGAGGATCGAATCCGCCGCGAAGGGCGGCGGCACGTAGATCACCGATGCATTGGCTTCGGTCACATGCATCGCCTCGTGGACGGAGTTGAACACCGGCAGGTCAAGGTGCGTCTGCCCGCCCTTGCCCGGGGTCACGCCACCGACCATCTTGGTGCCATAGGCGATGGCCTGTTCGGTGTGGAAGGTCCCCTGTGACCCGGTGAGGCCCTGACAGATGACTTTGGTGTTTTCGTCTACAAGTACGGCCATGTGCCGCGTCTCCTTCAGTTGATTTCGTTCGTGGGTTCCGACCGGCGCGCGGCTCAGTCGATGATGGGTTGCGATCCGTCGCCGGGGACGGGGGTGTAGGCGGCGTCCGGCGTGCAGGGTGCCTCGCCCAGGCCGCCGCAGCTGGTTGTGACGACCGGGGCCACCGCGACGGCGCCCTGGGCCAGCGCCGATGTGCTGGGATGCACCGCCTGGGGTCCGGCGCGGACGCCGTCGTTGGCGCGGTTGGTGTTGCACCCTGACAGCGCGGCACCCAGAACGAGGATGCCGAGGACGCGGGCAAAGGGTTGTTTCTTGGGGTTCATCGCTTTCTCCTTGGGGTCAGGCAGGTGCATTGCGCGGCAGGACCGGGCAGGGCCGCGGGGCGCGCGATACAGTCATGATCCCCCCGGCAGGCCAAGACCGGAATAGAGCCGGTCGACGGACATGAAGGTGACGGGGGCGTCGGGGGCGTTGCGGATGCCGACGTGGACCACGGCAACGCGGCCCCGCAGCAGCTCTCGCCCCTCGATCAGGGCGGTGTCGGTCGTCGCGGTGTGGGTGTCGGGCAGGGGGATCGGCGTGCCGAAGACCGGCGGCCTGGCCATCTGGGCTCGCAGCGCGGCGATGGCTTCGACGGTGTAGTCGCCGTCGAATGCCACCTCGCAGCGACGCTCGACGCCTTCGGGGGCATCCGCCGGGCGCGGCTCAAGGCTGTCGTCCCAGAAGGTCAGCGTAAAGGGCGCGCCGTCGGCCTGCATGTTGCGCCGGGCGTCGGCGACGGTCTGGCCCGCCTTGAAGCACCAGGTGTTGAAGGCTTCGATGGAGATGAGGGCCTGCCTGGGGGTGCCCGCGACGGCACCCGGTGCAGCAAGCCCCGCCAGAAGCGCGATATGAAGCGCGTTTCGGATCAAAACAGGCGGTCCTCGTCCTCGACCAGTTCGTCCAGCGCGCGGACCAGGATCAGCCCTGCGCCCATGATCATCAGCGACCGGGCGATGGAGCCGGTCAAATTCCCCGGCAGCGCGCCCGCCAGCCCGTCACGCGACTTGCGCGCGGCGCGGCGGATGCCCCGGTCATGTCCGCGGGCGTCGTCCTCGTCGTCGGGCAGGGTCAGCAGATCCGGCTGCCAGCGCCGGACCAGCAAACCCGCACCCAAAAGGGCAAGGCCGGAGAGAAGGGGTGAAGTGCGCATCTTTTCCTGCATGGTCAACCTTTCAAAATGTTCCTGTGCAAGGAAAATGGCCGAGCGGCGCAGAGGTTCCGGTAGAGGGCACGGGAGCGACGCCGGGGCCGCGCCCGTTCGGACCCCGAAACCTCCACCGGAGGTTTCGCCGGCCTTATGGCCGGACAGGTCCATTGCCGGGGCTCCGCCCGTTCGGACCTCGAAACCTCCACCGGAGGTTTCGCCGGCCTTATGGCCGGACAGGTCCATTGCCGGGGCTCCGCCCGTTCGGACCTCGAAACCTCCACCGGAGGTTTCGCCGGCCTTATGGCCGGACAGGTCCATTGCCGGGGCTCCGCCCGTTCGGACCTCGAAACCTCCACCGGAGGTTTCGCCGGCCTTATGGCCGGACAGGTCCTCACCCTTTGACGGCCTTCACGATTTTCTGCGCGCCGTCCTTGAGGTCTTCGGCGGCGATCACATCGACGTCGGAGTTGTTGATGATCTCCTTGCCCTTCTCGACATTGGTGCCTTCGAGACGGACAACCAGCGGCACCTTGAGGCCCACTTCCTTGACCGCGGCGATCACGCCCTCGGCGATCACGTCACAGCGCATGATGCCGCCGAAGATGTTCACCAGGATGCCTTTGACCTGCGGGTCGCTGGTGATGATCTTGAACGCTTCGGTCACTTTGTCCTTGGTCGCACCGCCGCCCACGTCGAGGAAGTTGGCAGGCTCCGCCCCGTAAAGCTTGATGATGTCCATCGTCGCCATCGCCAGACCCGCGCCGTTGACCATGCAGCCGATCTCGCCGTCCAGCGCGATGTAGTTGAGGTCGTACTTGGAGGCTTCGAGTTCCTTGGGGTCTTCTTCGGTGGTGTCGCGCAGCTCGGCGATGTCGGCGTGGCGGTAGATCGCGTTGCCGTCAAAGCTGACCTTGGCGTCCAGCACCTTGAGGTCGCCGCCGTCGGTGACGATCAGCGGGTTGATCTCCAGCATCTCCATGTCTTTTTCCAGGAACGCCTTGTAGAGCAGGCCCATCAGCCCGACACATTGCTTGACCTGCTTGCCTTCCAGCCCGAGGGCAAAGGCGATGCGGCGGCCGTGGAACGCCTGGTAGCCCGTGGCCGGATCGACGGAGAACGACAGGATTTTGTCAGGGGTGGAGGCGGCGACCTCTTCGATGTCCATGCCGCCCTCGGTGGAGCAGACAAAGGACACGCGGCTGGTCTGGCGGTCCACCAGCAGAGCCAGATAAAGCTCCGTCTCGATGCCGGAGCCGTCTTCGATGTAGATGCGGTTGACCTGCTTGCCCGCCGGGCCGGTCTGATGCGTGACCAGGGTGCGGCCCAGCATCTTCTTGGCCTGTTCGGCGGCCTCTTCCACGGATTTGGTCAGACGCACACCGCCTGCGTCACCGGCGTCCGCTTCCTTGAACTTGCCCTTGCCGCGACCACCCGCGTGGATCTGCGCCTTTACCACCCAGAGCGGGCCATCCATTTCGCCAGCGGCATTCTTGGCGTCCTCGGCCTTGAGGACAACGCGGCCATCGGAGACGGGCGCGCCGTAGCTGCGCAGGAGGGCTTTGGCCTGGTATTCGTGGATGTTCATCGCAAATGGATCCCGTTGTTGGTTCAAGATCGGCGCGCTGCGCGCGAGTCTTATCTGTCGCAAATCACGATTTAGCAGATGAAAGGATATTGAAAGGGCAAAGTGCATTTTGTGATCACACGTCGAAATCCTGTGATCACAAAACCGCTGAGATTAGCGAAATGTCAATGAAATATGGCCCGGAGGTTGCCGTCACACCGTCTGGAATCGGGGGCGGCGGCGACCGATCCGGTGCGGCCAGGTCAGCGCCGCCCGCGCGATCCGTATTCCAGCCAGGCCCTTTGGTCCGGTGAAAGCGCGGCATCCATAGCGCGGTCGTAGGCGGCAAGCTGGGCATCGGTCAGGGTTCCGACCCACTTGCCGCTGCTGCCGCTGTGAAAGAAGTCCGCGTCCGACTTCATGAACCCGCTGCCGCCCCCCGGCGCATATCGCGCGGCGTTGGCGCGCATGTGGTCAAAGCTGGCCGCGCGCAGCAGCTGGTCCATGACAGCGGGCGGATGGGTGATGTCCAGCACCTCCGCCACGCGGGCGAATGTGCCGGGTGGATCGCGGCGCATGTCGGCGTAGTGGAACAGGGCCACGTTCGGGCGGTCGGCCAGCGCCAGGGCGGTGGTATAGTGCCTGAGGATGTGGGCAAGCGGCATGGCATCGCCGTCGAAACCTTCGGGGCCGCCGTCGAGAAAGCGTCGGAAGGTGGTGCCGTCCTGGTCGTCCTCCGGATACCAGAGCGTGAAGAACGGCATCGGCATGTTGCGCAGGTGCATGCGATAGGAGAAATGCGCGTCGAGCGGGTGGCGAAAGACGCAGATGTACTGGACCCGGTCATCCAGCGGCAGCCCGTCCATCGGTGTATGGCTTTTCAGGCAGCGCCGGTGGTTCATCGCCTCGATCCGCTCGGCGACCTCGGCCATCTCGCGGACGCGGATGTCGACCCAGGGCATGCGGACCGTCGGTTCGGTTTCCATCTCCGGATCGCCGGAGCAGAGCAGGGCGACGATCGTCTGCATCCAGGTGGTGCCGCATTTCGGCGGGGAGGCCACGATCACATCGTCGCCGCGCAGGCGCACCATGTCCCAGCGCCGGTTGTCGGTCAAAGGCCCGAGATAGAGTTGTCGACCGGTCATGTCTGGCGCCTCCTGCAGGGTCCGTCACAGGGAAAGTCCTGTGCAGGCGGAATGCAATGGAAAAATGGCCGGATGCGCCGCCTGCCTTGCGCCTCGGGTCACATGGGGGCAGGCGGCCATGTCGCTGATCCGGTCCCGCGCCGTCACATCGGCATCAGCGCCCAGTAGTCGAGGTCGAGCAGCACGTCGGGCAGGTATTTGCCGTCCTCGCCCTTCAGGTTGAACGGCTCGCCCCCCTTGGTCGCCACCAGCCGCAGGCGGATCGCGCCGACGCCGGGGGCGGAGGTTTCGGCCTTGTCCAGCACTTCGGACCAGGCGCGGATCGTGTCGCCGGCGAGGCAGGGGTTGGCATGTGCGCCGCCGTTCAGGCCGACGACCATCTGCGCATTGGCCAGCCCGTTGAAGGACAAGGCGCGGGCCATGGAGATCACATGGCCGCCATAGATCAGGCGGCTGCCGTCGGGGCGGGCGGAGGTGTCGAAATGCACCTTGGCGGTGTTCTGCCACAGGCGGGTGGCCATCATGTGTTCGGCCTCTTCCACCGTGACGCCGTCGACGTGGTCGATCTGCTCGCCCACCTCGTAGTCGCCCCAGCGGTGCGGCTCGCCTGCCAATTCGAAATCGTAGTTGCTGAAATCCAGGCCCTTGGGGATCACGAGATCGGAGGGCGCCACCGCCTCCGGCAGGTCGGGCAGCGCGGTTTCCGGGGCGGGCGCGTCCAGGTCGTGTTTGCGCACCATGACCCAGCGGGCATATTCCAGCACAGGTTCGTCATGCTGGTTCAACCCGG
Organism: Sulfitobacter sp. THAF37; assembly: GCF_009363555.1. Taxonomy (NCBI): domain Bacteria; kingdom Pseudomonadati; phylum Pseudomonadota; class Alphaproteobacteria; order Rhodobacterales; family Roseobacteraceae; genus Sulfitobacter; species Sulfitobacter sp. THAF37. The sequence continues at coordinate 1,824,321 of NZ_CP045372.1, forward strand.
TGGTGCGCACATAGACCACGCCGGTCTTGCCGTTGGAGTTCTGCTTGAGCCCGATCACTTCGGATTCGCTGCGCAGCGTATCGCCGGGCCAGACCGGGGCCAGCCAGCGGCCCTGCGCGTAGCCCAGGTTCGCCACGGCGTTCAGCGACACGTCCGGCACGGTTTTGCCGAAGACCACATGGAAGGCGACCATGTCGTCCAGCGGGCTGAACGGCAGGCCGCAGCTTTGCGCGAACTGGTCGGAGGAATACAGCGCGTGCCGCGCCGGGTAGAGCATGTGGTAGAGCGCGCGTTCGCCCATCTTGACGGTGCGCGGCACCGCGTGACGGATCGTTTCGCCCAGGGTGTAATCCTCGAAAAAGCGTCCGGCGTTGGTCTTGGCCATCAGTGGTCCCCCAGTTTCGTGTCGGGGGTGTAGGTGCCTTCGACCTCTTTCACGACCGACTGGCCGCAGCGCATGATCCCGGCGGCGTGGTCCCAGGTCTGGGTCGGTGAGCCGTAAAGCTCCCAGCCCTTGTTCAGGGCCTCGGTGACTTTGTGGCAGAAGGCGGATGTGTCCTCGGCGGACAGGAAGCGATAGAGTTTCATGCAGGCTCCGTCAGGGTTCAGGCGGGGAAGGGCGACACGCCCAGCCAGGTGTGGATGCCGACGACCACGGCAAAGATCACGGCGGTGATGACCACCAGCCGGATGTAGGTCGCGCGGCCCGCGTGGGGCGGCGGGGTCCAGCCGGGTTCGGCGCGGTTGATCAGGATCACGCTGACCACGGCCCAGGCCAGCAGGCCGCCGAACAGGATGATCGAGGCCAGATCGCCGTTCACCAGCAGGTGCGCCACGGCCCAGGTCTTGACCGCGAGCAGTTGCGGATGGCGGGTCCTGTAGGCGGGCCAGGCCTTGGCCCCCTTGGCGGCGGAAGAGCCGAAGATCCAGAAGGCCAGGACCATCAGCAGGTTGTTGACATGGACCAGGAAGCCGGGCGGGTTCCAGACGGGGATGAAATCGGCCCCGCGGTAGCCGATGACCATCAGGACCACCCCCGCCACGATCAGCACGGCCACCAGCCCCTTGCCGGGGTCGCCCAGTCTGGCACGGGCATCGGGGGCGAGGCGTTTGAAATAATGTGCGCCCACCCAGAGGATGAGGCCGAGGATCAGAAGGAACATGGCGCTACTCCGCGCTGAGGGCTGCGATTGCCTCCAGTTTTGCCAGTGTTTCGCGTGCGGTTGCAACATGCAGGTTTTCGACGATCTTGCCGTCCACTACCGCGACGCTCTGTCCGGAGGCGATGACTTCCTCGTAGGCCGCGATCTGGCGGCGGGCGAGGTCGGCTTCTTCCTCGGTCGGCGAGAAGGCCTCGTTCGCGACATCGAGTTGCGCGGGGTGGATCAGCGTCTTGCCGTCAAAGCCCATGTCGCGGCCCTGGGCGCATTCGGCGCGCAGGCCCTCGTCGTCCTTGAAGGCGTTGTACACACCGTCGATGATGGCGCGTTCATGCGCCTTGGCGGCCAGCACGCACAGCCCGAGGCCCGTGATCAGCGGCTGGCGGTCGGCGCGGAACCTGGTCTGCAGGTCCTTGGCCAGGTCGTTGGTGCCCATGACCATGGCCTGAAGCGACCGGTGCGCGGCGATGGCGGCGGCGTTCAGCATCGCGCCCGGTGTTTCCATCATCGCCCAAAGCGGCAGGTCACCGACGATTTCGGCCAGTGCTTCGAGGTGGGCGGGGTTTTCCACCTTGGGCAGCAGAATGGCATCGGCGCCCATGTCCCGGACGGCCTGCGCGTCATCCTGCCCCCAGTCGGTGTCCAGCGCGTTGATGCGGATCACCTTGAGCCGCGCGCCATAGCCGCCTTCCTTGAGCGCGTCGGCCAGCGTGGCGCGGGCGGCGGATTTCTCGTCCGGGCTGACCGCATCCTCAAGGTCGAAGATGATCGCATCGCAGGGCAGGCTGCGGGCCTTGTCCAGCGCGCGGGGTTTGGAGCCGGGGATATAGAGGGCGGAACGCAGGGGGCGGGTGAGCTTGGACATGGAGCCTCCGGTTGGGTTGACCGCGTGTTGCGGTGGCGTGGACATATTGTTGCGCGCAGATGCTCATTTTTGTTTGAAAAGTTCAAGAGGAAACCTGCCGCAGCGCAGCGAAAAGAAGTCGCAGCGGCCTGCGGTCGGACCGTTAACCAGTATTTCAAGCATTGACCGCCATGATTTGGGCATCGTCAGCGCCGCAGGGGCGGGGCGGCGTTTGAAACCTGGCCCGCTCGGGTCACGCCGGGCGCGGCCCGGCTGATCCGCAGGAACCGGCGTGGCCATCAGAGCAAAGGCGGGACAATGGAACGCAGGACAAAACTGTTCAACATGGCGGCGCTGACCACCGGTGCCGTGATCTATCTGACGGCTACGACGGATGTGCTGGCACAAAATTCGCGCAATTGCGGGCCGCGCGACATCGTCGTGGCGCGGCTGGCGGAGGGTTACGGCGAGACGCGTCAGTCCATCGGGTTGGGTGCCAACAACGCGGTGGTGGAGGTTTTCGCCTCGGACGAGACGGGAAGCTGGACCATCACGGTGACTGTTCCGGGCGGTATGACCTGCCTCGTCGCCTCGGGGCAGGCGTATGAAGAGGTGGTTGAGCCGCTTCCGGTGCGCGGCGAGGACGCCTGAGGGCGCGATTTTCAGACTAATACGGATGTCGTGTGACATCTATTGTGGATGGCCTGCGTTCAGGTAAGGCCATCCCAGATCAGCTTGACCCCGGTGATTGTCAGCAGCACGTAGGTCAGGCCGAAGAACAGCTGTTGCGACACCAGGCGGTGCGCCCGCACCCCGGCCCAGGTGCCCAGCAGGGCAAAGGGGGCCAGTGCGAGATTGGCCATGAAGGTCTGTGCCGTGAACATGCCAAGCGCGGCATAGGGCAGAAACTTGACAATATTCAGCACCCAGAAGATCAGGACCGTGGTGGCCTGGAACTGGGTTTTGGTCAGGCCCCGTGTCAGCAGGAACACCGCGGCGGGCGGACCGCCCGCGTGGCTGACGAATGTGGTGAACCCCATGACCCCACCGAGCGCCAGACCGGCGCGGTCCGACAGGCGATGTGCGCGAAGACGCAGCCACCCCCTTGCCAGACTCACCTGCCAGACCACAAAGGCGACCGATACGCCGCCGATCAGGAGGCGGAAGAGATCCGGTGACGCGACGCGGTACAGCGCGGCGCCAAGAACGATGCCGGGCAGGCCGCCGATAATCAGCACCCGGGCATCCGGCGCGCTCCATTTCCGCCAGTAGGGGCGCAGGGCGCTCACGTCGATCAGCATGAGCAGCGGCAGCATCACGCCCAGGGCCTGACCGGGTTCGACAACGAGGGCGAGGATGCTTGCGGCAGCAAAAGCCGCGCCGGATCCGAACCCGCCCTTGGATATTCCGGCAAAGAAGACTGCGGGTCCCGCGATCAGAAAAAACGTCAGATCAAACATGGTATGTCATAGATTATAACGGGCGAAATAAACTCACTTTTTCGTGGAACCCGCTGGGCGCGACCGTGTTCGTTCATCAAGCGGTGCACGCCACCGTAACACACGAAGGAGGACTATAATGAAACGCTTTCTGAGCACAACGGCTGTTGTCGTCGCACTGACGACCGGCGCTTATGCACAATCGAATACCGGCAATATGAACATGGACGCCGTCGAGTTCGAACAGGGCGATTTTTACGCCAGCGATCTGATCGGCATGCGCATCTACAATTCCGAAAACGAAGTTGACGCCTCGCAGACCGTTGCGGACGGCGCCGAGACCGAATGGGACGACATCGGCGAGATCAACGACATCATCGTCGCGAGCGACGGCAGTGTCCGCGCCGTGATCCTGGGCGTCGGCGGGTTCCTTGGTATCGGCGAGCGTGACGTCGCCATTTCCATGGACGACATCACCGTGCTGACCGAAGACGGCGACATGGGCGACCGTTTCCTCGTGGTTTCCACCACTAAGGAAGCTCTTGAGAGCATGCCGGAGTTTGACCGCGACATGGATGATGCCATGGAGCAGAACGCCGAAAACGCTGCTGAGAACACCGAGCAGATGGCCGAAAACGCTGCCGAGGAGACCGAGCAGACAGCCGAGAACGCTGCCGAGAACACCGAGCAGATGGCTGAAAACGCTGCAGAGGAAACCGAGCAGGCTGCCGAAAACGCTGCCGAAAACACTGAGCAGATGGCCGAAAACGCTGCTGAGGAAACCGAGCAGGCCGCTGAAAACGCTGCCGAAAACACCGAGCAGATGGCCGAAGACGCTGGCGACTCGATGGAGCAGACCGCAGACAACGCAGCTGCCGAGATGACCCGCCCTGAGTACGAGGTCGAAGGCTACCAGAACGCTGAAGTGGCCGAAGTCGAAGCACTGACCTCGGAAGAGATCAACGGTTCCTACGTCTATGGTGCCAATGACGAAACCGTCGGCGAAATCGACAACCTGATGGTTGGCGACGACGGCAAGCTGACCGGCGCCGTGATCAACGTCGGTGGCTTCCTCGGGATTGGTGAAAAGCCGGTTCTGGTCGAGTTCGACAAGATCCAGGTGATGAAAAACGCCGATGGCTCCGACTACCGGTTCTACATCGACAGCACCGAAGAGCGTCTCGAAGCACTGCCCGAGTACGAAGACTAAGCATCCGCAAGTGACCGCCTGTTCGGTCATGCGCTTTCGGAAGGCCGCCCCCCTGGGGTGGCCTTTCATCGTTCTGGCCTGTGCGATTGACCACCATCCGATTGACCCTGCCCCAAGCGCGAACTTGCAGGGCGCGTCGCATTTCGCTATGCCGCACCGCAACGCAACCCTGACGGAGAACATACCATGGCCAGACCCAAGATCGCGCTGATCGGCGCGGGGCAAATCGGCGGTACACTCGCACATCTCGCGGCACTGAAGGAATTGGGCGATGTCGTCCTCTTCGACATCTCGGAAGGTATCCCCGAAGGCAAGGCGCTGGACATCGCGGAATCGGGTCCGGCGGGCAAGTTCGACGCTGCCCTGTCGGGCACGCAGGACTACGCCGATATTGCTGGCGCAGACGTCTGCATCGTCACCGCGGGCGTGCCGCGCAAACCCGGGATGAGCCGGGACGACCTGCTGGGCATCAACCTCAAGGTCATGAAATCCGTGGGCGAGGGCATCGCCCAGCACGCTCCGGATGCCTTTGTCATCTGCATCACCAACCCGCTGGACGCGATGGTCTGGGCGCTGCGCGAATTCTCGGGCCTGCCGCACGAAAAGGTCTGCGGCATGGCTGGCGTGCTCGATTCGGGCCGTTTCCGCCACTTCCTGGCGACCGAATTCAATGTGTCGATGAAGGACGTCACCGCATTTGTGCTGGGCGGCCATGGCGATACCATGGTGCCGCTGGTGCGGTACTCCACCGTTGCGGGTATCCCGCTGCCGGATCTGGTCAAGATGGGCTGGACCACGCAGGACAAGCTGGACGCCATCGTGCAGCGCACCCGTGACGGCGGCGCCGAGATTGTCGGCCTGCTGAAGACCGGGTCGGCGTTCTACGCCCCGGCGACCTCTGCGATCGAAATGGCGGAGAGCTATCTGAAGGATCAGAAGCGCGTCCTGCCCTGTGCCGCCTACGTGGATGGCGCCTATGGCCTTGACGGGTTCTATGTCGGCGTGCCGACCGTGATCGGTGCCGGCGGCGTGGAGCGGATCGTCGAGATTTCCATGAACAAGGACGAGCAGTCGATGTTCGACAATTCGGTCAAGGCGGTCAAAGGGCTGGTGGATGCCTGCAAGGGCATCGACGACAGCCTGGCCTGAGCCATTTCCGCAAAGAACTGACAGGGCGCGCCTCGCCAGGCGCGCCTTTTTTGTTGGGAAGGGCCTGCAAGACCTCCGCCGTCGGACGGGCGGGCGGCTGGTTGGCGGCGCTTTGCCGCTGAGTCGTGAGGCTGTGATCACACAAAATGCGCGTGTGATCACAAATTCGGATTTTGCTTGAATTGCCGCCGTTTTCGGGCAAACCGGGACATAAAACCGCGCACCGGCGCTGTGTGCCCTCGTGACACTCCGGTAAAAATCGCTATCACTAGGGCAGCCAAAGACCGAATAAAGCCAACCACATCAAAGGACCAGCATATGGCCGATGTAAACCGGGGCAATCGCCCGCTGTCACCGCATCTGACAATCTACCGTCCGCAACTGACCTCCATGACATCCATCCTGACGCGCATCACCGGCAATGCCATGCTGATCGCCGCGCTGCTGATCGTCTGGTGGTTCCTGGCTGCGGCGACGAGCGAGGGATACTTCGATGTGGTCAACGGTTTTGTCACCAGCTGGTTCGGCGACCTGATCATGTTCCTCAGCGTGCTGGGGCTTTGGTATCACACGCTGGCCGGTATCCGGCACCTGATCTGGGACAACGGCTACGCGCTGGACGTGCCCACGGCGGAAAAGCTGGGCTGGGCCTGCCTGGGCGGTTCGGTGCTGCTGACGCTGCTCACCGTCGTTATCGTGTAAGGAGAGACTGATGGCTTATTTGACAGACCGCAAACGCGCCGTCGGCCTCGGGTCGGCCAAGTCCGGAACCGCGCATTTCTGGGCGATGAAGGTCAGTTCCGTCGCGCTCCTGATCCTGATCCCGCTGTTCGTCTTTACGTTCGGATCGGCGCTGGGCGGCACCTACGAAGAGATCCTCGCCAATTACAGCCGCCCGACACCCGCGATCATCGCGGCGCTGACGCTGGTGGTCGGCTTCAAGCATTTCAACGACGGGGTGCAGGTATTGATCGAGGATTACGTGCACGGGATTGCACAGAAGATCGCGATCATCCTGATGACCTGTCTCAGCTACGGCGCGGCGGCGGTTGGCGTTTTCGCCATCGCGCGCCTGGCGCTCTGATCCATTCATTCCCGAGGGGAGACCGAAAATGGCTGCATATGAGTATGAAACCCACGAATACGACGTGGTGGTCGTGGGGGCGGGCGGTGCGGGCCTGCGCGCGACCCTGGGCATGGCGGAGCAGGGCCTGCGCACGGCCTGTATCTCCAAGGTGTTCCCGACCCGGTCGCACACCGTGGCCGCGCAGGGCGGCATCGCCGCGTCGCTGTCCAACATGGGCCCGGACAACTGGCAGTGGCACATGTACGACACCGTCAAGGGGTCCGACTGGCTGGGCGACACCGACGCGATGGAATATCTGGCGCGCGAAGCGCCCAAGGCGGTCTACGAGCTGGAGCATTACGGCGTGCCCTTCAGCCGCACCGAAGAGGGCAAGATCTATCAGCGGCCCTTTGGCGGTCACACCACCGAGTTCGGCGAAGGCCCGCCCGTGCAGCGGACCTGTGCCGCCGCCGACCGGACGGGACACGCGATCCTGCACACGCTTTACGGTCAAAGCCTCAAGAACAACGCGGAATTCTACATCGAGTATTTCGCCATCGACCTGATCATGTCCGACGACGGTGTCTGCCAGGGCGTGCTGTGCTGGAAGCTGGACGACGGCACCATGCACCTTTTCGCGGCCAAGATGGTCGTGCTGGCCACCGGCGGCTATGGCCGCGCCTATTTCAGCGCCACCTCGGCGCATACCTGCACCGGCGACGGCGGCGGGATGACCGCGCGGGCGGGGCTGCCGCTGCAGGATATGGAATTCGTGCAGTTCCACCCCACCGGCATCTACGGCGCGGGCTGCCTGATCACCGAAGGCGCGCGGGGCGAGGGCGGGTACCTCACCAATTCCGAGGGCGAGCGGTTCATGGAACGCTATGCCCCCACCTACAAGGATCTGGCATCGCGCGACGTTGTTTCACGCTGCATGACGATGGAAATCCGCGAAGGCCGCGGCGTGGGCGAGAACAGCGACCACATCCACCTGCACCTGAACCACCTGCCGCCCGAAACGCTGGACCTGCGCCTGCCGGGCATCAGTGAATCCGCGCGCATCTTCGCCGGTGTGGACCTGACGAAAGAGCCGATCCCGGTGTTGCCCACCGTGCACTACAACATGGGCGGTATCCCCACGAACTATTGGGGCGAGGTGCTGGCCCCGACCAAGGACAACCCCGACAACGTGTCGCCCGGCCTGATGGCCGTGGGCGAGGCGGGCTGTGCAAGCGTTCACGGCGCGAACCGCCTTGGCTCGAACTCGCTCATCGACCTCGTGGTGTTTGGCCGGGCCGCCGCGATCCGCGCCAAGGAAGTCGTGGATGCGAACGCCCCGGTGCCGACGCCCAACAAGCGGTCGGTCGAGGCGGCGTTCAGCCGGTTCGACGGGCTGCGCTATGCCAACGGCCATGTGCCGACGGCGGAGCTGCGCCTTGAGATGCAAAAGACGATGCAGGCCGATGCCGCAGTCTTCCGCACGGACAAGACGCTGGAAGAGGGCCGCAAGAAGATGGAAGGCGTCGCCGGCAAGCTGGACGATCTGCACGTGACCGACAAGTCGCTGGTCTGGAACTCGGACCTGATGGAAACGCTTGAGCTGACCAACCTGATGCCCAACGCGGTCGCCACGATCACGGCAGCCGCCGCGCGCAAGGAAAGCCGGGGCGCCCACGCGCACGAGGATTATCCCGACCGCGACGACGAGAATTGGCGCAAGCACAGCCTGATCTGGTTCAAGGGCAACGAAGCCTCGCTGGGGTTCCGTGGCGTGCATCTGAAGCCGCTGACCAGCCACAACGAGGGCGGGATCGACCTGAAGAAGATTGCCCCCAAGGCGCGGGTCTACTGATATGCGTCTTGCGGCTATCGCCCTCGGCTTGGCTGGCCTTGCCGCCTGTACCGAAGTGACCGAAGCGGTGGACAGTACCGCCCGCGCGGGCGCCAAGGGGGTGGTGACGGAAACGCTTGCCACCCGCTTTCCGCAGGTGCCCAAGCAGCTGATCACGCCCTTCACCGATTGCATCATCGACTACGCGGATGCGATGGAAGTGCGCGAATTCGCCCGCGCTGCGGTCGTCGGCGTGGACGAGACCACGGTCTCGGTGGTGCGCAACATCCTCGCACGGCCCGAGACGCGGACCTGTCTGCAGGCCCGCACGCTCGAAGCCGGGCTGGGCTGAGCCATGAATGCCCTGCCGCATCCTGTCTTCGAACCGGTCGCGGAATCGCTGACCCTGGAGGCGATGCGCGCGGCGTTCCGGGCGGCGGACCGGCCCCTGCGGAAAAAGCTGATGGCGGCCCTGCCGCCTGCGGTGGTCGATTTCGCGGGCATCCGCATGTATGTGGATCCGCGCGACAATTATACTGACAGGATAATCTGGCTGAATGGCCAGCCGCCCGAGATGAAATCGCTGACGGCGCTGATCGAAGCGGTCGAGGGACGCAATGCCTTTGTCCTGGATATCGGGGCGAATTGCGGGGCCTTTGCCGTGCCGCTGGCCCTGGCGGCGGGCAAAGGCAGCAGGGTGATCGCATTCGAGCCGAACCCGGTGATGATCGGGCGGCTGGGCCATAATGTGCAGCTGAACGGGCTGGGTCATGTGGTTCGGATCGAAGGCTGTGCCTTGGCGGCGGAACGCGGCGAGGCGATGCTGAATTTCCACGGCAACAACTTTGGCCAGGCGTCGCTGATGCCGGTCAAGCGGCGGTCTCGTCACGGGGGCAGGCTGGTGCCGGTGCGGCCCCTGCTGGATTTCGTGGAGGAAGCGGCGGGGCACGATGTGTCGGTGCTGAAGATCGACGTCGAGGGCGCGGAGCCCGCGGCCCTGGGCCCGCTGCTGGCGGCGGGGGGCTGGCTGCCGGATGTGATGCTGGTGGAAACCGATCACGCAGGGGACTGGGACAGCGACCTTCTGGGCATGATCGACAGTCTTGGATTCAAGGTCGTGATGCAGGCCGAACAGAACACGTTGTTTGCCCGGTAGGGCAGGCAGGAATTGAATGCCCCCTGACGGGGCCCGATTGAAACCGGCGGCGACGCCAGAACAGGAGATGCTACATGGTTCAGCTGACGCTCCCCAAGAATTCCCGCATGACCAGCGGCAAGACATGGCCCAAGCCCGAAGGGGCCAGCAACCTCAAGGAGTTCCACATCTACCGGTGGAGCCCCGACGACGACAAGAACCCGGCGCTGGACACCTATTTCGTGGACATGGACAATTGCGGCCCGATGATCCTGGACGCGCTGATCAAGATCAAGAACGAGATCGACCCGACCCTGACCTTCCGCCGGTCCTGCCGCGAGGGCATCTGCGGTTCCTGCGCGATGAACATCGACGGGATCAACACGCTGGCCTGTACCTATGGCGTGGCCGAGGTGAAGGGCGTGGTGAAGATCTATCCGCTGCCGCATATGCCGGTGGTCAAGGACCTGATCCCGGATCTCACGCATTTCTACGCCCAGCACGCCAGCATCCAGCCCTGGCTGGAGACCGAGACGCCCGCGCCCGCGAAGGAGTGGCGGCAGTCCATCGACGACCGCGAGAAGCTCGACGGGCTTTATGAATGCATCATGTGCGCCTGCTGCTCGACCTCCTGCCCGAGCTACTGGTGGAACGGCGACCGTTACCTGGGGCCGGCGGCCTTGCTGCATGCCTATCGCTGGATCATCGACAGTCGGGACGAGGCCACGGGCGAGCGGCTGGACGATCTGGAGGACCCCTTCAAGCTGTACCGCTGCCACACGATCATGAACTGTGCCAAGACGTGCCCCAAGGGTCTGAACCCTGCGGCGGCCATTGCCAAGATCAAGAAACTGATGGTCGAACGGACCGTTTGATGTCCACCATCTGAACGTGTCGGGCGTGCGGCGGGTGGCATGACCCGCCGCGCATCTTATATGAGCGACATGCTTGCACCGATTTTCTTCGTCATCGCGGTGATCGCCGTTGCCATCTATGCCCACCGCCACGCCGACACCCGCAAGTGCCGCTGGCGCGAGGACCGTGCCGGGGCCAAGGGCGCATTGATGAGATACAATTGCGTGACCTGCGGGGCAGAGGCCTATCGCGCCAATGGCAAGCCTGACAAGTGCCTGGCCGGGTTGGAGAAACCGGGCCTCTGACAGCTTGCCCCCGCGTTGCCCTCGACAGGATGGGGTCAGAACGGGCAGGATCGTCCCCGAGGGGGAACGCGCATGTCGGAACATGATTTCAAGGCGGATGTGATCGTCGTGGGCGCCGGTCTGGCCGGGATGGTCGCCACGCACGAGGCGGTGCTGCGCGGGCGCCGGGTGCTGCTGCTGGACCAGGAGGCGCCGCAGTCGCTGGGCGGGCAGGCGTTCTGGTCGCTCGGCGGTCTGTTCATGGTGGACACTCCCGAACAGCGTCGTCTGGGCATCCGCGATAGCGCCGAGCTGGCGCTGAGCGACTGGATGGGATCGGCACAGTTCGACCGCGAAGAAGACGCGAACCCCCGCGCCTGTGCCGAAGATTTCATCGACTGGGCGGCGGGCGACATGCGCCGGTGGTGTCACGATCTGGGCATGCGCTGGTTCCCTGTCGTGGGCTGGGCCGAACGGGGCGGCGCCCTGGCGGGCGGGCACGGCAACTCCGTTCCGCGGTTTCACATCACCTGGGGCACCGGGACCGGGGTGGTCAGACCCTTCGTCCGGCTGATGACCGACTACGCCGCCGCCGGAAAGATCAGGCTGGCCTTTCGCCACCGCGTGACAGATCTGGTCACGACGGATGGCCATGTGACCGGCGTGCGGGGCGACGTGCTGGAGGACAGCACCGCGGCGCGGGGCCAAAGCACGTCGCGCAATGTCACGGCTGCATTCGAACACGCGGCGGAGGCGGTTGTGCTGACCACCGGCGGGATCGGCGGCGATCATGACCTGGTGCGCGCCAACTGGCCCCGCGACCGGCTGGGCGCACCGCCCGCGCGGATGGTGGCGGGGGTGCCGGACTATGTGGATGGCAAGATGCAGGGCATCGCGGTAGAGGCCGGTGCCGGCACGATCAACACCGACCGCATGTGGCATTACTGCGAGGGCGTCGAGAACTGGAACCCGATCTGGCCCAACCACGGCATCCGCATCCTGCCCGGCCCGTCGTCCCTGTGGTTCGACGCCAAGGGCACGCGGATGGAAGCACCCTGTCTGCCCGGCTTTGACACGCTGGGGACATTGCGGCGGATTCTGCAGGCCGGAGAACACAGCTGGTTCATCCTGACGCAGAAGATCATCGAAAAGGAATTCGCCCTGTCGGGGTCGGAGCAGAACCCCGACCTGACCGAGGGCGGCTGGCGCGAGGTGTTGCAGGCGCGGCTGGGCAAGGGCGCGACCCCGGCGGTGGAAGCCTTTAAGCAGAAAGGGCCCGATTTCGTGGTGGCCGACGATCTGGAAACCCTGGTGGCGGGCATGAACAGGCTGACGCCGGAGCACCCGCTGGCGTTGGACCATATCCGCGCGCAGATCAGGGCGCGTGACCTGCAACTGACCAATCCGTTTTCCAAGGATGCGCAGATCACCGCGATCCGGGGCGCGCGGGCCTATCGGGGCGACAGGCTGATCCGCACCGCGAAGCCGCACGAGATCCTTGACCCGAAGAACGGCCCGCTGATCGCCGTGCGGCTGAATGTGATCACCCGCAAGTCGCTGGGCGGGCTGCACAGCGATCGGCAGGGCCGTGTCCTGCGCCCGGACGGGACGGTGCTGCCGGGCCTTTTCGCGGCGGGCGAGGTCTGCGGTTTTGGCGGGGGCGGCTATCACGGGTACAACGCGCTGGAGGGCACGTTCCTGGGCGGCTGCCTGCATTCGGGCCGGATGGCGGGACAGACCGCCTGAGGGTCAGTAGATCCGCTCGGCCTGCCCGGTGGTCAGGTCGATCCGCCACATCGCCTCCTGCGTGGGGCAGCATCGCGGCTCACCGGGGCCGAGCATCGTGGTCAGCAGCTGAACCTGCCCGTTCTGGAACTGGTGCGCACGTGGTTCGTGGCCGAACAGGCCGGTGACCGGGGCGGCCATCTGCCAGCCCGCAGCGCCCTTTCGGAAAATGCCGGAACCGATGGAAACGCTGCCCGCCGAGCCGGGAATATGGACATAGGCCACCCCGATGGCCACCTGCGCCGCCGCGGGATCGGGGCTGTCGGGCAGCCAATAGGACGCTTCCATGCTGCCCGTGTTCGACAGGCTGCTCAGCAGCAGCGCGTCGAGGTTGCCCCAGCCGTCCTGTGCGGCGGCGCCTGTGGTGGCCAGCAGCAGCGCCAGCAGCGGTCCGATGATCCGCATGTCGGTTCCCCCCGTGGATGTGTCAGCGCCATGATTGCGCCGGGGATGCCGCAATGCAAGGGACCTGACCTTTACTCGGGGCCCGTGTCGGGTCAGGGTCTGGCGGAACCGATCCGGAGATGCGCCATGCCCCTGTCCCCGCCTGATGCCGATGCCCGCCGCGCCGTGGCGCCGGTGATCTGCTACCCTGTCGAGAGCCTGCCGCAGCCTGACATGGCGCTATACACCGCGGCGCGGCAGACCCTGCGCAAGGTGGATGAGGTCACGGTCCCGCCGCGCGACGCGGCGACCTTCAGCGTGCCCGCGGGCCATTTCTTTCGCATCACCAGCATCGAAGGGCCGCAGGTGGGCGACCTGAACCTGTGGCATGCCGCCGACCTGTCCGAGCGGTTTTACAGCGGCAAGACCCGCGCGTTGCATGGCACCCATATCACCACCGGCCAGCGCATGTGGTCATCCTTTCCTGGGTTGCGCCCGATGGCCACGATCACCCACGACAGCCTGGGCTGGTACGGCAGGGACGGCTTTGGCGGGGCGGTGCATGACGTGATCGGCACACGCTGCGATCCCTATACCCATAACCTGCTGGCGGGCGGGCACTATCACCACTGCTGCCATTCCAACCTGACCCGCGCGCTGGCGCGGCATCTGGACGTGCCGGTGGCGCAGGCAGAGCCGCATGTACACGATGTGCTGAATGTTTTCATGTGTACGGGTTTTACCCGTGACACCGGCCAGTATTTCATGAAGGCCAGCCCGGTAAGGCCAGGCGACTACCTGGAGTTCTTTGCCGAGATCGACCTGCTGGGCGCGTTGAGCGCCTGTCCGGGGGGCGATTGTTCGTCCGAACATTCATCGGACGTGGCCATTTGTCATCCGCTGTTGGTCGAGGTTCTCGCCCCGGAGCCTGCGGCCCTCGCCGGGTGGCAGAGCCCCGCGCGGAACGGATATGCGGGCGGGCACGGCAACTGAGCCGGTGGCGGCCGCGGCGTCCGGGTGTCTTTCCTTGATGCGGTTTCGCACCGCGAATTGGCGTGTTGATGGCTCATGTCCGATGCGCCGGGGCCCGGTTCCCGGCTTTGATCACAATGCGCCCGGTGCCGAGCCTTGATTGGAGACATGTCAAAAATGACATGTCTTCATCTGACCAGAACCGGGGGCTGTCGACTGTCGTGCATCTCGGGTGCCTGCCTGCGTGTTCTCCGACCCCGGTCAGAAGAACGTGCCGAGCGGTGCTGACCGGGCTGCCAGGCCTTTCCGGCCCGGATGGCGCGAGGGCCGGGTGCGCGACCTGTCTGGCAAAGCCCGAGGTCAAGGCTCGAAGCCCGGCAGGGAGCGCGGGACTGCCTGTCACGCAAGAGCCGTGACCGGACCTTTCGGCGCAGCTCTGGCGCGATGGGCGGACGCATCTCGCAGTGTTTCCTTTCCTTACCTCCCGCCGGGGCAAAGCTGAGAGACAATGTGGCCCGGACCGATGTTGTGATGCCCGCTTCCGGTCTGGCGCTGCCCTTCTTGGGCAGGGCTCCTTCGGGCGGAGCGGACCTCGGCCCCGTCGACCATCAACTTGCGCCATGCGCCCTGTGCCAATCAGCAAATGAAGACATGTCATTTTTGACATGTCTTCATTTCCAAGGAAGCGAGGGGACAGGGCGGGTCAAGAAATGGGGCCGCTCGGCCATGTCGCGGGAAAACTGAATTGCCCTTCCCATGCTGTCCGAAACCGGTCCCCGCTTCTGAACGATGTGTCTTAACCGCCGTCAAACGCCGCCATCAGCGCAATTTCGACCATGTCGCCGAAGCTGCGTTCGCGGTCTTCCGATGGCAGCGCCTCTCCGGTTTGCAGATGGTCCGATACGGTCAGCACGGCCAACGCCCGGCGGCCATGACGCGCGGCGAGCGTGTAAAGCTCTGCCGCCTCCATCTCGACCCCGAGGATTCCGTGGCGCACCATCTGTTCATCAAGGTCGGGGCGTTCGGCATAGAACACGTCCGACGAGTAGATGCCGCCAACATGTGTCCTTGCACCCTTTTTTCCGGCCGCGTCCACAGCCGCGCGCAGCAGTGACCAGTCGGCGACGGGGGCGAAGTTCACCTCGCGGAAGATCCCCGAAGACGGCGATGTGATCGTGGTGGCCGTCATTGCGATGATCACATCGCGAATGCCGACCTGCGGCTGCATCCCGCCGCAGGAGCCGATGCGGATCAGGGTTTGCGCGCCATAGTCGCGGATCAGCTCGTTGGCATAGATCGACAGGGACGGCATGCCCATGCCTGACCCCTGGATGGTCACCCGATTGCCCTGCCAGGTGCCGGTATAGCCCAGCATCCCGCGCACCTCGTTCACCAGTTTCGGATTTTCCAGGAATGTCTCTGCCGCCCATTTCGCGCGATAGGGATCGCCCGGCATGAGAACGGTTTCAGCAATTTCTCCGGGCTTTGCGCCGATGTGAACTGTCATCTGGAACTCCTGCAGTGGACCTGGCCAATGTGAAGCCTGCCGGACGCGGGAGCAAGTCGCATCCGCATGGCCCGTGACGATCCACGCCGAATACCTCGGTCGAGACGGGTCGTGCCCGAGCGCGCGGATCGCCTACAGGTTCGGCATTTCGTGCGGATTGAAATGCCGCTCAGATTTCCATGCTTTCGGCCGAGGTACCTTGTTCAATTTCGGCACGATACCAATTCGGCTGGCGGCCTTTCCCCGTCCAGGTCTGGGATGCGTCTGCCGGGTTTGCGTATTTCGGCGCGGCCACTGTCTTGGCGCGGCCCGCCTTTTTCGTTTTGCCCACAGCGTTTTTTCCGTCGGTCAGTTCGCTGAGCGAGAACCCGTATTCCGCCGCTGCTTTCTCGGCGGCCTTGATTGCTTCGCGACGCTCACGGGCCTGCGCATCGGCCAGTGCTTTTTTCACGTCGGAAAGGAGCTTTTCAAGTTCCTTCGCGCTTTTCGATTTGAGATCCAAATCATCAATTCCTTTTATTGGTCTGTCTAGTGACCAATGGACTTAACGAAATGAATCCGAACTTCCAGTTCAATTTTGTGTCAGCCTATTCGGCTGCAACCTGTGCGGGATCAACCAGCGTGACGATATCGGACATGATTGTATTCAATTCGAAATCCTTTGGCGTATACACGCGCGCCACGCCAATTGCCCTGAGCCTTTTGGCGTCTTCCTCGGGAATGATGCCGCCGACGATCACCGGAATGCCGTCCAGACCCGCCTCGCGCATCTTTGTCATCAGGTCCTCGACCAGCGGGATATGCGACCCCGACAGGATCGACAGGCCGACCACATGCGCCCCGTCTGCGCGGGCCGCTTCGACGATTTCGGCGGGGGTCAGGCGAATGCCTTCATAGGCAATGTCCATGCCGCAATCGCGGGCGCGGACGGCGATCTGTTCGGCGCCGTTGGAATGACCGTCGAGACCGGGTTTGCCCACCAGGAACTTCAGCCGTCGGCCCAGACGGTCGCTGACGGCGTCGACGGCAGCGCGCAGATCGTCCAGCCCCTCGGTCCGGTTCGACTGGCCTTTGCCGACACCGGTGGGGCCACGGTATTCCCCGTGTACGGCGCGCATCTGTTCGGCCCATTCGCCGGTGGTCACGCCTGCCTTTGCGGCGGCGATGGAGGCGGGCATCACGTTCTGCCCGTCCGCTGCGGCCTTGCGCAGGTCGGCGAGGGCGGATTTCACCGCCGCCTCGTCCCGGTCCGCGCGCCACGCGTTCAGCCGGTCGATCTGGTCGGCCTCTGTCGCAGGATCCACCACCAGAATGCCGCCGTCCGCGGACATCAGCGGCGATGGTTCGCCCTGCTGCCACTTGTTCACGCCGACGACCACGGTTTCGCCCGCTTCGATCCGGCTCAGCCGGTCGGAATTGGAATCGACCAGCCGGCCCTTCATATAGTCGATGGCAGAAATGGCGCCGCCCATTTCATCGAGATTGGCCAATTCCGCGCGCGCGCCCTGCTTGAGCATTTCAACCTTGGCATCGACCGCCGGGTTGCCGTCGAACAGGTCGTCGAATTCCAGCAGGTCGGTTTCATACGCCAGGATCTGCTGCATCCGCATGGACCATTGCTGATCCCAGGGGCGGGGCAGGCCCAATGCCTCGTTCCAGGCGGGCAATTGCACCGCGCGGGCGCGGGCCTTTTTCGACAGCGTCACCGCCAGCATTTCGATCAGAATACGGTAGACGTTGTTTTCCGGCTGTTGTTCGGTCAGGCCCAGCGAATTGACCTGAACCCCGTAACGGAAACGCCGGTATTTCGGGTCTTGCACGCCATAGCGTTCGGCACAGATTTCATCCCACAGTTCGACAAAGGCGCGCATCTTGCACATTTCGGTCACGAAACGAATGCCCGCGTTGACGAAAAAGGAAATGCGGCCAACGAGTTTCGGGAAATCCTCTTCGGCGACGCGGGGGCGCAGCGCATCCAGGACCGCAGTGGCGGTCGCAAGGGCGAAGGCCAGTTCCTGTTCGGGCGTCGCGCCGGCCTCTTGCAGATGGTAGGAACAGACGTTCATCGGGTTCCATTTCGGCACATGCGTATAGCAGTATTCCGCCACGTCCGCGATCATCCTGAGCGATGGGGCAGGCGGGCAGATATAGGTCCCCCGGCTGAGGTATTCCTTGATCAGGTCGTTCTGGACCGTGCCCTGAAGCTTGGACACATCCGCGCCCTGTTCCTCGGCCACGGCAATATAAAGCGCCAGCAGCCAGGGGGCGGTCGCATTGATCGTCATGGAGGTGTTCATCTGTTCCAGCGGGATCTGGTCGAACAACGCGCGCATGTCGCCCAGGTGGCTGACCGGCACACCGACCTTGCCGACCTCGCCGCGCGACAGGACGTGATCGCTGTCATACCCTGTCTGCGTCGGCAGGTCGAAGGCCACGGAAAGGCCGGTCTGACCGCGTTCCAGGTTCGAGCGGTAAAGCGCATTGGAGGCAGAGGCGGTGGAGTGACCGGCATAGGTCCGGATCAGCCAGGGGCGGTCTTTCTGGGTCTCGGTCATCGGATCATCCTAGATTTGGATCGGCAATATTGTTGCGTTGATATGTATCTAGAGGAAACTTTACGCAACTGTCAATTCGCTGCGTCGCGGCATTCCATCAGGCCGGAAAGCCCGGACCGGGCCGGTTACACGGGGCAGATCATGCGCGTGGCTGTTCGAAAACCAAAGATCAGGCGGAATGGCCCAAGGCTTTCCTGCCCCGCGGCTTCAAAGCCGAAGCGGTCGTAAAGGGCGCGGGCGCGCGGGTTGGTGTCGATGACATCAAGCCGGATGCAGGATTTGCCCTGCGCCCTTGCCCTGTCCTTGATCGCCGTCAGCAGCGCGCTGCCCAGCCCCTGACCCCGCCCGTCGGGCGCGACGCAGATACCGTCCATCAGCAGCGTATCCTCGGTCAGGTCCCGCTCGACCAGGGCCAGGAGCGGCCCGCGCCAGCAGGCGGACACGACGCCATAGACCCGCGCGATGTCACGCAGGTTGCCGCCCACAAGCGACCCTTCGGCGGTCTTGAAGCCCGCGACGCCCTGAACCTGTTGATCGGCATCGCGCGCGACCAGGGCAAACTCCGGATCCAGGTGGTCGGACAGGAATTCAAGGGCCTTTGCGGGCGGGCCCAGAACATGGCGCAACTTGCCGGAAAAGGCGGTCCAGTACAGGTCGGCAACGCGGGCGCGCTCTGCTTCGGCAAAGCCCTTTGATATCGTGAAATCCATTGAGCTGCCTTTCCTGTCAATCATTTACATATTGTCCTTGGCCCGTACCGCTGCAAGGGTGCGCGCATGACGCAGATTGTCGAACTGCCGCTGTGGCTTTTTATCCTGATATTGCTCTTTGCCGCAGTCACGGCATTGAGCCATCTGCTGTTGCCATCGGTGCGCTGGTTCTTTCGGCTGCGGCTGGAACGTGCGGTCAAGCGCCTGAACACCCGGCTGAAACGCCCGATCGAACCGTTCAAGCTGGCGCGGCGGCACGACATGATCCAGCGGCTGATCTACGATCCCGGCGTGACCGAAGAGATCGTGAATTACGCCAACAAAAATGGCGTGCCGGAAAACGTGGCCTTTCAAAAGGCCCGCGATTATGCCCGCGAGATCGTGCCCAGTTTCTCGGCTTTTGCCTATTTCAGTTTCGGCATCCGGGTGGCGCGCCTGCTGGCCAACTGGGTCTACCGGATCAAGACCGCGGACAGCAACGACGCGACCTTTGACGCAATCCCGGAGGATGCCACCGTCGTCTTTATCATGAACCACCGGTCCAACATGGATTATGTGCTGGTGACTTACCTTGCGGCACGGGATTCCGCGCTGGCCTATGCGGTGGGGGAATGGGCGCGGGTCTGGCCGCTGAGCTGGCTGATCAAATCGCTTGGGGCCTATTTCATCCGTCGCCGGTCACGCGGCGCGCTCTACCGCAAGGTGCTGGCGCGCTACGTGCAGATGGCAACGGCAGGGGGGGTCAATCAGGCGATGTACCCCGAAGGCGGGCTGAGCCTGACCGGGGCGTTGCAGCCGCCCAAGATGGGGCTTCTGTCCTATGTGGTCGAAGGGTTCGACCCCGTGGGCGAACGTGATGTGGTGCTGATGCCGGTTGCCATCAACTATGACAGGGTGCTGGAAGACCGGGTGCTGATTGCCGCCGACCAGCGCGGCGACCGGCGATTCGGCGCGCGGATCACCGTGGTTCTGGGGTTTATCCTGCGCAAGCTGTGGCAACGGCTGACCCGGCAGGAAACGCGGTTCGGGACCGCGGCGGTGGCCTTTGGCGCGCCTTTGTCCCTGCGCGAGGCCGGTGCCGATGCCACGGTGGAGGCGCTGTCGGAAGACCTGATGGCGCGGATCGCGGATGCCATGCCGGTGCTGAGCGTGCCCCTGATCGCCGCCGCCTTGCTGGAGGGCGATGCGATGGACACGGCCGCGCTGGTGAACAGGGCGACCGACCTGCTGGAGCAGGTGCCGCTGGCCAACAGGGCCGTGGACCCGGCCGAGCTGGAGGCCGACGTGGGCCAGGCGCTGGAGGGATTGCGGGCGCGGGGCATCGTGCTGCGCGAGAATGCCCTTTGGCGCCCCAACCCCGACGATCTGCCGGTGTTGCGGTTCTATGCCAATTCCATCTCACACCTTTTTCCGGCCCATGCTGCGCTCGCAACAGATATTTCTGCGACTGCGAAGTCATAAAGTTACAAAAATGAACCTCAGGAGGTTGCATTATTTCGCGCGCGGTCATATTCCGATGTGACAAACCGGCGATTCTGCATCGCGGCGCAAGCAATTTTTCGACAGGAGGCCCGCATGGCACTCGATACGACCATCGCGCAATACGACGCACCCGAGAAGGACCTCTATGAGATGGGCGAAATGCCCCCGATGGGCTACGTCCCCAAGCAGATGTATGCCTGGGCGATCCGCCGCGAGCGGCACGGCGACCCCGACACCGCGATGGTCGAGGAAGTGGTGGATGTGCCGACCCTGGACAGCAACGAGGTGCTGGTCCTGGTGATGGCGGCAGGGATCAACTACAACGGCGTCTGGGCCGCCCGCGGCGTCCCGATCAGCCCCTTTGACGGTCACAAGCAGCCCTACCATATCGCGGGCTCGGACGCGTCTGGCATCGTCTGGGCCGTGGGTGACAAGGTCAAACGCTGGAAGGTCGGCGACGAGGTGGTGATCCACTGCAACCAGGACGACGGCGACGACGAATTCTGCAACGGCGGCGACCCGATGTATTCCACCTCGCAGCGGATCTGGGGATACGAGACGCCGGACGGATCCTTCGCACAGTTCACCAACGTGCAGGCCCAGCAGCTGATGCCGCGCCCCAAGCATCTGACATGGGAGGAATCAGCCTGTTACACGCTGACGCTGGCCACGGCCTACCGGATGCTGTTCGGCCACGAACCGCACGACCTGAAGCCGGGCCAGAACGTGCTGGTCTGGGGGGCATCCGGCGGTCTGGGGTCCTATGCGATCCAGCTGATCAACACGGCGGGCGCGAATGCGATTGGCGTCATCTCGGACGAATCCAAGCGCGACTTCGTCATGGATCTGGGGGCCAAGGGCGTTCTGAACCGCAAGGATTTCAATTGCTGGGGGCAGCTGCCCACGGTGAACACGCCTGAATACGCGACGTGGTTCAAGGAAGCGCGCAAGTTCGGTGCGGCGATCTGGGAGATCACCGGCAAGGGCAACAACGTGGACATGGTGTTCGAACATCCCGGCGAGGCGACGTTTCCGGTGTCCACATTCGTCGTCAAGAAGGGCGGCATGGTGGTGATCTGCGCGGGCACCTCCGGGTTCAACCTGACGTTCGACGTGCGCTACATGTGGATGCACCAGAAGCGCCTGCAGGGCAGCCACTTTGCGCATCTGCAGCAGGCGTCCTCGGCCAACAAGCTTATGCTGGAACGTCGGCTGGACCCCTGCATGTCCGAAGTCTTTACCTGGGCGGACCTGCCGGAGGCGCACATGAAGATGATGCGCAACGAGCACAAGCCCGGCAACATGTCCGTGCTGGTGCAGGCGCCGACCACCGGGTTGCGCACGCTGGAAGACGCGCTGGACGCGCGCAACTGATCTTTCGCGCCTCTACGAGATACGCCCGCGAATCGGTTTGATGTCGCGGGCGTTTTCTTGTCTGCCGATGGGGCGTTTCAACTCAGGGACTTGCGGTTTGGGCCCCCCGCCATTTCTGGGGAGGGGAAAGAGGGGAATTTTCTGCAGAAATTGCTACATGTTATGGTTGCGTTAATCTGTCATTAACCATTTGAGGGCGAGTTATACAGTGACAAATGATTGGATCCTGGACGTTCTAGCCGACCTCAAGGTGTATGCCGCGTCAAGCAAGCTGACCGCACTTGCGGAACAACTGGATGATGCTGCCCTCGTGGCTCTGGCCGAGATCGCCGCTCTGGAAGAGAGGAAGCAGAGTAGACGACATGGTCAAGAAAAGGCAGATGGATTCCATTCTGGAGGCGCTGGAACGAACTGATTCTCTCGACGGGCTGCAACGCGCGACAGAAGAGCTGCGGAATCTTCTGGGCGTGGACCATGTGATTTATCATTGGGTCGATTCCACGGGGGAGCAATACGGCTGCGGGACCTATTCCGAAGCCTGGAAGGAACGCTATATCGCGCAGGGCTACCTGCGTGTCGACCCGGTGGTGATTGGCTGCTACCAGCGGTTTCATCCGGTGGACTGGAAGCGGCTGGACTGGGCGTCCAAGGCTGCCCGCGCCTTCATGGCGGACGCGCTGGAATACGGCGTCGGCAATCAGGGGCTGTCGGTGCCATTGCGCGGGCCGAACGGGCAGTTTGCCTTGTTTACGGTAAACCACAGTTGTTCGGATGCGGAGTGGGCAGATTTCACGACGACTCATCGGCGAGAGCTAATCCTGATCGCGCATTTCCTGAACGACAAGGCGCTGGAGCTGGAACCGGACCGCACGCCGGAGACGCACCAGCCGCTTTCGCCGCGAGAGGTGGACGCGATGACCCTGCTGGCAGCGGGCCACAGCCGCGCACAGGTCGCCGACCGGCTTCAGATTTCAGAGCACACGCTGCGGGTCTACATCGAAAGCGCCCGGTTCAAGCTGGGGGCGATGAACACCACCCACGCGGTGGCACGCGCGTTGAGCCGGGGGCTGATCGTAGTGTGACGGCGACCGCGCAGGGGCGCCGCCTGGGCTGGCCCCCTGGGGATCGCCAGACCCCACGGTCGGCGCCTGTTGCGCATATTCGCCAACCGGCGCGCGCGGTGCTTTCCGGATGTTAACTAGCATTCGGCTAGGGCTCGGGCTTCTTGTTCAAAGCGGAGAAGCCCATGCTGCGTTATCTTTATGCCGACCAATTGCACCGACATCCCCGGCTGGCGCGGCAGATGTTCGAGGACAGGGCGGCGCAGTTCGCCCATCGCCTGGGCTGGGACGTGGAGGTCGACGCGGCAGGTGAGGAGCGCGACGCATACGACGCGATGAACCCGCTCTACGTGATCTGGGAAGAGCAGAACGGCCGTCATGGTGGCTCCATGCGGTTTCTGCCCACCACCGGGCCGGTCATGGTGAACGATCATTTCGGGCACCTGATCTCTGGCCCGGTGTGCAGCCCGCTGATCTGGGAATGCACACGTTTTTGCCTGGCCCAGGGGGCGGGACCGCATGTGGCGGCGGCACTCATGCTGGCGGGCGGCGAGATCATGCATGGCTTTGGCATCAGGCATTTCGTCGGGGTCTTTGATGCCCGGATGGTGCGGATCTACCGTATGATCGGATCCAGCCCCGACGTGCTGGGCGCCGCCGGGCAGGGGCGCGACAGGATCAGCGTGGGGCTATGGGGCTTTTGCGGCGCGGCACAGGAAAGGGTTGCGCGGCGGGCCGGGATCAGCCCCGAACAGTCACGTTTCTGGTTCGACCAGGCTTTCGGCAGCCAAATGCCCGCCGTTTTGCAGCAAACCGCCTGAACCGGCTGGCCCCCGTTGGCGGGCTCGCCTAATGTCGCGGCCATGAACAAGCCCGCGCTCATCTATTCCGAAGACCAGGCCGCCGCCCATGACGGCGTGTCCGAAATGCTGCGCGGCGCTGGGATTGATCTGGAAGACAGCCTGTTGATGCCGCCCCCCGGCGGCGCGGACCGGGTGATGGCGGTGACTGGAAAGGCGGGGTCGGGCAAGACTCTGCTGCTGGCGGAACTCTACAAGGCGCTGGAAGGCGCCGGGGTCGAGGTCGTCTCGGGTGATTACGAAAGCCGCAAGCGCCGCGACAAGCGCACGCTTGCGATTCTCGCGCCCACGAACAAGGCGGCGAGCGTGCTGCGCCTGCGCGGGGTGCCGGCGACGACGATCCATCGCATCCTTTACACCCCGGTTTACGACCCCGAGTATGAGCGGATCGCGGAATGGCTGGCAGGCAATGGCGAGCGGCCCGTGGACGTGGAGGGGCTGACGGAGCTGGCGCTGGACCGCGCGGCAGCGTTTTACGCGAACAACAAATCGATCCCCGGCGCCCTGGCGGCGGCGGGGCTGCGCGGGTCGGATTTCATCACAGGCTGGAAACGGCGCGAGGAGCCGCTGGATATCGGCTTTGTCGATGAGGCGTCGATGCTGGACGACAAACAGTTCGAGGATCTGAAAGAGATTTTCCCGACCCTGTTGCTGTTCGGGGACCCCGCCCAGCTGGCGCCGGTGAACCAGTCCGGGACGATGGTGTTCGACCGGCTGCCCGAAAAACGGGTGATGAACCTGAACCGGATCTTCCGGCAGGACGCGGACAATCCGATCCTGGATCTGGCCCACGCGCTGGCCGACCCCGATATCGGCTTTGAACGGTTCGAGCGGATGGTCGAAGAGACCGCACGCGGCGACGATCGTGTGGTCTGGGGCCAGCGGGTAGAGGTGGACCTGATGGCGCGGTCCCCGGTGCTGGTCTGGCGCAATGCCACGCGCATCCGGCTGATCAATGCGTTCCGCCAGGTCCATGGCGCGCCGGAGGATGCCCTGCTGGAGGGCGAGCCGCTGATCTGCGACGGGCTGGAGCTGCCGCTCAAGCACCGCAAGAAGCGGCTGGATCTGGAGGCGCGGGGCCTGATCAAGGGGGCGCAGGTGATCTATCTGGGCGAAGGACGCAAGCCCGGCTTCAGCCGGTTGCACGTCATGGGCGCCGAGGACCCTCAGGTGAGTGCCGCCAGCATCGTGAAGATCGAAAAGCCGGACGAGGAAGAGCCCTTCATCCCCTTTGCGGCCCGTATGGGGGCGACCTTTCTGCATGGGGCGGCGGTGACGATCCACAAGGCGCAGGGGTCGCAATGGGAAACGGTGCAGGTCTTTGCCCCTGATCTCTACGCCGCCGCGCGCATGGGCCGGATGGAGGCAGGCCAGCCGCTGTGGAAGCGTCTGGCCTATGTGGCGATTACCCGGGCGCAGGAGCGTCTGATCTGGGTGGTCCGCAACCGCCTGTCCAAGCCCGGTGGGCCGCTGGCCGTGGACGATCTGCGCAGCCAGCCGGTGGCGCCGCTGTCGCTGGAAACCACCACGGAGGAGGGTCTGTCATGAAGCGCATCATCGTCACTGGCGCCAGTTCCGGGATCGGCCGGGCCACCGCAGAGCTGTTCCTGGAGAAGGGCTGGCGCGTGGGGCTGATCGCCCGTCGGGCCGAGATGCTGGATGAGATGGCCGAGGCCCACGAAAACGCGGTCTCGCTGCCCGCCGATGTGACGGATGCCGCCGCCATGGCCCGTGCCTTTGAGGCGTTCGGGCCGCTCGATGTCCTGTTCAACAACGCGGGCATCTTCGGCGCATCCGGTCCGATCGACGAGATCCCGCTGGAGAACTGGGAGCAGGTGATGGGCGTGAACCTGCACGGCATGTTCATCGCAGCCCGCCTCGCCTTCGGCGCGATGCGCGCGCGGGGCGGCGGGCGGATCATCAACAACGGCTCGCTTTCGGCGCATGTGCCGCGGCCCGGTTCGGTCTGCTACACCACGACGAAACATGCGATCACGGGGCTGACCCGGTCGCTGTCGCTGGATGGGCGGCCTTTCGGGATTGCCTGTGGCCAGATCGACATCGGCAACGCGGAAACCGACATGGTCGCCCGCCTGAAGGATCAGAACCCCGGCATGGACACGATGGATGTGCGCCATGCGGCCAACTCGGTCCTGCACATGGCCCAGCTGCCGCTTGATGCGAATGTGCAGTTCCTGACCGTCATGGCGACGAACATGCCCTTTATCGGGCGGGGCTAGCGGCGCAGCGCGGTAAATACGGCTGACGCCCCCAGGCCCGCGCCGATGGCGATCACCAGCGACATCAGTCCGTAGAGAAACGCGTTTTCGCGGGACAGGTTGAACAGCCACCGCTCCATCCCGACCTTTCGGACGTCGATGCCGGTGTCGTACTTGGCGACCACCTCGCCGCCGCGGGTGAGAAAGATGCGCGTGGCATAGGTGCCTTCGGTCAGGGCGGCGGGCAGGCGCACGGCGGCGCGAAACAGCGTGTCCTCGTCCAGTTTCACCCCTTCCTCGATCACCTGATACTGGTCGTTCCGCGTGCGGATGCGGATCAGCGCCTCGGTGAACAGGGCGGCGTTGTCGATGCTCATGGGGGCCCCGACCGAGCGGATCGCGCGGGGGATCGAGATCTTGTGGCGCAGGTCCTCCACCCGTGTCAGCAATTCGTCCAGCGGGGCGGATGTGACCACGGCGTAGTAGCTGGGCGCACGGTCGACCTCGACCGCGTCCGTGTTGATCCAGATCCCGAAACGCCGTTCCTTGCGCCGGACCAGAACGGGCTTTGACGGGCCGGAGACGGTGACGATCACGCCCAGCTTACCGTCTTCAGGCGGGGGCGCATCGCGTTTGACGGCGCCGTAGACCAGGATTTCGGACCCGTCGAAGTTTGTCGTGATCGACACTTCGGCCTGGCTGAGCCCCAGCACGATTTCCTCTGCCCGAAGGGTCTGGGCGGTGATCAGCACGAGGGCGGCCATGACGCAGAGCAGGCGCATCACGAGACCTCAACCGGGCCGATGGAATAGAGTTCCGCCGGTTCCAGCAGCAGATCCAGCCCCAGTTTTGCGCAGACGCCCAGCACCAGCAGCGCCAGCAGGATGCGCAGCTGTTCTGCCTTCATCTTGACCCCGATGCGGGTGCCCACCTGCGCGCCCAGCACGCCGCCCAGCAGCAGCAGCACCGCGAGCACCACATCGACGGTATAGTTGGTGGTCGCATGCAGCATGGTGGTGAAGGCGGTGACAAAGATGATCTGGAACAGCGAGGTGCCGATCACCACCTTGGTCGGCATCCCCAGCAGGTAGATCATCGCGGGCACCATGATGAAGCCGCCGCCGACGCCCATGATCGCGGCCAGAATGCCCACCAGAATGCCCACCATCACCGGCGGGATCACCGAGATATAGAGGCCCGACACCCGAAAGCGCATCTTGAACGGCAGGCCGTGCACGCGGTTGTGTTTCTTGCGGGCGGGTGGTTTGCCCGATTTCACATTGCGGATGGCGCGCAGGGATTCCGCAAACATCAGCGCCCCGATGATGCCCAGGAAGACGACGTAGAACAGCCGCACCAGCAGATCCACCTGGCCGAGCGACCGAAGGTAGTTGAACAGCAGGATACCGAGGGCCGCGCCGAACAGGCCCCCGATCAGCAGCACCGTCCCCATGCGCAGATCGACCGTACGTCGCCTGAAATGCGCGAGCACGCCCGAGAAGGACGAGGCGACGATCTGTGTCGCACCCGTGGCGACGGCCACAGCGGGCGGGATGCCGATGAAGAACAACAGCGGGGTCAGAAGAAAGCCGCCGCCCACGCCGAACATGCCCGACAAAATGCCCACCAGTCCGCCAAGCCCGAGCACGAGGAATGCGTTGACCGAGACTTCGGCGATGGGCAGGTAGATTTGCATGCGCTCCATTAGCGCAGGTCGCCGCGCAAAATCAACTGCCCTCGCTGCTGCGCAGCAATCAGGACCGATGGAGTGTGCTGAACTGGTCCTATTTTCCGCAGGCCGATTTCAACCGTGGGTTTGGCCGGTTCGTGGTATCCTGCGGCCATTGAAAGCCAAAGGATCAGCCAAATGCGTATTGCCGCCTACAATGTCGAGAACCTGTTCGACCGCGCCCGTGTCTTCAACGATGAAAACGGCAGCCATCAGGACGTGCTGGATGCCCATGCCGAGATCAACACATTGTTTGAAAAGCCGGAGTATACGGCCGCTGACAAGGCGCGGATGCTGGTGCTGCTGACCCGGCTGGGGATGTTGAACGACAATGAAGGGCCCTATGTGCGGTTGCGCCGGATCCGCGGGCAGCTGATCCGGCGGCCCCGTGACCGCGACACCCCGCGCGAGATCGTGGCGGACGGGCGCGAGGACTGGATCGGCTGGGTGGAGCTGAAGACCGAAACGGTGGACGCCACCGCGATGTTGCTGACCGCGCGGGTCATCTTCGACGTCGGCGCCGACATTCTGGCGATGATCGAGGCCGAAAGCCGACCCGTGCTGAAGACCTTTCAGGAGATCATGGCCCGCAAGCTGGACCTGCCCGAGACCTACGCCCATGTGATGCTGATCGACGGCAACGACCGGCGGGGCATCGACGTGGGGCTGGCCACGCGGGCGGGCTATCCCATCGGGCCGATGCTGAGCCATGCGGACGACCTGACGCCGGATGGCCACCCGATCTTCAGCCGCGACTGTCCCGAGTACGAGGTCGCCACCCCGGGCGGAGAGACGGTGACAGTGCTGGTCAACCACTTCAAAAGCAAGTTCGGCGGCAACGACGCCCGGTCGCGCGCGAAACGGCGGGCGCAGGCGCAGGCGGTGGCGGGCTATTACCAGCGGCTGCGCGCGGCGGGGCAGGACCGTGTGGTGGTGCTGGGCGACCTGAACGACACGCCCGACAGCGCCGAACTGGCACCGCTGCTGGAGACCGATCTGCGCGACGCCTCTGCCCATCCGGCCTTCACGCAGGTCGAATTCCGCGCCTACAACGGGCAGCGCGGGATCGGGACCTTCGGGCTGGGCAACGACGACGACAAGATTGACTACCTGCTGCTGTCACCTGCGCTGTTCGACCGGATGACGGGCGGTGGTCTGTACCGGAAAGGCGCCTGGCCCGGCTCTCGCCCGCCACGCTGGGAGGTCTATCCGGAGTTGACCGCGCCGCATCACGCGGCGTCGGATCATCATCTGATCTGGGCGGACATCGACCTCTGAGCCGGGGGCGCCTGGCTGTTCTGAAACGCCGGTATCCGGCGCCGTCAGCGTTCCTTGACGTAGGGCGCGCCACCGGCACGGGGGGGCACCGCCTTGCCCACGAAACCGGCGAGGATGATCACCGTCATGACATAGGGCAGACCGCCCAGCAGCGGGCCGGGGACCTTCAGCCCGATCAGGGCGGTGATCACGTCGGGCCGGGTTTCCAGCGCGCCGAAGAGGCCGAACAGCAGGGTCGCCCAAAGCGCGTACCACGGCCGCCACTTGGCAAAGATCAACGCGGCCAGCGCGATAAAGCCGCGCCCCGCCGACATGTCCTTGACGAAGCCGGCCTGCAGGGCGGTGCTGAGATAGGCACCGGCAATGCCGCAGAGCACGCCGCAGATCAGCACGGCGGCATAGCGCAGCCCGACGACAGAGACGCCTGCGGTGTCCACCGCAGCGGGGTTTTCGCCGACGGCGCGCAGGCGCAGGCCAAACCGGGTGCGGAACAGCACCCACCAGGTCAGCGGCACGGCAAGAAAGGCGATATAGACCAGGACCGAATGCCCCGAGATCAGCTCGGCATAGAGCGGGCCGATCACCGGCACGTCCGCTATGGCATCGGCGCCGGGCAGGGTAATTCCCTCGAACCTTGCGTTGCCGGTCAGGCCCGGTGTGCGACCGCCCTGACGGAACCAGTCCTGGGCGACCAGCACGGTCATGCCCGCCGCCAGCAGGTTGATCGCCACGCCCGAAATCAGCTGGTTGCCGCGAAAGGTGATCGAGGCGACGCCGTGGATCGCCGCCAGCACCAGCGAGGCCGCGATGCCGCCCAGCAGGCCGACCCAGGCCGATCCGGTCAGATAGGCCACGGCGGCGGTAAAGAAGGCGGCGGCCAGCATCTTGCCTTCCAGCCCGATGTCGAAGATGCCCGCGCGTTCCGAAAACAGGCCCGCAAGGCAGGCCAGCAACAGCGGCGTGGCGAAACGCACGGTGGAATCGAGCAGCTGGATCAGGGTGATATAGTCCATTGTTCCGCTTACTCCGCCGGTTTGCGATCTGGGCCGGGTGCGCGGCGCAGGCGGCGCGCCAGAAACAGCCGTTCCAGCGGCATCCGCACCATGTTGTCCAGCGCCCCGGTAAACAGGATCACCAGCGCCTGGATCACCACGATCAGCTCGCGCGGGATCGACGTCCACAGCGCCAGTTCCGCGCCGCCCTGATAGAGAAATCCGAACAGGATCGCGGCGATGACCACGCCCAGAGGATGGCTGCGGCCCATGAGCGCCACGGCGATGCCGATGAAACCGGCGCCTTCGGTCGAGTTCAACAGCAGTTTCTCGGCCTCGCCCATGACGGTGTTGACCCCCATCAACCCGGCCAGCGCGCCCGAGATCAGCATGGTGATCACGGTGATGCGCACCGGATTGATCCCGGCGTATTTCGCCGCCGATTCCGAATGGCCGAAGGCGCGGATCTCGTATCCCAGCCGGGTGCGCCACATCAGCACCCAGACCGCAGAGGCGCTGACCAGCGCGATCAGGAAGGTCACATTGACGCTGTCGTCCTTCGAGGCGCGGAACCCCATGCTGCCAAGCACGGAATTCAGCGTCGGCAGGTCGAGATGCGGCGCGAAACGCGCGCTGGAGGGATCGGCCTGCCCCACGGGTTTGAGGAATTCGTTCAGCAGGTAGATCAGCAAGGCGGAGGCGATGAAGTTGAACATGATCGTGGTGATCACGATATGGCTGCCCCGCTTGGCCTGCAGGTAGGCGGGGATAAAGGCCCATGCGGCGCCGAAGATCGCGGCGCCCAGCGACGCGGCCAACAGCCCGATGGTCCAGTGCGGCCAGGGAATGAACAAGAGCGCCAGCGCCACGCCCAGCCCGCCCAGCATCGCCTGGCCTTCGCCGCCGATGTTGAACAGCCGCGCATGAAAGGCCACCGCAACGGCAAGCCCGGTGAAGATGAAATTCGTCGCGTAGTAGAGCGTATAGCCCCAGCCGCGCACCGACCCGACGGCACCCTCTACCATCAGCTTGGTTGCCGCGATGGGGTCCTCTCCGATGGCGATGATCACCAGCGCCGAAATGATCGCGGCGAGGATCAGCGAAATCAGCGGCACCAGGATCACCTCGGCCCATTTCGGCATCACGTCCATATCAGGCTCCCTTGTCCGCGGCGTGGACGTGGGCGAGGTTGGCCTCGATCTCTTCCACGGCATGTTCGTGTTCGGTGTCGGTGATGCCCGCCATCAGCAGGCCCAGTTCCGCCTCGCTGGTCTCGGCGGGCAGGCGTTCGCCCATGATGCGGCCATCGAACATGACCGCGATGCGGTCCGACAGGGCCAGAATTTCCTCAAGCTCGACAGAGACCAGCAGCACCGCCTTGCCCTCGTCGCGAAGCGCGACGACCTGTTCGTGGATGAATTCGATCGCCCCGATGTCCACACCCCGCGTGGGCTGGCCGATCAGCAGCAGGTCGGGGTTGCGCTCGATCTCGCGGGCGAGCACGACCTTTTGCTGGTTGCCGCCGGAAAAGTTCTTGGCCGCCAGCCGCGGATTCGGGGGGCGCACGTCAAACCGCTGCATCTTTTCCGCCGTATCCTCGCGGATCGCCGCATTGTTCATCAGGAACCCGGTATTGTACGCCGGGTCGTCGTGGTAGCCGAAGGCGGTGTTTTCCCAGGCCTGGAAATCCATGATCAGGCCCTCGCGCTGGCGGTCTTCGGGCACATGTGCGATGCCGCTCTTGCGCCGTGTCTTGCCGTCGGATTTCTTGCCCGTCACGTCCAGCGGCTGACCGTTCAGAAGCGCGGTGCCCTGACCGGCCCTGATGCCGCCCAGCACTTCCAGCAGTTCGGACTGCCCGTTGCCCGCGACACCGGCGATGCCCAGGATCTCGCCTGCGCGCACCTTCAGGTCGATGCCGCGCAGCCGTTCGACGCCGTTGGAATCGACCACGCGCAAGCCTTGCACGTCCAGCACCACCTCGCCGGGCCTGGCCGGTGTCTTGTCCACGCGCAGCAGCACCTTGCGGCCCACCATCAGCTCCGCCAGCTCGGCCGGAGAGGTGTCTGCCGTCTTGACCGTTGCGGTCATTTCGCCACGGCGCATGACGCTGACCGTGTCGGTGATGTCCATGATCTCGCGCAGCTTGTGGGTGATCAGGATGATCGTCTTGCCCTCTTCGCGCAGCCGGGCAAGGATGCGGAACAACTGGTCCGCCTCTGCCGGGGTCAAGACGCCTGTGGGCTCGTCCAGGATCAGGATGTCCGCCTGCCGGTACAGCGCCTTGAGGATCTCGACCCGCTGCTGCATGCCCACGCCGATGTCCTCGATCCGGGCGTCGGGGTCCACGTTCAGCCCATAGTCGGCGGCCAGTTCCACCAGCGACCGGCGTGCCTTGGCCAGCGAGGGGGTCAGCATCCGCCCGTCCTCGGCCCCGAGGATGATGTTTTCAAGAACGGTGAAATTTTCGACCAGTTTGAAGTGCTGGAACACCATGCCGATGCCGCTGGCAATGGCCGCCTGGCTGTCGGTGATATTGGCCTTGCGACCGGAGATGAAGATCTCGCCCTTGTCCGCCTTGTAGAAGCCGTAGAGGATCGACATGAGCGTCGACTTGCCCGCGCCGTTTTCGCCGATGATGCCGTGGATCGTCCCCGGCATGACGCGGATCGAGATGTCCTTGTTGGCCTGAACCGGGCCAAAAGCCTTGGAAATGCCTTTCAGCTCGATGGCCGGGGCAGCCGTTTCCGCCTGCCCCGTTGTCACATCCGCGGTCATGTCCTCAGAAGTCCAGTGCCGGGCAGCTGTCGTCGGACATGTAGTCGTGTACCTGAAGCGAGCCGTCCGCGATCTTGGCCGCAGCCTCGTCCACGGCGGTCTGCATCTCTTCGGTCACGAGGTCGGCGTTGTTTTCGTCCATCGCGTAGCCGATGCCGCCGTTGCCGACGCCCATGACGTTAAAGCCTTTTTCCATGCCTTCACCGTCCTTGAAGGCCTGATAGACGGCGTTGTCCACGCGCTTGAGCATGGAGGTCAGGACCTGGCCGGGATGCAGGTGGTTCTGGTTGCTGTCCACGCCGATGGACAGGATATCCTCGTCCGCGGCGGTTTGCAGCACGCCCACGCCGGTGCCGCCCGCGGCGGCATAGACCACGTCGGCGCCCTGGGAAATCTGCGCCTTGGTCAGTTCGGAGCCTTTCACGGGGTCGTTCCAGGCGGCAGGGGTGGTGCCGGTCATGTTGGCCAGCACCGTCGCGTCGGCGTTGGCCGCCTTGACGCCCTGGGCGTAGCCGCAGGCGAACTTGCGGATCAGCGGGATATCCATGCCGCCGATGAAACCGACGGTGCCGGACTCGGATGCCATGGCCGCCATCATGCCGACAAGGTAGGACCCTTCGTGTTCATTGAACACGACCGAGCGCACGTTGGGCTGGTCCACCACCATGTCGATGATCGCGAAATCGGTTTCGGGATAATCGGGCGCGACCTGGCTGAGCACGTCACCAAAGGCAAAGCCGGTCATCACGATCGGATTGTTGCCCGCTTCGGCAAAGCGGCGCAGGGCCTGTTCGCGCTGCGCTTCGGACTGGAGTTCGATCTCGCGGAAGCTTTCGCCGGTTTCGTCGGCCCAGCGTTGCGCCCCGGTAAAGGCGGCTTCGTTGAAGCTCTTGTCGAACTTGCCGCCGAGGTCGAAGATCAGCGCCGGTTCGGCCAGCGCGGCACCGGCGCTGAGCGCGGTGGCGGCGGCAGCGCCGAGGAATTTGGTCATAAGGGTCATGTCAGTCTCCCGGTTTCTCATGTTGGGGCAAGGCGCGCACGGCACCCGCCCGAGATCAGATGATCAGGATCAATTTAGGGCGCAGGCAGGGGGGAGGGTCAACCGCTTTCTGTGTTCGGCAGGGGCGAAACGGGAGGCTGACCACACGGAAAGCGGCGCTGCATGATCACGGCATCGGCATCGGGACCGGCAGCGCGGTGATAATAGGCGCGCCGCATGCTGACCACGGCAAAGCCGTGCCGTTCGTAGAGCGCGCGCGCGGCAGTATTGTCGGCGGCAACTTCGAGAAAGGCGGTGGCGGCACGGCCCTGCAGACTGTCGAGCCATCCGGTCAGCAGATACGCGCCGATGCCACGGCGCCGGTGGGCCGGGTCCACGGCGAGGGTCAGAAGCTCTGCCTCGTCGAGAATGAGGCGCGTCAGCGCGAAACCCTGCGGGTGGCTGTGCAGGCGCACATGCGGGCTGTCCAGCAGGCCGCGCATTTCATCGGCGGACCAGGGCCGGTCGGTGGTGAAGGCGGCGGCATGCAGCCGGGCCAGCGCATCGGGTGTGTCGGGTGTCACGGCAGGATGGTCGGTGGCGCGTCGCGCGCCGGGGCCGCGTCGGCGGGCCGCAGGTACAGCGGCGCGGGCCGGTCGGTGACGGTGGCGTAGCGCCCGGCGGTGAGCCGCGCGATGGCCTCGGCCACGGGGTCGCGCGGCGGCTGGCCTCCCGCGCCGATCAGCGGGCCGTTGAACACCGGCAGGGTGGCGGCATCGACCAGCTGGGGGCCATCGGGAAGTGACGGATTTTCAAAGCCTTGCAGGTAGACCTGTCCGCGCCGCGCATCCACGGCGCAGGCGCAGGGGCCGGTCGTGCCCAGCCGCAGCGCGTCAAAGCCTGAAACCCCCACCGCAGGCACACCCAGCCCCAGCGCCAGGCCGCGGGCGGCGGACACGCCGATGCGGATGCCGGTGAAATTGCCCGGACCGATGCCGACCCCGATGGCGTCCAGGTCCGCATAGGTCACGCCCGCCTCCTGCAACAGGTCGGCGCACAGACCCATCAGCCGCTCTGCCTGACCCTTGGCCATGTCCTCGTGTCGGCTGGCGCGCATTTGCCCGCCACACAGCAAAGCGACCGCGCAATGCGCGGCCGATGTGTCGAAAGCCAGGATCACAGGCCCGCTGTGGTCCGTATCAGGCAACCGGGCGCACCTCTGTCACCTCGGGGATATAATGGCGCAGCAGGTTCTCAATGCCCATCTTGAGCGTCAGCGTGGAGGACGGGCAACCGGCGCAGGCACCCTGCATGTGCAGATAGACGACGCCGCGCTCGAACCCGTGGAAGGTGATGTCGCCGCCGTCCTGGGCCACCGCGGGGCGCACACGGCTGTCCAGCAACTCCTTGATCTGGCCGACGATTTCGCCGTCTTCGCCGGAATGCTCGGCGTGCCCGGAGGTCGCCTTGTGATCGTCGGCCATCACGTTCTGGCCGGACTGGTAATGCTCCATGATCGCGCCCAGCAGGGCAGGCTTCACATGGTCCCATTCCACCGCGTCATCCTTTGTCACGGTGACAAAGTCGGTGCCGAAGAACACGCCGGTGACACCCTCGACGCCGAACAGCCGCGTCGCCAATGGCGAGTTCTGCGCCGCGTCGGCGGTCGGAAAATCGGCGGTCCCCATCTCAAGAACGGACTGGCCCGGCAGGAATTTCAGCGTCGCGGGGTTCGGCGTGGATTCGGTCTGGATAAACATCGTTTTTCCCTATCTCTGGTTGTCCTAGATATGCGGGCTGGGGCGGCGCGAGTCAAGGTGTCTGGAATGATTCTAAATTGGCGACCTGTGTGGCGGGGCATCGGCCAAGACCCGCTGAAACACGGTGAAATACCGTTTTGAGCTGGTGTGAAACAGGCGTATTCCATCGTGTATCGGGACATGAGTCGCGCCGCTAAGCCGCACTGCACTGTCCCTTTTCATGGAGAAAGAAATGGACATTGTCCTGGGGCTGAGCGTGGCAAGCGTGACGGTCCTGTTGTTCTGCTGGGCCTACGGCGCGCATCGCCGGGCGGTCCCGGCGCGCTGGACCGCGTGGCCGGGCGCCAGCATGTTGACCTGCGTGGCGCTGACGATGCTGGCACCGCTGAGCCTGGGCCTGTTCGTCAGGGCCGCCTTTGCGCCGGGCCGGGTGATCGGGACTTTTGACTGGGCACCCGCATTGGTCTGCATCGCCCTGATGGCGCTGGCCGCGATCATCGGTCCGGTGCTGTTCCGCTCTGCAAGACGCAGCCCGCAGGCGGTGGCCCTGAACACGGCGTCCCCCGCGCCTTTCACCGCCACAGCGGTCTGAGAGGACGGGCAGGGGGCGGCTCAGCTGATCGCTTCGAGCCGCTCCTTGCTCATGTCGCCGGGTACGATCGTGACCGGCACCGGCAACGACCCGGCCGCACGGGACATCTGTGTGACCAGCGGACCGGGCCCTTTTTTCTTGTCGGCGGAAGCGCCCAGCACCAGAACGCCGATCTCGGGATCCTCCGACACGTAGCCGATGATCTCGTCCGTGGGCTCCCCCTCGCGGATGACCAGTTCGGGGTCCACGTTCTGCTTGTCGCGCATCCATTTGGCGAAGACCTCGAAATGGACCTCGATCCGCTCGCGGGCCTCTTGGCGCATGATATCGCCGACGCCGATCCAGTGATTGAATTCATCCGGCGGGATCACGGCCAGCACGGTGACGCCACCGCCCGTGCGCGCGGCGCGCAATGCCGCGAAACGCATGGCATTCAGGCATTCGGTGCTGTCGTCCAGCACGACGAGGAACTTGCGCATCTGGGTCTCCCTTACCGCCGCGATCATGGCCCCTGTCGCAGGACAGGGCAATCGCAATCTGCACCGGCTTAGCGTTGCGAGGCAGCCCAGTCCCAGTACATCTCCCGGACGCGCCGCGTGACCGGGTTGGCATTGGGGCCGATTTCATAAGCGGTGTCATCGAAGGCGCTGACCGGCGTGACCTTCATCATGTTGCCCGACAGAAACACCTCGTCCGCCGCCTGGAAGTCTTCGAAAGAAAGCACCGTTTCATGCACTTTCATGCCGTCGGCCTTCATGTTGTCCATGTGCCGCGCGCGGGTGATGCCCGCAAGGAAGGTGCCGTTCGGGATCGGGGTGAACACCTCACCGTCCTTGACCATGAAAATATTGGCGGTCGCGGATTCGGCGACATTGCCCATCGCATCCGCCACCAGCGCATTGCCAAAACCCTTTGACCGGGCCTCTGCCAGCATGCGGGCGTTGTTGGGATAAAGGCAGCCCGCCTTTGCGTTGACCACGTTGTCCTCCAGCACCGGACGGCGGAACCGGGTGCGGGTCAAGGTCGTCGCGGCTTCGGGCGGGGCCATCGGAATTTCTTCGAGCGAGACGGCAAAGCCGGTGGCGTTTTCGCGCGGCACGATGCCCAGGTCGTCGCCCTCGATCGCCCAGTACATCGGGCGGATATAGACCGGCTGATCCTTGGCGTAGCTTTCCAGCCCCTCGCGGATCAGTTCGACCATCGCGTCGGTTTCAACGTTGGGCGTGATCATCAGGGCCCGCGCCGAGCGGTTGATGCGCGCGCAATGCCGGTCAAGGTCGGGCGCCAGCCCGTCGAACAGCCGCGCCCCGTCGAATACGGTGGTGCCAAGCCATGCGCCGTGATCGGCCGCCCGCATGATCATGTGATCCCCGTCGTGCCACTGGCCGTTGAAATAGGTCTTGATGTTGGTGCCGGTGGCCATGTCGTCTTCCTAGGTCTTGGGGGCGCTGCGATAGATGCCTTCCGGCAGGTTCAGCGCGGCGGTGAGGTCGCGCAACTGTTCGGGCGACAGGGTGATCTTTGAAATCCGGTCGGTGCGCGGATCCCATTGTTCGAAGGTGATTTCTGAATCGAAGGCCTGGACCGTCACGTCCTCGCGCAGGGGCGCGCTGCCTTCATCCACCAAGGTGATCACACTGGCGTCGAATTCGTGTTCGATGGTAAACATGGCGCGAAACTGATCCTTTCGGCGGTCCATTGCAAGAGGGCGCGTCAAAGTCACGTGATCGGGCTGGCCCCTGCCGTGCGCTGTGTTAGAACGAAAGCGACCCCCTGGCCACCGGAGGACCGATTGCCGATGATCAAGAAGACCGCTCTGCTTTTGGTGGCGCTCGCCGCTCTGTCGGCCTGCGAGGTTGTTCCCGCAACACCGTTGCCCGCTCCGAACGGGCCGGCGCCCACCCCATCCGTGCGGATGAGCAGCGATCAGGCTGCACGCAGTTTCGTCCAGGTGGTCCAGACGGTGGAACCCGTGGCGGAACAGGAATGCCGCGCCCGGACAACGGGCGTGAACTGCGACTTCAACATCGCAGTGGACGACCGGCCCGGACAGCCTGCCAACGCCTTTCAGACGCTGGATAAACAGGGCCGCCCGGTGATCTTCTTTACCCTCGGGCTGATCGCGGACGCGCGTAATGCGGACGAACTTGCCTTTGTTCTCGGCCATGAGGCGGCGCATCACATTGCCGGTCACATCAACCGCCAGCAGCAGAATGCGGTGGCGGGGGCGGTGATCTTTGCCGGGCTGGCGACGCTGAGTGGCGGCAACGCCGAGGCAGTGCAGAACGCGCAGCGGCTGGGGGCCGAGGTAGGCGCGCGGCGCTATTCCAAGGATTTCGAGCTGGAAGCGGATCAGTTGGGCACGATCATCACTGCCCGCGCGGGGTATGACCCGTTGCGCGGGGCCGAATTCTTTACCCGCATTCCCGATCCCGGCGACAAGTTCCTGGGGACGCACCCGCCGAACGCGGCGCGGATCGCGGTTGTCCGGCGGACTGTCGCGGGGCTTTGACCGCCGAGGCGGACAGGCTGTGCAAGCTGGGCGTGGTGCTGACCGACCGCGGGTCGAAATACGCGGTGTCCGGTGCGCCCGTGCGCGACCGGGCCGCGGTGGACGCGGTGCTGAAGGATCTCAAACGGGACAAGGCCTATGCCAAGGCCACCCACAACACCTGGGGTGTGCAGCTGTCGGACGGCGGGCGGCTCAAGGGCGACGATGGCGAGGCCGGGGCCGGCATGGTGATCCTGCGGATGCTGGAGCGGGCGGAACTTGCGGATCACGTGATCGTGGTGACGCGCTGGTATGGCGGCAAGCATCTGGGCGGCGACAGGTTCCG
This sequence comes from Sulfitobacter sp. THAF37, assembly GCF_009363555.1. Lineage (NCBI taxonomy): Bacteria > Pseudomonadati > Pseudomonadota > Alphaproteobacteria > Rhodobacterales > Roseobacteraceae > Sulfitobacter > Sulfitobacter sp. THAF37. Next base: position 1,863,148 of record NZ_CP045372.1, read on the forward strand.
CCACGTGCAGACCTGCGTGTCAGCCTATTTGCAAAGCAATGGCCACGGCGGCAAAGAAACAGGCTGAGGCGCTGAGCACGAAACTGTGCCAGATCGCGATCTGGAACCGGAACTCGGGCTTGGCAAAGACCCAGGCACCGGCAGAGTAGATGATCCCCCCGGTCGCCACCAGAAACAGCGCTGCGGGCGGCAGCACCTGCCACATGGGCCAGAACAGCAGCACCGCCAGCCAGCCCATCACGAGGTAGAGCGCAAGTGACCCGCGCCCGTCGGTGCCCCAGAACCACATCTTGGCCACCGCGCCCACCAGCGCCAGTGCCCAGACGATGCCCAGCACCCCATAGGCGAAACCGCTGCCGATCAGGGCGACAAAGGGCGTATAGGTGCCCGCGATCTTGAAATAGATCGCCGCGTGGTCGATCCGGTTCAGAAGCGGGCGCGTCCGGTCCACCGGCGACAGGTGGTAGATGGCCGAGGCGATGAAGGCAAAAACCATGCACCCCGCGTAGAGCGCCGCCGCCGTGGTCATCCGGCCGGATCCTGCAGCCTCGATCAGCAGCAGGATGGAGGCGGGAATGGCCAGGGCCAGGCCCGCGACATGCACCGCGCCGTCTGCAACTGTTTCCGATCTGGAGTATGGGTATGCCATGACGCTAGGCTAACACGCCTTCATGAACTTTCCATGATGACCTGTCGTCAGCCTGCCTTACAGGATCGTTACCCGCCGCGTGCCTGTCGCCGCAGGTGCATCCGGTAGAGCAGCGGTGCCAGCACCCGGTCATAGAGCCAGCACGCCGCCCCGTGCACACCGGGCAGCAAGAACAGCCGCGCCAGCCAGCGGGTCTGCGGGATGTCGCGCCACAGCACGATGAAGGCAGGCAGGCCCGCATAGGTCTGCCCGTCCTGTCGCACGTGCAGCCGTTTCGCGGCGTCTTCCGCGCTGATACCCCAGTCCGCCAGCCTGTCGGTGTCCGACAGGTCGTCGTAGGCGATGGGCAGCGCGGCCTGTTTGCTCAGCCGGGCGTAATGGTCCACTTCACGGCTGCAGACCGGGCAGGACGCGTTGTAGAGAACCCTGGTATCGTCGCTCATGCTGCCAAGGTAGGGCGGCGGCACACCGCGAACAGCCCTACCGCGGCTTGTTGCTGTCGATCCAGCGCGACATCAGTGTCTTGTCCTGAAAACATTCCGGCGGGACGGTGCCGCGTTTCAGCCGGGCGATGCGCTCGGCAAAGGCGACCTGCTTGGACGACGGGTAGTTGGCGAACTTGCCCGCAGGCGGTGCGGCCTTGTGCGCCTCGATCCAGGCGGAAAGGGCGGCGCGGTCGCGTTCGATCCCCCGGGGCAGGGCATCGCCCGTCTTGGCGGCAAGGATGCGCGCGTAACTCATCTGTTTTTCCGTGGCGGCCAGCGGCTGGCCCAGCGGCAGATCGGGCTGCGCATCCCGGTAGTCGAAAAGGTCTGGCGTGGCATGGTCTAGCGACATCTGAAGTACCTCGCGGTTGCTTGGCTCCATATATGGAACATAAAGAGAACATTGTCAAGTATTCCTTAACGCGGCCTCCTTCGCGTCCTCTACATGTAGGGTGGCGCCGAAAGGTTTCAACTAGATGTGCGCAACGGCGCGCCGGTCGAGCCTGCGCGCAGGGGATGTTCCGGTCCGCGACCGCAGACCGGAACAACAGCTGTCGGAATGAAAGTGGAAACGGCTTGGCCTGTGCCCGTCAGCCGTGTGGTGGGCGGTCCGGAGCCTGCGTCGTTCAGCCCGGGACCACCCGCCCCCAAAGATCGTATTCGCCTGCTTCCTCGACCTCGACCGTGACGATGTCGCCGACGGTCAGATCGGAAAAATCCTCGTCGATGAACAGGTTGCCGTCGATCTCGGGGGCGTCGGCCTTGGTGCGGCAGGTGGCGGCGTCTTCGTCGATCTCGTCGATGATGACGTCCATCCGCTGACTTACCTTGGCGGCGAGCTTGGCTTCGGAAATGGCCTGCGCCTTTGCCATGAAGCGGTCCCAGCGGTCCTGTTTGACCTCTGCCGGGACGTGATCCGGCAGGTCGTTGGACCGTGCGCCCGCGACGTTTTCGTATTGAAAGCAGCCGACGCGGTCGAGCTGCGCCTCGTCCAGCCAGTCCAGCAATGTCTGGAACTCGGATTCGGTCTCGCCGGGGTAGCCGACGATGAAGGTGGAGCGCAGCGTGATGTCCGGGCACTGCGCGCGCCACGCGGCGATTTCGTCGAGCGTTTTCGCCGCCGCCGCGGGCCGCGCCATGCGTTTGAGCACATCCGGATGCGCATGCTGGAACGGAATGTCGAGATAGGGCAGCACCAGACCTTCCGCCATCAGCGGGATCAGGTTGCGCACATGGGGGTAGGGATAGACGTAATGCAGCCGTACCCATGCGCCCAGGCTGCCCAGATCGCGCGCCAGATCGGTAATATGGGCGCGGTGGCCACGGTCCTCGGCGTGCTTGATGTCGACGCCGTAAGCGGAGGTGTCCTGGCTGATGACCAGCAGTTCCTTCACACCGTTCTCCACCAGCTTCTCCGCCTCGCGCAGCACCGCATGGGCGGGGCGGGATTGCAGCCGCCCCCGCATGTCGGGGATGATGCAGAATTTGCACTTGTGGTTACAGCCCTCGGAAATCTTGAGGTAGCTATAGTGGCGCGGCGTCAGCGAGACCTGCTGCGCGGGCAGCAGATCGACAAAGGGATCGGGCGCGGGCGGGACGGCGGCATGGACCGCGTCCAGCACCTGTTCGTACTGATGCGGGCCTGTCACCGCCAGGATGCGGGGGTGGTGTTCGCGGATATACTCCGGCTCTGCCCCCAGGCAGCCGGTCACGATCACGCGCCCGTTCTCTGCCAGCGCCTCGCCGATGGCCTCCAGGCTTTCCGCCTTGGCCGAATCGAGGAACCCGCAGGTGTTCACGATCACCGCATCGGCCCCGGCATAATCGGGCGAAACGCCGTATCCCTCGGCTCGGAGCCGGGTGAGGATGCGTTCGGAATCCACCAGTGCCTTGGGACAGCCGAGGCTGACCATGCCGATGGAGGGTTGGCCGGGGCGGTCGGGCGCGTCAAGGCGGGCGCGGGGCGCGAGATCGGGGCGAAGATCTGGTGGGTTTGTGCTCATGTTCTGCGCTATAGATGATGCAAAGGGGCTGGGAAAGCCTCATGGCTTGAGGAGTGCGGTCATGAAATGGGTTTTGCGGATCATCGGCGCCTTGGTGCTGATCGTGGTTCTGGCGGTCGTGGGGGTGCTGTTGCTGCCCGCCGACCGGATCGCGGGGATTGCGGCGGATCAGCTGCGCAAGGTGACGGGGCGCGATGTGACCATCAGCGGCGGGGTGTCGATGACGTTCTGGCCGGTGCTTGGGGTCAAGGCCGAAGAGCTTGAGGTCGGGAACGCGGACTGGGCCAAGGAAGGCGCCATGCTGAGCACCACGAACGCTGCGATCGGTGTGGATGCCATGGCCCTGTTGCGGGGCGAGATCAGGATCACCAACATCGAGGCCGAAAGCCCAACCATCCGGCTGGAAAGCCGCGCGGACGGACGCGCCAGCTGGCAGTTCACCGACGCCAGTGGCGACGCGCAGATCGAAACCGAGACGACGCCAGCGCGCGCGGCGCGGCCCGTCACCATCGAAAAGCTGACCATCACCGATGCGACGCTGATCTATGACGCGGAAGGGTCCGACCTTGTGTCCTATTCCGGGGTGGACCTGTCACTGGACTGGCCCGAAAGCAACGGGCCGGCCGATCTGCGCGCGGTGCTGCGTCCGGCAGGGGCGGCAGTGACCGTGGCGGCCCGTATCGGGGCGTTTTCAAAGTTCCTGACCGGCGAGGTGCAGCCTGTCGACGCCACGCTTACGGCTGACACGGGTAAGATCAGCCTGAACGGGCGGGCGGCGCTGAACGGGGCGGTTGCGGGCAGGGTTGCATTGGACGCGCCGGACACGGGCGCTTTCCTTGCGGCGCTGGGCCAGCCGGGCGTGACGCTGCCGCGCGGCCTGGGGCAGCGTCTGGCCGTCACGACGGAGCTGACCTTGACACCGGACCGCCAGCTTTCCCTGCGCGACCTCGTCGCGGATCTGGGCGGCAACAGCCTGCGCGGTGCGGCAGATGTGGGATTGAACGGCACACCGCAGGTGAATGCGCAGCTGACGGCCGGGGCGCTGGACCTGTCGGGGCTGACCGGCGGCGGGGACAAGAGCGGCACGGGCGGGGCGGACGCACCCGTTGGCGCGGGCTGGCCGACGGCCCCGATCGACGCCTCCGGCCTTGCCGCCTTCAACGGCGACATCGCACTGAGCGCGGACAGCATCGACCTGGGCGCGCTGAAACTGGGGGCCTCGCGGACGTTGCTCAGCAACGACCGGTCGCGCATGGTTTTCGAGATGCGGGACGTGTCTGGTTACGGCGGGCGGCTGACCGGGCAGTTCGTGATGAACAACCGCTCCGGCCTGTCCGTGGGCGGGTCGGTTCAGGCCCAGGGCGTGCAGATGAAACCGCTGCTGACCGATCTTGCGGACATTACCCGCTTTAGCGGGCAGGGCGATGCCGAGGTGTCTTTCCTGGGGGTGGGGCAGAGCGTGGATGCGATCATGCGGTCCCTGTCGGGCAAGGGCGCGGTGAAAGTCGGACGCGGCACGATCGAGGGGATCGACCTGGATGCGCTGCTGGGGTCTTTCGATGTGCAGGGCGGCACCACGGTGTTCGATTCGCTGGGGGCGAATTTCACTATGGACGCGGGCGTGCTGCGCAATGACGACCTGTTGCTGCTGTTGCCGAACTTCAACGCGACCGGGGCGGGGCAGGTGAACCTCGGCGCGCAGACGGTGGATTACACCGTGACCCCCAAGGCGCTGCGGGTGAACGGCGACCGGGGACTGGCGGTGCCGGTGCGGATCAGCGGGCCCTGGGCGGACCCGTCCATCCGGCCTGACCTGAAGGCCGCGGTCGATCTGAATTTTGCCGAAGAGAAGGCGAAGATCGAGGATCAGGTGAAACAGAAACTGGCGGAAGAGCTGGACCTGAACCCGCAGGACGGCCAATCCATCGAGGACGCGGTGAAGGACAAGGTTGAGGACAGGCTGAAACAGAGGTTGCTGAAGATCCTGCAATAGCGGTTTTGGCGGCCCCGGCAGGCTGCTGAAAAACAAGTCTGTGTGCAGTTATCTTGGCCGCAACCGGGAAATCGTTCTTCGATGCGCCCGCCACACCCCTTGGCGCGGCCCTCTCCGATCCGAACAACCGCCTGTGCCGGAACAATCTCCTTGTGGGGAAATGCCCAGGACTTTTGCAAAAGTCTTGGGGTTCCGCCTGCTGCGCCGCTGCGCTACATCTGCTGCGCGCAGACGCAGGAGCATCCCATGGCAAACGACCTATTCAACAGCTTCATGACCGGCCCGGACGAGAAGGGCCGTTTCGGCGATTTCGGCGGGCGGTTCGTGTCCGAGACGCTGATGCCGCTGATCCTCGAACTGGAAGAGCAATACGAGATCGCCAAGACCGATGAGAGCTTCTGGGCCGAGATGGATTTCCTGTGGAAGCATTACGTGGGCCGCCCGAGCCCGCTGTATTTCGCGGAGCGGCTGACCGAGGAATTGGGCGGCGCCAAGGTCTACATGAAGCGCGACGAGTTGAATCATACCGGCGCGCACAAGATCAACAACGTTTTGGGCCAGATCATCCTGGCCCGCCGCATGGGCAAGAAGCGGATCATCGCGGAGACCGGCGCGGGCCAGCACGGCGTGGCGACCGCGACCGTCTGCGCCAAGTTCGGGCTGAAATGCGTGGTCTACATGGGTGCCCACGACGTGGAGCGTCAGGCCCCCAACGTGTTCCGCATGAAGCTGCTGGGAGCGGAAGTGGTCCCGGTCACAAGCGGGCGCGGCACGCTGAAGGATGCGATGAACGATGCGCTGCGCGACTGGGTTACGAATGTCCGCGATACCTTCTATTGCATCGGCACCGTTGCCGGACCCCACCCCTACCCGGCGATGGTGCGCGATTTCCAGGCCATCATCGGCAAGGAGGTGCGCGAGCAGATGACCGAGGCCGAGGGGCGCGTCCCCGATACGGTCATTGCGGCCATCGGTGGCGGCTCGAATGCGATGGGGCTGTTCTATCCCTTCCTGGACGACAAGGAGGTCGCGATCATCGGTGTCGAGGCCGGCGGCAAGGGCGTCAACGAGAAGATGGAGCATTGCGCCTCGCTCACCGGGGGGCGGCCCGGGGTGCTGCACGGCAACCGGACCTATCTGCTGCAGGACGAAGACGGGCAGATCCTGGAGGGTTTCAGCATCTCTGCAGGGCTCGACTATCCCGGCATCGGGCCGGAACATGCCTGGCTGCATGACATCGGGCGCGCGCAGTACGTTTCGATCACCGACAAGGAGGCGCTGGCCGCTTTCCAGAAGTGCTGTGCGCTGGAGGGGATTATCCCGGCGCTGGAGCCGAGCCACGCGCTGGCCCATGTGATGAAGATCGCGCCGGAGCTGCCGAAGGATCACATCATCTGCATGAATATGTGTGGCCGCGGCGACAAGGACATCTTTACCGTCGCCAAGGCGCTGGGCTTCGAGATGGGCGACTTCGCCTGAGGCGAAGCTTCCGGGGGCTCTGCCCCCGGACCCCCGGAGGTATTTGGGGCATAAAGAAGATTATTGCGGTTCCGGTTTATGTCCAGGCGCCGATGCCCTGACCCGTCTTCGGCGCTCCGGGGGCAACGGCGATGGTTTGTGCGGGAACGGTTTATCGGGTCAGTTCGAGGATGTCGAAGTCGCTTTCCACGGCGGGAGCGGGGAACATCAGCCGTGCGCGGGTAGGGCTGACGCGTTCGAACACCGCGACATCCGTCTGGACGCGCCCGTCCGAGGTGAAATCTGCGGGCAGGTCGGCGTAGGCGGCGGGGTCCTCTTCCGAGACGTAGCCGACGCCGACATAGACCGCGCGGCCCTCGCGGAATGTGATCGTGCCGCGTGTCAGTTGTGAACCCGTCAGCTTCTCGAAGGCGAAGCTGCCATCCGCACGGAGGCTGAAGCGGCATTTGAAATCGGTGTAGACCACAAGCGCGCTGATGCCGCCCAGTTTCATCGTTCTGCAGGACCAGTCGCCGGACAGGGTTTCGTCAAAGGCCACCTGTGGCGTGCCCGAGAGTGCGGTGGCGAGGGCGGCCACATCGCCGGGCGCGCCACCGGCAAGGGCCTGCAGGATGGCGCGTCCGGCAGAGGCGTCGAACCGATCCAGCCGGGCGGCATCGGTCGGGCGCAGATCGACCTGGGCGGCGGCGGGTGCGGCCCAGATCAGCAGGGCAAGGGTGGTCAAGAGCGGTCGTATCATCGGGACGCTTTCAGGCGAGGCGGGAACGGGGTGGGGTCAATCGGCTTCGGCGGCGTGGGCGCGCAGGACGTTCAGCGGGACGATGTCCAGCGCCCGGCGATGGGTCGCGGCCAGGTGGACGCGGGGCGCGCACCCCTCATCGGCGGCCTGCAGGAAGCGGCTGGCGCAGAGGCACCAGGGATCGCCGGGTTGCAGTCCGGCAAATCCGTACTCGGGGCGCGGCGTGCTCAGGTCGTTTCCGACGTATTTGGAGTAGGCGAGGAATTCGGCGGTCATTATGGCGCAGACCGTATGACTGCCCTGGTCGGCGGCGCAGGTGTTGCAATGGCCGTCGCGGAAGAAGCCGGTCACCGGATCGGTGCCGCAGACCGCGAGCGGACCGCCTGTCACGTTGATGCTGTCTTCGGGGTCCATGGGCACCTCAGAGGTCGCGGGCGATGGCGCGGAACATGTCCACGTTTTGCTGGTTTGCACCGGGTTCCCGGAACTGGCGGTCGGCGGCGGTGGTGACGATCACGACCTGTCGGGCGGTGTCGATGTAGATGTATTGTCCGTAGATGCCGCGCGCCATGTATTCGCCGTCGGCCGATCCTTCCGGGATCCACCATTGGTAGCCGTAGCCTGCCCCCTCCGGTGCACTCGGTTCGGTCGAGGCGTCGACCCAGTCGGCGGGCACCACCTGCCGGCCCTGCCATTCCCCGCGCTGTGCGTACATCTGGCCAAAGCGGGCATAGTCCCGCGTGGTCATGTTGAGGCCCCCCAGTACGAAGGCGGTGCCGACCCCGTCCGTCACATAGTAGGGGGCGTACTCCAGCCCGAGCGGCTGGATGATATGGGTGCTCAGCAGTTCGGCCACCGGTTTGCCCGCCGCGCCGCGCACCACCATGCCGACAACATGGGTGTCGATGGAGACGTATTTCCAGGTTTCCCCCGGCGCCGCGAAGGTTTCGGTCAGGTGGGCGGCGAAATCGTCCATCCGCCCACCCAGGGCCAGCACCCTGCCCATGCGGTTGATGTCTGAGTTGAAGTCCAGGTAATCCTCATCGAAGGTCACGCCGCTTGCCATGTTGAGCACCTGGCGCAGGCTGGCCCCGTCGTAGGCGCCGCCGCGCAGCAGGGGGGCATATTTCGTCACCGGATCGTCGATGGATTCGATGGTGCCATTGTCCAGCAGCACCCCGACCAGCGCCGAAAGGTAGCTTTTGGCCACCGACCAGCTGATGCGCCGATCGTCCGCCGAGGTGCCCTGATGGTAGCTTTCGTGCACGATCTCGCCGTCATTCAGCACCAGCAGCGACGTCAGGCTGCGCTCTGCCACCCAGGCGTCGGTGCCGGGGGGCAGGGCGGCGTCGGGGCCATAGCTCAGCGGGCTGGTCGGCCCGTTCCCGCGCGAGACTTCGGTGGTCAGAAACGCCTGATCCATGTGGCTGAAATTGTCGACGATCTTTTCTTCGGAAAAGAGCGAGTTCACGGCCATTAGCCGGGTGATCTCCTCGCGTTTCCACAGGCCGACAGCCACTGCGACCACCACAAGCAGCAGCAGGGCGCCGAAGGTCCATTTCAGAAATCTGCGCATGTCTCGGGTCTCTTTGCTTTGGGGCATCCAATCACAACGGGTCGCGCGGCGCCAGTGTCAGCCGTGGGTCCATTCGATCCAGCGGCCATGAAAATCGGCGCGTCCGAGGTTCAGCGTGATGTCACCAGGCCAGAGCCGCAGGATCAGCGCGGCCCCGATCTTGCCGCTGGTGTCGCCGTCGCTTTCCATCGACAGCCAGGCCAGCGGGCGGTTTGCCGTGGCGCGGGCACCTGCGGCCTCGATCATGGCGCGCCCCCGGTCGCGGACGGGTTTGGGAAAATACTGCCAGGCGACGGTATGCTGGATCATGTGCAGGCGGCCCTGCGGGGCGCTTGGCAGGCGTCGTGCCAGCCAGTCGATCGCGTCGCCCTTGACCACCGGGGTTGTCGCAACGGACGCCGCGGCGCGTGTCAGGACCAGACGTTGTGGCTGATCGGCCCAGAGATAGGCGGTGAGGCGCAGGAGGTCTTTGCTGCGGCCGGGGTCCAGCGGGTTCAGATCGACGCCCGCGCGGGACGCGACACGGGGCCGGGCAGCGGGGGGCAGCGGCCCCGTCCAGTCCGGGCTGAGGGTCAGCACCGGCGTCTGCGCGCCAAAGCGTGTGCCGTGGATTTCCAGCGCGAAGTGATCCCACATCAGGTTCAGACCGCCGCTGGCGCCCAGTTCGCTGAGATGAATGGGCAGGTCGAAATGCTGCAGCGCCACATGGGCGCCCGCGATCAGGGCGGCGGAGCGGCGGACCTCGTTGGTCTGCGGCGCGCTGTCGGTCCAGCGCAGCAGGAAGGTTTCATGCCGGGACAATGCAGCCAACACCGCGTCGCGCAGCGCCGCGTCGCTGGCGGCATGGGGCGGATAGACTGCGGCCAGATCCGGGGCGGCGCGGTTCAGGACCAGCGCATGCAGACCGCCCGCGAGGCGCAGGGGCAGCGAATGGCCTGCCGGTCCGATGTCGCCCTCGAAACCCGCGAACTTGCGGGCCAATGCGCTGTCCGCGGGCCAGTTTTCCGCCAGGACGGTCAGCAGTTTCCCCATGAAGGGGGAGCCCATGCGGACGCAGGTATCCGCCTGATGTTCAAACGCGTCCCGCAGGTTCACCTGAAGCGTTCCATCAGTTTTTGCAGCGGCGTTTTCTGCGCTGTCTGCGGCTCATCCGCCGGGGCGGGCGCGGGCGCAGGCGCGGGTTTGGCGGCCTTCGGACCCTTGCTGCCGGTGCCGGAGCGCGCGGGGCTGACCCGCATCGCCACGGTGTTCAGGAACTTTGCCGTGTCCCAGGCGGCCAGCTCCGCTGCGCCATCGCTGATCCCGCGCAGGACATCGTCGAGCCAATCCTCATCCGCCTTGGGGAAATCGCGCAGCACATAGCCCGGCACCGCGTCCTTGTGGCCCGGATGACCGACTCCGAGCCGGACGCGGTGGTACTCCGGTCCGATGTGCTGATGCAGTGACCGCAGCCCGTTGTGGCCCGCGTGACCGCCGCCGGACTTGCATTTGACCTTGCCGGGGGCGAGGTCGATTTCATCATGCAGAACAATGACATCCTGCGGTTCGATCTTGTAGAACTTGGCCGCCGCCTGCACCGACTGGCCCGAGTTGTTCATGAAGGTCTCGGGCTTGAGCAGCACCGCGCGCAGGCTGCCGAAGCGGCCTTCGCTGATGGCGCCCTGATGCTTGCCCTTCCAGGCGGGAAAGCCGTGGTCGGCGGCGATCCGGTCCAGCGCCATGAAGCCGATGTTGTGACGGTTCCGGGCGTATTTGGCACCGGGATTGCCGAGGCCGACGATGAGTTTCATGCGCATCTCCTGAAGGATTTCTGCGCATCCTAGCAAAGGCTGTGGGGGAACGGAACAAGGGCGGGGCCGGTCAGCGGCTGAGGAGGACCCGATCCGCCGTTATGCGGCCTGAACCGGAACCTGAGTTCTCGGCCCTGCGATAATCTGTTTTAATATCAGGTTTGTAGAAAAGTCGTGCCTTCGCCTGTCGGAGCAATCCGCGCAAGTTTTCCTTTTTCCCCGCCCATTGTTGCCAGATTCATGGGCTATTCCGATCTGCGGATCGCCGCACCCCGCAGACAGCCGATGGAACAGGAAGCACGATGAAACACGATGTCGTCACGACCGGAAACGCCGCCGGCGCGGACCTTGCGGTCGAGGTGGTCGATACCCAGCCTGGGTTTGCCGCGCTGAAAGACGCCTGGCAGGCGTTGGAGGCGCGCGACCCGGAAGGCACGGTCTTTCTGTCCTGGGCGTGGCTGAACCAGGCCTTCGCCGACCAGCTCTACCGCTGGAGCGTGTTGGTGGTCCGCGACGGCGGCGGCGACGTCATCTGCCTGGTCCCCTTGAAATACCGCGTCCATTGGGGCGGTAGCAGACAGGAGTTCCAGACCCAGTTGCAGGCGGGGGGGCGTCTGCTGTGGAGCGAATACACCGGGTTTCTCTGCGCGCCGGGACGAGAGCGTGCCGGGTTGGAGGCCGCGGCCCACCACCTTGCGACGATGCCCTGGATCACACTCTCGATGCGCTATGTCGCGCAACAGGGGCGCTGCCGCATCTTTACCGATGCGCTGGAACAGGCGGGCATCGCGGTGCGCTACCAGCCCTACATGATCAACCGGGGCGAGACCGACAACCTGAAATGCCCGCAGGTGACGTTGCCAGATGACTTTGACGCCTATCTCGCGGCCTCCGTCAGCCGCAACAAGCGTCAGCAATACAACCGGTTCCGCCGAAAGCATCTGGATACCGGCGATTACCGCATCACCCATGCCACTGAAGAGACGCTAGAGGCGGACCTGGACACGCTGATGCGCTTCTGGGCCGACACATGGGGCGATAAGAAGGGCCGCCAGACCGAAGGGATCGTGGCGCAATACCGCAGGATGCTGACAGCCGCGGCGCACATCGACAGCCTGTTCCTGCCGGTGCTGTGGCAGGGGGACAGACCGCTGGGCGCACTGGGCCATGTGGTCGACCGCCGACGTGGTGCGGTGCATTTCATCATGGTGGGCCGCGACCAGACGGCAGAAGAGCCGTTTGTCGGGGCTGCGCTGCATTATCACGCCATCGCATGGGCCATCGACCAGGGGTTCGGCTGCTATGATTTCAGCCACGGCAACGAGGCTTACAAATACAGCTACGGAGCAAAAGACATCGACGTGCTGTTCTTCAAGGCGCGCCGCCGGGAGCTGACAGAGGACAACGTCTTCGATTCCCTCTGCCTCGGGGCCGCTTTGACGCGGTTGCAGGGGTTCATCGAAGAAGGCCGGACAGAGCGCGCCGCGCGGGCCTGCGCCCAGCTGGCCCGGACCATGTCCTGACCGGCGGCAGGCCGGACTTTGACCCCCCAAACGCAAACGGGGCCGCCCAAGACGACCCCGCTGCATAATCGAAAGGAAAGCGATTATTCTTCGCTGTCCTGCTCGCCGTCCGGCGGGCCCATTTCGGATGTCGGCACTTCGTCTGCTGCCACATCCTCGTCTTCGTCCTCGTCGTCCTGCGATGCCAGGCCGGAGGGCGCGGAGACCTGCGCGATCACGAAGTCGCGGTCGATCACGGGCTTGGCGCCTGCGGGCAGCTTGACGTTCGAGATTGTCGCGCTGTCGCCGATTTCGAGGCCGGATACATCCACGGTGATGCTTTCGGGGATGTCGGCGGCTGTCACGACCAGTTCAACCTCGGGCCGGACCAGGGTCAGCACGCCACCGTTCTTGATGCCGGGGGATTCATCCTCGCCCGAGACTTCGACACCGATGAACAGGTTGATCTTCGTGGTCCGCTTGAGCCGCAGGAAGTCGACGTGTGTCGGCAGGTCCTTGACCACGTGGCGCTGAACGTCGCGGCAGATGACGCGCACGTCGTCGTGGCCCTCGACCTTCATGTTGAACAGGGTCGCCTTGAAGCGGCCCTTGCGCAGCATGGTCAGCAGTTTGTTGAACGGGATGTTGATGGGAAGCGGGTCTGCGTCGCCTCCGAAAACGATCCCCGGTACCATGCCGTCACGGCGTGCCTGACGAGCGGCGCCCTTGCCTGTCCCCGTCCGTACCTGGGCTTCAAGATCTGGAATCTCTCCGGCCATTTTAATCTCCAATATGTTACGGGACGCCTCCAAGGCTGTCGTCCCCTAGGTACGGGCCGCCGCAAATGGCGGACCCGCATGAAGCCGCGCGTATAGACGCGAAATGCCGCCATGAAAAGGGCAAAACTGCATCGCGGCCCTTGGCACCGGCGCGACCCCGTGGCAGGGGGTGGCATGGGCCTTGCACACGATCTTTACCTGTCGCGCCGACCATTGGCCGGCTTCGTTGCCATCGGCATTGCCTGGTCCACCTATTTCGCGCAGATGCCGGTGATCAAGGCACAAGTGGGGGCCAGTGACGGCGCCTATGGCATGGCGATTCTGCTGGCATCTCTGGGGGCCATCGCCGCCATGTGGCTGGCGCCATTGTTCCAGCGCCTGTTCAACCGGATCGCGGTATCCGTGGGCATCGCCATCGTCGCGCTGGGGATGCTGACGTCGGGCACGTCGGCGACGCTGATGCTGCTGGTGGGCGGCATGGCGCTGGCGTCCATCGGATCGGGGATCGTGGACGTGCTGGTCAACGCCCGCGTGTCGGACCTGGAGGCGCGGCACGGGCGCAGTCTGATGAACCTCAACCACGCGCTTTACAGCTTTGCCTATGCCGGGGCGGCGCTGGCGACCGGGGCGCTGCGCGAGGCGCGGATCGGCACTGTGACGGTGTTCGTGCTGCTGTCCGCCGCGCTGCTGATCCTGGCGCTTGCCGCCCGCGACCGGGTTGCCGAGATGGAAGACCCCGCGCTGCCAGACATCCCCGGCGAGATGCCCCATGCCGTCGTCCTGCTGGTGGGGCTTGTTGTGCTGACCGCCTTTCTGGCCGAGGCCGCGGCGGAGGGCTGGTCGGCCCTGCATCTGGAGCGCACGCTGGGCGGCACCGCGGGCGAGGGGGCGCTGGGCCCCGCCGCGCTGGGGTTGATGATGGGGATCGGCAGGCTGTTCGGCCACAGCCTGTCGCGGCTCATGCGGGACACCCGGCTGATGCTGCTGGCGACGCTGCTGTCCGCGGCCGGGATCGGGCTGGCGGGGCTGGCGCCGAATGTGCCGGTGGCGCTGCTGGGATTTGCCATCGGGGGCCTGGGGATTTCCGTGGTGGCGCCGCTGGCGCTGGGGTTGCTGGGCCGTCTGGTGCCGCCGGACGTGCGGCTGGCGGCGATCAGCCGCGCCTCTGTCCTGGGCTACGGCGCGTTCTTCTTCGGTCCGCCGCTGATGGGGCTGGTCGCCGAAGGCTTCGGGCTGCGCGCGGCCTTTGTGGTGGTGGCGGGAATCCTGTGCCTGACGGCAGTGTCGGTGCTGCCCGCGCTGGCGCGGCGCAGCACGATGGGGCAGGGTGGTCTTAGCCCCCTGGTGTGATCAGGTGCCCGCCTGCCGCGCGGACCCGGTCGTAAAGCGCGAATTCCGCCGCACGCGCGTCGCGCAGCAGGGTCATCGTCTCCGCGCTCAGCCCGGTGTCGGCGTCGGGCGACACATTCTTCGGCTTTAGTTTCACGTCGGTTTTCAGCCTGTCGGACATGAATTGCCTGAACCCGGTCTGGTTTTCGTAGGCAAAGACATGTTCTGCCATCACGGTTTCCCTGCCATCGGTCAGGAAATTGAACTGGCTGCCGATCTGGGCGCGCGGCGGTGGGGCATCGCTGATCACTTCGCGCACATAGGCGTCAAAGGTGATGCCGCGCGTGCTGAGATCGGTGCCTGTCAGCCGGTCGGCCCCGCGATAGCGATACCAGCTGGCGATCTGATCGGTCGGGTCGCGCATGATCGCCACGGCGTCGGGGCGCACGCCAAAGGTGTCTTGCAGAAACGGGGCGATCTTGCGGGAAAAGCGCACGGCGGTGACGTGCTTGCGGTTCTTGCTGAATATGATCTCGGCGCGGGGCCGCAGCGCCATTTCCACGGCGGTGGTCCCGGTCTTGGGCGTGGCCAGAAAGGCAAGGCGGTGGCGCAGAAAGATCAGCATGGCCAGACCCTAGGTCGTGTTGACATTCATTTTCGCCCACCCGTTTCAGTCCAAAATTGCTCAGCTCCAGGCAAGAGAGCGCAGGAATAGCCAGCTATTTCAAGCTCTCTTTGCGCGCCCCGCCTTGAAATTGAAGCGCCAATACCCTGCCGCGCTACGCGCTCTCGGGACATTGGCGACGTGATTTACTTTAAAGTAAAGGCGGGACGCTGTAACGCAGAAATGGGCAATTTTGGCGAAACTCCTTCGGGGCGCGGCGGATTTTGCCTCTGCCATCCCGGATGTTCGCTTCCAATGATCACATTGCTGCGCTCACATCAGGGCGCCAGCGGCAAAATCCGTCTCGCGCGGGTGGTCGACAATGAATGTCAACACGACCTAGCCGCCCCGCGTCAGGACCGCCAGACCCCGCCGAAGTCCTCAGGGATCAGAAGGTTGTGGCGGCCCAGGTCGGAGATCTTGGTAACGCCGCAGAGCGCCATGGTCACGTCCATCTCCTTGTGAATGACCTCCAGCGCGGTGGTCACGCCCTGCTGGCCCATGGCCCCCAGCCCGTAGACAAAGGCACGCCCGATGAAGGTGCCCTTCGCCCCCATCGCAATGGCTTTGAGCACGTCCTGTCCCGAGCGGATGCCGCTGTCGAGATGTACCTCGACCTGGTCGCCGACCGCATCCAGGATCGACGGCAACATGGCGATTGAGCTGAGCGCCCCGTCAAGCTGCCGCCCGCCGTGGTTGGACACCACGATGGCATCGGCCCCGACCTTGACCGCCATCCTGGCGTCCTCGGCGTCGAGAATTCCCTTCAGGATGACCTTGCCGCCCCACTGCTCCTTGAGCTTGGCGATCTTGTTCCAGTCCAGCGTCGGATCGAACTGTTCCGCGCTCCAGGACCCGAGCTTGGAATTGTCCTTTACCCCCTGGACGTGGCCGACGATGTTGCCGAAGTTCCGGCGCTTGGCGCTGAGCATCTCGATGCCCCAGCGCCATTTCGTGGCAAGGTCCGCGATGGTGCGCGCGGTCAGCTGGGGCGGGGCGGACAGGCCGTTCTTGAGGTCCTTGTGCCGCTGGCCCATGATCTGCAGGTCCAGCGTGATGACCAGCGCCGAGCAGTTCGCGTCCTTGGCCCGCTGGATCAGGCGGCGGACGAAATCCTGGTCCCGCATCGTGTAAAGCTGGAACCAGAAGGGCGCGCCCGTGGCTTCGGCCACATCTTCGATCGAGTTGATCGACATGGTGGACAGGGTGAAAGGCACGCCGAAGTCCCGCGCGGCGCGGGCGGCCTTGATCTCGCCATCCGCGCGCTGCATGCCCGTCAGCCCCACGGGGGCCAGTGCCACGGGCATCGCGACGTCCTGTCCGATCATCTGGCTGGCGGTGCTGCGGCCCGACATGTCCACCGCGACCCGCTGGCGCAGGCGCAGCTTTTCAAAATCCGACGTGTTCTCGCGAAAGGTCTGTTCGGTCCAGCTGCCCGATTCGCAGTAATCGAAGAACATGCGCGGCACGCGGCGCTCGTAGATGCGCTTGAGATCGTCGATATTCGTGATGACAGGCATGGGGAAGCTCCGGTATTGGTTCGCTTTCCTTACCAATTTGCCAATTTGATGGCAATCGAAAGGTTCTGCCCGTGTCGTGCAATATCACGGCACATCGGGTCTGATGTCTGTTGGACACGGCAAGGCCGGGCCGCGGCGCGCGGCTGACATGGATCGCACCGTCGCGCGATGCCGTCCGGCGTCACGTGCCCGGCAGGCGGGGCGTGGGAATATTGATGTTCCGAAACCGCGAACGCTGCGCGGACCGGGTGGTCAGGCGCTGTGCGCGCCGTCCGCAAGGCTTTTCACAAAGGCCAGCACATCAGCGGTGCTGTCGCCCTTCGCGATGCGCGACACGATGGCGGACCCGACGACGACGCCATCCGCGACGTCGGCGATGGCGCGGGATTTCTCCGGCGTGTTGACACCGAAGCCGACGATCACGGGCAGGCCGCTCGCCTTCTGGATGCGCGTGACCTCGGGGGCGACATCCGCCGCCTCGGCCTCGGCCGAGCCTGTGATGCCGGTGATCGAGACATAGTAGACAAAGCCCGACGTGTTGCTGGCAACCCGTGGCAGGCGTTTGTCGTCTGTGGTGGGCGTGGCAAGCCGGATGAAGTTCAGCCCCGCCGCCTGCGCGGGCAGGCACAGTTCGTCGTCTTCCTCCGGTGGCAGGTCGACGACGATCAGGCCGTCGATGCCAGCCTCTGCTGCCGCCTTCAGGAATGCATCGACCCCCATCGAATAGATCGGATTGTAATAGCCCATCAGAACGATCGGCGTCTCATCGTCGCCTTCGCGAAAGGCGGTTGCCATTTCCAGCGTGCGGCGCAGGGTCATCCCGCCTTCCAGCGCGCGCTGACCGGCAAGCTGGATGGTGGGACCGTCGGCCATCGGATCGGTGAAGGGCAGGCCCAGTTCGATGATGTCCACCCCGGCGGCGGGCAGGCCGCGCATCACCTCAAGGGATTTGTCGTAATCCGGATCGCCCGCCATGATGTACGAGACAAAAGCCTTGCGGCCTTGCGATTTCAGCGCGGCGAATTTCGCGTCGATACGGGTCATGGGCTGGCCTTTCGGAATACTGGTACCGCTGCATGCCCAAACTCGCGGCAAAACGCAATCGGCAGCATCGACGCCGGCGCGGATTTTGCGGCGCACCCGCATGGCGGGAAGAAGCCCCTTTTCACTTGTTTCCGGGCAAAGTCCTGGATGTTTGTTCAGCTCATGCCCCGGCGTTCTGCGGTAAAGAGGTGCCTGCGGTGCGGCTACCCCCCTTATCGGCACGTCGGTCGGACCTGCGGGAAAAACGACCCCGCAAGGCGCGAACCGGCGCCTGCGGATCGCCAAACATGGCAATCTGCCCAGGGACATCTGCGCAGGCACGTTCCGGGATCAGGAATTCGACCTTTTCGACTGAGCGCACCTCTTCCCTCCGGTAGAACCGCACCTATATACCGGATATGAATTACCTGCTCGCCATACTGCTGCCGCCGCTCTCGATCTTTCTGACGGGGCACCCGATTCTGGGAATCGTGATCTTTCTGATCTGGATTCCGGCCCTGCTGTTCAGCGGTGGGCTGACCCACCCGATGTTCATTCTGCTGGCCTGGTTCCTGATCTTCTCGTCGCGCGAACGGGCCGCCCGCGCCGAGGACTTGCGCGCGCGCCGCTGACCCCCTAGGAGGGCGCAGACGCAAGAACAAGGGGCCGCATCATGGGTTTCAAAATGGGTATCGTCGGGCTGCCGAATGTCGGCAAGTCCACGCTGTTTAACGCGCTGACGCGCACGGCGGCGGCGCAGGCGGCGAACTTTCCCTTTTGCACCATCGAACCCAACGTCGGCGAGGTCGCCGTACCCGACGCGCGGCTGGACAAGCTGGCCGAGATTGCCAAGTCGAAGTCGATCATTCCGACCCGGATGACCTTTGTCGACATCGCGGGGCTGGTCAAAGGGGCCTCCAAGGGCGAGGGGCTGGGCAACCAGTTCCTGGCCAACATCCGCGAAGTGGATGCCATTGCCCATGTCCTGCGCTGTTTCGAAGACGGCGACGTGACGCATGTGGAGGGCCGCGTGGACCCGGTGGCGGACGCCGAGACTATTGAGACCGAGCTGATGCTGGCGGACATCGAAAGCATCGAGAAGCGCCTGCAGAACATCGTCCGCAAGGTCCGTGGCGGCGACAAGGAAGCGGTTCAGCAGGAACGCCTGATGCGCGCGGCGCTGGAGGTCCTGGAAGCGGGCAAGCCCGCCCGCGTCGTCGAGGTGGACGAAGAAGACCGCAAGGCCTGGCGCATGCTGCAGCTGCTGACGACCAAGCCCGTGCTCTATGTCTGCAACGTGGGCGAGGCGGAGGCCGCCGAGGGCAATGCGCTTTCCGCGAAGGTGGCCGAAATGGCCGCGGCCCAGGGCAATGCTCATGTGATCATCTCTGCCCAGATCGAGGAAGAGATCAGCCAGCTTGACCGCGAAGAGGCCGAGATGTTCCTTGACGAAATGGGGCTGACCGAGGCCGGTCTCGACCGGCTGATCCGGGCGGGCTACGAGCTGCTGCACCTGGAGACCTATTTCACCGTCGGCCCGAAAGAGGCGCGCGCCTGGACCATCAAGTCCGGCACCTCTGCCCCCAAGGCGGCCGGGGTGATCCACGGCGATTTCGAAAAGGGTTTCATCCGCGCCGAAACCATCGCCTACGACGACTTCGTGTCGCTGGGCGGCGAGGGACCGGCCAAGGACGCAGGCAAGATGCGCGCCGAGGGCAAGGCCTACGTGGTCAAGGACGGCGATGTGCTGCACTTTCTGTTCAATACCTAAGCCGTTCGGACCGGCGCGGGCCCTCTGCGTGTGAAATCGAAAATGGCGCTGAAGTCGTCTGAACGCACCCGCGACGTCCAGATCGCTTTGAAGAGACGCGTGTCCGAATTCGGCCCGATCGACAGGCAGAAACGGCTGTGGCGGGCGCCGACGCGCCGAGGCCGGAAAGCACAGCTTTCACGCGAAAGTCCGTATGCCATGAGGCCAGACCCTTGTTCTGCGTTGGCCGAACACACGGAAAAGCCCCGCGGATGCCGCTGGCAAATCCGTGTCAAATCCCCGCGGCCCCGTCGGCGATACCGGAGAGCAGACCGATTATCATGCATGTCGCATGAGAGATCAGAAAAGCGCCTTTTTCACCTTGTTTCCCGGCTCATGCCCCTCTAAACGGGTCAGCGGAGACGTGGCCGAGTGGTCGAAGGCGCTCCCCTGCTAAGGGAGTAGGCCCGGAAGGGTCTCGAGGGTTCGAATCCCTTCGTCTCCGCCACAACCCTCTGAAATCGCTTGTATTTCATGTAGCCGCAGTATGGCGGCAGGGGTATTTGGGGAGCGGCCTCGTTTCCAAACGGTAATCCTGTCAGTCAGGCGCTCATTGACGAATTGCCCCGAAAACCTTGAGATTCAATGGGAATCCGTTTCTTCTGCGGGAAAACCGATTGAGGGGCAGTTTTCATGGCAGAGAGATTCCACATAGCCGAGTGGTACGGTCATCCGTACATGGACATCGCCCCCATTGATCGGGTCCGCCTTGCCCAGCACCGGGTCGGCGCTCACACGATGAAAAAGGCCGACATCAAGAGGCTTGCAGCGCTCCAGGAAAAGGTCATCGGCGCCCAGCTGACGCCGCGCGAGCAAGATCGGCTTGATGTCCTTACCGCCCTATTCGAGCAGCAACAGGAGGGTGAACAGCCGTGCCCCTTCCGAACTGACATGGATCACGCGACCTGCACCAAACCTGGCGGGGTATGCTCGCTGCGCCTCTACACTGATGATGACGGCCCCTTTCGACCGGTGGAGGGCGATCGCGGCATGATACGGGCCCTCTGCCCTTACCGCTTTCACCAGGATAACGCCGCATTCCGGCACATCGGCAATCGACTACTCGGAGACCCTACCCCTAGCCAGGCCGGAGAGGTTGGGTTTCTGGAATCGACAGGCAACCTGGACAGCGCGCCCGGCGAAGATGTCGGGCGTATCGACATGATCCTCGTCGCCGAAAACACCCCGGAGGGGGCTGAAATGAAGTGGTGCGCCGTAGAGGTGCAGGCGGTCTACTTCTCGGGCCGCGAGATGGCGATCGAGTTCGGGGACATACAAGAGCGCCAAGGCGTGGCGGCGATGCCGGTCGAGGGTCGCCGTCCGGACTATCGGAGCAGCGGACCGAAGCGCCTGATGCCACAGCTCCAGATCAAAGTGCCAACGCTCAGACGATGGGGAAAGAAGATGGCCCTTCTGGTTGACCGGGCTTTCTTCCTCTCAATGGGCGAAATGCAGCGCGTCGAGCACCTCTCGAACTGCGATGTCGTCTGGTTCCTCGCCGACTTCGTCCGAGAGCCAGGGGAGGACCGATATCGGCTGGAAATCGTTGACGAGTTCGGGACCACGCTTGAGAGTGCGATTGAGGGCTTGACGGGCGGCATCCCGGTATCGCTTGAGGAATTCGAGGGCCGAATCGCCGGAAAAATCTTGCCCTAAGGACTTGCCTGATTCATTGTTCATTGATAATCGCGCGGCAAAAACAAAACTAGAACATTCTCAGGCGGACACCATGACCCTCACAGCAATCGACCTCTTCTGCGGTGCCGGAGGCCTCTCCGCTGGCCTGGAGATGGCCGGATTCCGGGTTCTTGCGGGTGTCGATCTGTTTGAAGCTGCCGGCAAGACCTTCGAGGATACGCACCCGGAGGCGAGGTTTATCGGCAAACCGATCGAGGATGTGACGATCGAGGAGCTGGTTGAGACCACCGGGGTTCAACCCGGAAAGTTGACCGTGCTCGCCGGAGGCCCGCCCTGTCAAGCTTACTCGGTCTACAATCACCAGCGCGGCATGCATGATGAACGGGCCGTCTTGTTCAAGCAATATCTCCGGATCGTCGAGGGCATGCAGCCGGAATGGATCGTCATGGAGAACGTGATGGGGATCTACTCCATCGGCGGCGGCGAAGCGGTCCGGGCGATCAAGGCCGAGCTCCGGAAGCTCGGATACGAAGTCGAAGAGCAGGTCCTCAAGGCCGAGGAATTCGGCGTTCCCCAGGAGCGCCGCCGGGTCGTCTTTATCGGCAACCGCATCGGCGCGCCCATTCGGCACCCTGAGCCCACTCATGGTGAGGGCTTGGAGCCGTTCACGACCATCAAAGACGCGATTGGCGATCTGGTCGCTATCGAGAACGGCGAGGATCGCGGCCCGGTCGGCTACGCCAAGCCGGCCTGGGGCGACTTCCAGAAGTATGCTCGCTCGAAGGCTTCTCGGACCGTCCACAATCACAGCGCCCCGAAGCTCGGCAAGATCAACGTCGAGCGGATGGCTCACATCCCGCCCGGCGGCAGCTGGCGCGACATCCCGTTCGACCTCCTGCCTGCCGGCATGAAGCGGGCGAAGCGGTCGGACCACACCAAGCGGTACGGCCGGATGACCTGGAACGGTCTGTCCTGCACGGTCCTCACAAAATGCGATGTTCATTGGGGGGCCTATATCCACCCGGAACAGGACCGGGCCATCTCGGTGCGGGAGGCTGCCAGGCTGCAGGCGTTCCCGGACTGGTTCGAGTTCTCCGGATCCAGGACAGATCAGTACGTCCAGGTCGGGAATGCGGTCCCTCCTCTGCTCGGTCGTGCGATCGGCCAAACGATCCGCCAGCTGATCGAGGAGAGCTCCAGGAGCAAGATCGCAGCCGAATGAGAAAAAGCCCCGCCAATTCAGCGGGGCTTTTCGCTGCTCGATCACGCCGCAAGAAGGGCGGCGCCCGAGGCTGCGGGGTTTTCACATCGCGGCACTCGCTAACTGCCCAGCGTCCACCCCATCCCGTGGAGCGCTCCAGCGGCAGGGGTACGCGGTGAATCTATCAGTTCTGCCGCATCCTCTCTGCCGCGTCGAAGAGATCTCCGCGGGCCTCGACGAGACTCTTGGAGAACCGCCCGATGAACACGCCCTCCTGCCTCGGTGGCCGGATGATCCCAGACCAGAAGCCGTCGACCTCGAGCTTCAGGATATACGTCCAATGCCAGTCCTGGAGCCTCCATCCGGTTTCGACGGTCCGCCAATTCCGATGAGCGATGAACGAGGACCGCCGATCTGCTCCGGATGCGAAGGCATCCAATTCTCGAAGCTCTGCCCCCAGGTCCCGTATATGCTCACGAGCGTGGAGCATCGCGATGTGCGCACTCATCGTGATATCGATCTTGCGCCGAAGCTCTGACACCTTCAACGAACTCGGTCGACGGATCTTCGAAG
This sequence comes from Sulfitobacter sp. THAF37, assembly GCF_009363555.1. Classification (NCBI taxonomy): domain Bacteria; kingdom Pseudomonadati; phylum Pseudomonadota; class Alphaproteobacteria; order Rhodobacterales; family Roseobacteraceae; genus Sulfitobacter; species Sulfitobacter sp. THAF37. The sequence goes on from NZ_CP045372.1 coordinate 1,885,901, forward strand.
CATCCCGGAGTTCGAGCCGCAATGATTTCATCGGCATCGACGTGCAGGCCCCCATGGGGAGGAGGTTGGCGAGGTCCGACATCCAGCTTTCGATCTCCTGCGAGATGTCGATTGCCCGTACGATCTCGGCCTGGCTCCGGGCAAACTCCGGGGTCATCAGATACTCTTCATCCTGAAGTTTCTTGATGTGGGCGAGTATGGAGAGCGCGCGCTTCCGGGTCCTCTCGACGAATTTGACAGTCATGCGGCAACCTCGCTGCCGTCATCGAAGCACTTGAGCTTTCGGGCGCGTTCCATGCGGGCCTCGACGATCAGTCGGCGCGCTGCCTTGATCAGCTTTTCACGAAGCTCTCCTAGGAGGAGGTCGGCAACCACGGCTGCTGCCGCTGCGAGCCCGTCAGCGTCAATCTCGGGCTCGGCGCGGCAGAGCTTCCAGTCGCTTGGCGACATCGCGGCAGGCTCGTCGAAGACGAACTCCCAATAGTTTTCCTCGACGGCTCTATCATCGCGCTCGAACCAGATCGCCTCCGCGACAGCCCCGGCGACGCCGATTGCCCGCCAGACGTCCGGTCTGCTCTCAGAGCCAGCGAAGATCTGGACACGTCCAAGCCATGTTTTCTCGTCTAGCGCATTCGCGCGCGGTGTCGGCCAGATCGCTGCGCGGGCGACATCGACACAGAAATGTTCGGCGATCACGATGTGTCCGGCTTCATGCATGGCGGCTCCCCGTCGATCGCGTGAATTGATGCGTTGGATCTTCATCATTGTCGGCCTGCCTGTCTGTTGAGATCGTTATACTTGGACCACGACCACCAATCTAAGGCGCCCGAACTAGAGGGCCTGGTGGGTCGTGGTGGTGGGCGCGACTGGTGATCAGCCGTCGTAGTCGAAGCCGTCGAGCAAGATGTAGGCAAGCTCGAGCGGGTCATGGTGCAGGCTCGTGTGATATGCGTCCGCCCCCCCGAGATGGACGCCGGAATCCGGGATAGGCCCGAACGTCGTCACAGTCCACGACGAGACCCCTTTTGAGAAGTGCCGGGTGACGGTGTATTCCGGGATGTCGCCGGCGGGCAGATCGAAGGGGTCGGGGCACTCTGCGGCCCGAAGCGCCGTAGCGAGCTTCTCGGCCTTTCGGCTAGTGCGCGTGTTCCGGGATGTAGTCGGCGTTCGGGTCGGTCTCGAGGCCATCAAGCCAATTTCCGGCGGTGCGCTGTGTAATGCGTTCTTCCTCTTCATCTAATGTGGCGGCGGGAAGGAAGACTTCCCCCCAGCCAAGACTGGTGTCATGCGGCGATGGAGTAGTGGCTCATCGCGTGAGCGGTGATGATTCCCGCCTGCTCGGCGGTGATCTCCATGTCCCAGCCCTCTTTCTGATAAGAGGGCTTCTCGATCCGCTCGACGCTCTTCAGGAGCCAGCCGTTGGCGCCACGCTCAATGATGACCCTGGTGGTCGTGATGTTGCGCGACTTCTTGGCGTATGCCGAGCCGGGTCCGGCGGGAGAAAAAGTCAGGCGGGCGCTGCGGCGGTCCTTCACCAGCAGTCCCGAGGCATCGAGCTTCTGCTCCGCGCGCTGCACCAGTTCCTCGAGCTCGTAGTAGACGCTGATCGTGTGCGCGTAGGCGTTACCGGCGGTCTCGGACAGCACGACGTTGATCTTGTGGCGGTTCTTCTCGTTGATCTGGATCTTCATCTTCTGTTTCCTCATTAATTTCCGTTCAACGGCGGATAGGCTGGTATTCGGCGAAGAAGGCATCAAACGAAGAGGTGTGGGCAGTGCTCATGGTGCCCTTGAAACCCTCGTAGACCCATCCGATCTTCTCATCGAAGAAGACCCTCAAGTTGCGATCTCCGGCAAAAGTGCGGTTCGCACCGACCAGGTTCAGGTAAATCCGGCGATCCTTCCAGATCGAGGTGCTGTAGACATATGCCTTGCCGTCGAGCTCCGTCCTGACCTCATCCAGGTTTTCCCTGAGCGCCTGCTCATTCATGTCTTCGTCCTTCATAATAGGGCGCTCAATCCCGCCCGATGATGAAGACAGAATAATCGGCAGAAAGGTGGCAAGGAACTGAAATTATTGCGCTCTTTTCTGAAATGAAAAGCATTACGGCGAATCTAGATCACCCTTTCGTGAGGAGTTTGAATAATGAAAAACGGATTGAGACGGAGTCATTTAGCGGGCTCTTGAGGGCGACCCGATGCTTGGAACTGGCCTGGACGGAAAAGCAGGTCAGACAGATGACTTCCGGAAAAAATTTTGCCATCGCATGAATGATAGCTGCGACGGCGCCGAAATTCCATTCACTCAGCACTGCCATTCCAACACCGATCGCGTACTTAATACCGGCCCCACGCCGCCGCCGATGAACAACGCGGGGCTGGATTCGAACGCCATCCACTCTCCCTTACGGCAGCTGATCAGGTTCCAGGACATAGACCTTCTTGCCTTGCGGGAAGTCCGGAAGACGCTTGTTCTTCTGCCAGCGCCGGCCATCCTTGTCGTGGTGGAGAGCTCCGTGTTTCCTTGCAATCCGCAGCACCAGATCAGTGTTGTGATCGCCGCAGACTTCGTTCCGGAATGCTTCCGGCAGAATGTAGTAGAGGGGACCCTTGCCCTGGTCTTCCCGCTCTTCAAAGTATCCACAGCGATCTCGGACGGCAAAGCCATCAGCCCGGCTCGGCACGTCTTCCGCCTGGCCATCGTCACTGCCGCAAATTCTCTCGAAGCGGGTCCGGCCATGAAGTTCGAAGAACGCCTTCAGGTTTTTGAGAGCCTTCATTTCCTCATGAGATCCACCACCGCCACGCAATTTCTTCCAGGCCCGGAAGCACGTGGCAGCGGCCTTGATGCCAGCTGTGCTCTGCCAGGGCAAAATACCCATGTCACTGGCAATTGAGGCCGCAGCAGCCACCATGCCAAACTGCGCAGCGACACGCCGGACCTGCGGATCGTCCCCCTCTTCGACGAGGCTGTCGATCATCATTTGAATGATCCCCTCCGCTTCTAGCGAGACCTCGGCCTGCCGGTTAATGATCGCTTCGACGAATGCAGGCCCTGCATGACCGTAGTGCGTCTTCGCAAGCCCGGAGAGAGCTTCAGCAAACGCGCCGGAGCTATCAAAACCGGCCAGATTCTCGAAGCTTTGATCTTCCTCGTATTCGATCGGGATATCGATCATTCTCACAGCCTGGCCACCAGTCATGCGGGTCCGCCCCTGACCGCTTTCCACCTGATCCGCTGCAGCATTCTTTCCGCTCGACAGGACGATGAGACGCGTCTGCAGTGTCGCCCGCGCCGATCCGTCTCGGTTCGCGCGCCCCTTCCCATGACCGTTGGCGAAGAGATAGTTGAGCTGGCTGACCAGTTCCGGCGTGGCGGACGTCATCTCATCCAGCGCCAGCAGCAAGTCATTGTGCTCGCCCAGGAGGGCCTCGGCAAAATTGTCAGTCAAGTGCCAGCTACGCACGAAGCCGTCTTTGCCGCCACCACCCCAGACGGAACCCCCAAGCATCAGGGCGGTCGTCTTTCCGCGCGAGCTCTCGCCGAAGAAATTGAACCCGTTGCCCTGGCGATCCATGATCCTAAGCAAAGGAGGCGCGAAGGCAGCACTGATCGCGAAGCACGCGCGGCTGTTGTTTTCGGCATAACGCGCCAGCTCGCGCCAACCTTCCAACGTGCCCGAGCGTCTCAGAAAATGCTGCCGCACGCCCATGTCGAGCATGAGATCCTGTGCGGCATCTTCCGCCAAGACATTCCCTTGCGGAAGGGCAAAGCTGCCGCCGTGCCAGCCGGGGCGTGTCGCCACATGCACGATGGGCCCGTGCATCGCGTAGCCGATAAATTCAGCTTGAGCCTGCCGCCCAGCCCGGTCCTGCGGCACGATTGCTCCGGAAGCCGCGAGAACCTCGCGGAGTTCACGACCGTCGCCCGCGAGCAGGCGCGCGGGAAGCGAAACCGTCTCCCACTGCTGCAGCGGTGTGCGCAGGGCAATCAGGAAACCCCAACCGGGTCCGGTATCGTCCGTTCTTGTGCGGCCCAGGACGACACACGGCGAGCCAGCAAAAATATCAATCGGATTGCCGCGGCGGTCCACATCCTGCTTGATCACCCCATGGCTCGAAAGCGCGAAGGGCCCCCCGATCTTGTCAGCGTCGATGCCGAACAGATCCATCACCTCCTGTTGAATCTGATCCCGCTTACCCTCGGTCGATGTGCTCTTGCCGATCGCGAGAGCGACCTCCTCCGCCGATGCCAGCACTGCTGAATCTTCCAGCAGCTGGGAAAAGCGCGTTTCCTCAAGCCCGAGGGCAATCGCATCAGCGATGTCGAACCCCGACTCGGCCTCGTAGCCGCAGCGTTCGGCAAGGCCCCTCATGTCCAGCCTTCGGACAGAACCTGCCCCAACTTCCTTCAGCACCGAAACCAGGGTGTCGACCGCTGTCGCGCCGGCGTCGTCAAGATCGGGAAGGATGAGGACGGAACGGTCGGCAAGCGGGCTGAAATCCGTCTTGGTGATGGCCTTGCACCCGCCGGACCATGTGACGCTCGCCCATGACGTGAATGCCGCTGCTGCATCCGCACATTTCTCGCCTTCAGAAATCAGGACGGTCTTGCCGGGATTGTCCAGAACGTCTGCCAGACGATAGAGAGGGCGGGAAACGGGCAACGCCTTCGCGTACCAGTCGCGCATGCCTTCAGGCGTCTGCCAGACCGAGAGGGGCAGGATCTGCTTGCCCTTGCTCGTCTCGGTCCGCTTGACGACAAAGGCACGCCGGCCATCCGCGTTATGGTAAACGTAGGCCGCCGTCGGGGAGACACCACCCGACGTCAGGTCGGGCTCCGGGAAATCGTCGGGGATCGCGGGCACCGGCTTGGAGCCCTCCGGGACCGTGCGCAGGACGCGGGCAAGGTGCTTGAGATAAGGACGGGTCATCCGCGCACCCCCAGCTTCTCGGCCAGCGTACGGGCTGCCTCGATCTGGCTGACGCCATGGATGTAAGCGTAAAACGAGATGATGTCGCCCCCAGCGTCGCCTGTCGCAAAATCCGACCAGACCCCCTTGCGGATGTTGATTGCGAAAGAGCCGATATTCTTGTCGGCGCGGACGGGATTGAGCGCGAAAAGATTCTCGCCGCTCAGCCGCGTCTTGCCGAGCCAGCTTTCCGCGAGCTGGCGGAGCTGGCCGGCCGCGGCCTCGTTCACGCGCTGGAAGATGTTATTCGTGTCGCGGGTCGTGACGCTGGCCTTGCGCGGCGCGGACGAACGCTTGGGGCGGCGGATGCCGATTTCGGACGGGTGCATTGGGCACTCCCTATCTGTTCCGGAAAAGCGATGCCTTGCCGGGTGGGTTCGATTGTGAGACTGTGCCGATGGAGACTAGGCGGAACGGGCGCTATGTTTGGAAGCTTGCTGCCCGTTCCGTTTCCTCGGATGTTGATCTCGGTTCGTGCCAGTAAATATCGGGCAATTGAGTGTGATCGCATAGAGGGCCGGAGCCCGAGAATGTGGATAACCTCCAAGCCGCCCACGTAAGGTGCTGATATATAATAGAACTATTCCTTACCTTGCCCCATGGGAGACATGACATATGCCTGCATGTTCCCACTGTTACCACTCAACAATTATAGGAATGGTTTCGCATGATGCTCCGATCTGGCCCGGAAAAAACTGAGCTCTGCTTCAGATATAGCCGGGAACAATGGGAACAGGCGGTAAGTCGCAGTATCCTGGCTACACCATATTTTCTCGGTCTACACCCGAAGAGAGAGGCGCGGTAGATCTGGAGCGGCTACTATAGCAAGTGGGGAAGTCGAAAGTTGCGGCGCCATTCCTAGCGGGTAGTATTCCCGAGGAAAGGACTTCGGCGGTCCAGGAAGCCAGAGCTCGGAGATATCAGCCAATCTCTCTCGTAGAGTTCTCTGCTGGTGTTTCGCGAGAGAGCATAGGGCCACGAGGCGGATCCCCTCTGCCTTCAAATGCACCCGGAAAACCGAGCAGACCCATTTCTGGGCTCGATAATACGGGATCGGCGCCTCCATTGCTTATTACCGAGCCTTACAGAAGACTGTCCGCGTAAGAGCGTGGCGCGGTTAATCAGCCTCATACCCTGCGGCGGTGAATTAGTTGTAGCACTCCTCTTCGGAGAAGAGGTCGCAGACTTGGCCGACGGCTGCGCAGAGTTGGTCAAAGGTTAGCGCGGTCGCTTTCCTTATCAGCGCCTTCAGTATCGAGAAAGCCAATTCGATCGGATTGAGGTCGGGTGAGTATGGCGGCAGGAAGAGGAATCTAGCGCCGATTCTGCTCATGGCTGCTGGGGCGCCGGGCGCCTTGGGGCTCGACGAATTGTCGAGAATGACCACGCCGCCTTCGCGTAGCGTCGGGAGCGTGATCTGTGGTCGGCGGTTGGCGCGCTTGTTACAGAACACGCTCATGCATTCGGCACGGATCGCGTGTGATCCACTGCTGTTAGAAGTCTGCGGGACGCCTCGAACGTATCGATTAGATAGAGCGAATGGCCTGGATCCAGATGCTCCGCTAGGCGGTTTGTCAGCATGGCTCGGTCCCAGAACGGATGAACAATCGCGAAAGCTTCTTTATGTCCCGCCTCGTCGCAGAGCACCATAGGCAGAGCATTCGGACCGATTTGATCGATACGCCGGGTCGAAGGTGACAGACGGCGCAGATCCTCGGCGGCGCGGTCGGCAAGCGTCCTCCAATCCGCAAGCTCCGGTACCGAGAAGTCTCCGTTAAGGCCGACGTCATGGGCAGAGTCGTTCAGACAGCGCAGGAAGCTCATCCCGAGACGCCAGTCCAGAAGGCCGTGATAGTGCCGGTTCCCGTATCTCTGGATGCAATGATAGCAAGCCAGGCCGCAGTCCCGACGGTGGGCTTTAGCTTGGAAACGGGAGGTCAGTGGGTCTTCCAGATCGTTCAGCATCGACTGAATTAGGGTAGCGACGAAGGGGCGGTCTCCGATGCTGGTTGCAAGCCGACGGCAGAAGCCTGCACCGTTCACCAGTACATCCGCGATCTGGAGAACTGGGCGATCATCGTTTGATCGTGGCTCCAGAGGCTCGAATTCGTCGGGATCGATGTCGAAGGCCAATGAGGCACGCTGGATCAGCATGTGGGTCGCGCTGATCGCCGCCGCCCGTAGGCTGGTTAAGGTGACATCTTTCCTGTTACCGCCAATCCGGTTGAGGGCTAGACCAGGGGCCATACGCTGCATCGTGATCGTCAGAGCATCTGTGCGCTTGCGCGAGAAGAGTCGGACGGAACGGGGGGCGAACCCGTCCTGCTCCTCAAACCATGAGCCGGACTGACGGGAGGTGGCCTCCAAGATTGCCTGATGCGGTACCCGCGAGACCTTCTGCGGCTTTCCACCTTCCATCTCAAACCACGTCTGTCCCTGTGTCCGGGAAACAAGCGGATAAGGTTCCGGCGTGCCATCCTTCCCGAGCGGACCGCGATTCCGCCGGATGATCTGTGCTTCCGACCCCGACGAAAGGATCATGTTGGCACCGGGTACATCCTTGGCGGTCATCGGCGAAATGATGGAGGCAGTTTCCCGGCGGAGCAGCGGGGGAAACTGTTCCATTCCGTCCGATTTCTGCGGCTTGAAATCCGTCCGGAAGGCAGCAGGGGAATGATAGGTCTCCACGGCTTCGCCGGAGAGAGGATTGCCGCATTCGGCGCAGGTCAGCTCGGAAATGTTCTGACCGGCTTGAATCATCGTGATACCATTGCACTTCTCGCAATCCGCAATCGTCTGCGTCTCGCTCCACCACTCCTTCAGTGGGGCGGGTGTAATTTCCCAGTCTCCATGCTTGCCTCGTCGCAACAGGCCTAGTGGCGACGTGAAGCCGACGGGGGTATGCAACATTTTGTCTCGTGCAAGCGTCTGACCTGGGGCGAATTCGTAGATCGCGAGATCAATTTCTCGGTCCACGGTGTCCCAGCCGGCGGCATCTCGAGACGAGGCCTTCGGGCCGACGTAAAGATTGCGCACGCGGGTTGGCATGCCGAACATCGGCAACAGCCCCGCTTCGGCGAGATGCTCTGCAAGGCCCTCGGGCGCTGCCCTGCCTGCTGGTGGACGCGTGGCCTCGATGGCGTCGATCAGCTCTTTCGGGGACAGGCTCGTCAGGAAGTCGGCTGCGCGGCCTGGGTAGCCGGCGCCGATGCTGGCGGCCAGCCGGTCTCGTGTGTCGATGGAGCGGCTGAGCGCCTGGAGCAGCTGGTCCTGCCAGCCGTTCTCTGTTGCGAAATAGGAGTCGACCGGGACATATTCGCCGTGGATGTCGTGCAGCATGTCGCCGGGATAGCCTTCGCCCAGCGCCGCACGCAGGCCCGCGAATGCCGCCGCAAGCCAGCCCTTTCGTATCAGGCGCCGCCCGATATCAAGGTGATCCTGCGTCAGGAACGGTGGTGGCGGGGCATCTCCGGTGATGGCCTTCGGATTGCGGAAGTAGTGCAGGTCATGGCTGCGCCCGCGGCAGAGAGTTAGCGCGATCGAATATGCCTGACCACGCCGCCCCGCTCGCCCGACCCGTTGTTGGTAGTTGAAACGCTGGGGCGGCATGTTTGCTTGATAGACGGCCTGTAGGGCGCCGATGTCGATACCAACTTCCATGGTCGTGGTCACTGACAGCATGTCGATCTCTCTTGCCCGTCGGATAAGGCTATCGGCAGCCGCATCAACGAAGATCCCCTTGAAGCGCCTCAACCGGTCGGCAGGCGAGCCAGTTTGTCCCGTCAATTCCTCGCACCGAAGCCGGAAGACACCCTGATCTTCGCTCAATGCGGTCTCGAGCCTACGCGAGATGTAGTTGCGCTTCCGAATATCTCGGGCCTGGGCATTAGCCTCCTTCGGGAGCGGATCGTGACATCGGGTGCAAACTCCGAACCCTTTGTGCAGATGAACGCGATGGCAGGTCTGGCATTCGAAGACCGGTGCATCGGGAGGAACGACCTTTACAAAAAGCCGCTCGATCCGGATCATGCCGCCGCTGTGCCCGAGGCCCTTCAACTCATCCAGTAGGCCGGTGATCTCGTCCTCCGGCAGGGCGAGGGCGTTGAGGAAGGCGCGAACGCGACCGCGGCTCGGGATATCCCGCGCCTCGTGCCACTCCTTGAAGTTATCCTGGACCCACTTGTTGGCCTGAACCCTGTAGCTGTCGGCCAGGACGCGCAGCAGGGCATCGAGCCGGTCACTACGAGGACCCGCTTTAGCCGTCAGGCAGGGATAGCCGAGTCCGGTTTCCTCCAGCGCGAAGTAGTTGCGGGAGAAAATTACATCCTCAACCAGTGTGCGTTGTTCACCTGCAACCTGATTGCGCGCAGCGCTCTTATCCTGGACGTCCACGTTCCGCGCCCAAGTGGGTACGCCATCGGGTTCATCGAAAAGCTCGAACCAGTCGTAGAAGCGCCGCGAGCCGTTCTCTCCTCCCTTCAGGCGTTCGACGCCGGTGTCGTCCGTTGGGTGCATGCCGATGCGGACCATGCCTGCAAGCAGCCGCCCTGCCGCTGGTTTGCCGGAGTCGGCGACCTCGATGACTTCGGACAGCGGGATACGATCGGAATCTCTTGTGTTTCGCGCCTGTCTGATATGCTCATTCAGGTCATCCACGAGTTCATCATCGCCGGCGTCCTCAGCCTCGTCCCGCATCCGACGCAAGCTCTTGACGTCCAACACCGGAGTGCTTGCGATGGCTCGCATTTCCTCCACGAGCAGGCGCCGGCGGATGTCATCATGATGCCCACGCTCAACGTTGATGGCCGCGCGCGCTGCATCCTGTCGACTGTCCGAAAACACAACAGCCTTGGGCTGGGTGCCGGACCTCTTCAGGAGTTCGAGCAGTTCAGAAGCTAGAAGTTGCGAGGTTTTGGCGAAACCGGTGCGGAAGCTACGGATCGGTGACTTGCGAAATTTCTCACTGCGCCGGAAATAGTCGGCTCCACAACATGGGCAACCATTGGGGCCAGCGGAACGTGGACGCTGGGCGGCTTGCCCCCTCAGATTGAAGATGCGACCTGGAATGCATCCGTCTTGCGCGGTCGGCGCCTTATCGAGAAGCTGGGCATTGGACGGATCCAGCCAGGCTTCGGGCCACCGCTCATCTTCATTTTCACCTGCTTGCACTTCCGTGAGCCTGGGGAGGAACAGCACAAACTGCTGATGGCTCAGGGCTTCGTAATCTGTTTCGCCGCCAATGTCTGGCAGTCCTTCCAGATCGCTCGTCGTCGGTAGAATTTCCGTCCCAGCCGTAAAATCTGATGTCTTGCCACGTCTTCCGCCGATGAATTCGGCGAAGCAAACCTCGCAGTAGTAGAGCTCGAACATCCTCTGTGTTCCGCGCGAGGTCTCCGCATGGCTCGCGCCGCGCTCCACAGTCAGGTTCTCGTACTCCACCTTGCCTGCATCATTCAGCGTCGGGCTTAGAAATAGACCTTCAAGGTTCCGAAGAAAGAGATGTAGCCGGAAGGCCGGGACATCGTTGGGTAGATCGTCTTGTCCGTCTCCCATCCCTCGCAGGATGGTTAGTCCGCGCAAAGCCAGAAGATCCGCCGTCGTTCCAAAGAGAGACTCGCTGATCTGTCTGGCCGGAGCGGCTTTCAATGCGCCGCTCTTGTCCACACAGGCGGCGGCCAGACGCCGTCCAGCCTGCGTGACGACATCCGTGAAGGCGCCGCTCGGCGTTCCCAATGCGCGTCCGCAGCGAGACACGATCTCGTCTAGGGCCGGTTCCTCGCCCGGCCTGTATATCAGCGCTCCGGTGAAGTGCCCTTCGGGGCATAGGAGACGCGCCAGATCCGAGAAGGGGACCGAATCGAGAAGCCCAGCCCCCCGCTCCGGAAGTTGCATCGTGCCGGGAACCACGCTGCCTGCCCAGTCTTCAGGACTCGTCGCTCCGTTCTCGGCCCCGGCGGAATAGGTGCCGAAGGGACCGAAAAAATCAAACAGGTACTTTAGGCTTTGCTCCCGTTCGGCGCCCTCGAGTGGCAGCGAGGCAGAAGAGGAGAGGATACGTAGTTTGTGCCGGAGCTCTGGTCGGTCCAGTCCGAGACGGGTTATCAACAGGCGCATCAGCGCCGCGGCTTCGGTCCCTGCTGAGCCGCGGATCAGATGGAGCTCGTCGAGAACGAGATAGAAATAAGCATCCTCGTCCTGCGCCAGCCAGTCTCGGGTGGCGTCAAAAATCGGCGCCTCGACCTCACGCGATAACATGGCGCTGAGCATCGAGACGTTCGTGACCAGGATGTCCGGCGGCGTCTGTTGCATGTCCCAACGGCAAACGAGTTCTGCCCCGTCGATAGACGGGAACAGGTAGCGCGTAGGATCCTGGTCCGGATTCTGCTGATCGTAAGTGCGGGCGAGTTCCTGATCCGCAGCGATTTCTCGCAGCATCCGAGCGGCCTTGCGTTTACGCGTCCGCGCCGCGTTTTTCTCACCTTGATCAGTCCGCCGTGGGTGGCTCAGATGGCCGGGAACTGGCGTTGCAGAGGTGTAGCGCCCGAAGAAGATCCGGTTGCCGCGCGCACGCCGGTCCAATGTCGCTTTCGCCTCGGGGCTATCGAGCGTTTTGCGCAGGCGGACCATCTGATCCTCAACCAGTGCGTTCATTGGATAGAGTAGCAAAGCACGCAACGCCGCAGGTCTTCCTGTCCCTTCCGCCCACCTATGCGCAGTGAATTCGGGGGGCTTCTGCTGCGTCTTGCCATCCGGCATAATTGTCTCGTTGCGGGAGGCCTTCCACCAATCGGTATGGCAATAACCGGCCGCCGGCGCTGGCCAGCGGGTCGCCTCTGCCGTGATGCTGGCGAGGATTGGTAATAGGAATGACTCTGTCTTACCCGAACCGGTGCCCGAAGTGACGATGCCGGGTTGTCCGGGGCGGACGCCGCGGGTGAGCATTTCTACCTGATGGCTATAGGGCGTAAAACGGGAGCGGCGTGCCAATCGGCCATCACTATCGTCACCCGGAAAGAGGCCAGAAAGGAACATCTCCACGATCGCCACGCGCTCCTCCTCCGAGAAATCGCACAACGGGGATCCAGCTCCAGCCGTCACCATATCCTCGAAGCTCAAATCGGAGGCACGGTAGCGCGGCACTGGCTCGAGAAAGGGCTCCGGCATAAGCCCATCCGGTGCCGCAAGCAGCTCTCGGCGGGCTGCTGCGAGATCGGATCGGCCTATCCGGAAGGCTGTGTCGAGGTAGGACAGAAATAGGTTCAAGATCTCGCCATGGGCGCCGAGGGGATCAAGCATTTTCTTGCTCCTTTAGAAGGCCGTTCAGCCATGTCTCACCAGTGCGACGCAATCCGTTCAGTCGTGTCACGCGCGTTGAAATAGTCTCCTCCGACGCGCCAAATAGGCAGGCGGCACGGTGGAGACCGATCTCGAACGCCAATTCGACGGGCGTCCCAATTTCACTGTCCGCGATACGGTCTTCAAGTGCGTCCTTTTCCAGGAGATCGTGGGGCGCGTGGGGCAGGAAATGAAGTTGCCGCTCACGTCCCGAAGCCTCTCTCAGCAAGCTCCCCGCCGAGGCAACCCGCAGGGCCGGGGCGAGACAGAGAGCAGACTGGGTCAATTCGGGCCAAGTCATGCCGTGGTCTGCAGGCCGCGCGGAAAGGCTCATAGCGATCAGTAGGTTGCGGGGGCGCTCCGGGCCGCGCAGAATGTCGAGTAGACTCGGCAGCCAGAGTTTCATCGGCGCCATGTCGAGCCCATCAAGCCAGAGTAGGTGATACCGCTCAGGTGTGCGCCGCGCTGCCGTCCATGCCATCCGTAGCCCTCCAGGCTCACCGTTGCCAGGGCGTGTCCAGAGGTCGTCCAGAGCGATTGTGCCGGGGCCGATCACATCGCGGAAGATCTCACCCCCAGTGACTAGACGCGCATAGCCCGGCATCATCCGCTCCGCCGCCGGCGTTGGCAAAACAGCACATGCCCCCGAGCGCAGGGCGAGGTCGAAGTATTCGAAATCATCCTCGCTTATGCCGACCTCGTTCGCGATCCGCTTGAGCTTCTTGGTAAAGTCCTCGATGGAAAGCGGCTCTGCCGCGCCGCGTCGTGGGGCGATCCAGGGGGGAAGGTTCGGGTCGGTCGGAGTTAGAAGTCTCGCATCAGCACCTACAGCTGACCGGAACCGGTCCAGCATGGCTTCGAAGGTTTCGTCACGCTCCATGCTTGCATCCTCCAGTACGCCCCCGAGCGCCAATATCTCTTGGGCGATTTGGCTACGGAGTGTGGCCTGTTGCTCGCGCAGCTCATCAGCCTCCCGACGGCAGAGTTCCAGTAGCGCCTCCTCTTCCTCTAGTATCGCTGCGATCTCGGCACGCCGCGCGACGAGTCCCGCCTCCGCTTCGACCAGTTCCTCCGCAAGCGAGGCCTTCCGGATCTCGAGCTCTGACATCTCGGAGGAGAGGGACGCCCGGATCTCCTGCCGCATCCCTTCTTCAAGCTCCCTCGTCCGAGCAACCACGCTGCGTTCCACCTGCGCGCGCACTTCAGGCGTCTCCAGAAGATGTTCTGCGATCAGTGGAATGGTCGCGACGTGATCTTGGATTCGTCCAATGAAGCCGGTTGTCCAGTCGAGCCACTCGGCATCAGCCCACGTCTCTTTCTGGAAGGCTTCCATGGCTACAAGTTGCCGGATGATGTTTTCTTCCTCACGTCGCGATGGACCGCTTGAGCTCTTCCGGAATTTCTTCAGCAATTCCTCCAGAAGGCTACGGTCATCCAGCCAAACGATGTGCTTGATTTCGATACCGACCGTCTCACCGGGGACCTCTCTCCAACGTCCGTTCAGGCGCATGCCCTCGAACAGGCGGTCATCGAATACATGGATCTTGAATGTTCCCGGTTGCGCGACAAGCCTGTTCGTCAGCACATCGAGAGCAAGTCGGACGGGCACGCATTCGTGCGAGCTCAGAGCCAGGATGAGCTCTTCGGTTCCGTAGGGTAGATCATCAAATCCGGTATCGAGAACCTTGAAACGGATCTCTTCCAGAGGCACCCCCCGCATATCGATAACCTCGCGAGGGGACGAATGCTGGTCGACGATGAACTGATCTCGTTCAGCATCGACGTGACGTGGGTTGGGCTTGGAAGTCACGGCAAGATACTGCCCCTTGCGTGCAAGGGCCAAGGATGGCGCAAAGACCTTTCCAAGAGGCGGCAGGAGGCGCTCCATCTCAGCATTTTGCCAGCCCCCATTCTGTGCGACAGCTTCGCAGATGATCCGGGTGTGATTGCAGGGCTCGTATTCGCAGTAACCGATAAAAAGATTGTCAGACACGTTCATAGACCTTGATGAAGCAGGTTGGGGCGTAGGCCGCGGCGGCGGGCATCCCCAAAAGAGTGCAGTACGGAACGGGCGGGCCGGCCATGTGCCTGGCTGCCGGAAAGGGCAGAGCCATAGACATGGCGCAGGGCAGCGAGATCGGTGGCGCTGGCAGGATAGCGATAGCTCCATGTGCCGTCCGCTTGTAGGACGGGACCGGTCTGAGCAGCATGCCCACGCCGCAGGAAGATGGCCAGTTCCAAAGGCAGGTGACCGTCCTTGCAGATCCGGCTCAGCCCTTCACCATCCGGCTGGAATAGAGCGATGTCACTCCGGCGGTGATGTTCAAGGATCGCCGCCACGCGGGACTCAAGCAGTAGGTCGGCGCCCACCCCAGTGAGGCGGTAGATATCCTGATCGTCATCGCGCCCGAGACGCTCCAGGCGCGCGCCACTGGCCGCAGGGGCGGCCTCTGCAGGCAGGAAATGGCTGTGTTTCTCAGACCATCGACCAACCACCTGATGCCCGATCCCCTCCCGGCGATCTGGCAGCCAGCAATCCGGAGCCGCGGCAAGGGGCATCTGATCGGGAACTGTCTCGAAGGCCCATTTGCCAAAGGTCGCAAGACGGTTCAGCCCGCGCCCTTCGAGGCGGACGAGAGGTGCAGACCAGGGCGCAGACCGGAGCTGCATCATCTTAATGCCGCGTTCGGTCGACAGGGCGTTCAGTTTTTCAAGTTCCGCCTCTCCCCAGGCCCCCTCGCAAATCGCGGTGTTCTCCGAGGTCGTGCTGATCTGTGGCGGTAGCAGGCGCCATTTCCTGCCCCGCCACGTGCGATTTACATCACGCTCCAGCCAACGCGCCTCCTCCAACGAGCGCAGCACATCCCAGACCATGCGCGTCTCCGGCAGCACGCGGCAGAGGAGATCGACCACCTCTCCCTCGCTCCGAGCGGCCTTTCCGCGACAGTAGAGCGCTTCCAGTGCGTGGGTCAGGGGAGACTCTAACCCCTTGCTGTCAGGGGCAGACGCTCTTTCGAACCGCAATGTCGCCACCGGCTGCGTGACATCCGCCTGCATGTCTGTCATCCCCCGCGCCGTGTCTGCCCGGGCGGGCCACTCCGTCCTCATCGTGCAACGAGGCAGCAGGCGCAGCGGCAGCTCTTCCTGCAGCTCGTCCCGGCTCAGCGTCCAGATGCCATGTATTGGTTTCGGCGATACGATCCCGAAGACACCGTCCTCCGCAGTCGCCTCGAAGGTCAGGTTTCGCTGCTCCCGCTCTTCTCCCTGCATAGTGACGCGAGGTGGGAGGCTGCCTGACAGATGCACTGTGGGGAAGTATCCCGGACGACCGAGCAGGTATCCATTGGGCAAACGTATCCCGCCCTCCAGGCGCAGTGGCGGCGGCGTGCTCTCCGCGATCTGTCGGGCGGCCCCTTTCGGATCCTGCAGAGCGCGCGCCTCCTGCAGGCTCATGGGCCTGGTCGCATGCCAGCCACCGCCCACCGGCACCGTGGGGCAGGCCGAGAGGATGCGGGGGAGCCGCGTGAGCAAGAGCGTACATAGATCATCGCGCGGAGGGCGGTGTCCGACTGTCCAGGAAGCGCCGCCGGCCTGCTGGAATAGGACAGCGCCGGAGTTTCAAATGGCCTGCACACGGCTGTCGGAAGTCATGTACCTGTGGAGGTCGGCTGTACCGATGTCCCGGGTCCAGATCGGCTTGGCAAGATCGGCTTCGCGCATGCCGCGCGCGAGCTGGAGGTCCACCTGGTCGCCGTCCCATCCGGAGAAGACGGCCGTAAGCTGCCACAGCGGCGCGCGCCGCTTCTCTCCGCTCCGCAGCATGTCCGACGCAATGCTGGAAATCAGTTGCCACGTCGCATTGCCGAAAAGCGCGGCAGGTGCGGCCCGGTAGCTCTTGTGCAGCTCCCTCACCTCGCTCTTCAGCCATAAGGGAAGCTCCGCTCGGCGGGCATGTATCGCATCGAGCAGAGTGAACCGGTCTTCGAAAGTCCGTTCCGGAAGGCTCTTCATGACGGCGCGTAGCGCACGACGGTCCACCCAGCTCGGCTTGGCAAGGCGCAAGGCATATCCGATGCGGGTTTCCCGTCCGGGGTTGGGGAGAACGATCTGGCGCCATGGCTCACCTTGTTGACGCTTCCCATCTACAGCAGACGCAAGAGCGCGCCACATCAGGTTCACGCCGCGGACCCCCTGTTCACGGTCGCCCCCATCAAGAAGCTCGCCAAGCCGGATACGGAAGTCCTGCGTCGCTCCCGCCCCATGCGACGTGGCCGTGACATGGCAGGTCAGGATGAAGAACCGAAGCGCCCTCAGCGCCCGGATACCGTCGCCAGAGGAGGCATCGGGGGGGAAGAAGTTCCGGACATTGTCACGGGTGAACAATCGGCAGAAGGCTTGGGCGACCTGCTCGGGAGAGAGATCCTCACGACCGATCGCCTGACGCAGCTCTTCTGGAGTCGCATCAACAGATTGCATCGGCGTGTCCCCGTAGGGCCCCAAGGTCAAGAAATAGTGCCTCTTGAGCTTTTTCTCCCAGAAATGCACGTCTCCGAGAGCGCCGTCCTCGTGTATCGTCGAGGCTTTCTTCGAAATCCGGCCTGTTACGACTGCCACTTCAGGCTCGCGGCATTATCTGGTTGCGTCATGACTGCACATAGCTTTTTCAATTGAAGCATACAGTCAAGGATGGCTTCATTTAGGTCAAGTATGGCTCTAGTCAGACATATAGCGGCAAAACAATACTCCACTGGGGAAAAGGTCTTTCGAAGGCCTGAGTGCCCCCTTCCCTGCTTTTTATGCTCGAGCCGATGGCGATTGAAGTTCCGGTGACCTGCGCGGACCGGGAAGAGTGGCAGTGCTCCGGTGAGAGGTGAACATTTCGAATCTGGCTCGGAAACGCGCTGAGGCGATTTTGGCATGACATACAATCATGATATCGGACCCAGTAGTCAAGAATAACAAAGGCCCCGCACTTGCGGGGCCTTTTGCATCACAGAGCACACAGTATCCCTGATAGTGTTAACTGTGTGGATCATTTGAGCAAGACGAAACCGCCCGTCCAGCCGCCGACGATTACGAGAAGCGTCAACAAGCCGCAGACCAGCTCGAAGCTGATCATCTCAAGCGACGCGCCACCGAGCAAAGTGCCTGCGATGAACATGATCACCACCGGAACGAAGTACACGGCAAGGCCGGCAAACGTCACAGCGATCGGGAAGATACCCGGAATGACGACCCAGCTCTGCCCCACCGACCTGACCCGGAATAGGATGGCGGTGCTGCACGAGCAGAAGATCAGCATCAGTACAGACCAGCCTGCGTGCCCGAGCAGCCCTCCATGCAGCGCGGACCAGTTGGTGTAGGCGCCGAGCGCACAAATGGGCGCGGCCCAGCTGACCACGAGGAATAAGATTTTATTGATAAAATTCACAGTTTTGCCTTTCATTAGTGCAAGACAGGACGGCGCGAGATCGCCTCAAATTCGTCTTTCAGGCGACCCAATGCCCGCAGGCTCATGTGCCCAGCCTCGATCCGGAGGCAGACCTCCTCGATTACGTGCGCATCAGCCCCGACAGGGCCGAGCTGGGCGGCTACGACCAGCCGAAGCCCTTCTCCCTGGGGGGCGCTTACTTGGAAGATTTTCATCCGGTCCTTGATCGGATCCGGAACCCTGCGGAGATCGTTGGCGGTCGCAATCCAAGAAATCCAGGAGAGGTCGATGCCCCCCTGCAAATACGGGCACACAAAGTCCCGCGACATATCGCGTTGCAGAAGCGGCAAAAGCGCTTCGACAGGGTCTCCGCCGCCATGCGACGTCCCCGCCTTGTCGATCTCATCCAGCACGATCAACGGATTGGCGTGATCGCTGGCACCGAGAGTCCGGACCGGAATTCCGGGAGAGGAGGACCTCCATACGTACTCAGTTCCGGAAATGTCGAACGCGGAGTTCCGGGCAGACATGTCGATCCGCGCAGTTTTGAGGCCGACAATGTCGCCGAGCAACCGAGCGATGTGGGTCTTCCCGCAACTAGGAGGGCCTACAAGCAACATCGGCGGAAAGCCGACTCTCCTCCACTCATCGTCAAGATTTAGTAGCTGATGCTCCCAGAGCCACTGGATGGGCTCCGCCAACCAGGGGGCGGCGACGTACAACTCGGAGAAAGCCGAGTCGACTTCGCGCCGGTCTTCCCAGGCCTTGATCAAGTATTTGACCGACAGACGCTTCCGGATTTCGCTGCGACCGCGCTCATCTTTGTCCTGGACAGAGTTGCTGGGCGGGGCGGTGTAGATCGTGATTTTATCGGGATCGAGCGCTTTAACCGGATTGAGATCCGGATTGCCAAGCCAGTCCAGCGCCCCTCCGTCAATTTCGCGGTGCTGCTGTTCCGCAAACGCATCAAGTCGTCGATCCCGAAGATCGCCGATAATCCAGTCAAGAGGCTTCCTGGACGCCCATTTCCGGAGATGCACGAATTTATACAAGCTGCGGCCGCCGTTCGGAAGCTTGCTATTCAGCCACGCCCAGCTGTCGATCACATTGAGCAACGCCCGGTTTTCGATGTCTCCGAGCTCGGCGGCAACGGCTCGGGACAGCCTCGGGGACTGCCAAACTTGGTGCTTTTCCCGGACCTGTTGTTCGCGGCTCAGGGTGCGCGACGGAACGACATCCTTCAGTTCGTCATCCGGGATGCCATACTTTGCCCGGAAAAGAGCAAACGCGATGCTCCGGGCGTGCTGACAGAATGGCGAGATCGGGTACTTCTTGGACATCTTGGGATCCCCCTTTCCCGGAGGTTGGATGGTAGGAGTCCACGGTATCGAGCCGGGCCGGACGCGCTTATCTGGCGCCGCGGGGGTATAAGACCCGCCTGCACACCTGTGCTGACTCCCGAAACCTGTTAGATGATGATGACGGATTTTTGTCTGATATCAGACATACGCCAATCTGCTTCAGGGATGTCCGGGAAAACGCTGACCATCAGCCCTGCCTCGAACAAGCCGACATCGATGATCACCGCGCCGCATTCCGGTTTTCCCCGGACATATTCATCAAGCCAGACGCACGCTTCATTCAGCGACGGCACTTGAACATCTGCGATCACGATGCCCGGTTCAAAGTACTGCAAAGGCTGAAAGATATGCTCGTACTTAAGCGCGAGAGCGAGCGCGAGGGGCGACCAAGGCATTGGATTTGACCTTCTTTTATCCGCACGAAATCAAGGTGGGGGCGTGCGGCGTCTCAATATGCATGACGATGATCCGGAGCCCGGATCAGTCGGTCATATGCATATGATGAGTGCATTGGTCATGGGCTTACGCTACCCGGACACTGCCGATCAGGTCAACCCAAAAAATGCGAGTTGACTCCGGATGTTGGATTTTCCTACTTTAATCCAACCTTGCGGAGATGCAGAATGAGCCGAGATCAAGATAACCACTACGACCCGGAACTTTTTGATGGCCCCGATCAGCATGATCAGGCGCTGTCCGACCTCTTTGTGCCGCAGCTTTTCCGAGAGGCGCTGGAGAGGGCGGAACTCACTCAGTCCGATCTTGCTCGCAGAACCGGTCTGAAAAAGGACGCGATCAGCCGCTATGCGAACGGCCGGACGCCTATCCCTGATCACAAGCTTATCGCGATCGCGCAGGCGCTTGGGACCCAGCCTTCGAAGATCGTGCCCAAGCGGCGGAACCTGGACGGCATCCCGCCGCGTAGGCCGGACGATCCTGCGTTTACGATACGGCCATCCCCGGAACCAGGATTGGTCCGGCTGGAGATCTCAGCTGACATTGAACTTGAAGTAGCGACGAAGATCGTCGCGATGATGAGCCGGAAGAAACCGCATGACGAAGACGACGACTGAAGATAGGGCCCCGTACCTGGTCTGGCCGAAAGGCAAGGCCAGCTGGCAGATCCGGGACAAACGTCGCTACATCTCGACCGGGGCAACCCGGAAGTCGGACGCCGACGCCGCGCTGATCGACTACATCAAGCGGAAAGACGAGGGCGCGAACAAAGATAACGCCAGCGCGATGGCGTCGACGACTCTTCGACATGTTCTGGATGTCTGGGCAGACAAAAGGAAGAGTGAGAACCCCGCGACTTGGGCGCGGAAGTGGCGATATACGTACAAGATCATCTACGGGAAGTCCGGGAAACTCCTTCTGACCGCCGTCGACCAGAAATGGGCGGACTGGTACGAGCGTGAGCGTTATTGCGACGGCGTCGAGGAATCGACGGTCAGGCAAGAGCTTGCGACCGTCATGTCAGCCTGGAGGCTCGCCAGGAAGTCCAGCCCGCCGCTGACTGGCTTGCCCGTTCCCGAGTTCGACCTACCCCCTGCCTCCGAGCCGAGGGAGCACTTCCTGACCCGCAGCGAAGCGGACCGGCTTATCAAAGCTGCTGACGCCGACTATCTGGGCCTGTTCATTCGCGTCTGCCTTGCCACTGGAGGACGGCATTCCGCCGTGCTTGGGTTGACTTGGAGCCGTGTGGACCTCGATGCGGGCACTATCGACCTTCGAGACAGGCCTGATCGGTCGGCCCCGGTTGAGCGCGATGAGCGCGGACGGAGGAAGCGATCCGTGCGACAGAAGCCGCGGGCCCAGGTCCGCGTCGAGGGCGTCATCCTCGACGAGCTGAGGGCGGCGCAGGAGCGGGCCGCATCCCCTTTTGTCATCGAGCACTCCGGAAAGGGCCTGGGATCGGTCCACCGAGGATTCAAGGCCGCGGTTGAGCGTGCTGGCTTGGATCCGGACACGATCACGCCGCACGTGCTGCGCCACAGTGCCATCACCTGGTTGATGCAAGCGGGCGAGGACATCTTCAAAGTGGCGGGCTTCGCGGGCCACACATCGACCAGGATGATCGAGCGGGTCTACGGACACCACCACCCCGAGTATCAGACATCCATCGCAAAGCGCCTGGCGCAGCGCTGATGTCTGAGCCCTCCCGACCGGGAGGGCTTTCTTTTGCTGTCAGGTTGCAAGGGAGCAGCCCTGCGACCGCGTGGTAACATTCCGCCGGATTTCACCTCTACAGAAGCGAAATATCCGCCCCAAAAGGCTTCGCTCGCGTAGAGCTTTACGAGCCGGAATCGCCATCTGAAGCCAAGAACGTATTGGAAAAACAATTGCCTAGAGGGAGTATTCCGCCATTGCGGGCGATGAGGCCATGGGCTGAGATACCGCAGGCGCTCCCCTGCTAAGGGAGTAGGCCCGGAAGGGTCTCGAGGGTTCGAATCCCTTCGTCTCCGCCACAAAAGCCAACCATTTAATTTCATTGGCGATTTGGTGGTGTGCTGCACAGTATCCCGTGGTTCAGGACGGACTGCGCAGACACACAACGATCAGCGCCCCAAACGGAACAACCTGACGTGCGGCACTTGGTTTAGCCGCGTGGCAAGGGGTATTCGCTTCGGATGACCACGCCCGAGGCCCTCGTTGGAAAAGATAACCCTCGGACCGGGAAGCTGTTTGTCAGAGAGATCAAGCTGGGTCTCAACACTCGCAGACATGCAGAAGCGGTTCGCATAAGAGACGTCAGGGCGTTCCGCGAATGTAGTCCTGACGCGCTTCGCCTTGCAATCATTGAGGCGACGCCGGTCCGGCGCCGCGTGTGTGCGGAGACGTGTCAGATGTAGATCCCGGAAAAGATCACCATCAACCCCGCGCTGACCAGGAGCGCGGTCCTGAGAGCCTTGCGCGTGCCGATCAGCCCGTAGGACACGAGCGTCAGCCCGACGGCGATCCGCAGCATCGCGATCAGCGCGGGGGCCGGGCTTTCGGCCAGCCGGATGATGTCGGGGTTCGCGATCATGCCCAGCGGGATAAGGTACAGCCCGACCCCCAGCGCCATCGCAGTCAGCGCGACCTTCAGCCAGTTTTCCCCGATCATCCCGGCGGCGATGAAGACGGCGCCGCAGACCGGCGGCGTGATGGTGGAAAGCAGCGCGAACCAGAACACGAAGAGATGCGCCTGCAACGGTGCCAGCCCGAGCTGGGTCAGCGCCGGTCCGGCAACGGACACGCAGATGACATAGGCCGCCGTCGTCGGCACCTCCATCCCCAGAAGCAGGCAGGCCAGCGCGGTCAAGAGCAGCGAGGGCCAAAGCAGACCGCCCGATCCCTCCAGGATGAGAGAGGTGATCTTTACCCCCAGGCCGGTGATCGCCAGGACCCCGATGATGATCGAGGCGCACAGGATGATGGCGGCGATCATCGACACCTGCCGCGCGGCGTTCATCAGGGCGACCTTGAACCGTTCGGCAATACGGGCGGGACGAAATGTGAGCTCGGCATTGAAGAAAAGCAGCAGCGCACCGGCAAGGATTGCCAGCGCGGCGGCATATTCAGGCGTGAACGCGGCGACGAACATCGCCCATAGCAGGACCGAGAAGGGCACGAGGAAGAACAGCGACGTTACGATGACGTCGCGCCGTTGCGGGCGGTCCTCCGCATCGACGCTTTTGAGGTCGAAGCGTGTGGCATAGGCGTTGATGCCGACCCAGACGGCAAGAAAGTAAAGGATCGCGGGCAGGATCGCCGCCGCCATGATCGACGTGTAGGGCACGCCCGTCAACTCGACCATGACGAAAGCGCCCGCACCCATCAGCGGCGGCATGATCTGTCCGCCCGAAGACGCGACGGCTTCGACCGCGGCAGACAGCCGTTTGGGATAGCCCAGCTTTGTCATCGCGGGCAGGGTGATCGCCCCGGTCGATGCGACGTTGGCGGATGCGGAGCCCGAGATTGATCCGAAGAGCGCGGAAGAGATCACCGACACCTTTGCGCCGCCGCCCCTGAGACGTCCGGCCGCGGCGGCGGCCACGTTCATGAACCCCTGACCCGCTTCACCTGCGTTCAGCACCGCGCCGAAGATGACGAAGATTGACACCACCCCCACGGACACGCCGGTAAGCGACCCCCAGATGCCGCCTTCGGCAATGGTCAACGTGCCGAGAAAGCTGGCGATAGGTGTGCCGGAATGGCCGAATTGACCGGGAATGTACTGCCCGAACAGCCCGTAGAGCAGGGCGGCAGCGGCGACCACTGGCAGGGGCCAGCCGATGGCCCGGCGGGCGGCTTCGAGTGTGATCACCAGCAGTGTGACCGCAATGGCGATTTGCAGGTTGCTTTCGAGGAACCCGTATTGATCGCCCAAGCTGTCGTGACTGACCGCGACCCAGACCGCTGCGGCAATGCCCAATGCGGCCAGGATGGTGCCGCTGATCCGCCCCGACCGGCTGCTGCTGCCCAGCACCAGGACGAAGGGCAGGATGAACGCCATGTGGAGCGGGCGGCTGACCAGATTCGGCACAAGGCCGGAAAAGACCAGCGCGAGGTGATAGGCCACGAGCGCGGCGGCAAGGACCAGCCAGAACGCCGTGGCGACGCGGCCTTGGGGGAAGTCAGCCATGAGGGGGGTCTTTCGGGAAAGCAGCATTACAGGCCGGAGACGCTCTCCGGCCTGCCAGGGGTGCCGCGCGTTATTTTTGCGCGTCGCTCAGTGCGATGCCGGCCTCTTCGTAGTAGCGCACCGCACCGGGATGGATCTTGCCTTCGATGTTGCTCAGCATGGCGGGGTCGACACCGTTCCACCATGGCGACGTATCGCCAAGCTTGGCCTTGTTGTCCCAGAACGTCTTGGTCAGCGCGTAAGCGGTGTCATCGTCCATCTTGGTGGTGGTAAAGGCCACGACGGGCAGCGACGTCGTCGCAATGTCACTGTCCTGCCCGGCATAGGTCCCGGCGGGGATCGTCAGCTTGGTGCGCTTGGTCTCGGCGACCTGCGCGTCGGACATGGACAGAACGGTGACGGGGGTCGACGCCGCCGCTTCGATCACATTCGGCGCGGGGTAGGAGCCTGCCGTGACAAAGCCGTCGATCTGGCCGTTCTTGAGCGCGGCGACCGCGTTGGAAAGCTCGGCGTCGGCGATCTCGACCTGGTCGGTCAGACCGAAAAGGTCGAGATATTTCTCGCCCTCCGTCGCCCCGAAAGACCCCTTGCCAAGCAGGATCGTCTTGCCTGCAAGACCCGAGATGTCCGTCACACCGCTGTCGGCGGACATGACGAAATGCATGGTCAGCGACGGGATCGGGAACAGCGCGCGGATTTCGTCGAAGGCCGGGTCGCCCTTGCCTTCGAACATGGCTTTGCCGCCCTGCGCAAGTCCGACCAGCGCCGGGGGCGTGGTAAAGACGTAATCACCGCCACGCGCCCGCACTTCCATCACGTTCTGGACGGACCCCTGGCTTTCCTCGACCGTGACCGAGATGTCGCCATCGGTGCCGGCCTTCATCGCCTCGGCCAGTTCGACCCCCATCTGGTAGTAGGACGACCCGGTCTTGGCCGATTTGTAGGTGACACGCGTTTCCGCGGATGCGGCCGTCAGGGCCATGGTGGTCAGGGCAAATGCCGCCACCGCTGTTTTCAGTCCAAGGTTCATCTGTTCTCCTCCCGAAGTTGGTAAATCTATCTGTACACTCTGCCGTGTTCGATCGTTCCGCAAAAGCGTCGGATCGGCAGCGGGCCGGTCAGCCCCCCGCCATCAGACGTAGCTGGCGACCACCTGCAGGATCTTGTAGGCGGTCGATGCGTCGTTTTCCACCACGGCTAGGAATTCTTCCGCACCGATGCGCAGGCAGGTCAGGTCCGACGCCGCGCGCATGTCGAGCGCGCGGGGCACGTTGCGGATGAGGCCCAGTTCACCCACCAGCGCGCCAGGCCCCGAGGTGGTGATCAGCCGGTCCTCGCCGTCTTCCTGCGGCAGCAACAGGTCGGCCTCACCCGACAGGATCAGGTAGGCCCCGTCGTCCGGGACATCGCCCTTGCGAAACACGTATTCCCCCGCGCTGGTCTCGTGCCAGCGCGCGCCAAAGGCCAGCAGGCGCAGCTGTTTGCGGGCAAGTCCGGCGAAAAGATCGGTCCGTTCCAGCGCGCGCAGCTTGCGCGAAAGGTCCGCGCTGACGGTCTGGTCGGCGCTGTCTTCCATCGCGTCCGCAACAGAGGACAACCGCCCCTGTCGCACCACGAACTGCCGGTCGAATTCCTCGGCGTCGTCAAATTCGGGGGCAAGGCAGATGATCGTGGTTTCCGGCAGTAGCGCGCGCAGCCGGTCGTGCAGCCCGCGGCGCTGATCGGGGCCGTAGCTGGCCAGCACGTTGTCCAGCACCAGAATGTCTGGCCGCTTGATCGCGGCGCGGCTCAGCGCCGATGGTTCGCCCAGCTGTGCCGACAGGTTCGCCCCGCCCAGGCTGAGCGGCAGATCGAAAAGCAGCCGCAGCACGGCGCTGTCCAGCTCTGCCTCGCGCAGCTGCGCCATCACCAGGTTCTGCACCGCTTCGCTGTCGGTGGTCTCGTGCAGTTTGCCGAACAGCGCGTTCTCCAGCACCGTCATGCCCTGGATCGGGGCGGCGCCGTCGAGCGGCTGGAACACGCCCGCCATGCTGTCACGCAGCGCGGCACCGTGCTGCGCGCGCATGTCCAGCACCCGGTCGATGACGTCCTGCGGAAAGGCGGTGCCGATCTTCTCGGCCGGGATCACGAAGGGAACCGCCAGCAGCTGTGCCTTCTGGTCCTGGTTCAGCGGGTCGCCCCGTCTGTGCCGCGGCAGCAGGTCCAGCGCCGCCCCATAGGTCTGCGCATCAAGCCCCAGCTTGCGGAACAGCGGATGGTCGGTGCCATCGTGGCCAAAGGTCTGGCGCAGAAGGTCGACCAGGTCCACCGCCAGGTTCAGCAGGTCGGTTTCAAGGTCAAGCTGGTCCAGAAGGGTCATGAAATCGGACTGCCGCGCCAGCAGATCGGCAGTGACCGGCTCGCGCGGGGTGGCGAACAAGAGGTTCTCCGCCACCGCCAGCGTCGGTGTGTAGGATGCGGGGTCAAAGACGCTGACCTGCGCAGAGAGGTCTTCTGCCGCAAGCCGCCGCGCCAGTGGCGCGCGCAGATCGACCAGTGCCGCGGCGAGCGCCTTGTGACGCCCGCTGTCGAGCCGCAGATCCATCGCCCGACGCAAGAGCGCGTCCTCTATCCCCATGCCGCGCACCAGCCGCATCCACCACGCGCCAAGCTCGTCGGGCGTCGCGGCCCCCGCCGGGGCGATGTCCAGCCAGTCGGCGGCGACAGGGTCCGGGCTGTTGCCTGTGCGCAGGCTTTCCAGGGCCTGGCTTCCCTCTTCGGCTGCGCGTGGAGCACGGCGCAGCGCCATGTTGATGTTGTCGCCCAGGTTGCCCTGAAACAGCACCGGGGCAGAGGAGGCATGCCCGATCCGGGCGGCGATGGTGGCCTGGTGCAACTGGTCCAGAGCGTGCCCCGCGACGACGACGCTGCCGCTGACGGGCATCACTTCGCGCGTCAACAGGGCCGCCAGGGCCTGTCGGTCCTCGTCACTGGCGGCGCTGATCGCCACGGTGCTGCCCTTTGGAAAGGTTGCGGTGATCCCGTCCAGCACGGCGTTGCCGTCCCCGTCCTCGACCGAGACGCCCTTCAGTTCCACGTCGCCCGCCAGCGACGGCAGATCGTCGGGATGGCCTTCGAAAAGCCGCGCGTCGATCATGCCTGCCGGGGCAAAGCGTTCGGTGACGGTTTCCCAGCGCACGGCCATGTCCTGCGACTGGTTGTAGTAGGCCAACAGTTCCTTCCAGGGGCTGGCCAGGTCCTTGTAGGCCGCCAGCGCCGCGACCAGCGCACCGACCGTGATGTCCCCGGTGATCGCGAGGTAGCCGCCGATGCTGTAGAAGAAGAACGGTGTGAGTTGCCCGATGAAGTTGTTGAGGAACTTCATGAAAAACTTTTTCTGAAAGATCTCGAAGCGAATGGCATAGAGCCGCCCCAGCCGGTCCGAGATCAGCGCCAGCCGGTAGCGCCAGCCGCCGTGGGTGCGCAGGGTCGACGCGCCCGCCGCGCTTTCTCCGATTTCGGCGGCCAGTGCACGTACTTCGATCACGCGGCTCTTGTTCAGCAGGTTGATGCGCCGCTGCAGGCGCGGGATCAGCCAAGCTTGCAGCGGGATCAGCGCGCAGGCCGCCAGCCCGAAGGCCACGCTCTGCAGGAAAAGGAACACCAGGATGGTCAGCATCTGACCCGCCTGCAGCACCGGCTGGGCCACGGCATCGCCCATCAGCCCGCCCATCGGTTCGGCTTCGGACGTGACCATGGATACCAGTTCGCCCTGGCTGGTGCGTTCGAAATAGGGGGCGGGAAACCGCAGGATGCGCGCGATCAGCGTATAGCGCAGCCGCCGCAGCAGCCGCTCTGACAGCACCCCTTTCATCGTGTTGATGCGCATCTTCATCACGCCGTGCAGCAGAACCGACAGCAGGAACAACCCGCACAGGATCATCAGAAAGGTGATCTGGCCGACCTCGTAGCCCCAGACATCAACCTGGCCGCTTTCGGCGCCGATGGCATCATTGATGATCCGCTTGGGCAGCTCCAGCGTGAGGTAGAGCAGCGGAAACAGCGTGAGTGTGACAAGCAGCAGGATCAGCTGGTCGCGCTTGGAGTATTTCCAGATGAAGGAAAATAATGAGCGTTCGATTGGAAAATTCCACTTTGAATAGGATAGACACGACCATGCAGCGGGCAACGTGCTGCATGCAAACTAGCAATTCGGCCGCCGGGTGATCAAATGATTTGCGGTCACGGCACCGCGCGATAAGCTGGGGCAGCTTTGGAGGAACCCGCGTGAACACCGAATTGCAGTTGGTGCTGCTGCTGATGACCCTTCTGCAGGCGAAACACCTCTTTGCGGATTTCTTTCTGCAGACGCCGCGCATGCTGACCGACAAGGCCCGGTATCTGCACATGGGCCGGGTCCAGCACGCGGGGTTGCACGCAGGTCTGTCGCTGTTGGCGCTTTTGCTGGTCGGGACCGCGCCCGCGCTGGCCGTGGCAATCTGCGTGGCTGAGTGGATCGCGCATTTTCACATCGACTGGATCAAGGGATGGCACGGCGAAAGGTCCGGCAAGGGGCCGGATCAGGCCGGGTACTGGCGGGCCTTCGGTGTGGATCAGTTCCTGCATCAACTGACCTATGTGGCCATGCTGTGGGCTGTTGCGGTCTGGGCCTGACCGTCGCACAGGCCGATGCCGTCAGGCCAGTGCCGCCAGGTCGGTCCTGATCCGCCGGTCCATGTGCGACCACCGGATATCGGCCACGACGGCCTGTGCCTGTTGCAACGCCGCGCGGGCGGCACCGCGCCTGCGCCGTGCCAGCAGGACCATCGCCCTGCCGTGCAGCGCCTGTGCCGTGACGCCGTGCATCCCTACCGCGCGGCCCAAGGATGCGGCGCTATCGAAATGCGCCAGCGCCCGGGACCTGGCAAACGGTGCCTCGCGCAGCAGGAAACCCATGTTCCCAGCCAGCTTTGAAAACGCGGGCTTTCCGTCCCCCCGCGCCAGCCCGAGATAGAGCGCCCCCAGGGCGATATATGCCATCCCGGCACCATGCGCGTTTCCGGTCGCCGAAGCCTGCCGCGCCGCGCCGGTGAGCGCGGTCACACCGCCGCTCAGGTCGCCCCGCAGCGCCCGGGCCACCCCGAGAGAACCGCAGGTGAAATCGGTCAATGTCCGGTATCCCAGCCGCACTCCCTCTGCCCGGACGCTGGTCAGCAGCTTTTCACCACCCTCCGGGTTGCCGCGCAAAGTCATGGCATGGCCCTTCAACGCCAGCGCCGCCATATGAGCCGCCGTGCCCCCTGCGGCCTCCGCGCCTTCATCGGCGAGGCGGACCGCGCGGTCAAAGTCGTCCGACAGGAGGGCAGTGGCGGCCAGGCAGGCCGCGCCCCGGGCCATTGCATCCGGGGATTTGCCCGCCTTTGCGGCGTCGTACAGCGCGCGTGCCCTTTCAGCCGCCAGGTCGATGTCGCCCCTGATCGTGTGGCTCCAGGCCCGGTAGAGGTCGAGACGGGTGCGGACGCCTGCCGGGGCCGCGCCATCCCACAGCCCTTCGCACTGCGCCGAAAGACGCCGCAGCGCGTCGCGATAGCCGGGCGCGGGGGCCGCGCACTGCCTGCCCATCAGCCCCAGACAGCCAAGCGCGACCGCGTCCGTGTCACCGTGACCTTCGCCCCGGGCGCGGACCTGTGCAAACAGTGCCCCGGCGGCGTCCGGCTGCCGGGTCCGATCATAGGCCGTTGCGGCACGGACGAGAATGCGCGGATAGCTCGGCTGTCCCTTCGCCCGGTCGATGCGGGCGCGCATGGTCTCGAACAATGTGACGACCCGCCCGAACTCCGCCCGCCAAAGCAGGGCCTCGAACCACGTAGAATAGAATGTCCCCGTCAGCGCCGGATCAGGCTCCGCCCCGGTGTCTTCGATCAACCGGGCAGCCCGGTCGAACAGGTCGACCGCCATCCGGGGCAGAAACAGCCCAAGGGCATGGCGGCCCGCCGCGATCAGATGCGGCACCGCTTCGGCGGGCTTTCCGGCCCGTTCGAAATGATCGGCCAGCGACGTCTGGGCTGTGGGGCTGGCAGTCTTGCGCGCCATCGCCTCTGCGGCCCTGGCATGCAACACACGGCGGCTGTCGTCCGGCAAGGCGGCGTAGACGGCTTCCCGAACCGCCGCGTGCTGGAACCGGTATCCCGACCGGTAGGGAAGGATCACGCCTGCGCTTTCGGCCTGCGCCACAGGATCGGGGCCAGAGGAGCATATCGCGCTGGCGATGTCCCGCGCCATCGCGGCATCGAAATCCTCGCCGATGACCGACGCGGCCTGCACCAGCGCGCGGCATCGGGGACCAAGCGCGCCCACCCGCGCCATGATCGTATCGGGCAGGGTCGGGGGCAGGGGCATGTCCTGCTGCGGGGGGATGCGCGCCTGTTGGCCCAGAAAGCGCCCGATCTCCACCGCATAGAGCGGATTGCCGTCCGCCTGCGCCGCGGCGCGTGCGGTCAGGCGGGAGGGCAGGTTGCCGCAGCCAGAGGCCCGCACGACCAGATCCTTGACCGCCGCCTCGCCAAGGGGCCCGAGCTGGACCCGCGTGGTGCGCGCCTGCATCAGCCAGCCGGGGTGAAAGCCGGAACCCGAACTGGCCAGCAGCATCAGCGGCACTTCGACCTTCTGCATCAGCAGCCGCTCCAGCATCTGCAAGGTGCCGGTATCGGCCTTGTCCATATCCTCCAGGATCAGGACGAGGGGCCGGTCCCGGCAGCTGCGCAGGATCAGGTCGGTGATCGTCTGGCGAAGGGTTTCGCCAGCGGTATCCGCAGCTTCGCCCATGACCCCGGCGCGATCACCGGGCCGTCCCAGCAGGGTCAGCAGGCTGTGACCGCGGGTGGCCCCCTCCGGGTCCAGCCGTGCCACGGCCTCTTGCACCTGTGGTTCCGGTGCATCGCGCGGCAGGTCAAGCACGCGGCGCAGTATCTCTGCAAAAGGCCGGAACGGCATGGCAGTGCCATCGGCGCGACAGGCGGTGGCGATCACCCGAACCTGGTCGCGGGGCAGGGTCTGCCGGAACTCTGCGATCAGCCGCGATTTTCCGATACCCGGCGTCCCCTGGACGATCGCCATCGCCATCCGACCATTGAGCAGGCGCTGAAAGGCATCCTCGACCTGCGCCAGCGCAAGGTCGCGTTCCGCAAGGGGAAACGACCCGGCACAGGCTGTATCGGGCGCGCCGCCGCGGTGTTTTCTTTCGATGACGGTATCGGCTGACATGTGATCAGACCCCCCCATCATATTTGCGTGGCGCGCCGGGGGGTGCAAGGTGCCGGCGGGATGTACCGGACCATTTCCGCCGGGGCGGCATGTGTCTGCCCTTTATTGTGCAATATCGCTTTTCGCTGGGCAGAGCCTACGGCCGGTAGCATTTTCATGCCTGAGCGAAGGCGCAATTTTGGATGGTGTCAGGCAGGAATTCAGCCACTTTAGGTTGTGGTGCGAAAACAACACACTTCGTCTGGCGCCAAGGCTATAAAGTTTGACAGAGTCCAGCAATCTACTAATACTAGAATGGACTGAAAGGCTTCAAAACAAAGGCTTTGACAAGAGTCTGGTCCTTTATCGGGTGGTGTTTAGGTTGGGATGTTAGGCCGATGAGGAAACTGGAACTGCTGCTGGGAGCCGCGTGCCTTGTGGTTTCGGTGGCGCTGTTCAGCCTCAGCCTCAATCAGATCCGGCAGAAGGCCGAAACAGAGTTTTCCCATATCACCGAAGAGGGTGTGGAAAGCCTGCAGCACCGGATGCAGACCTACCTGCAAAGCCTGTACGGACTGGCCGCATATCTCAACGCGTCCGAGATCGCCACCGAAGCGGAGTTCGAGACCTTCGCCGAAACCCTCAACCTGGACGAGGTGCTGGTCGGTATCAACGGCGTCGGTTTTATCGAGCCTGTCCAATCCGAAGACATGCAGGCATTTCTCGGACGCAGCCGTGTTCATACGCGGTCGGATTTTGACGTCCATCCAAAGACGGAAGGTCCGGAGCATTTCGTGATCACCCGGATCTCGCCGCTGGCGCGCAACATCGAGGCGTTGGGCCTGGACATCACATTCGAGGAAGGCCGGTACGAAGCGGCGCGCCGCGCCCGCCAGACCGGCGAGCCGCAACTGACGCCCCGTATCCTTCTGGTTCAGGACGAAACCCGGCAGCCAGGATTCCTGTTGCTTCTGCCGCTGTGGGAGCGAGTGTTCGTTCCGGAGCGGGGCGGCAGCGTTCGCGGCGATTTCCGGGGCTGGGTCTATGCCCCCTTCGTGGGGCAACGGCTGCTGACCGACCTTTCGCCCAATCAGGGCCGGGTCTATCAGATTGCGGTCTTCGACGGCCCCGAAGCCGACCCCGAAAAGATCATCTTTGACAGCACCGCGGGTGTTGATCGTGGCGATGGGGCGGCGGCCCCCGCCGTCGGGAAACATGCCAAGACCTATACCATCATGAATCACGGGCGTCCCTGGACACTCGTGTTCCGCAGCACCCCGATGTTCGATTCCTATTTCCCCAACAATCCCGCCTTCGGGATTCTGGCGGCGGGCATTCTGCTGACGGCGATGCTGCTTTTCGTGATCCGTTCGCTTCGGGTGCGCGGCGAGGCTATGGCACAGATCGCCGACCTGCGCGCCCGCCAGGTCAGCGCACAGGAGGAAGCCAACCGCGCCGTGATCCACAATGCGGTGATCCCGGTGTTCATCCTGAATGCCGAAGGCCATATCCTGTTTGCGAACCAGGCGGCGCACGACTGCTTTGGTTATCCGGCGCACGGGTTGATCGACCTGCAATTCGACGACCTGGTGACTGATCTCAAGAACCTGTCGGAAGACCAGATGTTCAACGCGTCGGGCACCCGGCTGGACGGGCAGGGGCTGATCCTCGACCTGCAACGCAACTCTTGGGTGACTTACGAAGGGGCCGACCGGACCACCGCACTGGTCCGCGACCTGACCGCGGAATACGAAGCGATCGAAGAGACAACCGAGATGAAGGCCCGCTACGACAAGGCGCTGCAGGGCGCGCGCATCGGCGTCTTCGACATCGACCTGGCGACGGGCCGGTCCGAAGTCAGCGACACCTGGCGGCAGATCATGGGCTTCGATGACGATAACAGCCCGGCTGACCCGCAACGCGCGTTTCTCGAACGTATCCATCCGGATGACCTGCCGATCCTCGAAAAGTCGGACCGGGACTGTATCGAACAGCGGGCACCGAGATCCATTGCCGAATACCGTGTGAAGGTGGGCGAAGACGACTGGCGCTGGATGCGCTCGGACGCCGTGGTGGTGGAGCGGGACGAAACCGGCCGCGCCCTGCGCATGATCGGGGCGCAGACCGACGTGACCAAGTTGCGCCACGAGCGTAATGCGCTGGAGGCCAGCGAGAACCAGCTTCTGCAGGTATTTGCCTCGGCACCGATCGGCATGGTGCTGCTGGACGAGAACGGCAAGTTTCACAGTGTCAATCCGGCCTTCTGCGCGCTGTGTGGCTACGATGAGGATGCCCTGGTTTCGGCCATGAGGATGTCAAACGTCCTGCCCCGCGCAGAGGTCAAGACCATCGCGTCGAACCTGACCGAGATGCTCGAATCCGGCTGTGCGCAGGTATACAGCGGCCAACACCGCTTTATTCACCGCAACGGTGAGGAAAGATGGTGCCTGCTGCACATCTCGTGGTTCTTCGACAAGAACGCGGGCCGCAATTCCTTTATCGCGCAGGTCAACGACATTACCGAGCTCAAGAAGGTCGAGCAGATGAAGAACGAATTCGTGGCAACCGTCAGCCACGAATTGCGCACGCCGCTGACCTCGATCAAGGGCGCGCTTGGGCTGATCGGCGCGATGGATGACTTCGAAGTCCCCGCCAAGGTGGGGCGCCTGCTTGAGATCGCCCGCAGCAACGCCGACAACCTTGCCGATATCGTCAACGACATCCTCGACCTGGAAAAAATATCTTCGGGCGAGATCGCGTTTGAATTCCACCCGAACTCGATGAATTCGATCATAAGGGACACGGCGGACGAATTGGCACCCTTTGCCGTCGCGCATAAAAATACGCTGATGCTCGACCTGCCCCCGGACGACCTGATGGTCCTGGCAGATCGGGGAAGGACGCGCCAGGTCCTGGCAAACCTGATTTCCAATGCCTGCAAATATTCCGATCCCGGCACCCAGGTCATGGTCAAGGCCGAGGCGGTCTCGGATCAGATTCTCGTCTGCGTCCAGAACATCGGTCCGGCCATCCCCGAGACATTCCGCCACCGCATCTTCGATGCCTTCACCCAGGCGGACAGTTCCGACACCCGCACCAAGGGCGGTACCGGGCTGGGCCTGAACATCGCCAAGCGGATTGTGCGGCGGCACGACGGCGATATCGGCTTCGAAAGCACCGGACAGGGGGTGACAGTGTTCTGGTTCACCTTCCCGCGACACGGTCAGACCAGTGTCGGCCTGACCGGGAAGCGCAAGGAAAAACGGCAGAACCGACCCGGCAAACTGAACGTGCTGCACGTAGAGGATGACAGCGACTTTGCCGAAGTGCTGCAGTCGGGCCTGTCGGATGTCGCTGATCTGCATCACGTGCGCAGCCTGGCCGAAGCGCGGGCCGCCTTGGCCAAGGGGCCGCTGGATGTCATTATTCTGGACTGGTTGCTGCCCGACGGGGACGCCGTCACCCTGTTGGACGAGATCGCCGAGCTTGACTATCCGGTGCGCGTGCTTGGTCTGTCATCGGATGCAGAGCGCGGGCCGGATGGCCGGATCAGCGCCAACCTCGTGAAATCACGCGCGGAAATGGCAACAATTGCAGAGCATGTTTTAGGGCAACAAATAAGGGCATCCTGAAAACAATTAAACGGCGTTTCAATTCTAGTTCGATTTCGCCTTATTTCTGCCAGTTTGATACGGCATCTCTTCGATACGACCGATGCCGACGTTCGGGGAGTTGGCGGAGTTGTGCATTAATCCGAGGCAATTTCATGCGTTCATCCGAGACCAAATTCAATCTTCTCAAGAATGTAGCACTTGGTGGCGGCGGCGCACTCGGTTGGTACGCCGCAAGCCGCGCCCTGATCCCCGGCCCCCTGGGCGAGGTCATACCGGCCGCCAGCGCAATCGCCATCGCCGCCCTTTTGCCGACTTATTTGGGTATGCGGCGGGCGACCCTTGTCAATGACAAGCAGTCGCTGATGCTGGGGCAGCGTATCGATGTCCTGAACGATCATGCCATCGTGAACGTGGTCGACGCCGAAACCAGACTGGTGGAGGTCAACGATCATTTCGTCAAAGCGACAGGCTACAGCAGGGACGAACTGATCGGGGTCTCGATGCACGACTTCTACCAGGACGAAGACGGAGAACTGGCGCCATCCATCCATCGCTGCCTGAGCGCAGGCAAGATCTGGATCGGCGAGACGCCCATTCGCTGCAAGGACGGATCGACACTCTATACCCACACCACCGTGCGTCCGATCTACGATCTGGACGGCAACTGGATCGGGTCGATCTCGGCCCGGACCGATGTCACGGAGACCCACGAGCTGCTGGCCGCGCGGGACACGGCGCAGGTGATGGACGAGATGAAGGATGACATCTGGATCGTCGATTGCGATACGATGGCGGCCTCCTACATGAACCGGGTGGCGCTGGGGCGTCTGGGCCTGCTGGGCAAGGCCGGAGAGGTCATCCCGCTGGCTGATCTGCAAAACTTGGGCGGGGTGTCCAGCATCATCGCAACCTGCCGCGATATGCGCAGCACAGGTGCCGACAACGCTCAGTTTGAAACCGAATTCTGCGGCAAGCCGTTTCACATCAGCGTGAACCGCCTCAAGGTGGGAACGCTGAAAGGGCGTTTCATGATCCTGATGGCCGACATGTCCAAACGTGTGCTCGAAGAGCAGCGCAAGTCGGACTTCATCTCGACCGTCAGTCACGAATTGCGGTCGCCGCTGACCTCGATCAAAGGCGCGATGGGCCTGTTGCTGTCTCGCGCGGCGGGCGAGCTGCCGGACAAGGCGGTCAGCATGCTTGAGATCGCGCATCGCAACTCGGACCGTCTGGTCCTGATCATCAACGACATCCTCGACCTCGAAAAGATCGCCGCCGGACGTATGGAATACGATCGTCAGAACGTGGACCTGACCGAGATGATAGAAGAGACCGAGAGGGCGAATGCCACCATGCAGCAGCGGTTCTCGGTGCAGGTGGAAATCACCGGAGGGAACGGTCCGATCTGGATCAACACCGATCCGAACCGGATCATCCAGGTCCTCAACAACTTTCTCTCGAACGCCTGCAAGTTTTCGCGCCCCGGCAGTACCGTGCGCATTCTGGTAGAAGACCAGGGCGATTCGGTGCGCGTCGCCGTAAAGGATCAGGGCGAAGGCATCCCGATAAAGGACCAGCACAAGATCTTCGAACGCTTTGCCGACATGGAAAATTCGAACAGATCTTCAAAAGGTGGTACCGGATTGGGCCTGAGCATCTGCAAGGCTATTGTCGAAGGGCTGGGAGGCACTATAGGTTTCGAAACGACCGAAGGTGTCGGAACGACATTCTATTTCGTTCTGCCGAAACAAGTAGCCAAAACGGAACACATTGCGCCGGACAATATCGTTAAGATGCGCAGCGTGTCCTGATTAACAATACGAGTGCGCGATGCTAAAATTGATCCATGTAGAAGACGATGCCGACATTCGAGAAATCGCAAAGATGTCGCTCGACCTCGCGGGTGATTTTGAAGTGATCCAATGCGACTGCGGCGAGGACGCCCTGGCCCGCGTCAAGGATTACACACCCGATGTGATTCTGCTGGACATGATGATGCCGGGCATGACCGGTCGGCAGACGCTGGAGGAAATGCGCAAGCTGCCGCATCTCGCGGATGTGCCGGCCATTTTCATGACGGCACGCGCGCAACACGCGGAAATCGACGAGCTGCGCAATGCCGGTGCGGCAGATGTGATCAGCAAACCGTTTGATCCGATGTCGCTGGCGGACCAGATCAAGAACGCGATCCGGAAATAACACCGCGGCGCGCGGTCGCGATGCGCCTCCACCAAATAAACAACTCCGGTGCAGAGGCAGCCGGGGCAGATCGGGAACAGCGGGGCGCGGCGGGATCAGCCGAACTCGCGCAGCGTGTCCTCGCAATGCTTCACGAAAAGGTCCATGTGATGGACGATCTCGCCCGGACAGATCGCCAGGTCAGCGTCCGGTCCTTCGAGATGGGCGATGACCTCGGCTTCGCTGGCGCGGGCGGCCTCGCCCAGATCGGTAAAGCCGAGTGATCCGGCCGTCCCCGAAATCTGGTGCAGGATCGCCTTGGCCGCTTCGAGGTTGCCGTTGATCTCTTCCAGTGTCTCGCCGTCCCAGGCTTTCAGCGCGTGTTCGGCGATCCGGGCCTGACGATCGGCCAGCATCTCGAGGAATCTGGCGCGTACTTTTGCCAGTCCGGGCAGTTCTTCAACCATGTCCTTCATGCAATCTGTCCCATGTTCCAGTAGTCCGTCTGAGATTTGCCATGCGCCGCGCTGGCGGCTTCCGCGGTGGCATGGGCGGTGGCCAGCGCATCCATGACGGCGGAACCGGTTTTCCAGATCAGCCGCACGACGTCGCCGCCACAGACCCGGGGATGCAGGCGCTCCCCCTTGTTGTTGTATAGCTCGGTCCGCGCCAAGGATAGGTTAACCGCATCCATCAGCTGGCCCATGTCGGGCCGCCAGCCGCTTTCGGTGATGCACACAAAGGTACCGTTGCCCGCGTAGGACATCAGGAACTGGTGACCGTGCAGCGTGTCCGAGATGACCTCGGCCACGTCGGACATCAGGCTGTAAAACTCGAACGATGTCATCGACGCGTGGTACAGTTCGATCTCGCGCACGGTAAAGGCAAAGGTCGATGACCCGAACAGCGAGCTGCGGGTCAGTTGCTGAACGTAGTTCTCCATCGCCACGTATTCGATCACGTTGTCCACGTCATGGATGGAAATCGGCTCGTGCAGCTCCACCGCGCCCGAACCGGCGCGCGCGCCGACGGCGGAAGCGGCAAAGATCTTGCGCGTCCGCGACCGGCGGCCTTCGATCATGCCCGCGACCAGGCTCAGCCGGGCCTTCAGCTCGGCCACTTCGAAAGGTTTGGTGACATAGTCGGTCGCGCCTGCGGCAAAGGCGCCGTCGATATAGCGTTTGTCCGCCATCGCGGTCAGCATCAGGACCGGCGTGTCGGCATAGCGGGCCATCATCCGGATACGGCGGGTCAGTTCGATCCCGTCCATACCCGGCATCTGGATATCCAGCATGAAACAGTCGAAGGTGGCGTTCGCATCGCCGCGCAGCAGGTCCAGCGCTTCGGCCCCGGAGCCGGCAGTGGTCAGCTCGTGCCCGCCGACAGCCTCGATGAACTGGGCCAGCAGTTCCACGATGATCGGATCGTCGTCCACCGCTAGAATTCTCATTGGTCTCTCCACCAGATAGTCTATGCCCGGATTGGACGCGGGCTTGGTGTCAACCTTACGGGGAACTGTGGCGTAATTTTGGCGTTTCAGGAAAAGATGCCGAATTTATTAAGAAACTGTTTCCCCCGGCCCGGCAATCGGGCAGGGCGGACGCACCTCGGCGTGGCGCATCCGCCCTTGGTTCAGGTTTTCTTGCGGTCGTCCACGATGGTCATCTGGGCCAGCCCGCTCTGACCCAGATCGACCTTGGCAAAAGGTCCGCCCTGGCACATCTCGGCCGGATCGTTCAGGTCCGGGGCAGGGGTGTCGGCCAGCACCGCTTCGGCAAACTGCTCTGCGTTGTCCTTGGGCCGATACCCCAGAAAGGCCGCCCTGGTGTTGTCTACCGGCGCGCGGTCATTGTTGGACACGCCGTAGATCACGGTAAAGCCGACCGATGGCGTGTCGATGGCACGCGTGACCAGATGGATCAGGTCGTCATAGGACAGCCACGACCCCAGTGCGCGGGCGTTGTTGACCTGTGCGGCGGACAGGATACGCAGATGCACGCTTTCCAGCTGCCGCTTGTCCCAGTACATCGACCCCAGATCCTCGGTAAAGCACTTGGCCAGCCCATAGAACGTGTCGGGCCGGTGAGGCGCGTCGGTGCCGATGAAATCGCGTTTCTTGTGCATGCCGACAGCGTGGATGGACGACGCATAGACGATCCGGCGCACCCCATGCTGATACCCGGCCTCCCAGATGTTGTAGGAGCCGACGAAGTTGGGTCCCAGCAGCTCTTCAAAGGGTTTTTCGTCGACGATGGCGCCAAAGTGGATGACCATGTCAGCCCCTTCCAGCAGCGGAAAGACCTCGTCGTATTTGGCAAGGTCCGCACGGGCGTAGCTTTCGCCGGGGTAAAGCTTGCCGATGTCTTCCGCGATGTCGGTGCTCAGCAGTTCGTCGCACATCTCCGACAGAGGTTCGCGCAGGTACGACCCCAGCCGCCCGGCGGCTCCTGTCAGCACAAGTTTCTTGAATTTCATAGGTTTGGCCTTTCGTTATTTGCCTGTCCGGGGTTCAGATGATCGCCTTTTCGAGAAAGGATCTCTCCTCCGCGATGCGTGAGAAGGCGAAGGGCGCGAGGTCGATGGTGCGATATTCGCCGTGGGTGATCCATTCCGCCACACCGCGTCCGATGGCCGGTGCCTGCTGCAGGCCGTGGCCCGAGAACCCGTTGACGAAGACAAAGTTCGACACCACCGGATGCGGGCCCACAATCGCGTTCTGGTCAAAGGTGTTGTAGGCATAATGCCCCACCCATTCGTTGATGACCTTGACCCTTTCAAAGGCGGGCACGCGGGTCGCGATGGCGGGCCAGACCTTGTTCTCCCACAGGCTGTGGTCAAAACCGAAATCGTCGTAAGCGACATCCGGGTCATCATCCGGCGCGCAACCCGCAAGATAATATTTCCCTTCCGAGTGCATATGGACCCCCGAGGGGTCGATGGTCAGCGGCAGATCCTGCGTCAGCGGCTCCGCCGCTTCGAAGAGAAAGGAAAACCGCTTGCGCGGCGCCACGGGCAGGTCCAGCCCCGCCATCTGCGCCGTGGCCCGCGCGCGGGGACCCGAGGCGTTGACAACCATGCCGCAGGGCACGGCATCGCCCGACCGAAGCGTCACGCTTTCGATCGCCGTACCGGCGCCGTTCAGGGTGATCGCGGTCACTTCGTCGTGAATATAATGCACCCCCGCGCGGCGGGCCATGCGCTTGAACCAGTCGAACATGGTGCCGCCGTCGAAATACCCCTCGTCCACGGTGTTGTGGTTGCCCGCGATGATGTCATCGAGGTTGTAGAAGGGATAAAGTGC
Organism: Sulfitobacter sp. THAF37; assembly: GCF_009363555.1. NCBI lineage: Bacteria > Pseudomonadati > Pseudomonadota > Alphaproteobacteria > Rhodobacterales > Roseobacteraceae > Sulfitobacter > Sulfitobacter sp. THAF37. The sequence continues at coordinate 1,925,941 of NZ_CP045372.1, forward strand.
TGCGATCTCGTCCCGCGTCATGTGTCTGGTCTGCGCACCCGTGGCGACCTGGATCTGCTGGGCCTGCTGCAAGGCGAGGGCAAAGGCGTCGTTGTCCGCCAGATAAAGATACCCGAAGCTTTGAAGGGCCAGCGCAGGCACCTCCGGGTCGCCGCCCATGAAGTCACGGAAATTCTTGATGAACTCCGCGCCGAATTGCGACACGCGGATGTTCGTCTCGTTCGAGAACTGCTGACGGATGCAGGAATGTGTGTGGCTGGTGGAGGCAAATTCATAGGTGGGGTCACGTTCCACCACCAGGACACGACCGTCAAAGCCGGACAGTCGGGTCAGCCACCAGGCCAGCGCCGACCCATGCATCGCACCGCCGATGATGACGACGTCGTAAGTGCCTTCTGCCGTGGCGGTCATGGCGCGCTCCCTGATTCCCGAAGACCCCTGCAAACACCGCCTACCGCAAAATGCGAGCCCGAGACAACTTTTGTGAAAGCCGCGGCGTCTTGCCGCCCGTGCGCTCTGTGTGGGGCCCGGGGCCTGTGCGGAATGGGCATTTGACATACGCGCCAAATACGCCAGATTGACCAGAGTGCGTGGCAGGTTATCGCACGTTGCGAGTTGCAAGTTGCAGAATGTACTGTTTGGCGGAGACCGATCACGACTATGGACCGCGAAGAGATTGAACGCCTGATTGCGCGGGTGGCCCTGAAGGACCGCGCGGCGTTCGAAGAACTTTACGACAGGGTCAGTGCGAAACTTTTCGGCGTCTGCCTGCGTGTGTTGAACAAGCGCGCTGCAGCAGAGGACGCCATGCAGGATACGTTTGTCAAAATCTGGAACAACGCCGATCGCTACCAGGCGAACGGCCTGTCGCCGATGACATGGCTGATCACGATTGCCCGCAACACCTCCATCGACCGTCTGCGCGCCCGCAAAAAGGGCCATCAGAACATCGACACGCCGGGCATGGAACTGGTCGCGCCCGGTCCGTCCCCCGAACAATCGGCCATCGCCGCCTCCGAAGCCAGCAAGCTGACCGGCTGTCTCGACACGCTGGACCCGGACCGCAGTGCCGCGATCCGGGGCGCCTATCTCGATGGTGAAAGCTACGCCGACCTTGCGGCTCGGTTCGATGTCCCTCTCAACACCATGCGGACCTGGCTCAGACGCGGGCTGATCTCCCTTAGGGAGTGTATGAGCCAGTGACAGACCAACGCCCCCCCACACCCGAAGAGGAAAACGAATTCCTGGCAGCCGAATATGCGCTGGGCCTGTCCGAAGGAGAGAACCTGACGACGGCGCGCGAACGTGCGCGGCGCGATCCGACGTTTGCCGGGATAGTTGCAGCCTGGCACGAACGCCTGGTCGGGATGACCGATTCCATCGCGCCGGTAGAGCCGCCGTCACGCATTCGCAAATCGCTGATCAAGTCGCTTTTCCCCACCCCCGCCGTACCGTTCTGGCAGCGGGTCTGGGTGTGGCAGGGCATCAGCTTTGCCGCGCTGGCCCTGCTGGCTTTCCTTGCCATGCCCATGCTGCGGCCCGATGCGCCCACCCTGGCCGGCCCGATCTACGGCACCCAGATGACCGGCGACATCGACGATCTGCAGGTTTACGCGGTGCTCGACCCCTCGCGCGGGGGGATCGCCGTCACCCGGACGGCAGGGTCCATTCCCGAAGGCCGCGTGCTGGAGCTCTGGGCGTTGTTGCCCGATGCCGCGCCGGTTTCGCTCGGCCTTGTGCCGGAGGATTCCAGCCACCTGAAGCTGCCGCCGGAGATCGCGGACCAGATCGGCCAGTTGACGCTGGCGATCTCTGACGAACCCCCCGGCGGCGCCCCGGACGGTGCCCCCACGGGCCAGATCCGCGCCACGGGTGCGGTCGAAGAAATCTGAAAAACCAATTCCGCTCGACACGATCTGTCGCGTCCCGGTACAGCCATCGCGGCGGTACCCTGACCTCTTGGCGGGCATGAATTTTTTCGACCTCGCCTGAAACTTCCCCGACTTGCCTTCGTGACTTTGCTGAAACCGGATCAGGGGCGGACGGCCACCCCAATCCTGATGCGGTTAAGTCCGGGCGGTTCGTGTGGCGGCCCGGACTTCAGATTGACCAGTACGCGGGTTTACCCGCATTGTAACGAGTAGCGTCGGGCAGGTGGCCAATGCGCCACCGACCCGGCGTCATTTTTTTAACGGAGGACGCTATGATGGCCAATCCGTCATCTCTTTCCCATCGCCGCATCCTGTGCGCCGATGCGCTGTTGCTGATGGGCCGCTTCTGCATCGCCGCCTTGTTCGTGACGGGCGCCGCCCAGAAGATCTATGCCCCCGAGGTCGTGCAGCAGTTGCTGGCAACGCGGGCCTGGCCGGAAATCCTGATCTGGCCTGCCGTGGCGCTCAACCTCGCAGGCGGGGTGCTGCTTGTGACCGGATTCTTTCTGATGCCGACGGCCTTGATCCTGGCGGGCTACTGCATGGTCACCAGCCTGTTCCACTTTCTGCCCGATGACCCGTGGCAGATGTCCATCTTCGTCAAGAACTGGGCCATCGCGGGCGGCCTGCTGGCGCTGGCCGCCGCCGAGCTGCGCACCACCGACAGGTGAGCGCCCGGCAAATTTTCGTTGAGTAAGCAAAGCCGCCGTTCCATGCTGATGCCATGACAACGCCGCTGATCGACAATCTGCAATACGCCAATTTTTCGCCCGCGATTTTCGAACAGATGCGCGCTGGCGGCGTGGATGCGGTGCATGTTACCGTCGCCTATCACGAGAGCTTTCGCGAGATGGTGCTGAATCTCGAACGCTGGAACCGCTGGTTCGAGGACTATCCCGGCCTGATCTTCAAAGGCACAACCGCCGCGGATGTGTCACGCGCGCAGGAAACCGGCCGCACCGCCATATTCTTTGGCTTCCAGAATGCCAGCCCCATCGAGGATGACATCGGTCTGGTGGAAATCTGCCACCAGCTTGGCATCCGCTTCATGCAACTCACCTACAACAACCAGTCCCTGCTCGCCACCGGCTGTTACGAGGCACATGATACCGGCCTTACCCGGATGGGCCGCGCCGTGGTGGCCGAGATGAACCGCGTCGGCATGGTCGTGGACATGTCCCATTCCGCCGAACGCTCGACGCTTGAGGCGATCGACCATTCGACCCGGCCCATTGCCATCACGCATGCGAACCCGCACTGGTGGCACCCCGCGCTGCGCAACAAATCCGACGCGGTGCTCAAGGCGCTGACGCGGGCAGGGGGGATGTTGGGATTTTCGGTCTACCCGCACCACCTGAAGGATGGATCGGAATGTACCCTGGACAGTTTCTGCCAGATGATTGCCGAGGCGGCGTCGCGCTACGGGGCGGCATATCTCGGTATCGGCACGGACCTCTGCCAGGACCAGCCCGACAGCGTGGTCGAATGGATGCGCGTCGGCCGCTGGACCAAGGCGATGGATTATGGCGAAGGCAGCGCAGCCCAGGCGGGCTTTCCACCGATGCCCAACTGGTTCGCGGACAACCGCGATTTCGGCAACATCCGCCGCGGTCTTCTGGCCACGGGCCTGACCCCGACAGAGGTCGATGGCATCATGGGCGGCAATTGGCACCGCTTCTACGCCAGGGGCTTTGGCCCGGCATGAAAGACGCGGCCCCGATCCCGCAAACCGATCTGCGTCCGCCCGACCAGGTGATGCGGCTGGCGCGGATGGGGGCGATGTTTCCCACCCGCCTCAGCTTTCTGCGCAGCCTGATCCGTCGTCTGGCCGATGACCGGGTCACCCTTTCCCGACCGGTCTGGCAGATGGACAAGGCCGGCTTTGGCCACGCGGTCTATACCCTGCGCCTGGGCGGGCATGATTATGCGCTTGTGGCCGTCTCCTCCGACCTGCCGGCCGATCAACGCACCGATCGCGTGATCGCCACCGCCTGGGACAGCGCCTTTGTCCTTTACGACGGGATCCCCGACAGGGCCGAGATCGACCGCATCGTCGCCACCGCGCCTCGGCAGGAAGCCGCCCGCTTCACCGCCCGAGACCTTGTCCTCAGCCGCGCGAACAAATCCCTGCGTCTCTTTGCCCACGTAACGCAAGCACTGCGCGAAGGCCGCCGACCGGACGTGGAGATGGTGCGTGACATCGGCTATCTCATGCGCACCACCGCCGTCTATGGAAACGGCAAGTTCGGCATCGCAGACCGGCACCTGATAGCGACGCGCCCGGGCCTCGAAGGGCCTTTCGGCGCCGAAATGCTGACAGTCTGGCTGATCCGGCACTTCACCCACGACCTGGCCGAACACGTGGGCGGCGGCAGGCTCGACCGCGCCGTCAAGCGGCACCTGGGCATCGGCAATGCCACGGGGCTGGGCATGGCGCCGTTCCTCGTGACCCATCCCGTTCTTCTGAACAACTGGATGATGGCGCGAGAGACGGCGCTCGCGCGGGTGCGCGCCATTGCCCGGCTGACGCCCGACCAGCAGGCCCGGCTGCAAGCACTGGCCGCCCGCGCGGCAGGTCACCTGCGCGACTGGCAGGTGCCTGACCCGGCCCATCAGGCCCGCATCGTCGCCCTGCGCGGCGACTGGGCGGCGGCACAGCAGGCACTGGATTTCACCAGACCGCACCCGCTCGACAGGGCGATGCATGGTGTCGCGCATGCCAGCCTCGACCTGCAGGAACTGATGGCGGCGCTGATCATCGAGCCCTTCGGTGACCTGGTCGATGACCTGGTCGGCACCATGTCCGCCCCCGCAGGCCCGGTCCCCGCGCCAATGCCGGATACAGCCGACATGCGCGACAGGATCGAACGGCAGTGGGACTGGGCGCTTCAGCCCGATTACGAAGCCCCCGCCGCCTGCGCAAGGTTCTGGTACATCTCCGCGGCCAAGCGGGAACCCCGCCTGGGGTGCCGCCTTTCCGACCCGGGGGCAGAACTGGAAACCCCGCTCGACATCGGGCGGCGGATCAAGGCGCTCCATGCCGCGCTGAAAGCGCCGGACGCCGCATTGCACGACGTGTTGACCCGCCATCCCGAACATGCTCTCGCGGCAGAGCGGGTGGCACTCACCGCGCGCTACCCCTACGGAGAAATCCGCGACAACCTGATCGCCGCCGACTGCCAGCCCATCGACATGCTGCGCTGCAAGCTGTCCTTTTTCGGCGCGACCAGGTTCGATCCGAAATCGGACCGGTGGACCCGCATCACCCTGTGTCAGGGCGCGCCGCTGGCCGATGAACTGGGGCCCGGCGCGGACGACTGGTGGCTGCCGGTGTTCGCCCCGTGAAGGCGTCGCTGAACGAGACGATGACGCTCGCGGCCACCGCGGCGCGGGGCGCGGGCGCCCCCCCGGCGCAAGCCATATCATTCGGCCACGCCGCGCTGCGCCATCTCGCGGCCCACAGACCCGCACAGGACCTCACCCGGGCACTCCACGCCCTGCCCGACGGGCCGATCCTGACCCTGCCGCTGATCTTCCTGCACCTGCAGGCGAATCCCCGGACCGGCGTGCCGCTTCCGCCGGACGTGCCCGACACCCTGCTTCAAAGCTATGCCGAGGCCCAGCCTTTCGCGATTGCCCTGCGCCGTACCAGGTTTGGCCCGAGGATGACCAGTGATCCCGCAACCCCCGCTGCCGTACCCGAGGTATCGCGCATCGACCTCCCCGACGACCTCTACAGACTGCTTCGGGAGCACGCCGACCGCGTGCTGGTCCCCGAAAACGACAGGTCGCGCCGCCAGGGGGCGGGGGCCGGCCTCTCCGACAACGACTGACCCCCACGTTCTTTTTGCCAAAAATACTCGGGGGTTTGGGGGCAAAGCCCCCAATCGGCCCGCCGCAGGCGGGGCGTTCTATGTCCTGCGCGGTTTCGCCCGCAAGGTGGGGTCCGCCTGCGTCGGGTCCTCCGGCCAGGGGTGCTTGGGATATTGCCCCCGCATGTCCTTGCGCACATCCGCATAGGACGATGCCCAGAACCCCGGCAGGTCCGTCGTCACCTGAACCGGGCGCTGCGCCGGAGACAGCAGCGTCATCTGCACCGGCTGTCCGGCGACGGTGGGGTGCCGTGTCACGCCAAAGACCTCCTGCAAGCGCAGCGATACCGCGGGCTGTGCGCCGCTGTAGTCGATGGGAATGCGCCGTCCCAGCGGAGTCTCGAAATGCGCAGGCGCGGCCCGGTCCAGCGCCTGCTGCTGATCCCAGTCCAGCCGCGCCCGCAGCGCGGGCAGCAGGTCGAATGCCTTCCAGTCCTCCGCACTGCGCACACCGGCCAGATGCGGCAGCAGCCAGTCGTCCAGCGTCTCCATCAGGTGGGTGTCCGAGAAATCGGGAAAGGGCGCAGGCATCAGCCGCGCCCGGGCCAGGAACCGCCGCGCGGCGGGCCCGGGCGCGAGACCAAGCTGCCGCACCCCCTCCAGCATCGCCAGCGCCACGTCAGCGTCCGGCGCATCGGACCAGTTGCGGTCCTGAAGCACCAGCGCGCCAAACCGTTCCTGCCGGCGGGTCAGAACCCGGTTCTCCCGGCGCGACCATGTGCAGACGTCCTCCCAGGCGATCTGCGGCCCGAACACCCTGCGCAGCTCCGCTTCGTCCAGCGGTGCGGCCTGCCGGATACGGGCCTCGCGCGGGTCGCCGTCCAGATCGGTGGCGACGATCAGCCGGGTCGCCGCCAGCGCATCGCCCTGCGGCATCACCGCCCCCTTGCCACCCGACAGCACGTAACGCGGCGCTTCTCCCTTGCGGCGCAGCCCGATCCGGTCGGGATAGGCCAGCGCGGCCAGCACCGCGATATCGTCCGGGCCCGTCGGGGTCCGGTTCCGGCCAAGGCGCTTCGCCTCCTGCCGGATACGGGCGAGGGTCGGCGCATGGGCCTCCGCCGCGCCGTTCTCGACCGCACGGATGCGCAGCGACAGATCGACCCCGGCACCGCGCATGGGGTCGCGCTCTGCCAGCAGGGCGGCCAGCAGCGGCGCGCGCCTGCCGCCCCGCGCAACCATATGCGCCAGACGCGGATGCAGCGGCAGCCGGGCCAGCGCGCGGCCGTGGTCGGTGATCCGGCCCGCGCCGTCCAGCGCCTCCAGCATCTGCAACACCCGCCGCGCCTCCGCCAGCCGTCCCGCGTGCGGCGGGGTGACAAAGCGCATGTCTTTGGCCTGCCCACCCCAGAGCGCCAGCTCCAGGGCAAAGCCGGTCAGATCGCCCGTCTCGATCTCGGCGGGGGGGTGGGCGGCCAGCGCGCCGTCCTCCCCCCGGGTCCAGAGCTTGTAGGCGACGCCCGGCGCCATGCGTCCCGCCCGCCCCGCGCGTTGCGCGGCTTCGGCGCGGGTGACTTTTTCTGTCACCAGCCGGGACATGCCGGATGCCGGGTCGAACCGCGCCCGGCGCGCGCGGCCCCCGTCCACCACGACCGTCACCCCCTCGATCGTCAGCGAGGTTTCGGCGATGGCGGTGGCCAGGACCACCTTGCGGCCAGACGCGGCGGGCAGGATGGCCGCGCGCTGCGCCTTGAAGTCCATCGCACCGAACAGCGGTGCCACAGTGCAGTCGCCCGGCACCGTCCCGCGCAGCAGCGATTCCACTTTGCGGATTTCCCGCTCGCCCGGCAGGAACACCAGGGCGGAGCCGTCCTGCGCCGCCAGCGCCTGCATCACCAGTTCGGCCACCGCCTGTTCGAACCGGGCCGCGCCCACGGGCCGGTCGAGCCATTGCGGCGTGACCGGGTGGCTGCGCCCTTCGGAGGTGACAACGGGCGCGGCCATCAGATCGGCCACCGGCCCCGCGTCCAGGGTGGCGGACATCGCCACCAGCAGCAGGTCGTCGCGCAGCGCCTCCGCCACCTCCAGGCAGAACGCCAGCCCCAGGTCCGCGTTGAGCGAGCGTTCGTGGAATTCGTCAAAGATCACGGCCCCCACGCCGGGCAGTTCCGGATCGTCCTGCAACATCCGGGTCAGGATGCCCTCTGTCACCACTTCGATCCGGGTGGCGGGGCCGATGGCCGAGGCGCCGCGCACGCGGTATCCCACGGTGCCGCCCACATCCTCGTTCAGCGTGGCCGCCATGCGTTCCGCCGCCGCGCGCGCCGCCAGGCGGCGCGGCTCCAGCATCAGGATGCGCCCCGGCGTCACCCCCGCGTCGAGCATCGCCAGCGGCACGCGGGTCGTCTTGCCCGCGCCGGGCGGCGCCTGCAACACCACGCGGCCCGCATCGCGCAGCGCGGCGATCACCTGCGGCAGGACCGCGTCGATGGGCAGCATCAAGGACATGCCGCCTTATCCGGCATACCGCCCCGCGCGCCAAGAGCCGGGGCTGGACATTTTTGCACCGGCCCGCAAAAGATGCGCCATGGATATCCAGGACCTCGCCACCCGCATTCCCGCCCAGGACCGCCGTGCCCTGGCACGGGCGATCACCCTTGTGGAGTCGGGCCGCGCCGACCACCGGGCAAAAGCGGCCGAACTGCTCGCGGCGCTGCCACCGGAAGGTGAGGCGCTGCGCATCGGGCTTTCGGGAACGCCGGGGGTCGGCAAATCCACCTTCATCGAAAGCTTCGGCATGATGCTGACCGGCATGGGCAAGCGCGTGGCGGTGCTGGCGGTCGATCCGTCGTCGTCCCGCTCCGGCGGGTCGATCCTGGGGGACAAGACCCGGATGGACCAGCTCAGCCGCGATCCCAACGCTTTCATCCGCCCCTCGCCCAGCCAGACCCAACTGGGCGGCGTGGCCCGCCGCACCCGCGAGGCGGTGCGCCTGTGCGAGGCTGCGGGCTTTGACGTGGTGCTGATCGAAACCGTGGGTGTGGGTCAGTCCGAAACCGTGGTGGCGGAGATGTCGGATCTGTTCGTGCTGCTGCTGGCCCCGGCGGGGGGCGATGAGCTGCAGGGGGTCAAGCGTGGCATCATGGAAATGGCGGATGTGATCCTGATCAACAAGGCCGACGGCGAACTGAAGGCGGCGGCCACCCGCACCTGCGCCGACTACGCCGGGGCGCTGCGCCTCCTGCGCAAGCGGCCGCAGGATCCACCGGGCTATCCCTGTGCGATGACGGTGTCGGCACTGGAGGAAAACGGCCTCGGCAAGGCCTGGCAGACGCTGACCGAGCTTGCCGACTGGCGGCGCGAAAACGGCTTCTGGGACCGGACCCGGGCCGCGCAGGCGCGCTACTGGTTCATGGAGGACGTGAAGCAGCGCCTTCTGGCACAGCTGTCGGAGGCGCAGACCAAGGCGCGGCTCGACGCGCTGAGCGACGCGGTGGCAACGGGCGCGCAGGACCCCTCTGCCGCAGCGCAGGATTTCATCGACAGCCTGCGCGCCTGAGGGCGGGCAGACCGGGGGCCGTGAAGAGGCCTCGATGCCCTGCGCGACGCTCTGCCGCCTATCCGGCTTTGGGATGCGCGCGGTTGTAGACCTCCATCAGACGCGCGGTATCCACTGCGGTATAGGCCTGGGTGGTCGACAGCGACGCATGGCCCAGCAGTTCCTGTATCGCGCGCAGATCCCCGCCCGCGTCCAGCAGATGGGTGGCAAAGCTGTGGCGCATCGCATGCGGGGTCGCCGTGGCCGGCAGACCCAGTAGCATCCGCGCATCGGCCATCACCTGCGAGATCGCCCGCGGCCCCAGCGGCCCGCCCCGGACCGCGCGAAACAGCGGGCCGTCGGCCTGATGCGGATGGGGACAGGCGCGCAGATAGGCGTCGACCGCCGCGCGGGCGGCGGGCAGCACCGGAACCACGCGTTCCTTTCCGCCCTTGCCGGTGATGCGCAGCGCATCGGGCAGCGGTGCGTCCGCCCCCTTGAGGGCCAGCGCCTCGGAGATCCGCAGACCGCAGCCCCACAGCAGGGTCAGCACCGCAACGTCGCGGGTGGCGACCCATGCGTGGCGCGATTGCAGTTCGACGCAGTCGATCATCGCGCGGGCCGCATCCACCGCCAGCGGGCGCGGCAGTTTCTTGGAAAATTTCGGCGCGCGGGCGGACAGGACCGCCGTGGGCTCGAACCCCTCGCGTTCGGCGAGCCAGCGATAGAACGCCTTGACCGCCGACAGTTTGCGCGCCATCGACCGCGGCCCCACGTCGGGGCCCCGCGTGCGCGCCATCCATGCCCGCATGTCGGATATGGTGATCTGCGCCAGCGCGCCCAGGCCCTGCGGCTGCGCCTTGTGGGCGGTCATGAAGGCCAGAAAATCGGCCACGTCGCCGCGATAGGCCGTCAGCGTGTTCTCCGCCGCCCCGTGCAGGGCGCGCTGCTGGTCCAGCCAGGTGGCCAGCGCGTCGCGCGCGGCCGGGCTGATCAGCCCGGTCTGTGCTGCTGCGTCGCCGCGCCTCAAGACAGCCAGCGGCGCATCGTGCGCTCGAACACACCGGTAAAGAAGGTCAGCAGGTCGGTGCCCTGCTGCGGGCCGAACATATGCGGGTCTTCGGCCCCCAGCACCAGCAGCCCCGGCAGGCGGCCCGCGCCAAAGTCCAGCTTCAGACAGGCCTCTGACCGGATCCAGTCGGATTTCTCGCCATAGATCCGGTCGGCGCCGTCCTGCACACCGCGCAGAGTCACCTGGCGCGGCGCGCCGCCCCGGCCCTGGGTCAGGTAGCTGTCGATGAACCCCGGCTCGGCCACGCTGAGCACGTCGCCCAGCCTCTGCACGGCCGGGTCACTGTCGTTCTGAACCGATTCCAGCACCAGCTTCACGGCGTCCACCCGCAGGATGTCGGCGACTTCGCCGCCGAGGTCCCGCAGGAAGGGTTCGAATTCGACCGGGTCCATCATCCGCAGGATGGCCCGGTGGATCTGGTTCGTCCCGGCAAGGTTCTCGTAGGCGGCGGCGATGACGCTGCGGTGGGTGTCCTCCAGCCGGTCGAGACGGGATTCCAGCCGTTCCATCGCGATGCCGCGCAGGTCGACGATATTGCCGCCCATCGCCTTTTCATTGGCAGCGATCAGCGCCTGCATCACGTCGGTGTCGTCCAGGATCACGTCGGGTTGCGAAATGATCGCCTCGCGGAGGGCGTCGTCAATCTTGGGGCTGCTGCTCATATCGGTCTCTGGCTGATTTGGTACTGTATAGCATCGCCACACGGCGAATGCCGCCCCTTTTTCGCCCCGGTCGGGGTAAAAACCCGGGCCGTTGCGATTATGTGTCCCCGCGGGGACAGCGCCGGACAAAGCCTTGCCACGGTTGAAAAATCGCCCCGATGTGTCCCGGCGGTGGCCGGTTCAGAGGATTTTCTGACCCGTCTTTTCCCAGTCCTTGGTGAACTGGTCCAGCCCCTTGTCGGTCAGCGGGTGGATCGCCAGCTTCTTGATCACATCAGGCGGCGCGGTCATCACGTCGGCCCCGGCCAGGGCGCATTCGTGCACGTGGTTCACCGACCGGATGGAGGCGGCGAGGATGTTGGTTTCGAAACCGTAATTGTCGTAGATCGTGCGGATGTCGTGGATCAGGTCCATGCCGTCCAGGTGGATGTCGTCCAGCCGCCCGATGAAGGGCGAGATGAAGGTCGCGCCCGCCTTGGCCGCCAGCAGGGCCTGGTTGGCCGAGAAGCACAGCGTCACGTTGACCATCCGGCCCTCGCCGGAAAGAACCTTGCAGGCCTTCAGACCGTCCCAGGTCAGCGGCAGCTTGATGGTGATGTTGTCGGCGATTTCTGCCAGCTTGCGGCCCTCGGCGATCATGGTGTCCGCGTCCAGCGCCACAACTTCGGCGCTGACCGGGCCTGTCACCAGTTCACAGATTTCGCGCGTGACCTCGGTGATGTCGCGGCCCGATTTCAGGATCAGCGAGGGGTTCGTCGTGACCCCGTCAACCATGCCAAGCGCGTTCAACTCGGCGATCGCGTCGATTTCGGCGGTGTCTACGAAAAATTTCATTTCGGTGTCCTCGTGGCTTGGAATGTTGGCGCTAACGGTTATCTCTGTCGCCTTGGCTTTATCGCATGATCTGCGATGCTGAAAGCCTTGAATTGCGAATAGGCGAAGCGGGGCATCGGTGGACGGACCGGAATACTTCGATCAGGGCGAACTTGTGGCGGTGCTGACGACCCAGCCGCTGGGCCGGGCGCTGGATTACCGCGCGCCCGAGGGCGGATGCCACCCGGGCGCCTTTGTCGAGGTGCCGCTGGGGCCGCGCAAGGTGCTGGGTGTGGTCTGGGGGCCGGGGCAGGGCGATTACGACCTGTCCAAGATCCGATCCGTGATCCGGGTGCTGGACGCCGCCCCCATGCGCGACGAGATGCGCAGCTTTCTGACCCGCGCGGCGGCCTATACGCTGACGCCGATGCCCGCGATGCTGCGGCTGGCGACCCGCGCGCCGGGACTGGGCGATCCGCCGTCGATGCGCAGGGTCTACCGCCGGGGCGGGGCGGCGCCGGACCGCATGACGGACGCGCGGCGGCGGGTGCTGGAGACATTGGCGGAATATGGCGATCTGTCCTTCACGCTGAAGGAACTGGCCGAACTGGCGGGCGTGACGCCGTCGGTGGTCAAGGGGCTGGTGGACGCGGGCGCGGTCCTGGAAGAGGACAGCCCCCGCGACCTGCCGTTCCCCGCGCTGGACCCGGACCTGCCCGGCAAGGAGCTGACCGCCGATCAGGCGGCGGGGGCCGGGGTGCTGGCCGAAGCGGTGCGGTCCGAAAGCTATGGCACGACCCTGCTGCGGGGGGTGACCGGGTCGGGCAAGACCGAAGTCTATCTCGAAGCGGTCGCCGCCACCCTGCGTGCGGGACGGCAGGCGCTGGTGCTTCTGCCCGAGATCGCCCTGACCGAGCAGTTCCTGCACCGCGTGGAGGCGCGCTTTGGCGCGAAACCCGCCGAATGGCATTCCGGCGCCACGATGACCGAGCGCCGCCGCATCTGGCGCATGGTCGGGCAGGGCCGGGCACAGCTGGTGATCGGCGCGCGCTCGGCCCTGTTCCTGCCGTTTCAGAACCTGGGGCTGATCGTCGTGGATGAGGAGCACGACACCTCCTACAAGCAGGAGGACGGCGTGCTGTACCACGCCCGCGACATGGCGGTGCTGCGCGCGTCGATCTGCGGGGCGCAGGTGGTGCTGGCCAGTGCCACCCCCGCGCTGGAGACTTGGGCGAACGTGGAGGCGGGCAAGTATCGCAGGCTCGATCTGACCTCGCGGTTCGGGGATGCGGTGATGCCGCGGATGGGCGCCATCGACATGCGGGCCGAGGGGCTGCCCGCCGACCGCTGGGTGTCGCCCGCGCTGAAACGCGAAGTGGACGAGAGGCTGGCGCGCGGCGAGCAGGCGATGCTGTTCATCAACCGCCGCGGCTATGCGCCGGTGACGCTGTGCCGGGCCTGCGGCCATCAGATCGGCTGCGACCACTGCGATGCACGAATGGTGGAGCATCGGTTTCTCAAGCGGCTTGTCTGTCACCAATGCGGCGAGAGCAAGCCGATGCCGCACATCTGTCCGTCCTGCGAGGCGGAGGACAGGCTGGCCCCCGTGGGGCCGGGGGTCGAAAGGCTGGGCGAGGAGGCGGCGGCGCTGTGGCCGGAGGCGCGGGTGGCGGTGCTGTCGTCGGACATGTACGGGTCGGCCCGCGCGCTCAAGGCCGAGATCGCGGGCATCGCGGCGGGGGCGGCGGACATCATCATCGGCACGCAGCTGGTGGCCAAGGGGCACAACTTTCCCAAGCTGACGCTGGTTGGCGTGATCGACGCGGACCTCGGCCTGATGGGGTCCGACCTGCGCGCGGCGGAGCGGACGTTTCAGCTGATGCGGCAGGTGGCGGGACGCGCGGGGCGGGCGGAAGCGCCGGGCGTGGCGCTGTTGCAGACCTATCAGCCGGAACATCCGGTGATCCGTGCGATCCTGGCGGGGAACGAGGAGGCATTCTGGTCCGCCGAGGCGCAGGAGCGGCGACAGGCCGGCGTGCCGCCCTATGGCCGGATGGCGGGGATCATCCTGTCGGGGCCGGACGTGGCGCAGGTGTTCGACGCGGGCAACCTGCTGGCGCAGCGCGATGCGCCGCTCAGACGCATCGGTGCGCAGGTCTTTGGCCCCGCGCCCGCGCCCATCGCGCGGGTGCGGGGGCGGCATCGCGTGAGGCTTCTGGTCAAGGCAGAGAAATCGGCCCCCCTGCAGGAGGCGCTTGCGCAATGGGTGGCGCAGGTGAAGCTGAAAGGCGATCTGCGCCTCGCCGTGGATATCGACCCGCAGAGTTTTTACTGACCCGCGGCGTGCTGTGACGCAACTGATCAAGTTTTGTGAACTGAAGTCGGATAAACATTGATTTCCATGATGTAACGAACGCCCCTATCTGTGCCTGACACAGCACAGGAGTTTACCGTGTCACTTCAGGATCACGTTTTCAGATCGCCGCGGATGCATGTCCGCATGACGGCCCCCGTCGCCTTGCTGATCGGCGCGACATTTGCCGCTTTGCTGGTCTGGGCCGCCCAGGGCACCGACGCCGCAAGCGGCGGTCCGGTGTGGTACGGCAATTCCGGACCCGTCGCGGCGCAGACATCGCTCTGAGCCCGGGCGGGACGTCGCGCGGCGCTGTTGCGCGTTGCGCAAGCCGCCCCGCCCGCCGTCCCGTGGTCCGGCGCTGCTTGGAATGGCATGGCGGGGTGGGGCCTTCCGAGGGAAATGAGAGATATGAATGGTACAATCGGGCCCGTCACGCCTGCGTTTTTGTTCTCGTCTTTGCCCTGATGCAGGGGTATGAGCGCAGGCATGACCCAATACGTGACCCTTGAAGATGCCAAGCATCAGCCCTTCTGGCGGCGGCCGGTGGCGCTGCTGTTCCTGATGGCGCTGGCGATGCCCATCGCCTTCAACACCTGGTCGGCGCTGCTGAACAACTTCGTCATCGAGGTTGCGGATTTCGACGGGTCGGACATCGGGCTGTTGCACACCGTGCGCGAGATACCGGGATTTCTGGCCGTCGGGGTCATCGCCATCATCATTTTCGTGCGCGAGCAGGTGCTGGGGCTGGTGTCGCTGGCGCTGCTGGGGGCGGCGACGGCTGTCACCGCCTGGTTTCCCTCGCTGGGCGGGATCCTGACCATTACGATGCTGTCGTCCATCGGGTTCCATTACTACGAGACGGTGAACCAGTCGCTTCAGCTGCAATGGCTGAAGATCGAGGATGCGCCGCGGATGCTGGGCTGGCTGCTGGCGGCGGGGTCCTTTGCGACGCTGATGGCCTATCTGGCGATCATGGCGCTGTGGGAGACGCTGGACCTGAGCTACAACAGTGTCTACCTGGCGGGCGGCGGCGTCACGCTGCTGATCGCGGTTTTCGCCATGCTGGCCTATCCGCAGTTCGAGGCACCGACACCGCAGGTCAAGAAGATGGTGCTGCGCCGTCGCTATTGGCTGTATTACGCGCTGCAGTTCATGGCGGGCGCGCGGCGGCAGATATTCGTCGTCTTCGCCGGGTTCATGATGGTCGAGCGGTTCGGCTACGAAGTGCATCAGATCACGACGCTCTACCTGGTGAACCTGGTCGCGAACATGGTGCTGGCGCCGCTGATGGGCCGCGCGGTGGGGCATTTCGGCGAACGCCGGACGCTGGGGTTCGAATACATCGGGCTGGTCTGCGTGTTCCTGGCCTATGGCGGCGTCTACTACCTGGGCTGGGGCGTCATGGTGGCGGCGGTGCTCTACGTGCTGGACCATCTGTTCTTCGGGCTCGCGCTGGCGCTGAAGACCTACTTTCAGAAGATCGCGGACCCGGCGGATATCGCGCCGACCGCGGCGGTGGCCTTTACCATCAATCATATCGCGGCGGTTTTCCTGCCCGTGCTGCTGGGGCTGTTGTGGCTGGTGTCGCCCGCGGCGGTGTTTTTCCTTGCGGCGGGGATGGCTGGGGTGTCGCTGAGCCTGGCGATGCTGATCCCGCGTCATCCGGCGCCGGGCAACGAGACGATCTTTGCCGGCGCGGTGCCACAGGCAGCGGAGTGATGTCCCGGGAGGGCCGCTTTCTGACCGGTGGCACCATGGGACATGTGGTCCGTATGACGGTCACAGGGGCGCTGGGCATCACCTTTGTCTTTCTTGTCGATGCAGCCAACCTGGTGTGGATCTCGCAGCTGGGCGACCCGCAGCTGGTGGCGGCCATCGGTTTTGCCTACGCGGTCCAGTTCTTTTCGGTGTCCATCGCCGTGGGGTTGATGATCGCCACCACCGCCGTCATCTCGCGCAGCATCGGTGCCGGGGCCCATGCCCAGGCGCGGCGGCAGGCGTCGGCGGGCACGGTGATCTCGGCCTGCACGCTGACGCTGGTGGTCGCGGCGATCGTCGGCTTCCGTCACGAGCTGGTTGGCCTCGCGGGCGCCACCGGCGAGACCGCCCGACTGGCCGCGCGCTATCTCGCGATCACGATCCCCTCGCTGATCCCGATGTCCGCGTCGCTGGCCTGTTCGGGGGTGCTGCGCGCGCATGGCTATGGCGCCAAGGCGATGTATGTCACGTTATTCTCGGGCGTGGTGCTGCTGGTGCTGGACCCGATCCTGATCTTCTACCTGGGGTGGGGGCTGGACGGGGCGGCGATCGGCCTGGTCCTGTTCCGGTTCAGCCTGCTGGGGCTGGCGCTTTACTTCGCGGTCTTCCAGCTGGGCCTGCTGGACCGGCCCCGCCTGCGCACGCTGCGCAATATCGCGGGGCCTTTCGCCGCCGTGGCGGTGCCTGCGGTGGCGACCCAGATGTCCACCCCCGCGGGCAACTACTTTCTGACCATCGTGATGGCGCAGTTCGGAGATGACGCGATGGCCGCCTGGGCGGTCATCGGGCGGCTGACGGTGGTGGCCTTTGGCGGTATCTTCTCCTTGTCGGGGGCCATCGGCGGGATCTTTGGCCAGAACTACGGCGCGGGGCGGATGAGCCGGGTGCGCAGCACCTACCGCGATGCTCTGGTTTTCTGCGGCATCTATACCCTGGTGGCCTGGGGGCTGCTGCTGATCGCGACGCCGCAGGTGATCGCGCTCTTCGGTCTGCAGGGGCGCGGCGCCGAGGTGCTGCGCGCCTTTACCCTGGTGGGGGTCGGCGGCTTTGTCTTCATCGGGGCGCTTTTCGTGTCCAACGCGGCCTTCAACAATCTCGGGCGCGCGGGCCGGTCCACCTTGGTGAACTGGGTCAAGGACGGGCTGCTGAGCTGGCCTGCCGCGGCGCTGCTGGCGGCGGCCTTCGGTGCGCAGGGCGTGATCTATGGCCAGGCGCTGGCGGGGGCGATCGTCGGCCTTGGCGCGGCGATCTGGGGCTGGTTCTACGTCAGGGGGCTGCGCGATCCGGTGGGCGCCCCCCTTGACCCCGTTCCAACGCAGTCCTACCCGAACATTGACAGACACCGGAGACGCTGATGCCTACTTTTACCGCCCTCACCACTCTCGAAGGCCGCGCACCCGCCTACAAGCTGGGCGAGGCGATGGAAGCGATGACCCCCGCACCCACAGGTGTCGGCGTGTTCGAGATGGAGGACGGTTCGGGCCTTTGGGAGGTCGGCGGCTATTTCGAGGAGGCGCCGGACGACGCGAGCCTCGCCCTGCTGGCAACCGCGATGGGGGCCAAACCCTTTGTCGTGTCGGAACTGCCCGAAACCGACTGGGTCGCCCATGTGCGGCGCGAACTTGCCCCGGTCGAGGCGGGCCGGTTCTTTGTCTACGGCAGCCACGACGCGGACAAGGTGCCCGAGGGCGTCGAGCCGCTGTTGATCGAGGCGGCGATGGCCTTTGGCACGGGGCATCATGGCACAACGCTGGGGTGCCTGCGGGCGCTTGATCGCCTGGCGGCGGGCGGGTTCGCAGGGGCCAACGTGGTGGACATCGGCTGCGGTACCGCGGTTCTGGCGATGGCGGCCGCGCGGATCTGGCCAGAAACGGTGCTGGCCAGCGACATCGACGCGGTTGCGGTCGAGGTCGCCAAGGCGAATGTGGCGGCAAATGGGCTGTCAGGGCGGGTGCGCTGTGTCGAGGCGGCGGGCTTCGGCCACCCCGACCTGTCGTCGGCGGCCCCCTTCGATCTCGTCTTTGCCAATATCCTGAAGGGGCCTCTGATCGCACTGGCCCCCGACATGGCCGATTCGCTGCAACCTGCGGGCTACGCTATTCTGTCGGGCATTTTGAACGAACAGGCCGACGAGGTGATCGAGGTTTATGCACGCCACGGCGTCAATCTGGTGGACCGCGAGAGCATTGTTGACTGGACCACGCTGACCTTGCAAAAAAACACCTGAATTGAAGGGCTTTTGAGGTGTATTTAAGGCGGCTGCCCAGTTTTTGCCACATTTCGCGTTTACCAAGATTTTCGACAGCGGTGGGGGCCGATGTCGAGAGATCACTGCCATGGTTGAAACACACGACCACTTTGTTGCCCGGCTTTCGAAACTGGGAAAAAAGCATGCGAAGATGACGCATGGCTATGTCACCAGGGTGGGACGCGACGGCCTGATCACCGTCACCCCCAGACGCCGCCGCCGCGGCTTTCCGTTCAAGTTGTTGCTGATGTTTGCCTTGGGGTTTCTCGGCCTGAAGACCTTTATGGTCGCTTCGGTCGGGCCTGTGACCTACAACGAACGTCTGGCGAAGCTTGAGAAAGGCACCGTTGTCGAACAGGCCGGTGCCAAGGTGCTTGCCATTGACCCGGTCACTGAAAAGCTGTCCGCGATGACCGGTCCGGTCCTGCGCTGACCTTCACTGCATCGCCCGGACCGGGGCGTTGCCGTCCACGCATGAAAAAGCCGCGCTCCCGGTGTCGGGAGGCGCGGCTTTTGTCTGAAGGGCCGGTCGCGGCTGCGGCGGGGCGCCGCGCCGGGGTCAGCGGATCAGGTTGGATTGTGCAACCAGGTCGATGTCGCCCCGGACGAGGCCGATGTCTTCAAGCTCGCGGTCCGTCAGTGACGAAAGGGCCCGGCGGGTTGCGCGGGCATCTTTCCAGGCGACGAACATCGACGTGACTGCAGTCAGACCGGAGAAGAAGCGGGACACGGCGTTGGTGGAGCCGTATGCGGTGCGGGTGGTGTCGAAAGCTGCCATTGTAGCCGTCCTATTACAGAAGTGGAGCCGGTTTTCCCGGCGGTGTGCCGCGCAAATAGGCGGAATTGAAATCCGGCACAATTGACAGAAGTGCATGTGTGTTCTGCGCCTTTTGCATGGGTTCAAACCGGCATCAGGCAGTTGAAAATATGCGCTTGGCGAGCTGTGCCTTCATGTCGTTTCCGGGTGCTGCGGGGGCGAAAACAGCCGCCGTGATCCAAAAACGACGCTTTGCCTGACGCGTCGGGGTGAGGCGCGAAACATCTTGGTGAATGTTCGCCTTTCGTGCTAGTGCATCAAAAAAACAACAGCAGAGGCGAAAAGGGCGGGATGATACGGGTAATCGGCATTGATCCGGGGTTGCGCAACCTGGGCTGGGGCATCATCGACGTGTCCGGGCCGCGGCTGTCGCATGTGGCCAACGGGGTGATCGTGTCGCAGGGCGACGACCTTGCGCGGCGGCTTTTGTCGCTGCATGCGCAACTGACGCGGATCGTGGTCACATATCGGCCCCAGGCCGCGGCGGTGGAGCAGACCTTTGTCAACAGGGACGGCGCGGGCACGCTCAAGCTGGGTCAGGCGCGGGGCATCGCGATGCTGGTCCCGGCGCAGGCGGGGCTGGAGGTGGGTGAATATGCGCCCAACACGGTCAAGAAGACGGTGGTCGGCGTCGGCCATGCCGACAAGGGGCAGGTGTCTCATATGGTGCGGATGCAACTGCCCGGGATCGAGATCGCGGGCCCGGATGCGGCGGATGCGCTGGCCATCGCGATTTGCCATGCCCACCACGGCGGCGCGACAGGGCTGGCGGCGGCCGTGGCACGGGCCAGCGCATGATTGGCAAGATTACCGGCGTGATCGACTACCGCGCGGCGGATCATCTGCTGATCGACGTGCGCGGTGTCGGCTATCTGGTCTATTGTTCCGAACGAACGCTTGCCGCCCTGCCGGGCGTGGGCGAGGTCGTGGCGCTTTATACCGATCTGGTGGTGCGTGAAGACCTGATGCAGCTTTTCGGCTTCCAGACCCTGGCAGAGAAGGAATGGCACCGCCTGCTGACATCGGTGCAGGGGGTGGGGGCCAAGGCGTCGCTCGCCATCCTGGGCGCGCTGGGGCCGGACGGGGTGAGCCGCGCCATCGCGCTGGGCGACTGGAACGCGGTCAAGGCGGCCAGGGGCGTCGGCCCCAAGATCGCGCAGCGCGTGGTGCTGGACCTCAAGGACAAGGCCCCCGGTGTCATGGCGATGGGCGGCACCCTGGCGCAGGCGCAGGGCGATGCGGAGGCGGAGGTGATCGAGCCCGCCGCCCCCCGTCCCGCCCGCGCCACCCCCGCTGCCAGCTCGGCGCAGGCGGATGCGCTGTCGGCGCTGGGCAACCTCGGCTATGCCCCCGGTGACGCGGCGGGCGCTGTGGTGCAGGCGGCAGGCGAGATGCCCGACGCCGACACTCCCGCCCTGATCCGCGCGGCGTTGAAACTGCTGGCGCCGAAGGGGTAGGGTGCCAGGCAACAGCCCCGCCCGGGGCCGGGAATGGCACGGATGACCGATGACCGAGATTGACCCCACAGTGCGGCCCGAGCCGCTGCCAGAGGATGTCGACCGCGCCTTGCGGCCACAGATGCTGGATGAATTCATAGGCCAGGCCGAGGCGCGGGCGAACCTGCGGGTCTTCATCCAGTCCGCCCGCCAGCGCGGCGAGGCGATGGATCACACGTTGTTCCACGGGCCTCCGGGGCTGGGCAAGACGACGCTTGCGCAGATCATGGCGCGCGAACTGGGGGTGGGGTTCCGCATGACCTCGGGCCCGGTCCTGGCCAAGGCGGGGGACCTGGCGGCGATCCTGACCAATCTCGAAGCGCGTGATGTGTTGTTCATCGACGAGATTCACCGGCTCAACCCGGCGGTGGAGGAAGTGCTTTACCCCGCACTGGAGGATTTCGAGCTGGACCTCGTGATTGGCGAAGGGCCGGCGGCGCGGACCGTGCGGATCGAATTGCAGCCCTTCACGCTGGTCGGCGCGACCACGCGGATGGGGCTGCTGACCACGCCGCTGCGGGATCGCTTCGGCATTCCGACGCGGCTGCAGTTCTACACCGAGGACGAGCTTTTCACCATCGTCGACCGCAACGCGCGGCGGTTGGGCGCACCGGCGGACGAGGGCGGTGCGCGCGAGATCGCCCGCCGGGCGCGGGGCACACCGCGCATCGCGGGGCGGCTGCTGCGCCGGGTCGTCGACTTTGCCCTGGTGGAGGGGGATGGCCGTGTCACGCGGGGCCTGGCGGACATGGCGCTGACCCGGCTGGGCGTGGACCATCTGGGCCTTGACGGCGCGGACCGGCGTTATCTCGGTCTGATCGCCGAGAACTACCAGGGGGGGCCTGTGGGGATCGAGACCCTGTCGGCGGCCCTGTCCGAAAGCCGCGATGCGCTGGAAGAGGTGATCGAGCCCTTCCTGTTGCAGCAGGGGCTCATCCAACGAACCCCGCGCGGGCGCATGCTGGCCGCGAAGGCTTGGGCGCATCTGGGGCTGCCGGCACCCAGGGGACAGAGCGATCTTTTTGGCTGATCCGGCGCGATGTGTATTTGGGGAACAATGAAACATGGAAGCTGAGCAGATCGAAGCCCTGTTCACCCGGGCCGACGGGACATTCGCCTTTGCCCGCTGGGGGCGGCCCGTCTGCCCGGTGGTCTTTGGCGTGGACGATGCGACGCTGGGCGTGGTGAAGGGCGCGGTGGAGGCGGTCTGCGCGCTGGCCGGGCACGAGATGGGCGAGATGGACGCGGAGCTGGGCAGCAATCTGATGCTGTTCTTCTTTCGGGAATGGTCGGAGCTGCCTGAGGTGCCGGGCATGGACAGGCTGTTGCCGGACCTTGAGCCGCTGGTAACGCGGCTGGAGGCGGCGGAGGCCAACCAGTACCGGTTCTTCCGCTTTGACAAGCAGGGCGGGATCAAGGCCTGTTTCGTGTTCCTGCGCATGGATCGTCATCTGAGCGCGGTGCCCGCGCATACCCTGGCGTTGAGCCAGATAGTCCAGTCCATGCTGCTGTGGTCGGATCTGGCGTTTCAGGATCGTTCCGCGTTGGCGGTGTCGGGGGAGACCACCGTGCTGCGGCCCGAGCTGGCGCAGCTGTTGCGCGCCGCCTACGACCCGGTGCTGCCGCATGCGGCAAGCGACCCGTCCCATGCATTGCGGCTGGCGGCGCGGATCGGGGCGCCGCAATGAGCCATGTTTTCCCGGTACGGGTTTTTTACGAAGACACAGACATGGCGGGCATCGTCTATTACGCCAATTATCTGCGCTACATCGAGCGCGCCCGGTCCGACATCGTGGAACAGATCGGCCTCGATCAGCGGGAGATGCGCGCGCAGGGGATCGTGTTCGTCGTCACCCGGGTGGAGGCGGATTTTCTGGGCACCGCGGGCTTTGGCGACCGGCTGGAGGTGCGCACGACGCATTTTGCCAAAGGCGCGACGCGCTGGGTCTTTCATCAGGAGGTCTGCCGTGACGGCAAGGCGATCTTCCGCGCGGTAGTCACTGCCGTCTGCATGACCACCGGCGGAAAACCCACCAGATTGCCAGCAAAACTCCGCTCACTGCCCACGGATGCGGCGGGTTGACGCCAATGTTCTGGCTTTCCCGCTTGCACTGGGATAGGTTTGCGCCAAATAGCGCCCTGGAAAACAGGGCCGCATGAGGCACGCAGCCGCGGCGCGGCAGCAAAACAAGAGCAGGTATAATGGAAGCAGAAACGCTGGCATTGGCGCAGGAGATTGATTTCTCCGTGTGGGCACTTTTCGCGCGGGCGACGCTGACGGTGAAACTGGTGATGATCATCCTGATCATCGCCTCGTTCTGGTCGTGGTCGATCATCGTGCAGAAGCTGCTGCAATACCGCCGGGCACGTTCCGAACAGGCGGCTTTTGACCGGGCGTTTTGGTCGGGCGAGCCGCTGGACGGGCTCTACGACCAGATCGGCCCCGATCCGAGCGGGCCGTCGGAAAAGATTTTCGCGGCGGGCATGACCGAATGGCAGCGGTCGCACCGGGACGATGGCGGGCTGATCCCCGGCGCCACGGCGCGCATCGACCGGTCGATGGATGTGGCCATCGCCAAGGAGGCCGAGCGTCTGCAGGGCGGGCTGACGGTGCTGGCCACGGTCGGCTCCTCGGCGCCGTTCATCGGTCTCTTCGGCACCGTGATCGGTATCATGAACGCCTTTGTCGAGATCGCGGCGCAGCAGAACACCAACCTGGCCGTCGTGGCCCCGGGTATCGCCGAGGCGTTGCTTGCCACGGGTCTGGGCCTGCTGGCGGCGATCCCGGCGGTGATTTTCTACAACAAGCTCAACGCGGACAGCGAGCGTATCATCGGGGCGCACGAGGCGTTTTCCGACGAATTCGCGACGATCCTGTCGCGCCAGCTGGACAGCTGATCCATGGGGGCGGGTGTCATCAGGAAACAGGGGGGCGGGCGCGGTCGCCGTCGCGGGCGGGCGCAGCCCATGTCCGAAATCAACGTCACGCCCTTCGTGGACGTGATGCTGGTGCTGCTGATCATCTTCATGGTCGCCGCGCCGCTGCTGACAGTCGGCGTGCCGGTCGAGTTGCCCAAGACCGCCGCCGGTGCCCTGCCGGCCGAGCAGGAGGAGCCGCTGACCGTGACCGTGAGCGCCGATGGCGCGGTGCAGATTCAGACCACGGAAGTGGCGCGGGACCAGCTGGTGACGCGCCTGCGCGGCATCGCGACGGAACGGGCCAGCGACCGGGTCTACCTGCGGGCGGATGGCGCGGTGCCCTATGCCACGGTGATGGAGGTCATGGGCGCGCTCAACGCGGGTGGTTTTTCCAACATCGGGCTGGTGACGGACATCGGCGGTCCCGCGCTGGATAACGCGGGAACGGAGTGAGCCTTGCGCCGCAGCGATCTTCATATCGGTCACTATGTTTCAGGTGCCGGGCACCTTACGGTGATCGGCTGGCTGCTGCTGGGCAATTTCTTTACCTCCGAGCCGCCGCCTTTCGAGATGACCGAGGTGTCGGTGATCTCCGGGTCCGATTTCGATGCGCTGATCGCGGCGCAGCAGCCACCCGACACGGCGACAGAGGTGGCCCAGCCCGACGCCCCCGAGGTGACGCCCGATGCCCCCGAGGTGGTGGCGGAACCCGATGCCGAGGTGGAACAGCCCGCACCGGAACAGGCGGAGCCGCCCGCCGATGACACCCCGCCCGAAGTGGCGGAGCAATCGCTTCCGCCTCAGGCCGACGTGACCGATACGCCGCCCACGCTGGACGAGCCCGTGGGCGATCAGGCCGTGCTGGTGCCCGAGGTCGCGCCCGAAGCCGCACCCCGCCCGGTCGAGCGGGTCGCCCCCGAACCCGTCGCGCAGCCCGAGCCCGAGGCGACGCCGGACCCGGTGGAGCAGGAGGCCGTGGCGCCGGATGAAACCGGGGATGCCCCGCAGGAAACACAGGAAGCCACCGCGCCGGAGGAGGCGACGACCGAGATCGTGACCGAGGCCACGAAGGCCCCCGCAGCCTCGCCCCGTCCGCCCGGGCGGCGGCCATCGGCCCCGCAGGTCGCGCAAACACCGGTCGAGACCCCGACGGAGACGCCGCGTGTGGCCGAGACTCCGGCCCCGACCGAAACACCGGACACGGATGTGGATGCCGACGCGATCGCTGCCGCCGTCGCCGCGGCGCAGGAGGCGACCGAGGCACCTGCACCCCCCGCGCCGAGCGGCCCGCCGCTGACCGCCGGGGAAAAGGAGAACCTGCGGGTCGCTGTGTCGAACTGCTGGAACGTGGGGTCGCTGTCGTCCGAGGCGCTGCGCACCACGGTTGTGGTGACAGTGAACATGGCGCAGGACGCCACGCCCATCATCTCGTCCATCCAGATGGCCGGCAGTGAGGGCGGATCGCCCGCTGCCGCCAAGCAGGCTTTCGAAGCGGCCCGGCGGGCCATCATCCTGTGCGGATCGAAGGGCTACCAGTTGCCGGCGGAGAAATACAGCCAGTGGCAGGAGATCGAGATGACCTTCAACCCTGAGCGGATGCGGGTGAAATGATGGAACAAACGCCGCCGCACCGGCATTATTTCGCTATGCTGCGAAATCGGGGCAAGTTCATCTCGCATTATCGGCCTTGCCGCGAAATACTTGCCGTACGTATAAGCCCGAAAGGATGCTGACGAGATGAAACTGCGTTTTTTGAGCCTGCTGTTGGCCGTGATCTGCGCCTTCTCCGGGGCGGTGCAGGCCCAGCAGGGGCCGCTGCGGATCGAGATCACGGAAGGCGTGATCGAACCTTTGCCCTTTGCCGTTCCCAGCTTTCAGCCTGAAACCGCCGAGGCGGGGCAGCTGGCCAATGACATCTCGCGGGTCGTGTCCGACGATCTGACCGGCACCGGTCTGTTTCGGGAAATCCCGGCGTCGGCCTTCATCTCGACCGTGAGCGATTTCAACGCGCCGGTGCAATATGCCGACTGGAAGGCGATCAACGCGCAGGCCCTGATCACCGGCGCGGTGAACGTGCAGGGCAATTCCGTGAACGTGAAATTCCGCCTCTACGACGTGTTCTCCGGCGCGGAGCTGGGCGACGGGTTGCAGTTCTCCGGCACGACCGACGCCTGGCGCCGCATGGCGCACAAGGTGGCCGATGCGGTCTATTCGCGCATCACCGGCGAAGGCCCCTATTTCGACAGCCGGGTGGCCTATGTTTCCGAAACCGGCCCCAAGGACGCGCGCCAGAAGCGGCTGGCGATCATGGATTATGACGGCGCGAACGTGCAGTATCTGACCGATTCAGGGTCCATCGTGCTGGCCCCGCGGTTTTCGCCCTCGGGTGATCGCGTTCTCTATACCAGCTACGAAAGCGGCTTTCCCCGGATCTACGTGCTCGACATCGGGTCGGTGCAGCGGCGGGTGCTGGAAAGTGCCGAAGGCACCATGAGCTTTGCGCCGCGCTTCTCTCCGTCCGGTCAAACGGTGGTCTATTCGCTGACCAGCGGGGGCAACACCGACATCTATACGATGGATATCGCCAGCGGCCAGTCCGTGCGCCTGACCAACACGCCGTCGATCGAGACGGCGCCAAGCTTTTCCCCCGACGGCAGCCGGATCGTGTTCGAAAGCGACCGGTCGGGCACCCAGCAGCTTTACATCATGTCCGCCACCGGCGGCGAGGCGACGCGCATTTCCTTCGGCGAAGGCCGCTATGGCACGCCGGTCTGGTCGCCGCGCGGGGATCTTGTGGCCTTTACCAAGCAGAACAAGGGCCGTTTCCACATCGGCGTGATGCGGCTGGACGGGTCGGAAGAGCGGCTGCTGACCGCGTCCTTCCTGGACGAGGGTCCGACCTGGGCGCCGAATGGCCGGGTGATCATGTTTGCGCGCGAAACCCAGGGCGCGGGCGGGTCTTCGACGCTGTATTCGGTGGATATCTCGGGGCGCAACCTGCGCCCGGTGCAGACGCCGCAGGGCGGATCGGACCCGTCGTGGTCTCCGTTACAGAACTGACGTAACCGTGAAGTAGCGAATTTCCCAAGGGCCGCGGCCTGTGTTACCAAAGACCCACAAAAAGACGCCACCAGAGAGAGGCACAAAATGAACAGATTTTTGAGTACCGGTATTGTGATCGCGGCGCTGGCGCTGGGCGCCTGTACGAACCCCGACCGGTTTGGCGCGGACGGGGCAGGCGGTGGCCTGAACGCGGGCGCGGGCGCGGGTGCCGGAGGTGTGGTGCCGGGCAGTGCCAGCGACCCGACCTCTACGGCGTATTTCCAGCAGTCCATCGGCGACCGTGTGCTTTTCGAGGTGGACCAGTCCACACTGACCCCCACCGGGCGGGCGACGCTGGACGGACAGGCGCAATGGCTGCTGACCAACGCGGACTACCAGGCCGTGATCGAAGGGCACGCGGATGAACAGGGCACGCGGGAATACAACCTTGCGCTGGGGGCCCGCCGGGCCAACGCGGCCCAGGAATACCTGATTTCCAAGGGCGTACCGTCGAGCCGTTTGCGGGTCGTGAGCTATGGCAAGGAACGCCCGATCGAAATCTGCTCCGAAGAATCCTGCTATGCCAAGAACCGCCGCGCGGTGACGGTGCTGGCTGGCGGGCTGACAAGCTGAGGCTGAATTGATGAAGATGCGTTTGGTAATGGGCATGGTGCTGGGGCTGACGATCAGCCCCGCCGCCGTGCTGGCGCAGGACGATCAGACCCTGGCGGACATCCGCCAGGAACTGAATATCCTCTATGTCGAAGTGCAGAAGCTGCGGCGCGAGCTGTCCACCACCGGCGGGGCCTCGATCGAGACAGGGGGAAATTCGGTGCTGGAACGCGTGGGCGCGATGGAAAGCGAACTGCAGCGCCTGACCTCGAAGACCGAGGAACTGGAGAACCGCATCAACCGCATCGTGGACGACGGCACGCGCCGGATCGGCGACCTGGAGTTCCGCCTGGTCGAACTCGAAGGCGGCGACCTCGGCGCGCTTGGCGAGACGACCACATTGGGCGGCGAGGGGCAGGCCAGCGTGTCCGCTCCGCTGACCGACCCGGCCACACCCACCGATCAGGCGTCGCTTGCCGTGGGTGAAGAGGCCGACTTCAAGCGGGCACAGGAGGTGCTCGCATCCGGTGACTTTCGCGCCGCCGCAGACCTCTTTGCGACCTTTAATCAGACCTACCCGGGCGGACCGCTAGCGGCGGAAGCCGAGCTGCGCCGAGGCGACGCGTTGCAGGGGCTGAACGACCCCAAGGAAGCGGCGCGCGCGTTCCTGACCGCGTTCAGCACTGCGCCAGACGGGCCGGTCGCCCCGCAGGCCCTGTTCGAACTGGGCCGCGCGCTGGGCCAGTTGGGCCAGACGCAGGAAGCCTGTGTCACACTTTCCGAAGTGGGGGTGCGGTTTCCCGGTGCCCCCGTCGTGACAGAAGCGGAATCCGAAAGGCGTTCGCTGGGGTGCAGCTGACGTGCCGACGGCCCGACTGACCGAAGCGGTCGCCGGGGCCTTTTTGCCACGACCGCCTGACAGTATCGGGGTCGCGGTGTCCGGTGGCGGCGATTCCATGGCGCTGCTGCATTTGATGCACGATCTCGCCAAACGCCACGACACCCGGCTGTTTGCCGTGACCGTCAATCATAACCTGCGCGAAGGCGCCGAAGCGGAAGCCCGCGCCGTGGGCGATTATTGCGCGGCGCTGGGGGTGCCGCATGACATCCTGATCTGGGACGACTGGGACGGAAAGGGAAACCTTCAGGCCAGTGCCCGCGATGCGCGGTACCGGCGGATGGCGGAGTGGGCCGAGCACCTCGGCGTGGGCACCATCGCGGTTGGCCATACCGCCGACGACCAGGCAGAGACGGTGCTGATGCGTCTTGGCCGCCGCGCCGGGGTCGACGGGTTGGCGGCGATACCGCCGCGAACCGTGCGTCACGGCATCGTCTGGGTCCGCCCCTTGCTGTCTGTCACCCGAGCGGACCTGCGGTGGTATCTGCGGCAAAACGGGATCGGCTGGTCCGAAGACCCCAGCAACGACGACAACCGTTTCGTCCGGATCAAGGCGCGTCAGGCCCTGGCGGCGCTGGGCGATCTGGGCATCGACGCCTCGGGTCTTGCCGTCGTCGCCGCGCAGATGCGCGATGCACGGTCGGCGCTGGACTGGCAGACCTTTCTGGCCGCCCGCGAGCTGGCGCATGTGAACGCGGGGGCGGTGGTGTTGCAGGAACGACGCCTGCGCATCCAGCCCGAGGAAATACAGCGCCGTCTGCTGGTGCGGGCGCTGGGCTGGGTCAGCGGCAACGACTACCCCCCCCGACGCACGGCTGTCGCCACCCTGATGGCCGCGCTGCGGGCCGGTCAGGCCGCCACGGTGGACGGCTGCCATGCCCTGCGGGTCGACGAAGACATCTGGGTCTTTCGCGAACACGAGGCCGTGCGCCACCTGCGGAGTTGTCCGGGCGTGCCCTGGGACGGTCGGTGGCGGGTCATGCCCATCCAGGGCCACGAGCGGCCCGCCAAAGACCTGCACATCGCCGCATTGGGTCACGAGGGCATCGCGCAATGCGCGGAATGGCGCGCCGCGGGCCTGCCCTTTCCGGTGGCCCTGTCGACGCCAGCGGTGTGGCGTGATGACACCCTCGTCGCGGCGCCCCTTGTCGGGGCTGCGCAAAACTGGCATGCCGCGCTCCAAGCCGGTGAGGAGACCTTCTTTGCCGGTCTGTTATCGCATTGAATAAACGGCGATGATCCTTATCTTGTCGTTGTGTACGGCCTGTCCCATGGCCTTGCGCGGCACTGCCATGATCGGCGCAACCCGTTGTAATTAGGAGAAATTCCTTGGGAAATATGCGTAACCTCGCGTTTTGGGTCGTCCTGCTTTTGCTGGTTCTGGCGCTGTTCAACCTTTTCAGCGGGTCCAACAACGCGTTGCAGAGCAACGAAATCACCTATTCCGAGTTCGTCAGTTCGGTCGAGAGCGGGGATGTCCGTAACGTCACCCTCGACGGTGAACAGGTCCGCTTTCGCAAGGCGGACGGGGCGGATTACGTCACCGTCAAGCCCGAAGATGCCGAGATCACGTCGCTGCTGATCGCCAACGACGTGCCGCTCAAGGCGCGGCCGCAGGAACAATCCGGTTTCCAGACATTCCTGATGTCGCTGCTGCCGATCGTGCTGCTGATCGGTGTGTGGATTTATTTCATGAACCGCATGCAGGGCGGCGGCAAGGGCGGCGCCATGGGCTTTGGCAAGTCGAAGGCCAAGATGCTGACCGAAAAACATGGCCGCGTGACCTTTGACGACGTGGCGGGCATCGACGAGGCCAAGGAAGAGCTGGAAGAGATCGTGGAATTCCTGCGCAACCCGCAGAAGTTCAGCCGCCTGGGCGGCAAGATCCCCAAAGGCGCGCTTCTGGTGGGTCCTCCGGGCACCGGTAAGACGCTGCTGGCGCGTGCCATCGCGGGCGAGGCGGGCGTGCCGTTTTTCACCATTTCCGGTTCCGACTTTGTCGAAATGTTCGTGGGTGTCGGCGCGTCCCGTGTCCGCGACATGTTCGAGCAGGCGAAAAAGAACGCGCCCTGCATCGTCTTCATCGACGAGATCGACGCCGTGGGCCGGCACCGTGGCGCAGGCTATGGCGGTGGCAACGACGAACGCGAACAGACGCTCAACCAGCTGCTGGTCGAGATGGACGGTTTCGAGGCGAACGAGGGTGTGATCATCCTTGCCGCGACCAACCGCCGCGATGTGCTGGACCCGGCGCTGCTGCGTCCCGGCCGGTTCGACCGTCAGGTGACGGTGCCCAACCCCGACATCAAGGGCCGCGAGAAGATCCTCGGCGTCCACGCCCGCAAGACGCCGCTGGGTCCGGACGTGGACCTGCGCATCATTGCACGCGGCACACCCGGCTTCTCGGGCGCGGATCTGGCCAACCTCGTGAACGAGGCGGCGCTGATGGCTGCGCGTGTGGGCCGGCGTTTCGTCACCATGGTCGATTTCGATCAGGCCAAGGACAAGGTCATGATGGGGCCTGAGCGCCGCAGCATGGTGATGACCGCCGAGCAGAAGGAGATGACCGCCTATCACGAGGCCGGGCATGCGCTGGTCGGTATGACGCTGCCGAAATGCGATCCGGTCTACAAGGCGACGATCATCCCGAGAGGCGGTGCGTTGGGCATGGTGATGAGCCTGCCCGAGATGGACCGTCTGAACATGTTCAAGGACGAATGCCACCAGCGGCTTGCCATGGCGATGGCGGGCAAGGCGGCGGAGATCCACAAGTACGGTCCCGATGCGGTGTCGAACGGCCCTGCGGGCGATATCCAGCAGGCCAGCGCGCTGGCCCGTGCGATGGTCCTGCAGTGGGGCATGTCGGACAAGGTGGGTAACATCGACTATTCCGAGGCCGCCCAGGGGTACCAGGGCAACACGGCAGGTTTCTCGGTGTCGGCCAACACCAAGGAGTTGGTGGAGAAGGAAGTTCAGAAGTTCATCCAAGACGGCTATGACCGGGCGATGAAGATCATCACCGAGAATGAGGAAAAGTTCGAGCGGCTGGCCCAGGGCCTGCTGGAGTATGAAACCCTGACCGGCGATGAGATCAAGCGCGTGATGGACGGTCTGCCCCCCAGCGACGACAGCGGCGATGACGGGTCCGACGAAGGCAGCGCGCCCAGCGTCACCGCCATCCCCAAAGCCAAGGGCAAGGGCAAGAAACTGCCCCCCGCCGATGGCGGGCTGGAGCCGGAACCGTCGACCTGACGCGCCTGGCACGGAACTGAGAGATCGACAGACCCCGCCGCGGCGGGGTCTTTTCTTTTGCGGCGGCGCTGGTCAGAGTGCGCCCGAACCACAAGGAGCCGCAAGCATGCCCGAACTTCTGCCCACCGATCACGTCGGAACCATCCTCTGGATGGGTATGGTGCCGCAAAATCGCGAGAACATCCGCTCGCAGGCCCTCGACCGGGCCCGCGCGACCCATGCCGGGTTCGAAGGGGACTTTCATGCGGGCCTGACGCGGCCTTCCTGCGTGCGGGTCAAGGCGCAGTATCCGCAAGGAACCGAGATCCGAAACACGCGGCAGTTTTCGATCCTGTCGGCAGAGGAAATGGCAGAGATCGCCGCCGAGATCGGAGTGGATACGCTGGACCCCCGGCTGCTGGGCGCCTCCATCGTGGTGCAGGGCATCCCGGATTTCACCCATATCCCACCGTCGTCCCGCCTGCAGTCCGAAAGCGGGACGACGCTGACCGTGGATATGCTAAACGGCCCCTGCAATCTGCCTGCGCGCGAGATAGAGAAGGAGGCCGAGGGCCACGGCAAGGGGTTCAAGGCCGCGGCGATGGGCAAACGCGGGGTCACTGCCTGGGTGGAGCGGGAAGGCGATCTGGCCGTGGGCGACAGTCTGCGCCTGCATGTTCCGGCACAGCGCGCCTGGGCGCCGGAATAGAGCTGCCGCCAGCGGGACACGGCATCGCATGGCCCGCCAGCCGTCCCGCGCATTGAACCGGAACGGATCGCTGGACCCTCGCCGTGCTGCCCGTGTCAGACGAAAACGTCCCCGCAGTCTCCTGCGAGGACGGAACGTCATGCGGTGCCGCCTGCTGTCCGTCACTGCCGGGAATTCCGGCCTGGACAAGACTGCCCGAACCGGCCCGTTACATGGTGTGGGGGTAGCTGTAGTAGACGACCGGCGCGCCCATGTCTGATGCCCCGCTGTCGGATTGCATTTCCGCGTTCTCCATCGCTTCATCCGCACGTTTCTGGTTTGCGGCGGTCAGCTCTGAAGTGGTCAGATCGCCGGACCCGTCAGTGTCCATTTCGTCAAATTCGCGGTTCAGCGTTTCGGAGATGTCGACCATCGGCGGCGCCTTCTCCATGAATTCTTCCTTGGTCAGCGCGTTGTCCTGATCGCTGTCCAGCGCGACAAACATCAGGCCAGAACGCGCACTGTATTCATTCCGGCTCATGGTGGTGACGTCCGGTTGCCCTGCGTCGGCGGGAATGAAGATGAGGTGTGCCGCATCCGTCGCAGCCGTCTGGTCGCCGCCCTTGGCGTTCTCGTAGGTGTCGGCGCTCGCCTTCATGTACTCGTCAAGGCTGATGCTGCCGTCATCATTCAGATCCAGCGCGGCGAGGTGTCGCTCCGTCCGGTCGGCGCTGGCCGATTGCGTGCCGCTCAGGACGTTGTTGCAGTTGACGTATTCGTCCTTGTCAACGGAACCGCTCTGATCGGCGTCCATCTGGCCGATGGCCTTCTCGGCGTAGGCGTTCATCTCTATCGGGCTGACGTAGCCATTGTCGTCCACGTCCGTCACGCTGTAGCCGTCGTTGCAGACCGAATTGTCGTCGGTGTTCTGCGCCTGTACCGCGCCTGTCAGGCTGATCCCTGCAGCGACCGCGGCGGCAAGAGACATATGATATGTCATTCTTGTTCTCCCTTGAGTCTGTTTCAGCTACTTGGTGAGCGAACGCATTCCCTGCAGCGGATGTTCCGACCGACCGGCTGTCGGCATGAACGGGGGTTTCTGAAAAGAAACATTTGCGGCAACGCCGCCGCAAGGAGCGGTGGAAATGTCGGAATTGCAACCTGTCGCCCCGTCACTTGCGGGGTAAGACTGCGCCACGGCTCAACGGTCTTCAGGGAATCTCCACATGGCACATAAATCCGACATCCAAATCGCGCGCGAAGCGCAAAAGCGCCCCATTCAGGAGATCGGCGAGAAGCTGGGCATCTCCAGCGACGACCTGCTGCCCTACGGGCATGACAAGGCAAAGGTCAGCCAGAGCTTTATCAATTCCGTCCAGGACCGTTCCAACGGAAAGCTGATCCTGGTGACGGCGATCAACCCGACGCCCGCGGGCGAAGGCAAGACCACGACAACGGTGGGTCTGGGCGACGGTCTGAACCGCATCGGCAAGAAGGCGGCGGTCTGCATCCGCGAAGCTTCGCTCGGGCCGAACTTCGGGATGAAGGGCGGCGCGGCCGGCGGCGGCTATGCCCAGATCGTTCCGATGGAAGAGATGAACCTGCACTTCACCGGTGACTTTCACGCCATCACCAGTGCGCATTCGCTGCTGTCGGCGATGATCGACAACCACATCTATTGGGGCAACGACCTGGAAATCGACACCCGCCGGGTCGTCTGGCGCCGGGTCGTCGACATGAACGATCGCGCCCTGCGCCAGATCACGACTTCGCTGGGCGGTGTCGCCAACGGTTTCCCGCGCGAAGCGGGGTTCGACATCACAGTGGCCTCCGAAGTCATGGCGATCCTCTGCCTGGCCAAGGACCTTGCCGACCTGCAGGAGCGTCTGGGCAACATGATCGTCGCCTACCGCCGCGACAAGTCGCCGGTCTTTGCCCGCGACATCAAGGCGGACGGCGCGATGACCGTGCTGCTGAAAGACGCGATGCAGCCGAACCTGGTGCAGACGCTTGAGAACAACCCCGCCTTCGTGCATGGCGGTCCCTTCGCCAACATCGCACATGGCTGCAACTCGGTCATCGCGACGACAACCGCGCTGAAACTGGCGGATTACGTCGTGACCGAAGCGGGCTTTGGCGCCGATCTGGGGGCCGAGAAGTTCCTGAACATCAAGTGCCGCAAGGCCGGCCTGTCGCCTTCGGCGGTGGTGGTTGTGGCAACCGTCCGCGCGATGAAGATGAACGGCGGCGTGGCCAAGGCCGATCTGGGGGCCGAGAATGTCGAGGCCGTGAAAGCGGGCTGCGCCAACCTCGGGCGTCACATCGAGAACGTGAAGTCCTTTGGCGTGCCGGTGGTGGTGGCGATCAACCACTTCGTCACGGATACCGACGCCGAAGTGCAGGCGGTCAAGGACTACGTGGCCAGCCAGGGCTCCGAAGCGGTGCTGTCGCGTCACTGGGAACTCGGCTCCGAAGGGTCTGCCGATCTGGCGACCAAGGTGGTCGAGGTGATCGAAAAGGGCGAGGCGAAGTTCGCGCCGATCTACCCCGACGAGATGAGCCTGGCGGACAAGATCAACACCATCGCCACAAAAATCTATCGCGCCGACGAGGCGGTGATGGACGGCAAGATCCGCGCGCAGCTGAAGGAATGGGAAGATCAGGGCTATGGCAACCTGCCGGTCTGCATGGCCAAGACGCAGTACAGCTTTACCACCGATCCCGAGCGGCGCGGGGCGCCCACCGGTTTCGACATCCCGGTGCGCGAAGTGCGCCTGTCGGCGGGGGCCGGTTTCGTCGTGGCGATCTGCGGTGAGATCATGACCATGCCGGGCCTGCCGCGCGTGCCTTCGGCTGAAAACATCAAGCTGAACGCCGACGGCGACGTCGAAGGGCTTTTCTAAACCGCCCGATGCCGGTACGGCGGGGCGTCGCGCGGCTGCGCCGACGCCCCGCCCACCGTCCCGGCAAGCCAGGCGGGGCAGATGCGGCCCGACAAGCAAAACAAGGAGCACCCGAGATGACGGCGACGATCATTGATGGCAAGGAATTCGCGGCAAGGGTCCGCGCCAAGGTGGGCGACCATGTCACCCGGCTGAAGGACGATCACGGGATCACCCCCGGCCTTGCGGTGGTGCTGGTGGGTGAAGACCCGGCCAGCCAGGTCTACGTCCGCTCCAAGGGCAAGATGACCGTCGAGGTCGGCATGAAATCGGTCGAGCACAAGCTTGACGCCGACACGTCGGAGGCCGACCTGCTGGGCCTGATCGACCGGCTGAACAACGATCCGGAAATTCACGGTATTCTGGTGCAATTGCCGCTGCCCGGGCATCTGGACGAGGACCTGGTGATCAATTCGATCAGCCCGGCCAAGGATGTGGACGGCTTCCATATCTCGAACGTCGGGCTGCTGGGCACGGGGCAGAAAAGCATGGTGCCCTGCACGCCGCTGGGCTGCCTGATGATGCTGCGGGATCATCACGGGTCGCTCTCCGGCATGGATGCGGTGGTGATTGGCCGATCCAACATCGTGGGCAAGCCGATGGCGCAATTGCTGCTGAACGACAGCTGCACCGTGACCATCGCCCACAGCCGCACGAAAGACTTGGCGGAGGTGGTGCGCCGTGCCGACATCGTGGTCGCCGCCGTGGGCCGCCCCGAGATGGTGCCGGGCGACTGGATCAAGGAAGGCGCCACCGTGATCGACGTGGGCATCAACCGGCTGGATGCGCCCGAGAAGGGCGAGGGCAAGACCCGTCTGGTGGGCGACGTGGACTTTGACAGCTGCGCCGCGCGTGCGGGGGCGATCACCCCGGTGCCGGGCGGCGTCGGCCCCATGACCATCGCCTGCCTGCTGGCCAATACCGTCACCGCCTGCTGCCGCGCAAACGGTCTGGCCGAGCCCGAGGGGCTGACCGCCTAGGACCCCGGGCCAAGATCCCGGTCAGCCGCAGTTTCCGCCCCGCGGCACGCGAGGCGGGGCTGTCCTAGCCCAGTACCGGCGCCATGGTGCCTTGCAGGATCGCGATCAGCGTTGCCTTGCCTTCGGTCTCGGCAAAAACTTCCGCCGTTACAACGCAGAACCGCTTGCCGGGTCTGATCACCTTGCCCACCGCCACCAGCCTGTCGCCGCGGGCCGGGGCCAGGAGGTTGATCTTGATCTCGGCAGTGACGACCTCGGCCCCCTCGGGCAGCACCGTCAGCGCGGCGTAGCCGGCCGCCGTGTCGCCCAGCGAAAAGGTCAGCCCCGCGTGTCCGTGGCCCTGCTGCTGGCGTGCGCCGGGCAGGATCGGGGCGGCGATGCGCACTTCGCCATGCTCCACGGCGTCCACCGTCGCGCCGAGTGTCGTCATCATGCTTTGCGCGGCGAAACTGTCGTGGATGCGCTGAACGGCCTCTGGCGACATATGGTATCCTATCGTGGCATCGGGATGGGGATCGGCGTTTTGCCGGTCAGGATGGCCTGCGCTTCGGGACGCATCAAGGCGCAAAGCACCTCGGCATGGCTGCGCAGGCCGCCTGTGTAGGTCCCGTAAGCGGGCATGATCAGCCGGTCGCTGTCGTGCAGAAACGCGGGACGGGTGATGCGCGCGCTGCGGGTGGTGACGCTGGCCTTGGGGTGGTAGTGGCCCGATACCTCGCCGCTGGCACCGGGCTGTGCGATGTGGCGAAAGCTGAGCGGCGCGAGGGGCAGTTCCGCCAGGTGGCTGCCGCCAAGGTCGACCGGGCCGGGGTCGTGGTTGCCTTCGATCCAGACCCAGCGCCGCCCCGCCTGCAGCCGCGCGATCCACAGGCGTTCCTCCTCGGGCAGGGCGCGGGCGGCATC
Organism: Sulfitobacter sp. THAF37; assembly: GCF_009363555.1. Lineage (NCBI taxonomy): Bacteria > Pseudomonadati > Pseudomonadota > Alphaproteobacteria > Rhodobacterales > Roseobacteraceae > Sulfitobacter > Sulfitobacter sp. THAF37. The sequence goes on from NZ_CP045372.1 coordinate 1,962,659, forward strand.
CGCGTCGTCAAAGCTGTCGCCCAGGCACACAACCGTGCGCGCATGACAAAGCGCAAGGTCCGCCGCCAGCCGGGTCAGCGTATCGCGGGTGTCGTAAGGGGGCAGCGCCGCGCCACCGCGCCGGGCGATCCGCTCGGATTTGCCCAGATGCAGGTCGCTGACGCAGAGCAGGCTTTGCCCCGGCCACCAGAGCGCCCCGGAACCGAGCGCGGTCAGCTGCGCGCCGGCGAGGGTGAAATCGTATCCGTTCATCCTTTGTTCATGTTTGAAATGCTCAGGTTTGGCAAGGGGATGGATTTCACGAGAGAAGCTCTTGAGGCTCGCCGGAACGCATCGACGTATTGATGACCGCGAGCCGCTGCTACCTCAGCGCCGATGCGTGGCAGCGACACGCGATACTTCTTCATAGATTCCAGCCAATAAATTCAGGCTCTGACTTGCGGCTTTCAGACGTTGATCGAACTCCGGCAGGCTTTTGATCTGCTCGATCAGCAAGCGTCGGCGGATCGCGCCATAATCATCAGTGACCTGTTTGCCTTTCTCCGTCGCCTCATAGGTAACGCCAGTCCTTCCAGACCCATGTTTTTTCACGAAACCTCCGCTGACCAGTTTGCGCATCGAATACTGGATATTCGGTATGTCATCGCGATTGGTCAGACGTGCCAGTTCCTTGATGCTTTTCGTACGGTCATTCATGCGGACAAGATGCAGCAAGGCGTTTTCGGGACCCGTCGCGGCGATACCGCCGACCGACGCCAGGCATTCAGTTTGCCAGCGCCCGAAAGCTTCGAAACAGCGCATCAGGGAAAATTCGAGCTCGGTGCAGGCAACCTCGGTATCACTGCCCGACAAGTGCCAATGATAGTCGAGATCGTGCGGATCCTGATCCATGGTCATCAGTTGCCCCCCTGTTAGTCAAATAGACCTTATAATCGATTTTGTTTGACTGAAAGAAATTTTGGCATACGGTTTAGAATCAATAATCAAATTGAAAATCTATCCAATGGTGAGGGAAGCGATGGCTAAGAATATGATGAAGGATAAGACTGGCTTTAAGTTGGGGACGTTTTCGTCAAACTGCTCCTCTGGCATGACGGTAACGAAATCGCCGGACCGCTGGGTGAACAGTTGGGAAAACAACCTCAAACTCGGAAAGATGCTGGACGAGGCGGGCATTGATTTCATGCTGCCCATCGCCCGCTGGGTCGGATATGGCGGCGAGACCGACTTTCACGGCGGTGTCCTTGAAACGGTTACATGGGCGACCGCCCTGTTGGCGTCGACCAAGAACATCAGCGTCTTTGCGACACTCCATACCGCCGCCAATAATCCTGTTGTTTCCGCAAAACAGATCGCCACGATGGACCAGGTCGGCAACGGACGTGCCGGGCTCAACATCGTTGCGGGTTGGAACAAGCCTGAATATGAGGCGCTGGGGCTGACCCTGCCGGATGATCATGAAACCCGCTACGGCTATGCGCAGGAATGGTTCGAGATCATAGAGAAACTATGGGCGTCCGAAGAATATTTTGATTGGGATGGGCAATACTTCAAACTGAAGCATGTTGCAGGCGATCCCAAGCCGATAGACGGTCGCCCCCCGATCCTGAACGCTGCGGGCTCTGAAACCGGTCGGGCCTTTGCCACGGAAAATGCTGATTACCTTTTCACGCCCGCAATTGATCTGACGCGATCGGTTTCGGAGATCAAAGAGCTCAAGGAACTGGCGAAATCCAAGGGCCGTGATGTCGGTGTTCTGACATTCAGCCATGTCATCTGCAGAGAGACTGAGGAAGAAGCCACTGCGCTGCGGGACCGGCTGATGGGCGATTTGGCAGACTGGGAGGCAGTGGACAATCTGGTGAACCTGCAGTTTGCTCATGCTCAATCGTTCCCTCACGATCTGCTGGCCCAGATCAAAGACCTGTTCGCAATGGGACACGGTGGCTTTCCGCTCGTCGGCACGCCAAGACAGGTCGCGGATGGCATCATCAAGCTGCATGAAACCGGGTTTTCAGGCACGACACTGTCCTTTGTCGACTACGTCGAAGAGTTTCCGTATTTCCGCGATAACGTACTGCCGTTGCTTGCCGAAGCGGGTATCCGGTGATGGAGCTTCCATCCTCCAAGTCGTTCACCAACGCGATGCGCGCGTTGGTGGGCAACTGCTCGGTTATCACGGTTGGCGAAGGTGCCGACATCTCCGGCCTGGTGGTCACGTCAGCGATCTCGCTGAGCGCCGAACCGCCGCTCCTGCTTGCCTGTGTCAACCGAAGCTCATCCAGCTGGCCCCTGCTCGACAAGTACCGAAAGTTCGGCTGGTCATCCCTCGGTGCGGGGCACCAGCAGATTGCCGAGGACTTCTCGGGCTTTCGCGGGGTGAAGGGGCCAGACCGATACAGGCAGGGAGACTGGGAGGCTGCTGAAAGCGGTGCTCTGCTCTTGAAAGGTGCACCGGCTGCATTCGATTGTGAGGTCGAGGAGATGATTGATCGCGCGACCCATTCGATCGTGATCGGCAGGGTACGTGCCATTCGGGAATGTGAGGACGCAGGCGCGCTCGTCTATTGGAACGGATCATTCATACCGATGAACTAGGCTCCGGATCCCTTAATTCGATACGCTCAGTTTGACAGATTTTTCCGCTGACCATGGCCCGGCAGGGCATTGCGCAGGAATGTCCCCAGAGAGGATTGGCCGCACGCCCCGAACCCATTGAAATTTCGTGAAATCGCCGCTGAGCGTATGGAAAGAATGGGTCCAGAGCCTGATCCTTGGTTGCTGTTCTGACACAGGCCAAAGCCGGTTGTCGGGTTGCTGCTTTTCAGTGACCAAGCAGCGGCGGTAAATCACGGAACCGCAGCCGGTTGCGGCTCGAAATACCGGAGCTTTCATGTTGTCCCTGCCTGTCGCTCGGCATTCGTTGCAGATCAATTACAGGTAAGGGCCAGAAATGCAGGTACCGTCGCAATTCATTCTCACGCCCTCCAGCGAACCGGGGATATTCCAGACCGAATGGGCCTCGCCCGAGCAGGCGGATATCGGCCTCTCGTCAGAGCCGGTCGCCTTGCGCCGTGTCGGCGAAACGCGCAGGCCCCGGCATTTTATGTATGGACCCGACAGTAGCACCCGGCTGGTCAGCAGTGCCTTCGTCGCGCTGCTCGAAGATGTCGATCCGGGGGTGCATCACTTTACCCCCGTGGCGCTTGAGATGGCCCCGGGCGAAGTGAATACCGGCGGCTTCTGGCTTTTGACCTGCGGGCGGCAGCTGTCCGCCCTTGCTGAGGAAAGCGTCGACCATCTGACACCGGTGCTGGATCACGAGGGCACGTTGATAAGCATCGACGCGGGGACTTGGCCGATGCTGACCCTGCGGCGTGACGTGGTGGCAGAGGCGCCCTTCTGGATGCAGATGCTGCTGCCCGCCTTCCATTTCTGTTCGCGCAGCTTCCTGCGGGAGATTTCGCTGCGCGGTCTTGAGCCGGTCGCGACGATCGGCTGTGTCAAATTTGAGAGTGAGAGATTCGATGACTTCAGCTGACAAGGCATGGTTGATCTGGACCACGGCTCGCCCGGATATGGCCCACGTCGGATACCACGGCCAAACGGCCGACGATAACATGCGGATCGGGTTCCTGTGGGACCCGAACACGCCGGGCCGTATCCCGGACGAGGTGTTGCCCCTGTCGGTGCGGCAATACGACGGTCATCTGCCGCCGTTTTCTTTCCATTTGTGCAGCACTTCAAGGCAGGTGATGATCGACCGGAAGGTGCGCGATCTGCTTTTGAAGATGGATCCGGATGCGGTCTGGTTGGGAGACATCGTATTTACGGATCCGGACGGTGCCGAGATCCGCGATGCCTACTGGCTGCTGGGGGTGATCGCGCGGGTTGACGCGCTGGTCCCCGAAGAGTCGAGGGTCAGGCGCAATACGGAGAAAGTGTTCCGCACGGACGGAAGTTCGTTCATCCGTGACTTTGGCAATTGGGTAACGACTGGCGGAGAGAGCGAGGATACCTTTACACTGCGCAAATCTGCGTTGGAGGGGCACCATATCTGGCGGCTGAAAGACCTGTCGTCAGACCTGGCGCGCGGGTCGACGTTCATCTCGGACGAATTGCTCAATGCCCTGCTGGACGCGGGATGTGAACCCTTCAGGCGGCTGCCTGTCAGGCTGATCTGAGAGCCGTGATCTCAGCCCCATGCAGGAGCGACAGATCCTTTTACCGGCGGAAGTTTCGCAGCCTGTCATTGCCGGGCCATAGCGGCCATCCGCGCCAAGGCGCATTGAACGACCGCTCCCCACCCACTTCATCCACTGCTTGGCCCCGGTCCTCTGATCCTGACCAGCGCCCCAAGGCTCCCGCCCTTAGAACCCCACCCGCCATTTCGGTTTGTTCGACGGCGCCGGGGTGATCCGGGCAAGGCCGGAGGTTTCCATCAGCCGCGCGGCCTCTTCGGCCAGCAGGCGTTCTTCGGCTTCGCCCTTGACCGGGATGCGGCCCATTTCCAGGAACAGGGGGGCGGCCAGCGGGGTCACGCGGGTCAGACGGCGGTGGTCGATGCGGCCGCCGATGCGGGTCAGCATCTCTTCGATGCGGCCGAAATCCACCAGCCCGCGCAAGGCCTCTTCGCGGGTGATCTGCAGCATCAGGTGGTCCGGGTCGTAGCGCATCAGCGTGTCATAGAGGATGTCGGAAGAAAACGTGGCCTGCCGCCCCGACTTGCGCGCCGAGGGCGTGTTGCGTTCGATCAGTCCTGCGATGGTGGCGGAGGCGCGGAAGGTGCGTTTCATCACCGCATTGCCCGCAAGCCAGGTTTCCAGCCCCTCGTGGAGGGCGGCGGGGTCGAACAGCGGCGCGGGGTCCTCTACCGCCTCCAGCCCCCAGATCAGCGTGGCGTAATCGGTGGCGACAAAGCCCAGGGGATGCAGGCCCAGCTCCTCCATCCGCTTGGTCAGTAAGAGGCCCAGGGTCTGCATCCCGTTGCGCCCGGCAAAGCCGTAGACCACGGTCTGTTCGCGCCCGTCGTGGGGGAAGCTTTCGATCAGCAGGCGGCCCGGCTGCGGCAGCTGGCTGACCTCGCGCTGCAGGTGAAGCCATTCGCCGGTGTGACGCGGCAGGTCGGGCCAGTTGTCCTGGGTGAACATGTCCTGGACGCGGGCGGACAGCTGGGTCGATGTGGCGAATTTCGTGCCCATGAAGGTGGCGATCTTCGGCTTTCTCGCCGCATCCCGGCTGACCTCCACGGTCATGTCGCGCAGGCCCTCGTATTTCACGATCTGGCCGCCGATCAGGAACGTGTCGCCGGGTGTGAGCGAGGCGGCAAAGCCTTCCTCGATCTCGCCCAGGGGCTTGCCGCCGCGGTTCCGTTTCATCCTGACCTTGAGCGTGTCGGTGTCCTGGATGGTGCCGATGTTCATGCGGATGCGCTGCGCCGCGCGGGGGTCGCGCAGCTGCCACAGCCCGTCGGGGCGCTGCATCAGGCGCTGCCAGCGGTCATAGGCGCGCAGGGCGTAGCCCCCCGTGGCGCAGAACTGGAGGCAGGCGTCGAAATCGGCGCGGGACAGGGCGGCATAGGCCCCGGCAGAGGTGACTTCGGCAAAAAGCGCATCGGCGTCGAAGGGGCCGGCGCAGGCGGCGATCAGGATGTGCTGGCAGAGCACGTCGCGGGGGCCGGGTCCGCGCGGGTCGCCGTCCAGTTCCCCCGCCAGTACCGCGTCAAGCGCGGCGACGCATTCGACCACCTCGAAGCGGTTGGCGGGCACCAGCAGCGCCTTGGAGGGGGCGTTGTAGCGGTGGTTGGCGCGGCCGATCCGCTGCACCAGACGTTTGACGTTCTTGGGGGCGCCGATCTGGATCACCAGGTCCACGTCGCCCCAGTCGATCCCCAGATCGAGACTGCCGGTACAGACGATGGCGCGCAGATCGCCGCGGACCATCGCGGCCTCCACCCGCTGGCGCTGTTCGCGATCGAGACTGCCGTGGTGGATGCCGATGGGCAGGCTGTCGTCATTGGCGAGCCAAAGGTTGTGAAAGAAGATTTCGGCCTGGGCGCGGGTGTTGTGGAAGATCAGCGTGGTCCGGTGCTGCCGCACCTGTTCGAGCACGGCGGGGATGGCATAGGCAGCGCCGCCGCCGGACCAGGGCGGGGCTTCTTCGGTGCGCAGCATCCGGATGTCCGGGGCGGGGCCGGGATCGGCCAGCAGGATTTCGCAAGGATCGGGGTGGCGGGCCATCAGATGCGCGATGGCGGCGGGGTCTTCCACCGTGGCGGAAAGGCCCACGCGCCTGAGGTTCGGGCAGAGCGTTTGCAACCGCGCGAGCGCCAGCGTCAGCTGGTCGCCGCGTTTGCTTTCGGCCAGTGCGTGGATTTCGTCGATCACCACGCGTTTGAGGCCGCGAAACATGCGCGGGGCGTCGTCGTAGCTGACCAGCAGCGCGAGGCTTTCAGGCGTGGTGAGAAAGATATGCGGCGGGTCCGCGCGTTGCCGTCTGCGGCGGCTGGCAGGGGTGTCGCCGGTGCGTTCGTCGATGGTGACGGGCAGGCCCATCTCCTGCACCGGGGCGGTCAGGTTGCGTTTGATGTCGGCCGCCAGCGCCTTGAGCGGCGAGATGTAGAGCGTGTGCATGCCCTCGTGCCGGTCTTCGGCGAGGTCGATCAGCGTGGGCAGGAAGCCGGACAATGTCTTGCCCCCGCCGGTGGGGGCGATCAGCAGCAGCGCGGGGTCATCCGCCCGGTCCAGCATCGCCTGCTGGTGCGGGTGGATGGACCAGCCCTTGGCGGCGAACCAGTCTTTGAAATTGGGGGGCAGGGGGCGCATGGAGCGCAAGTTAGCATGGGATGGACCGGGGGCCAGCCCCCGGACCCCCGGAGGTATTTGAAGCATAAAGAAGGGGCGGGCTGCGCGGTGTAGGGGCCGGTCGCGCCTGGCCGGTTATTTCACGATATGTTCGTCCTTGACGAACATGTTCGCCCAGGCGCGGTCGATCAGTTCGGGGGACATCTGGTAGGGGATGCCTTCGAATTCGCAGATGGCGATCATCTGGTCGATCAGAAAGATCGGCTGGTAGTTGGCATAGGTGTTCTGGATCGTGGGGTATTTGACCTTCAGCAGGTGCACCAGCGTCGCCTCGTCCAGCGGCATGCCGCGTTTCTTGGCCACCATGGCGAAGATCTTGAGGAAATTCTGCTGGTTCGGGCCGTCGATCTTGATCTTGAAGAAGATCCGGCGCAGCGCGGCCTGGTCGAAGATTTCGTTCGGGTGGAAGTTGGTGGAGAAGATCACCAGCGTGTCGAAGGGCACCTCGAACTTTTCGCCCGATTGCAGGGCGAGGATGTCCTTGCTTTCCTCCAGCGGGACGATCCAGCGGTTCACGATGGATTGGGGCGGTTCTTTCTGCCGGCCAAGGTCGTCGACGATGAAGATGCCCCCGGTGGATTTCAGCTGCAGCGGCGCCTGGTAGGTGCGCGCGGTGGGGTTGTAGACCAGATCGAGCATGTCGAGCGACAATTCGCCCCCGGTGATCACCGTGGGCCGTTCGCAGCAGACATAGCGCATGTCATAACGGGTGACGCGGCGCAACGAGGTGGGGTCCTGCACTTCGTCCTCGGCCTTGGAATGCACGATGGGGTCATAGACCGTGATCACCTGGCTGGCGTATTCGATGGCGCGCGGCACATAGACCTTGTCGCCCAGGGCGTCGCGGATCCCGTTGGAGATGGAGGATTTGCCGTTGCCGGGTGGGCCGTACATCAGGATCGAGCGGCCTGCGCTGACAGCAGGGCCGAGATGGTCGAGCAGGCTGTCCGGGAGAACAAGGTGGCCCATGGCGCCGGTCAGCTGTTCGCGGGTGATCTGCAGGTTGCGCACCGACTGGCGTTTGACCTGTTCGCGGTAGACGTCGAGCGGCACCGGCATCGGGCCGAAGTATTCGGACTGGGCCAGCGCGTCCAGCGCACGGGCCTTGCCCGCGTCGGTCAGCTGATAGCCCATTTCATTGCCGTTCTGGGCGTTCAGCGTGCCTGTCGCCTCCAGCAGGCGCTGGGTGCGGGCCATGTCCACCAGTTCCTGCGTCACCGGGATCGGCAGACAGATGGCGGCAGAGAGTTCGCTGACACGCTCGACGTTCTTTCGAAAGATCGTCTTGAGCAGGATGTCCCGCATCATCACGATCGGCAGTTTCATGTCTTCGAGCCGCTTGGGCGGCGGCGGCGCCATGACGGCGGTGTTCTGCATGTTCACGGGGGCGGCTCCTCTCGGGCGGGGCGGTATGTCTCTGCTCTGGCGGACGCTAGCGCGCGATTATGGCGTTATTCAGGCGCCATAAAGGGCACCGAGGATCAGATAGATGGCCAAAGCGGGGCCGAGGGCGAGCCCGAGGGGGAACTTCTTGGTCTGTTCCCAGCTGACCCAGTCGGGGGCCATGCGGCGCAGTGGCGAATATTTGGCGCCCCGGTGGGCCACCACCGCGGCAAAGAGGACCCCCATGAACAGGGTCAGCATGAAGCGCAGGTCGCCCAGTGCGATGTAGGGGGCCGCGGCGGCTGCGAATTTCGCGTCGCCCGCGCCAAGCGCCCCGGCGGCGTTCAGGATGATCCCGATCGCCAGCACGATGCCCAGTGCCGCAAGCCGCCAGAGGTAGGCGTCGAAGGGCATCAGGAAGATACCGAGCACGACAAAGATCAGCGCCAGCAGGACCACGGCCTTGTTGGTGATCTTCATCAGCGCCATGTCGGTGTAGGCGACATAGAGGCAGATCGGCAGAACGAAGGGCAGGAACCACAGGGCGGTTGTGGCGGTGATCGCCACGAAACTAGCCTTCGAGCGCGCGCAGCGACCGCACGGCGGCCTCGAAATGCTGCGGGTGGGTGTCGATGGCCTCTTGCAGCAGGCCCTTGCCGATCTCCACGTCGCCTTTCTTGATCGCGGACAGCGCCATGGTGTGCAGAAGCTGTGCCCGCTCCGTCTGATCCATCGGAACCACCGGGAGCGTGTAGTCGCGCTGGGCGGCGCGGGCCAGGATCAGGTTGTTCTTGGCGGTAAAGAGGGTGGTGTCCTGGCGGATGGATTCCGTGAACAGGCGTTCCGCCTCGACGTAGTCGCCGCGGGTCAGCTTGGAATAGCCCCAGTTGTTCATCACCGCACCCGGTGTGGTGGTCAGGCCCACCGCGATCTCGTAAAAGCTGTCGGCCTTCTTCCATTCCTGCTTGCTGTCGGCGACCAGCGCCTCCAGCCGGTACCGCTTGAAGGTCTCGTGGGTCGGCGGCACTGCGTTCAGGACGGTTTCGGCCTTGGCCCAGTCGCCGGCGCGGATCAGCGCATCGGCGTATTCGACGCTGTCGTCGTTGGTGGCGTCCTTCATCCTGGTCACTTTGGCCCAGGCCGCCGCACCTTCGGTCACGCGCTTGGCGCGGATCAGCGAGGAGGCCAGCCCGCGCTGGTGGCTGATGTTGTCGGGCTTCTCCGCGGCCGAGCGGGCAAAGTATGTCACCGCTTCGTTCGGGTCCGCGACGGTCAACATCACGTCGGACAGGTTGGATTCGTCCACCACGTTGACGTCCTTGAAGGCCCGTTCAACGGTGGCGTTTGCATCTTTCTCACCGCAGCCTGCAACAGCGGTAACGCCTGCAATGCAGACGGCCAAAAGAATAGGGTGGCGCATGTTTGCGTCCTTTTCTGCTCTACCTCGATGCCGGTATCGTCAGAGGGGGGCCGTGATCAGAAAGTCACCGCCACCCCGGCGCACCAGCTTATAATCGTTGTCGTCAAGCACAACGTTATCAGAGTTTTGCGATTTTGCGAGTGCCAAGCGAAGATTGTCGCGGATTGCGTCACTTTGGCCATTGTCCAGCGCAAACGCCTTTTTGAAGATCTGCTCGGCCTCGACGGTTTTGCCGCGTTCCATCAGGACCACGCCCAGGTTGTTCCAGACCTCGGGCTGGGTGCCGTCGTCCTTGACCGCCCGGCGCAGCAGGTCTTCCGCCTGGCCGAGCCGCCCCAGCCCCAGATTGGCCGACCCGAGACCCGACAGCACCTCGGCATCGAGACCGTGATCGAGTGCCGCGCGGTTGAAGGACTTGATCGCCAGTTCGTATTGCCCCGCGGCGATCAGGCGGTGGCCGACTTCGATCCCGTCGACAGCCTCGGCCCGCTGGTCGACGCCGGGGGCATAGACGCGGTCGGGTTTGGACGCGGAAAAGCCGCCCGGTGAACAGGCGGCCAGTCCGATCATGGTCGTCAGGGCGAGAGCGCGGCAAGGACCGCGTCCGCATCTTGATGTCATTATTCCGCCAGTCCGCCCATTTTGCCGAGTTGCGTGATGCCGTGCACCGAGGGACCCACGAGGATGATCAGCAGCGGCGGCACCGTGAGCATCATTGTGGCAAGGGTCATCTTGGTTGGCAACTTGTTTGCGGCTTCCTCGGCGCGCATCACGCGTTTGTCCCGCATCTCGCCGGCGTAGACCCGCAGCGCGTCAGAGATCGACGTCCCGAAGGCGGCGGACTGGACCAGAACGGTCACGAAAGACGACACGTCCTGCACGCCGCAGCGTTCGCCCATATCGTTGAGAACGGTGATCTTGTCCTTGCCCGCCTTCATCTCGTAGGCGACGATCTGGAATTCTTCGGACAACGCCCGATAGGACGCGCGCAGTTCGGCGCTGACGCGGACGATGCACTGGTCCAGCGACTGGCCCGCCTCGACACAGACCAGCATCATATCCAGCGCATCGGGGAAGCCGCGGGTGATCTCCTCCTTGCGGGCCTCTACCCGGCGCGTGACCCAGTATTTCGGCAGGAAGTATCCGACCGCCCCCGGCAACAGGGTGTAGATCATTGTTTTCTGCGTGCTCATGCCTTCGCCGCCACCCAAAACGCCGGTGTAGAAGATGCCCGCCGCCATGCCGATCAGGCCCAGCGCCATCTGCGCAAAGTAGAAGATGCGCACCGCGTCGCGCGATTGATACCCCGCCTGGCGCAGCATGAGTTGTTTGGCGGACAGTTCCGCGACATCCTCGGGTTCGAGAAACTTGGCAAACTTCTGCAACTGGGCGTTCTGGTCGGCCTGGCGCAGCTTGGCGCCCTGTGCCGCCTTGCCGGGGTTTGCCGCGGTGCGCTTGAGCTTGGTCAGCGGGTCCTCGGGCTGGCGCATGTACATGATGGCGGCGGTTGCCACCATGACAAAGCCCAGGACGCCGACGATGATGATCAATCCCATCGGGCCGAGGATCCGGGTGATCTGGTCGTTGATCTGCAGAAGGATATCCATGTCCGGTCCCTAAACTTTGATGTCGGTGAGAATGCGCATCACAAAGAGGTTCATCGCAAGGAAGATACCCACGAGGAAACAGGCAGGGATGAACAGGGCGTGGTCGCGCACTTCGTCGTAGTAATGCGGGTCCGAGACGTTGATCACGATCAGCGCGAGGATCGGGAAGGCGGACAGGAACTTGCCCGACCATTTCGCCTCGGCCGTGATCGCCTTCACGCGGCGGAACAGGCGGAAGCGGGCGCGGATCACCTTGGCCAGACCTGCAAGGATCTCGGCCAGGTTGCCACCCGATTGCTGCTGGATCGTCACGGCCACGGCGAGAAAGCGCAAATCCTGCATGTCCAGACGTTCGGCCATGTCCTTGAGCGCCTCGCCCACATCGCGGCCATAGGCGGATTCATCCGCGATCACGCCGAATTCCGAGGCGAGCGGATCCTGAATTTCCTTGGAGACGATCGAGATGGCGTTGGAGAACGGGTGCCCCACCCGCAAGGACCGCACCATCAGTTCCACCGCATCGGGAAGCTGCTCTTCGATCATGCCCATGCGTTTGTTCGCCTTGGACGAAATCCAGAAGTAGACACCGCCGACGCCGATCCCGACCGACAAAAGCGCACGCACCGGCGCGTCGGTTTCGGTGCCGACAGTCAGCGCCATGAAGGCGGCGGCAGACACGCCGCCCATGATCATCAGCAGCTGCTGGGGGGTAAAGGCGATGGCGGCCTTCTGCGCCTTGGTCGACAGCAGCGAATACAGCGGGATGGACTTGGCATCCATGTGCTGCTGCATTTCCTTGCGCAGCTTGTCGAGCACCTCTTCGCGGCGCGTGCCTTTTTCCAGCATTTCGAGCCGCCGGTTCACCCGGCTGTTCAGGCTGATGGACTTGCCAAAAGCCACGAGGTAGAGGCCCTCGACCAGCACCAGCACGCCGATGAAGATCAGGCCGTAGATAATCGGTTCGGCACTCATTGCAGGGGTTCCTTGATAGGCTGACGCATCTGTTCTGGCACGGCCTATTGGGCCGCGATGGGTTCGTAGATGGAGGACGGCAGGTCGTAGCCCCACATGCGAAACCGTTCCGCATAGTGGCTGCGCACGCCCGTCGCCGTGAAGTGACCGATGATCTTGTTGTCGGGGGTCAGGCCGACACGCTGGTAGCGAAAGATCTCCTGCATCGAGATCACGTCGCCTTCCATGCCGGTGATTTCGGTAATGGATGTCATGCGGCGCGAACCGTCCTGCAGACGGCTGGCCTGCACGATCAGATTCACGGCTGACGAGATCTGCGAGCGCACCGCCTTGAGCGGCATTTCGATCCCGGCCATGGCGATCATGTTCTCCAGACGAGAGACGCCGTCGCGGGCGGAGTTGGCGTGGATCGTGGTCATCGACCCGTCGTGGCCGGTGTTCATGGCCTGCAACATGTCGATCACTTCCTCGCCGCGGGTTTCACCCACGATGATGCGGTCGGGGCGCATCCGCAGGGCGTTTTTCAGACAGTCGCGGGGGGAAACCTCGCCCTTTCCTTCGACGTTGGCGGGGCGGCTTTCCATCCGGCCCACATGGGTCTGCTGCAACTGAAGCTCCGCCGTATCCTCGATCGTCAGGATACGTTCGGCGTTGTCGATGAAGGACGACAGGGCATTGAGCGTGGTGGTCTTACCCGACCCTGTACCGCCCGACACGATGATGTTGAGCCGCGTCGCGACGGCGGCCTGAAGATAGGCGGCCATTTCCTCGGTAAAGGCGCCAAAGTTCACCAGGTCGTCGATCCCAAGCTTGTCCTTCTTGAATTTCCGGATGGAAACAAGGCTGCCGTCCACCGCAACCGGTGGGACCATCGCGTTGAAACGTGAACCATCCTGCAGACGGGCATCCACATAAGGGTTGGATTCATCGACCCGGCGGCCCACCGCGCTTACGATCTTGTCGATGATGCGCAGCAGGTGCTTTTCATCCTTGAAGGTGATGTCGGTGAGCTGCAGCCGACCGTCGCGTTCCACGAATATCTGTTGCGGTCCGTTCACCAGAATATCGTTGACCGTATCGTCCTTGAGCAGGGTTTCCAGCGGACCAAGGCCCGTCACCTCGTCGAACAGCTCCGAATTCAGTGTTATCCGGTCTTCGCGGTTCAAAACGATGCTCTTCTCGGCCAGAATTTCCGCGGAAATCGCGTTGATCTCCTGGCGCAGGTCCGCTTCGCTGGCATGTTCCAGTGCCGCAAGGTTCAGGTTGTCCAGCAGGGCCCGGTGCAGCTCCAGCTTGATTTCGCCCATCCGCTGCTTGCGTTTCACATCCTTGTCGACGGGGGCGGCCGCAGCGGGTTGGCTGGCCTTGCGCACAACAGTCTTGGCCGGCTGCGCCGAGGGCGGCGGTGCCAGATCGACAACCGCGGCCGCCTTGCGGGCCGGTGCGGCGTCAGACGTCTTCTTGTATTTGGAAAACATGTGTGTGCTCTTTCGGTTCAGGATCAGGCGGCTTCGGCCTGGTCGCCCTTGAGGTCGTGGATGGACGCCGCAAGCTTGGCGATTTCACGGCGCAATGGGCTTTTCGGCGCGGCATTGGCCAGCGGCATCCCGTGGTCGTTGGCCTGGGTGATCGGCTTGCCCCCGTCGGGCAGTTGCACGTCGATGGAGATGCTCAGCGATTCCGCCATGCGCTTGACCCGGCTCTTGGCGTTCAGGTCGGTGAACTTTGGCCCCCGGTTCAGCACGTAGCGCAGTTTTTCCAACGGCAGGTCTTCCGACTGAAGCGCGCGTTTGAACCGCAGGGTATTCTGCGCCGACCGCATGTCGAGCTCCAGCATGGCGAAATAGACATGCGACTGGTTCAGCACCGTTTCGGACCACTGCACGAGGGTCGACGGCATGTCGATCACCACATAATCGAACTGGCTGCGGGCGATCTGAAGCACCCGGTCGATGTCGTCGGAACCGAGCAGGTCCAGCGGCAGCATGTCGGTCGGCGCGGTCAGCACGTGCAGTCTGTCCTCGTAGGTCAGCATCGCCTGGCCGAAGATCTCCTCGTCCATGCTTTCGGTGTCCGACAGCATCTCGTAGACGGCTTCTCGGCGCGGCAGGTCGAGGAAGGTCGCGACCGATCCGTACTGAAAATCCAGATCCAGAAGACAGACCGACGGCGGCGCTTTCTTGTCCGCGGTGGCAAGCTCCCACGCGAGGTTCACAGCCATGGTGGTGCTGCCGGTGCCCCCGGCCAGACCGTGCACCACGATGACGGCACCGTTCTTGTTTGCGCCTGCGCGCAGGCTCGGCCCGCTGGTTTCAGATGGCGCGGCCTGGGGCTGGCCCGTTTCACGGACCTTGGCAATGGCCTGGGCAAGCTCACCTTCGGGCAGGGGGTAGGGTACGAATTCGTCCGCCCCCTGGCGCAACAGGGAATGCAGCGCCGCGGGGGTCACGTCTTCGGCAATCAGGATCACGCGCACGTCATGCGCCTTGGCCTGAGTGATGATCTCGGACATCAGGGTCAGGTTGTCTTCGTCATCCTGATCTATCGCAAGGGCAATGAACTCCATCGCCGACGCCTCTGGTTGGCTGAAAAAGGCAAGTGCCTCGGAAAACCCGAGATCGCCCCAGCTCTCGCCCATGGTGTCTTCCATGTCCTCGATCAGCAGATCGAAGTTCTGCACGTCACGGCTGACGGTACAGGCGACGATCTGTGCGGCTTCCGGTTGCGGCATTACACTACTCATGACCTTGTTCCTCTATTTGCCAGGGCCAGGCCGGCTGAGCTGCTGCTTGCGTTCTGGTGCAGCTTCGCGTCGCGCGGTCACCCATGTCCGGCATACTGCGCAGACACATTTGTCGTATGAGGAGAATATCACCCCGAACTTGGGCGAGATTGGGGCCAAAACGGACAGATTGTTGGGTTTGTTGAAACGATCAGGCGCTGACGTGGCGATTGATCAGGCGCGCTCCCACCGGGGCCGGGGGGCATTGCCGGATGCGAAAAGGGGGCCGCATGGCCCCCCGTTCCGGTCTTACTGGCCGCCGACCACGGATGTCAGCGTATCACTCAGCTGGCTTGGCGGCACGCCGCTGGCCACGTAGTCGCGGTAGATGATCTGGGCGTATTTGCCATCCAGCACGGTGGGGTGGCGTTTCACAAAGCCGCTGACCTCGGTCACGGTGCGGCGGTTCTTGCGTTCGCGGCCCTGCGTGACGATCAAGGGCTGGGTTTCACCAAAGGAAACAACAGCTTCAAGCCGGCTGCGGCTGATGCCAAGGGTGGAAAGATAGCTGACCACGGCATTGGCGCGCCGCAGGCCCAGGGCCTTGTTGTAGCTGTTCGATCCGACCGCGTCGGTATGACCGTAGACGCGGAAGCGGATTTCCGGGAACTGACGGATCCAGTCGGCCTGCTGACGCAGGATCGCCTGTGCGTTGCCGTCAAGCTGCGCGGAATTGAAGGCGAATGTAACGACCGAGGTCACTTCGCCCGCGAACCGGTTCGCCAGATCGAGCGTGTACTGACGCTCGCCGGTCATTACCAGCCGGTTGTTCAGCGTCGCGTTGCCGAAGTAGCCCGTATCGGTCAGCGCGCCGGATTCGCGGTAGAACTGTGTATAGACAGGGTCGGTACTGGCACAGCCCAGCAGCGCGGCCAGACCTGCCGAAGCAGTGATAAGCTTGAGTTTCATGGCCAGCCTCGGTGTCATCTGTTCAATCCAGTACATAACCATAGGAGCCGCCGAAGTCCTGTTTGGCAACCTCACCCGCAGCGCCCTTGCGGGGGGTGCGGGTACCTTCGGCGGTGCGGCCGTAAAGGAACAGGTCCTTTTCGGTCGGCGGTTTGATCCGGTCGGTGGGCAGCGCGAGCGCCTCGCCACGGGTCGGGGTGACGAGATGCGCGGTGACGATGATCACCAGTTCCGTCTGGCTGCGCTGATAATCCGCCGAACGGAACAGCGCGCCCAGCACCGGCACGTCGCCGATCCACGGCAATTGCCTGGAATTGTCGGTGAAATCGTCTGTCAGCAGGCCTGCGATGGCAAAGCTTTCGCCGTCGCGCATTTCAACCGTGCTGGAGGTTTCGCGCCGGGTGAAGGCGGCGATCGAGATGCCGTTGCCCAGTTCCAGGCTGTTGGTGGGGTCGATGGCCGACACCGCGGCCTTGAGTTCGAGGTTGATGATATCCTTGTCCACCACGCGGGGGATAAAGACCAGTTCGACGCCGAAAGGCTTGAATTCGACCGAGATCCGGTTGTCGGTCTGGGCCACCGGAACGGGATATTCGCCACCGGCGAGGAATTTCGCCTCCTGCCCGGAAAGCGCGACGAGGTTGGGCTCTGCCAGGAACCGCACGACGCCTTTTTCTTCCAATGCTTCCAACAGGATACCGACCTGGGTCGAACCCGCGTTGAAGCCGAATAGCACAGCGCCCGCGTTCTGGTTGCTGGCCGGGATGTTGCCGCCAAGGGCACCCGTAACGCCGCCCGAGGTATTCGTGGTGCCGGTCCCGCCGTTGATCCCGGTGCCACCGATGGCGCCGTTCAGCGCCAGCGAAGACCCCAGCGATTTCGACACGTTGCGCTGCATTTCTGCAAATCGCACCTTCATCATCACCTGCTGGATGCCACCGACGCTCATCAGATTGGAAACCCGTTCCGGCGCGTAGCGTTCTGCCAGATCAAGCGCGCGTTGCAGGCGCTGGGTGGAAGAGACGATGCCCGACAACACGATCCCGTCGTTGGCGGTGCGGACCTCGATGTTCTCGCCGGGCATGATCTGCCGCAGGCGTTCCTTGAACTCCGACACATCCGCAGCGACGCGTACATCGACATTGGTGATCAGCTGGCCACTCGCGTCGAGCAGGGTCAATGTCGTGAGACCGGGGGCCTTGCCAAGCACGTAGATGGTCCGGTCCGAGAGCGAGGAAATATCCGCGATGCCCGGATTGGCGATGCTGAGCTCTGCGAAGGGGATGTCGCTTTCCACCACGACCGCCCGGTTCATCGGCACGTCCAGCGCGGCGTTGGTGCCACGTTTGACGACCCGCAGCGTATCGGCCTGTGCCGTCACCGGGGAGAACACTGCAACAGGCGCAGCGGTCAAGGTCAGGCCCAATAGAGCCGCTTTCAGAAATCTGTCGATTTTCATGTGACCTGCCTTTTTGATCACGCCTCAAGATAGGGTCTTTTCGCCCGTCGTTTGAAGCACTCTGCGTCAGTTTCGATTTTTTTGCAAGAATCAAGGTGTTCGGCAGATTTTCTGCTGTGGATAAATGGCAACATAATAAAATGCGACCCGGCGCCGCATTACTGGGACGCCGGGTCAAGCGATTGTGTGTCAATGATTTAGACGTCTGGGATCCTGGCGTCTGCCAAAGCAATCAGTTGGTGCAGGGGATCGGCAGCTCGACAACTTCGGCACCGCGCCGGGTGCGGATGGTGCATACCTTCTCCTTGGCGACCTCGGCCTTGACCTCTTCGGCTGCGATGCCCAGCAGGGACCGCTGGTCCACTTCGATGGCCGATGCAATGGTATCGTCCTCGGCGCCGACCAGAGACAGCGACAGGTTGCCGGTCGACTGCGCCTGTGCCAGTGCCGCGACCTGCTGCGGGCTGACGGCGACAGTCACGGTGCGGGCGATGGTCGCCTCGCCCAGATCACCGCCAGCGGTCTGGTCGACCGCGATCAGCTGCACACCGGCTTCGATCAGCTTCGTCACTTCGGAAGAGGGGGCATCGCGGTTCACGTTGACGCGGCCGGTCCAGTACACATCAACCCGGTCGCCGGGCCGCAGGAAGCCGGAGACGCCACTGGATACGTCCACCTTGATGGTAAAGGCGCGCTTGCCGCGCTCCAGCCGGGAGGTCAGGCCGGTATCTTCGCCCGGTGCCGTCACCTTGAGCGCCAGTATCGCCTCGTCCTTTTCCATCGCGCGCAGGACCACGCGGGATTCATCCGTGTTCTCGGGGAACAGTTCGGTGCGGTCGGTGAACGCCCCTTCGGGGATCGCGTTCTCGGGCCATGACACCTCCCGCACGTCTTCGGGGGTCAGTTTCTGGCCGTACTTCAAAGGTTTTTCGGCCACGTAGACGCTGACCGTGGGCACGACCTGTGCCAGAGCTTCCTGAGCGCGCGCATTCGCTATCTGGTATTGCGCGATCCGATCCTTGGCCAGGTATACCGCTCCGCCGGCCAACGCGATGCCCACCAGTAGGACCAGTCCAAATACCATCCGCATCTTGTCACCTCTTGCTCATTACTGCCGGTTATCCGGCACCTCTTTGACCCATTCCACTATCGTGCGAATCTGACGATTTCTTGCCGATCAGGTGGTAAGGCTGGGGCAGGGGCAAAGCCCTGGCGAAAAACCCCCAAGGGCCGGCCTGACGGCCGACCTTTGGAAAATGCTTGGGTCAGTTCCCGACTTGTCTGTCACTCAGCCAGTTGCCCGTGCCTTCGCCCACGCTTTCTGCGCCGTTGTGGATCGCGAGTATGATCACCACCGCCAGGGAAACGACCGCGGCTGTCAGCACGACCCAGTCCACCGTAACTGCGCCACGTTCGGACTTTCGGAATTCTCTCAGTTTGCGCAACATCGTAGTGCTCCTCTCGAAGAGCGCGACCCGATCGCTCGACCGGGACGAAAAGGGGGCCGCAGTCTGACATCAGAGTGCGGCCCCCGGCATTTCAAACCGTCAGGTTAGAATTAGCTGCCGCCGGGTGTACGGTTGTCCAGGTAGGTCTGCGTACGGTCGGTCAGGCCCGAAGCGCCGGTCTGGATCGAGGAGTATGCGGCAACGGCCAGGCCCACAACGGCGGCGGTCAGCACAACCCAGTCAACAGTCACGGCGCCGGATTCGTCAGATTTGAAGTTTGCGAAGAAGTTCATCATGTTTTGTCCCTCCAAGGATCAGATTTTAAGGTTACACCCTGCCGTCCGTTGGTGACGCCGTTCTCTCAGTTGAGCGTCTGTCCGACTTGGTATGACGCTATATAGCTGTCTGATTGGGGCGTGAATTTGGCGGCAAATGTGACTTTTCATCTTTTTTGCTGCCCGGAGGCTTAAAAAATCGCAACCACCGGTTTTCAAAAGATATTTTCTTCTATTTAGGCGGCGGTTCTTTCAAATTGGCGTGATACCTGCGGGGATTATGGCGAAATTGCCTCAATCTCTGCCCTGATTGACCCCCGCAAAGGCCTCCGGCAGACCGAAAAGCTGGTTTCGCCAGCGGTTTTGTGGGAAGCTTCCCGAAAATCGAGCCGAGAAATAATAAACGGCAGGCAGGCATGACCCGACTACTCGCAATCGCGCTCCTTTCCGGCGCGCTGGCCACGACGCCCGTGTGGGCGGAAGGACCATCCCCCTTTCCCGACTTCACCGCCAAGCGGGTGAAGGCCCCCAAGCCCGGCAGCAAGCCGCGGATCGGGATCCAGATCGACCCGGCGGTGCAGGCCGCCGCCCTGAAACCGAAGCCGAAGGTCGGCCCGGACGTCGTCGCACAGCCCTCGGGGGCCATCGCGCCGACGCAGCCCGGACAATACGACTGGTTCTGGGAAAAGGTGTCGCCCAATATCGGATCGTCCGGTGCCGGACGGCTGGAAACCGCGATGGCGACGCTGGCAGCAGCGGCGGGCAAGGTCAGCAGCCCGCGCTTGCAGCACATGCAGGACATTGCCAAGGTCAACGGCATCGACATCCTGCGGTCGACCATCGGCACGCAGGTCTCGCCCGCACTGGTGTTGGCGGTGATCACCGTGGAATCGGCAGGCAAGCCCGACGCGATCAGCCGGGCAGGCGCGCAGGGGTTGATGCAGCTGATGCCCGCAACCGCCGAACGCTTCGGCGTGGCGGACAGCCTTGCCGCCGCGCAGAACATTACCGGCGGGGTCAAATACCTCGACTGGCTGATGCAGGAGTTCGACCGCGACCCGATCCTTGTGCTGGCCGGATACAATGCGGGCGAGGGGTCGGTGCGCAAACATGCCGGCGTGCCCCCCTTTGCCGAGACGCGCGACTACGTGCCCAAGGTGCTGGCCGCCTTCCAGGTGGCCAAGGGCCTGTGCCAGACCCCGCCCGAGCTGATTTCGGACGGCTGCGTCTTTGCCGCGATGAACTGAGTGGCGCGAACCGGCGTTCTCGACGTCGCTGGGTCCAGCCTATCGAAAGGCACGGCGCGCCCGGTCTTCAGACCTTGAACGCGTCGGCCCACTCCGGGTGCTTGCGCCGCATCGCATTCACAAAGGGGCAAAGCGGTACGATCCGGAATCCTTCAGCCCGCGCATCCGCCACCAGCCTTTCGACCAGTTTCAGGCCGACGCCCTGGCCCGACAGGGCCTCGGGAACGCCGGTGTGATCCGCGATCACCTGATCGGGGCCGAGCCGGGAATACGTCAGCTCGGCCTCGTGGCCGCTCACGACAATCGTGTAGCGCCCCTTGCTGCCGGTTTCCTCGCGGGAAACCTCGCCCTCAGACAATCGTCGCCTCGGTCGCTGCGCGCAGCTCTTCTTCGGTCACGCCCTCGGCACATTCGACGATCTTCAGGCCGCCCTCCACCACGTCGAGAACACCGAGGTTGGTGATGATCCGGTTCACGACGCCGGTCCCGGTCAGGGGCAGGCTGCATTGCTTGAGCACCTTGCTCTCGCCTGCCTTGTTCTGGTGATCCATCACGACGATGACCTTGCCCACACCGGCCACGAGGTCCATCGCGCCGCCCATGCCCTTGACCAGTTTGCCGGGGATCATCCAGTTCGCCAGATCACCGTTTTCAGCCACTTCCATGGCACCCAGGATCGCCGCCGCGATCTTGCCGCCGCGGATCATGCCAAACGACATGGCGCTGTCGAAATAGCTGGTCCGGCTCAGTTCGGTGATGGTCTGCTTGCCCGCGTTGATCAGGTCGGGGTCTTCCTCGCCCTCAAAAGGGAAGGGGCCCATGCCCAGCATCCCGTTCTCCGATTGCAGGGTGATGTCCTTGTCGCCCACGTAGTTGGCCACCAGCGTCGGGATCCCGATGCCGAGGTTCACGTACATGCCGTCTTCCAGTTCCTGTGCCGCGCGTGCGGCCATCTGGTTGCGATCCCAGGCCATTATGCTTCCTCCCGCTTGCGCGTGGTGCGCTGTTCGATGCGTTTCTCATGGGTGCCCTGGATGATACGGTGCACGTAGATGCCCGGCAGGTGGATCATGTCGGGGTCCAGTGATCCGCGCGGCACGATCTCTTCGACCTCGGCGATGCAGACCTTGCCACACATGGCGGCGGGCGGGTTGAAGTTGCGGGCGGTCTTGCGGAACACCAGGTTGCCGGTGTCATCGGCCTTCCATGCTTTCACGATGCTGAGATCCGCAAAGATCCCACGTTCGAGAATGTAGGTTTCGCCGTCGAATTCCTTGTGCTCCTTGCCCTCGGCGATCTGGGTGCCCACGCCGGTCTTGGTGTAGAAGCCGGGAATGCCCGCCCCGCCCGCGCGCATCCGTTCGGCCAGGGTGCCCTGCGGGTTGAATTCCAGCTCCAGCTCGCCCGACAGATACTGGCGCATGAATTCCGCGTTCTCGCCCACATAGGACGACATCATCTTCTTCACCTGGCGGCTGTGCAACAGAATGCCGATGCCGAAATCGTCGACCCCCGCGTTGTTCGAGGCAAAGGTCAGGTTCTTGGCACCGTTCTCCTTGATCGCCTGAAGCAGAAGTTCGGGTATCCCGCACAGGCCAAAGCCCCCTGCGGCGATCAGCATGCCGTCGCTCAGGACGCCTTCAAGCGCCTCCGTGGCGTTTGCGTATATCTTTTTCATTCAGCCGGCTCCCCTGTCTGCAGTGTTCGCAGAAGTTGTGACGCCGCGTCGCGGCAAAGTCAAATCCTGCCAGCTTTCGCAGGCGCGATGCAGCGGGGCGGGCCGCGCCGTTGGGCTGGCGCTGGACTCCGCGCGATGACCATCACGCGCCTGGCGGCGTCATTTCTTCGCGGCTGTCTTCTTTGCCGCCGGTTTTTTCTTGGCCGGTGCCTTTTTCTTGGCCGCGGGCTTCTTCTTGCCGGACTTCGCCGCCCGTTCTTCCAGCAGGGTCACGGCCTGCGCCATGGTCAGCTCTTCGGGTTCGATCGTGTCGGGGATCGTGGCGTTGATCTTTTCCCATTTCACGTAGGGCCCATATTTGCCCTTCATCACATTGACCGGCCCTCCGGCGTCGGGATGCTCACCAAGTTCGCGCAGGGGTTTGGCCGCCTGGCCGCGCCCGCCGCGGCTGGCAACCTTTTCCGCCAGCAGTTGCACCGCCCGGTTCATCCCGACGGTAAAGACCTCGTCGATGCTTTCCAGATTGGCATTGGTGCCGCCCCGGTGCGAGGTGCTTTCCGCGTGTTTGAGGTAAGGGCCGTAGCGACCGATGTTCGACCAGACCATCACGCCGTCCTCGGGGTGGGGGCCGATCTCGCGGGGCAGCGACAGCAGCATCAGGGCGCGCTCCAGATCAAGCTCTTCCGGCGGCCAGTCCTTGGGAATCGACTGGCGCGGCGGCTTCTTGTTTTCTTCCGTCACCTCTCCGCGTTGCACATAGGGGCCAAAGCGGCCCTTGAAGACGCGAATTTCGTCGCCCTGGTCGGTGCCCAGCAGCTTGCCGTCGGGGGGAATGGCGCTGGCTTCGGCTTCGGGGTCCGGCGGGCCGAAGGGGCGGGTGTAGCGGCACTCGGGGTAGTTGGAGCAGCCGATGAAGGCGCCGCCGGACCGCGCGGTGCGCATGGAAAGCCTGCCCGCGCCGCAATGCGGGCACAGACGCGGGTCGCTGCCGTCTTCGGTGGGCGGGAAGAGATGCGGCTCCAGCACTTCGTTGATCTTTTCGAGCACCTCGGTAATGCGCAGGTCCGATGTTTCCGCGATCGCGGCGGAGAAATCGCGCCAGAACCGGCCCAGCACATCCTTCCAATCCGCATCCGCCGCCGAGACCTTGTCGAGCTGGTCTTCGAGATCGGCGGTGAAATCGTAGCCGATATAGCGGCGGAAATAGTTTTCAAGGAAGGCCGTCACCAGCCGGCCCTTGTCTTCGGGGATCAGGCGCTGGCCCTCGCGGCGGACATACTCACGGTCCTGAATGGTGGTGACGATGCTGGCATAGGTCGAGGGACGACCGATGCCCAGTTCTTCCATCCGTTTGACCAGT
Source organism: Sulfitobacter sp. THAF37 (assembly GCF_009363555.1). NCBI lineage: Bacteria > Pseudomonadati > Pseudomonadota > Alphaproteobacteria > Rhodobacterales > Roseobacteraceae > Sulfitobacter > Sulfitobacter sp. THAF37. Next base: position 1,986,062 of record NZ_CP045372.1, read on the forward strand.
GTCGCCTCGGTGTAGCGCGGCGGGGGCTGGGTGAAATGCTGCTCGGGCGTGACGGCCCGCTTGTCCATGCTGTCACCCGCGCTGATCTGCGGCAGGCGCTTGTCGTCTTCGTCCACCACGTCGTCGCGGCCTTCTTCATAGACTCGCAGAAAGCCGTCGAACAGAACAACCTGGCCAGTGGCGCGCAGACCGACCTGACCGTCCTTGCTGCCGATCTCGACCGTCGTGCGCTCCAACCGGGCGCTGGCCATCTGACAGGCCAGGGTGCGTTTCCAGATCAGGTCGTAAAGCTTGGCCTGGTCCGATTCGAGCTTGAGTGACGCGGCATCGCGGGTCATGTCCGTCGGTCGGATGCATTCATGCGCTTCCTGCGCGTTCTTGGCCTTGTTCTTGTAAAGGCGCGGCTCCTTGGGGACATAATCGGCGCCAAAGCGTTCCGCGATGGCGTCGCGCGCCATTGTCACCGCCTCGGGGGCCATGTCGATCCCGTCGGTCCGCATGTAGGTGATGTGCCCCGCCTCATAGAGACGCTGTGCCGTGCTCATGGTCTGGCGCGCGCCCATGCCGAACTTGCGGCTGGCCTCCTGCTGAAGCGTCGAGGTCATGAAAGGGGCGGAAGGGTTGCGGGTGGCCGGTTTCGCCTCCACGTCCGCGACCTTGAGGTCGCGGCTGGTGATCGCCTGCACGGCCAACTCGGCCTTGGTCTCGTCCGACAGGTCGAATTTGTCCAGCTTGTCGCCCGCAAGCGTGACCAGCCGCGCCTCGAACTCCTGCCCGCGCGGGGTCGCAAGCAGGGCCTTGACGGTCCAGTACTCGCGGGGCCGGAAGGCTTCGATCTCCATCTCGCGCTCGACGATCAGGCGCAGCGTCACCGATTGCACGCGCCCCGCCGATTTCGCGCCGGGCAGCTTGCGCCACAGGACCGGGGACAGGTTGAAGCCCACCAGATAGTCCAGTGCGCGCCGGGCCAGATAGGCCTCCACCAGCGGCATGTCGACCTGACGGGGGTTCTTCATCGCTTCGGTCACGGCGGCCTTGGTGATGGCGTTGAACACCACGCGGCTGACCGGGGTGTCCTTCTTGATCGACCGGCGGGCGGTCAGCGCCTCCTGCAGGTGCCAGCTGATCGCTTCGCCTTCGCGGTCGGGGTCCGTGGCGAGGATGAGTTCGTTGTCCTGCTTGAGCGCGTCGGCGATTGCCTTGACATGTTTCTTGCTGTCGCTGGCGACTTCCCATTTCATGTCGAATTCATGCTCGGGATCGACCGACCCGTCCTTGGGCGGCAGATCGCGGACGTGGCCGTAAGAGGCGAGAACAGTATAGTCGTCGCCCAGGTACTTGTTGATCGTTTTGGCCTTGGCTGGAGATTCGACAACGACTACGGGCATGAATTCAGTACCTTAATCAGAAAAACGGGTTCATCCGTGCGTTGTGTCATGTGGGATCGGGGGGTGGATTGTCAATGCGCGACGCAGCCGGTCCGGTCAGGCCGGGGGCGATGAGAGGTGAGCGGAGTGGCGGCCGGGCTGTCGTTCCGTCATCGGTGCGCGCCGGGGCAGAGCGGCCCCTGCCGCGGGGTGCCGACGGGGCTGTGTCCGGCGAACACCACGGGCGAGAGGGGGCAGTTCAGCCACCCTCTGACAATGCGCCGGATCTGGCGATGGCCGCTGAATTCACGACGCCCGATGGTACGAAACGTCGCGCCCGCTGTCACACCACCCGGGTCAACAGCCCGCCGGGCTGACGGGCGATCTGCCCCTCCATTTCCAGATCGACCAGCGCCGGTGCCACCTGCGCGGGCGCAGCCCTGAGATCACGGATCAGCTGGTCTTCCGCCACGGGCGAAGGACCAAGGCGGGCGAGAATTTTCTGGTGCAGCCGGGCGGCTTCCTGAAGTGTGCGGCGCGGTTCCGGGGGGTGGGGCGGCCGCGCCGGAAGCGGCGCCTGCGCCGCGTCGGCAGAGGCGGATGCGCCCTGCAGCACTTCCAGAACGTCACTGGCCGAGCGGACCAGCGTCGCACCGTCACGGATCAGCATGTTGCAGCCGGCGGCGCGGGCGTCCAGCGGATGACCGGGCACCGCCAGCACCTCGCGCCCCTGGTCCAGCGCGTCGCGGGCGGTGATGAGGCTGCCGGACTTTGCGGCTGCTTCGACCACGATCGTGGCGCGCGACAGGCCAGAGATGATGCGGTTGCGGCTGGGGAAATGCCGCGCCATGGGTTGCAGGCCGATGGGCTGTTCCGACAGGCGCAAACCGCGCCGCGCGATGTCTTCGGCAAGCCCGGCGTTCTCTGCCGGATAGATCACATCGACCCCGCCTGCCTGCACCGCCAGGGTGCCGCTGTCCAGCGCGCCCAGGTGCGCGGCAGCGTCGACACCGCGGGCAAGGCCCGACACCACGACAAAGCCCGCCGCGCCCAGGTCCCGCGCAAGGCCCCGCGCCATGCGCGTGCCCAGCGACGACGCGTTGCGCGCCCCGACGAGCGAGATCATCGGCCGCGACAGAAGGTCGGTATCGCCCAGGCACCACAGGAACGGCGGGGCATCGGCAAGCTTTGCCAGAAGCGGTGGATAGGGCGGTTCCATCAGCGCCACCAGACGCGCCCCGGCTGCCCGGGCGGTTTTCAACTCGGCGTGGATCACGCCCTCGGGGCAGGGGGTGTAATTGGAAACGCCCGCGGCGCGCGCCACCTCAGGCAGCGCGGCCAGCGCGTTCTGCGCGGTGCCGTATTCAGTCAGCAGTCGTTTATACGTCGCTATTCCGACCCGGCGCGAGCGCAACAGGCGGAGACGGGCGAACTGTTCGTCTTCCGGGGTGGGTGGGAGTGGGGGGTGAGTGGAAGAAGGATATAGGTCCTCGTCAGTCATCCCGAAACTCCGCCTGTTGCAGAATCAGGTATAGGACCGCGCGGTTAACAGGGAATGAACGGATTGCCGCCGTTTTGGTACAATATTGTCGGTGGCATGGATCAGCGCGGCTGCGGGTCCCGCTCAGGCTGCGCTGCCCCCCACGGTCAGGCCGCCGATCATCAGTGTCGGCTGACCCACGCCGACGGGCACCCATTGTCCCTGTTTGCCGCAGTTGCCCATGCCGGGATCAAGGCTGGGGTCGTTCCCGATCGCCCTGATCTGACGCAGCGCGGTGGCGCCGTCGCCGATCAGCGTGGCGCCCTTCACCGGTGCGCCGACGACACCCTTCTGCACCCGGTAGGCCTCGGTACAGGAAAACACGAACTTGCCGTTGGTGATGTCCACCTGGCCGCCGCCGAAGCCGACGGCATAAATGCCGTCCCGCAGGTCCGCGACGATGTCGCCCGGGGCGGTGTCGCCCCCCAGCATATAGGTGTTCGTCATCCGTGGCATCGGGATATGGGCATAGGATTCGCGCCGCCCGTTGCCGGTGCTCTCCACCCCCATCAGACGGGCGTTCTGGCGATCCTGCATGTACCCCACCAGACGGCCATCCTCGATCAGGACGTTCCTGGCCGACGGCGTGCCTTCGTCATCGACGCTGATCGACCCGCGCCGGTCCGGGAGGGTGCCGTCGTCCAGAACGGTCACGCCGGGCGCGGCGATCTGCTGGCCCATCAGTCCGGCAAAGGCCGAGCTGCCCTTGCGGTTGAAATCGCCTTCCAACCCGTGGCCGATGGCCTCGTGCAACAGGATGCCGGGCCAGCCGGGGCCCAGCACCACGTCCATGATGCCCGCAGGCGCGGGCACGGCATCGAGGTTCACGACAGCGATCCGCAGCGCCTCGCGCGCCTTGGCCTGCCAGTCGGCAGGGTCGAGCAACCCGTCAAGGCCGATGCGTCCGCCGCCGCCCGCCGTGCCGCTTTCGCGGCGGCCGTCCCGTTCGACGATGACCGACACGTTGACCCGGGTCATCGGGCGCACGTCGCGTACCGACGTCCCCTCGGGGCGCAGAATCTCGATCTCCTGAAGCGATGCGGCGATGCTGGCGCTGACCTGCACCACCCGGCTGTCCAGGCCGCGGGCAAAGGCGTCGATCTCGCGCAGGGTTTCCACCTTGACCGGAAAGGCCGTCCCGGCGATCGGATCCGCGTCTGTATAGAGCTTGCGGTTGGTGCCCTCCGGCGCATCGGCCCAGGTGCCGCCGCCGTCGCCGACGGCAAGGCGGGCGGTCTCGCTCGCCCGCTCAAGCGCCGCCTGGGACACTTCGGTGGAATGGGCATATCCCGCCACGTCGCCGCGCACCGCGCGCAGGCCAAAGCCCTCGGATGCGTCGTAGCTGGCGGTCTTCAGCCGCCCGTCGTCGAACATCAGCCCCTCGGACCGGCGCCGTTCAAGGAACAGCTCGCCATCGTCGGCCCCGGCCACCGCCGCGCGCAGTGTCTTCAGGGCCGCGTCGCGGTCCAGCAGGTCGTTGAAGGGCGAAAAGGGGCTGCTGCTCATGAAGTTGTCCTGATTTTGCGCTACAAAACACCTGTCGCGTCTGTTTGCCGCAATCGAAGTGTCTTTATCTTGAGGACAGAATATGATTGTAAGCACCGAGATTACAACGGGCGGGCAGCGATCATCTGGCCTGTCCGGCGAAACCGTAGCCAAACATGGTCACAAGTTCAGGACGACTTATGAAAAAACTTCTCTCACTTAGCGCGCTCTTGGCAGGTCTCGGGGCCATGCCGGTACTGGCCCAGGACAATCTGCGCATTGATGGGCTTGAGGTCATTGGCAAGCCGGTGGACGGCGAGATGGGGTTCCAGCCTGCCGTGACACGACTGGCACAGGACATTCATGATCTCGACTGGCTGATCCTGGTGATCATCACCCTGATCACGCTGTTCGTGACCGGGCTGATCGGCTGGGTGATCGTCCGCTACAGCCGCCGACGCAACCCGAATCCATCGTCATTTACCCACAACACGCCGGTTGAAATTGCCTGGACGGTGGGTCCGATCGTGATTCTCGTGCTGATCGGCGCCTATTCGCTGCCGATCCTGTTCCGCCAGCAGGAAATCCCCGAGGCCGACATCACCATCAAGGCGATCGGCAACCAGTGGTACTGGTCCTACGAATACGTGGACGAGGGATTTGGCTTTGACAGCTACATGATCGGTGCACCGGCGACGCTGACCTCCGAAGATCAGGAAGCGGGCGCAATCGCCAACCGCCTGGACGATGTGATGGTGGCCAAGCTTGAGGCCGCAGGCTATTCCCGCGACGAATGGCTGCTGGCGACCGATACCGCAGTGGTCGTGCCGGTGGGCCAGACCATCGTGATGCAGGTGACCGGCTCTGACGTGATCCATTCCTGGACCATTCCCGCCTTCGGCGTGAAACAGGATGCGGTGCCGGGCCGTCTGGCCGAACTGTGGTTCGAAGCCGAGCAGGAGGGTGTCTACTTTGGCCAATGCTCCGAACTCTGCGGCCAGGCCCATGCCTACATGCCGATCACGGTCAAGGTGGTATCGGAAGAAGCCTACGCCGACTGGCTGGGCAAGGCCAAGGAAGAATACGCCGGTATTCCCCAGACCCTCAAGGTCGCTTCGGTGGATTGATTGTGCAGGCGCGGTGCCCGGCATCGCGCCCCGACTGCAGGCCGGGCGGATGTGTCCACATTCCGTCCAGCCTGATCTCGCAGGGAGGGCATGCGGCCCGCCTGTTTTGCCAGCGAAAGGTGTCTCATGACCGACGTCAGCCAAACGCCAGCCTTGGAGAACGAAGCGGAACTGGGTGATTATTTCGCCCTGCTGAAACCGCGAGTGATGCAACTGGTGGTCTTTACCGCGCTTGTCGGCATGCTGGCCGCGCCGGTTTCGGTGCATCCGGTGATCGGCTTTGCCTCGATCCTCTTCGTGGCGATCGGCGCGGGCGCTTCCGGTGCGTTGAACATGTGGTGGGACGCCGACATCGACGCCGTGATGCGCCGCACGGCCAAGCGGCCCATCCCCGCCGGAAAGGTGGAACCGGGCGAGGCGCTGGCGCTGGGCGTGGGGCTGTCGTTTCTCGCCGTCATGATGCTGGGGCTGGCCGCGAACCTGCTGGCGGCAGGGATGCTGCTGTTCACCATCTTTTTCTATGCCGTCGTCTATTCCATGTGGCTCAAGCGCGCGACCCCGCAGAACATCGTGATCGGCGGCGCGGCGGGTGCCTTTCCGCCCGTCATTGGCTGGATCATCGCCACCGGCAGCTTCTCGGTCGAGGCCTGGCTGATGTTCGCGCTGATCTTCATGTGGACGCCGCCGCATTTCTGGGCGCTGGCGCTGTTCATGCGGTCCGATTATGACGATGCGAATGTGCCGATGCTGACCGTTACCCATGGCCGCCCCGCCACCCGGCGTCATATCCTGGCCTATACCGCCCTGCTGGCGGTCCTTGCCGTGGGCACCGGGTTCACCGCCATCGGCGGCTATGTCTACCTGACCGTGGCGCTGGTGCTGAACGCGCTGTTCCTGCTGGGGGCCTGGCGCATCTGGCAGCGGGACGAGGCGGCGGCGGAAGCCGACAACTACCTCGTGGAGCGCAAGTTCTTCCGCCTGTCACTGTTCTACCTGTTCCTGCACTTCGGCGCGATCCTGGTCGAGGCGACTCTGCGGAGCTGGGGCATGGGGGGCTGGTGATGGCCATTCGCGCAGAACACGAGATTCATGGCCGCCGCAAGGGCCGCAACGTGGGCGTCGGCCTGATGCTCGGCGGCTTCGTGGTGCTGGTGATGGTGCTGACCTTCGTCAAGATCACCCAGACCGATTTCACACGCGCCCCCGGCACCGCAAACCCACCCGCCCCGATGGAGGCAGCAGACTGATGGCACTATCAGGACCACAGAAGACCGTTGTTCAGACCGTATCCGTCGTGGTGATCATGGGCGGCCTTGCCTGGGCGTCGGTGCCGTTCTACGACTGGTTCTGCCGTGTTACCGGTTTCGGCGGTGTCCCGCAGCAGGTCCAGGCCGCGGGCGACGAAATCTCTGATCAGACCATCAAGGTCCGCTTCGACGGCAGCCTCAACAGCGGCATGCCCTGGACATTCAAACCGGTCGAACGGCAGATAGAGGTCCGGCTGGGTGAAACCGCGCTTGCCTTCTACGAGGCGCACAACCCGACGGACCACCCCATCGCCGGGCAGGCGAGCTACAATGTGACGCCCTATTCGACGGGCGCCTATTTCGACAAGATCGACTGCTTCTGCTTCACCGAACAGGTGCTCGAACCCGGAGAGACCGTGCAGATGCCTGTCAGTTTCTACGTCGATCCTGAAATCGTCAATGACGACGACGCCAAGTATGTACACACCATCACGCTGTCATATACATTCTACGAAATTGATCTGCCCGAGGGTTATGCGTCCCTTGATGCAGAGACAGAAACAGACCTGAATTAATCAAGAGGGACCCCCGCAATGGCCCACGCAAAAAACCACGACTACCACATTCTGCCGCCCTCCAGCTGGCCGCTGATCGGCGCCATCGCCGGTTTCGCGATGCTGTTCGGGGCCGTCCTCTGGATGCACGGTGGCACGCCGTTCCTGTTCTGGGGCGGCTTTGTCGCCGTTCTTTACGTGATGTTCGGCTGGTGGCGCGAAGTCGTGTCCGAAAGCCACGTCGGCGATCATACGACTGTGGTGCGGCTGGGCCTGCGCTATGGCTTCATCCTGTTCATCATGTCCGAAGTGATGTTCTTCGTCGCGTGGTTCTGGACCTTCTTCAAGCAGGCCCTCTACCCGATGAACGAATATGCAGGGTCGGAATACGTGCCGCCGATCTTCGAGCCGGTGAATGCCTTTCATCTGCCGCTGATCAACACGCTGATCCTGCTGCTGTCGGGCTGTGCCGTGACCTGGGCGCACCACGCGCTGGTGCACGAGAACAACCGCAAGGACCTGATCAGCGGTCTGGCGATCTCCATCGTGCTGGGCATCGCCTTTACGGCGCTGCAGGCCTACGAATACGCCGAGCTGATCCTGCACTACGACTGGACCTTCGGCGGCGACGCGTTCTTCTCGGCCTTCTTCATGGCCACCGGTTTCCACGGCGCGCATGTGATCATCGGGACCATCTTCCTGACGGTCTGCCTGATCCGTGCCATGCGCGGTGATTTCACGCCCCGCCAGCACGTCGGGTTCGAGGCTGCCGCATGGTACTGGCACTTCGTTGACGTGGTCTGGCTGTTCCTGTTCTTTGCCGTCTATATCTGGGGCGTGCCCGCAGGCTGATCCCGCGCGGGGTTGCATCCGCTGCCCCGTTGCCTAATACCCCAAAGCGCGCGATCCGCTTCGCGCGCTTTTTCGTTGGACCACGGACCCCCGCATGAGCCGCGCCCTGTTTGTCATCCTTATCGGTTTCGGCGGTGCCGCCATCCTGATCAGTCTCGGGATATGGCAGGTGCAACGTCTGTCCTGGAAGGAAGGCATCCTTGCCGACATCAATGCCCGGATCGAGGCGCCCGCGCAGGCGTTGCCCGCGCGGCCCGATCCGAACACGGATGCCTATCTGCCGGTCGAGGTGATCGGCGCCCTGGAGGGACCCACCCTGCGCGTGCTCGTGTCGCAGAAGGACGAAGGCGCGGGCTACCGCCTGATCTCTGCCATGGACACGGGGGCGCGGCGGGTGCTGGTCGACCGTGGTTTCATCCCCACCGCGGCGGACATGCCCGCGCTGCCCGCGGGGCCGGTCACGATCACCGGCAACCTGCAATGGCCGCAGGAGACCGACAGTTTCACCCCGGCGCCGGACCGCGACGGCAACATCTGGTTCGCGCGTGACGTGCCGGTCATGGCGGAAACGCTGGAGACAGAGCCGGTGCTGATCGTGGCACGGGCGTTGTCCGAGGGCGCCGGGGCTGTTACCCCGCTGCCGGTGGACACTGCCCGTATCCCGAACGACCACCTGCAATACGCCATCACCTGGTTTTCGCTGGCGGCCATCTGGCTCGCCATGTCTTTTTACTTCCTGCGCCGCCGTGCCAAACCCGAAAGCTGATCCCATGCGCTATATCTCGACCCGCGGCCAGGCCCCCGCGCTTTCCTTCGAAGAGGCGATGCTGACAGGGTTGGCGCGCGACGGCGGGCTATACGTGCCCGAAGAAATCCCGACGCTGACGCAGGACCAGATCGCGGCGCTGCACGGGCAAAGCTACGAGGACACGGCCTTTGCCGTGATGCGCCCCTTCATCGGCGACACCTTTGCCGACGACGAATTCCGCCAGATCATCGCCCGCGCCTACGCCGGGTTCAACCACGGCGCCCGCGCGCCCCTGGTTCAGCTGGCCCCCGGCCATTTCCTGCTGGAGCTGTTTCACGGCCCGACCCTGGCGTTCAAGGACTTCGCCATGCAGATGATCGGCCAGATGTTTCAGGCGGCGCTTGCCCGGCGGGGCGACCGGGTGACGATCGTGGGGGCGACGTCGGGCGACACCGGATCGGCGGCGATCGAGGCGTTTCGGGGCCTGAGCAACGTGGATGTCTTCATCCTTTACCCGCATGGCCGGGTCAGCGACGTGCAGCGCCGCCAGATGACCACCCCGAGCGAAGGCAACGTGCACGCGCTGGCGGTCGACGGCGACTTCGACGATTGCCAGGCCCGGCTGAAGGACATGTTCAACGATTTCGAGTTTCGCGACGCAGTGAAACTTGCCGGCGTGAACTCGATCAACTGGGGTCGGGTGCTGGCGCAGGTGGTCTATTACTTTTCCGCCGCCGTCAGCCTCGGCGCGCCCGGTCGCGCGGTCAGCTTTACCGTGCCCACGGGCAATTTCGGCGACATCTTCGCGGGCTACATCGCGCAGCGGATGGGCCTGCCGATCCGCGACCTCGTGGTGGCCACGAACCAGAATGACATTCTGGACCGCTGCCTCAGGGGGCAGGGCTATCACAAGTCGACGGTGCATCCATCCATCAGCCCGTCGATGGACATTCAGGTCTCGTCCAATTTCGAACGCGCGTTGTTCGATGCCTACGGGCGTGACGGCAACGCGGTGGCCCAGCTGATGGGGGAACTGGGGCAGGGCGGTTTCGACGTCAGCCAGGGCGCGATGCAGGCGCTGCAGGACATCTACCGGTCCGGCCGCGCCTCGGAAGAAGAGACGTCCGCCACCATCGCGCAGGCGCGCAAGACCATGGGCGAACTGCTGTGTCCGCATTCCGCCGTGGGGGTCAAGGTTGCCGAAGACCAGCGTGATCCGGCAGTGCCGATGGTCACGCTGGCCACCGCGCACCCGGCCAAATTTCCCGATGCGGTGGAGGCCGCGACAGGATACCGTCCCGACCTGCCGCCGCATATGTCGGACCTTTTCGATCGGCCCGAGCGTTTCACGCGCATCGGCAACGATCTCGATGCATTGAAATCCCATATCAAGGAAAACCTCTCCGCATGAGCCTGAACCAGACCCGCCTGTCAAACGGCTTTCGCATCGTCACGGAACACATGCCGGGGCTTGCCTCCGCCTCTGTCGGGGTCTGGGTGAACGCGGGCGGGCGCCATGAAACCGTGCAGCAAAACGGCGTTGCGCATTTTCTCGAACACATGGCGTTCAAGGGCACGGCGCGGCGCAGTTCACTTCAGATTGCCGAGGCGATCGAGGATGTGGGCGGCTACATCAACGCCTATACCTCGCGCGAGGTGACGGCCTATTACGTGCGCGTGCTGGAGAACGACGTGGCGCTGGGGCTGGACGTGATCGCGGATATCCTGCGCAATCCGGTGCTGGACCCCGGCGAGATCGAGGTGGAGCGTGGCGTGATCCTGCAGGAGATCGGCCAGGCGCTGGACACGCCCGACGACGTGATCTTCGACTGGCTGCAGGAAGAGGCCTACCCGGACCAGCCGCTGGGCCGCACAATTCTGGGCCCGAGCGAGTGGGTCTCGCACTTCAGCCGCGAGGATCTGCAAGGCTTCATCGCGGATCATTACGGCCCCGACCAGATGATCCTCGCCGCCGCGGGCGCCGTGAACCACGACGAGATCGTCAAGCTTGCCGAAGACCTGTTCGGCGACATGCCGGCAAAGCCGATGTTCCAGATGCAGGGTGCCAGTTTCAAGGGGGGCGAGACCCGCCAGGTCAAGACATTGGAGCAGGCGCATTTCGCGCTTGGTTTTGAATCGCCGGGCTACCGGGCCGAGGACATTTACGTTGCGCAGATCTACGCCTCTGCCTTGGGGGGCGGGATGTCGAGCCGCCTGTTCCAGGAAATCCGCGAGAACCGCGGCTTGTGCTACACCATATTCGCCCAGGCCGGTGCCTATGCCGACACCGGCATGACGACGATCTATGCGGGCACCTCTGCGGCGCAGCTGCCGCAACTGGCCGAGATCACGATAGATGAGATGAAGCGCGCCGCCAGCGACATGTCGCCCGCCGAAGTGGCCCGCGCCCGTGCGCAGATGAAGGCGGGGCTGCTGATGGGCCTGGAAAGCCCGTCGAACCGGGCGGAACGGCTGGCCCGGCTGCTGGAGATCTGGGACCGGATTCCGCCGCTGGAGGAAACCATCGAAAAGATCGACGCGGTGACGACGGGCGACGTGCGTGACCTTGCCCAGCACATGGCGGAAGCCGCACCCGCGGCTCTGGCGCTTTATGGTCCGGTAGAGCACGCGCCGACGCTGGAGGCGTTGCAGGCGCGCCGCGCCGCCTGATGCTGCTGGTCAAACGGAAACTTCGGATCGAAACCGAACGGCTGACGCTGCGCCCGCCTCAGCATGCCGATTTCCGTGACTGGACCAGCCTGCGCATCCTGAGCCGCGATTTCCTGACCAGGTGGGAACCGGCCTGGGCCGAGGATCACCTGACCCGAAAGGCATTTACCAATCGGGTCTATTGGGCGCAGCGGTCAGTCAATTCGGGAACTGCGCTGCCGCTGTTCCTGTTCCGTCGGGACGATCAGACCCTTGTGGGCGCGATCACACTGGACAACGTCCGCCGGGGCCCTGCGCAATCCGCCACATTGGGCTACTGGACCGGCGAACCCCACGCCCGCCACGGCTATATGCGGGAGGCGATCGAGGCGATGGTGCACCATGCTTTCACCCGCATGGACCTGAGCCGGATCGAAGCCGCCTGCCTGCCAGAGAACGCCCCCTCGCGGGGGCTGCTTGAAAAGACCGGGTTCAAATACGAGGGCGTGGCGCAAAGCTATCTTCAGATCGACGGGCGCTGGCGGACGCATGTGCTTTACGCCGCGCTGCGTGGCGACCGGCGCGGAAAGTCCGATGCAGGGTAGACAGAGGCGCCCGCTCTAGGCAGCGTTGTCGCCTGCCACTTTGCCTCTTGCCGTGGTGGCGGACAACAGCGCGTCCACGTGGTCATCGGCCTGGATAATGGCGTAGAGGCTGTAAGCGACCTTCCAGTCCTCTCCATCCCGCCGTTCCAGCCAGGAAAACGTCTGATAAGGCGGCTGCAACAGCTCGTCGCCCCGGTAGACCCGCGCCTCGTGCAGGGCTTCGACCCGGTTCTTGCTCTTGAATTCGGCCTCCAGGCAGTGCCGCACCACCTGTGTAACGCCGCGCTGGCGATAGTTTTCACGCACCGCGCAGAAAATCTTGTGCAGTGTCTCCCGGTCGTTCACGAAACACCGGCCCTCGAAGGTCTCGATATTCTGGGGCAGGATGAAACAGGATGCGAAGGTATCAAAGTCGCCGCGCATCAGCGCAGGCCCTGAGCGTTGAAGAAGATATTCGGAAACGTCGATCGCATTTTCGAACTCTGGCGGCATCGGAAGCAAACCTCCTGGGGAACTGGCGCAACTGGTAACGGGCGCGTGGTTCATACCGGTCACACGCGCAAACTAGTGTACCGGAGAGGGCACTGACGATTCTCTCCGGTATTCCAGAAAAATCACAAGACTCTGGCAAAACTGTGTTGAAGGCCCGGCTTGGTGCTCATCTGGCCGGAATGAATCCAGAGCCTAGATCCCCCCGACGAAGTGCAACCTGTCGAAGGTCGCCCGCACTGCACGGGTCTCGGCAGCAAGCGCGCCGGGATCGTCGCTGCGCAGGGCGCGGACGATCAGCCTGGCAAGTGTTGGCGCATCGTCGATGCCGACGCCCCAGCGCACCAGCTCGGGTGTGCCGATGCGCAGGCCGTTCATGTCGCCGGGCACGTCGGGAAGGGGCAGACCGATGCCGCAGGCCAGGAAACCTGCGGCGCGCAGTTTCCGTGACGCGGCCTGCCCGCCGCCGAACTCCGCCGCTTCGACCGCGAACTGGTGCGCGTTCGTGAAACCGCGCGCCTTGCCAAAGACCTTCAGCCCCTCGGCGTCCAGGGCCTGCGCCAGCGCCTGCGCCACGGCGATCATCTCGGCGGCATAATCGGCGCCGTAGTCGACCCAGTCCAGCAGGGTCAGCGCCAGTGCCGCGGACTTTGCCGCGTCGAAATTGGCCGTCATGCCCGGAAAGGCGATGGCATCCAGCCGCTCGGCGATCGCCGCATCGTCCGTGACGATCAGCCCGCCCGCCGGACCGCCCAGGCTTTTGTAAGTGCTCATCGTCATCAGATGCGCGCCCTCCTTCAGCGGGTTGCGCCAGGCGCGTCCGGCGATGATCCCGCATTGATGCGCCGCGTCAAAGAGCACCTTGGCGCCCACCTCGTCGGCAATGGCCCGGACCTGTGCCACCGGGTGCTCGAACAGGTTGAGCGAGGCGCCCACCGTGATCAACGCCGGCCGGACGTCGCGGGCCAGCTTGCGCAGACCGTCGATGTCCAGCGTATACCCGTCGGCATCGACCGGCGCGGACACCGTATGCAGCCCGAACAGCCCCGCGCAGCCCGCGCCGTGGTGCGTGACGTGTCCGCCGACCGACGCAGGCGGTGCGATGATCGTGTCGCCCGGTCGGCAGAGCGCCATGAAGCCATAGAGGTTCGCGAGCGCCCCCGAGGGCACGCGTATCTCGGCATAGGCCGCGTCGAATACCCGGGCCGCCAGTTCGGCGGCGATGACCTCGATCTCCTCGATGGCCTCCAGCCCCATCTCGTATTTGTCGCCCGGATAGCCCAGAGACGGGCGCGTGCCGATACCGCTGGCCAGCGCCGCTTCGGCGCGGGGCGACATGACATTGGTCGCGGGGTTGAGATTGAAGCACTCGCTCTCGTGGATCTCGCGATTACGTGCGGTCAGCGCCGCAATGCGGCTGGCGATCTGCGCGGTGTCGGCACCTGCCGTCCGCCCGGCGATCCGCTGCACGAGGGTCTCGCTGTGGTCAGGGACCCAATCTCTCTTGGCAAGCATGGCGCATCCTTCTTCTGATTTTTGTGCACCATGCCCCCGTCCGGCGGGATTTAGCAATTGTGATCCCGCAGGGCGTTCGGAATTTCACGAACCCGTGCTAGCTTGGCTCGAAGGGGGTACCGCCATGCTGTTTCGCCGTTTCGTCTGCATCATCATTGCGCTCATGCTGCCCGCTGTCGCATCCGCGCAGGAGCGCACGCCAAGCCATTGTATCGCCCTGGCGGAAACCACGCCGGGCGTTGCCCATGTGATCCCGGCAAATCTGCCCGACGTGCCGCCCGAAGAAGTCTACCTGCATTACATCGCCCATGCGTCATTCCTCATCCGCAGCCACGGCGGGCTGAACATGGTGACGGATTACACCGGCTTTACCGGGACACTGCCGCTGATCCCCGACGTGGTGACGATGAACCACGCCCACGACAGCCACTGGACCCCCTTTCCGGACCCGGCGATCCCCCATGCGCTGCAGGGCTGGGGCGCGTTCGGTGAAGGCATCGACCACGAGGTCGATCTGGGCGAAGTTCTGATCCGCAACGTATCGACCGACATCCGGTCGCAGTTCTCGGAGGTGGAGCCGCAGGGCAATTCGATCTTCGTTTTCGAGATGGCGGGCCTGTGCATCGGCCACCTGGGCCATTTGCACCACGAACCGACAGAGGCCCAATATGCCGCGCTGGGCCGAATCGACGTGCTGATGGCGCCGGTCGACGGCGGATACACGCTGCCGCTGCCGGTGATGATGCAGGTGATCCGGCGGCTCAAGTCCTCCATCGTGATCCCGATGCACTGGTTCTCCGGCTATGCGCTGGACGCGTTCCTGACCGGTATGTCGGATGAATTCCAGGTGGTGGAGCTGGAAGGATCCAGCCTCAACGTCTCGATCGACCGCTTGCCGTCACAGCCGACGATCATGGTTCTGCGGCCTTCCTACATCAACGTCGTGCGATAGGACTTGCATCCGACGCGGTGAGGACCGATCAAGTGGCATGCTGAACGCCGCTGACAAAGACTTTGAAACCCTGCTGCTGCAACATCTGCCCGCCGAGGTGCTGCGCCCGGTGGAGCCGCGCTACACCGAAGAGCCGCGAAGCTATCACACCGGAAAGGTCGGCCTTCTGGCGCTGCCGCGCACGGTCGAAGAGGTCGCGACCCTGATCCGCTGCGCGAACGAGGCGCGGGTGGGCGTGATCCCCTATGGCGGCGGTACCGGGCTGGTGGCAGGGCAGCTCACACCGGACGGGCCCGCGCCGCTGGTTCTGTCGCTGGAGCGGATGAACGCGGTGCGCGACATCTATCCGGACGAGAATGTCATCGTGGCGGAGGCCGGGGTGATCCTGGCCGATGTGCAGGCAGCGGCGCAGAACGCTGACCGTTTGTTTCCGCTGTCGCTGGCGGCCGAAGGCTCGGCCCGGATCGGCGGCAACCTTGCCACCAACGCGGGCGGCACCGGTGTCCTGCGCTACGGCAACACCCGCGACCTTTGCCTGGGGCTGGAGGCCGTGCTGCCCGATGGCCAGATCTGGAAGGGGCTGACCCGGCTGCGCAAGAACAACACCGGCTACGACCTGCGCAATCTTCTCATCGGGTCCGAGGGAACGCTGGGCGTGATCACCGCCGCGGCGCTCAAGCTCTTTCCCCGGCCGGGAAACACCGGCACGGCGATCATGGTGGTGCCGTCGCCCCGCGCCGCGCTGGACCTGCTGTCGCTGGGGCGCAGCCAGCTGGGCGAGGGGATCAGCGCCTTTGAGCTGATGAACAGGCAGGGCTTCGATTTTCTGACCGAGGTGCTGCCGGACGTGCGCCAGCCCTTTGATACGCCGCCGGACTGGTGCGTCCTGATCGACGTGGGGCTGAGCGGCGGGCTGGACGCCGCCGAGGCGCTGGAAACCCTTTTCATGGCGGGAATGGAGGCCGGGCTGGTCTCTGACGGCTTGATCGCCCAGAACGAACAGCAGGCGACCGAATTCTGGACCGTGCGGGAACAACTGCCCCAGGCGAATCGCCTCATCGGGTCGATTTCCAGCCACGATATTTCCGTCCCGTTGCGTGCGCTGCCGGAATTCATCGAAGCTGGCCTGAAAAAGGTGGCCGAGGTGGGCGATTTCCGCGTCAACTGTTTCGGCCATGTGGGCGACGGCAACCTGCATTACAACGTCTTTCCCCCCCGGGGCAGATCGCGCGACGACTACGCCGAACAGCGCGCAGCCATTCAACGGGCCGTGCATGACCTTGTGGATGAGGTCGGCGGAAGCTTCAGTGCCGAACATGGGGTGGGGCGGCTCAAGGTCGATGACCTTGAACACTACGGCGACCCGGCAAAGCTGTCGGCGATGCGGGCGATCAAGGCGGCGCTCGACCCCAATGGCATCATGAATCCCGGGGCCGTGCTGCGCCCTGCGGCGGGATGACCGGCGCGGCGCCTAGCCCTTGAAATAGCAGGAATCGCCCCGGATGCTGATCGCTTCGGCAATCCGCTCCACCGCGATGGCATAGGCCGCCTGCCGCAGGGTTGAGCCGTCCTTTTCCGCACGATCAAAGACCTGCGGCGTGATCCGGTCGAACCGCGCTTGCAGCCGCTCTTCCACGTCGTGCTCCGACCAGCGTTCGCCGGTTCGCCCCTGAACCCACTCGTAATAGCTGACGGTTACGCCGCCCGCGTTCGCCAGCACGTCGGGCAGGACGGCGATGCCGTTGTCTGCAAGGGTCTGATCCGCGCCCGGCGAAACCGGGCCATTGGCAATCTCCAGCACGCAGCCCGCCTTGACATCGGACACGTTGTCTTCGGTGACAGCATCCTGCAGCGCCGCCAGCGCCAGCACATCCACATCCATCGACAACAGCGCATCCGGTTCGATCGAGGAGTAATCCTCGTTTTCGCCGACCGAGGTGCCCGAATAGACGTCGTCCAATCCCTTGCCCTGCTCCTTTTCCCGGTGCAGCGGTTCGGGGTCGAGCCCGCCCTCGCTGTGAAGGGCGCCACGCGAGTCCGATACCGCCACCACCTTGAAGCCCGCATCATGCGCGCGCATGGCGAAATGCGCCCCGGCATTGCCGAACCCCTGAACCGCCACCGTGATGTCGCCCGGATCCCGGTCCTGCCGGCGCGCCCATTCCTGCAACACCAGCAGCGCCCCTTGCCCCGTGGAGGCGACCCGCCCCGCCGAACCGCCCAGCGGCAGCGGCTTGCCGGTGATCGCGGCCGGTCGGTGCGCGCGGGTGATAACCGCGTATTCGTCCACCATCCATCCCATGATGCGCGGATTGGTGTTCACATCCGGCGCCGGGATGTCCCGGTCGGGTCCCAGCATGTCTCCGAAGCCATCGACAAAGGCGCGCGAAAGCCGTTCAAGTTCCTGACGCGACAGGGTCTTCGGATCGACCTGAACGCCCCCCTTTGCTCCGCCAAAGGGCAGGTCCATCAGGGCGCATTTGATGGTCATCCAGCGCGCCAGCTCTGTCACCTCTTCGAGGTTCACATCGGGATGAAACCGCACCCCGCCCTTGGTCGGCCCCAGCACGTCGTTGTACTGGACCCGCCAGGCCGGATAGACAGCCATCGTTCCGTCATCGCGCCGCAGCCGCAGCGCCACTTCGACGCGGCGTTGCGGGGCCCGCAGCATCTTGCGGGCGTCGTCGGGAATATCCAGACGAGAGAGCGTTTCGTCCAGGATGGGCGTGTCGCTTTTGGAATCTTTGGGCATCGGCGGCGTCCTCGTCGGAATGAGAGTGTCGAATTCCAACGCGGTTGCCGCCGGTCTGTTCCGTCAGGCCCCCTGGAAAGCGCAGAGCGCGTGCACCTCCATGCCCATCGCCTCCAGCTTCGCGCGGCCGCCAAGCTCGGGCAGGTCGACGATGAACGCGGTCGAGACGATCTCACCGCCCAGCCGCTCGATCAGCTTGATGCCCGCCTCGGCGGTGCCGCCCGTGGCCAGCAGGTCATCGACCAACAGCACCTTTTCTCCCGCCTGGATGGCATCGTCGTGGATCTCCACGATGGCTTCACCGTATTCCAGCTTGTAGTCCTGGCTGATGGTGGTGCCCGGCAGCTTGCCCTTCTTGCGGATCGGCACGAAACCGACGCTGAGCTGATGCGCGATGGCCCCGCCCAGGATAAAGCCCCGCGCTTCCAGCCCCACGACCTTGTCGATCTTCACGCCCGCGTAGGGGTGCAGCATCTGGTCGATCGCCATGCGGAACCCGCGCGGGTCGGCGAACAGGGTGGTCACATCGCGGAACATGATCCCCTCGTGCGGGAAATCGACAATGGTGCGGATGTAGTCTTCGACGCGCGTCATGCGGTGGCCTTTCTCAGCGTTGCGGTCAGGACTCCCATGCCGATCAGGGCCGTGCCCCCGGCGCGGGTGATCCATGTCAAAATGGCGGGGCGGCCGATGACCCGGCGCAGACGGTCGGCCAGCAGGGCATAGGCCAGCGCGTTCAGCCCGGCCAACCCCACGAATGTCACGATCAGAATGGCGAACTGCGGCAGGAGCACCGCGTCAGCGGTCACGAACTGCGGCACGAAGGCGATGAAAAATCCGATGCTCTTGGGGTTCAGGGCGGTGACGGCCGCCGCATGGCGAAACACACCCGCCGCGCCGATATCGGCACGGTCGGGCAGATCCAGCCCCTTTTCGGGGGCGGACCGGATCAACCTGATCCCCAGCCAGACCAGATAGGCCGCACCGGCCCACTTCAGCACCGTGAACAGGGTGGCCGAGGCCAGCACAAGCGCCCCCAGCCCGGCAAGCGAGGCGCTCATCGCGACAAGATCGCCAAGCGCCACACCGGCAGCCGAGGCCAACGCCACCGACCGCCCCCTGCTGAGCGCATAACTCAGCACGAGCAAGACCGTAGGCCCCGGGATCAGCAGCAAGGCTGTCGAGGCCGCCACGAAAGCAAGCCAGAGATCGAGTGTCATGATGAGGTCCTTCTCCCGCTTTCAGCCAGCAAAGACAGGATCGCCGGGGGGCCGCAACCCCCCGATTTCATTGTTCCCGAAATACACGAAAGCACCATCTGCCCCGCGGACCGCCGCCCGGGTCCGCGGATCAGCTCACAACACCCGCCCCGCGACCGCGTCCAGCTTGGCCACCATCTGCGGATCGCGCGCATCGGGCTGGGTGATGATCGCGTATTCCAGCGCCCGGTCGCAGCCATGCGGGCAGGGCGTCCGATCCGTCCCCAGAAGGCCGGGCAGGCGGCTCACCATATCGCGGGCCTTGTCGGCATTGCCCATCAGCGTGGCGATGATCTGGCTCACGTCGACCTCGCCGTGGTCCGGATGCCAGCTGTCGTAGTCCGTGATCATCGCGACGGAGGCATAGCAAAGCTCCGCCTCCCGGGCGAGCTTGGCCTCGGGCATGTTGGTCATGCCGATCACATCCGCGCCCCAGCTTTCACGGTACATCCTCGATTCCGCCAGGGTCGAGAACTGCGGTCCTTCCATCGCCAGGTAGGTGCCGCCGCGATGCACCTTGATGCCGCTGTCGCGTGCCGCGGTCTCGCAGGCGTCGCCCAGCCGCGGGCAGGTGGGATGCGCCACGCTCACATGGGCCACGCAGCCGGGTCCGAAAAAGCTCTTCTCCCGCGCCACCGTGCGGTCGATGAACTGGTCCACGATGACGAAATCCCCCGGCGCCATCTCCTCGCGGAACGACCCGCAGGCGCTGACGCTGATCACGTCCGTGCACCCCAGCCTCTTGAGCGCGTCGATGTTGGCGCGGTAGGGCACCGATGTCGGGGTGTGGACGTGCCCGCGCCCGTGCCGGGGCAGAAAGGCCATTTCGACCCCGTAAAGCGTGCCGGTCAGCACCGCGTCGGACGGAGCGCCCCAGGGCGTCTCGATCCGCGTCCATTCGGCGCCTTCCAGTCCGTCGATGTCATAAATGCCCGATCCGCCGATCACGGCGATCCTGGTCGAAATCATTGGCCTGCTCCCCGTACCGGATAGGTTCACCTGTGCGCAGGACCACACAGAATGTGCCAGGGTTCAAGCCCAAACCGGTCGAACCTTGACAAGAGCAACGCCAGAACCGTTTAACAGCTGAAAGGCAAGCCGTTCCGGGCAAAACGGGCGGACCCGAGGTAGATGCATGTTTTACGCCCCCGCTGACGATGATGCGCGTTCCGATTGGGGCGTCGTGTGTACCTGTCGTGAACCGACCCAACTGGTCGTCGCCTGGGCCGCGCATTACGTGGCGCTGGGCGCGGCGGAGGTGCGTATCTTCCTCGATCAGCCGCAACCGCAGCTCGAATCCCTGCTGGCAGAAATCCCCCAGGTCATCGTGACAGTCTGCACGCACAAGTATTGGCGGCAAACCCTGAACAAGCCGCGCCCGGACATCGTGGAATACCGGCAGCTGGTCAACGCGTTTGAGGCCTACAAGGACACGAAACTGTCCTGGCTGGCGCATTTTGACGCCGATGAATTCCTGCATTCTGACGTCCCGATCAGGGACATCCTGCTGGCGCAGCCGCGCGAGATCGACTTTCTCGTGGTGGAACCGCGCGAGCGCGCCTTTGTCGAGGGTCAGCCGCAGGAGGGCCTTTTCGATGGCGTGTTCCGCCAGCCCACGCCGCCGAACTGGGGCCAGGCCCCGTTTCTGTTCGGCAAGGCCATGCGGTTCCTGCGCCAGGGCGTGCTGGGGTATCCCCATGGCAAAAGCTTCATGCGCACGGGTCAGCCGATGGTACCGGGCATCCACACGCCGCGCCGCCCCGCCAGCCACCGCCGCCTGAAACTGCGCGGCTGGGCCGTGCAGCGCATGCGCCTGCTGCATTTCGACGGACTTACCGCTTTTCATTGGTCGTCCAAGCTGCTGCGCGCCGCTGCCACCGGGGGGCATCATCAGTTCACCAAGAAGGCGGCGCGCGACAGCCACCGCGCCAAGCAGATCGTGCATATGCGCAAACTGGAAAATTCGCCCAAGCATGCCTGGAACATGCACCAGATGCTGAAGGTGGTCCCGGCGGACCATCTGGCACGATTACGAACACTCGCACTTGTCGAGGATTACAGCATTGATCCCCGCCGCGACATCGACGCCTTGGGGCTGGGCGGGTCAATCGACCTCAGCCGGGCCGCCTTTGACAAGGCGCTGACCCTCGATAATGAGGACCTTGCCCGGTGGCTCCCCGAATGGGAACGCGTGACCCGTGCCGTGAACAGCGCCGGATCGGCGCAAGGCAAGCGCAGCACGCGCTGAAACACCGCAACAGACGGACGGCGCCGGGACACATCGGGCGATCCCGCCTTTCCATTCCGGACATTCTCCATTAGGGGGGCGCCAACACGGCCTGCCATGCCGGGCCACTTTTCCAACGCCCCTGCAAAGGATGCCTCACCGTGCGCGCCACGCTTCACGCCTTCACAAAGAACCTTGATGTCACCGATCTGCGTTGGATGCCGGGCGAAGGTTTCTCTCCCGGGCGGCTGCGCATCGAACTTCTGTCGGGCCTGACCGTCGCATTGGCGCTGGTGCCCGAGGCCGTCGCATTTGCCTTTGTCGCGGGGGTGCATCCGCTGGTGGGGCTGTATGCGGCATTCCTCGTGGGGCTGATCACCGCGCTGATCGGGGGGCGGCCGGGCATGATTTCGGGTGCGACGGGCGCGCTGGCGGTGGTCATGGTCGCGCTGGTGGCCCAGCACGGGGTCGAATACCTCTTTGCCACCGTGGTCCTGATGGGGGCGATCCAGATCTTCGCGGGCGTCATGCAATGGGGCAAGTTCATCCGGCTGGTGCCGCATCCGGTGATGCTGGGCTTTGTCAACGGGCTGGCGATCGTGATCTTCCTTGCGCAGCTCAGCCAGTTCAAGGTGCCCGGCACGATGGTCGACACCGGGCACGGCATGGGCGGCGGCGAATGGCTGTCGGGCCAGCCGCTCTATCTGATGCTGGCGCTGGTGGCGGCGACCATGGCGATCATCTGGCTGACGCCGAAAGTGACCCGCCTGATCCCGGCGCCGCTGGCGGGCATCGGCATCATCGCGGTGCTGGTCATCGCCACCGGCATGAACGTGCCGCGGGTCGGTGATCTCGCCTCCATCGAAGGCAGCTTTCCCGCCTTCCACAACCCCTTTGGCGAGGGCGTGGGCCTGTACGGCACGGCGCTGGCGCCCCTTACGCTGGAAACGCTTTATATCATCGCCCCTTATGCCGTGATCCTCGCCGCCATCGGGCTGATCGAATCCCTGCTCACCCTCAACCTTGTCGGGGACATGACCGGCACACGGGGCGGTGCGAGCCAGGAGTGTATCGCCCAGGGCGTCGCGAATACCGTCACCGGCTTCTTTGGCGGCATGGGCGGCTGCGCCATGATCGGCCAGTCCATGATCAACGTGAAATCCGGCGGACGCACGCGGGTCGCGGGTATCGCTGCCGCGGTTTTCCTGCTGCTTTTCATCTTGGTCGGCGCGCCGCTGATCGAACAGATCCCGCTGGCCGCGCTGGTGGGGGTGATGTTCATGGTGGTGATCGGGACCTTTGCCTGGAACTCTTTCGGCATACTGCGCAAGGTGCCGCTGATGGATGCCTTCGTGATCCTGCTGGTCACGGTGGTCACGGTCTACGAAGACCTTGCGGTCGCCGTTGTGGTCGGTGTGATCGTCAGCGCGCTGGCCTATGCCTGGAACAATGCCCGTCGCATCCATGCGAAAACCTACGGCACCCCGGAAGGTGCCAAGGTCTATCAGGTTCAGGGGCCGTTGTTCTTCGGCTCTGCCGAAGGGTTTTCAGAACTCTTCGACGTGGCGAACGACCCGTCCCGCGTGATCGTGGATTTTGCCGACAGCCGCGTCGTGGACCAGTCCGCCCTTCAGGCAATCGAAGCGATGGCCGCGAAATACGAGGCCGCGGGCAAGGTGCTTGAACTGCGCCATCTCAGCCGCGACTGTCACCGGTTGCTGACCAAGGCGGGGCACCTCGTCGTGGACAGCGACGATGACCCCGAATATCAGCTTGCGGTGAATTACCAGGTCCGCACGGGCATTCTGGGCGGGCACTGAACCGTCAACCGGGTGACGCGGACGGAAGACACCGGATCTTCCGTCCGCCACCGGCTACTTGCGGTTCTCTTTCACGATGCCGCGCACCATCTTGCCAAAGGCGCGGTCCTTGGCCCGCCGTTGGGCCAGTGTGGCCGAATTGAACGCCTCTTCCGCCAGTAGCTTGCGCCACCGCGTCAGTCGGTCCCTGTCGATCGCGCCGGTTTCAAGTCCCGCTTGCACGGCACAGCCCGGTTCCGTGTCATGCGCGCAATCGTTGAACCTGCAGGATGCCGCCAGCGCGGCAAGATCGGCAAAGGTCTCCTCCAGCCCGGTCGAGGCATCGGTCAGCTGCAACTCGCGCATCCCCGGCGTGTCCAGCACGGCACAGCCCGTACCGGTGATGTGCAACTGCCGGTGCGAGGTGGTATGCCGCCCCCGCGCATCGTCTTCGCGGATGCTTTGGGTCGCGGCCTGTGCTGTCTCTGACAGGGCATTGGTGAGCGTGGATTTGCCCACCCCGGACGAGCCCAGGAAAGCGATGATCTGTCCTGGCTTGCACCAGGGTGCCAGCGCGCTGCGCGCCTCATCCCCCCGTGCATCCAGCGCCAGCACCGTGATCCGGTCGGAAATGCTGCGCGCGTCGGCAAGGTAGGGGGCCGGATCATCGCTGAGATCCGCCTTGGTCAGCAGGATCACAGGCGTGATCTGCGTCTCCATCGACAGAGCCACATAGCGTTCGAGCTGCGCCAGGTTGAAATCGGCATTGCAGGAGGTCACGATGAATGCGGTGTCGATATTGGCACCGATCAGCTGTTCCTTGCGCTCATGGCCCGCCGCGCGCCGTTTGAGCAGGCTCTTGCGGTCCAGAACCCTGCTGCGCTGTGGCTGATCCGGGTTAAAGAGCAACCAGTCGCCCACGGTCGCCTCCGGGCCCGGTGGGATCTCGGTTGCAAAGCCGTCACCGGCCACCCGCAAGCCAGAGCGGTGAACCTCCACCACCCGGCAGGGCGGTGTGGCTGCCAGTTCATCGACGTCGGTCTGCTGGGCAAAGACGCTTTGCCAGCCCAGCCGGACGAGGGGCGAGAGTTCTTGTTTGGGAAGGCCGGCACTGCCAGCCCCGAAAAATTGGGAATAGTCCCGTGTCATCGCTGTGATCTTTCATGTCGCACCGGCAGGCGCCGGTTGGTAATTTTCATGGCTTTCAGCACATCAGCACTTACCCGCGCGCGGGGCGGCAGGCTGTTGCGGTCACAATGTGCATAGGGGTGGCGCGCTGCCGCCCCACATTACCGGGACATGAAATCTCCATTCTTGCTGATCAGAGGATAGAACCGATCCGATCACCGATCAAGCGGGAACGAAACGCCCCCTGCGGTGGTCAGTCATCGGGCCGGGCGAGTTCAAAGACCTCGCGCACGGCAGTATATTCGCGATACCCCATGCGGCTGAGCGGGATGTAGGTCGCGCTTTCGAACTTGCCGTCCACCAGGCAATCGTCGCGCAGGTGAATGCCGATGACCTCGCCCAGCACGACAAAGTTGTTCTTGCCGACCAGATCGACGATCTGTGTCATCCTGCATTCCAAGGCGGCGGGGGCGTGGGCCACGCGGGGGCAGGCGATGGTCTGGCATTCTGCCTTCTCGATGCCGGCATGGGCGAATTCGTCCACCTCGCGCGGCAGCATCTCGGAGGTGGCGTTCATCGCGTCCCGGTCCGCCACCCCCACCACGTTGACGCAGAATACCCCGGTTTCGCGGATGTTGGCGACATTGTCCTTGGTGTTGCCCGCGTCCTCTTTGGTTCCGGTGGATGAAAACATCACCTGTGGCGGAGAATAGGCCGCGCCGTTGAAGAAGGAATAGGGCGCGATGTTGTCGGTGCCGTCCTTGCCCCGGGACGAAATCCATCCGATCGGGCGGGGCGTGATCAGGGCGTTGAACGGGTTGTGAGGCAGGCCGTGGCCGTCTTGGGGGCGGTAGAACATCGGTGTCTCCATGATTGTTTGCCCCTATGGCTAGCGCCATGCTAGGGGCAATGCCACCGCAAACCGGGAAACGCCCTTGTACAAATTCGCCCCCGAAACAGCGCAAGACCACTGGGAGGTCGAAGCCCTGTACGACACCTGTTTCGCGCCTGGTCGAGAGGCGCTGTCCTCTTACCGTCTGCGCGATGGCGTGCCACCGGTCACCGGTCTGTGCCGGGTGGCGCGTGACGCGGGCGGCGTTCTGGCGGGGGCGATCCGGTATTGGCCGGTGCGCGTGGGTCCGGTGGACGTTGATCCGGTGGACGCGCTGCTGCTGGGACCGGTGGCCGTGCACCCCACCCGGCAGGGCGAGGGCCTGGGCCGCGATCTGATCGAGGACAGCCTGGCGCTGGCCGCACCTTTGGGATGGACCCGGGTGTTGCTGGTGGGCGATGCCCCCTATTACGGGCGCTTCGGGTTTACCCGGCTCGATACCGTGGTGATGCCGCCCCCCACCAACCCCGAAAGGGTCCTGGGCCGCGCGCTGGTTCCCGGCGCCTGGGACGGGGTTGTCGGCGACGTGCTGCGCTGGGCGGATTGAAATGGGATATCTAGCCCCCCACATTGACGTGATGGAGGAACGCGCATGGATATCAACACCAGCCTGCCCGCGAAAATAGACGTCGACGCTGAACTGGACCGGCTCGCAAAGCGGTATCGTGCCGCCAACGGACTGGGCATGAACGTGCTGAACCTGATCGGTGGCAGTGCCGAGAATCTGCTGGACCGTCTGCCGGGGGCGATGCGCGCCAATCTCGAACGCGCCACGGTTGCGGCCCTTCAGCAGGCGATGCGCGCGGCCAATTCCAGCCGTGGCATGGTGCGCGACCAGAAAAGCTGGCTGAACCAGGCGGTCTCCGCCGCCATGGGCGCGGCAGGCGGGGCGGGCGGTCTGCCCACGGCCCTGGCGGAACTGCCGGTGACGACCACGCTGCTCTTGCGGGTGATCCAGGGCGTCGCGGTGGAACATGGCTTTGACCCGCAGGCGGAGAACGTGCAGTTCGACTGCGTGCAGGTCTTTGCCGCCGCGGGGCCTTTGACGGGCGACGACGGAGCCGACCTGGGCTTTCTCGCCGCGCGGATGACCCTGACGGGCAAGGCGATGCAGGCGGTGATCCACCGCGTGGCCCCCCGGCTGGCCATCGTGCTGGGCCAGAAACTCGCGGCCCAGACCGTGCCGGTGCTCGGGGCCGTCGCGGGGGCGGCGACCAATTACGCCTACACCAGCTACTACCAGGAAATCGCCCATGTGCATTTTGGCCTGCGCAAGCTGGCCATCGACGCCGACGTGCCCCAGGCCGAACTTCTCAAACGGCTGGAGGCGCGGATGACGGGCCCGGCGGTCAGGACCTAGGGTCCAGAGCCTAGGGTCCCACCCCTAGCGCCCGATGCTGCCGGGGGCCACCGTCGTCGCCTTGAGGATTGCAAAGCACGGCATGCCCGGGGCCAGGTTCATCTCCCGCACCGCGCGGGCCGTGACCCGCGCCAGCAGCCGGTCGCGCCCCGCGCGCAGCCCGATCGCCGCGCCGGGGCCATCGCCGGGGTGGATGCTGTCGATCACCACCGGCAGGACATTGACGGATGACAACCCCTCTGGCCGGCCGCGTGACAGGATCACGTCCTGTGCCAGCACCCGCAGGCGCACCTGTGCGCCGACGGGGGCCTGCACGCCGGGCAGTTCCAGCGTGCCTGCGTCCATCCGCAGGCTGGACAGCCCGTCATCCGCGTGGGCCATGACTTCGGCTTCAATCACGGCACCGGCCTCGCGAACGCCCAGCAGCGGCACCGCCGCCGGATCGGCCAGGACGTCGTAGAGCGGCCCCTGCGCCCGGACCCGACCGTCCTGAAGCAGTACCAATGTATCCGCCAGTCGGGCGATCTCGTCCACCGCGTGGCTGACGTAGAGGATCGGCAGCTTCAGCGGCCCGTCGCGCAGCCGTTCCAGATAGGGCAGGATCTCTTGCTTGCGCGGACCGTCGAGGCTCGCCAGCGGTTCGTCCATCAGCAGCATGCGCGGATGGCTCAGAAGGGCGCGGCCCAGGGCGACGCGCTGTTTCTCGCCCCCCGACAGGGTGGCGGGCGCGCGGTGCAGCAGGTCCGACAGGCCAAGCAACTCGATCACGTCGTCGAAATCCGCGCCCGTCGCACCAGCAGGCCGGTACCGCACACCGAAGAGCAGGTTGGCGCGGGTGTCCAGATGCGGAAACAGGCGTGCGTCCTGGAACACCACGCCAAGCCGCCGCGCGGCGGGGGGAACAAAGACCCCCGCATCTGAATGGAACAGCCGCGCGCCCGCGATCTCGACGTGTCCGGCGTCAGGGCGCAGCAGACCCGCAACCGCGTTGATCACCGTGCTCTTGCCTGCGCCGGAGCGTCCGAACAGCGCGGTGATGCCGGGACCGGCCTTGCACGCAACATCCAGCGCGAAATCCGCGAAGCGGTGGCGGATATGAATGTCGAGGCTCATGGCCCCGCGATCCGGGCCGCCACGCGCCGGGCCAGCGCCTCGGACAGGACGACAGCGCCCAGGGCCACGACACAGGCCATGAGGACCATCGCCACCGCCTGGCTTTCGCCACCGGGAACCTGAAGGGCGGTCCAGATGGCGCTGGGCAGGGTCTGGGTCTGGCCGGGAATATTGGCGACAAAGGTGATCGTCGCGCCGAATTCGCCCATGGCCTTGGCAAAGCCCATGACAGACCCGGCCAGGATGCCGGGCAGGATCAGCGGCAGGGTGACGCGGGCAAAGATCGCGTGACGCGGCGCGCCCAGCGTGGCGGCGGCCTGTTCTATGCGGGGGTCGACCGCCTCGATCGCGAGGCGCATGGCCCGCACCATCAGCGGAAACCCCATGACGATGGCCGCCAGCACCGCCCCGGTCCAGTGAAACGCAAGCGTGAGACCGATGGCATCGAGCATCCGGCCAACCGCCCCGGTCCGTCCGAAGGCGATCAACAGCAGATAGCCCGTCACCACCGGGGGCAGCACCAGCGGCAGGTGGACCAATGCGTTCAGCGCCGACTTGCCCCGAAAGTCCCGGCGCGCCAGAAGCCACGCCACCCAGAGCGCAAGCGGCAGGGCCAGCAGCGTGGCCCAGCAGGCCACCCAGAGCGACAGCCGCAGCGCGTCCCATGCGGCGGCATCCACAGTCACGGGGCGCGGAACCCGTGACGGGCGAAGACGGCGCGTGCCTCGGGGCTTTGCAGAACACGCAGGAAAGGCCGTCCGTCAGGGCGCAGCGCCGCTGCCGGGTAGGTGATCGGGCCGGAGAGCGCCTCGTCCACCTGATAAAGCACCGAAACCCGAGGTTCCGCAGCCGCGTCGGTGGCATAGACCACGCCCAGCGGCGCCTCGCCCCGGGCCACGAGCGCCAGCGCGGCGCGCACGTTGTCGGTTTCGGCAAGATGGGCCTGCAGCGCGTCCCACCGGTTCACCGCGCGCAACCATGTCTGGGCATAGGCCCCCGCCGGAACCGCGTCGCGCTGGCCCATGGCCAGGCGCCGCCCCTGCAACCGCGGCAGCAGGTCTTCGGCGCCCGAAAGGGGGGCAGCGCCCGGCGCGCCGACCACCACCAGTGTGTTGCGTGCCACGCTCACCGCGTCTGCGGCGCCGTCGACACCCTGTTCGGCCAGCCAGGTCATCCACAGCGGACTGGCCAGCACGATCACGTCCACGGGGGCCCCTGCGGCGGTCTGGCGCGCCATGGTGCCGGACCCGCCGTAGGACAGCGCGACCCCGTCGTCGGACAGGTCTGCGACCTCTTCCAGCACGCCCCGCAGCGAGGCGGCGGCGAAAACCGTGATCCGTTCGGCCAGGGCGGGGCCGGCGAAGGTCAGGGCAAGACAGAAAAAGGGGATCAGCCGTATCATCCGGCGCACTATCGGGGAAGGATTCGCAAGGCACAAGTCCTCCCATTGTCGGTGGTGTTTGTCGCCTGAAGCCCTATACTGAGACCAAGGCAGCACGCTTTGGCAGGACACCTTGAAGATACAGAAGATCAGGCAATTGCCCATCTCGCTGCATGGTGCGCGCAAGGATGAGATGCGAACACAATTCGCGGCGCTTTGCTATCGGGTGCGGCGCGGAAAGGTGGAGGTGTTGCTGGTCACGTCACGCGGGTCGAAACGATGGATCGTGCCCAAGGGCTGGCCGATGGATGCCCGGACCCCGGCTGCCGCCGCGCTACAGGAAGCCTGGGAGGAAGCGGGCGTGATCGGTCGGGCCGACGACCGGTGCCTCGGGGTCTATACCTACGCCAAGGAGATCGGCGATGCCCTTGATGTGCCCTGTCTCGCGATGCTGTACCCGGTACAGGTGACGTCCCTGTCCGAACAGTACCCCGAAAGTGCGCAACGCAGGCGCAAGTGGATGTCGCGCAAGAAGGCCGCGCGCCTGTTGGTCGAGCCGGAACTGTCGCGACTGATTCTCGATTTCGATCCGCGCCGGACGCCGGGCCAGAAAGATGCTTCTTGACGCAGGCGGTGCGCGGTCCCATCTGCTGCACAGCACGCCAGCCGGAAAAACGATACAAGGATATTTGACGCGACGATGATCAGCTACACCCTGAAATGCGAGGCCGGGCACAGCTTTGACAGCTGGTTCCAGTCGGCTGCGG
The DNA here is from genome assembly GCF_009363555.1 of Sulfitobacter sp. THAF37. Classification (NCBI taxonomy): domain Bacteria; kingdom Pseudomonadati; phylum Pseudomonadota; class Alphaproteobacteria; order Rhodobacterales; family Roseobacteraceae; genus Sulfitobacter; species Sulfitobacter sp. THAF37. Next base: position 2,015,870 of record NZ_CP045372.1, read on the forward strand.
CATTCGACAAGCTGGTCGCGGCGCGGCAGGTCGTCTGCGTGGAATGCGGCAGCCATGAGGTGTCCAAGGCGGTGATGGCGCCGCGGCTGGCCAAGGCGGGGGCGCAAAAGGACGAAACCGCGCCTGACACGGCCCCCATGCTTGGCACGCCGTCGTCCGAGGTACAGCAGGCGCTGGCCGAGTTGCGCCGCAAGGTCGAGGCGCATTCGGAGTATGTCGGCGACCGGTTCGCCCATGAAGCGCGCGCCATGCACCTGGGGGAGAAGCCTGAACGCTCGATCTACGGCGAGGCGCGGCTGGACCAGGCGCGCAGCCTGATCGAAGACGGTGTGCCGCTGGTGCCCCTGCCGTTCCGACCGAAACGAAAACTCAGCTGAAGGGCCGGGGCATGACGATTCTCATTACGGGTGCCAACCGGGGCATCGGCGCGGGTCTTGCCGCACATTATCGGGACCGGGGGGAAGAGGTGATCGGCACCGGGCGGTCGGGCGCCGTGCGGATCGAGTTGGACGTGACCCGCCCGGAAAGCCACGCGGCCATGGCGCGGGCCCTGGGCGAGACGGCAATCGACCTGCTGATCTGCAATGCGGGGGTCTATCTCGACAAGGGGGCGGATCCGGAGACGGGTTATGGCGCCGACCTCTGGGCGCAGACCTTTGCGACGAACGTGACGGGGGTGTTCCTGACGGTACAGGCGTTGCTGCCGAATCTGCGCCGTGCGCGGGGCGCCAAGGTGGCGATCATCGCCTCGCAGATGGGGTCTTCCACGCGCGCGCCGGGGGGCAGCTATATCTACCGTGCGTCCAAGGCGGCGGCGGTGAACCTTGGCCGCAACCTGGCCGCGGACCTCAAGGCGGAGGCGATTGCGGTGGGCATCTATCACCCCGGCTGGGTGCAGACCGACATGGGCGGCCCGACGGCCGAGATCACGGCCGAGGAAGCGGTGCATGGGTTGGCGCAGCGTTTTGCCGCGCTGAGCCTTGAGACCACGGGTTGTTTCGAGACATGGGACGGGCTCGCCCACCCGTTCTGAGCAGAGCGGCGCGGCTGCGCCGCATGCGATTCATGGATTTCGGTGCCCGAAATCGGTGCGAGGCGCTGCCTCGCGCTCCGGTGTATTTTTGGAACAATGAAGCAGGGCGCAGGCTTGCGGCGGGTCGCGCTTGGGCGTAAACCCCGCCGGGATTGAAGGGCGGGAGTGTTATGCCTGTTTTGGTGATGAAATTCGGCGGGACGTCGGTGGCGACGCTGGACCGGATCCGGCGCGCGGCCAAGCGCGTGGGCGTCGAGGTGGCAAAGGGCTATGATGTGATCGTCATCGTCTCGGCCATGTCGGGCAAGACCAACGAGCTGGTCGGTTGGGTGAACGAGACCTCGCCGCTTTTTGATGCGCGCGAATACGATGCGGTGGTGTCCAGCGGTGAGAATGTGACCGCGGGTCTGATGGCGCTGACCCTGCAGGAGATGGATGTCCCGGCGCGGTCCTGGCAGGGCTGGCAGGTGCCTGTGCGCACCACGTCGGCCCATTCCGCCGCCCGGATCGAGGAAATACCGCCCGCCAATATCCGTGCCAAGTTCGATGAAGGCATGCGGGTGGCCGTGGTTGCGGGCTTTCAGGGCGTGAGCCCGGAGGGCCGCATCACCACCCTGGGCCGGGGCGGGTCGGACACCACGGCGGTCGCATTCGCCGCCGCTTTCGAGGCGGAACGCTGCGATATCTATACGGATGTCGACGGGGTCTATACCACCGACCCGCGGGTGTCGTCCAAGGCGCGCAAGCTCGACCGGATCGCTTTCGAGGAGATGCTGGAGCTGGCGTCGCTCGGGGCCAAGGTTCTGCAGACTCGGTCGGTGGAGCTGGCCATGCGCTACAAGGTCAAGCTGCGGGTGCTGTCGAGTTTCGAGGAACAATCCGACGAGGCGGGAACGCTCGTTTGCGATGAGGAGGAAATCATGGAAAGCAATGTGGTTGCCGGGGTCGCTTTTTCGCGCGATGAGGCGAAGATGACGATGGTGTCGGTCGCGGACCGGCCGGGCATCGCCGCCTCGATCTTTACCGCGCTCAGCGATGCGGGGGTCAATGTGGACATGATCGTGCAGAACATCGCCGAAGAGGGGCGCACGGACATGACATGGTCCTGCCCTGTGGATCAGGTCAAACGCGCCGAGCGTGCCATCGCCGGGGCCAAGGACAGCGGTGTCATCAACTTTCAGGAGCTGATCGCCGACGAGGATGTGGCCAAGGTGTCGGTTGTGGGCATCGGCATGCGCAGCCACACCGGCGTCGCGGCCAAGATGTTCCAGGTGCTGCGTGACGAAGGCATCAACATCAAGGTCATCACCACATCGGAGATCAAGATCTCTGTCCTGATTGACCGCAAGTACATGGAACTTGCGGTGCAGGCCCTGCACGACGCCTTTGAACTGGACAAGGCGGCCTGAGCGTTCGGGACGTAGCCGCCCCGCCTGATCCGGGTGCCCTGAAAATGGGCGGCGGCCCCGTTCCAACCTGCGTCCTGCCCCCGCTACACGTCAGAGTGGTCAGTCAGGTACTTTCCGTTTTGCGTTGTGTATGCTCTAAGCCGAAGGAGGAACAGGGGGCGCACAGCGATGGCAGAGCGTTTTGAAACCGAAAGCCGCAAGCTGCTGGGACGCCTGCGCGATGCCATGGCGTCGGACGATGCCGGTCAGGCGCGGCTGAACAAGATCACCCATCTCATTGCCACCTCCATGGGCTGCGAAGTCTGCTCGATCTACCTGTTCAGGGATGAGGACACGCTTGAGCTTTGTGCCACCGAAGGGCTGAAGGCCGAGGCGGTGCACGAGACGCGGATGCGTATGGGGGAAGGGCTGGTGGGCCGTGTGGCCAAACGTAAACGGGTGATCAACACGCCCGATGCGCCACAGGCCCCAGGTTTCCGTTTCATGCCCGAGACGGGCGAGGAAATATATTCCAGCTTCCTCGGCGTGCCGATCCAGCGCCTGGGTGAGACTCTGGGTGTGCTGGTGGTGCAGTCCAAGGTGGCGCGCGAATTCTCGGCGGACGAGGTTTATGCGCTGGAGGTCGTCGCGATGGTGCTGGCGGAAATGACCGAGCTGGGCGCCTTTGTCGGCGAGGGCGCGGCAATGTCGGCGCGCCATTCCCAGCCGGTTCTGTTTCGCGGGACCGTGGCACAGGAAGGGGTGGCCGAGGGGCACGTGTGGCTGCATGAGCCGCGCGTGGTGGTGTCGAACCCCATTGCCGACGATCCGGCGCTGGAAGAAGAGCGGCTGAACGACGCGGTGGAGCAGCTGCGCGTGGGGGTCGACCAGATGCTGGCAATGGCGGGCGGCGACAAGGACCAGGCACAGGTGTTGGAAGCCTACCGGATGTTCGCCAATTCCAAGGGCTGGATGCGGCGCATGTGCGAGAGCATCCAGAGCGGCCTGTCCGCGGAGGCGGCTGTGGAAAAGGAACAGTCGCTGGCCCGCGCCCGCATGGGCCAGTCCACCGACGCCTACCTGCGCGAGCGGCTCAGCGACCTGGACGACCTGTCGAACCGGCTGCTGCGCATCCTGACCGGCCAGGGCAATAACACCGGCGCCGAGATGCCGCCGGATCCGATTCTCGTGGCGCGCAACATCGGGCCGGGGGAATTGCTGGACTACGGGCGGTCGCTGCGCGGCATCGTGCTGGAAAACGGTTCCGTCGGGTCGCATGCGGCGATCGTGGCGCGGGCGCTGGCCATTCCGCTGGTTGTTCATGCCAACCAGATCACGAACGACGCGTTGAATGGCGACCATATCATGGTGGACGGCGAACAGGGCGTGGTGCATCTGCGTCCCGATGAAAGCGTGGCCTCGGCCTTTCGCGACAAGATTGCGATGCAGGCCGCAGCGCAGGAAAGATATGCGTCGATCCTTGATCTGCCGGCACAGGCCAAATGCGGCGCCACGGTTGCGCTGCACATGAACGCCGGGCTGATGGCGGATCTGCCCTCGCTCACCTCGTCGGGGGCGGAGGGCGTGGGGTTGTTCCGGACCGAACTGCAGTTTCTGGTGCGCAACCAGATGCCCAAGCGGATGGAGCTTGCGGCGCTTTATTCACGGGTGCTGGATGCGGCGCAGGGCAGGCGGGTGGTGTTTCGGACCCTCGATATCGGGTCGGACAAGGTACTGCCCTACATGAAGCCGAACGATGAGCCGAACCCGGCCTTGGGCTGGCGCGCAATCCGGGTGGGTCTGGACAAGCCGGGGGTGATGCGGATGCAGTTGCAGGCGCTGATCCGTGCGGCCAACGGGCGGCCTCTGACGGTGATGTTTCCCTTTGTCGCGCAATTCGAGGAATTCCGCGCCGCCCGTGCGGAGATGGACAAGACACTGGCGCGGGAAGAGCGGTTGGGCCATGTTCTGCCATCGAAGATCGAGGTCGGCGCGATGCTGGAAACCCCCAGTCTCGCCTTCGCCCCCAGGAAATTCTTCGAAGAGGTGGAGTTTCTGTCGATTGGGGGCAATGACCTCAAGCAGTTTTTCTTTGCCGCCGACCGCGAGAACGAATTGGTCCGCCGCCGTTACGACACGCTGAACCACAGCTTTTTGACCTTTCTCCAGGGCATTGTGGAACGGTGCAAGGAAACCGGCACCGCCGTTTCCTTTTGCGGCGAAGATGCTGGACGGCCGGTCGAGGCGGTGTGTTTTGCCGCGATCGGTTTGCGCTGCCTTTCTATGCGGCCGGCTTCCATCGGTCCGGTGAAAAGCCTGATCCGCCGCTGCAACCTCGACGAGGTGCGCGAGGTGATCGAGAAATCGCGCGAGCAGGGGGACATGTCGGTGCGTCCCGCCGTGATGGAGTACATCCGGGCGCAACATTCCCAGTGAACGCGGGCTTGGCCCGTCAGCCTGTTCGGCACGGCCATCGGCGGGCCGGGGTTTGGCTATGGATTTATCCCCAGAATTGGTAGTCGCCTTGCCGGAATCGCGGGAACCGGGATTGACCATATGCGAGTTTCTTCACGATTTTTTACGCTGAATCCCGTTACGTGCTGTCCAAAAAGGAACATTCCATCAACCTTATCCAGAAGGCGACGGGATGGTTGTGAATATTTGGGCCATGGACAATCATGGGGGATTTCAGCCCCGCCTGAGACGGCATGGCATCGAACCGGTCAAGCGGGTTGCCACCCATTGCGCGGCGAGATGGGGCAGGCTGATGACCACCACACCCGACCCGAGTGCTGACGATCCGCAAAGCTATGAAAGCAAGACAGGTCCGACCCCCTAAGGGAGCCCCGGGTCAAACCGATGTGCCAACCTGAGCGCGAAAACCGGATGCCCGGCAGGCCAAAGCGCAGAACAGCGGCGCACGGGTTCACTTGGGGCGGCAGTTTGGCGATCAGCCGCCTTGTTCGGTTCTTCACCGCCAGACATGTCAGCTGATTACGTCGCCGCACCTGGCAATACCGGGCCATGAGCCCGGATCCGAGCCGACCCGTTCTTGAATGTTTGGCGGCGTGACGGTGACGTAACGATCAAGCGGGCCCCAAAGCTCAAAGGCTCACCAATGCGATCCGGGCATTTGGTTCGGAGAACCACCCTGGCGGAACTAGGCTTTCCGCTCTCAGAGGCCGCGAGGGACCAGCGAAAATGGAAAACGCCATGCCGTGAGAGACTTAGACAGGATGACAACATCATAGGGTGTGTGTCCCACTTTGTGTCACACCCGACCGTTCAGCCGCTATGCCTGTGATTAAGAAGTAATGGAGGCGAGTACCGGAATCGAACCAGTGTACACGGATTTGCAGCAAGGTGCGCCGGGTCTCAAGAGCGTTCTTGCGATTGGCTGTCTTCAAGACATCGAATTCTTTCTCGAAATTTTCCAGCCGAATACCTTCGATCTCGTCGAGCGCATTCTCAAGCCAATCTTCTTCACCGATGATGCGGAAGTTCAGCGGTGTCCGGCTATGATCCACCTGAGGGTAGTTCTCCGCGGTCCGTTCCGCGTGCGCGCGATACTTCGCAAGTTGGTCGGGTGTGATGCCCTCCATCTGCAATACGATGGGGTGGGGGCCGGTGAGCGGATGATGGTACATTTCGAAGCTCCGTTATCGTCTGGAGCTTTGAATGTCGGATCGTATTACCGGAGGTGGGAATCTGGGGTGGAAGGGCGGCCGCGGATAGGATTATCAGAACTGCGCTGGTCCTTCGTCGGAAGTCTACGGGGGGTGCGGTTGGGCTTGAAGGAACGCCACGTGACTTCGATTTCGGCTCAGCAAATGCAAATGGGATGGCTTAGCTGCGACCGACGGTGGGTCAAAATGGGCGGATTGCGGCCCTTCGCTGCAAAAGGTTTCAACGCCGGCTTAGCTCAAAGCACGCATGGTCGCGCTCTGATGATCGCTATTTTGAAAATACAGTCCCATCGTTCGCCGCCTGGATACACAACTTCCGTTCAGGTTCATTGTCTGCCGCATCTTGATCCCGCACACCATTAAAGACGGCCGGAAAACTGGGATAGCGGAATGTGGTATCGTCCTCGACCCACTGGGCTATCGCGCCCCGCCGGGTCAAATGATCGTCATCTAATGCTTCGCTTCCCTCCCATACAGGAACCACAGGAACGCGACCTGATGCAAAGATAAGGATCCAGTCCTCTCTGTCGCGGCTGGCGAAAAGGTCGGCGAGAAGTTCCGCAAGACGTGTTTTGTCAGCATCTCTGCCTTCGCGCGACGCGTAGCGCGCAGACCGCAAATCATGGTCATGTGGGGTGGCCAGCCGAACGAACTCCGCCCAATAGTGATCTTCTAGGGTCGCGATTGCCATTCGTCTTCCATCTCGGCACGTGTAAATGGCGCTATCTGCCATGACTTGCCTTTGATCTTCCGGGGAGCTGTCCGGGGCCGTGCGCGACAGGGACATCGTCAGGCAGGCTGCTGCGGTCGCGTCGAAAATCGAAGTGTCAACGACTTGGCCTTGACCGGTGCGGTCGGCTTCGACAATGGCGGCGAACGCAGCGAGGCTGGCGGCATTCACCGTCAGCGCGTCGGCCAGCCTGATATTGGGTCGGACCACCTTGGGATCCAGTTCGGAGGGAAGGGCGAAATATCCGGCGACTCCCAGGACCGAGAGGTCATGGGCGGGCTGGTGACGATACGGACCCGTCGCGCCGTAGCCACTGATCGACACGATCACGAGCCGGGGCTGGATCCGGTGCAGCCAATCGGCGCCGAGCCCCAGACGGGCCAGCACCCCAGGGCGGAAACTTTCGATCATGACATCCGCATCGGCGACATGACGGGCCAGGTCGGCCTTGCCGTCCTCGGACTTGAGGTCGAGCCTCATGACCGTCTTGCCGCGATTAAGCAGCCGGTAGGTCTCGGGGAACAGCCGTTCCGTCGGGTCACCGGTCGGCGGTTCGATCTTGGTCACCTCGGCGCCGAAGGTGCGCAGCGTGGCGGCCGTGGCGGGACCGGGATAGAGAAGCGAGAGGTCGAGCACCCGCTTCCCCACGAGGGGTTTGGGAAATCCGGGCATCAGCCGGCCCGGTCCAGCAGCGCCTTGGCGACCGTGTTCTTCTGAATCTCCGACGTGCCTGTCACGATCCGGAAGGTGCGCAGGTTGCGGAAGATGTACTCTATCGGGCCGCCTTTGAGCAGACCGACGCCGCCATGTACCTGCATCGCCCGGTCCGCGATGCGGAACCCGTTCTCGGCGCAGAAGAGTTTGCACATCGAGGCCTCGGCACGGATGTCATGCCCCGCATCGAGGCGCCGCGCCGCGTCGAACATCATCGACCGCCCGGCATACAGGTCCGTCGCCATGTCCGCCAGCATGTGCTGGATCGCCTGAAAGCTGCCGATCGGGCGACCGAATTGCTGGCGTCCTCCGGCGCGTTCAATGGACAGGTCCAGCGCCAGCCGGGCGAAGCCCATCATGGTCGAACAATGCAGCAGCCGGTTGACCGAAATCCGGGCCATGCCAAGGCGGAAGCCCGTGCCTTCCTCTCCGATCAGGTTCGCCTCCGGGACAATCACGTCCTCGAAGACCAGATCAGCATGAGCCCCTTTGCCGGACAAGACCTCGTAATCCACCCGCTTCGACGCGCCCTCAGAGTGCAGGTCGATGAAGAAGGCAGAGATACCGCGTGGCCCGGCCTCGGCGTCGGTGACAGCCAGCACAATGGCCACATCGGCAAAACTGCCGCCAGAGATGAAACGTTTGACGCCGTTCAGACGATAACCATCCGCCGTCTTTTCGGCCCGCGTCTTGATCGAGGCCGCGTCGGAGCCCGCCCCGGCTTCGGTCAGCGCGAAACAGACGGCAAGATCGGCGGTCTGGATCGGCTTGAGAAAGGTGTCGACCTGATGCGGGCTGGCCTGTTTGAACAGATGCCCGACGCGCGGCGGGCCGGACAGATCGCCCAGCACATGGGAGGCCAGCACCGAGCCGGTCATGAGCGCCGCCTCGCGCACGGCGCAGATGTCGGCGACGGAAAGGCCCTGACCGCCCAGGTCCTTGGGCAACAGGTAGGAATAAAAGCCCCGCTCGGCGGACATCTTCCACACGCGGCGCAGGGTGTCGTGATCGACCGGCGTATCCCAGTCGATGCCATTCTCACGCTCGAAATCGGCGATCTCGCCTGTCAGGAAATCGATAAGCGGTTCGGCCGCGGCACGGGCCGCATCGCCGCCGCGAAAATCGCTGAGCGCGCGGGCGCGGGCTTTGTCGTCAGCGTCGGTTTGCACGGTATCAGCCATCACACTTTCCTTTCAGCATCCGCCCAATAGGCATCGCGCACCTTGCGCCGGACGATCTTGCCATTGGGATTTCGGGGAAGTTCCTGCGTGAAGTCGAAACTGCGCGGACGTTTGAAGCCAGGCAGGTTTTCGCGGCAGAAGGTTTCAAGAACGTCCCCAGAAACGTCCGCGCCGTCCTTGGTGACGACCACGGCCTTCACGGCCTCGCCCCATTCGCGATCCGGCACGCCGACCACAGCGACTTCGAAGACGGCGGGATGGCTATAGAGAACCTTTTCAACCTCGGACGGATAAACGTTGAAACCGCCGGAAATGATCATGTCCTTCTTGCGGTCGACGATGAACATATAGCCCTCGTCGTCCTGTGTCGCGACGTCGCCGGTGTGGTACGCGCCGTCCTTGAGCACCTCTTCCGACAGCTCCGGCGCGCCCCAGTAGCCCTGCATGATATCGGGGCCGCGCACGACGATTTCGCCCGCTTCGCCCAGCTCGCATTCGCTGCCGTCTTCGCGCAGGATGCGGACATCGTTGTCGAAATAGCTGCGGCCGCAGCTGGCAAGTCGGCTGCGATCCCCAGCCAGCGCATCGACATGATCCTGAGCGGTCAGCACGGTGATGGTCGAGGTCGTCTCGCCTGCTCCATAACCTTGCGACAAGATGGGGCCAAAGGTCTCCATTGCTTCGGCGACGACAGATGGGGCCATGGGCGCCGCACCATAGATAACGCTGGTCAGGCTCGACAGGTCATGCTTCGGAACCTCCCCCGAGGCGAGGATGCGCGACACCATCGTGGGGACAAGGAACACGCGGTTGATCCGTTCTTTTTCGATCGTTGCCAGGAACTCCGAGATGTCGAACCGGTCGAACAGGACATTGCATCCGCCCATGTAGAGCGTCGGCAGAATCGACATGCCAGAGGCATGGGTGATCGGTCCGACATGCCCCATAGTCGTGCCAATGCCGCCGTCGCCACCGGGCCGGACAAGCTGTTTGCGCAGCAGCGCGGCCCGGTTGCCATAGCTTTGCATCGCAGCCTTCAGGACACCCGAGGACCCTGACGTATAGTGCAAAACGGCAAGATCGCTGTCCTGTGTTTCCAGACTTTCAAACCCGGTTTTGCCAAGCTCTAGAATGTCGGAGTAGAGGACATCTCCCGCATCGCCCGAGATCGCCACGATCTTTTTCAGGCGCGGCATCTGGTCCCGACGCTCGGCCAAATCGGCGGCGTGCTTCGGTCCAGCGATGACCACTTCGGCGTGGCTGTCGTTGATGACATGCACGGATTCCTCGGCAGACAGGCGCGCGTTCACCGGGACCTTCACGAAGGCACCCCTGTAGCAGGCGATTTCGGTGGCCAGGATCTCGACGCAGTTCGGCGCCTGCATCGCGACATGTGTTCCCGCCGGGAACCCCGCGGCCATCAGGCCGGTCGCCAGACGGCTGGTTTCTGCATCAAGCTGTGCAAAGTTCAGCCGCCGGGTCTTGTCCACCGCAGCCTTGGCATTCGGCCAATAACGTGCAGAACGCTGCACGACTCGTCCCAAATTCATCGGTCTCCTCCCGAATATGTCTCAGGGCAAACTATCCCCGGCTCTGGCTATTACCGAAAAACAGTTTGCGTCTGGCCTCTATACGGTTTTGATATCGCGAGAGGAGAGAGGTTATGAATTCAAGGCAACTTCAGTATTTCGAAGCCGTCCTGCGGGAGGGTGGATTTTCCGCCGCATCAAGACGGTTGAACGTGGCCCAGCCAGCGCTTTCGGGGCATATCGCTGCCCTTGAGGCAGAACTTGGCGTGAAACTCTTTGAACGTACGAACAAGGGGGTTACGCCCACCTCGGCAGGTATCCGGCTTGGCCAGCACGCCGAAGCGATCCTAAGACAACTGGAGGCTGCCACCGCGGATGTAAGCGGCGGTCAAGACAGCCCTAGCGGAGAAGTCATGGTCGCGTTGCCGCTGACCGCCGCTTATCTGCTCTCCGCTCCGATGTATGAACGCGTTGCGCGCGAACTGCCGCGGGTGAACCTTCGCATCGTCGAAGGCCTGAGCTTTGAGAGCGGCGACATCATGTCCTCCGGTCGCGGAGACCTGGGGCTGGTGCCCAATGCAGCCGACCTGCCCAACCTCGAGTCCGTCACTCTATTTCAGGAGAACCTATACCTCGTTGGAAAGTGGGACGGAAAATCACCTCGCATCGGCGAGGTGCCTCTGAGCAGCATGCCCGACTATCCTCTCATTCAGACCCACAAACGTGTCGTTCTTCGCCGGGCTATCGAGGAGCTTGCCGCGTCACAGGGGGTGCGTCTGAATACAACTTTCGAGATCACCGGTTTGCATGTGCTGTATTCATTGCTGGAGGCCGGTCTTGGGTATGCCATCATGAACTGGGCGTTGCTCGGCAGTCGGTGGGACATGAACGTCCTGGCCGCCTGGAAGATTGTCGAGCCGGAAGCAAAGCGCACCATTTCGCTCACTTGGCCGCGAAATCGGCCGATGACGGACGCGGTGCGCGCTGTTCGGCGCATTCTTGTTGAAGTCTTGCGTGAGGTCGTCATGGATGGCCGGTGGCCTGCCAGCGACGTCGCCTTACACGACGACAGCTGGCTATAGTGTCAATGTATAGCTGGCATGTTGAACCTGTATTTTGGTATTGCCGAAAGCCTGTTTTACCGTGAAGGCCACTTGCAAGGAGGAGGCAAGAAATGACCCAATTGAAATTCTCAGGCGCAATGCGCCGTGTCGCAACCGCGCTGACCCTTGGCCTTGTGGCCACCCCGGCATTCGCAGATTTCCCCGAAAAACCCGTGACCGTTCTTGTCGGATTCGGCGCAGGCGGCGGCACCGACACCCTGGCCCGGCTGATCGGCAAAGAGGCCGAGGCAGCACTTGGCCAGCCTGTCGTGATCGAAAACGTCCCGGGTGGTGGCGGCGTCGTCGCCGCGACGAAGCTGATGACCGCCGAACCCGATGGCTACACCATCGGCATGGCCGTGACATCGACGTTTTCCTACGCGCCGCTGGCCTCGGACAGTGTCAAATACGACGCGGATACCTTTGATTACCTGACCTCGGCAGCAAAGCTTCAGAACGCCGTCGTGGCGGGCAAGGACTCGCCCTTTAACACGTGGGAAGATGTTGTCGCTGCCGGCAAGGGTGGACAGAAGATCTCGTTCGGGTCGTCGTCCCCGGCTGTGAACCTGATGATGGGTTACGTTGCCGCGCAGGACGGTTACGAAATGAAGATCGTCCCGACCAAGGGCGGCGCGGAAATCATGAAGGACGTGATGGGTGGCCACATTGACATGGGCTGGAGCGCCGGTATCCACCAGCGGTTCGGCGAAGATGTAAAAGTGCTTGTCGCGGCTGGCAACGATCGTCTGGTCGGCTCGTCTGACGTACCGACCTTCAAGGAATCGGGTTACGATATCGGCGACGACACCTACTTCCTGTTCTTCGCGCCCAAAGGCATTCCCGAAGACGTGTTCCAGAAATTGTACGACGCCTTCTCGAGCGGCGCGAAAAACGCTGACGTAGTCTCGATGGTTGAAGGCAAGATGGGCTTCCCATCAACGGTCTTGACCCCGGACGAACTGCGCGAAAACGTCGCGAACTCTTCGGCGATTTACGAAAAGCTGATCGCCGCAGCCGGCAACTGAGACCTCAGATGACCTTGCGCATCTTCGAAGCACTCGTGGGGGCCGGCGTAACGCTGCTGGCCCTTGTGATCTGGCTCTGGGGCATTCCGGCCTGGGTCGAACCCAATGATTTTGTCACCGTTGCCCCGGACCTGATGCCGCGCGTCGCGGTCGGCGCGATCGGAGCGCTTGGTGCGATGATGTGCCTGCATCGGCTTTTTCTGGAACCGGACCGCACAAGCCCGGCTCCGATCAACCCCAAAGCAACGCTGCTGACCGTGATCGTGCTGGCCCTGTTCGCCGTCACAGTCACCCTGATGCTGACGGTCGGTTACCTTGTCGGTGGCGTCTTCATCACAGGCGCGCTGACCATCTTCATGGGCCAGCGGTCGTGGTGGGCGATCTTACTCACCGCCGTGTGCCCGCCGCTCCTTCTCTGGGGCTTTTTCGAAATCCTGCTGGGCATACCGCTGCCCTGATCGGGCCCGCCAAAACAGGTGCAGCCATGCTAGACATTGTCATAACTGCCTTCTCCGACGCGTTCACCGCCCAGACCCTAATCCTTATTGTCTCGGGCGTTTTCATCGGCCAGTTCTTCGGGGCGATCCCTGGATTGTCGGCGCTAACTGCCATCGCCATCGCCGTGCCGCTCACCTACTATTTCACACCCGTGGGCGCGCTGGCCTTCCTTGTGTCAATCAACAAGGGCGGCACCGTCGGCGGCTCTGTCTCTGCCATCCTGATGAACACCCCCGGCACGCCCGAAGCGGCCGCGACCGCCTTTGACGGCCACCCGCTGGCCAAACAGGGTAAAGGACTAAAGGCCCTGAAGATGGCGCTGTTTTCGTCGGTGACCGGCGACACGCTGTCCGATTTTGTCCTCTTCGCCGTCTCTGCACCGCTGGCCCTGATTGCCATCAAGATGGGCCCGACCGAAATGCTGTCCGTTATCGTCTTCGCCCTGACGATCATCGCCAGCCTTGTGGGCCGGTCGATGTTCAAAGGCCTGATCGCGGCTTTCCTCGGCCTGCTTCTGGCCACCGTCGGGCTAGACCCCGAAGGCGGCACCAGCCGGTTCATCTTTGGCATGCCGGACCTAATGGACGGACTGCCGATTTCCGCGGTCGGCATCGGTGTGCTGGCCATGGCCGAGGTGCTGCGCCAGCTGGTCATGCTGCGCGGCGCGGCGGGAGACAGCCACCTGCCCCTCAGCTCTGAACGGCCTGAGGACAAGGGCCTTAGCTGGGCCGAATATCGGGGCACCCTGCGCACCATTCTGCGCTCGGCCACCATCGGGACCGGGATCGGCGCCTTACCCGGCATCGGGTCCAGCGCCGCGGCCTTCATCGGCTACAACGCGGCAATCCGCGCTTCCAAAGACCCCAAGTCGTTCGGCAAGGGCAATATCGAAGGCGTCGCCGCGACCGAGGCAGCCAACTCTTCCGTCGTCGGCGCGAACTTCATTCCACTGCTCTCGCTTGGCATTCCCGGCAACGTGGCGGCCGCGCTGATCCTTGGCGCCTTCATCGTGCACGGCATCCAGCCGGGACCGCATCTGATGACCGACCAGGGGCGGCTGGTCTATGCCATGTTTGCGGCCATGGTGATTGCCAACGGCACCAACCTGATCCTGGGGTATTTTGGCCTAAGGGCCTTTGCCCTGGCCGCCCGCGCCCCCGCCATGGTCGTCTTTCCCACCATCGGTCTTGTCTGCCTGACCGGCGCCTTCCTGACCTCGGGCACCTTCGGCCTGCCGCTGGTCGTGGGCTTCGCGTTAATCGGCTACCTGATGCGCGCGCTGGATTTCTCCTTCGTGACTTTCATCATCGGTTTCGTGCTTGGGCCGAGTTTCGAGCTGTCTTTTCGGCAGACCGTCATCCTGGCGGATGGGGAAATCAGCTACCTATTCGACCGCCCGATTGCCCTAGTGATCTTCGGACTGGCCGCCTTCGCGTTGGCCCGGACGGTTTGGCGCCACGTCGCCCATGCGCGGAAGCCAGCAAACACCTGACTGACCAAAGACCAGCACAATAACCGATTTGTTTACTGCGACGCTGCACGAGAAAACGCGCAAGGAAAACGCGGGCGTTGCAAGGCGCCTCCCGCTTGGTGATCAGGCTGATTTCGAACCGTCCCGCCGCGGTTTCATAGCCGCGATGCCAGAGGGCGGGATCAAGACCGGGACCGGATCCAAGTCATGGGACATTGCCGACTGGACTTTCCTGCAAAAAGACTGTCCCGCCACGGTCAATCCGTCCCTGTGGCGCCTGCACAGCTGAACGCAATTTCAGGACTTTTCGAAGTGACGGACGGCGTCTGGCAGGTGAGGGCCGCCGACTATGCCAACATGACGATTGTCCGGGGCGACACCGGCTGGATTGTTATCGCCCCTTTGTCAGTGGCGGAAACGTCGGCCGCAGCGCTCAAGCTGGTGTGCGATCATCTGGGCGACCGCCCCGTAAGTGCCATCCTGGTCACGCATTCCCATGCGGACCACTACGGTGGTCTTCAAGGCGTCATTGCCGACCCCTCTGCTCCACCGCCCATTTACGTCCCTGAAGGCTTTGAGGAGGCCGTCGCATCCGAAGGCGCCCTCGGGGAGGTGCCGATGCTGCGGCGGTCTATCTACCAATTCGGCGGCTTGCTGCGGTTTGGCCCCGAAGGGATGGTCGACGGCGGCGTCGGCAAGACTCTTGCACGAGGTCGCGCAACCTTCGCGACGCCGACAGAGCATATCTCGGAAACCGGCGAGGAACGCGTGATCGACGGCGTGCGCTTCACGTTCTTAATGGCCAGCGGGACAGAGGCACCCGCCGAATTCGCCTTCTATTTGCCCGATCATCGTGTGCTCTGTATGGCCGAAGTCTGTAACCGCACGTTTCACAATCTTCTGCCCCCTCGCGGAGCCGAGATGCGGGACGGAAGGCTTTGGGCGCGGACCATCGACAAGGCGGTCGAGATGTTCGCCGACGACGCGGAGATCGTGATCAACGTCCATAATTGGCCGACCTTCGGCAACGTAGAACTAACGCGTTACCTCATCGAACGTTGAAGATTTGTAAATGGAGGCTGCCGTGGAAAAATTCGTGATCTATCGCCGAGTATCGACAAAGCGGCAGGGTGACAGCGGGCTGGGTCTTGAAGCCCAGGACCGCGACATTCGGATTTTCCTCAACAGCTATGCGGAAGTACCGTTCGAGGTGCTGGGTACGTTCACCGACGTTGAAAGCGGGTCGAAGGCGGATCGTCCTCAACTACAGGCGGCGATGCAACTTGCCCGACAAGAAGGCGCTGCAGTTCTGGTTGCAAAGCTTGACCGGATCAGTCGTTCGGTCGCGTTCATCGCTGGTCTGCTGGAAGATAAGCGCCTTAGCCTTCGTGTGGCTTCAATGCCGTATGCCGACAAGTTTCAGCTGCACATATACGCGGCCCTAGCGGAGCAGGAACGCGAGTTTATCAGTCGCCGGACAAAGGCAGCACTGGCAGAAGCAAGGGCGCGCGGCAAGGTTCTCGGCGGCTTGCGGAAGGGTACTGCCGAGCGCAATGCGGCAGCACGAGCTAAGGCAGATGCATTTGCCGAAAAAGTATTGCCGACGATCAGTGCCCGCAAGGAAGCAGGCGCAAGTCTGCAAGCTATCGCAGATGAGCTGAATGCGCTGGGCGTGGCCACTGCTAGAGGCGGCGCGTGGCATCCATCGACAGTGCGGAATGCCTTAGGTCGAAGCTAGTCGCTACCTGGTAGGTAGAGAAGGTCGGCGCTGGTCAATCGACCCACCAACCTGACTGGTGGAGCGTGACAATCATCCGACACAAACGTCAGTTAATGTGCTAGGACGCAAGCATATTTTGAGGGTAGGAAGAAGTTATGAAGATGCTGACCATGACGATCATGCTCGCAATCTTTCCTACAGGCTCACTGCCCCAGACTGATGTAGGTTGTATCGGCTCCAACGGTTACCGGCTCAATCCTAGGACAAACGAAATTGAGTACAATTCGATCCTGTGTGAGTTTGGTGATGCTGAGGCAACAACGCCAATCCCAATGAATGTCTTACGGCAGAAGTACATTGAGAGCCTATCAGGTGAGCTTAAAGAGCATGCCTTAGCAGTTGAGCGGAAGCGACAAGGCAATCCCAAAGAGGATTGGCAAAAGTTTCTCGATCAGACGGGGCGCTCGTTCGATTGATCCAGCCCACCTTGCTTCAAACTGCACATGTTACCATGACCGCAAGCTGAGCGGACTAGCATCGTATGAAGCTAGTTTCTCCCAAAGCGTCCTTCACAGAAGTTTGTCTGCAAGTTGGCTCGGTATCAAACGCAACCCGCTCGCTTTGCTTACATAGCGCTTACGCGGCGCGCGGTTTTCGCGCCTTTTGTCTGCTAAGTCATTGAAAATGCTTGGAGGCGAGTGGGAGAATCGAACTCCTGTACACGGATTTGCAATCCGGCAAAAAAGTGAAATAAATCAAAGGGTTTTTGTTTCAAATCTCCCCCGGACAGACAGTGAACTTAGCGAGAAAGTTTCAACCGCTTTTCTGCGATCTCATCGTGTCCAGAAGCTAAAAGACCCTGTCGCAGCGGCAACTGCGAGCAGGGTCCAAATCAAAGAAGCCGGTCAGCTTCCCTCCATCCATACCACGCAAGCCGATGTCTCTGCAAACGCTGGAGACGGCGTATGAGCTGGAAGGTTGCAAACCTTTGCGCCGAGAGGCGCTTCGGTAGTCCCGTGCGCAAGCAGATCATCATGTTCCTGGCCGACAAGGCTAGCGACGATGGATCTGGTATCTGGTGCTCGAAGGGGACAGTCCAGCGCCATACCGAGCTAGGCGAGTCGACGGTCAAGCGGACGATCACTGAATTCTTGCGTGAGGGTATTCTGGTCGAGACCGGACGGCGCCCCTGCAAGAACGGCTATACGGTGATTTACAGGATCGTTCTGGGTTCTGTGAACGGCTTGGAAACGATCTCCGAACCGGACGACGAACCTGAGTTTTCGAGGGGGGCCACAGCGGACGGGGTTCCGCATGGCCCTGGAACGGGGGCCGCTGCGGACGGGGTGCCGGGTCCAGAGCGGACCCCAAACCATCCTAAAACCATCCAGAAACCACCTACGCGCGCGGACACGCGCGAGGCGGAGGATCAGGATTTCGAGAAAGCATGGGCCGCCTATCCGCCGGATCGGCGTCGGAACAAGAACACCTGCCGACAACAATTCGAGCGGGCCATCAAGGACGGCACGACCGCCGAGGAATTTATCTGCGCAGTCAATGCCTATGCGACCGAGACCGAAGGCTACACCCGCTCGAAGGTATGCTTCTCCGACAACTGGTTTCGGGACAGCCGTTGGCAACGATTTGTCGAGGAGGCCCGCGACGCGCAGATTGACGCTGCCGAACTTGAGGGAAAGCACTTTCGCCAGCTTGCCGGGTGGGTCCGCGAGCGCAATTGGATGTGCCAGCACATCTCGCGCAATCAGGCTGGTGAACTGCTGATGCGCGGTCTGGTTTCGGAACCGGAGCTTCGCCGTGCGGAGGTGGCATGGTGACTTCGAACATCAAGCAGTCTGGGCAAAGAGCAAGGCGACCCGGTTCTAGGTCTTCGACCGTCGAACCGGGGCCTTGCGAGGGGCGGCAAGCCTCCCCTTCGAACCCCAACCGGACCGCGCGGGGCGCGGTCCCTTCGGAGAAGCAGGAAGCCGTATTCTTCTACTGCTCCTCCGAGGAAAAGGCGCTGATCCGGCAAGCGGCTGCGGATCGCGGGTTGTCCATGTCGGCCATGCTTCGGCAACTCGCGACCGGCGCGTCTCCGAAGCGGCGCAAGCCCGCGCCCCGTGTCGATCCCGCGCTCGTTCTGGCTGTGTCCCGCTATGGCGGCAACCTCAACCAGATCGCGCGGTGGCTCAACACGGCGGCCAGCACGGGCCGGGCCAGCGAGGTCGAGGCCCTGCGCGTGGGGGCGGCGCTGGTCGGCATCGAGCGGCGGTTGGCGGAGATCATCGCCCAGCACCGGAGGCCACCCGGATGCTGATCAAGTTCTTCCCCAACGGCAAGGGCGGCGGCGCGGGGCCGGTCGACTACCTGACCGCCCGCACGGTGCTAGCCTATGACGACAATCGCGATCTGATCCGCGAAGCCTCGGGCCAACCCATGACCGTGACGCGTGAGCCGTTGCCAGAGGTCGTGCGCGGCGATCCCCAAGGCATGATCGACCTGATCGACGCCTGCCCGCACAAGTGGACCTATCGCGCCGGTGTCGTCAGCTTCGCCCGCGAGGACGCCCCGAGCGCGGACCAGCAGCAGGAGGTGATCGACCGCTTTGAAGAGATCGCCTTCGCCGGGCTCGATGCCGACCGCTACGCCTGTCTCTGGGTGCGCCACACCCACGAGGATCGCGTCGAGCTGCATTTCTGCACGCCGCGGATGGAGCTTCACAGCGGACGCAGCCTCAACATCGCCCCACCCGGCTATGAGCGCGCCTTCGACAGCCTGCGCGACCTGATGAACAAGACCCACGGCTGGACCGACCCCATGGACGTGGAGCGCGCGGCCGAGGTCAAGCCGGTCTCGGAAGCCCCGGATCGCGCCGCCGGGCGCGACGGGCTCCATGCCTGGATCGCCGACCAGATTTCCATAGGGCTGATCGAGGACCGCGCCGGGATGCTCGCCGCCCTGACCGATGCGGGCTTCGAGGTGCCCCGCGCCGGCACGAATTACCTGACAGTCAAAGACCCTGAGACCGAAGAACGGTTTCGCCTTAGAGGAGAGATTTTCCATGAAGACTGGAGAGCCGAAGCAACGGCTGAGCGAGAAGCTAAACGCGGACATGGAGCGGATCAGGGCAGAGAACGCCGCCTCGATCGACACACAGTTGCAGAACTTCAGGACCGATTTGACGGTCATTGCCGAAAACGCGCTGGCTACAATCAAGACCGATACGGAAGACTACCTGCTGCGCGTGAGGAAGCACCTCATGCGGCAGAGCGCGAACGCAGCTCGACCGGAATGGAAGGCTCTGATGTGGCCGATGCTGGTGGCCTGCTGCCTGATGATCTGCACCGGGATTTCGACCTGGTCAGTCATGACATGGCTGACGCCGAACTTGAACACGATGGGGCTCAGGGTGATCGAGCGGCCGGAGGCGGTCTATCTGATCCCGCGCAGCGGCCGCGCGGCGCTGACACGCTGTTCGCTGGCAGGGGAACCCGTGGACTGTCTGACGATCCCGAAGGAGTGAGTGATGGATGGCTTGACGCCACTCGAACGCGAATTGTTGGGCTACGTCGAGCAGTTGACGGAAGCCTCGAAGGCATCCGCGCAGGAATTGACCGCCTTTGGGCAGGACAGGCGGACGGAGCTGGATGGGTTACGCGGCTCCATGATCGCTTTGCTCAGGTCGCAGCTCTCATTGGTCGAAGCCTTGAACGGCTGGATGCAGGATGGCCCCGACACCGCGCAGGCACCGTCGAAGCTGAAGGACAGCCTGTCGCTCGCGCTGGAGGCGCAGAAGCGCCTCCGGACGCGGTGACAGACGAGATCGAGGAGGACGTGCATGGCCTACGCCATTGAGGGGCAAATCCAGCTCTCCCCCGGACACGCAACACTGAACAAGCAACACGTAACACTGAACAGGGGACAGGCAGCACGCGACACGCGACACGCGACACGCGACCGTGGCCACTCAACACCGGACAGTCAACACGCAACAGACGACACCGGACAAGCGACAGGCGACACGCAACACCGAACAAACGACGGGAGTAACCGTATGATTTATCGAGCTATCTTGTTTCTGGCTTTGACTACCGATCCGGTGATGGCGGACCAGATCGAGTTGAGAAACTCCATCCAATCCGCAGAGACCGACCGCTACGGTTGCGCAATCCGCCCGCGACCGGAACATCTGACTTTCCGGTCATTTCGAGATTCATGGCGCTCAGTGGCAGCGGACGACCTCTATAGCTTGAAGCGGCATCAGATGGCGCTGGAGGCCGGTTCTTGCGATTGCGAGGCTCTATGGCCCGACTGGGCGATCATCGAGGACGAGTATGCGGAACTGGGTTTTGCCGCCCCGACCGCCACCGACAGCCTGCACATCGCATGGTCGGCGGAAGAGTATTTCCCTGTCATTTCCGATCTTCGGGATCGGTTACGCACTCAGTGCCAGGAGCCTGAGTGATGGGTATCGTTAACTTTATCGTATCAGCCGCAGACGAGGGTCTCGAGAAAGTGGCTACCTCGCAGTTCGCGGCGGTCGCGGAGGTCTCCGGCACGATTGTTGTCGGGGCCGCGACCCTCGCAATGATCGTTTTGTTTATCAACATGGCATGGCAAATCCGGCCCATGGACGGGAAAGAGCTGCTGGTCTTGTCATTCAAGATCGCTTTGATCAACACATTCGCGTTCAATTGGGCAAATTTTAACTTCGTCAGCGGTCATATCATCGACGGCCTCGACGAACTGGCTGGGCGCTTGGTCGGCTCGGCAATCGGTGTAGACCTCGCGGGACCCAGATATTTCGCCCTTCGTTTTGACCTTCAGCTCGACAGGCTGGCGGAATACGGCAACTCGGCCACATCGCATATGGGGGCGGTCAGCAAGGCTGTTATGGGAGTCTTCTTCATGGCTCTTCTGGCTGTAATCGGTGGCGCGGCGGGCGCTGTTCTCGTCCTGGCAAAGATGATGATGACTTTCCTGATAGGTATCGCGCCCACCATGATCCTCTGCTCGATGTTCCCGGTGACGAAGGACTATTTCCACCGATGGGTGTCTGCGCTGGCGAGTTTTGCCCTTTACCCGGTCGTGATGGCTGGCGTTTTCTCGATGGTCTTCGGCCTGGTGAGCCAGCTGGTCGGCCAGATTGGATCGCCCGATTCTGTCAAGCAGGTTGGAGCGACGCTTCCCTTTCTGGCTGTAGTCATACTTTCGCTTGTGATGGTTGTGGCGATCCCGTTCATCGTACCGATGATCTCGGGCAACTTGCAGGCTGGTT
Source organism: Sulfitobacter sp. THAF37 (assembly GCF_009363555.1). NCBI lineage: Bacteria > Pseudomonadati > Pseudomonadota > Alphaproteobacteria > Rhodobacterales > Roseobacteraceae > Sulfitobacter > Sulfitobacter sp. THAF37. Next base: position 2,037,226 of record NZ_CP045372.1, read on the forward strand.
GGGCAGCGGCAGCTGTAGGAAGCAGTGTGCGTAAGATGATACCACAGTCTCGCCCACAGCAAGCAAACAACCTATCCTTGAACGCCGCGAGCAGTATGAACCGAAAACCGCCTGCGGGTGCGGATGCAGGCCGTACTTCAATGTCCGCAACAGGTCATCGCCTTTCAGCCGGGACGGGTGCCAAGATGCAACGCGCCATGGATCGCGCCGAGCGGCTTGGCACACAAAATAAGACGCGATTATAGCCCGATGCTCATATTCGATTTCATCTTCCCCACAAAATCCTCGGGGGAGCGCCTCAACGGCGCGGGGGCAGACAGCCCCCATCCTCACTTGACGGAAGAGATCGCACGACCTGCCCAGCCATGTCTTTCTACTGCTGGAAAAGGTCAGTTGCCGCCTTTCCCTTGACTGTAGCTGCGCAAGGCTCAAAAACATGACGCTAAATAGAGATTTAGAACTTCGCCTCCGAAAAGCTATTGAGATCACGAGTGAAAAAGCCTCTTCCCGAGCGCCGATCACTCACCCAGACCAACAGCTATTATTAGATTGGGCAACTTACGGGCCAAAAGGCCCGAACATACAGCACCTTGTATGGCGGCTAGCTCTAGAGCATGACCTCCGCGTTTCGGATATTGAAGAGTTCATCGCGACCTGTCTTGCTCGCAAGTTGCAAAAGCTGGAGCGAGAAAGGTTAACTCGAGCGCACTCTCGACCCAGGCCTTAGAAGCCCCCGGCGTTTCACCAATTCAGGATGATGCCTTCCTCCGGAGCCACTCAAACTTGTTATTACCGATACGTCCACCCTGCGCAGCCAAGGCAGATTGAGCTTCGGCAGCGTAGTGCTCCTTCAGCTCTGCAAGCCATATAAATTTCGAGCCATCAAAGGCCGTAAACTCCTCGCAACTACCCACTCTTACTGATCGTACGTCGTGTGTATCGCCGTTGGGCTCGAAGTCAGCCATGACAATATCCGACAACTTAAATGTGCTCGTTAGATGCTTAAACTCAGTTCCCTCCATAATAGGGAAGCGAAATTTCTTCGTTTGCTCAACGAGCTTAAGCTTAAGTAAAGGGAATGCGGTTCTCTCAACAAGGCGAACAGCATCACAAACAGGTTGAAGGCAAAGAAAATATTCACCTCCTTCCGCTGCTTGATTTCCTTCACCTGCTACATCTTGATCTTGGCCTTGAACCTTTCTCTTTAGTATTGTCCCAGATCGCAGCAGGAAGTGCCCATCAATATTCTTAGGATAGCTGTTTATTTGATCCAAGATAGAAATTTGTGTGAAGCTATTTGGATCGATATCCAGCAGCATCAGAGGCTTCTTGCCTTCTTGGAACCCTCTAGTGTCACTATTGTTCATGCTTAGCTTGCTCTTGACCAGCTCCTTAAAGACTTCATAGTCTTGACCAAAGAAAACGGTTTCCAAGTCTTCGCCCGAAAACGAATAAGCTGAGTTATCGTTCTTATCCGAAATCTTGATGCTTTTGGGGCTGGTTAAAGTTAGGCACCTCGTCAAATCCTCCTTGTCAGTTACGGACGCCACCAACTTTGAAGAGTGCAGTGCTGCAGCGAGATCGTCCAGGACAAGCGTAGTGGTGTACTCGGCAAAGCTTTCCCGCGATGTTGGAAACTCGAGTGTGCTAGATCTTTTGTCGAGCAGATGAGTGCTAATAGCTTTGTCGAGACCGCGATTGAATCGAAAAAGATGTTCATAGGTGCGGTTCCGGACTTCGGCAACCGTCGCCATAACAGTTCGAGGCAAAATACCGTCTTGAAACTCCGCGAAGTCTTTCACCACCGCTTCAGCCAAGGCTTCCTCTTTAACGTCATTTTTTTTGAAATGCTTGATGCGCCAAACCGAAGGCCCAGCGATAACCTTCACATCAACAGAGTCTTCGATTTTGGATGCGGTAATGCCATCGATGCCCCCAAACTCCTCGACGATGGCATCGAGAACGCTGTCAGTACCGCGGTCTGTATAAATGGCGACATACCTAAGGCGCTTACGCCCGTCGAGATCCTCTTTGAGTCTTTGTGCAAGGATATCTAGAGCGGTTCTTTCGGTCTCATCCAGCTTCCAGTCAATGATGATCAAGTCAGCTTTATCAATAGATTTAGGGGGCTGCTTGTGTTCGGCTCTCCATTGATATGTCGAACATATAAGGCCGAGTTCAGAGAAGCCATCGACTACTGCTTCAGCGTTCACCTCAGGAATTTTTGCTTCGGCCGCAGGCTGCTCAGTTTCTTCAAGCCCAACGTCAAATCCGTCGGAATCTGGAGCGACAAGTCCTTCCCCTGCATCTGCAGTGTCTACTTTATTCTTTGGCCAAATGAGCGCATCATCGATGAAAACAGCAGCACCCAAGAACTCCTTGGGAATGTCGAGAAAATCAAACTTAGTCAACTTTAGTCTCCATCGGCCCGATTGCAAACACCGCACCCGCTCTGCTCTCGTCAAGCAGTGAGATGTCGAGCAAATCTTTATTTAGAGAGGTCTTAGCGATGTAGAGACCCATCCCTTGTCCGCCAAATTTCTTTGAATAGCCAAACTCGAAAATGAGATCACGGTCCATCGCAGAAATACCAGGTCCATTGTCACGGATAATGAAGCTGTTTCCATCAGAATCTAGCACGATGCTCCGCTCACCATCTTTGCGGGATAGCCAATGAATAGCGTTGTCAACGAGGTTGACGAAAACCGGCAAGACTACCGATGCGAAACTCTCAAGGTAATGTTCAGCTGCGGTAGAGGTCACTTCGAACCTCACTTGATGTCGCCGGAACCTCTCCCCAAATAGGTCTTGAACAAACTCGGAAATCTGAGTTCCAGTGATCTTCGTCTTCCTCCGCCTCAAACGTCGATCTAGGGGCGTGAAAAGACTTAGGTAATTGTCCAGGTGATCGAAGCCATCTCTGATATCGTTGTATATTTCACGCAGAGCTTCGTTCTTATCAGCCCACCGTTTCATTGCTTGGAGGGACCGTCGTACACCTCTGACGTTTCCTTCAAACTCATGCTGGACGATGCTAACGGCCATCCCTAACTGGGCGAGGTCTAGCGTCTGGGTGTAGTCTTCCTTGAGTACCTCAAGTTCGGTTTCCAGCGCTGCCACCGTGGCGTCGGAGTTGATCTCACTTTGATCGCCGGTATCTCTAATTCTCTTGAGTTGAGAACTGATAGACGCCAAGTTCACCTCGAAAACTTTGCGTGCCTCGAGCAGCTTCCCTTCTATTTCGGCATGAAACGCGTCTAGATCGTCGTCTGAAGCGGTATCAAACGAAAACTCGCTCAAAGAGATATCGACCTCGTCTTTTGTTCTTTGCAGCGCTTCCTTGGCACTTCGGAGTTGGTCGGTAACGTACTTTGATGTCTCATCGAGCTCAGTTTTTGCGTCTTTTCGCTTCTGACTGACTGACTTTTCTGAGAACTCTTCCGCTGCCGAAAGAGCAGCGGCAAGACGCATGCGGGAATCGAGATGCACCTTTGCATCTCTCGCGATGTTACCAATTGTGGCCTCGGCTTCACGCTTCGCATTTTCAAAGTGCGGAAGAACATCTTCCCCGTAAGAGCGCTGATATTGCTCCCATTGCCTAGCAAGCGCCTTATTCAGACCAACCCCGCTGGGGCGAGATATACGGAAGCTATTTAAGTGGCTCTGAAGCTTGAGAAGTAGATCTTTCTCAATCTTTAGAATTTGATCGGCGGCAGTTGCCAGATCTTCACCTTCAACCAGGGAAGAAACACGGGCTTTTGCCGTGCTCACCTCTTCGCTGAAAGCTTTTTGATGTCCTTCATCTGCAACTCTTGAGAAATAGGCCTCAAGGTCAGCGCTGAGCTTCTTTCTCCTGGACCCAGATTGCCGTTCACGCTTCTGACTGAGCGCGAACTCCTTCTGAAGTGCGGTTCTCTCGTTGAGAAACTCATCTGAATAGGCGCCTTCCTCTCGGAAGAAGCGCGCCGCCAACTCCTCAAAAAACGACATCAGTTGCTCGCGGAATTGCCTGTAAGCTCTATTGCTTTGGAAGCCCTCACGTCCCGCTTTTTCCTTCAGATTTCCGTTGGCATCAGCCGTAATGTCGATCGCTCCAAACATTCTGCGGTAGGAAAAGAAATAATACGACGCGCTAAGCGTTCGTCTGCGTTCAATTTCCAGGAAGTCAAAGTCTGAATTTCCGAATGGCAGGACGCGAATGCCATTTCTGTAAATGTAAAGACCGCCGAGCTTGTCCAATTTTAGCCTCAAGGGCTCCCATAAATCACTGGGAACCCTTGTATCTCTTTTTGTTCCTTGCAAGTAAGCAAATGACAACTTGAAGGGACCGCAGTCGCGCTCAGCTCCGGAATCAAATAGAGGTATCTTGACCTCCTTATATTCCCCGCCGTAGATGGATATCTTGCCTGAGAAGTTCCCATACTTATCGAATTCCCCGGAGACCTTATGGTCAGCTAATTCAAACTCTTCTGGAGTAAAAAATTGCTGCTCCGCGATTCGATCTATCGTCTCTCCGTCGGCAAGATGATCGCGAAAGTTGGCGGTCATTGGAGTCGCGCCGGGTTTAGTGAGGCTGTTGGAGAATCCGAGCAACATCTTCTCCAATGACGTAGCTTTGAGCGTACTGTTCGCTTTTTCAGAGCGCGCATCGATATCCGCTGTTAATTCATCATCGACAGGGTGGACGATAAAATGGGTGCCTGAGCCATCGCCTGTTAAAGTTGGCCCACTCAGTGTCTGCAGGCGCTCAATAGGTAGTGTCCACGAACGAAAATCGTTTGCGATTGCAGACGTATAGGGGAGAAGCGCTAGGTTTGACGACAACTGCTCCGTTACTGCGACCAATTCATCACGCATGCTTTCTACGAGGTCTTTTGTCACCTCGGATATTGAGTCGACGGTCTGGAGCGGAATGACAATCTGATCCAGATCGACGCCTGGAATCTCGAACAGACCCCAGTGAATCAAGCAGACGGTTATGGACCCGCTTCCGTCATCAAGCTCGGGCTTTGTGAGGATCAGAACGATTTTTCCGGTTGTGGCAATGGCCAAGCGTCCAATGCCCTTTTCCCCCATTGTGGGGCGATACTCCCTGCCTTTTCGGGCAGGCGGCGGAGATGAGTTTTCGAGGCGTAGCTTGCTCTCCGTGCCGAGCGTGAGCCAACGGCCTTCAAAATCCTCTCTAGACATTCCCACACCGTCGTCCCTAATGAATAGGATATCTTGACGGCGAAAGTAATCGACCGATACTTGGTCGGCGTATGCATCATAAGCATTCTTAAAGAGCTCATGCAGCGCGGTTGGGATGCCAGCAATTTGTTGCTTTCCCAACATATCCAACGTTCGGGCTCGTGCTCGAAACTTCGCCATTCTAGATTTCTTTCACAGAGATCATTAGTTGTTTTCCAAGTGTTTCAGCAAACGAAACCGGAACCGCATTACCTACCTGCCTCGCCGTTTGCGAGACCGTTCCAAGAAACATAAAGTCGTCAGGAAAACTCTGGAGAGCCGCGGCTTCACGCACCGATAGACCTCTGTTCTGATTTGGATGCCCAAATCTACCATTCGATATGGAGATACACTTGGTGGTCAATGTCTTTGCGGGAAGTGACCAGCTGAGGCGCCCGTAGGTATCAGTGTAGCCTGTCTTCTTCTTATGGCATTTAAGTAATAGGTGTTCTGGCCAATCACGCCGATCGCCGCCTTCAGGTGTGTGTCGCAATCTCTCAAGGTTAACCTCTGAGATTTGTGCCGTTTGATGGTTTGGCACTTCGTGGTGGGTGGCACCTGCTTCTAGCTCTGGATAGTGGCTAATTGCATCTCGAACAGTCGCATATTCAATTAGGCCTTCTGCATCGCCGTGAGTCTTCTTGGGAAGTTTAGCTTCACCGTTTCGCGCGGCTACGAGCACGAGCCTCCGCCGAGATTGCGGCACGCCGTAATCAACTGCATCAAGCACTCCGTGATCATATTTGTAATCAAGGCGATCCAATAAATCCGTAAATCTAAAGAAAGGGCCGCCATCTACCTTCTGCATGCCAGGTACATTCTCAAGAACTAGAAAATCTGGCTGAAAGTGCTCTACAAACCTGTGAAATTCGTCCAGCAAGACTACTCTCTTATCCGAGGTGTCCTTGTGGCGGTTCTGGTTTGAGAATGGCTGACAAGGCGCGCAGGCCGAGAATAGCAAGGGCCTTTCTATCTCACCCACTTCCTGCTGAAGCTGTTCGCAAGTTAGATCAGAGATGTTTCTCTGCAGAGCGCTGGCTTCTGGAAAATTATGCTGATACGTCTTGAGAGCGACCCCATCATAGTCGATACCGGCAAGAATTTTCATCCCAGCCTTTCGGAGACCAGCACTGGTTCCGCCGCATCCACAAAAAAAGTCAATTACCGATATTTGCAACTATCTTGCCCAGTTTTTCGATTTCAAGCGAGACCGTTCGCTGTTGGGGTGCTGCTCCTGAAACATTCAGAAGAACGCGTTATATCATGTATGTTTACTTCAGGGTTTGAAACTGCGCTGCCCAATTCCAGAGAAACATTTTCACCAAGTGTGTTCTTGACCGACTAGAACTCCCGCTCGTCTACGCTCGACTTAGCTTTCAAGGCTCGCCAGAAGATGTCTGCAGCAAGGGCGGCTCCGAACCCAATCGCGCCGATAGCAACCAGACTGATGAGGGTCAGACCAGTGGAATAGTGCTCTCCTTCTAGAACTGCAATAATGGCGACAAGAGAAACTGCTAAGGTGAATAATCCACCAATTCTCATTCGATTGGCCATCTTTCCCAAGTAGCGATCGGAACTTTGCCTGTCACTCAAAAGTGGAAGGTCCTTTCCGCTGGGCCTAATCATCATCACCTCTCATAAGTGCGTACACCGCTGTTGCTTCCTCGCTGGGAGGAGAACCTTTGCTGAAGCTCTGCTCCAACACGTAACGGAAGAATTTGGAGTAGCTCTTCATCCCGAGCGGCGGCCCCTCCGACGTAGCGAGTGCATAGGTGGCGTCGCTTGTTTTTCCAGCAAGATCAATTAGTTGTATATCTTTTGGTTGCGTTTCATCCCCGAACACCAACCATCGGAGGTCAACGCCAAACTTTGACGAGAAATCGGCCACAACAGACAAGGGCGGTTCTCGCTTTCCAAGCTCATAGTTCTTGTATGCGCGGTCTGAGAGCTCAAGCATCGCGGCGAACTTGCTTTGCGAGTAGCCGGTTTTCTCACGCTCCTCACGCATCCTCTGTCCAACGAACGCAACTTGGCTTGCCATGGTATCAATTGTGCCCTACGATGGTAACGAACGCGCATACTTTGCCGACTTTGCGCTAGTGTTACCTGAATGTGCGGAAAAGGGAAGAAAGATGTCCGATTGTGCCCTTCTGTCACCGAGAGAGATGGCTGAGAAGAGCGGCTGGCCAGAGAGGCGAATCCGTTCTTTGATTGCGAGCAAGCAGATCAAACACCTCAAGATTGGTAGCACGTTCTACCTACCTGAAGATGCAATCGCCGACTTCGTGCGGCGCAACATGGTGGAGCCTGAGCAAGGGGGGAGCGCTGATGTGCCGGGCCAGGATTGATTGCTACCCTAGCGCCCGACGGCATCAAGAGTGCAATCGCATACCCTCAAGTAAGCGCGCTCTCCGCTGCTGCCCGTCTCGGATACCTAGCGACCTAGATCGATCAAGTGGAGGTGGTGAGAATGGCCGATCCTAGACCACATACGGCAGCAAAGTAGGCTGTTGCTGCATTGCTCCGCGAAGCACGCGAGGCCGGATGGCTGCGGGCAAAATTTGAGATCAGGCCAGATGGCAGTGTGACCGTTGACGCAGGTATGACCGAGCCAGGTGTCTCTGACGAGTTTCTGAGTGGTGATCTCAGGATGGGTCGATGACGCGGAAAATTCTTCCGAAATTCGTGTACCTGGATCGAGGTTATCTGCGCTTCATTCGTCGTGCTCGCGGTCAGTCGATCATGATGAAAGAAGAATACGGAAGTCCCGAGTTCTGGGAACACTACAATATGCTGCTCCGTGGTCGCGAACCTGTCCCCGCGAAGCGCAACTTTGAAGCGTTGATCTGGAGCTACTATGACAGCGAAGCGTTCAAGAAGCTGAAGCCGCGCACCAAGTCGGACTATCGGAAATACATCGAGCACATACGGCTGATTTGGGGGCAAAAGGACCCGGCGAAAGTCGAGCCTCATCACGTCTATGAGCTGCATCGGGCCAACTCTGAGCGGTGGCGACAAGCCAATTATCTGGTTCAGGTCATGATCGTGCTGATGAACCATGCCCGGCTTATCGGTTTCCTTCGCAAGGAGCACGGCAACCCGGCCAAAGGCATCCCGCTTTTCAAACAACAAAGTGAAGGATGGGAGCCTTGGCCCGATGATATCCGTGCCGAATTCGAAGAGGTCGCGACTTCGCGTGCCCGCCTAGTCTACGAACTGTGCATCGGTACCGGTCAGCGCATCGGTGATGTGCTTAGCATTCGGTGGAGCCACCTACAGAACGGGGCCTATGACTGCACCCAAGGTAAAACCGACAAAGAGTTGTGGATTCCACTGACAGACCGTCTCAAGGCATACTTGGCCACGGTAGAGAAAAAGGGGCTGACAGTCGTGACCGACGCATCTGGTCGGCCTGTGAGGTACCGGACCGTTGCCGAAGAAATGCGCAAGGTTAAAGGGAAGATGCAGCACCCTGAGGCCTCAAAGTACGTTACTCACGGGCCGCGCAAGAACGCTACAATCGAACTCTATCGAGCAGGCTGCGACGACGAGATGGTCAAAGCAGTCACGGGGGCTCAGGTGTCGAGATGCTGGAAAAAATATGGTGGGAAGGTACGTCAGCGCGAGTTGGCAACGCGGGCGCAAGAAGCCAGAAACAAGATGGAACAGAACAGGGCCGGAACGTGAAAGTTTCAACGGCTGTTTCAATTTTCAAGAAGGAGACAAGCAGGGTGACGCAAGTGCTTGAAAATATTGGAGGCGAGTACCGGAATCGAACCGGTGTACACGGATTTGCAAGAGTATCTAAGAGACTGTTTCGCATTGATAAAGTGTCTAGATTGCCGCCCGAGATCGGCGGAACATATCAAGAATGTTTAGACGTGAAAGGGTTGTCGCGCGAAGTGGCCGAAACGAGAGCAGAGCAACACCATCCGTCAATGAGGAGGCGAATTATCGGCGTCCGTTGTCTGCCCAATCCTGCCGTTGACTTAAACCATGGAAGCCGCAATGCGGCTTCCCAAAGAACACTTTTACCGCCTAAATTCATGCGACCTGACTAGCAGCATATCTTTGCTGTTTGTCTTAGCCTGAGGGTTCGCTCCCAAATGCTTTCGCAACCTCAGAGATAGTCAATGGGGAAAGCAAATCCGGCGCTTTCACATGCGCCCACCTGTGACATGTCGGGCAAAGAACAACCAAATCATCGGCACGGCTCTCGCGAACGCCAGCAGCAAGGGGTTGGAGGTGGTGCGCGTCGAACATCCCGTCAGATGTATCGCTGAAACCACAAGCTTCGCAGCAGAGCGCGCCGTCATTCTTCGCCCGATTTCGGTCCTTCACCGCGCGTTTCAATCTCGGGTCGCGCTCAATTTCCTTCGAGAGTTTCCAGACCTGTATTCCCTCGGACGATTTGATGTTTAATTTAGGATATAAAGTGCCGATGAGCTTGACGCCACCGGGATCGCGAAAGCCGGAGGGTACCTGCACCTCCCATCTGCGGGAAACAGTGCGGTCCTTCAAGGCATTCCACAGTGCATGAATTTGGTCGGTGTAACGCATAACCCGGTCATATGCGTTGGCAAGGATGTTCATGTCATCGAAACCGAGTTCGTCGACCAACAACGGTTCGCCGTCAATCGCATAGACCTCGGAAAGGACAACAGCGACCGGCCATTGTTCAAGGCGTTTTCGCAGCGGTTCACCTTTAACGAATGCTGTTGTCTCGCCGTATGCTCCAGTCGTGCGGACCAATTCCAAGGCTCGCCCTCGCAATTCTTCTGGGACATGCTTTCCGCCGCCAATCGTCACGAAATAGGGCTGCTCTTGCGCCTTTTCTGCTGTAATCCTTGCCTGAGAGTAGTGGCCTTTGTTTTTCGTCGCAGCGTCTCCTCGCGATCCGAAGCACATGACCGCTTCTTCTGATCTGCCCCAAACGGCTTTAACGCCCATCAGATCGTTTTCGCTTGGAACTACTTCGCTGAACTTGACCATACCGACTTCTACCTAATAATTCGACGGGTGCTAATTTCAGTCAAAAGGAATTTCAGGATAGCTTCAATTAAAATTTCGCAGAGCGAAAGTTATAGACATCACTAGTCGGGCAGGTGCGACACCATTCGCGGCTCATTACGTTCATTCAGCACGTTAGCAATCACTGTGCAGCACCTTCTTTGGAGCAGTCATTCGGAAAAGTTTGCAGGACTAGGGCCCATGCAGTCCGTTGTCACGGCGCAACTCTCCAAGGCGCTGAGAGGTCGCCATCACCCATGCAGAGCGGTATCAAATTCTAATTTCTCCATTGGGCCACTTGAGCGAAACACTACGCACTGTTGAGTTCATAGCCTTTTTGCTCAAAAAAAGCCTGCAAAGCCGAACCGAATCTTTCAACTTCTGTATCCGCTATTGAGTGCATAGTTCGTATTTCACCGAAGGAGAACCTGCCACCGACCTGCACCGAAGATTCGCGGCCGTGAGATACCGCGTTTCGTCGTTCACGGAGATTATTTAGTCGGCCCTTCTCCATTACGCCAATAACGAAGTTGGGCACACCGAGCAACTGGCAGCACTGCTCCATCTGTGAACCGTCAACGTTCTGCAGACGCACCGAGAATGGGTTGCTTGCAACACTGAACTCAAGCTCCTCATTGAGCATAGAAAATAGCTCAATCGACTTGTTGAGTGAATTATCATAGGAGCAATCGCGAAGTGACTGTATTCGCGGATAGTGGAAAATTGCCTGCACCTCCGGGATGCAGTCTTTGACCAGTGGGGCATGCGATGTGGCCACCGCCATTGCCTCTTCAACGTAAGCGTTTACTCCCCGTTCCATCGCAGAATATATTGCTACAAGTAGTAGCCCACGTAACGATTTGTCAGGGTCGGTGGAGGGGATGAGGTTGGGTGGTCCGCCGGGGTCCAGCCGATTAATAACTTGGAGAGTTTCCGTGAATCTGCCGCGCACCTCTAGCTGAGCGTCGGCAAAGCTCATGCAGCAACGGCCTCTCTAACGATTTCAATTCGCCGCAAGAGTTTGGGGTTGCTGTTCGTGCCACCCGAGGTGGCCTTCTTCAACTCCTGGTCGTCAAGAACGGCTCGAAGTGCAACTTCGTTGACTTGGTTCCCCGCGCTGATTACGTCAGCGACTCCAACAGATACGGCTTCAAACAATAGAAGCGGCGTCGTATTCTTTCGTTCGCTTCGAACTACCCCATCCGGGAGCGCACCCGATAAAACGTCCATCGTATTGTCGAACAGTTCAGAAAGCGCTTTCTTGTTTTTGAATTTTTTCGTCTTGTTTTCCATGTAGGTGTTCAGAAATTCCTTAACGGAGTGTTTGAAGTCGCTCCTGCATTCGAAATACGCAAAAAACTTAAGTACAATCTCCTCCATGTTGCCGCGGCCTTCACGTTTTGATTTTCGAAAAACGTTTTCTAATCGCTGATCCGCGGCGCACGATTTGATGAATTCGTTAAATTCCCCTTGAAACACGCAATTTCGGATTTCCTGCTGGTGCAGTATTATGCCTCCGGTGTTCAGCCTCTCAAATAGGTCGAATCTGACTTGATAATCACTCAGATCATTGAGAACTGTTATCCTGACGGGTCTCGTTAGGAAGTTAAGTTTCAGCGTCTCAGGAAGATCACAAAACTTCTTTCCATTTAGACTTGGAATCTTTTCGAGGCCGCTAATCTTTAGCTCGTGTGTCGAGATATCTTCGATCCCCGAACGAAATTGCGGCCTCACGAAGTTTACAAGCGTTGTGATCCTCTGCAGACCGTCGATGCACTCCCAGCTTGAGTCGTCATTTGTAGCCATAAATAGGCTGGGAATAGGAATTCCCAAAAAAACCGATTCAATCAATGCCGACTCTCTATCCGACTTCCAAACGAAGTGCCGCTGGTAGTCGGGTGCCACCTGTATCTGCCCTTCAGCAACCATATCTAGCAGCTGCTTCGCAGTTATGTCGTAGGTGTCAAACCCAACGGTTCTTCGCTGCTGTTTTAACTCCGAAGCTATTTTCGTTGCATTCATTTGGCACCTAAGTGAGCGAAGAGAGTTGTTGATATAGCTTGCAGACTAGCTCCATTCGTGTCGAGCGACAAGTTCACGAAAAGCCAGAAGTGCTTCCGGGGAGGCGCTCGATTGCTGACGGAGTTTGTCGCTGCGGTTGGGTGCCGTCGGTCGAACAGCAAATCTTTGATGGCGATGTTCTTTTGCAGGGTGACGAAGCAACGGTCGCGGTCGTTTCGCGTCCCGTAGACCATCTGCTCGCGCCAGAACACGCCATGTGCTGCTGCGGTGGCGCCGCTTATGCTCGACGCAGCGAATGACCTGTATCCTCCCGACGTTGCCTCTCCTCTTAGCTATCGCCCTTTCCGATTTTCACGCATCTGCTGCGCAGCAATGGCTCTGATCCGTTGACGCACCTTCTTGGTATAGTGCAGCACCATTGCCGGGCTTTGCCCCGTCACAGCTGCGACCAGGTCGTCGCTGCATCCGGCTTCTACCAGCTCACAGGCTGCGTTGTAGCGCCAGCTGTGGATGTCATAGTCGACAGCCCCGATCTGCTCTCTGACCTTCCGCACGGCAGCGGAGGCGCCGCGATAGGACCAGCGGTTGGTTCCGCGTTCGTTTGTGACCATGAAGACGGAATGGCGCTCAGCGGCCTCCAAGGCCTGTTGGAGCTGGGGCAGGATTGGCACCCAGAGTTCCTTTTTGGTCTTGCTCTGCCGTACAAAGACCGCGCCATCCTGAATATCCGACCAGCGCATTTCAAGAACGTCACCGATCCTCTGGCCGGTCCCGACGCAGAGTTCCATGACAAGGCGTTGTCTGGTGCCGAGCGGGCAGGTGGCCCGGTAGGTATCCAGAAGCTCTTGCGGCCACGGCTCGCGTTCGCGCTTGTCGGTCTTGAGTTCGGAAACGCCACGTGCCGGGTTGCTTTCGCGCCAACCGAGATCGACACAGTGTTCCATCAAAACGCGCAGGACGCGCAAAGAGTAATTTGCGAAATAGGCCTTTTCAGCGTTTGAGTCTCGCAGGCGGATCACGTCCTTCCGTTGCAGCTTGGCCGGGTTGCGATCGCCCATGATGGAAATGAAAAAATCCAGATGCTTGTCGTAATCCAGACCAGTACGCGGTTTCAGGTTCCGGTATCTGGGGGACTTCCGGTAGCTCCTGATAAGCGCCTTGAAGCTTCGCGATGCGATGACTTGCGGCTTGTCCTTGGCGGCGAGTATGTCGGCGTATTCCTTCCAGAACGCCGCTGTGCCGAACTCGCTTAGGAATTTTTGCGAGGGCCACCCCCGCCGTTGGAAGTAGATGCCATTGCGTTGGCGGTAGACGTGCTTGGGAAGCTCGCGTTTAGCCATGCCGCATGTCGATCCTGTCAAACTCATCGGCAATCTCGCCAGTAGACAGTTCAAGCTCGATTTTTCGACCATCGATAGAGACACGGGTGACCATTTTGCCTGCCCGCTCGAATGCGCGGAGCAGGCTGAGTGCTTTTTGTTCCATGTTCGTCGCCGCCATCTTCACACCAATCATACAACCTGTGATGGGTTTGCGCGCCTTGGACAGAGCGAATGTGCACTGGGTGCCATGCAAACCGTGTTGATGGTTGGAAAGTAGCTTGGCGGGACTCACGGCTCAAGCACTAGGGGAATTAAGTGCCACCGGCATCACTTGGGTGTCACTAAACGCATATACGGTCTGGTGGCTATGAAGACACACTGAGCGATCAGTGCGAGTCGGGAAGGCTAAAAAGCCATTGACAGTTAATGCCAGTTTTGACGTGGAAAAATGGCGGTCTGCTGCCAGTTATTGAAGTGGCCGGTGTCACTAAATGCATACCTTATCAAGGTAGTGTCAGGGGGTCCGCCTTCCGCCCCCTCCGATATTTGAGTCTACGGGGGCCGAAGGCTCTGGCAGTGCGCCAGGTTGATGTCAGTTCCGTGCGGGAGGCTTGGCGCTGTTACCTGCGATACGCGCCAACAGGCCGATACCGACGCCCACTGCAATCATGATGAAGCCTTGGTCAATCGCTTCGCCGGAAGTTCTCGATCCAAAGTATCGGGCGGTTGCGGCGGCATAGGCCTGCGGTTCCGAAAACATCTGGGCGACGAAAATGCCCATAGCAACCCGCAGAGTGCCAAGAATGACAAGCGCCCACGAGATCAGTTTGCCGAGAAATACCATGCGAATGCTCCAGTTAGGGGGAGCATACGCCCAATGGTCGGAAGCGCGCAACTGGAGCCTGTAGTGGCGGGCTTCCTCTGCGGGACAGGGTCGGCAAAACTATCGGCGGCACTATGATTTAGGAACAGAACAAAAACAGAATGTTTAGACATTTGTTTAGACGCGCGGGCGGTCTAGTTGTCGGCTTGATCTAAGTCTTTGAAAATAAATGGAGGCGAGTAGGAGAATCGAACTCCTGTACACGGATTTGCAATCCGCTGCGTAACCACTCCGCCAACTCGCCGAAATCGCTGTGGTGACCGGCTTTTGCCATGTTCCATCTGAGGCCGCAAGAGGTCGTGGCGAACAGTCCGGCAATCTTTTACCTTCTGAACCGGCTCTGTTCCCCGCTGTGACCGCAATACCCAAGGTGAGCTTAAATCCGTTTCCGGCCCGTTGCCGCGCTCCGAGTGATGTGGCAAACCTGAAAGCCAGAGGATCCGAACAGATGAGTTTAGCTGATGATTGATTTCGCCACGCGCCGGACCATGATGGTCGATACGCAGGTCCGCCCCTCGGATGTGACAAAGTTCCCGATCATCGAGGCGATGCTGACGGTCCCGCGGGAGGATTTCGTGCCGACTGCACAACGCGAGGCGGCGTATCTCGGTGAAAACCTCGATCTCGGGCAGGGCCGTGTTATGCTTGATCCGCGCACGCTGGCCAAGATGCTGGATGCGCTGGCCATCACCGACAGGGAACTTGTGCTCGATGTGGGCGGGGCCATGGGCTATTCCACAGCTGTGATCGCCCATATGGCCGAGGCGGTCGTCACCGTCGAGGAAGACGAATCGATGGCCCACGAAGCGCAAGAGGCGCTGACAGCGGCGGGGGCCGATAACGCAGTGGTCCATGTGGGGCCACTTGCGGAGGGAGCGGCGCAGCACGGGCCCTACGACGCCATCGTTTTGCAGGGCGGGGTGCAGCAGGTGCCCGCCGCGCTGATCGACCAGCTGAAAGACGGCGGCCGTATCTGTGCGCTGTTCATGAACGGCCAGCTGGGCGAGGTGCGCGTTGGTCGAAAGAACTCCGACGACGTAAGCTGGCGCATGGCGTTCAATGCGGCGGCGCCAGTGCTGCCGGGGTTCGGGCGCGAAGCGGTCTTTGAATTCTGAGGGGTAATGGGCCGGCCTGCAGACCGGACTGGCATATTAAAAGAAGGCGAGAACCGATGCAGATGAGTTCCTTGGTAAAACTACGGCGTGCCGCGGGCGTGACCGTGCTGGTGACCGCTTTGGCGATCACGGGGCGTCTGGCCGAGGCCGAAACGCTGGCCGATGCGCTGGTGGGGGCCTATAACCATTCGGGCCTTCTTGAGCAGCAGCGCGCCGTCCTGCGTGCCGCCGACGAGGATGTCGCCGCCGCGGCCTCTGCGCTGAAACCGGTGCTGCGCTGGACCGCGGACCTGACCCAGAGCTACCGTGAAGTGCCACAGTTGAACGTCTTGGCGACTTCGGGCAGCAGCAATTCGTTGACCGCTTCCATCAACCTGATCGCCGAAGTGCTGGTTTATGATTTCGGCGCTTCGGCGTTTCGCGTCGAGGCGACGAAGGAGACCGTGCTGGCGACGCGCGATACCTTGCTGAATGTCGAACAGCAAATCCTGTTGCGGGCCGTCAGCGCCTACATGGGCGTGATCGAAGCGTCCGAGTTCGTGGCCTTGCGGCAGAACAACGTGCGGCTGCTGACGCAGGAACTGCGCGCGGCGCGGGACCGGTTCGAAGTGGGCGAAGTGACCCGCACCGATGTTGCCCTGGCCGAAGCGCAGCTGGCCAACGCCCGAAGCGGGCTTGCCGCAGCCCAGGGCACGCTGCTGCGCGCGCAGGAGGAATACCGCACCGCCGTCGGCCGCAAGCCCGGCCGGCTGAGCGGCCCGCCCAGTCTGCCGACTATCGGAGGGGACATTCAGGCGGCCAAGGCACTGGCCGTGCGCCAGCATCCACTGTTGCGATCGGCGCAACATCAGGTGGCTGCCGCCGAACTTCTGATCCGGTCGAACGAAGCGGCCATGGCACCGCGGGTCACGCTGAACGGCAGTGTCGGCGTATCCGAGGAATTCGGCGGCAGCGACTTCAACAGAAACGCGTCGGTCGGTCTTGGTGTAAACCAGACGATCTATCAGGGTGGCAGGCTGTCGTCGGATGTGCGCAGAAGCATGGCGCAGCGCGACGCGCAGCGCGCCAACCTGCACGTGGTCCGCTTTGACGTAGAACAGGCCGTCGGCGATGCCTATGCCAGTTTCGCAACGGCCCGGGCACAGCTGGAAGCGTCGGAACGCCAGATCCGCGCCGCGCGTATCGCCTTCCGCGGCGTCCGGGAAGAAGCGACCCTCGGCGCGCGTACCACGCTGGACGTGCTGGATGCCGAACAATCTTTGCTGGATGCGCAGTCCACGCAGGTATCCGCCCGTGCGAGCCTTTATATCGCGGCCTATTCGGTGCTTTCGGCGACGGGGCGGCTGACGGCGGCGCACCTTGGCCTGCCGGTCCAGATTTACGATCCGGCGGGCTACTACAACCTGGTCAAGGACAGTCCCGCCAAGAACAGCCGACAGGGGCGTCAGCTGGACCGGGTATTGAGGGCGCTGCAAAAGGACTGACAATTTTCGGCACTCTATTGTGAGAATCTGCGATCCGCGCTAATCTTCGCGCGAGGAAAGAGTGGTAAAATCTATGTCCGACCCCGTCACAAATGCCGAGGTAGAGGATGTTCTGTCTTCGATCCGCCGTCTGGTGTCCGAAGACAAACGCCCTTTGCAAACCAAGACCAAGCCGGTCCAGTCGGATCGGTTGGTGCTGACGCCCGCGCTGCGGGTGGCCGATGCCGAAACGTCGCCCCGGCAAACGGATGCGGCGCCACAGGCCGCGCAAGACTGGTCCGATGAGGACGCGGCATTCGAAGCGGCGTACGGCGAGGGCGCGGCCGATACACCTGCGGATGACCCTGTGCGGGCGGCGACAGCCGAACCCGAGCCTGCGGATGAAAAAGTCTTTTCCGATTTCATTCAACAGATGGAGCAGGACGACCCGGCGCTCGACTACGATGGCGACCCCTACAACTTTTCCGATGACAGCGACGAGGACGGCGAGGGTGGTTTCGAGATGAACAGCGATACCGCGCTGTTCGACGCGGAAACGCCGGAAGCAGACGGTGAAGCCGGTTCGGCGGAACAGGACCGGGGTCCCGAGGGCGCGGCGGATGTGTCGCATGACGCCCAGGCCGATACGCTGAGCGCCAAGATCGCGGCGCTGGAAACCGCCATCGGCAAGATTCCCGAAACCTGGGAACCTGACGGCTCGGGCGAGGGCGATTATTCCGGCACGGATGCCCCCGCCATGGAATGGGAGGACGACGCGGAAAGCAGCGCCACCACCGCCCGCCTGCACAACCTGCCGCGCAATCACCCTGCGGAGGCGGAAGCGGCGAGCTTTTTCCGCGACCGCGACGCGGATCGCACCGCACCGCAAGCCCCCCGGCAGGACAACGGTGGCACCGCACCCGAGGAGGAGCGTTTGGCCCTGTCCGATGACGATCAGGTGCTGGATGAGGAAGCCCTGCGCGATCTCGTCAGCGAAATCGTCCGGGCAGAGCTTCAGGGCGCGCTGGGCGAGCGGATTACCCGCAACGTGCGCAAGCTGGTGCGCCGCGAAATCCATCGTGCCCTGACGGCGCAGGAGCTGGAGTAACCTCGTTCACACCTCTTCGGAGAGCGACAGCAACAGGTCCACATCCATATAGCGTTCAACATGCGCGGCCAGCGCATCCAGGGTCTCTTCGACGTTCCTGTCGAAGACGAGCGAGGACGTGACCCCGAAATTCGTCAGGTAGGCGCGCCGGAAAGCGTCCGAGGTGAAAATCCCGTGCATGTAGCATCCCTGCACGCGGCCATTCCCGCTCATCGCGCCTTCGGGCGTGCCGTCAAAGGTCAGCCAGCCACGCGCACAATCCGGGCCTGTCGTTTCGCCGATATGTATCTCGTAGCCCGACAAGGCCGTGCCGCTGGCCGGATGATGACCGGTCTTGAGCGAAAGGTGCTTTTTCGGTTCCATCACGGTATGAATGTCCAGATGGCCCAGCCCCGCCACATCGGAAGGCGGACCCTCGATGCCGTGGGGATCGGAAATGCTGCGCCCCAGCATCTGGTAGCCTCCGCACAGGCCCAGCACGTGACCGCCCCGCCGGATATGGGCGGCGAGGTCGATGTCCCAGCCTTCCGCCCGCAGCGCGGCAAGGTCTGCTATCGTCGCCTTGGAGCCGACCAGCAGGACCAGATCGGCCTCGGCGGGCAGGGGGGTGCCCGGCATGATCATGCGCAGATCCACCCCCGGTTCCGCTGCCAGCGGGTCGAGATCGTCGAAATTGGCGATGCGCGGCAGACGCGGCACAGCGATCACGCAGCCGGTCCCGCCGGAACGGGCGCGGGCGGGCAGGTCCATCACGTCTTCGGCGGGAAGACGGTGCGCCTGATCGAACCAGGGGATCACGCCCAGGCTGGGCCAGCCGGTGCGTCTTGCGATGTCGTCGCGGCCCGCGTCGAACAGGCTGCGGTCGCCGCGAAACTTGTTGACGGCAAAGCCGCGCACCTGCGCGTTGTCCTCCTCTGACATCACCGCCTGGGTGCCAACGATCTGTGCGATGACGCCGCCGCGGTCGATGTCCCCCATCAGGATCACCGGCACGCCGGCGGCGGTGGCAAACCCCATGTTTGCGATGTCTCCCGCCCGCAGATTGGTTTCTGCGGGGCTGCCGGCCCCTTCGACGACGATGAGGTCGGCCCCGCGTCCCAGCCGATGAAAGGACTCCAGCACGCGCGGCATGAGCGTCTGCTTGTTCCGGCCGAACTCCGCGGCTTCTTGCTGTCCGGCCATCCGGCCCTGGACCACCACCTGCGCCCCGGTGGCGGATTGCGGCTTCAGCAGGATCGGGTTCATGTCGGTGTGCGGCGCCACGCCCGCCGCGCGTGCCTGCAACGCCTGGGCGCGACCGATCTCGCCGCCGTCCTCCGTCACGGCGGCGTTGTTCGACATATTCTGCGGCTTGAAGGGGCGCACCCGCAGCCCCCGCCGCATACAGGCCCGGATCAGCCCGGCGACGATCATGGATTTTCCCACGTTCGACCCGGTGCCCTGGATCATGATCGCCCTGGTCATTTCGCCCCCTCGCAAGTCAGGCGCAAACTGGCGCAAATTGCTGTGGCGGGAAAGGGGGATAGTCTTTGCTGCGGGGCCCAAACGAAAAAAACGCAGCACTGAGGCTGCGTTTGATCCGGTCTGGATAGCGATGTTGGTGGTATCAGGCCGCTTCGGCCTGTTGGGCGGCATTGCGCCGCTCGGATTCTTCTCGGCTGAGGGCGACGGACGTCCGCACACCTTTGCCGACAAATTCCATGAGGCCGGTCACGACACGTTCATTCGGGTCGATGCCGGCACAGCTCAGCACTTCACGACCGTCGCGCGACCGCGCCCAGCGGGCGATCTGCTCAGGTCCGTTGCCGTATTTCTTGTCATCCGCGATCGCGTCATCCAGTGCTGCCAGTACCACGGCAGCGAAAAGTTTGCGGGCCCGATTTCCTTGCTCGTTATTGAAAGCGGTGCCATCAACGAAATCTCTCATCTCGTCGTCCTTTCCGTTATTCTTGCTCTTGTCATTTTGGCGTGCGGCCTCTTATGACGGATATCCCACGATTCGGATACCGATATTTCGCATGTCTCCCATGCAAGGATTGCATGACTTTCGCGGGCGCAGCATACCGTCCGCTCGCCTTGCAGGGAGCCGATACCGCAGATATAGGAGGCGTTGAACACACATCAACCTTTATAGCGGTTTTACCAAATGCCAAAAATCAACGGAAACGAGATCCGCCCCGGCAATGTGCTGGAGCATAACGGCGGCCTTTGGGCGGCGGTCAAGGTTGACCACGTGAAGCCCGGCAAGGGCGGTGCCTTTGCCCAGGTCGAACTGCGCAACCTGCGCAACGGGTCCAAGCTGAATGAACGCTTTCGGTCTGCCGACAAGGTGGAGCGCGTGCGGCTGGAACAGAAAGATCAGCAATTTCTCTATGAAGACAATGGGATGCTGGTTCTGATGGATACCGAAACCTACGAACAGGTGCAGCTTTCCTCCGAACTTCTGGGCGAACGGCGGCCGTTCCTTCAGGACGGCATGATGATCGTGGTCGAGTACCACGAAGCCGAGGCGCTGAACGCCTCGCTGCCGCAAAAAGTGGTCTGCAAGGTCGTGGAAACCGAGCCGGTGGTCAAAGGACAGACGGCTGCGAATTCCTTCAAACCGGCCATTCTCGACAATGGCGTGAAAGTTTCTGTGCCGCCCTTCGTCGGCCAGGACGAGGATATCGTGGTCAATACAGAGACCATGGAATATGTCGAACGCGCCTGACGGCGGCTCAGTTTGACGCGACGTTATGCTGCGGGTGCAAGGCTCTTTGCCCCGCGGCTATGTCGATTCCCCTTGATCGGACGACTCACCGTCGGCGTCTTTCCAAGTCACCTGCGCGTCGCCCGCGGTCATCGGACCCTTGGCGCGATCGAATCTGAGGTAGGCGATGCCCTTGCCCCCGGCCTGGGTCAGCAGTGTCCCCGCCGGTTTCTCGCCTGCCAGCAGATCGGTCCCCACGGGGGCCTCACCCTTGACATCGACCTGGGCCAGGCCCTTGCGTAGCGTCGTCTTGTGCCGCATGCGCGCTGTCACCTCCTGGCCGACGTAGCAGCCTTTGCGAAAGTCGACACCGTTGAGCCGGTCGAAGCCTGCCTCCAGAACAAAGGTGTCCGGCGTCAGCTCGACCCCGGTTTCGGGCACCAGATGGGCCACGCGCAGCGCATCCCAGTCTATGCCGGCGTCGTCGGTCTGGGGTGCGTCGCGGTAGGCGCGCCAGCCCATCTCGGGCGTGCGGGGGTCCGGAAAGCCGTCCGTCGGGGCCTTGCCGAGGCCCCGATGCACATGCAGGCCGGTCTCTTCGATCTGCACGTCTGCACGCAGCTTGTAGAGGCTCAGACGCTGAACCAGCATGTCGCCATGGCTTTCCGCCACGTCCAGAAGGATGCTCCCGTCCGGCGCTTCGGTGATCAGGAAATCGGCCATGTATTTGCCCTGCGGGCTCAGCAGTGCCGCATAGACGGCGCCCTGTGCCAGCTTGTCGATATCGTTGGTGATCAGGCCCTGGAGAAACTCGCGGGTGTCCTTGCCCGACAGGCGCAGGATGCGACGGTGCGTCATGGTGGTGTCCTTTCTGCGGTAGCCATGACATATACCCTCCGTTCCAGGTTCTAAAGGGGGTGCGATGCGCGCGCCGATTTCGGTCATCATTCCCACGCTCGACGCGGCAGATGTCCTGCCGGGCTGCCTGTCCGCGCTGATGGAGGGGCTGGAGGCAGGTCTGATCCGGGAGCTGATCGTCAGCGATGGCGGGTCTTCCGACGCGACGGGTGCGCTGGGACAGGCCTGGGGCGCGCAGGTGCTGCACGGCGACGCTACCCGCGGGGGGCAGTTGCGGCGCGGCTGCGCGGCTGCGCAGGGGGACTGGCTGCTGATCCTGCATGCCGACACGCGGCTGCAGCCGGGATGGAGCGGTCGGATGCGCGATCACCTGATGGCAGACAACCGCGCGGGGTGGTGCCGGTTGAAATTCGATGGTGGCGGTGTTCCGGCGCGACTGGTCTCGGGCTGGGCCAATCTGCGCAGCCGCCTTGGGCTGCCCTACGGCGACCAGGGGCTGCTGTTGTCCAGAGAGCTGTACGATGCGGCTGGCGGCTATCCCGACATTCCGTTGATGGAGGATGTGGCCATCGCCCGGGCGCTGCGTGGACGGCTGACCGGAATTGATGTCACCGCAGTCACCAGCGCCGAGAAGTACCGGCAGCGGGGGTGGCTGCGCCAGGGCGCGCGGAATCTTTGGACCCTGTTGAGGTACCGGGCGGGCGCGGACCCCGCGCGTCTGGCACGGAGCTACCGGGGGTAGGGGGCGGTCTGCCCTGACACTCTGCTGCAGGTGAGGCTGCCCCCCCCCGCGATACCCTGGCGCGTGGGGTCGGTGCACCGGGTGTGGCCCGGATTTCGCGTAAGCAGACATGTCATTTTTGACATGTCTTGGCAGACGGGTCCGAACTCAGTCTGGCGTTTCCGGTCCTGATTTCGGGCCGGTCCATCCTGAAGGGTCCCTGAGATAAGAATGACCAAATGGCGAAACGGGCGCCCTCCGGGGCTGGTTCGTCTCCGGAGCTGGTTTGTTGCGGAGCCTTCCCGCTCACGTTTTCAGCGGCGGGTGGAGACATGTCATTTTTGACATGTCTACGAAGACATGTCTTGCATGACATGTCTTCCTCTGCGCTGCGGTGACAAAAGCCGCTATAAATGTCCCGCTATTCAGAGGCGTCGCTGAGCGGATCGGCGCGTGTCCTTCGCCCGCGTGGTCGAAGGCCCGGGGACCCGCTCTTCAGCCGAACAGACGTTGCCCAATCCGCTGCAACAGGTTCGGGGCCGCGGGCACCAGCCCCCGTTCCCGCGCCCTCAGCGCCCTGACTCCGCGGGCATCTGACACGGTTTTGCCGTCCTCGAACTGCAGTCGGTAGAGGTTCGCGTAGATGCCGCCGCGCGCCAGCAGCTCTTCGTGCGTGCCCTCGTCCGTCACCCGCCCTCGATCCATCACCAGAATGCGGTCGGCGCTGCGGATGGTCGCCAGTCGATGCGCGATCACCAGCGTTGTGCGCCCCGCGGACAACCTGTCCAGGGCATCCTGCACCACCTGTTCGGATTGGGCGTCCAGCGCGCTCGTCGCCTCGTCCAACAGAAGGATCGGCGTGTCGCGCAGCAGGGCCCGGGCGATGACGACCCGCTGCCGCTGTCCGCCGGAAAGCGCGGAACCGCGCGGGCCGACCCGGGTGTCCAGCCCGTGCTCCAGCTTGGGCAGAAAATTGGCCACATGCGCGGCTTCCAGCACCTCCTGCAGGCGCGCGTCGCTCACATCCTCGCGGCCCAGCAGGATGTTCTCGCGCAGGGTCTCGTCGAACAGCAGCGCCTCCTGCGTCACGACCGAAAACAGGCCGCGCAGATCCGCCAGCGTGAGGTCCCGGACAGAGGTGCCGCCGACCGTGACCTCCCCCTCTTGCGGGTCGATCAGTCGGGTGAGCACGTTGAAGATGGTCGATTTCCCCGCGCCGGACGCCCCCACAAGCGCCGTCGTTTCGCCCGCCTTCGCGGTCAGGTTCAGACCATCCAGCACCTTGGTATCGCCAAACGAAAGGGTCACGTTCTTCAGCGCGATGTCAGTGCTGGGCAGGGGCAGTGCCTTGGGGTGTTCCGGGTCTGTCTGGGTCCGCGGTGCATCCAGCAGCTCTTTCAACCGCTCAAGTGCGGCTGCGGCGGTCTGCCACAACCCGCTGACACCGCCCAGACGCCGAAGCGGGCTGAAGGTGAAGCCCATGGCGGTAAAGAAGGTCATGAACTGACCGATCGTCTTGTCGCCCGAGATGATCTGGCTGCCGCCGTAGAGGATGACCGCCATGAATCCGATGCCGGACATGATGTCGATCATCCCCGGGATCGCGGAATTGCCGAAGGCCGCGCGCACCTCGGTGGTGACGAACTTGCGTGTCAGGTCGCGGTACTGCCGCGATTGGTACTGCTCCAGCGCATTCAGCTTGATCTGGACGATGCCGTGAAACACCTCGTCCAGACGGGTCGCCAGATGGGCACCCAGGTCCCGCGCCTCCCGTGCGCGGCGGCGCACGAAACGCTGTGCCGCCGCCGCAGGAAGCACCATCAGCGGCACCCCGACACAGGCCAGAAAAGCCCAGACAGGATCAATGGAAATCGCCACACCCAGCAGCACGATCAGCCCGATGGCATCGCGCCCCGCGCCGGTAATCACCGCGCGCCAGACATCGCCGACCGCGTTCACGTCGGACTGCACGCGCTGGATCAGGAAACCGGGCGGATGCGACTGGTGAAACGCGCCGTCCTGCACCATCAGCTTGTCCAGAAGGTCGATCCGCATATCCGCGGCGGTGCGTTGCGCAATCCGGGTCAGCAGCACCTTCTGGATGACACCGGCCACCGCGCGCAGGGCAAAGATGCCCACCAGGACCAGCCCGACCCATTTCAGCGCGCTGCGGTCGCCCGCGACGAAAACCTGGTCGAACATCGGCTCCATCAGCCGCGCCAGGGCGCCCAGGGTGCTGCCCTCGATCGCCATGAAGATCACGGCGACGATCATCAGTTTGACATGTTTCTTCAGGTATTCCCGCCACAGCCAGCGCAGCAGTTCCCCCGAGGTATAGGTCTGATCGTTCATATGGACGTGGACGTTCCTCTGGGCAGTCTGCCCTCCTGTCTACGCAACCCACGGGGGCAGGGCAAGGCTGACGGGATATTGACGCCGGATCATCCGGGCGTAGTGTCTGCCGGACCATTTCCGCACGACAAGGCAACCTTATGACAGACAGACCCAAACTGGCGCAGGGGCGAACATACCTCGCTATTCCCGGCCCCTCGGTCACGCCGGACGCGGTGTTGAGCGCGATGCACCGGTCCGCACCCAACATTTATGCGGGGGAGCTGCCGCAGATGATGCCCGGCCTCGTTGCCGACCTGAAGCGCGTGGCGCGCACCGAACATGACGTCGCCATGTACATCGGCAACGGCCACGCCGCCTGGGAGGCTGCGCTGGTGAATGTCTGTCAGCCGGGTGATCGGGTGCTGGTGCCCGCGACCGGCCGCTTCGGCATGGGGTGGAGCCTGGTGGCCCAATGCCTCGGGCTGGAAACCGAGATCCTGGACTTCGGCAAGCAAAGCCCGATGGACATGGATCGCATCGCCGAGGCGCTGAAAGCGGATACCCGGCACCGGATCAAGGCGGTGCTGGCGGTCCACGTCGATACGTCCACCTCCATCCGCAACGATATCGCGGCACTGCGCGGGGTGCTCGACACCCTTGGCCACCCGGCGCTGCTGATGGCGGATTGCATCGCCTCGATGGGCTGCGACCGGTTCGAAATGGACGCCTGGGGCGCGGATGTGGCGGTGACAGGGTCGCAAAAGGGGCTGATGATGCCGCCGGGCATGGCGTTTGTGTTCTTCAATGACCGCGCGGCAGAGGCGCGGGCGCGAATGGAACGCGTGAGCTGGTTCTGGGACTGGACCCCGCGTGCGCACCCCGACGAGTTCTTCCAGTATCACGGCGGCACGGCGCCGACCCATCACCTTTACGGCCTGCGCGCCGCGCTAGACCTGATCCATGGCGAAGGGCTGGAACAGGTCTGGGCGCGGCACCGGGTGTTGGCCCGGGCAGTCTGGGCCGCCTGCGAGGCCTGGTCGACGGCGGGCAGCTTCGGGATGAACGTGGCGGACCCGGCAAACCGCAGCTGCGCCGTCACCGCCCTGCGGCTGCAAAGCCCCCAGGCGACCGAATTGCGCACCTGGCTGGAAAGCGAACTGGGCCTGACGCTGGGCATCGGCCTGGGGATGGCCGAACCGGGCGACCCGGCGCGTGACGGGTTTTTCAGACTGGGTCATATGGGCCATGTGAACGGCCATATGATCATGGGCCTGCTGGGCGGGATCGAGGCGGGCATGCGCGCGATGAAGATCGAACACGGCACCGGCGCGCTTGAAGCCGCGGCGGAGGTGATCGGCGGCGCCTAGGATGCGTGGGTTTAACCTTCCAGCGCCATGATCATATCGACACGGGTGGCATGGCGCCCGCCTTCGAAGGCGGTGTCAAGAAAGGCATCCACGATCTCCAGGGCGATTCCCTCGCCGATGACACGCGCCCCGAGGGCCAGCATGTTGGCATTGTTATGGGCGCGAATCATCCGGGCGGAGAAGACGTCGGAACAAACGCCGCAGCGGATCCCCGCGACCTTGTTCGCCGCCATCATGATCCCCTGGCCCGTCCCGCACAGCACGATCCCCAGCGCGCAGTCGCCCGACGCCACATGCCGAGCGGCGGCGGCACCGTGGTCGGGGTAATGTGTGCTCTCGGGGCTGTCGGGGCCGATGTCGATCACCTCGTGCCCGCGTGAAGCGACATGGTCGGCGATGGCGCGGCGCAGCCCGATGGCGGCGTGGTCGCTGGAAAGCACGATACGGAGACTGGAAGACATGGAGCAGGGCCTTTCGAATGGGGTCGCGGCGCACAGTGGCCGCGCAGGCCCCTATTGCCGTGCCGCGGCGATGCGATCAATCACCTTGTTCACCGCCCATCCGGTCGCAGCGGCGGCGATCAACCCCCAGACGATCCAGATCGTCATCAGCACCCATGTCAGGTTGACCCCGAACATGACCACGCAGGCCAGGGTAAAATCCGGTGCGGCAGGGCGGTTGCCGTCGTCGCTCATACTGTCCCTCATCCAGAACCGAAGGGGAGTATAGCGGGCCAGCGGCCCGCGTCAGCCCCCCTTGGCGTCCGCCAGCGCATCGGGCAGGGCGGCGGCAAAGGCGTCCAGATCCGCCGCCGTGCCGCAGCTTACACGAATGCAGCGGTTCTGCGGTGCCGCGAACGGCATCCGCACGAAAATGCCCCGTTCCACCAGACCGTCCAGTACCGCCTTGGCGAAGGCACCGTCCCTGCCGCAGTCGATGGCCACGAAATTCGCGCCCGAAGGCAGGGGCGTCAGCCCGTTTTCCCGCGCAATGGCGCCGATGCGATCCCGCGCGGCGGCAACTTCACCCTGCACATGGGCCAGCCAGGATGTGTCTTCCAGCGCCGCCAGCGCCCCCGCCTGTGCCGCCCGGTTCATGCCGAAATGATTGCGCACCTTGTCGAAGGCGGTGATCAGGTCGGGATGCCCCAGTGCATAGCCGACCCGCGCGCCCGCCAGCCCGTAGGCCTTGGAAAAGGTCCGCATCCGGATCACCCGCGGATCGTCGAACGGCAGGGGCAAGGCCGTGCCCTCCGGCGCGGTTTCCAGATAGGCTTCGTCCAGCACCAGCAGCGTGCCCTCGGGCAGGGTCTCCATCGCGTCGGCGATGTCGGCGCCGCGGTGCCAGCTTCCCATCGGGTTGTCGGGATTGGACAGATAGACCAGCTTCGCATCCACCTCCGCCGCCTTGGCGAAAAGCGTCGCGGGATCTTCACGGTCCTCGACGAAAGGTACCTTGTGCAGAACACCACCGTATCCCGCCACATGATAGTTGAACGTCGGATAGGCCCCGTCCGACGTCACCACCGCGTCGCCCGGCGCCACGAAGAGCCGCACCAGATAGCCCAGCAAACCGTCGATGCCCTCGCCCACGACGATATGCTCCATCGTGGTCGAAAGGTGCCGGGCCAGGGCATGACGCAGGTCGTGGCTTTGCGCATCGCCGTATTTCCAGTGCTCGGTCTGGGCCATCGCAGCGATGGCCTGCGGCGAGGGGCCAAAGACGCTTTCGTTGGCACCCAACCGGGCGACGAAAGGCGATTTGCGCGCACGCTCCTGTGTTTCGGGGCCCACGAAGGGGACAGATGCGGGCAGGGAAAGGGCGAGCGGTGTGAAGCGGTAATGGGTCATGCGGCTTGATAGGCCCGGGCGTCGCGGCGGGCAAGGGGCTGCCGCAGCGTTGCGCTGGCGCGTGGGCGCAGCTTGCGGTCTACTGGGCAAAACAAGCTGGAGGATGCCATGAGCCGCGTTTCGGTCGCTTTCGAAAATCACATCGCCTTTGTCCGCCTGACCCGGGCAGACAAGATGAACGCCGTGGATCAGGAGATGATCGACGCGATCATCGCCGCGGGCACCGAAGTCGCCGCCTCGGACGCGCGATGCGTCGTGCTGTCGGGCGAGGGCAAGGCCTTTTGCGCGGGCATCGACATCTCGGGCCTGTCGGGGATGATCGGCAAGGACCCGGCGGACCTGCTGATGCCCCGCACCCACGGCGAGGGGACCACGAACCAGTGGCAGGAGGTCGCGATGGTCTGGGCCCGCATGGACATCCCGGTGATTGCCGCGATCCACGGCGTCTGCTTCGGCGCTGGTCTGCAACTGGCGCTCGGCGCCGACATCCGGATCGCGGCACCGGACGCCCGCCTCGCGGTGATGGAGATGAAATGGGGCATCGTGCCCGACATGGGCGGTATGGTGCTGTTGCCGAAACTGGTGCGCGGCGACGTGCTGCGCCGCTTGACCTATACCGCGTCACCGGTGGACGCCGCACAGGCGGAACGCTGGGGGCTGGTGACGGAACTGGCCGACGACCCGCTGGCGGCGGCGACGGAACTCGCTACCCTCATCGCGGGCAAAAGCCCCTCGGCCATTCGCGCCGCCAAGCGCCTGATCGCCATGGCCGAGGTTTCGGACGCAGCGGCGGTGCTCGAGGAGGAATCCCGCGCCCAGGCGGACCTGATGGGCAAACCGCACCAGATGGAAGTCGTCGCGGCCGAATTCGGGAAACGCCCGGCCGTTTTCAAGTAGCCGCGGCGCTGAAACATGAAACGCGCGCCTGGGTGATGGCGCGCGCATGTGTATTTTCTGGAACAATGAAAGAGGGGGTCAGCCCATCTCCGCCAGCCGGTCCAGCGCGGCCTGAAGCTGATCGGCTTCCTCCTGCCGCGCGTCGAGGTTGGCCTGCGCCTCGGCCACGACGTCCTCGGGGGCAGAGGCCGCGAATTTCGGATTGTTCAATCGGCCCTTCAGGCCCCCGATCTCCTTGCCCAGCTTTTCCAGCGACTTTGCCAGACGCGCTTTCTCGGCGGCGATGTCGATGATCCCCTCCAGCGGCAGACCCAGGGTCGCCGCCCGCGCGGGGATCGACGCCGTGCCCTTGGGAAAGGTATCGACATTTTCCAGCGAATCGACCCCGGCGCGCCGGGCGATCAGCTCCGCGTTGCGGTCCCAGGCCAGCAGGCCGGCCTCGTCGATGTCGGTATAGACCATCGGCACCTTGAGGCTGCCCGGCACACCCATGGATACCCGTGCGGAGCGGACGCTCTGGATCAGCGCGATCACCCAGTTCAGTTCCGTGTCGGCCTGATCATCGACCATCTCGGCGGCGGTGTAGGTCGGCCAGTCCGCAAGGGCCAACATGCCGGGGCGGTCCTTCTGGCCCCACAGTTCTTCGGTGATGAAGGGCATGATGGGGTGCAGCAGGATCAGGCACTGGTCCAGCGCCCAGCCGTATGTCGCCCGCGTCTCGGCAATGGCCTGCGCATCGTCTCCGTCGAAGATCGGCTTGGTGAACTCAAGATACCAGTCGCAGAAGGTGCCCCAGACAAAGGCGTAAAGCGTGTTGGCCGCATCGTTGAACCGGTACTGCGCCAGCGCCGCATCGACAGCCTCGCGGGTCTTGGCGATTTCACCCTTGATCCAGCGGTTCACCGTCAGGGCCGTCTCGGGCGGCCTGTCCGCATGGGGCAGATCCAGCACGCCGTTGCGTTCGGCAAAGGCGGTGGCGTTCCAGATCTTGTTGCCGAACTTGCGATACCCGTCGATGCGCGCGGTCGAAAGCTTCAGGTCGCGCCCCATCGCCGCCATCGAGGTCAGCGTAAACCGCACCGCATCCGCGCCGTATTCGTCGATCAGTTCGATCGGGTCGAGCACGTTGCCCAGCGATTTCGACATCTTCTTGCCCTTCTCGTCGCGGACGAGGGCGTGGACATAGACGGTATCGAAGGGTTTCTGACCGACCACGGCGTATTGCATCATCATCATCCGGGCGACCCAGAAGAAGATGATGTCGAACCCGGTGATCAGGACGCTGGTGGGGAAGTACTTTTGCAGCTCTTCCGTCTCCTCGGGCCAGCCCAGCGTGCCGATGGGCCAGAGGCCGGAGGAGAACCAGGTGTCGAGAACATCGGGGTCGCGCGTCAGCGTCCTACCGGGGGCCTTGGCCTGCGCCTCGGGTTCCGTGGCGGCGCAATATTCATTTCCGTCCTCGTCGAACCACACCGGAATCTGGTGCCCCCACCAGAGCTGGCGCGAGATGCACCAGGGTTCGATGTTCTCCAGCCAGTGGAAATAGACCTTCTTGTCCTGCTCCGGCAGGATTTCGACGTCGCCGTTGCGCACCGCATCAATTGCGGGGCCGACGATCTTGTCGGTCGCGACGAACCATTGATCGGTCAGCATCGGCTCGATCACCACCTTGGAGCGGTCGCCGAAGGGCTGCATGATCTTCTTGGCCTCGACCAGCGGGATCATTGTGTCCTCGCGTGCCTCGCCACCTTCCTCGGGGGCCAGCGGCTTTTGCGCGGCTTTGCCGAGGCGCGGATCATGGGCCTGGGTCATCACGGCGAGGCCTTCCTCGGTGATGTCCGCCACGACCGCGTTGCGCGCTTCAAACCGGTCCAGCCCGCGATAGGCGTCCGGGACCAGGTTCATGGCGGCGACATCGCTTTCGGTGAAGGCGCGCTCGCCGTTGGCGATGGCCTGCGCGGCGGCGGCTTGCTCGGCGTAGGGCTTGCCGTCGGCACGCATCGCGCCCTTGGTATCCAAAAGGTTGTACATCGGGATGCCGCCGCGCTTGGCGACCTCGTAGTCGTTGAAGTCATGCGCACCGGTGATCTTCACCGCGCCCGACCCGAAGGCGGGATCGGGGTATTCATCGGTGATGATCGGGATCAGGCGGCGGTGCTCTTTCGGGCCAACCGGAATTTCACAAAGTTTTCCGACGATTGGCGCGTAACGCTCATCCGATGGATGAACCGCCACGGCACCGTCGCCCAGCATGGTCTCGGGCCGCGTGGTGGCGATGGAAATATAGTCGCGCTCTTCTTCGAAGGTGACGTTTCCATCCTCGTCCTTTTCCACGTAGGTATAGGTCGCGCCGCCCGCCAGCGGATATTTGAAATGCCACATGTGGCCGTCGACTTCGGTGTTCTCCACCTCCAGGTCGGAGATCGCGGTTTCGAAATGCGGGTCCCAGTTGACCAGCCGCTTGCCGCGATAGATCAGGCCTTTGTCGTACATGTCGACGAAAACCTTGATGACGGCATCGTGGAAGTTGCCTTCCTCGCCCGCGGGGGCGCCCGGCGCGCCGGACATGGTGAAGGCATTGCGCGACCAGTCGCAGGAGGCGCCGAGCCGCTTGAGCTGTTCGATGATCGTGCCGCCCGACTGGGACTTCCACTCCCACACCTTGTCGAGAAAGGCCTCCCGGCCCATTTCGCGGCGGCCGGGCTGCTGGGCCTTGGCCAGTTCGCGTTCCACGACCATCTGGGTCGCGATGCCGGCGTGGTCCTGCCCGGGCTGCCACAGCGTGTCGTGCCCTCGCATCCGGTGCCAGCGGATCAGGATGTCCTGCAGAGTGTTGTTGAAGGCATGGCCCATGTGGAGCACGCCGGTGACATTCGGCGGCGGGATCATGATGGAGAAGGTTTCCGCGCCATCGCGGGCATTGGCCCCGGCCCTGAAGGCCCCGGCCTGTTCCCATGCATCATAAAGGCGCTTTTCGGCGTCCTGTGCGTTGAAAGTCTTGTCGAGGGCCATGCTGATCCATCCTGTCGTCGTTCGGAAGCTGATCTAGCCGAGGATGCGGTGAAGGGAAAGGGTGGCGGTGCGTCGCTCCTGCGCCGGGGCGCAGGTCGCCCCGCCCGCCATCCCGCAGCGCCCTGCCGGGGATCGTGTCGACGGTGGAGGGGTGGGAATGAAGTATTTGAAGCATAAAGAAGCATGGGAAGCGCCCCGATGCAGGTGGATCAGTCGAGTTCACCCCTCGGGACGCTTCTTCTTCATGCACGGTCATCGGCGCTCCCGCCTGTACCGCGTCTTCAGGAAATCACGGGTCGGGTAAAGATTTTCCTAATTCCTCTTCTTTATGCCCAAAATACTCCAATCCGACGCTGCAACTGGTGCTGTCGGCTGAAAAGGCGCGGTCACGGGGTGGGCTGGACAAGCGGAGCGTGTTCTATATCTCTGTCAACGACAGATACGCCAGAGGAGGCCGATCGTGGACAAATTCGGAAAAAGCCAGCCGGTCAAGCGCAGCGAGGATATGCGGTTTCTCATGGGCGAGGGGCGCTATGTGGACGATATCGCGCCGCCGGGGGCGCTGCATGCCTATTTCCTGCGCTCTCCGGTCGGTCATGGGGTGATCGCGGAGCTGGACGTGTCGGACGCCGCCGAGGCCGATGGCGTGCATCTGGTGCTGACCTGCGCCGACCTGGAGGCGGCAGGCATGGACATTTCCATGTCCGGTGCGGTGGTGGAGAACCGCGACGGCACCAAGGGCGCGGCCCCGGTGCGGCCGATGCTGGCGAAGGGCAAGGTGCGCTATGTGGGCGAGCCGGTGGCGGTGGTGATCGCCGACAGTCTGGCGCAGGCGCGGGACGCGGCGGAGCTGATCATGCTCGACATCGACGATCTCCCGGCGCATATCGACCTGGACCAGGGCGGCGAAGCCCTGCACGAGGAAGCGCCGGACAACCGTGCTTTCGACTGGGGCATGGGTGACGAGGCCGCGACCCAGGCGGCTTTCGATGCGGCGGCGCGGACCGTGGCGCTGGAGGTCGGGGACAACCGCATCATCGTCAATTCGATGGAACCGCGCGGCTGCTACGCGGAATGGTCCGACGGGCGGCTGCACGTGGCCAACAACGCCCAGGGCGTCTGGGTGCACAAGGGGTTTCTCAAGACCGCCTTCGGTCTTGATGACGGCGACGTGCGTGTGACCAACCCCGATACCGGCGGTGGCTTTGGCATGAAGTCGATGACCTACAACGAGTATTTCTGCGTCGCGCAGGCGGCGCGGGCGCTGGGTCGTCCGGTGCGCTGGATGTCCGACAGGACCGAGGCGATGTTGAGCGACAACGGCGGGCGCGATCTGACCAGCATGGCGGAGTTCGCTTTTGACGGCGACAACCGCATCACCGCCTACCGGGTGCGCACCCGCTGCAACCTTGGTGCCTATAACTCGCAGTTCGCGCAGCACATCCAGACCACCCTGTTCAGCCGGGTGCTCATGGGGGTCTACGACGTTCAGACCACATGGCTTCAGGCCGAAGGGTATTACACCAACACGGTGCCGGTCGATGCCTATCGCGGGGCCGGTCGGCCCGAGGCGATTTACGTGCTGGAACGACTGATGGACCGGGCCGCGCGCGAGCTGGGTGTCGATCCTTGGGAATTGCGGCGCATCAACTTCATCAAACCGGATCAGTTCCCCTACAAATCCGCCACGGGCGAGACCTACGATGTCGGCGATTTCAACCGTCTGTTGACTCGGGCGGCGCGGGAAGCGGACTGCGCGGGGTTCGAGGCGCGTCGGGCGGCGGATGCGAAACATGGCCTGCTGCGCGGGCAGGGCCTGTGCTATTACATCGAGAGCATTCTGGGCGACCCGTCCGAAGGCGCCAAGGTGGTGTTCGAGGAGAATGGTCGCGTGACCATCCTGGTGGGCACCCAGTCGAACGGCCAGGGGCACGAAACGGTTTATGCTCAGTTTTTGTCGGACCAGACCGGCATTCCGGCGCATCTGATCGATGTGGTGCAGGGCGACAGCGACCTGATCGCCCAGGGCGGCGGGACCGGCGGTTCGCGGTCCGTCACCACGCAGAACAATGCCACCCTTGCCACGGTCAAGGTGATCACGGAAGCTTTCACCGCCTTCCTGGCCGAGGAAATGGGCGTAGCTGCCGACGATATTTCATTCGACGACGAACGGTTCCGCGCCGAGGGGTCGAACCTGACCCCCACCATGATCGAGGTGGCCGAGATGGCCCGCGACAAGGGCCGCGACGACCTCTTGACCCATCACGCGCGCGCGACGCTTGAGGCCCGCAGCTTCCCCAACGGGGCACATGTGGCCGAAGTGGTGATCGACCCGGAAACCGGCATCGTGACCACCGACCGATACACGGTGGTCGACGATTTCGGCAATCTCATCAACCCTATGCTGGCCGAAGGGCAGGTGCACGGCGGGGTGGCGCAGGGCATCGGGCAGGCGATCCAGGAACGGGTCGTCTACGACGAGGATGGCCAGCTGCTGACCGCGTCGTTCATGGACTACGCGCTGCCGCGGGCTGCCGACCTGCCCAATATCTCCTTCATGTCGGAGCCGGTGCCGTCCACCGCCAACGTCATGGGCATGAAGGGCTGCGGCGAAGCGGGGACAGTGGGCGCGCTGGCGGCGGTGGCGAACGCCGTGCAGGACGCGCTGTGGGAGCAGGGGGTGCGGCAGGCGGATATGCCCTTCACGCCGCACCGTGTGTGGGAGATGTTGAACGGTGCCAGGCTCGCCGCCGAATGAACCGGGCAGGGACGCGCCGCGCGGCACCACCCATGTGATCGTCCTGGACGGCACCCTGTCGTCGCTGCACCCCGCAGACCGGACCAATGCCGGACGCGCCTACAAGCTGCTGAGCGAGAATGGCGGGCTGCTGTCGCTTTATTATGAGCCCGGCCTGCAGTGGGCAAGCTGGCGGTCGATCTGGGCCGTGATCACCGGGCGGGGCATCAACCGGCAGATCCAGCGCGCCTATGGCTGGCTTGCCGCGCGCTACCGGCCCGGCGACCGCATCTTTTTGCTGGGGTATTCGCGCGGGGCCTACGCGGTGCGGTCGCTTGCGGGGGTCATGCATCTGGTGGGCCTGCTGCGCCCCGATCACGCCAACCGCGCGACCGTGCAGCTGGCCTACGATCACTACAGGACCGATCCCGGCAGCGCCGCCGCGCGCGCGTTCAGCGCCGCCCATTGCCACCAAAGTGTCGAGATCGACACCATCGCGGTCTGGGACACGGTCAAGTCGCTGGGGTTCAACGCCCCGGTCCTGTGGCGCCTTTCCGAGCGGACCCATGGGTTTCACAACCATGACCTCGGCCCCGATGTGCTGAAGGCCTACCACGCTCTGGCCCATGACGAGACGCGCGTGGCCTATGCGCCGGTGCTTTGGAGCACATCGGAAGAGGATGAAGGCCGGGTGTCGCAGGTCTGGTTCCCCGGCACCCATGGCGACGTGGGCGGGCATCTGGGCGGCTTCGAGGCGGCGCGGCCACTGGCCAATATCCCGCTGGTCTGGATGCTGGACAAGCTGGAGCGCCGGGGCCTGCCGCTGCCCGACGGGTGGCGTGCGCGGTTCGCGTTGGATGCGACGGCCCCGTCGCTGGGCACCTTCCGGGGGCTGGGCAAGCTGCTGATTACCCGCAGGCGCCGCCGGATCGGGCTGGACCCGTCCGAGCGGCTGCACGAAAGCCTGCCCGCCCGGGCCAGGGCCCTGGGTACCGGGCTGGACGCGCACGCGGGCCCTCATGTCGAAGTGACCAGCTGATCAGCTGACCGGATGACCAGCAGGCGGCGCCTGTCAGCCGATCTTCATCACGATGCAGGTGGTCGACCCGGTGGCATAGAGCTTGCCATCCTCCACGCCCCGGATCTCGCCATGTGCGACGCCGGTGGACCGGCCCACATGATCGCTTGTTCCGATACAGTCGATCTGCATGCCCAGCGGGATGCTGCGCAGGATATTCACCTTGTATTCCAAGGTGGTATAGACTGAACCCCGCGGCACTTTGGTCATCACGGCGCAGGCCATCGCGCTGTCCAGCAAGGTGCCGTACCAGCCGCCGTGCACGGTGCCCATCGGGTTGGTCACGTTGAACTCAGGCGTGCCGCGAAACACCACCCGACCGTCCTCCACCGCATGCAGCGTGTACCCCATGGTGCCGCCGATCGGAGGACCGGCAACAACGCCGTCAAGGATGCCCTGCATGAATTCCAGCCCCGACAGCTTCAGGGCGTCCTGCTGGCTGAGCAGGTCTTCGGGGGAGTTTGCGAGCTTCGGCATGGGAAATCTCCGGCAGGGGTCTGCCGGAGAGGGTATTAGGCCAGCGGCATCCAGTGCAAATGTTACGCGACGTCTTCCAGCGTGACCTGCGGCGTTACACCCAGCGCCCGGCAGACATCACGGGTCAGCTCTGCCCGGTTCAGGGTGTAGAAATGCAGGTTCTCGACACCTTCGTCGACCAGTTCGCTGCACATCTCGGTGCATAGTGACGTTGCCAGCAACGCGCTGCGGTCGTCACGCTCCGCCTTGGAGAACGCATCGTCCACCCAGGCCGGGATCGGCGTGCCGCATTTGTTGGCAAAGTTGCGGGCCGATTTCCAGTTCACGATGGGCAGGATGCCAGGGGTGATCGGTTTGTCGATACCGGCTTTTGCGCAGGCGTCGCGGAAGCGCAGGAATGTCTCCGCCTCGAAGAAGAACTGGGTGATCGCCTCGTCCGCGCCCGCATCGAACTTGCGCTTGAGCCATTCGATATTCGCCTCGGGGCTGGCCGATTCGGGGTGCGGGTCGGGGTAGGCGCCGACGCGGATGTTGAACTTGCCGGTTTCGGCCAGCGCGGTGATCAGTTCGCAGCTGTCGCTGAACCCGTCGGGGTGGGGCGTGAAGTGGTCTGCGCCATCGGCGGGGTCGCCGCGCAGGGCCACGATGTCGGTCACGCCGATCTTGGCAAAGCTGTCGGCCACTTCCATCGTCTCGGCCCGGCTGGCGCCCACGCAGGTCAGATGCGCCGCCACCGGCAGACCCGATGTCCGGCGCAGCACATGCGCCGCGTCGTGGGTCAGGTCGCGGGTCGTACCGCCCGCGCCATAGGTCACGGAAAAGAAGCGGGGGGCCAAGGGGGCGAGCGCCTGCGCGCTGTCCCAAAGCTTGAATGCCGCGTCCACGGTCCGGGGCGGGAAGACTTCGAAAGAGACATTTGGCGTGGCCATGAGAGTATCCTTTGGAAAACGAGTTAACACCTTGTCCCACGTTTGGTGATGTGAGACAAATTCATAACTTTCATCTTCAACATGAGCCTTACCTCACATGCATATCGAGTTTCGTCATCTGCGCACCATTCAGGCCATTCACGAGGCGGGCGGCCTCGCGCGGGCGGCGGAAATGATGAACATCACGCAATCCGCCTTGTCCCATCAGGTCAAGGGACTGGAGGATCAGGCGGGGGTGGAGCTTTTCGTGCGCCGGTCCAAACCGCTGAAACTGTCGCCCGCGGGCCAGCGCCTGCTCAAGCTGGCCCAGCAGGTGCTGCCACAGGTGCAGGCATTGCAGGACGAATTTTCGGGCCTGCGCGCGGGCAGCACGGGGCGGATGCACATCGCCATCGAATGCCACGCCTGTTTCGAATGGCTGTTCCCCGTGCTGGAACAGTTCCGCCGCAGCTTTATGGACGTGGACGTGGACATCCGCCCCGGCCTTGCCTTCGATGCGCTCCCGGCCCTCCTGCGCGAAGAGGTGGATCTCGTGGTCTCTTCCGACCCGGAGGAACTGCCCGGTGTCGAATTCGTCGAATTGTTCGACTACAAGGCGGTCTTCGTCGCCGCCAGCGCCCATCCGCTGGCCCAGAAATCCTATGTCGAGGCCGCCGATTTTCGGACCGAGACCCTGATCACCTATCCGGTGGAACGCTCGCGGCTGGATGTGTTCAGCCAGTTGCTGATCCCGGCCAAGGTCGAGCCGGTGGCGATCCGGCAGGTCGAACTGACGGCCGTCATCCTTTTGCTGGTGGCGTCCAACCGCGGTGTGGCGGTGCTGCCCGACTGGGTGGTGCGCGAAGTGAAATACAGTTCCGACTATGTCACCCGGCCCCTGACGCAGGACGGCATCACCCGCAGGCTCTATGCCGCCGTGCGGTCCGACGATCTGGACAAACCCTATATGAAAAAGCTGCTGAGCCTCGCGGGCGAAGAGGCGCGCAAGCTGCAATCCGCCTGAGGCGGCACCAGCGCGGCATAACGAAGGTGGGCGCATGGCCCACCCTCGCCTTGTTCAGCCGACCTTCACGATGGTCTTGCCGGTGTTGCCGCCCGTCAGCATGTCCATGAACGCCTGCGGGGCGTTCTCAAGCCCGTCGGTGATGTCTTCTTCGTATTTCACCCTGCCGTCCGCCACCATGGGCGCGACTTCCTTCAGGAATTCGCCGTAGCGGTCCCAGTGGTTGGCGATGATGAAGCCGGTGACGGTCAGGTGTTTCACCAGCAGTGTGCGCCACAGCTTCGGCCCGGTCAGCCCGTCGCTGCTGGCGCCATCGCCCAGCCCGCCGGCGTTGTACCAGGCCACCATGCCGCACAGGGGGATGCGGCCGAAACGGTTCATCTGGGGCAGGGTGGCTTCCAGTACCGGCCCGCCCACGTTCTCGAAATAGACATCGACCCCGTCGGGCGCGGCATCTTTCAGCGCGCCGCGCAGGCTGGACACGTTGTCATGCGCCCGGTGATCAATGCAGGCGTCAAAGCCGAAGGTTTCAGTCGCCAGTCTGCATTTGTCGGGGCCGCCCGCGACGCCCACGGCGCGCAGGCCCTTTGCCTTGGCCAGCTGGCCGACCATCGACCCCACCGGCCCGGTCGCGGCGGCGACCAGCAGGGTTTCCCCCTCTTTCGGCTTGCCGATCTCGTTCAGCCCGTACCAGCCGGTGAAACCGGGCATCCCCAGCACACCCAGCGCGGTCGTGATCGGCGCCTGATCGGGGTCGAGCTTGCGACACATCTTTGCGTCGGCCAGGCTGTGGGTGGCCCAGCCGAACATGCCGAACACATAGTCGCCCTCCGCGAAACCCGAAGCGTTCGACGCGATGACCCGCCCGACGCCGCCGCCTTCCATCTTGCCGCCCAGCGGCACCGGATCGGCATAGGACTTCGCATCGTCCATCCGGCCGCGCATGTAGGGGTCGAGCGACATATACTCCACCGCGACCAGAATCTGCCCCTCGCCGGGGGTGGGCATGTCTTCGGTCTCAAGCCGAAAATTGTCGGGGGCGGGCGCACCATCGGGCCGGCTGGCCAGGACGATCTGCTGCATCTGTGAACTCATGTGTCTCTTCCTTCTTCCAAGCTGCCCTTACCCTGTGGCATTCCGCCGCAAAGGCAAGGGTGATCGCACGTCAGGTCCCGTGCCGCATCTTGCCCTTGGCATTTCTGGGCGTGACGCCTATACGCAGCGCCTGATCCATCTAAGGGGCGCAACATGGTTGGCAGTGCGAATCTCAACATCATGATCAAGGCGGCACGCAAGGCGGGGCGCGGGTTGATCAAGGACTTCCGGGAAGTTGAGAACCTTCAGGTTTCGGTCAAGGGCGCGGGCGATTTCGTCAGCCGGGCCGACCTGAGCGCGGAAAAGACCCTCAAGGAAGAGCTGTTGGGCGCGCGGCCCACCTACGGCTGGCTGGCCGAAGAGGGCGGCGAAGAGGCGGGTCAGGATCCCACCCGCCGCTGGATCGTCGATCCGCTGGACGGGACCACCAATTTCCTGCACGGCCTGCCGCACTGGGCGATTTCCATCGCGCTGGAACACAAGGGCCAGATCGTCGCGGGTGTCGTCTTCGACCCCGCCAAGGACGAGATGTTCTTTGCCGAGAAGGGCGCGGGCGCCTGGATGAACGAAAGCCGCCTGCGGGTGTCGGGGCGCGGTCGGATGATCGAAAGCATCTTTGCCACCGGTCTGCCCTTTGGCGGCCGGTCCGACCTGCCCGCGACGCTCAAGGACCTGGGCCGCCTGATGCCGGTCTGCGCGGGTGTGCGCCGCTGGGGGGCTGCGGCGCTGGACCTCGCCTATGTCGCCGCCGGGCGCTACGATGGCTTCTGGGAACGCCGCCTGAACGCCTGGGACCTTGCCGCCGGCATGGTGATCGTCAGGGAAGCGGGCGGCCTTGTCGAGCCGCTGAACCCGCAGGGCGATGTCATCGCCGACGGCGAGATCATCTGCGCCAACGAGGCGATCTTCAACAGTTTCACCAAGGTGATCCGCGGTTAGTCTTCGCCGGAAGGCTTGCGGTCCGATGGATGATTCACGCCGTCGACCCAGTCGACCGGCTCGTGTTCCCATGTCCGCACGCCTTCGATGCAGCCCAGGTTGATCCCGCATTGCGCCGGGTCCGACCGGCGCTGGTGATAGACGTAGATGCCGCAGATCTTGCAGAAATAGTGCTTGGCCGTGTGGCTGCCCCAGGTGTACCGGGTCAGGCTCCCGGCCCCCTTCGTCACCTTGACCGAGGCCGTCGTGGCCGTCACCGCCGCCGCCTGCCTGCGTTTGCAGAACGAACAGGTGCAGCGTGTGGCATCCGCCAGCCCGCCGGGCAGATGCGCCGTCACCTCCACCGCGCCGCAATGGCAGGAGGCGGTGATATCCATCGCGCTGCCGGTCATCGCCGCCGGACCTTGGGCACGCGGCTGCGCACCACCGGATAGGTCGCCGCCGGGTGCGGCGGATGACCATCGGTGCGCGACCAGAACCGGACCCCGCCCCGGCGCAACCACAACGGCAAGGTCAGCGCCAGCCCCGCCAGGAACCCGCCGGCATGGGCCCAGTAGGCCACGCCGCCGCTTTCGGGCGTCGCCCCCATGCCGCCGATGAACTGCATCGCGAACCACAGGATCAGGATGATCCACGCCGGGATCGGGAAGATGCGGAAGAACACGATGAATATGATCAGGATGTCGATCTTGGCCTTGGGGAACAGCAACAGGTAGCCGCCCATCACCCCCGCGATTGCACCGGAGGCGCCCACCATCGGCACGAAGGACAGCGGCTCGAACAGCACCTGACCCAGCCCGGCGGCAATCCCCGATGCCAGGTAGAACCCGAGGTAGGGCAGATGCCCCATCTCGTCCTCCACATTGTCGCCGTAGATCCACAGGAACAACATGTTGCCCGCCAGATGCATCCATCCCGCGTGCAGGAACATCGACGTGAAAAGACCGTGCAGCCCGCCCCCCTGAGACACCTCCGCCGGGATCAGCGCGTAGGAGGCAAAGAACAGGTTGATCTGGCGCGGGTCCGACAGGATCGGCACGTAGCTCAGGAAGATCCCGATGTTCAGCGCCATCAGCGCGTAGGTGACATAGGGCGTGCGGCCCGAAGGATTATGGTCGCGGATCGGAAACATGGGCGCACAGTTTGCGATTGGACTGGCGGGGTCAAGTGGTGTTGACTGACCCGAACCCGGAAAGGACCGCGATGAAGATTGCCTGCCTGCACACCGCCGACGTCCATGTGCAGACTTTCGATGCCCTGTTCGCAAAGGCGGGGTTTCAGGGCGTTGTTCATCATGTGGTCCGGGCTGACCTGCTGGCGCAGGCGCGCGAGGAGGGGGCGGCCGCCGTCCGCGCCGATTTGCGGCAGGCCATCGCGGCACTTGGTGACGCGGGGTCGGTGTTGTGCACCTGTTCGACCCTGGGGCCGCTCATTGACGACATGTCGCAGGCCGATCCACGCCTGTTGCGCATCGACCGACCGCTGATGGAGCAGGCGGCCCGGCTTGGCGGCAGGATATTGGTGGTGCTTTGTCTTGAAAGCACTCGCAGGGCGACCTGCGATTTGCTGGCGCGCGCCGCGTCGGAACTGGACCGTAAGGTAGAGCACGAAGTGCTGCTCTGCGCCGAGGTCTGGGCGCTGTTCGAAGCAGGGCAGACGGACGCATTCCTGCGCGAAATCGCAACGCGTACCCGGCAGGCGCTGGCGGAGATCCCCGACATCAGCGCTGTGGTTCTGGCCCAGGCCTCCATGATGGGGGCCGGGGATTATCTGGCAGAGGTGCCCGTGCCGGTCCTGTCCGCTCCGGCTTTGGCGGTGGACCGGGCCATCGGCATCGCCCGGTCCTGATCCGTCAGGCCATGGCCCCCAGAAGCTGCGCGTTGCCACCCGATGCGGTTGTGTCGACGCAGACATGGCGTTCGGCGCGGACGCGGGCAGGGTCCGGCATGCCGGGGATCATGGGGACGATCGGGCCTTTGCGCTGGGCCAGGGCGGTCTCGATCGCGCGGCCTGTGTCGGCATCGCCCCACCACAGCACACCGCCGTACCCCGGGCCGTCCGTCAGGGCGGCAGGGTCGATCCTGCCGCTGGCCTGCACGGCCACACCGCCCAGAGCCTCGACCGCGCGGGCCTGTGCCGCCGCGAGCTCCGGCCCCGGACCCATGCACAGCAGCGCAGGCCGGGGCAGGGTGGTCAGCCGGTTGGATTCACCGGTCGGCCCGGGCATCGACAGGGTCTCGATCGGCTTGTAGCCGACCTGCGCGGGCAGGGTGGGCAGCTTGTCCTGCGCCTTGTCCCAGGCACCCTCGCGCTGCTGCACGTCCGGGGCGCTGAAGCGGGGCAGGTAGTTCGGCCCCCCCGCCTTTGGCCCGGTCCCCGACAGCCCCTCGCCGCCGAAGGGCTGGCTGCCCACGATGGCGCCGATCTGGTTGCGGTTGACGTATATGTTGCCCGCCTCGATCCGCTCGGCCACATGTTGCACCCGGTCGTCGATGCGGGTGTGCAGACCGAATGTCAGCCCGTAGCCGGTGCCGTTGATCGCGTCGATCACCTTGTCC
Source organism: Sulfitobacter sp. THAF37 (assembly GCF_009363555.1). Taxonomy (NCBI): domain Bacteria; kingdom Pseudomonadati; phylum Pseudomonadota; class Alphaproteobacteria; order Rhodobacterales; family Roseobacteraceae; genus Sulfitobacter; species Sulfitobacter sp. THAF37. Next base: position 2,079,922 of record NZ_CP045372.1, read on the forward strand.
AGATGGCTGCTCTTGAAGGTTGCCAGGTGCAGCACCGGGCCAAAGATCTCACGCTCCAGATCGGCAATGCCCTTCACCCCGATGATGGTGGGCGCGATGTAGGTGCCGCCCTCCGGCGCGGTCAGCTCGGCAATCACACGCCCGTCAGCACGGGCGGCGGCGATATGATCCGCGATCCCCTTGCGCGCGGCCTCGTCGATGACCGGGCCGACGTCGGTGGACAGATGCCAGGGGTCGCCCATGTTCAGCGCCTGCATCGCCCCGATCAGCATCTTGGTGAATTCCTCGGCAATGTCTTCCTGCACATAGAGACAGCGCAGCGCCGAACACCGCTGACCCGCCGATTGGAAGGCGCTTTCGATGATTGCCTGAACCGCCTGTTCGGGCAGCGCGGTGCTGTCCACGATCATCGCGTTCAACCCGCCCGTCTCGGCAATCAGGGGCGTGCCGGGGGCGCAATGGTCGGCCATGTTGGCGCGAATGCGCTGCGCCGTGGCGGTGGAGCCGGTAAAGGCCACCCCATTGATCCGCGCATCCCCCGTCAGCGCCGCGCCCACGTCGCCGCCACCCGGCAACAATTGCAGGGCGGTGCGTGGCACACCCGCCTCGTGCAGCAGCCGCACGATCAGATGCGCCACCAGCGGGGTCTGCTCTGCCGGTTTCGCCAGCACCCCGTTGCCCGCCGCCAGCGCCGCCGCAATTTGCCCGGTAAAGATCGCCATGGGGAAGTTCCACGGCGAGATGCAGGTGAAGAGGCCCGCGGGCGGCTCGTTCATCGCCTGTCCGGCGTAGTAATACAGAAAATCGACCCCCTCGCGCAGTTCCGCCACGCAATCGGGCAGACCCTTGCCAGCCTCGCGGGCGAGCAGGGCAAAAATCTCGCCGTAGTTTTGCTCGATCAGGTCGGCGGCTTTCATCAGCACCCGGCGGCGTTCGTCCAGCGGGGCATCCCAGGGGGCGGCAGCATCCAATGCCGTCGCAACATCGGCCGTCGACGCATGGCGCACCGTGCCGGGGGAGCCATCGGGCAGCGCCGGGTTGGTCACGGCCACGGGATCCTCCGGCGCGGCATCGCCCGCGATCAGCGGCGCGGCCTCCCAGCGGTGCGACAGAAACGGTCCGCGCGCGTCCTCCACCTCGGCCAGGGTCTGGGTGTGAGACAGGTCGAATCCACGCGCGTTCCTGCGCAGGGGCAGGAATACTTCCGGCCCCGTCGGAATGGCGATATTGGTGCGGCCCAACTGCTCGAACGGGTCGGCGGCCACGACCTCGGGCGGCACGTCCTCGTCCACGATCTGGTTCACGAAGCTCGAATTCGCCCCGTTTTCCAGCAAGCGCCGCACGAGGTAGGCCAGCAGGTCACGGTGCGCGCCCACGGGGGCATAGATCCGGCAGCGGGTCTTGTGCTTTTCCATCACCAGAGTGTGCAGCGTCTCGCCCATGCCGTGCAGGCGCTGGAACTCGAAGGCTTCCTTGTCCTTCGCCATGTGCAGCACGGCGGCGACGGTATGCGCGTTGTGGGTGGCGAACTGCGGATAGATCCGGTCGGTCATCCCCAGAAGCTTGCGCGCATTGGCGATGTAGCTCACATCGGTCGCGGCCTTCTGGGTAAAGACAGGAAAGCCGTTCACGCCATCCACCTGCGCGCGCTTGATCTCAGTGTCCCAATAGGCGCCCTTGACCAGACGCACCATGATCTTGCGGTCATGCTTCTGCGCCATATCGTAAAGCGCGTCGATCACGGTGCCCGCACGGGGCCCAAAGGCCTGCACCACGATGCCGAACCCGTCCCAGCCCGCCAGCGCGGGCTCCGACATCACCCGTTCGATCACCTCCAGCGACAGCGCCAGCCGGTCGGCTTCCTCCGCATCGACGTTCAGCCCCATGCCGGCGGATTTCGCCAGCAGCGCCAGTGCCCGCAGGCGCGGCACCAGTTCGTTCATCACCGCGTCCTCCTGCGCCACCTCGTAGCGCGGATGCAGCGCCGACAGCTTGACCGAAATGCCGGGGTTCTTGCGGATGTCCTCGTGCGTGCAGGCGGTCGCGATGGCCGAAATCGCGCGGCTGTAGCTCAGGTGGTACCGCTTCGCGTCGCGTTCGGTGCGCGCAGCCTCGCCCAGCATGTCGTAGGAATAGGTGAAGCCCTTCTTCTCCATCCCCGCCGCACGCTTCATCGCCGCCTCGATGTCCTCGCCCAGCACGAACTGGCGGCCCATTTCCTTCATCGCGCGGGAAACCGCGGTGCGGATCACCGGCTCGCCCAGCCGTTTGATCGCCGCGCGCAGATGGCGCACCGGGCCGGGCTGATCGTCGTCCAGCACACGACCCGTCAGCATCAGCGCCCAGGTGGAGGCATTGACGAGGCTGGAGGTCGAATGACCCATGTGCCGGCCCCAGTCGCTGGGCGCGATCTTGTCCTCGATCAGCGCGTCGATGGTGTCGGCGTCCGGCACCCGCAACAGCGCCTCTGCCAGGCACATCAGCGCGACCCCTTCGTCGGTGGAAAGCCCGTATTCCGCCAGGAACACCTCCATCATCCCCGGCGCGGTCGCCCCGCGGATGTCGCGGACCAGACCGGCGGCGTCCTTGCTGATGGCGGCGCGGTCCTCGGCGCTGAGCGCGGCGGTGCCGATGAGCCCGTCCAACACGGTTTCCTGATCGGCGTACATGTCACCGTCAATGCGGTGGCGCAGGGAGGGGGCGTTCTGGACGTTCATGGCAGTCTCCTTCGGATCATATAGAAAGTATATCGTATCCTTGCGGGTCGTTTTGCCTTATGTTCGGGTAATCGCGGGGTAAATCGACAGGATTTTGGGGCAATCGAAGTGAAAAATGACATTTTTGAGCTGGACCGTTTCGACCGGTCGATTCTGGCCGTCCTCGCTGAGGATGGCCGCATCAGCATCACCGACCTTGCCAAGCGGATCGGCCTGTCCAAATCCCCCACCCAAGCCCGCCTGCGGCGGCTGGAGGAAACCGGGGTGATCATCGGCTACCGGGCGCTGCTCGACCCGATCCGGCTGGGGCTGGATCACGTCGCCTTTGTCGAGGTACGGCTCAACGACACCCGCGAGGCGGCGCTCAGGGCCTTCAACGCGGCGGTGGCCAAAGTGCCCGAGATCGAACAGGCGCATATGATCGCAAGTCACTTCGATTACCTGCTCAAGGTGCGCACACCCGACATGTCCGCCTATCGCAGGTTCCTGGGAGAGACGATATCAAGCCTGCCCCATGTGTCAAACACCTCTACCTATGTGGCGATGGAAGCGGTGAAGGAGACCATGCTGGCGGATAGTGCTTGACGCAGGGTCAAGTCGGGGCAAGTCTGACACATGCGAAATCTTGCTCTTGCCCTCGTTCTTTTTCCCGTCATCGGCCTTGCCGATTGTCCCGCGCCGCCCGATGTGCGGTCGGAAATGCTGAACCTCATCGCCAAATCGCAGGCGGCAGAGACCTACACCGACGGGCGCCGCATCTCAGGCGAAATGTGGCAGGTCTGGCTTCGCGCCCCGGACGAGGCCGCGCAGGAGGTGCTGGACACCGGGCTGCGGCGGCGTGACTCCTATGACTTCGCGGGCGCGCTGGCAGAGTTCGACCGCCTGACGGACTACTGCCCCGACTACGCCGAAGGCTTCAACCAGCGCGCCTACATCCATTTTCTGCAAGAGAATTACGAGGCCGCGCTGGCCGATCTCGACATCGCGCTGGGCCTGCAACCGCTGCACATCGCCGCCCAATCGGGTCGGGCGCTGACCCTGATGAACCTGGGCCGTATCGAGGCGGCCCGCGCGCAGCTTCTGGAAGCGGTCGGCAACAATCCCTGGCTATCGGAGGCGGCATTGCTGGCCGAGGGCGCACCGCTTGGCCCCAGGGGGCGGGACATCTGACCATTTACACCCCGCGCCCAGCGGCTATGGTGCGGCCCGAGCGGGCGTGATGGAATGGTAGACATACCAGACTTAAAATCTGTTGGGGCGTAGCCCCGTGTGGGTTCGAGTCCCACCGCCCGCACCACTTCTATTGGCCTACCGCCTTGGGCCACTTGAGGCCGGTTCGGTTCGAGTATCGTCCTCTCACCTGCACCACATTCCGTCCGTCCCGAGGCACGACCGGGATGTCGGCCCCGGGAAGGTTGCGCTTTGTTTCGTCGGTCAATGGATCCTTTCGGCAGCGATCGGATGCGGTGGTTGCCCCCATGCGGTCCAACTGCTTCCGCCGACGGGGTCGACACCGATCATCAAATCCAGCCTGCCGCCGACCCTCATCAGCCTGCTCGACTGCACGAAACGATCGGTAGCCCACAATGCTTCGTCGAACAGCCTGTGCAGGACATTGATCCGGTACCTCAGTGCTTCGGGCGAATTCTTTCTGCAGCCGAGATTGCGAAGGATCAGGAAATTCAGGTCAGGCAGTCGGGCAATGCTTTCGACACAGGCGGGCGTGAAGACGCCGTATGTGACCTTGGAGTCCCGGGCGTAGACGTCGATCCACTTGGGATAGATCGGAAGGGCTTGTCCCATTTCATGCCCTCCACGTCGTGTTGTGCTGCATGGCGAAGGCATGCATCAGGACAGCCGCTTCGGGCGACTTCATTCTGGGCCTGGCCCGCTGCTTGAACCTATTTTGCACCTGCGCGAGGTCTGGAAAGACGTCGTGAAGTTCCTGCCGGTTCTCGTACCTGATCGTATCGACCGCAAGATCCCCCAGATACAGGCTTTCGACAGGCATCCCGTGTGCCCAGATCACCTGATGCCGGTCGAACAGCAGGTGGCAATAGGTCACGCGCTCGCAATCGTGCATCTGGACGACGCTTGTCCCGTTGACCAGCGCCCTGGCGGGGACCATCGACTCTTCCGTTCCTGTCAGATAGGCCGCTTCCCAGCTGTCAAAGACGATGGCATGCTGCGGCGACACCACGAGATCGCGATAGGGGTGGCCATCGCCAAAAGCGCCCTTGCGGATCAGGATCGGCCTGTGCTTGCGCATTTCAGGCATCCTGTTGAAGTCGATGTCGCGGAGGCCGACCCATTTGACATCCTGCGGCCCCTCATCGACGGTGTCGACAAGATCGCCATGACGGATATCCCCGATCTGACGCAACCCGCCCGGTGTCCTGACAAGAGTGTCGTGGGCCAGACAAAGCGGCACATCGTAATCGTTGGGGAACAGCACGGACAGCGACAGGCCGACCGTGATTTCCGCGCCTTCCGGCAGGTCCGGGAAATAGATGTAGCTGGTGTCGAACAGCCCGGTCTCGACGGTAACGCGGACAGGCGTCAATGACAGTTGAACTTCAACGCCGCCGTCCAGAACGGTGATCAACTGCGCGCCAAGGGCGGTCTGGATGCTGTTGATGGTGACTTCGGTGCCGTCGAGGGTCGCTGTCTGGTTGTCGCCCGTCTGGTCGGGCACCTCGAAAAAGGCATCGTCGTCGTCTTGGAGTGTCAAGGAAGCGTCACCGCTTCCCGAGATGAGACCCAGTAAACCGGGTTCGAAAAGTGTAATCGTACGCTGTGGCATCACTCAACCTTTAACTGTATCGCCTTGTTTCTGGCCAAGGCGTGGTTAATAGTTACAAACTCTCGTTATAGTTGTCTGATTTCTGCGGCTCCCATCGAGGTTCAAACAATATTCCGTATGTAAAAGGGATTATTAACCAAAATACTGGCAACTATTTGGAGTGGTCTGACAAATTTCCATCGAAATTTGAAAGGCTCTACTCTTCTTAAAATTGTGTGCATACATGCATTTTGAGACCGCTTAAGTTGTATTGCTCAGGCGGTCGATCATCGAAATAACGTGCTGGACAGAAGCGAATTTCGGCAATTGCGTCAGCGATGTGAGCTTTTGTGACCAAACTTGGAAGAGCCCGGGTCGCCGATCCCGAAATATGGCAAATGCAAGGCAGCCAGGCTGCGCCAAAGAGCTGGTGGTCGGATCGGATGCTGGGGCAATGCGCCGGAATTTTGGAATGCGCAGCCGTTTGATTGCCGCGATTCGCTGCGGCGTTGCACGGTCAAGGTGCAAGGCGGGACACCTTGAGGCGCGGCGCTCAGACGCTCACTCGAAACGATGCGGCACGGGGTCTGTTGTGCATTCGGGGTCGGGCCGGACGGTTGGCGGATGCCCACCGCCCGCATTGGATTGCCGCGATAACCTGATCACCTTCGGGGTGCCGGTGTCGGAACGTGGCTAACCTGCGACTTCGCTGGCCCAGGGCGGGTTTGCCCCGGCGCGCGATACCGTGATCGCCGCAACTTTGGCGCCAAACTCGATGGCGCGCCGCAGCACCTCCGGCGACATCTCCGATACCCCCGTCTTGGTCAGGTTCCCGGTCTCATGAAGGTTTGCCAGCACGCCCGCGTTGAACGTGTCACCGGCGCCGACCGTGTCCACAACCTCTGCGCGGAGGGCAGGAACATCGACTTCGGCGCCCGATTTCAGATAGCCGGTCGCACCCTTCCCGCCGCGGGTGAGGATTACCGCGGCAGGCCCCCTGTCAAGCAGGGTCATGGCCTTGTCTTTCAGTGGCGCCTGTCCTGAGACCAGCCAGCCAAGGTCCTCGTCGGAAACCTTGACGACATCTGCCTGCGTCATGGCCGTGTCGAGGCGCGCCCGGTAGGCGGAGACGTCATCAATGAATCCCGGTCGGATATTCGGGTCGATCATGACCGGGCGGTTCGGCCCCTCGCTTTTCAGCAGCGCGGCATAGGCATCGGCGCCCGGCTCGCACGCCAGGCTGATCCCGCCGAGGTAAAGCGCGGACACGTCTGCGTTCAGGACCGGCATGTCCTGCGGCGTCAACATCCGCCCCGCAGAGCGTTCGTCGAAGAACGTATAGGTCGCGTGGCCGCCGTCGAGCCGCACGAAGGCCAGCGTCGTCGGCCGGTCGGAGGTGATGATCCGCGACGTATCCACCTGGCTTTCGCCCAGTGCCGCGGCAAGCTGTTGGCCGAACATGTCCGTCGACAGACCGGTCAGCATCCCGGTCGGCGCCCCGAGCCGGCCCAAGGCTATGGCGGTGTTGAATATGGCCCCGCCGACGTGCGGCACGAACCCGTCCGCCCCTGTCAGGGTCGGGGCGGGGATCATGTCAATCAAGGCTTCACCGCAGCATAATATCATCGGATCATTCGACCTTCTTCATGACATTCGGGGTGGGCGGCCCTGCGTTGCAAAGCTGATTGTCGGCAACAACGACATCGCAGGGCAGCCCGTTCTCAAGCACGAGCGCCGCGTTCGGCAGATCGTTGCCGTTTGCCTTTTCTGCCGCCTCCGCCGGACTGTAGCCGTGATCGGCCCAGCGTTGCAGCAGACGATCCCGCAAGACATCAAGCGGGACGTCAATCCGCACGGAGAGGTCCCACAGCGGTGCCAGATCCCGCCACCCCGGCTGGTCCAGCATCAGATAATTGCCCTCCACGAGGACTGTCTGCGTGTCGGGCCTGATCGCCCCCGCGCCGGCGATGGATTGGTCGCGCGCCCGGTCAAAAAGCGGAAACACCACGTCATCCTCGACCCCGAGCCGTTTGACCAGATGCACGAAACCCGCAACATCGAAGGTTTCCGGCGCGCCTTTGCGGCGCAATAACCCGCGATCGGACAGAATGGCGTTGTCCAGGTGGAAGCCGTCCATCGGGACGACCTGCATGGTCTGGTCCTTTTCGGCCAGCGCCTCTGCCAGTGTCGACTTCCCGCTTGCCGGGGCACCGACCAGGGCAACCAGCCGCCGCGTCCCGCTGAAAGGGGTCGCCCTGATCCTGTCGGACAGATCGGTGAGCATGGGCGCAGCCCCTAAGCGGCTTCAGGCACGGCGGCGCCTGTCATATAGGCCACGGCGTCGGACATCGAATGCGCCTTCGGGTCGATCAGACACAGCCGCTTGCCAAGTCGGTGGACGTGGATGCGGTCGGCGACTTCGAAGACGTGCGGCATGTTGTGGCTGATCAGGATGATCGGAATACCGCGGCTTTTGACTTCGAGGATCAGCTCAAGAACCTTGCGGCTTTCCTTTACCCCCAGGGCGGCCGTCGGTTCATCCAGTATGATGACCTTGGAGCCGAAGGCCGCCGCCCGCGCCACGGCGACGCCCTGTCGCTGCCCGCCTGACAGGGTTTCCACCGCCTGGTTGATGTTCTGGATCGTCATCAGCCCGAGGTCCGACAGCTTTTCACGGGCGACTTCCTCCATGCGCTTGCGGTCGAGCTGTCGCAGGACGGATCCCCGGAACCCCGGTTTGCGCAGTTCCCGCCCCATGAACATGTTGTCCGCGATGGACAGGGCAGGGGACATGGCCAGGGTCTGGTAGACCGTTTCGATGCCCGCGTGCCGCGCGTCGATCGGAGAGCGGAAGTGAACCTCCTTGCCCTCCAGCATGACGGTCCCGTCGTCGGGCACGACCGCACCCGAAAGCGCCTTGATCAAAGAGCTTTTGCCAGCCCCGTTGTCACCGATGATGGCCATGATCTCGCCCGGCATCAGATCGAAATCACAGTGATCGAGGGCCGTCACCTTGCCGTAGCGTTTGACCAGTCCACGGGCTTTCAACATCGGTTCCATCAGGCTGCCACCTTTCTAATCCATTGGTCCACCGCGACCGCGGCGATGATCAGCACGCCGATCAGCAGATATGTCCATTGCGCGTCCGCGCCCGCCAGACGCAGACCCAGCGTGAAGACGCCGACGATCAGGGCACCGAAAAACGTACCCAGGATGGACCCGCGCCCCCCGAAGAGGGAGATCCCGCCAATCACGACAGCGGTAATGCTCTCGATATTCAGCAATTGACCCGAGGTCGGAGAGACCGACCCGATCCGCCCGATCAGGGCCCAGCCCGCGAAAGCGCAGATCAGGCCCGCGATGGCGTAAACCGAGATGATCGTTTTCCTGACATCGACGCCGGACAGTTCGGCCGCGTCGGGGTCGTCGCCGACGGCGTAGACATGTCTGCCCCAGGCGGTGTGCTTGAGCACATAGGCAAGCAGGACAACGAGGACCAGCAGGAAGACCACGCCAAGCGTAAAGATCGCGCCGCCCAGTTTGAATTTCATGCCCAGCAGCTGCAGCAGGGGGGCTTCGGCGGCGATCTCCTGGCTGCGGATCGTTTCATTCGCGGAATAAAGGAAGTTCGCGGCCAGCACGATCTGCCACATGCCGAGCGTGACGATGAAGGGCGGCAGCTTCATCACCGCGACGAGCCAGCCGTTGAGGGTCCCGATCAAGGTGCCGAAGGCAAGGCCGCAGGCAACGGCGACTTCCGCGGGCAGGCCATAGCGGAACGTGAACTGCCCCATGACGACAGAGGAAATGACGGCGATGGCCCCGACGCTCAGGTCGATCCCGGCGGTCAGGATGACGAGGCTCTGCGCCGCGGCGACGATCCCGACGATCTGCACCTGCTGCAGGATCAGCGTCAGCGCGAAGGGGGAAAAGAACCGCGACCCCAGCAGCACCCCGAAAACGATGATGGACGCCACAAGGACGATCAGCGGCACAAGCGCCGGGGTCACATGCAGGGCATGGTGTATCCTGGTGACAAATCCGCCAGAGGTTTCATCGAAACGCGCAACATCGGTCGCGCTTTTCGAGGCTGCGGCCTCGTAGTTATCTCCGCTGGACATTGCCCGCTCCCGTTAGGTCGTCTGTGATCAAGAGCCTCGCGCATGAGGCGTCTGCCGGGCGATCGTTTCCGCCCGGCAGGGTCTTGTTGTCGGTCCGGTCGGGATCAACCCCAGCAGAGGTCCTTGCCCTCGGCGACGCTGATGCTGTCGACACCCTCGACCGGCTGGTCCGTGACCAGCGCGACGCCGGTGTCGAAGAAATCCTTGCCTTCCGTCGCCTGCGGCTTTGTGCCGTCCTCGGCAAAGGCCGCGATTGCCTCGATCCCCTTGGACGCCATCAGCAGCGGGTACTGCTGCGAGGTCGCGCCGATCACGCCGTCCTCGATGTTCTGCACGCCGGGGCAACCGCCATCGACGGAAACGATCAGGACGTCGTTCTCGCGGCCGATGTCCTTGAGCACTTCATAGGCGCCCGCCGCGGCAGGTTCGTTGATCGTGTAGACCACGTTGATGTCCTGATCCTGCGCCAGAAGGTTCTCCATCGCCTTGCGGCCGCCTTCCTCGTTGCCGGCGGTCACGTCGTTGCCGACGATACGCGGATCGGTCTCATCGCCCCATTTGCTGGGATCGCCCAGGTCGATGCCAAAGCCCTGCAGGAAACCCTGGTCGCGCAAGACGCCGACGGTCGGCTGGCTGACGGCCAGGTCAAGCATGGCGATCTTTGCGTTCTGCGCTTCGTCACCCAGCGTTGCGGCAGCCCATTTGCCAATCAGTTCGCCCGCCAGAAAGTTGTCGGTCGCGAATGTCATGTCGGCAGCGTCGATCGGATCAAGCGGCGTATCGAGCGCGATCACAAGGATACCGGCGTCGCGCGCCTGCTGCACGGCGGGCACGATGGAGGACGTGTCGGACGGTGTCAGGAGGATCCCCTTCGCGCCGTTGGCGATGCAGGTTTCAATCGCGGCCACCTGCGTTTCATGGTCGCCGTCGATCTTGCCCGCGTAGGTGTTCAGCTCCATGCCCAGCTCTTCGGCCTTGGCCTGCGCACCTTCGCGCATCTTGACGAAAAAGGGGTTGGTGTCCGTCTTCGTGATCAGGCAGGCCGATACGGAATGCGCATCAGCCGATGCGGTGCCTGCCATTGCGATCAGACCCAGCGCGGTCCCGGCGATAAGTTTCTTCATGGTTTTTCCTCCCAGAATGGTTCGACCAGCGCCCGAATCGGGACGTTGCGACGGGTACAAAGTTTACGGAAGGTCGCCCGCTGTCAATTAATAAATCATCTTGACTTATTAATGGGGCGAACGGAGACTTCCCTCGTATCACTGCTTTGGCTAGACCGTATTTGATGAACAAGACTGACCAGATAAGCGCCGCGCGGCGCACGGATCAAAGCGGGCTGCGCAATGTGAACGAGCGGCTCATCCTGTCCCAGTTGCAGCGTCATGGCGCGATGCCCGGCAGCGATCTGGCCCGGCAGACCGGCCTGTCCGCTCAGACCGTTTCGGTCATTCTCCGCAAGCTCAAAAGCGACGGTCTGACACGACAGGGCAAGCCGGTGCGCGGCAAGGTCGGCAAGCCTTCGGTGCCGATTGCGCTGAACCCGCTCGGGGCGCTCTCGGTCGGGTGCAAACTGGGTCGGCGCAGCTGCGATCTGATCGTCATGGACTTCTGCGGCGCAACTCTGTTCAAGCGCAATCTGACCTACGACATCGCCATTCCGCAGACTGTCTTTGCGTTTCTCGCGGACAGCTATGCCGACGCGCGTGCACAGATCGGCCCCAAGGCCGCGGAACGGCTGTGCGGTTTCGGCATCGCGGCCCCCTTCGAAATCTGGAAATGGGGCGCCTCGGACGGCAACACGCCGGAGGATTTCCTGTCCTGGAAGGATCTGTCATTCGAAGAGGAAGTCGCCCGGTTCACCGATCTGCCCGTGTTCATGCTGAACGACGCCACCAGCGCATGCTGGGCCGAACAGCTCTACGGGCGAGGGCGGGACTTCAGCGACTATGCCTATTTCTTCGTCTCCACCTTCATCGGCGGCGGTATCGTGCTGAACCAGTCCGTGTACGAAGGAAGCAGGGGAAACGCGGGGTCCTTCGCGCCGTTGCGGGTCGGAAACCGCGCTGGTCAGACCAGACAGCTGCTCGATGTGGCTTCCGTTCATGTTCTTGAAGATGCCCTTGCCAAGGCCGGAAAAGATTACCGGGAACTTTGGAGACAACCGCAGGACTGGTCCCGCTTCGAGGCAGAGGTCAGCGACTGGATCGACGGCGCGGCCCATGCGATTGCACAGGCCTGCATGTCCGCCTGCGCGGTCATCGACTTCGAGGCGGTGATCATCGACGGTGCGCTGCCTCAGGACGTGCGCCACCGACTGGTCGAAGCCGTGCGCGTCAAGCTCCCCGACGAAGACAGCCGCGGATTGCTCGTGCCGGAGGTCGCCGAGGGCGTCATCGGAGGCGAAGCACGCGCGCTGGGTGCGGCCTGCGATCCGATCTACAGCCAGTTTTTCACCACGACGCAACTCGTCTGACTGACAGGAAGTGGCCCCAATGAAGCGGTCTGAAATCAATTCACGTCTCCAAGACGCCGCCGCGATGTTCGACCGGCACGGCGTCAGCCTGCCGCCCTTTGCGCAGTGGACCCCGGCCGAATTTGTCGCGCGTCAGGACAGCGCCGCGCATCTGATCCGTTCGCGCTGCGGTTGGGATGTCACCGACTACGGCGCGGGGCGTTTTGACGAAATGGGGCTGGTTCTGTTCACTTTGCGCAACGGTCTGTTGAGCGATCTGAACGCCGGGCGCGGCATGTGCTACGCCGAGAAGCTGCTGATCTCGCGCCGCGACCAGATCTCGCCGATGCACACCCACCGCGTCAAAGCCGAAGATATCATCAACCGTGGGGGCGGCACGCTGGTGGTCGAACTCTTCGGCTCCGATGCCGGCGGGCACCTGGACCCGCAGGGCGGCGGTGCCGTGATGTGCGACGGTCTGCCGGTGACGTTCGGGGCGGGTGACAAACTGCGGCTCGCGCCGGGCGAAAGCGTCACGTTGCGCCCCGGCGACTGGCACGCCTTCTGGGCCGAACAGGCGGATGTCCTGATCGGCGAGGTCAGCACCGTCAATGACGACGAAACCGATAACATCTTTCACGACCCGATCTCGCGGTTTTCGCAGATTGACGAGGATGCAGAGCCCGCGCACCTGCTGGTCAGCGACTACGCCGCGTGTTTTACGGCAGAGTGAGCCTAGGCGCGCGGCGCGGCTGAGCCGGTGGCGGATTTGTTACCGGCACCTGTTGGCAAAGCACCGGCATTTTCAGTATCTGCAAAATCAGGAAAACCTGCGAATATGGAACGCGGTGATCGCAACCGCCTCTTTTATCATGCGCGCCTGTACCCAGACAGCGCCGCACCATTGCGGGCAGCGGTGTCTTTTCGAAGGATCGCATGCCCAAAGCCTGACGGAGACCGCATGACCAAGACCGAAGATGTAAAGCAAGAGCGCCAGGTGCTGTCCTTTGAAAGCGACAGGGGGGCGTCCCGTTCGATATGGGTCGCGGCGGGTATTCTTGTCGCCATCGTGGCGTGGATGGGCAGCGGTTTCATCCTGCCGTCCGAAGACGGCGCCAGCCCCGATGCGGCGGCGGAGGATCCCGCACCTGTTGCGGTCGCCATCCGCAAGTCGCAGGCCGAAGCCGTCACGCTGTTCTTTCAGGCCGAAGGGCAGGCCCAGCCCGACCGGGATACCGCGATCCGCGCCGAAGCATCGGGGGACGTGGCAGAGGTGCTGGTCGAAAAAGGCAGCGACGTGTCCCAGGGGGACATCATCGCACGCCTTGCCAGCGACCGTGTCGAAGCCGACCTGAACCGCGCGCTTGAGGAACAAAGCCGGGCGCAGCGGGAATTCGACAATGCGTCGGAACTGCTTGAACGCGGTGTCGGCACGCAGGACCGCTTGTCACAGGCGCAGGCCACGCTCGCATCGGCGAAGGCCGCGGTGACAGCGGCGCAAGAGGCGCTCGACAGCACCAATGTCGTGGCACCCTTCGATGGCCGGATCGAAACCCTCTCGCTCGACGCGGGCGAGTATATTTCAGCCGGCAGCGATATCGGCCGCATCGTCGACAACCGGCCCTTGACCGTCACCCTGCAGGTGCCGCAGCAGGCGTTGCGGCGCATCCAGAACGGTCAGAAGGCCGATGTGTCCTTCATCACCGGCGAAGAACGCGAGGGGCGCGTGACGTTCGTCGGCACCTCCGCCTCGGCTGAGACCCGAACCTTTCTTGCCGAGATCGAAGTGGACAACGAAGACGGCGCCATCCCCGCGGGTATTTCCGCCGAAATCCGCATCCCGACCGGCGAGCGGCAAGCGCATTTCATATCGCCCTCCGTGGTGTCCCTCGCGCCGGATGGGGTGACGGGGGTCAAGACCGTCGAGGACGGCGTGGTGGTCTTCCACGAGATCGAGGTGGTCCGTGCCGAAGTCGACGGCATCTGGGTCACTGGCCTGCCCGAAGAGGCGCGGATCATCACCATCGGACAGGGGTTCGTGCGCAATGGCGAGACCGTCGAAGCCCGCCCCGAACTGACCGCAGAGGCAGACGCGGAACAGGCCGCGGAGACACAGCAATGAACGGTCTGATCGACGCTTCATTCTCGCGCAGCCGTGTCGTGATCATGGCGCTGGTGATGATCCTGAGCGTTGGCGCATTCGCCTATGTCGCGATCCCCAAGGAAGCCAACCCGGAGGTGCCGCTGCCGCTGATCTACGTGTCGACAGGGCTTGACGGCATCAGCCCCACCGACGCGGAGCGGCTGCTGCTGGAGCCGATGGAAAGCGAATTCGGCGGCATCGAGGGGCTGGAGAAAATGTCGAGCGAGGCCGCCGAAGGCTTTGCCAGCGTCCAGCTGGAATTCACCGCCGGCGGGGATATCGACGAGGCGCTGGACAAGGTGCGCGAGGCCGCCGACCGCGTCGAGAGCGATCTGCCGGAGGATGCGCGCGACCTGACGATCACCGAAATCAATACCGCGCTCTTTCCGATCATCACGGCGGTCTTGTCAGGCCCGGTGCCGGAGCGGACGCTCAATGCCTTGTCCGACGATGTCCAGGAAGAGCTTGAAGGCCTTCCCGGCGTGCTGGAGGTGGAAATCGGCGGCAAGCGCACCGAGTTCATGGAGGTGCTGATAGATCCGACGGTCTTTCAGACCTACAACCTCAGCTTTGACGAGGTCATCGGTCAGCTTCAGCGCAACAACCGCCTAATCGCCGCCGGTGCCATCGAAACCGGTGCCGGGCGCATCGTGCTGAAGGTGCCCGGCCTGATCGAGGATGTCGAGGACGTCATGAACATGCCGATCAAGGTGCGCGACGATGCCGTCGTGACCTTTGGCGACGTCGCAACCGTGCGGCGCACCTTCGACGACCCGACAAGCTTTGCCCGGATCGACGCACAGCCCGCGATTTCGCTGGAGGTCAAGAAACGCTCCGGCGCCAACATCATCGAAACCGTGGCCGACGTTAAGGCCAGGATCGCGGAAATGCGTGTCGATTGGCCCGATACCGTGCAGGTGACATACCTTCAGGACCAGAGCGAACAGGTTAAGTCGCTGCTGTCCGATCTCGAAGCCAACGTGATCGCGGCGATCATCCTCGTCATGATCGTCGTCGTCTTCGCGCTCGGCTTCCGCTCGGCCATTCTCGTCGGTCTGGCCATTCCCGGCGCGTTTCTGGCCGGGGTGACGGCGCTCTGGGCCATGGGCTACACCATGAACATCGTCGTGCTGTTTTCGCTCATCCTGGTGGTGGGAATGCTGGTGGACGGTGCGATCGTCACCGTCGAACTGGCCGACCGCCGTCTGCAGGAAGGCGCAGACAAGAAGGCGGCCTATGCCTTTGCCGCCAAGCGCATGGCATGGCCGATCATCGCCTCGACCGCCACGACGCTGTCGGTGTTCTTTCCGCTTTTGTTCTGGACCGGGCTTGTCGGCGAGTTCATGAAGTTTCTGCCGATCACGGTTCTGCTGACGCTCTTTGCATCGCTCTTCATGGCGTTGATCTTCATCCCGGTCGTGGGTGGGGTCATCGGCAAGCGCCAGCCGCAAAGCGCCAGTGCCAAGGCCGCGCTTCATGCCGCCGAGTTCGGCGATCCGCGTCAGATGGGCGGCGCGACCGGCGCCTATGTCCGCTTTCTGGAAAGGGCGATCCTGCGGCCGGGCGCGACATTGATCTTTGCGGTTGCCCTGCTGATGGGGGCTTTTGCCCTGTACGGTGAATTCGGGCGGGGGCTGAGCTTTTTCCCCTCCGTGGAGCCGGAATTCATGCAGGTTCAGGTCCGGGCGCGCGACAACTTTTCGATCTGGGAGCGCGATGCCCTGGTGCGCGAGGTCGAGAACCGTCTGCTGGACTACGATGGCGTCGACAGTGTCTATGCCCGGACCACCATGAACGCGGGTCAGGGCGATGAGGAAACCATCGGCACCATCCAGCTTGACCTGACCGATTGGGACACCCGCGACACCGCGGCGCAGATCGGCGAGCGCATCCGCGCGGACGTCTCTGACATCGCGGGCATCGACGTTCAGGTCCAGACGGAAAGCGGCGGGCCGACCTCCGGCAAGCCGGTGCAGCTTCAGATCCAGGCGCGCAACCCCGACACGCAGTCCGACGCCGTGTCAGAGGTGCTTGCCCTGATGGAGGAGATCGGCGGCTTTACCGATGTGACCGACACGCGGCCTTTGCCCGGGGTCGAGGTTTCGATCCTCGTGAACCGCGAGGAAGCCGCCCGGTATGGCGCGGATGTCAGCTTGCTGGGGCAGGCGATCCAGTTGCTGACCCAGGGCATCACGGTTGCCGACTACCGCCCCGACGATACCGATGGCGAACTCGATATCCGCGTGCGCTTCCCGCGCGAGGAACGATCCCTGTCGCAGCTGGGGAACCTGCGCGTGCCGACATCCGCCGGCCTTGTCCCGATCTCGAACTTCGTGAACTTCGCACCGTCCGAGCGTGTCGGCACGCTGCGCCGGGTCGATGAGCGCCGGGTCGTGACCATCGAGGCGAATGTCGCTCCGGGGGTGCTGGTCAACGACCAGATTTCCGCCCTGCAATCCCGGCTCAACGCTGTCGAGTTTCCCGATGGCGTCAGCTATTCCTTTGCGGGCGAGGCAGAGGACCAGCAGGAGGCAATGACATTTCTGGCGGCTGCGTTTGTCTCGGCGCTGTTTCTGATGGTCGTGATCCTGGTCCTGCAATTCAACAGCTTCTACCAGGCCTTCGTCGTGATGAGCGCAATCGTCTTTTCGGTGGCGGGTGTCCTTTTGGGCCTCATCGTCACGGGCCGTCCCTTTGGCGTCGTGATGGGGGGCATTGGCGTGATCGCCCTGGCCGGGATCGTGGTGAACAACAACATCGTCCTTATCGACACCTACAATGACCTGAAACGCGACGGACAGTCGCCGTTGGAAGCAGCCCTGAGAACCGGCGCGCAGCGTCTGCGCCCGGTGGTGCTGACCTCGGTCACGACCGCGCTTGGGCTGATGCCGATGGTGATCGGGGTGAACCTGAACTTCTTCACCCGCGAGATCGTGTTTGGCGCGCCGTCGACGCAGTGGTGGACGGAATTGTCGTCCGCCATCGCGGGCGGTCTTGTCGTGGCGACGATCCTGACATTGGTCGTCACGCCTGCGATGCTGATGCTCGGGGAAAAGCGCAAAGAACGGGCGGTGCCGCGCGACGGTGTGCCCGCGCGGGCCTGACCGCCTTTCGGGGTAAACGGCTGGCGTGACCTGCGGGCCAGCGGAGGTGCCGCGTCACCAAAGGGCGGACAGAATGTGGCTGAAATCGCCGTCCTGTGCTCACCCCGTCGCAAAGCGCCCTGCCGCCGCGCGCCAGCCGGGCAGGGTGGTGTCGAGGTAATCTTCGATCCCGGTCAGCCCCGCGGCCCGCAGGGCGGTTTGCATCTGGCCCATCACGCGGGGCATGAACCGCAGGTAGCCCGGTTTGCCGTCCCGCCTGTCGAGGCGTGGAAACAGCCCGGCGATGCGCGTGTGACGCTGCGCGCCCAGCAGATGATAGCGGTGCAGGATGCCGGCCCGGTCGTCCGTCCCCGCGGGGACAGCGGCGAGATAACGCTTTAGCATCAAGGCCTCCAGTCCCGGCGCCAGATCCCGGCGGGCATCCTGCAACAACGAGACGAGGTCGTATTCCGCAGGACCCGCGACAGCGTCCTGAAAGTCCAGCAGCCCGCAGCGTGCAACACCTGTGCGGTCTTTGAGCAGCATCAGGTTGTCGATGTGGAAATCCCGCAGCACCAGGGTATGGGGCCTGCCCTCAAGCGGCCCAAGGGCCTGTCGCCACAGGGCGCGCCAGGGGGCGTCGAAATCCGCCGGGGGCATGTCGGGCCGCAGGGCGGGCACGAACCAGTCGGAAAAGATCGTCAGTTCATCCAGAAACGTATCAAGGCTGTAGTCCGGCACGGCAACCGCCGTGGCACCCTGCGCCCCATGCAGATGCGCCAGCGCATCGACCGCCAGCGCATAAAGCGCCGTCTCGTCCGCGTCCGCCCCCAGCAGCGCGCCGTAGGTTGTGGTGCCGAAATCCTCGATCAGCGCAAGGCCCTGTGCCGTATCTTTGGCCAGCACCTCGGGCGCGCTCAGCCCCAGCGCGCGCAGATGCGCGGAAAGACGGATAAAGGCGGCAAAGCCCACGGGATCCTTCGGGTCCTCCATCACAAGCAGCCCCGCCCCCGGCAGGCGGTAATAACGCCGGGCGGAGGCGTCGCCGGGCAGGGCGACCGGGGCGGCATTCTCAAGGCCGTGTCGGGCAAGAAACGCGTGAAGCTGGGGGTGATCCGGTGTCATAGGCGCATATCGGCGATTTCGGGGTCCGCTTGCAAGCGCCGCAAACGCAAACGGCGCCCCGGATGGGGGCGCCGCTGCATCTGGTTCGGGTCAGGCTCAGGCCGCGACGAGGTCGAAGCGGTCGGCTTCCATCACCTTGGTCCAGGCCTTGACGAAGTCGTCGACAAAGCTGTCGTTCGCATCCGCCGCGCCATAGACCTCGGCCAGCGCCCGCAGTTGCGAGTTGGAGCCAAAGATCAGGTCGGCGCGGGTTGCGGTATGGGTGACTTTGCCGGTCTTGCGATCGGTGGCCTGGAACACCTGCTGACTGTCGTCGACAGCTTCCCAGCTGTGGGTCATGTCCAGGATATTGACAAAGAAGTCGTTCGTCAGCGTGCCCGGCTTGTCGGTGAAGACACCGTGATCGCTGCCGCCATAGTTGGCACCCAGCACCCGCAGGCCGCCCACCAGCACCGTCATTTCCGGCGCGGTCAGGGTCAGCAGCTGGGCCCGGTCCACCAGCAGTTTCTCGGTCGGCACCGCGAACTCCGCCTTCAGGTAGTTGCGGAAGCCATCCGCCTGCGGCTCCAGCACGTCAAAGCTTTCCACGTCGGTCTGCTCGGCGCTGGCGTCCATGCGGCCGGGACGGAAGGGAACCTCGATGGTGCGCCCGGCCGCTTTCGCCGCCTGTTCCACCCCGACGTTGCCGCCCAGCACGATCAGGTCCGCAAGCGATACCTTCTTGCCGCCGGAGGCGTTGTCGTTGAAGTCCTTCTGCACGCCTTCCAGCGCGTCCAGAACCTTGGCGAGCTTGGCAGGCTCGTTGACTTCCCAGTCTTTCTGCGGGGCCAGACGGATGCGCGCGCCATTGGCGCCGCCGCGCTTGTCCGAGCCGCGGAAAGTGGAGGCCGAGGCCCAGGCCACAGAGACCAGGTCGGAGGTGCTCAGCCCTGTCGCCAGGATCTTCTCCTTGAGCGCGGCAATGTCGCTCTGGTCCACCAGCGGGTGATCCACTTCGGGGATCGGGTCCTGCCAGATCAGGTCTTCCGCCGGCACTTCCTTGCCCAGGTAGCGGGTCTTGGGCCCCATGTCGCGGTGGGTCAGCTTGAACCAAGCGCGGGCATAGGCATCGGCAAAGACGTCCGGGTTGTCGAGGTAATGCTTGGCGATCCGGGCATATTCCGGGTCGACCTTCATTGCCATATCGGCGGTGGTCATCATCGGCTGATGCGTGCGGCTGCCGTCATGGGCGTCCGGGACCGTCCCGGCCAGAGCGTCGCCTTTGGGCTTCCACTGATGGGCGCCCGCGGGGCTCTTTGTCAGTTCCCATTCGTTGTTCAGCAGCGTTTCCAGATAGGACATGTCCCAGGTCGTGGGCGTCGCCGTCCATGCGCCCTCGATGCCGCTGGTGATGGCGTGCAGGCCGACACCGGATTCAAAGCTGCTCTTCCAGCCCAGCCCCATGTCTTCGATGGCGCCCGCTTCGGGTTCGGCCCCCACGAGGCTCGCGTCGCCCGCGCCATGCGCCTTGCCGAAGGTGTGGCCGCCGGCGGTCAGCGCCACGGTTTCTTCGTCGTTCATCGCCATCCGGGCAAAGGTTTCGCGGATGTCGTTGGCCGAGGCCTGCGGATCGGGGTTGCCGTCGGGGCCCTCCGGGTTCACATAGATCAGGCCCATCTGCACGGCGGCCAGCGGGTTTTCCAGCACACGTTCGCCGGAATAGCGGCTGCCGGGCTTGTCGGAAGTGGCGAGCCATTCCTCCTCGGTGCCCCAGTAGATGTCTTCTTCGGGTTCCCAGATGTCAACGCGGCCCCCGGCGAAGCCGAAGGTCTTGAAGCCCATGGTTTCCATCGCGACGTTGCCGGTCAGGATCATCAGGTCGGCCCAGGACAGGGCGCGGCCGTATTTCTGCTTGATCGGCCACAGCAGGCGGCGCGCCTTGTCCAGGTTGCCGTTGTCCGGCCAGGAGTTCAGCGGCGCGAAACGCTGCGAGCCCGAGCCCGAGCCGCCGCGCCCGTCACCGGTGCGGTAGGTCCCGGCGGAGTGCCAGGCCATGCGCACGAACATCGGCCCGTAGTGACCGTAATCCGCGGGCCACCAGTCCTGGCTGTCGGTCATCAGCGCGGCGAGGTCCTTTTTCACCGCGTCGAGGTCGAGCTTCTTGAATTCCTCGGCATAGTTGAAATCCGCGCCCATCGGGTCGCCCAACGGGGTGTTCTGATGCAGGATCTTCAGGTTCAGCTGGTTCGGCCACCAGTCCCTGTTGGAGCGCATGTCCTGGGTCGTGTGCTTGCCTGCGCCATGCATGACGGGGCAGCCGCCCTTCTGGTCGATATCGTTTCCATCCATGGGTATGTCTCCTCGGTTTCTGAATTAGAATCGTTATAACCGGGCGGACCGGGATTTATAAGTTGGTTTTGCTGATTGCGCTGATAACTTCGCCTTATGAAGAATCTTACCATAAGACAGTTTCGTTATTTTGAAGCAGTTGCGGCGCAGCGCCATTTCGGGCGCGCGGCACAGGTCTGTGCGATTTCGCAACCGGCGTTGTCGGCGCAGATCAAGGAGATGGAAACCGCCCTGGGCAAGCCGCTGTTCGAAAGGGGGCCACGCCATGTGCGTCTGACCGCTTTCGGCGCCGAATTCGCAACCCATGTGCGCCGGGTGCTGGAACAGGTGGACGCGCTGGAGAGTTTCGCGCGCGAAGCGCAGGGCGATCTAACGGGTGAGTTTCGGCTCGGTGTCATTCCCACCATCGCGCCCTACCTGCTGCCGCGTCTGATCGGGCCACTGACGGCGGCCTATCCGGGGCTGGACCTTCAGGTGCGCGAGACGCTGACCTCGCGACTTGTGCGCGAACTGCAGGACGGACGGCTGGATGCCGCCATCGTTGCCTTGCCCGTGTCGGTCCCGTCGCTGGTGGAGGTTCCCGTGTTTTCCGAGACCTTCGTGTTTGTCCGCCCACAAGGGGCCGCAAACCAGCCGGTGCCCAGCGGCCGGGAACTGGCCGACAAGCGGGTTCTGCTGCTGGAAGAGGGGCATTGTTTTCGCGATCAGGCGCTGGCGTTCTGCAACAGGCCCGCATCGGTCCCGCGCACGGGGCTCGACGGCAGCTCGCTTGCCACGTTGGTCCAGATGGTCGGCGCGGGGATCGGCGTGACCGTGATCCCGCGCATGGCCGTGGCGGTGGAAACACGCTCCGCCGCGGTTGACTGGACACCTTTCGCCGGGCCGCAGCCCAAGCGGACGGTGGGGATGATCTGGCGCAAGAGCAGCCCGCTGACGCGCCACCAGGCAGCATTCGCCCGCTTGGTCCGACAGGCTGGCGAAGAGGTGCTCGCCGCCGGTCCGGCGGACTGAAACCGAACCAATTTCCTCAAATCCTAGCTAATCTCTACCCCCTGTCCCGCGCAGCCGGCCGGCAGGCGTTAAGCCGCCCGTAAGACATGTTTTCCTATGGTTCGGACAAGTGCCCCTCGGCGGGCCGAATCTGTTTTTCGAAGGGAAATGCCAATGTCCGAACCGGCCAGGGAAAACCACCGAGTCACTTTCACGCGCAGTCTGTTCTTCAAGACCGCCCTTGTCGTGGCGGTCTGCGCCATCGGTGTCGTTACCGCGATCGAGATCATCAATGCGCGCTCGGCGAAACAGCGGTTGCACCAGGCCATACTGGAACGTGCGACCGAGGTGACGGATCTGCTGGCGCTGCAGATCGGCGGGGCGATGAAGTTCCGCAACATCGAGGCGTTGGATCAGATCGTTTCCGGCAGCCTGGCCAAATCGCGGCCCGATGCCCTTGATGCCGTGATCGTGGACGCCGACGGCGCGTCTCTTCGGTCGGACGAGGGGATGCAGACGGAACCCCAGATGCTGGCACTGGCAGAGGAGGCTATGGCACATCAGGACGTGCGGGTCGACGACGCTCGGTTGATTGTCGCAGTTCCGGTCCTGTTCGGCAGTGCAGAGCAGCCCGTCGGCGCCATTGCGACGCAGTGGACCGACGAGTATCTGCTGGCAGACTACACCGATTCCGCGATCAAGAGCCTGCTTGCGGGCCTTGTGGCGCTGCTCTGCGCATTGGCGGGGGCGTCCTATCTGCTGCACCGTCTCGTCTCAACCCCGCTCAAGGGGCTGGGTCACGCGATGAAGGGCGTGGCGCAGGGCGACTACGACAGCGAGGTGCCCTATTCCGCCCGCCGGGACGAGATCGGCGGCATGGCCGGCCAGCTTGACGCGCTGCGCACGGTTCTTCAGGGCGCACGGGTGGCGGCCCACGAGACCGCCTTCAAGAGCGCGGCCTTCGTCGGCTCTTCCGCCCCCCTGATGATGGTGGACACCGATTTCCGGGTGATTTTTGCGAACCCGGCCTGCGAAGACATGATGACCGCGAACATGCCCGCAATGGCAGATGCCTGGCCGGGGTTGACCGGTGAGACGCTGATGAACGCCGACCTGCGTGCCTTTGCACCCTTGCGCGATGCCATTTCCCGTGCGGAACGCACCGGCATGAGTGCCGGGGCCGAGCCGGTCAGCGAAATGGTCAAGATCGGGGACCGCCTTCTCAAGGTCACGATGAGCCTGGCGGAAGGAGCCGACGGCGAATGGATCGGCTGGGTCATCGAATGGGCGGACCGCACCGAGGCGCAGCGCAACTCGGCCCTGACCCAGGCGCTGGATGCCCAGCAGGTGGTGATCGAGTATGACCTGAACGGCAAGATCATGGGGGCGAACCAGAACCTGCTGGATCTGATCCAGGGCACGGTCGAGGATACCGCGAAATGCAATCTGTCGTCGATGTTTGCCAACAACCTGGAGGGCGACAGCGACGGTCGCAAGTTCGTGGCACAGCTTCTGGCCGGGGAGCCGAAACAGGGTCGGTTCAACGTGTTCAGCGTCCACGCTCAGCAAACCTACATCATAGATGGCAGCTTCGCGACGTTGGAAGACCATCGCGGCCAGCCGCACCGGCTGATCTTTATCGGTACGGATGTGACGGCGGAAGACAAGGCGATGCGTGCCGCCGAGGCTGAGCGCGAGCAGACTGCGGCGGAACAGGCCCGGGTCGTCACCGCGCTGGGCGATGTCCTGAACCGGCTGGCGGAGGGCGACCTGGAGACCGAATTCTCCGTCGATGTGCCCCCGGCCTACGAAAAGCTGCGAAGCGACTTCAACGGCACGGTGCGGGCCCTGCGCGAAGCGATGTCGGCGGTCATGCTGAACGCCGATTCGATCCGCAACGAAACCGCCGAAATCACCTCCGCCGCCGACGACCTGTCGCGTCGCACCGAAAAGCAGGCCGCCACGCTGGAGGAAACCGCCGCCGCGCTGGACGAGCTGACCATCTCCGTACGCTCCGCCGCGGAGGGCGCGGACGACGCCAGCAACATGTCCGCCGAAGCACAGAAGAACGCCCAGCAGGGTGGAGAGATCGCGCGTCAGGCGGTCGCGGCCATGGATGGTATCCGCACGTCGTCGCAGGAGATTTCCAAGATCACATCGGTGATCGACGACATCGCCTTCCAGACCAACCTGCTGGCCCTGAACGCCGGCGTCGAAGCCGCCCGCGCGGGCGAAGCAGGGCGCGGGTTTGCCGTGGTCGCGACCGAAGTGCGCGCGCTGGCGCAGCGGTCATCGGATGCGGCGCGCGAGATCAACGCGCTGATCTCGTCCAGCGGCGAACAGGTCGGCCAGGGGGTGGATCTGGTGGATCGTACCGGCGCGGCGCTGTCGTCCATCGTCACCTCGGTGTCCGAGATTTCAAACCGTGTGTCGAACATCGCCGCCTCGGCACGAGAACAGTCCAGCGGCCTGGCGGAAATCAACACTGCCGTGAACGAGCTGGATCACGTGACCCAGCAGAATGCCGCGATGTTCGAGGAAACCACCGCCGCAAGCCATGCGCTGACGGCGGAGGCGGACGCCCTGGCCGCGGCCGTGGCCCGGTTCCGTATCGGCAAGGAAGGCGCTGTGACGGTGGCATCCCGTCCCGCCGCGGTACAGATGCCCGCACCTCAGCCGCGCGCTGCGATGCCCGCGACCCAGGGCAATGCGGCGCTGGACGTTGCATCGGAGGTCGACGCCGACGGTTGGGAGGAATTCTGAGCCGTCGGGCCCGGCGTGCCGGGCCGTGACCTTATCCTGCGGGCAGGCGGGTCAGTCCCGCTTGCCCGCGAAGCGTTCGGCCCAGGCTGACCGGTCGTCGTCCGAAATCTTGGCGAACAGCACGTCGGGCACGTCGAAACCATGTCCGGCAGGCAAGATGCCCAGGGCCGCGGGCACATCGTCGGGCCATGCCGCGCCCTCCACCCGCATCGCGGTCAGCATCTTGGCCGCCGCATCGGGGATGAAGGGCGCCGAGAGCGTCGCGTAGAGCGGGATCAGATTGAGCGCCAGACGCACCTGCGCCGCCGCCTTGTCAGGATCGGTCTTGAACACGGTCCAGGGTGCCTGCGCCTGCAGGTATTCGTTCCCCGCCGCCCAGATCGCACGCAGCTCTGCCGCCGATTTCCGGACCTCCACCGCATCCATCTGCGCCTGATACCGCGCCATCCGGGCGGTGAGGTCGGCGATCAGGGCCTCTTCTTCCGGGCCATATGTACCGGCCTCCGGCACGGCTTCGCCGAATTTCGAGCGGCAGAACTTGGTGATCCGGCTGACGAAATTGCCCAGCACATCGGCGAGGTCCTTGTTCACCGAGGCCTGGAAATTCTCCCAGGTGAATTCCGCATCCGAGGTTTCCGGCGCGTGGCTCAGCAGCCACCAGCGCCAGTAGTCCGCCGGCAGGATGTCCAGCGCCTGATCCATGAACACCCCGCGCCCCCGCGAGGTTGAAAACTGCCCGCCGTCGTAGGTCAGGTAGTTGAACGACTTGATGTAATCGACAAGCTTCCACGGCTCGCCGCTGCCCATGATCGTGGCAGGAAAGCTGAGGGTGTGGAAGGGCACGTTGTCCTTGCCCATGAACTGGGTGTAGCGCACGTCATCCGCGCCCTTGTCGGTGCGCCACCAGCGTTCCCAGTCCTCTCCCTTGCCCGCGTCCACCCATTCCTGCGCGGACGCGATATATTCGATCGGCGCGTCGAACCAGACGTAGAACACCTTGCCTTCCATCCCCGGCCAGTCCGCGCCGCCGCGTTTCACCGGCACGCCCCAGTTGAGGTCGCGTGTAATGCCCCGGTCCTGCAATCCGTCGCCGTCGTGAAGCCACTTCTTCGCGATGGAGGTGGTCAGCACCGGCCAGTCGGTCTTGGAAGAGATCCAGTCGTCCAGCCGGTCTTTCATCTGGCTCTGGCGCAGCATCAGGTGCTTGGTCTCGCGCATCTCCAGGTCGGTCGCCCCCGAGATCGTGCTGCGCGGATTGATCAGGTCGGCGGGGTCCAGCTGCTTGGTGCAATTGTCGCATTGGTCGCCGCGCGCGTCTTCGAAGCCGCAATTGGGGCAGGTGCCCTCGACGTAGCGGTCGGGCAGAAAGCGTCCGTCGGTGGGCGAATAGATCTGCTTTTGCGAGACTTCCTCGATCAGCCCCTGGTCGGCCAGGACCCCGGCGAAATGCTGGGTCAGCTTGTGGTTCTGCGGCGAGGAAGAGCGCCCGAAGTGGTCGAAGGACAGGCCGAAACCTTCGGCGATGCGGGCCTGGACCGCGTGCATCTCGGCACAGTAGTCGGCCACCGGCTTGCCCGCCTTTGCCGCGGCCAGTTCCGCCGGGGTGCCGTGTTCGTCCGTGGCGCAGAGAAACAGCACCTCGTGCCCGCGGCCCCGCAGGTAGCGGGCATAGAGGTCGGCGGGCAGCTGGCTGCCCACGAGGTTCCCCAGGTGCTTGATGCCGTTGATGTAGGGAATGGCGGAAGTGATGAGATGTCTGGTCACGGGGCAGGCCTCTGGTCAGGGATTGGCGATGCTTTAACAGCCCAGCAAGGCGCATGCCAGCCCGTCAATCCCCCCGCTCGTCGCGCGCCCGCCCGGTCAGGCGCCCGATCAGGAAACTGGTGCGCGGCGCGTATATGTAGCGCGTGCGGTGCGGCGTGGCCCGGCCCCGGCGCATCCTGAGCAGGCCGAAGACCACCAGCACCCCGTGCCCGACGCTGATCATCATGAACAGCGCGGGCGGGCCGAAGCGGTCGATCAGCACCGAGGCGATGTAGGGGGCAAGGATCGCGCCGGCCGCGTACCAGAACATCAATGCCGCAGACAGTTCGACCCTTTCGTCGTCGCTGGCGAAATCATGGGCATGGGCGGCGGCGACCGAATAGATCGGGAAGGTGGTCAGCCCGAACAGGCCGGCGGCGAGGAAGACGCCGACCATGCCCAGCCCGGCGGAGGACACGGTGACGCCGCAGGCCAGCATCGCCGCGACAGAGAGCCAGATCAGCACCCAGCGCCGGTCGAACTTGTCGGCGAGCCAGCCCACGGGCCATTGCGCGATGGCCCCGCCGAGGACATAGGCGGCCAGGAACCAGGCGATCTGGCCCGCGTTCAGGCCGACTTCCTGCCCGTAGATCGGGCCGACCATGCGGAAGGATGCGCCGGACAACGCGGACACGACCACCCCGGCTGCCGCCAGCGGCGAGCGGTCGACGGCAAGGCGGGGGCGCAGGCGCGGCTGGGCGGGGGTGTCGGGCTGCTGCACCTTGCTGAGGGTGATCGGCAGCAGCGCCGCGCAGCAGACGATGGCCAGGATGTTGTAAGAGACATAGGACGCCGGGGCGAGGATGCCGACGATCATCTGCGCGCAGAGCGATCCGGTCATGTCCACGATGCGGTAGACGCCCATGGTGCGGCCCCGGGTCTGGTTGGTGACTTTGGCCTGCAGCCAGGCCTCGATCACCGTGTAACAGCCCGCCACGCAGAGGCCGGAGGCGACCCGCATCAGGGTCCAGGCCAGCGGATCGACAACCAGCATGTGCGCCATCAGCCCGATGGCACCGGCCGCGGTGAAGGCGGCAAAGGCGCGGCTGTGGCCGACCGACCCCATCAGCCGCGGCGCCCACCAGCATCCGATGAAGAAGCCCAGGAAATGCGCCGAGCCGAGCAGCCCGATCTCCTGCCGGGAGAACCCCAGCGCCGTGCCCGACAGCACGTCGAGCGGACCCACCCCGCCCGAGGACAGCTGCAACAGGATGACCGAGAAGAACAGGGCCGCAAAGGAAATGAGCAGACGCATGAAACTTCTTAGGCCCATTCCCGCGCCGAACCCAAGGCAATTCCCGACAGGGCGCGCCGGTTTTCGCGCAGCGCGCCGGAAATCCCCTGCCCATCGTTTCCGATCCAAGGGGGGCATTGGGTCTTGCGGTGCGAGTCTCACCCTTTAGGTCGTGTTGCCATTCATTGTCGACCACCCGCGCGAGACGGATTTTGCCGCTGGCGCCCTGATGTGAGCGCAGCAATGTGATCATTGGAAGTGAACATCCGGGAGGACAGAGGCAAAATCCGCCGCGCCCCGAAGGGGTTTCGCCAAAGTTGCCCATTTCCGCGTTACAGCGTCCCGCCTTTACTTTAAAAATAAATCACGTCGCCAATGTCCCGAGAGCGCGTAGCGCGCAGGGTATTGGCGCTTCAATTTCAAGGCGGGGCGCGCAAAGAGAGCTTGAAATAGCTGGCTATTCCTGCGCTCTCTTGCCTGGAACTGAGCAATTTTGGGCTGAAACGGGTGGCCGAAAATGAATGTCAACACGACCTAGGGTGCGCGGCAAAACGGGGAACCAGAAGATGCAGAAACGCAAACTTGGCGGCAGCGACCTGAAGGTGACAGACCTGTGCCTTGGGTCCATGACCTGGGGCACGCAAAACACCGCCGAGGAAGGGCACGCCCAGATCGACATGGCGCTGGATGCGGGCGTGAACTTCATCGACACGGCTGAAATGTATCCCGTCAACCCGATCAGCGCCGAGACCATAGGCCGGACCGAACGGATCATCGGGTTGTGGTTCGAACGCGACATGCGCCGCGACGAGATTGTGCTGGCCACCAAGCATTCCGGCGAGGGGATGCAGCACGTCCGCGACGGGGCGCCGATTTCGTCCAGGACGATCCCGGAGGCGATCGAAGCGTCCCTGCGCAGGTTGCAGACCGACTACATCGACCTCTATCAGTTTCACTGGCCCAACCGGGGCAGCTACATGTTCCGCAACAATTGGGAATTCGACCCCTCCGGCCAGGACCGCGCGGAAACCATCGCCCATATGGAGGACGCGCTGGGCGCGCTTCAGGCCGAAGTGGCGCGCGGCACCATCCGCGCTTTCGGGCTGAGCAATGAAAGCGCCTGGGGCATGACCCAATGGGCCAATGTGGCCGACCGCGTGGGGGGGCCGCGTCCGGTGGCGGTGCAGAACGAATATTCGTTGCTCTGCCGCATGGCCGATACGGATGTGGCAGAGGCCTGCATCAACGAAAATATCGACATGTTCGCCTTTTCCCCGCTGGCGGCGGGTCTCTTGACGGGCAAGTATCAGGGCGGCGCGGTGCCCGAGGGCTCGCGCATGTCGCTGAACGGCGACCTCGGCGGGCGCAAGACCGATCGTGTCTTTGCCGCGGTCGATGCCTATTTGCAGGTGGCGAGGGATCACGATCTCGATCCGGTCCAGATGGCGCTGGCCTGGTGCCGCGCGCGGCCCTTCATGGGATCGGTGATCTTTGGCGCGACCAGCACCGCGCAGGTGCAGCGGGCGCTGGGTGCGGCGGATCTGACCCTGAGCGACGAGGTCAACGCGGCGCTGAACGCGGTCCACAAGGCGCATCCGATGCCCTATTGAGCGGGCGGAATTTTGGAAAATTCCGCTGCGAGTTTTTCAAAAATTCGCCTGCTGCGACCCGCGTGCGCCCCGGCGCATCTGGCTGGGCGAGACCTGGAACCGGGCCCGGAACGCCCGCGAGAATCCGGCGGGTGAGCCGAAACCGGTGTTCAGCGCGATCTCGTTCAGCGGCAACCAGGTCTCGCGCACCAGCCGCTCTGCCTGCGCCAGCCGCAGCGCCAGGTAATGCGCCTGCGGCGTCACGCCGAGATGGGTCTTGAACTGCTGCTGCAGGGCGCGTTCCGACACGCCCAGGTCCGCCGCGATCTCGCGCAGGCGCAGCGGCGTATCCAGCGCCGCCTCCATCCGCTGCTGGGCGCGGGCGGTCAGCCGGGAATGGCGCGGGTTCTGGGCGCGGCTTTGCGGCCGCGGCGGGGCCGGGTCGAAGATAAAGGCGGTGGCGATGCGTCCGGCCAGTGCCATCCCGTGCCGCGCCCTGATGAGATGCAGCATCATCTCAAGGGCGGGGGCCGCCCCGGCCGATGTCAGGCGCTTGCCGCTGACCTCGTATCTTGTGTTGATCAGCTCCACCGCCGGGAAATTCTGCGAAAACAGCTCGAAATCCTCCCAGTGGCTGGTGGCCCGGTGTCCGTCCAGGATGCCCGCCCGCGCCATCACCCAGGGGCCGCCGTCAATGCCCGCGATCGTGGCGCCCTGTGCTGCGATCCGGCGCAGGCTCGCGGTCAGCTGCGGGGTGGTCTGCGCCTCCACCGCGAAGCCCGCGACGATGATCAGCAGATCGGTGGCGGGCATCTTGTGGATGGGGGCGGCGGGAATCTCCAGCCCGCTGGTCAACTGCACCGCCCGGTCGCGGGGGGTGGCGAAATGCCACTCGTACAGCACCCGCCCCGCCTGCCGGTTCGCCGCGCGCAGCGGGTCCACCGCCGCCGCCAGTGTCAGCGTGTTGCAGCCTTCGAGCACAAGAAGGGTGGTATGGGTAATTTCTGCGGATTTCATCAAGACATGTTCGTATTAGGAAAAGCAGCCTCTGCCAAGTGCCGTCATGATTGCGCCAAGTTGACAGAAAGGACCGCCCCATGCCGTTGACCATGAACCGCGATGTTTTCATCACCTGTGCCGTGACCGGATCGGGCGGTACCCAGGACCGCAGCCCGCATGTGCCGCGCAGCCCCGCCCAGATCGCCGAAAGCGCCATCGCCGCGGCCAAGGCGGGGGCGGCGGTGGTGCATTGCCACGTGCGCGATCCCGAAACCGGCACGCCGAGCCGGGATCTGGCCTATTACCGCGAAGTGACCGAACGCATTCGCGCTGCGGAAACCGATGTGGTGCTGAACCTGACCGCCGGGATGGGCGGCGACATCATGTTCGGCCCGACCGAACGCCCGATGCCGCCCGTGGAAGGCACCGACATGATCGGGGCCTCCGAACGGGTGCAGCACATCGCGGACTGCCTGCCCGAGATCTGTACGCTGGACTGCGGCACGATGAATTTCGCCGAAGCTGATTACGTCATGACCAACACGCCGGGCATGTTGACGGCGATGGGGTCGATGATGACCGAACTGGGCGTAAAACCCGAGATCGAAGCCTTTGACACGGGTCATCTGTGGTACGCCAAGCAGCTTGTGAAAGACGGTGTGCTGGAGGCGCCCGCGCTGGTGCAGCTTTGCATGGGTGTGCCCTGGGGCGCGCCGGACGATCTGAACACCTTCATGGCGATGGTCAACAACGTGCCGGACGACTGGACATTCTCGGCCTTTGCGCTGGGGCGCAACCAGATGGCCTATGTCGCCGCCGCGGTGCTGGCGGGCGGCAATGTGCGGGTCGGGCTTGAGGACAACCTGTGGCTGGGCAAGGGACAATTGGCGGAAAACTGGCAGCTGGTCGAACGGGCCGGGTCCATCATCGAGAACATGGGCGCGCGCATCATCGGCCCCGCCGAGGTCCGCGAGAAGCTGGGCCTGACAAAGCGGGCGCCCGGGGCGTGAGGCGTTTGCGCGTTCTGGCAATCGCCGGTGTGATGGCGCTGGGGGCCTGCGCGGCAGAGCGGGCGGGCTACCCGACCGGCACGCTGCCGCTGCGCAATCCGACGGCCCCGCTGGGCGGCACCGCGCGGTTCGACCCCGGACGCTTTGCCGGCGACTGGGTGACACGCGCCTGCATGGGCCCCTGCGTGCCCTCCGTCAGCTTTACCCAAAGCCTGACCGGCGCGGTGTCCGAGACCGACGCGCGGGGCAGCCGCGCCTATCTGCCCGGCGCACCGGGCGTCCTGCGTTCGACGGCGGGCGACGCCGTGCTGGTGGTGATGTGGGTGGACGAGGGGTTCCGCACCGCCGCCGTGGGGCTGGCGGACGGCAGCCGCGCGGCGATCATCGACCGCAGCCCGACCGGCGGCGCCGACCGGATCGCGGCGGCGCGGGAGATCCTCGATTTCAACGGCTGGGACGTCAGCCAGCTGCGGGGGGTGGCGCCATGATCGGCGTTCTTCTGATGTGCGTGGCGCTGGCCTTTGGGGCCTTCTGGGTCGGCGGCATGGTGCTGGGGGTGCGGGACACACCGCCCTTTGGCTGGAGCGTCCGGGCCTGCGCATCGCTTTGCGCGGGGATTGCACTTGCAGGTGTGATTTTGATGGGATTGGGCATATGACAAGGACAGCGGCAATCATTGGCGGCGGCGTGATCGGCGGCGGTTGGGCGGCGCGGTTTGCGCTGAACGGCTGGAGCGTGCGGGTCCATGACCCCGACCCAGAGGCGGAGCGCAAGATCGGCGAGATCATGGCCAACGCGCGGCGGTCCCTGCCGGGGCTGACCGACGTGGCGCTGCCCGCCGAGGGCGCGGTCAGCTTTCACGGCTCTATCGCGGAGGCGGTCGAAGGGGCCGAGTGGATACAGGAGAGCGTGCCGGAACGGCTGGACATCAAGCATCAGACCTTTGGTGCGATCCAGCAGGCCTGCGATCCGGAGGCGGTCATCGGGTCGTCGACCTCCGGCTTCAGGCCGAGCGAACTGCAGCAGGGCGCGGCGCGGCCCGGGCAGATCATGGTCGCGCATCCGTTCAACCCGGTCTATCTGCTGCCGCTGGTGGAACTGGTGCCGGGCAACGGGATCGACGGCCCGATGGTGGACCGGGCCAAGGAGATATTGACCACGCTGGGCATGTACCCGCTGCATCTGAAGAAGGAAATCGACGCCCATGTGGCGGATCGCCTTCTCGAAGCGGTCTGGCGCGAGGCGCTGTGGCTGGTCAAGGACGGCATCGCCACGACCGAGGAGATCGACAACGCGATCCGCTACGGCTTTGGCATCCGCTGGGCGCAGATGGGCCTGTTCGAAACCTACCGCGTGGCGGGCGGCGAAGCGGGGATGAAGCATTTCATGGCGCAATTCGGCCCGGCGCTGAGCTGGCCCTGGACCAGGCTGATGGATGTGCCCGAGTTCACGGAAGAACTGGTGGACCTGATCGCGGGCCAGTCGGATGCGCAATCCGGCGCGCATTCGATCCGGGAGCTGGAGCGTATCCGGGACAATAACCTGGTGGCCATGATGCGGGGTCTCAAGGCGCAGGACTGGGGCGCGGGTGCGCTGCTGAACGCGCAGGAAAAGATCATGCGCAGCGGCACGGCCATGGGCGCCCGGGCAGAGGACCTGCCCGCCGATGCCCCGGTGCTGACCGCCCGCCGGACCGTGCCTCTGGACTGGACCGACTACAACGGGCACATGACGGAAGCGCGGTATCTGCACGCCTTTGCCGATGCGACCGACCGGTTCATGGAAATGATCGGCTGCGATGCGGCATACATCGCGTCGGGAGGCAGCTATTTCACCGCCGAGACCCATATCCGGCATCTGGACGAGGTCCACGCCGGAGCGGTGATCGAGATCCAGACCCAGGTGATCGAAGGGGCGGGCAAGAAGATGCATCTGTTCCACGAGATGGTGGAGAGCGGCAGGCTGCTGGCCACGGGCGAGCATTTCCTGCTGCATGTGTCGCTGGAGACGCGCAGACCGAGCGCGCCGTCGGCGGAGGTCGAAGCGGCGCTGGTGCGCTTTGCCCAAGGCCATGCGGCGCTGCCGCGGCCACAGGGGCTGGGCCGCGCCATCGGAGCACCGCGGTAGCGCCTGTCCGGCCCGACGCTGTGAGAGCGCGCTTGGGTGTTGCCGGAAGGAGCGCGCTGCGCGCGCATTCGATTCCCGGTTTGCCGCTTCGGGTCTCACCGTCCCAGAGGCCCCGAGCCGCCCGCGATTGATCCCCGGTCTGGCAGCGTCCCGCCCGGCGGTCCAGCAAAATAGCCGTCTCCCCGCCGGGGCGGGGCCCCTCGGCGATTTTGCTGGACAGCCGGTCGGGCCGCCGCCGTTCCGGTCTCAAGCGAGGGCGGCTCCGGACCAGAGGCGGTTCAGCGGATCAGGCCGCGCATGTCGCTCAGGAGGTCGGGGAAATCGCGTGCGGTGGTGGAGGCCTCGCGCACCAGCGTGTCGAAGTCGCGGGTGAAGAGGTCGATCCGGGCGCGGTCGCGGAACGACAGGTAATGACCGCCGGTGTAGAGCACGGCGATGAGCGGGCCGAAGATGGTGACGGGCGCCGAATAGAGCCTGCGCGCGTCGAACTGGTAGAGCCTCAGCCGGGGGTAAAGCTGGCGCGTCAGGGCGATCATCCGGTCGCATTGCGCGCGGCGCACCGCTGCGGGCAGGCCGTGGTAGTAGCCGCTGCCCCGCAGGAAACAGTCGAGTTCAAAGAGGGGCATGGCGATTTCGTATTCCGAGGTCGCATCGAGCATCAGGTCGAGCCGGTCCCGCGATGCGTTGATTGCCTGCTGCGCGGTACGGCGCAGGTGGTGGCCATACTCCCATGCGAGCATGTCGTCGGTTTTCAGCAGATCGGGCAGCGCGGCGGGGACGTGGCGGATCTTGTACCCGCGGGCCTCCTGGTGCCAGACGAACAGCTGGTCGTCGACGACGGCGCGGGGGGCCTGGGACATGGCGATGCTGTTGGAGATCAGGTCGGCCGCGGATTCGGGGCGGTCGGACAGGCCCAGCAGCCAATCGGCGGAGACCCCGAGGGCCTGGGCGCAGGCCCCCACCACCTGGGCGCCGGGCAGGCGGGCGCCGCTGTCGGAGAGGGCCTGGGACAGGGTGGAACGGTCGGCGCCGATGGCGCGGGCCAGGGCGCTTTGGGTGGTGCCCGCGGTCGCGATGGCCTGGGCGAGCCGGGCGCGGAAGGTCTGCGCGCGGCCGATCTTGCTGTCTATTCTCGGCATATGCTGGTTTTTGTCATCAAATGTGCGGTTTGTTCATCACTATCCGAATGGCGTCACGGATCAAGGGGAAGGATGCTGCCGCAAAAGACGTCAAAAGGACCACTGAATGCATCCGAGCGAGGTTGGGCAGAGCCACGCCACCCCGAACACATTTGATCCCAGTCCTGTGCTGCGCCGTCTCGCGCGCTGGGAATGGCCCACGATCGCCCTGTTTGGCGCGGTTTTCGCCGCACTTGGTGTGGCGCTGGTGCTGACCGGCGGCGCGGTGTCTTTCGGAATTCTGGTGTTGGCGCTGACGCTGCATTCCTCGCTCAGCCACGAGATACTGCACGGTGCGCCGTTCCGGTCGGCACGGGCGGCGACGGCGCTGGGGTTGTTCCAGCCGGGGCTGTTCGTGCCCTACCTGCGGTTCAAGGCCCTGCATCTGGCGCATCACCACGATTCGCGCCTGACCGATCCATATGACGATCCCGAGACCAATTATATCGACCCGGACATCTGGCACGGCCTGCCGCGCTGGCACCGGGGGGTGCTGCGGGTGAACAACACGCTGGCGGGTCGGATGTTGATCGGCCCCCTGATCGGGACGGTCTGTTTTCTGCGCGACGACCTGCGCCGTCTTCGCGCCGGGGAGGCGGAGGTCGCCCGGGGGTGGGGGCTGCACCTGCCGGGGGTGGCGGTGACGCTGGCGGTGGTGGCGATGTCGCCGCTGTCGCTCTGGACGTATCTGGCCGCCTGCTATGGGGCGATGTCGGTGCTGAAGATCCGCACCTTCCTGGAGCATCAGGCGCATCCGCGCGCTTCTGCCCGGACGGCGGTGGTGGAGGACCGGGGGCTGCTGGCGCTGCTGTTTCTGAACAACAACTTCCACGTGGTGCACCATATGCATCCGCAGGTGCCGTGGTACCGGCTGCCGGCGGTCTATGCCGCGCGGCGGGGCAGGTTCCTCAGCCGCAATCAGGGCTATGTCTATCGCAGCTACAGGGACGTGTTCCGGCGGCACCTCTTCGCGCCGAAGGATCCGGTGGCACATCCGCTCTGGCGCGGACCGCGGAATTGACCTAATCGGAGGCATGACAGCGCCCTTGCCCGATCTCTGGATTGTCGTGACCCTGGCCGCCGCGGCGTTCCAGACGGTGCGTTTCATGCTTCAGAAACACCTGGCAACGGCGACGCTGTCGGCGGCGGGGGCCACGTTTTCGCGGTTTCTCTATTCGGCGCCGTTCATCCTGATCCTGCTGGCGATCTACCTGGGGATGACGGGCCAGGCGCTGCCTGTCCCGGCGCCGGGGTTCTGGATATACGGGCTTGTCGGGGCGTCGGCGCAGATCCTGGCGACGGTCTGCGTGGTGATGCTGTTCAAGCAGCGCAATTTCGCGGTGGGGATCACATTCAAGAAGACGGAGGTGATCCAGACGGTGCTCGTAGGCTGGATCGTGCTGAGCGAGGGCGTGTCCTGGCCCGGTTTCGCGGCCATCGCGCTGGGCATCGTCGGTTTGCTGCTGCTGTCCGGCGGGCCGGGAGTGACGGGGCTGCACCTGCGCGACCTGCGCAATCGGGCGGCGGGGCTGGGGATCGCGTCGGGCGTGTTGTTCGCGGTTTCGGCGGTCACTTACCGGGGCGCGTCGCTGAGCGTTGCGGAGGCCGACCCGGTTCTGCGCGCGACGGTGACGCTGGCGGCGGTGGTGGCGATGCAGACGGCGATCATGCTGGTCTGGCTGCGTCTGCGCGAGCCGGGTCAGATCGGGGCGGTCTGGGCGGCACGGCGGGTGGCCCTGTGGATCGGCCTGACCTCGATGGGCGGCTCGCTGTGCTGGTTCATCGCCTTCACGCTTCAGAACGCGGCCTATGTGAAGGCGCTGGGGCAGGTGGAGCTGATCCTGAGCGTTCTGGCCAGCACGCTGTTCTTTCGGGAAAGCATCACGGGCCGGGAAGCCGCGGGGATGGCGGTGCTGGTGGTGTCGATCCTGATGCTGATCCTGGTGATCTAGCCTTCCATGGGGCGGCCGCGCAGGCGCAGGAACAGGCTTTCCTCGTCGTTGTTCTTGAAAAACGGGACGGAGGCGGGGGGCGTGCGGTCCCGTGCGCGGGCCTGAACTTCGGCCATCACCACCTCGGTGATGAAGGGCATGTCGAAGGACCGCGCTTCGGACAGGGGGACCCATTGCAGGTGGCTGAGTTCGTCGCAGGCGGCGTCGAAATCGTCGAGATCCGATGCGATATCCTCGGCGTCCACCAGAAAGAAACGGGCGTCGAAGCGGCGCGGGCGGCCCGGCGGGGTCAGCGCGCGAAAGGTGAATTGCAGCGGCGCGGCGTGGGGGACATGGCCGGTGGCGGCAAAGGTTTCCCAATCCGGCGGGGGCGGAATGTCCCAGGTGCCCGGGCGGCCCAGGATCAGGCCGGTTTCCTCCCACAGTTCGCGGATGGCCGCGACGGCGATGGCATGCACGAGACCGGGGTCCGCGTCCTCGGCCATGCGGGCGGCGCAGGTGCCGGGCAGGGGGCTGGCCAGGGGCACATCCGCATCGCCGGGATCGACCGCGCCGCCGGGAAAGACGAACTTGTTTGGCATGAACACGGCCTTGGACCCGCGCTGCCCCATCAGGATGCGCGGTGCGTCGAACCTGTCGCGCAGCACGATCACAGTGGCGGCATTGCGGATCTGGCTTTTGTCGATGGTCATGATGTCCCCTGGTTCAGCGGTGCCGAAGGGGAAGATCAGGTCGAGGGTGCGAAGCCGCCCATGCCCTTGGCCCATTGAAAGCCGATCATGGCCCCCTTCAGTCTGGGCAGAAGGTAAAGGGACAGGCCGACGCAGCCAACCGCAAAAATGGTGAAGAGTGTCAATGGCTCGGGGCGCCAGGTCACGAACACCAGATGCAGCATCGGTGCCATCAGGTGCCCGACGAAAAGGATTGTCAGGTAGGCCGGACCGTCATCCGCGCGGTGGTGGTGGAATTCTTCGCGGCAGACGGGGCAGTCGTGATTCACCTTCAGATAGCTCTTGAGCAGCGGCCCCGATCCGCAGTTCGGGCATTTGCCGCGCCAGCCTCTGCGCATGGCGGGCCAGCGTGCTCGGTCATTGGGGGCGGTCGGGGCGGTATTGGTGGTGGTGGGCATGGCTCTATCCTCGGACACGGCCCCTAGATGCGCCTGTTGGGGGCAAAATGAAAGAGCCGAGAGGGGATTGCGGCGCTGTGTCGCAAAACCCGGCGGGAGGGTGCGGAATTTTTGCGCGCGCCGCGACGGAAAGGAGGGGCCGGCTCGTAAAAAGGAGTATCGCGCCGCACAAAGGGGCGCCGACACAAGGAGAGATTACATGAAACTTCGAGCAACAGTCCAGTTGGCCGCTCTCAGTACGCTGATCGCCGTGGGTGCGGTCGCCGGGGCCAACGCAAAGCCCGGCGACCGGGCGGCCCTGTTCGGTGCGATCGACGCGGACGGCAATGGCGCCGTCACCCGAGAGGAGATCGACGCCCACGCGGCGGCGCGGTTCGACAAGGCCGACACCGATGGCGATGGTTTTCTGACCGCGGCGGAGATGTCGGCGGCGCGCAAGGCCACGCATCAGGCGCGCGCGGCGCGGATGGTCGAAGAGTTCGACGCTGACGGCGACGGCGCGCTCAACGCCGCCGAGCTGGCGGCCCGCTGGGACGGCCGGACCGACGCGGAACGCGCGGAGCGGCGGCAGGCGCGGATGATCGAACGCATGGACAGCGACGACGACGGCAAGCTGAGCCGCGACGAGATGTCCGCGCGCCGTGATCTGGGCAAGATGTTCGACCGCCTGGATGCGGATGGCGATGGCACGCTGACAGCCGAGGAGTTCCGCAAGATGCGCGGTCATGGCGGCCAGGGCGGTCGCTGGCACCGCGGCGACCGGCGCCCCGGTGCCGACAAGGGCTGAGATCGCGGCTGCAAGGACGGCCCGGCACGCTTGCCTCGCGCAGGCGGTCGGGCTAACCGCTGACGGGATGCACCAGTCTTCGCCCGATCCAGGCTCCGACGCGGAAGCCGCGCTGTTGGCCCGCTATGCGTCGGGCGACGCGGCAGCGGCGCGGCTGTTGGCGGCACGGCTGACGCCCCGGCTTTTTGCCCATGCCCGTCGCGTGCTGGGCGATACGGCAGAGGCGGAGGACGTGACGCAGGAGGCGCTGCTGCGCCTGTGGAAGATCGCGCCGGGCTGGCGGACCGGCGAGGCGCGGGTCGGCACCTGGTGTTACAGGGTTGTGGCGAACCTGTGCACCGACCGGTTGCGAAAGCGCCGGTCGGTCCCGCTGGACACGGTGGCAGAGCCGGAAGACCCGCGCCCGGAAGCCGCCGACCGGCTTCAGCAGCTTGCGCGCCGCGACGCGTTGCAGGCGGCATTGGAAAGCCTGCCGGACCGGCAGCGGCAGGCGGTGGTGCTGCGCCATATCGAAGGGCTGTCCAACCCCGAGATTGCGGAAATCCTCGACATCGGGGTGGAGGCGGTGGAAAGCCTGACAGCGCGGGGCAAACGGGGGCTGGCGGCCGCTCTGGCGGGGCGGAAAGAGGCATTGGGGTACGAGACATGACGAAAACGGAACATGACGATGCAGGTCTGGAGGCGCTTTTTGCAGAGGCGCGGGCCCATCCGCCCCGGGTGCCGGACCGGCTGCTTGCTCGGGTGGCCGAGGATGCGCAGCGGTTGCAGCCGCGTGCCGCGCGCGCCACGCAGCGGCGCGGCTGGTGGGCTGTTCTGGGTGGATTGCCGGGCCTTGGCGGGCTGGTGACGGCGACCTGCGTGGGGTTCTGGCTGGGCGTTGCGCCGCCCGAGGGGGTCCCGGATTTCGCCGACCAGATGCTCGGCAGCCAGGCGGTGGCAGAAGAAGCGGTGCCGGACTTCTCCGGCTTTGGATGGGACAGCGAAGAGGGCTGATGGATGGATGAGACACGCACACCCGCAGGGCGCCGCTGGCGCTGGCTGCTGGTCGCCTCGTTGGCGCTGAACCTGGTCTTTGTCGGCTTGATCGCCGGCGCCGTCTATCGCCATGCGGGTGGGCCGGGGGCGCGGGACCACGGCGGCGGACCGGGCGCGCGCAGCTATGCCACGCCCTATGTCCGGGCGCTGCCGCGTGAGGTGCGGCGCGCGCTGTTTAGGGACCTGCGCCGGTCCGGCAGCGGCATGCCCAGCCGGGAAGCGCGGCGCGCGCTTTACGATCAGGTGCTGACGGCGTTGCGGACAGAGCCGTTCGACGCGCAGGCCGTGCAATCCGTCCTGCGGGAACAGGGGCGCATCGCGTTGGAACTGCAAACCGCGGCGGAAGGGGCCTGGCTGGCCGAGGTTGCTGCGATGTCGCCCGCCGAACGGGCGTCTTATGCCGACCGGGTCGCCGAGGAACTGACCCGCCGCCCCGGCAAGCGCGGAAAGAGGACGCGCATGGATGAGGGCGCGAAGCCGTGAGCGAGCCTGGCGTTCTGGCCGATCTGTGCGGGTTGTTCTTTTGAGATCGGGACGGGGCGCACAGCTGGCGGCCCTGTTCTTGGCAACCGATCGCTGTCGGATGACGTCACGGCGAAACAGCTTTGCCGAAGGCGACATTTCTTCCTGCCTGAGAAGAAAGGCGACCTTCCTCCTGACCAAGAAAAAAGGCGACCTTTCCTGCTGACCAAGAAGAAGGGCGACCTTCCTCCTGATCAAGAAGACATGTCATATATGACATGTCTTCTTGAAACTGTCTTTTGCGGCGGCGGCCAAAGTGGGGTGAGGTTGGCAAGAGGGGCGGATCGGGTCATGGGCCAGCAGCAGCTGCGGATCGACAGCGCAATTGGCCACGCCCTGAGGGGATCGCCGGTCCGCCGGATCGTGGCGTCAGGAAAGCGCCTGACGAATGTCGCCCTGTTCCTGCGCTTTCGATTTCCAAGCCCGTGCAAATCCCCTAGTCAGGGCCAAAGCCGAAAGGGACGCAGATGGACCTCGATGACGATACCGAAATACTGGCCACCGTTCAGTCCTCTGCCGGGCGGCGGGTGCTTGGCATCGGCTGCCTGGCCGTGCTGGGGGTGCTGCTGATCTACATGGCGTTCAACAGCCCACCCGCGCTGCCCTGGCAGGTATTCCTGATCCTTGTCGGCGCGGGGGCATTGTGGTGCGCCGACGCCATGCGCCGTGCCACGGCCAGCCGGGTGGAACTGACCCCAGCGGTCCTGCGTGACGCGGACGGTACGGTCATCGCGCGGGTGGACCAGATCACCGGGATCGACCGCGGCTTTTTCGCCTTCAAGCCCTCCAACGGGTTCTTGCTGAAGCTGGACACCGGCGGGGCCCGTGTCTGGCGTCCCGGCCTGTGGTGGCGCATGGGGCGCCGTGTGGGCATCGGCGGGATGACACCGGGCAGCCAGACCAAATTCATGTCCGACGTGCTGTCCGCCCTTCTGGCACAAAAAACCCCGCCCGACTGAAGGTCCGGCGGGGCCTGTGTCGCCACGTCAGGCAGCTGTCAGTTACACTCTTCCCAGCACACGCGCGGGGCGTAGCGCGGGCGGGTGAAGACAAAGTTCTGGATCTCGCGGTTTTCCAGCCCGGTGGCGAAGGGCGGCGTATAGTCGCTCCAGGTCTCCACCAGCACCACCCGTTCGTTGTCGGGCATCACCGGCAGCTTGTCATGCCAGTTCCGGACGTTGCTGCTGGTCAGCGCGGTGACACCGCCGCGTGTCTTGGACCAGTCCGTGCGGTAGCGGTTGTCGTCCGCGTCGAACCAGATCGAACTGACGCGCAGGGCGGACTGGCCTTCGCTCAAGGACAGATATTCGAACAGGCTGTGCATTCCGTTGAGGTAATCGTCGTCCAGCGGCAGCGTCTCGCGCGAGATTGCGTCGCCCACGGTAAAGGCCGCTTTCTGGTTGATCCCGTAGGTGCGGAACGCATCGAAGATCGAGAACATCGCCAGGAAGGCCCAGAACATCACTGGCAGAACGATCATCGCCTCGATGGAGATCGACCCGTCCTGTCGGCGCATGAAATCGCCGTGCAGGGCCGAGCGAAGTCCGGCTTTGAACAAGGTTGCATGCATCATTGGGGCTCCTGAACAAAGGCGGATACCGCGATCAGCCGGGCCCGTCCGCTGCCATCCTTGTCCAGCGCCTTGCCCAGGCCGGTGGTGGCAAAGACCGGCTTGAACTTGACGCAGGCCCGCATGATCATCACCTCGTGCTCGCGGCCCAGAACGAAGCCGCGCACCGGTTCGGCAGGGGCCGAGGTATCCACACAATCGGGCGTCTGGTCGAACGTGGCAAAGGCACGGGGGCGCAGCGGGATCATTTCCAGCCGCAGAGTGCTGTCGCAGTCTTCGATAAAGCCTGCGTTGTCGCAGACGATCTGCTTGATCTGGTCGTGCGCGATGGGCGTGTTGGTGCTGAGCCGGATGTAGCGTACCGCGATATCCACGCCCCGGTCCAGGTACATCTGCCGCATGGAGTAGATGCCCATCTCGACCGCCATCATGAACGCGCCGAACAGGATCGGCACCAGGATGCAGAATTCGACCAGAAAGATCCCGCCTTCTTCGTCCCGGCGAAACCGGAACAGGCGCCGCATGAGGGACGGTTTCATTGCGTCAGCCTCAGCTGGTTGATCTGGCGCGCGATGGACTCGAAGGCGTCTTCGATCTCCACGCCTTCCACCCTGAAGAAGTGGCTGGGCGAGGAGGCGCAGTCGCGCATCACGTTGGCCCCGTGGTCGGTCACTTCAAAGCCGATGGACCAGATGACGATCCGTGCTTCCTTGGCCGCGTCGCAGATGTTGGACAACAGGCGGTCGCCCTGGGCCGCGTCGTACTTCTGGTAGTAGAAGTTCGAGTGGTAGCGGTAGTTCACGTAGCGGTTCATGTAGTACTGAAGGTTGTAGTCGACCCAGTGCATGATCTCGCTGTCGGAGTTGTAGTACCAGTCCGGAATGCGCATCGAACGGTCGTTCTGCCCGTCGGTCATCAGGATCACGGTCTTGAGCGTTTCGGGATCGTTGAGCGCGGAAGGCCGGTTTGCGAATGCGCCGTCGGCTTGGCCCATGTCAGCCAGATTGCTGATGATCGGGCGGAAGTCCGGGTGCAGCATGCCAACGGCCCAC
Source organism: Sulfitobacter sp. THAF37 (assembly GCF_009363555.1). Classification (NCBI taxonomy): domain Bacteria; kingdom Pseudomonadati; phylum Pseudomonadota; class Alphaproteobacteria; order Rhodobacterales; family Roseobacteraceae; genus Sulfitobacter; species Sulfitobacter sp. THAF37. Next base: position 2,122,416 of record NZ_CP045372.1, read on the forward strand.
TTCATGCCGAGAAAGATCGACGTACCGGCGCGCGGTTTGAACTTGTTGATCTGGGCCTTGAGCGCGTTGGCGTTCTGGCTGAACGCGGTGATCGCCTCGTAATCCTCGCCGGTGTGGCCGTTACGGTTTCCGTTGCGCGGGCAGACCGTGTCATAGCGGGTGTTCTGGTAGTTGCCGCTTTCGATCGAATAATAGTTCCACTGGAAGTACTGCATCTGCTCGTAGCTGCGGGAACGGTCGAACCGCAGTTTGTCGAACTCCGAATCCGGAATTTCGATGCAATGGGAGAACTTGTGCACCTTGTTGACGTTGAGCTGGTCGAAGATTCCGGGCCCGGCGTTCACATGTTCCGAATAGGGGATAAGCGAAACCGAGATCAGATCTTCGTTTTCGGGCTTCAGCACAGTGTCCACAAAGACGCCGGCGGCGTTCTTGAGGTTCTGCATCTTGCCGTTGTCCTTCATCGAGCCGGAAATATCGACGACGAGCGAAATCTCGACCTTTTGGATCTTTTCTTCCGCCTTGGCACGGGCGGGCACATTAAGGTTTTCGACGCCCATTGAATCCATGAACTGCGTCTTGATCGTGTTGGTGGCATCCACCGTCACGGTACGGTAATTCAGACCATCGCTTACGCTAACTGCGGACACGTATTCGGCCATGTTGGCCTTGGCGAAATAGTCACGCACCACCGCTTCGGGGTCGAGCGGCTGATCCAGGTCGGCGGCGGCCAGCACCGCCCGGTCCGAGATCGCCTGAAGCCGGGTCCGTTCCATTTCGTGGCGCATCATGTCCACGCCAATCCCGCCGATCATCAGCATGATGAGGACCATAAAGCAGGCGAACATGGTGATCGAGCCGTCGTCCGACTTTGACAAATGGCGCGACAGTGCCAACAGGTCCCCAGCAGTCAGGCGATTTTCACGTGTAGGACGTTTCATGTTTGTTAACCTTTCTTCCCGAGGCATATTTCGAATGCCGGGCTTCAGACGGGATCCGCCTTTAACTTCTTCTGATTGGGCAACGTGGCGAAATTTGGGCGGAAAAATGCCTAAAAAGCCGGTATGTAACGTAAAATCGTGATCAATTCCGCCGCCGGGTGCCGGTTGTTTCGCGTGCGGAAACGTCTGGCCACTTTGGACCGCGAATCATCTCAAAGGCTTAATTTCAAGGCAGTGTGATGAGCAGGGTCGCGCTTTGAAAAAGCTGGGCTTAGGGTGGGACCAGATATGCGGCGCATCCGAGTCGCGCCCGCCATCGGACCGAAACGACTGGAGAAGACGATGACCCCATCCAACGAGCCGAGTTTCCGCGAGAGCGTCGACATGATGTACAACCGCGCGGTGGCGCTGATGGACCTCTCGCCGGGCCTTGAGGAAAAGATCAGGGTCTGCAACGCGACCTATACGGTGCGCTTCGGCGTCCGTCTGCGCGGCACGATCCACACCTTCACCGGATACCGGTCCGTCCATTCGGAACACATGGAACCGGTCAAGGGCGGCATTCGCTATTCACTGGGCGTCAATCAGGACGAGGTCGAGGCGCTGGCGGCGCTGATGACCTACAAATGCGCATTGGTCGAAGCGCCCTTTGGCGGCTCCAAGGGGGGCTTGTGCATCGACCCGCGCGAATACGACGAACACGAGCTTGAGCTGATCACCCGCCGCTTTGCCTATGAGCTGATCAAGCGCGACATGATCAATCCCGCGCAGAACGTGCCCGCCCCGGACATGGGCACGGGCGAGCGCGAGATGGCCTGGATCGCGGACCAGTACAAGCGGATGAACACCACCGACATCAACGGTGTCGCCTGCGTGACCGGCAAACCCACCCATGCCGGCGGCATCCAGGGCCGGACCGAGGCCACGGGGCGGGGCGTGCAATACGCGCTCCACGCCTTTTTCCGGGACCCCAAGGGAATGAAACGGGCGGGGATGACCGGAGAGCTGGACGGCAAGCGCGTGGTTGTGCAGGGGCTGGGCAACGTGGGCTATCACGCGGCCAAGTTCCTGAGCGAGGAAGACAATTGCCTGATCACCGCGATCATCGAGCGCGATGGCGCATTGTTCGACGACAAGGGGCTGGACGTGGAGCAGGTGCATCAGTGGATCGCCAAGCACGGCACGGTCAAAGGCTATCCCCATGCGCCGTTCGAGCCCGACAGCGCCAAGATGCTGGAAGCGGACTGCGATATCCTGATCCCCGCAGCCCTCGAAGGGGTGATCAACCTGACGAACGCCAATCAGATCAGCGCGGCCCTGATCGTTGAGGCCGCGAACGGCCCGGTCACGGCGGGCGCCGACCAGATCCTGCGCGACAAGGGGGTGGTGATCATTCCGGACATGTACGCCAACGCGGGCGGCGTGACCGTGTCGTATTTCGAATGGGTCAAGAACCTCAGCCACATCCGCTTTGGCCGGATGCAGCGCCGGCAGGAGGAGGCCCGCCACCAGCTCGTCGTGGACGAGTTGGAACGCCTGAGCGCCGACAGCGGCATCGGCTGGCAGCTGAGCCCGAACTTCAAGGAGAAATACCTGCGCGGCGCGGGCGAGCTTGAGCTGGTCCGTTCGGGGCTCGATGACACGATGCAGACGGCCTATCAGGCGATGGCGGATATCTGGCACACCCGCGACGACGTGGACGATCTGCGCACCGCCGCGTACATCTCGGCCATCAGCAAGGTCGCGTCCAGCTACCGGGCCAAGGGGATCTGACACGCCGCGCGGCATTCCGCCGAAGGGGTTTGAAGGCGCGGCGAAGCGGGGAACCGCAGCCGCACGCCAGAGTTGAGGATACGACGGCAGCAGCCGGGGGTGTCCCGGCCGCGCCATCCCCAGAGAACGGAGCAGACGATGACCCGACAGCATCATGACTTCGGTACCACGACACGACCGGACAGCCGGCAGATCCAGCGCAATATCCGCATTGATCAGCAGGAATTCCTGCGCCGGCAGGTCGCAAAGCTGACTGTGCCCGCCGAATGCCGCCCGGCGGCCCGCGCGGAAGCCCCGACCGACCGGCGCTGAGCGACTGCTCGGCTTCAAGCAACCCCAAGGCGGCCTCCGGGCCGCCTTTTTCATGTGCGCCGTCCAGCGGGGGCGTCGCCGACGGGAAAGTTCCTGTCGAAAACAATGGTGCAGCGGTCCGCCGGGCATTGCACCAAGGCGTCGGACTTGGTTCACTCCGACCCAGGTCAGGGGGATAGTCGATGCGGTTTTCAGGATGGCGCGTGTTGCGCGAAGGGTTCACCGGCAACAGGGGCTGGACACGGCACTGGCGAGACCCGGAGCCCAAGGCGGAATACGATGCGGTCATCATCGGCGGCGGCGGTCATGGGCTGTCCACGGCCTACTACCTGGCCAAGAACCACGGCATGACCAATATCGCGGTGCTGGAAAAGGGCTACCTTGGCGGCGGCAACGTGGGGCGCAACACCACCATCGTCCGGGCCAATTACTTCCTGCCCGGCAACTCGGAGTTCTATTCCCATTCGCTAAAGCTGTGGGAGGGGCTGGAGCAGGATCTGAATTACAACGCGATGCATTCGCAGCGCGGGCTGATCAACCTGTTTCATTCCGACGGCCAGCGCGATGCCTTTGCCCGGCGCGGGAACGCGATGATCAACCAGGGCGACGACGCGGAGCTGCTGGACCGCGAGGGGGTGCGCAGGTACCTGCCGTACCTCGATTTCGACAACGTCCGTTTCCCGATCTACGGCGGGTTGCTGCACAAGCGCGGCGGCACCGCCCGGCATGACGCCGTGGCCTGGGGGTACGCGCGGGCGGCGGACCGGCGGGGTGTCGATCTGATCCAGCAGTGCGAAGTCACCGGCATCGACATCGAGAACGGCCGCGTGCGCGGCGTGCAGACCACGCGGGGGGCGATCCGTGCCAAGAAGGTCGGCATCGTCGTCGCGGGCCGCTCGGGCCAGGTGGCGGCGATGGCGGGGATGCGCCTGCCGATCGAAAGCCATGTGCTGCAGGCTTTTGTCACCGAGGGGCTGAAGCCCTGCATCGACCATGTGGTCAGCTTTGGCATGGGCCACTTCTATATCTCGCAGTCCGACAAGGGCGGGCTGGTCTTTGGCGGCGACCTGGATTTCTATGCCTCTTATGCGCAGCGCGGCAACATGCCGATGATGGAGCATGTGATGGAGGCTGGCATGACCCTGATGCCGATGATCGGCAAGGCGCGGGTGTTGCGGTCCTGGGGCGGGATCATGGACATGACGCCGGACGGCAGCCCGATCATCGACAAGACCGGGACCGAGGGTTTGTTCATTGATTGCGGCTGGTGCTACGGCGGGTTCAAGGCGGTACCGGGGTCGGGGTATTCCTTTGCCCATCTGATGGCGACCGGCACCCACCACGAACCGGCGGCGAAGTTCCGGCTGGACCGGTTCCGCACCGGGCGCGGCCTGATGGACGAGGAGGGCACCGGTGCGCAGCATAACCTTCACTGAGCCCCGGCACGTCGGCCGCGCGTCCGTGGCGGGCGTTGTGGTGTGTATTTCGGGAACAATGAAACGGGGCGACGGCACCCCGTCGGAGAGGATGGCATGAGGATCGACTGTCCGCTGTGCGGGTCGCGGGACCGACGAGAGTTCTACTATCAGGGTGATGCGGTTGCGCTGGCGCGGCCTGCGCCGGAGGCGAATGAGGCGGCCTGGGACGGCTATGTGCATCTGCGCGACAACCCGGCGGGGCCGACACGCGAGCTGTGGCATCACGAGGCGGGCTGTTCGGCCTGGCTGGTGGTGACGCGCGACACGGTCAGCCACGAGATTTCCGACGTGGCGCTGGCCGCCGATGCGAAGGAGGCAGGGGCATGAGGATCGCGGGCAGGGGTCTGATCGACCGGGAGAGGCCGGTCAGCTTCCGCTTCGACGGGGCGACCTACGGGGGTTTCGCGGGCGATACGGTCGCATCCGCGCTGTTGGCGAACGGGCAGAAGCTGATGGGCCGGTCGTTCAAGTATCACCGCCCGCGTGGTGTGCTGACCGCCGGGTCCGAGGAACCGAATGCGCTGGTCACGGTGGGAAGGGGCGCCGCGGCGGAGCCGAACCTGCGTGCCACCGTGCAGGAACTGTACCAGGGGTTGGAGGTGCGCAGCCAGAACGCCTGGCCGTCGCTGAGTTTCGATCTGATGGCGGTCAACGATCTGGCGGCGCCGTTTCTGGGGGCGGGCTTCTATTACAAGACCTTCATGTGGCCGAAGACATTCTGGGAGGCGATCTATGAGCCCGTGATCCGGCGGGCGGCAGGGTTGGGTGCGCTCAGCGGCAAGAACAATGCGGACCGCTATGAACGCGCCTATGCCTTTTGCGATCTTCTGGTGATCGGCGCGGGGCCTGCGGGCCTGATGGCGGCGCTGACGGCGGCACGGGCCGGGGCGGATGTGATCCTGATGGACGAGGATGCGCGCATGGGCGGGCGGCTCAATGCCGAAACCGGGGCGATCGGGCACCAGCCCGGTCATGCCTGGGCCGCCGGTGTCGTGGCGGAGCTGGCCGGGATGGCCAATGTGCGGCTGATGCCCCGGACCACGGCGACGGGCGTTTACGACGGCGGGATGTTCGGGGCGCTGGAACGGGTGAACCACCATGCCCCGCGGGCGGGTGATCTGCCGCTGGAGACGTTCTGGCGCATCCACGCGCGGCGCAGCATTCTGGCTACTGGCGCGCTGGAGCGGCCCGTTGCCTTTCGCAACAACGACCGACCTGGGATCATGACGGCAGGGGCGGTGCGGGCCTATCTCAACCGCTGGGGGGTGAGCCCCGGCAAACATGTGACGGTTTTCGGCAACAACGACGATGCGCATCGTACTGCGCGCGATCTGGTGGCGGCAGGTGTTCATGTGGCGGCGCTGATCGACAGCCGCGCCGATGTCACGGTGGAGGGGGGCGACTTCCCGGTCTATACCGGCGCTCAGGTCTGCAACGCGGCGGGCCGCAAGGAGCTGGAGGCGATCACCATCCGGACGGCCTCGGGCGAACAGGCGATCCAGACCGATTGTCTGGCGATGTCGGGGGGCTGGAACCCGACGCTGCACCTGACCTGCCACTTGGGCGGGCGACCGACCTGGAACGCGGATATTCAGGCCTTTGTGCCGACCCCCGGCGCGGTGCCGGGCATGACGGTGGCCGGAGCCTGCAACGGGGTCTTTTCCACGGCGGGCTGCCTGCGGGCCGGTGTCGACGCGGCGACTGAAGCCTTGGCCGATCTGGGGAGGCGGACGGGCGCGGTGGACCTGCCGCGTGCGGAGGATGACGCCTATGCGCTGGAACCGCTTTGGGCGGTGCCGGGCAAGGGGCGCGCCTGGCTGGATTTCCAGAACGACGTGTCGGTCAAGGATGTGAAACAGGCGGCGGTTGAGAACTTCCGCTCGGTCGAGCACATGAAGCGGTACACGACACAGGGCATGGCCACCGACCAGGGTAAAAGTTCGAACGTGGCGGCGCTGGCGATCCTCGCGGATGCCACCGGGCGGGGCATTCCCGAAACCGGGACGACGACCTTCCGCCCCCCCTATGTGCCCGTTTCCATCGCGGCGATGGGCGCGGGCGCGCAGGGCAAGGGGTTCGCACCGCAACGCTTCACCACCTCTCACCGGGCGTCGGTGAAAATGGGGGCGCCGATGATCGAAGCGGGGCTATGGTACCGGCCCAGCTATTTCCCGAAGGCGGGAGAAACCAACTGGCGGCAGTCCTGCGACCGGGAGGTGGGCCATGTGCGCGGGGCGGTGGGGGTCTGCGACGTGTCGACCCTGGGCAAGATCGACATCCAGGGGCCGGATGCGGCGGCGCTTCTGGATTTTGTCTATGCCAATGTCTTCTCGACGCTCAAGGTGGGGCGTGTGCGCTATGGTCTGATGCTGCGCGAAGACGGGCACGTGATGGACGATGGCACCACCGCGCGCCTGGGGGACCAGCATTTCGTCATGACCACCACCACCGCCGCGGCGGGGCAGGTCATGCGGCATCTGGATTTCGTGACCCAGTGTCTGCACCCGGAATGGCGAGTGTCCTGCATCTCGGTCACGGAACACTGGGCGCAGTTCGCCGTCGCCGGGCCAAAATCGCGCGACCTGCTGAACGGCATCCTGGGCGAAGAGATCGACAGCGACCGCTGGCCCTTCATGGCCTGTGGTCCGGTCGAGGTGTGCGGCGTGGCGGGGCGGCTGTTCCGCATCTCGTTCTCCGGTGAACACGCCTACGAGGTGGCGGTGCCCGCGCGCTACGGGGCAAGCCTGTTCGATCTGCTGGTCAAGCGGGCAGAGGCGCTGGGCGGCGGCGCCTACGGCATGGAGGCGCTGAACGTCCTGCGCATCGAGAAGGGCTTTATCACTCATTCCGAGATCCATGGCCGCACGACCGCCTTCGACATCGGAATGGGGCGCATGGTGTCGGACAAGAAGGACTGTATCGGCAAGACGATGGCGGCGCGATCCGGGCTGCAGGACGAGAGCCGCGAGCAACTGGTGGGGCTGAAGCCGGTCGGCGCGGTAAAGCAGCTGACCGCCGGGGCGCATCTATTCGATGCGGGCGCAGAGGCGGTCCGGGAGAACGATCAGGGGTATGTCACCTCTGTCGCGTTCTCGCCCGACCTGGGGCACATGATCGGTCTGGGTTTCGTGAAACGGGGCCTGACGCGCGAGGGCGAGGTGATCCGCATGGTGGATCATCTGCGCGGGCTGGAGGCGGAGGTGGAAATCTGCCATCCGGTGTTTCTGGACCGGGAAGGGGAGCGTGTACGTGGCTGAACTGACGGCAAGGACGCCCTGCGACGGCCTGCTGCCGATCCGCATCGGCGCGGCGGAACTGACGGAACTGGATGCGGGCACCCTGACGCTGCTGGCGCCGCTGGGCGACGCTGCGGCGCTGGGTGCGGCGTTGGAAAAGGCACATGGCCTTGCCTGGCCCGCGCCCCTGCGCGCGACCGGCAAGGCGGGGGCGCGTTGCCTGTGGTTCGGGCGCGATCAGGCATTGCTGATGGGGCCGGTTCCGGATCCGGCGCTGGCCGAACATGCCGCGGTCGTGGATCAGTCCGACGGTTGGGCGGCGGTGCAGCTGAAGGGGGCCGGGGCGGTGGACGTGCTGGCACGGCTGGTCCCGGTGGACCTGCGCGAGGACCGGTTCAAGCGTGGGCACACCCTGCGCACGCAACTCTACCACATGTCCGCCTCGATCACCAAGACCGGGGCTGACACTTTTGTCATCCTTGTTTTCCGGTCGATGGCATCCACATTGGTTCATGATATGAAGACAGCGATGGAAGCCGTGGCTGCACGCGCCGACGTGCGTGGCGGAGATTGAGTGGAGTGATCCGATGGTGAAGTATCTGGTGATGTCGGCGGTTGTTGCCGCGATGGCCGGTCCCGTAGCGGCGGCCGGAAAGAAGGAAGTGGATTGCGGGCACCAGGCGGCGGTTGTCTCGGCGGTGCAGCAGGCGCGGCTTGCGCGTGTCAGCGAACGCAAGGTGGCGGATCATGTGGCGGGCAAGGCGACCTGGCCTGAGCGTTACAACACCGCGATCCCGCTTGTGGCCCCTTGGGTTTACCAGATGAAGCTGCGGGATGTGAAGGCGCAGGACCTTGCGGCGGCCTGGAACGAAATGTGCATGGCGCGCTGAGCGCGGTCCGCACCGGCCCGTCCTGAACCGTTTCGATCATGCATGGCGCCGCTGGACCATCCCGCGTGCGGCGATTAGGATATGGTATGAGCCTGCCACCCGGATTCCTGGACGAATTGCGCAGCCGAGCGAGCCTGTCACAGGTCGTCGGTCGCAAGGTGATATGGGATCAGCGCAAGTCCAATCAGGGCAAGGGGGACATGTGGGCGCCGTGCCCCTTTCACCAGGAAAAATCGGCCAGCTTCCACGTCGATGACCGAAAGGGCTTTTATTATTGCTTTGGCTGTCACGCCAAGGGGGACGCGATCTCTTTCGTGCGGGAAACCGAGAATGTCGGTTTCATGGAAGCGGTAGAGACTCTCGCCCGGGAAGCGGGGATGACCATGCCCGCGCGCGATCCGAAAGCGGCCGAGAAGGCCGACAAGCGCAACGACCTGGCCGACGTGATGGAGCTGGCGGTGCGCTGGTTCCGGCTGCAGTTGCAGACAGGCGGGGCGGCGGACGCGCGGGCCTATCTCGACCGGCGCGGGCTGGACGAAAAGGCGCGGGATCACTGGGAAATCGGCTTTGCCCCCGACGCCTGGCAGGGGTTGTGGGACGCGCTGAAGGGCAAGGGCGTCTCGGACCAGATGATCCTGGATGCGGGGCTGGCCAAGCCTTCGTCGAAGGGGGGTAAGCCCTACGACACCTTCCGGGGGCGCATCATGTTCCCGATCCGCGATGTCCGGGGCCGGGCGATTGCCTTTGGCGGTCGGGCGATGGACCCGAACGACAACGCGAAATATCTCAATTCGCCGGAAACCGCGCTCTTTGACAAGGGCCGCAGCCTCTACAATGTCCGCGAGGCGCGGGCGGCGGCGGGCAAGGGGCAGCCGTTGCTGGTGGCCGAAGGGTATATGGACGTGATCGCCCTGCATGGCGCGGGGTTCGAGGCGGCGGTGGCCCCGCTGGGGACCGCGATCACGGACAATCAATTGCAGATGCTGTGGCGCATCCACCCGGAGCCGATCATCACGCTGGACGGCGACACCGCCGGTCAGCGTGCGGCGCTGCGTCTGATCGACCTGGCGCTGCCGCTGCTGGAGGCGGGGCGGTCGCTGCGCTTTGCCATGATGCCCGAGGGGCAGGACCCGGACGATCTGCTGAAGGCCTCTGGGCCGGGTGCGTTCCAGAAGCTGATCGACGAGGCGGTGCCGATGGTGCGCCTGTTGTGGCAGCGCGAGACGGAAGGCCGGGTGTTCGACAGTCCGGAGCGCAAGGCGGCACTGGACAAGGCCCTGCGCGAGAAGATCATGCAGATCAAGGACCCGTCGATCCGCAGCCATTATGGCCAGGAAATCAAGGACCTTCGCTGGCAGCTGTTTCGGCCCCAGGCGGCCCCGCGCGGCGGCGCACGACCGGCTTTTCGCCCCGGTGGCAAGTGGCAGCAGGCCCCGATGGCGCCTCTTCCCAGCACCAAGGCATCGGTTCTGGTGGGCGGCGATCAGGCCGTGACGGACCATCTGCGCGAGGCGGTGATCCTGGCTGCGGTGATCGGCTGCCCCCAGATCGCGGCCGAGTTCGAAAGCGGGCTGGAGGGGATGCTCTGCCGCGACCGCGACAACAAGGTCATGCGCGACCTGATTCTGCGTCATGCGCAGGACGGCGACGCGGTGTTGCGTGAAAAGATTTCCACCGCACTGGGGCCGGACGCCCTTGAAAACCTCATCTCACAGCGCCATGTCGCCATCACTCCGTGCATCCGCAATCCGGGCGACATCGAAATGGCCACCATGACCGTGGCCGAGGAACTGGCCAAACTGGCGGCGGCACGAGGGTTGAGCGAGGAGATCGCCGAAGCCGAGGAAGACATGGCGGGGGCGGCTGACGAAGGGTTGACCTGGCGGTTGAGCGAGGCCGTGCGCAGCGCGGATCAGGCCCGGCGGTCCGGTCAGGAGGACAAGGCGGAATACGAGGTGAGCGAGAATGGCGCGCGCATCTCCCGCGACGAACGCAGCGCGCTGGACGCGCTGTTGCAGAACATTACGTATGAAAAACCGAAGGGCCGTAACTGAGCCGTGACCTTTTTGGCAGGCCCTTTAGGAAAATGCAGGACGACGGGTTTAAGAATCGGCGCAAACCCCGCATGATTCGCGCTAGTCGAATCGCTCTCACTGATTCGCGCAACCGCGCTGGAGGACATTCAATGGCCGCTAAGGACACCAACGAAGATACCAAACGGGATGATGCCGACAGCGGTCATTCGCTGGATATGAGCCAGGCCGCCGTCAAGAAGATGATCTCTGAGGCGCGGGAAAAGGGGTACATCACCTACGACCAGCTGAACACGGTGCTGCCGCCCGATCAGGTATCGTCCGAACAGATCGAAGACGTGATGTCGATGCTGTCCGAAATGGGCATCAACATCATCGAGGACGAAGAAGCCGAGGAAGAGGACGCGAAGGGGTCCACCGAACTGGCGACCACCGACAGTGCCAAGGAAGTCGCGCTGTCTTCGGGCTCTGCCGAGAAGCTGGACCGCACCGACGACCCGGTGCGCATGTACCTGCGCGAGATGGGCAGTGTCGAGTTGCTGTCCCGCGAAGGCGAAATCGCCATCGCAAAGCGGATCGAGGCGGGGCGGAACACGATGATCGCGGGCCTGTGTGAAAGCCCGCTGACCTTTCAGGCCATCACCATCTGGCGCGACGAACTGCTGTCCGAGGACATCCTGCTGCGCGATGTGATCGACCTTGAAGCGACCTTCGGCAACCAGCTGGGCGAGGATGAGGAAACCGCGCCTGTTGTCGCCCCCGGTGCCGCGCCCGAAGCGAAACCCGAAGAGAACAAGCAGGAACTGGACGCCGACGGCAACCCCATCGCGAACGACGATGACGACGATGACGATGAACAGGCCAACATGAGCCTCGCGGCCATGGAAGCCGCGCTGAAGCCGCAGGTTCTGGAAGCTCTGGACATCATCGCCGACGATTACGCCAAGTTGAGCGAGATGCAGGACAGCCGGATCTCGGCCACCCTGAACGAAGACGGCTCCTTTACCACCACGCAGGAAGAAACCTATCAGAAGCTGCGGTCCGAGATCGTGCTGCTGGTCAACGACCTGCACCTGCACAACAACCGGATCGAAGCCCTGATCGACCAGCTTTACGGCATCAATCGCCGGATCATGCAGATCGACTCTGCCATGGTGAAACTGGCCGACCAGGCACGCATCAACCGCAAGGAATTCGTCGACGCCTACCGCGGCTACGAGCTTGATCCCAACTGGATGGAGCGGATGGCCGAAAAGCAGGGCCGCGGCTGGCAGATGTTCATCGAACGCTCCTCCGACAAGGTGGAACAGCTGCGTTCGGACATGGCGCAAGTGGGTCAGTACGTCGGGCTCGACATCTCCGAATTCCGCCGCATCGTGAGCCAGGTCCAGAAAGGCGAAAAGGAAGCCCGCCAGGCCAAGAAGGAAATGGTGGAGGCGAACCTGCGCCTCGTGATCTCCATCGCCAAGAAGTACACGAACCGGGGCCTGCAGTTCCTCGACCTGATCCAGGAGGGCAACATCGGCCTGATGAAGGCCGTGGACAAGTTCGAATACCGTCGCGGCTACAAGTTCTCGACCTACGCGACATGGTGGATCAGGCAGGCGATCACGCGCAGCATCGCGGATCAGGCGCGCACGATCCGCATCCCGGTCCACATGATCGAGACGATCAACAAGCTGGTGCGCACGGGGCGCCAGATGCTGCACGAGATCGGCCGCGAACCGACGCCCGAAGAGCTGGCCGAAAAGCTGCAGATGCCGCTGGAAAAGGTCCGCAAGGTGATGAAGATCGCCAAGGAGCCGATTTCGCTGGAAACCCCGATTGGCGACGAGGAAGACAGCCAGCTGGGCGACTTCATCGAGGACAAGAACGCGGTCCTGCCGCTGGACAGCGCGATCCAGGAGAACCTGAAGGAAACCACGACGCGGGTGCTGGCATCGCTCACCCCGCGCGAGGAACGGGTCCTGCGCATGCGCTTCGGCATCGGCATGAACACCGACCACACGCTCGAAGAGGTCGGCCAGCAATTCAGCGTGACCCGCGAACGTATCCGCCAGATCGAAGCGAAGGCGCTGCGCAAGCTCAAGCACCCGAGCCGGTCCCGCAAGCTGCGGTCGTTCCTGGATCAATAGCATCAAGAGACGGGCGCGGTGCCCGCGAGGCGTATCAAGTGTGCAAAAGGACCGGCGCTTTGCCGGTCCTTTTCGTTTTAGGGTTTGCAGTACTCGGCGCGGTGCCGTTGTTCTAGTCGCGGCGCGAGGGTGACACAGGTGTGATTAGATTTGGCCCAGCATCGGCATATCTAAATGAAGACAAACCAAGCAAAGAACCAGGCAAAGGAAGTGTCATGCGCATATTCTGCTCTGCCGCCCTTTCGGCGGCGTTATTCACCGGCAGCCTTCCGGTTGCGGCGGCTGCACAATCCTATGAAGCGATCAACGACCTCAAGGTCTATGGGCTGAGCCAGACCTCGTTCGAGGTGATCGAGGACCACGGCGAAGGGGCGCGCGGCATGTGGTGCGCGGCTGCGGATTATGCGATCCATCGGCTGGGCGTGCCCCGGACCACGCGGTTCTACGTCAAATCGCCCCGTGGCCGTTCCCAGACCGGCGCGGGTCGCGTCGGTGTCGTCTTTACAACGGATGCAGCCAGCCTGCCGGTTCAGCCGTCCCGCTCCGTCTCGGTCAGTGTGGAGGTGCCGGGCGAAGGGCTGCCGGTCTACCACGCCCATCAGTTCTGCCGGGACTACGAGATCGAACTCGACAGCATTCTGTTCCGGCGTGGCCGGTACTGACGGAAAACCTGGCGCTGCCGGACGCGGTTGATCTCCGGTTCGCGGCGGCGCTACTGTCGGGAATGTGGACACGCAGCCCTCAGGCTGGCCTGAAAGGGCGCAGGTGGGTTGCGGCGCGGCATGGAAGAATGGATGCAGACGACCTTTGACATCTCGACACGCGGTCAGGGCCTCTACCTTTTTACCCCTGAGGTCGAAACCTGGCTGGCCGGGCACGGCGACGGGCTGCTGACCCTGCTGATCCGCCACACCTCGGCCTCCATCCTGATCCAGGAAAACGCGGACCCCGATGTTCAGACCGACCTTCTGGCCTATTACCAGCGCCTGGTACCGCCAGCGGACGATCAAACCATGAGCTACCTGCGTCACCGGATGGAGGGGCCTGACGATATGCCTGCGCATATCAAGGCCGCGATGCTTCCTGTGAGCCTGTCCATCCCGGTTGCGGGTGGGCGGATGCAACTGGGCACCTGGCAGGGGCTGTACCTGTTCGAACACCGCGATGCGCCCCACCAACGGAGGGTGGCGGCGCATTTCCTGCCCGACGGGCGGTAGTCCCGCTCAGCCGGTGGGCATCAGGTGTATTTCGCGGACCGATGCGCGTGCGGGCGCATCAAGCGCGTGCATCACGGCGTTTGCCACGTCTTCGGGCGCAAGCTTGTCCGGCTTTGCCTCGTCAAAGAACCCGGTGTTGACCATGCCCGGAGAGACGACCATGCAGCGCCCGCCCCATTCGGCCATTTCATCGGCCAGGTTCCCGGCAAAGCCGTGGATGAACCATTTCGTCGCGCCATAGATCGAGCCTTTGATGTGGGTGCGTCCCGCCGCCGACCCGGTGACGACATATTGGCCGGTGGTCTTGCGCAGATGCGGCATCGCCGCGTGCGCGGTATAGAGCGCCCCCATGACGTTGAGGTCCACCATGCCTTTCCAGTCCTCGGGATCGCCGTTTTCGGTGCCCGCCTGCGAGGTGCCGCGCCCGGCATTGGCGAAAACCGCGTCGATCTGGCCGAACTTGCTGGCTGTCTTGTCCATCGCATCTTTTTGCGCGTCGTAGTCGCAGGCATCGCCCGGCAGCGCCAGCGCCGTGTCGCCGATGTCGCTTGCCAGGGCGTCCAGCTTGTCCGCGCTGCGGGCGAAAAGCGCAACATTCCAGCCTGCGTCCGCGGCGGCCTTGGCCGTCGCCGCACCGATCCCGCTGGAGGCGCCTGTGATGAAGAGGGTCTTGGTCATTGGATCGTCCTTTCTGCTCGTAAAGGAGGGCAACGCATGGGCGCAGCGTTGGGTTCAGGTCACAGCTTTGGACACAACATCTTGCGGGGCATTTCGCCACTACCCAAAACCTCGCGTTGCCCCTATAAGTTTCGGCAAGAGGGCGGATAGCCCCACTAGTGAGGCAGGTAAAAAAGGGGGATGGCTCATGCGCTGCCCGTTTTGCGGAAATATAGATACCCAGGTTAAAGACAGCCGCCCGGCGGAAGATCATGTGTCGATCCGGCGCAGACGGTTCTGCCCGGCTTGCGGCGGGCGCTTCACGACCTATGAACGCGTGCAGCTGCGCGACCTTGTCGTGATCAAGACAACCGGCAAGCGTGAGGATTTCGACCGCGACAAGCTGGAACGGTCGATCCGCATTTCCATGCAGAAACGCCCGATAGAGCCCGAGCGCATTGATCAGATGATCAGCGGCATCGTGCGCCGCCTGGAAAGCATGGGCGAAACCGATATCCCCTCGAAACAGATCGGCGAAATCGTGATGGAGTCGCTGAACCGGATCGACACGGTGGCCTATGTGCGCTTTGCCAGCGTTTACAAGAATTTCCAGGCGCCGGACGATTTCGACAAGTTCGTCGCCGAATTGCGTCCCGACCTGCCCAAGGAAGAGTGACCCGCCCGGCGGACAGCGACGCGCGGTTCATGGCGCAGGCCCTGTCCCTGGGGCGGCGGGGGCAGGGCCGTGTCTGGCCCAACCCCGCGGTGGGCTGCGTCATCGTTTCGGCGGGACGGATCGTCGGGCGCGGCTGGACCCAACCCGGCGGACGCCCCCACGCCGAGACCGAGGCGCTGGCCCAGGCCGGTGCGGCGGCGCGGGGCGCGGATGTCTATGTCACGCTGGAACCCTGCGCCCATCACGGCAGGACACCGCCCTGCGCGCAGGCATTGATTGACGCGGGCGTCGCGCGTGTTCTGATCGCGGTGCAGGATCGGGACAGCCGCGTCGACGGCCGGGGAACCGCGATGCTGCGCGCCGCGGGGATCGAGGTCTTCCAGGGCATTATGGCGAAAGAGGCCGCCCGCGACCATGCGGGGTTCTTCAGCCGGGTGCAGCAGAGCCGCCCGCTGGTGACGCTGAAGCTGGCGCAGACCTTTGACGGCCGCATCGCCACCGGCACGGGCGAAAGTCAGTGGATCACCGGACCCGAGGCGCGGCGGGCCACGCATGCCATGCGCGCACGCCATGACGCGGTGATGGTGGGCGGCGGCACGGCGCGCAAGGACGACCCCAGCCTGACGGTGCGCGGTCTGGGCATCGGCTGGCAACCGGCGCGGGTGGTGGTATCGCGCCGGCTGGACCTGCCGCTGCTGAGCAACCTCGCCCGGACGGCGGCAACGGCGCCGCTGATCCTCTGTCATGGGCGGGACGTCGACCCGACGCTGGAGCGGACCTGGCGTGGCCTGGGGGCCACGCTGCTTTCTTGTGCGGCGCGGGGCGGGCAGCTCGACCCGGTCGATGTGCTGCGGCAGCTGGGCGATCATGGGCTGACGCGGGTGTTCTGCGAAGGCGGAAGCGCGCTGGCGGCATCGCTGATCGAGGCGGATCTGGTGGACCGGCTGGTGGGCTTCAGCGCCGGTCTGGTGATCGGGGCGGAAGGCTTGCCCGGGATCGGGGCGATGGGCCTGTCCCGCCTGGCCGAGGCGCCGCGCTATGCGCTGAGCGAGACGCGCCGTGTGGGCGCGGATGCGCTGCACATCTGGGAACGCGCCTGAGCGCGCCTGTCAGCGCCCGCGCCAGAGGTGGCTTTGGCTGGCCAGCAGACCCTGAAGTCTGGACAACGCGCGATTGCCGACGCCCGCCCGCGGCAGCCTGCCGGAGGCCAGCCGCGCCACCACCACCTCGACCGGGCAGGGCAGGCCCGTCACGGGATCGAGATAGCGCGGGTAGTCGATCAGGGTGGCATGGACCAGCCCTTCCAATCCCGGCATCGCCCGTCTGCGCGGCGGCACATCGCCCAGATCGCGGGTCAGCCCCCAGCCAGCGTAGAAAGGCGCGCCCAGCGTCACCACCGGCACGCCCCGCAACAAGGCTTCGAACCCCAGAAGCGAGGTCATCGTCCAGACCGCATCGACCTGAGGCAAAAGCGCGATCGGATCGGCATGACGCAGCACGTGATCGGCCAGCGGGGATGCGTCCTCTCCGCCGTCGCGCAGCCCCGCTTCCACATCGGGATGCGGCTTGTAGAGGATGAGCGCATCGGGCTCCGCCGCCCGCACCGCGCGCAACAGGTCCGCGTTGGTCCGCACCGCGTCCGTGCCGGTGCGGATGGAGGCATCGTCCGCCACCTGTCCGGGCACGAGGATGCGCCGCCGCTTGGGCAGCGTCGACAGGTCTGCGGCGCCGGTCAGGTTGTACTTGCTCAACCCCGCGTCGCGGATCGCGTCGATCAGGTCGCGCGCGCGTCGGTGCTGGTCGGGGCGCAAGTCCGCCCGGCGTTCGATCCATTTTTCCAACCGGCTGGGGCGGGCGGGGTCATAGTAGATGCCAAGGTCGTCGCAGACCAGCGACAGGGGCGGGACCAGTTCAGCCCCCAGCCCGCGCGAGCGCAGAAATCCGTCCTCGATCCGCCAGGCATCCCCGTGGCCCACCTGTGCCTTGCCCGCCCAGACCAGCCAGCGGCGCGGGGCGGCGGCGCGGGCGCGGGCCGGGTCGTCGTCGAACACCATCGGCGTGGTGCGGCCATAGAACCGCTGCAGGGGCTTGCGCTTCCACAAGCTGATCATGGATCCGGTCCAGCCGTGGTGATCCTCGCGCCAGGCGCGGGTCTGCGCCGCCAATGTCTCCATCGCGTCCTCTAGCGGGCACAGGCGGTCCCGGTAGGGGTCGTACCATTTGGGGTAAAGGATCATCGCCGCCGCGAAGAGCTGTGCGCGGGTCAGCGCCCGCTGACGGCGCTGCACCGGGAACTCATCCGTGGTCAGTCCCCAGCCCGCATAGAAGGGCTGGCCAAAGACGCGCGGCTTGTGCCCGGCAAAGATCGCCTCGAACCCCAGTTGCGACGACACGGTATAGACGCCCACCGCCCCTTCGAAAAGCTTCCAGGGGCTGACCGGGGCCTCCAGCAGGCGCACCCGGTCATTGGTGTCCTCGGGGCCGAAATATCCCGCGCGCTGGCCTTGCGTCGCCTCGGGGTGGGATTTGATCACCACGGGGCAGCCGGGGTGTTCTTCCTGCGCAAAGACGAGCATTTCCAGAAACCGGGCCCGGTCGGCCCCCGAGGCGGTGACGGAGGCATCGCCGCGCGTCTGGTCGATCACAAGCACATAGCCGGGGGCGGGCACCTCGGCCTCCGGTTCGAACCCGGTGTATTTGGTCAGATGCGCCTCCTGCATCCGGGCGATGGCGCCGCGCGCGCGGTTCAGCAGGTTGGTGTCGTCCAGCGGATGGGAGGCAAGGATGTCTTCCAGCTCTGAGGGCTGGGCAGGGTCGAAATGCAGGCCCTTGTGGTCGATCAGCAGGCCCAGCGGCGGCTCGCCGCCGGTGCGCCCCGGATGGACCGACCGCAGCAGCGCGTCTTCGATCCAGACCACCGGCGCGCCGCGCTTTTGCGCCACCGACAGGCCCCGGTGCGCGGTGGGCGAATTGCCCCAGACCGCGACGTGATCGCCATCGCGCGGCAGGCCAAGGTGCAGCGAATAGCCCGCAAGGCGCAGGATGCGGCGCACCCGGCGCTGGGTCAGGAAACCGCCGTTGTAGACGAAAAGCCGCCGGTCCTTTTCAGGGCCGGCGGCGGGGGTGTCATAGGTTTCCGGCCCGAGAGCCATTCAGGTCATTCCGTGAGCGAGGTCAGGCTCGCGGCCGACCCGGCGGTGCCGGTGATGGCGGAAATGACCTTGCTCCACTGGGCAAAGGGCGCTTCGGTCACATAGATGGTATCGCCGTCCCGGATGACAAAATCGCGGGCCATGAACATGCCGTTGGGCTGCGTCAGATCCAGCACATAGACCATGCGCTGCACACCCTGCAGGTCGTTGCGGCCCAGGACCTGTTCGGCGATTTCCTCGGGTTCGTTGCGGAAGACGAAAACCCCGGTGGGGTCGGCAAGGCCGGCGTTCAGGCCGCCGACCTGCGCGATGCCTTCCAGCGCCGACAGGTTCTGCGTCTCGAAGGGGACGCGCGCCTGGCCGCCGGTCGCGCCCAAGGCGGTAAAGGCACGGGTGTCGGCCTCGACCAGGATGCGGTCGCCCGCGCGCAGGGCGATGTCCAGCTCGGGGTGTTCATAGAGGTCCTGGAACCAGATCTTGCCCCGCATGCCGCCACGGATGACGGTGATCTGCGCGATTTCAGGCTCGATCGCCACGCCGCCTGCGCGGGCCAGCATCGTCGACAGGGTCCGCGTGGGCCGCTCGATCGGGTAGACGCCCTGCGCGCCGATGCCGCCGACCAGCGACACGGTAGAGCCGTCGCCCGGCGCGCGGCGGACCTCGACCTGCGGATCGGGGGTCTGTTCGCCCAGACGGTTGGTGATGATGCGGCGGATTGCGTCGGGGGTGTTGCCCGCCGCCTTGATGCGCCCCGCGTAGGGGATAAAGATGAAGCCTGCGCCATCGACCTGCACTTCTTCCAGCAGGGTGGCGGGGGCGCCTTCGACGCCCAGCAGCGGATCGTCCACGTTCTCGTAGACCGTGATGCCCAGAACGTCGCCGGGCCGGATCGTATCGGACCCAAGCTGCGCCGCGTTCTTGAAGGCGTCGGAGAATCCCAGCGCAGGAACCACGCCGGTGGCGCGGGTCACGCGGTCATTGACGGAGACGACGAAGGCATCGCCTTCCTTCTGCACGGAACCTGAGAAGATCTGCCGTTTGTTCGGACCTGCCTGCGGCAAGCCGCAGGATGAGAGTACTGCAAGCGCCGCAAGCACCGCGATGGGGCGCGCCCACCGAAATTTTCTGGTTTTCACTGCCCGGTCTCCTCGACCTGTTTTATCTGCCTCGAATTCGCCGGTTTTTTCGGCGTATTTGGGGTCAGGCTACGTCAGGCCGTGCCGAAAATCCAGATGTTCAGGCAGTTTGGCTCAGGTAACGGCGCGCAACTGTTGCCTTGGGGCCGCGGTCCCGAGTTCCAGCGCCTCGTAGGGGTCCTCGGACGCCAGCATCATGTCCACCACCTGCCGCAGCAATTGCCGCCGTCCGCGTGCGGCGTAAAAGCCGCCGGGAATCTGCGAAGTTTCAAGCAGATAGCGTC
Source organism: Sulfitobacter sp. THAF37 (assembly GCF_009363555.1). Classification (NCBI taxonomy): domain Bacteria; kingdom Pseudomonadati; phylum Pseudomonadota; class Alphaproteobacteria; order Rhodobacterales; family Roseobacteraceae; genus Sulfitobacter; species Sulfitobacter sp. THAF37. The sequence goes on from NZ_CP045372.1 coordinate 2,142,336, forward strand.
GGAAATCCTTGTAGGCCCTGTTGTCGGGCCGGCTGGCACGGGCAAAGAACTCGGGCAGGGGCTGGTCCGAGACGAATTCCGGCTTGGCATAGACCGCCCGGCCAAAGACCTTGAGCGGAATTCCGCGCCACAGCACCTGCTGCCCGGCGGTGGAATTCACCGTGACCGCGCTGCGCGCATCGTTGAGCAGCTGCGCCAGCTTGCCGCCGCGCACGTAATGCACCCTGTCCGCCACGCCCAGCTTTCGCGCGAGACGTTTCAGGTCGCGGCGCACCGGCACGCGGCCATCTTCCAGCGGATGCGCCTTGACCACCAGATGATGATGTTTCGGCGCGCCCTTGGCGAAGCCGTCGATCACCAGTTCCAGAAAGTCGCTCATGGTGTCGAAAGGCGAATGCATCTGGAACGCGCTGTCGTGTTCCAGCTGCAGCAGCGCCAGGTGGTAAGGAAAGCCGCCCAACCTGATCCGCAAGGTCGCCGCAAGCCGGTCCGCCGCCAGGGCGGGCATCAGCATCAGCCGTTTGAGGTAGAGCTGGAATTCCTTGGTCACTGGCAGGCTGCGGTGGGGCTGAAAATTGCGGTAGTCACCGTTCCGGAACATCACGAACCAATGGTACAGGGCGCCATAGAAGATGTGGTGGCGCATGTCGCCCCAGTGGCCCGGGGGCAGGGGCGCCTCCATGTCGGAATTGGCAAGTGCCGTCTGCATCTGGGGAATGGTCATATCCATCAGGCGCGAGTTGCCGTTCGATCCGCCGCGTTCGTAAGTGACCCAATAGGGCCGCATGTACCCTTCCTCGAACACATGTACCGTCAGGCCACGCGTCCGTGCCTCTGCCACCGCCTGCGCATGGATCGGTCGGGTGTCGCCATAGAGCACGATGTCGGTCACGCTCTTTTCCGTCAAGAGCGTGCGGAACGTCCGCGGCCAGTCCGCCGCGGTGCCGCGAAACGGGATGTAGCTGCGCGGGTGGAACCAGAAGGCCCGGTCGCCCGCGTTGAACCCCACGCGCCAGACCTCCGCCCCCGTCAGGCGCAGCATCTTGCCCAGGCGGTTGAAGAAGGGGCCATGCGGTCCCTGCAGGAAAAGGAACACCCTGGTTTCGGGGGCGACGGGCGGCATGTGAATCCTCTGGCATCGTCGGTTGCGGCTGTCCTGCCATGCAATGGGGGCGAAAATGTGGCGTCGGTGACACTTGCTGTCCGGTCGGTGTGGCGCTACCTCGGGTAGCGGAACAGTCAAGGAGCGGGCCATGTTCACAGGGATCATAACCGACATCGGAACCGTTGTCGCGCTGGAGCAGCAGGGCGACCTGCGCGCGCGGATCAAGACGGGCTACGCGACAGACGGGATCGACATGGGGGCCTCCATCGCCAGCGACGGCGTGTGCCTGACGGTCGTGGCGCTTGGGCCCGACTGGTACGAGGTCCAGATCAGTGCCGAGACGGTGGACAAGACCAATCTGGGCACCTGGCAACCGGGCAAGCGGCTGAACCTGGAACGCGCGCTCAAGGTCGGCGACGAACTGGGCGGACACATCGTGTCCGGCCATGTGGACGGCGTGGCCGAGGTGATCGCCCTGACGGATGAAGGCGACAGCACGCGCGTCACTCTGCGTGCCCCCGAGGCGCTGGCGCGCTTCATCGCGCCGAAGGGGTCGGTGGCGCTGAACGGCACGTCGCTGACGGTGAACGCCGTCGACGGCTGTGATTTCGGCATCAATTTCATCCCTCACACCAAGGCGGCGACCACCTGGGGCGACGTGGCGGTGGGCGACCATGTCAATCTGGAGATCGACACGCTGGCGCGCTATGTGGCGCGGCTGGGGGAAATGTCATGACGGCGGGGATCGGTCACAACCAGGGTCCGACGCTGGAGGGGGGCCACAGGTGGCGGACCTTTCAGTGGCAGAAGGCGCGCGACGCGGCCATGCCCAAGGCGATCCCGCTGATGGTGGTCCGGATGCATGTGGCGCGAGCGCGGGCGCTGGGGCTGGATTACCCGACCTATGCCGCGGTGCGCAAGGCGACGGGGCGCGACATCACGGGGCTGCTGTTTTCCTCGAACGCGCTGCGGGTCGTGCGGGCCGAAGCGCCGCAGATGCCGGTCGCGCGGGCGGACAAGCTTGCCATGCTGGAGCGGGCGGACAAGCTGGCGCTGGTCCATGCGCCGCTGACGCCGACGCTGATGGCGGCGGCGAACCCGGTGCTGGACGCCGCCGCGCCCGCGCCGAAGTTCACCGACAGCTGGAGCGAGATGCGCAGCCACCTTGGCGATGTGATCGGCGCGCGCGGCCTTCTGCGCGATCAGGTGCTGATCGTGGGAGATACCGGGATGGAACGGGCTTGGACGGCGGCGGCACGGGCGGCGGGCTATGTGGAGGCTGCGCGCTACTTCTCCTGAGCGCGCGCAGGTCCCGCCCTGTTGCTGTCGGCGGTTTGGGACGGCATAGGCCGGATTGGAGTATTTGCAGCATAAAGAAGCGGGGCGGAGCGCAGTCTGGTCAAGCCTTTGCGCCTGGGCTATGTGGTGGCCTGCCAGAGGTGAGGACTTGTGATGAACTACGAAAAACCGGGACCCGTGGAAGCGGAGCTTGCATCTGCCATCTCCCCGATCGAGGAAATCATCGCCGAAGCGCGCCGGGGCCGCATGTTCATCTTGGTCGATCACGAGGACCGCGAGAACGAGGGCGACCTGGTGATCCCGGCGGTGCATGCGGATGCGGATGCGATCAATTTCATGGCGACCCACGGGCGGGGGTTGATCTGTCTGCCGATGACGGCAGAGCGGGTGGCAAAGCTGGGGTTGCCGATGATGGCGGTGAACAATTCAGCGCGGCACGAGACGGCCTTTACCGTCAGCATCGAGGCGCGCGAGGGGGTCACGACAGGCATTTCCGCCGCCGACCGCGCCCGCACGGTTGCGGTGGCGATCGACGAACAGGCGGGCGAGGCGGATATCGCCACGCCGGGGCATATCTTTCCGCTGCGCGCGCGCGACGGCGGGGTGCTGGTGCGGGCGGGCCATACCGAGGCGGCGGTGGACATCAGCCGTCTGGCGGGGTTGCACCCTTCGGGTGTGATCTGCGAGATCATGAAGGAGGACGGCACCATGGCGCGGCTGCCCGACATGGTCACGTTCGCCGCGAAACACGGGCTCAAGATCGGCACGATCAGTGATCTGATCGCCTATCGCCACAAACACGACAACCTGCTGATGGTGCGGGACGTGCGGCAGGTGACTTCAGCCTACGGCGGTACCTGGGAGATGCGCATCTTTGCCGATGAGATCACCGGCACGGACCATGTCGTGCTGGTCAAGGGCGACATCACCACGCCCGAGCCGGTGCTGGTGCGCACCCATGCGATCAATGCGCTGGAAGACATTCTGGGCCTGGGGCCAAGCCCCGCCGACGAACTGCCGCGGGCGATGCAGATCATCGCGGAGGAGGGGCGCGGCGCGGTGGTCCTGTTCCGAGACCCTTATCCGCGCCTGCGGCTGGACGAGGACGAGGACGAAGGCCCCCGGACCGTCAAACGCACCGGTCTTGGCGCGCAGATCCTGACCGAGCTGGGGCTGCACGAGCTGGTGCTGCTGACCGACAATCCCGAGACCCGGTACATGGGCCTTGATGCCTATGCGATTGAAATCGTGGGCACACGCCCCATCACGGAGAGATAGATCATGGCGTCGTCCGAAGAACATACCGTCCTGCCGCGCCCGAGCTTTGACCGGCCGGTCAAGGTGCTGATCGTGGTGTCGCCCTATTACAGCGACATCGCGCGCGGGCTGCTGGACGGTGCCAAGGCAGAGCTGGAGGCGGCGGGCGCGGAATACGATGTGGTCGAAATGCCCGGCGCGCTGGAAATTCCCACCGCCATCGGGATCAGCGACCGGCGCAGCAATTTCGACGGCTACGTGGCGCTGGGCTGCGTGATCCGGGGCGAGACGACGCACTATGAAACCGTCTGCAACGACAGCTCCCGCGCGCTGCAGTTGCTGGGATTGCAGGGGCTGTGTATCGGCAACGGGATCCTGACGGTCGAGAACAGGGCCCAGGCCGAAGTGCGCGCCGACCCCGCCGGCCAGAACAAGGGCGGCGGCGCGGCCGCGGCGGCCTTGCATCTGATCGCGCTCGCCCGTAAGTGGGCGCAAACAAGCAAGGGCATCGGCTTCAAACCGCGCGGCGAGGATACGCTGTTGGCGGGGGAGACCGACGGAAACAGCATCGCATGAACACCTCACTGTCGGGCAACCAGAAACGCAAGATGAAGTCCGCCTCGCGGCTTTATGCCGTGCAGGCGCTGTTCCAGATGGAACATTCGAACCTGACGGTTGAGATGGTGCGCCGCGAATTCCTCGACCATCGCTTCGGCGCGGTCTACGAAGGCGACGAGATGCTGGACGGCGATATCGACCTGTTCGCCTATGTCATCGAAACGGCGGTGAATCATCAGGCCGGGATCGACCAGATGACCGATCGTGCATTGGTGGCGAAATGGCCGATCGCGCGGATCGACCCCACGCTGCGCGCCCTGTTCCGCGCCGCCGGGGCGGAGTTCCGGGACGACAGCACACCCCCGAGAGTGGTGATCAACGAATACGTCGACGTGGCGCGCGCGTTCTTTCCCGACGGGAAAGAACCGAAATTCGTGAATGCGGTGCTGGACCACATGGCGCGCGAGGCCCGGCCAGAGGCGTTCTGAACCGGGCGCCGGACGTCAGTTCAGGCACAGGAACAGGTGGCTTTGTTCATAGGTCTGCTGGTTCGTCCTGGTCGAGGCATATTCGGCCCGTTTCTTCGGGCCCTTGGCACAGATGCGGGACGCCTCTTCCTGGGTCTTCTGCTTGACGCTGGCGGGATCGGCGAAAGCGGACGTCACGATTGTCACGCTGTCGCCGTTGAATTCCGACACGATCGGCGTGGCCGGAATGGCGCAGCCTGCGAGAGTGACGAGTAGGACCGCGCAGAAGCTACGGCGTTGAAATGGCATCATATTTTTCATGTAATATCCAGTTGGTAGCATCGCCGCGTCACCCCTATCCGGGGTGCACGGCCTGGGTCGAGATAGAGATGAATTTATTAAAATTGGGTTAACTGCGTTGTCTCGATGCCGTCATGGGCCGTCAGGCACTGGCAACCTGCAGCGGAAACAGACCGCAAAGTATCGCGCGACGCGCTGCGGACAGGCGACGCGCGGCACCGCCGTCCGGCACGCTGAGATGCATAGAAAGAGAAAGGTGTGACGGGACCGCACCTGCCGGTCAGTCTTGATTCCCGGGGACCTGTTACTACAGGTGGGCGCCAGATAACCGGACCAGGGCCCGGACAGAGCCAGCTCCCTAGGATTTGCTTAAGGCCACTGGAATGCTACGTCACACGAACAGGGCAGAACCCGCCACAGCCCTGAGATAGAGCCGCAACGGCGCAGCGACAAGGGGGCGTGCCCTAATCCCCGTCGATTTCCGGCACGAAACCGTAGGCGCGCAGCTCTTCCGGCAGCAGCACGTAGATTTCGTCAGGCGGCGTGACAAGCGCATGGCGCATCACAAGCGGGTCGATACCCATACTGTCGAGATACGCCATCACCTCGCCTTGCCCGCGCTGGATGTTCTCCACCGCGACAAAGGCGGGCAGGATCGTGCTTTCGCCGAAATAATGCTGATGCACGCCGACGGAGCCGCCTTCGGGAATGTCGCGGTTGACCCCGGCGGCCAGCACGTAGGGGCAGGCGGAATAGCAGATGTCGCCGTCGCGCAGGGCGGTGTCCAGACCGGCGGTGCGCAGGCTGCGGCCCAGGTCCAGCGCATCGCGGACCGATCCGCCGGGCGAGTTCAGGATGACCCGGTCGGGCACCTGCGGCAGCTCTTCGATCTGCTGGGCGATGCGCGCGGCGTCGCCTTCGCTGATCGCGCCTTCCAGAAGGATGCGGCGCCCCGCCTCTATGGCGGTCAGGACCAGCCTGTCGGGCAACGGTGTATCGGGCATCGGTCGGCCCGGTGCGGGGGCGCGGTCGGGCCGGTAGCGGCGGGTCTGGTCGCCGGGGCGGATCGGTTCGGTCAGCGACGGCGCGCGGGGGCCGAAGCCCGGCAGCCGCAGGCCATCGCGCAGATCGCCCCAGAACAGCAACACGCCAAGCCCCAGCTGAAAGATCAGGATGCCCGTCAGGACGCGGGCGACAGGGTTGCGGCGGGCGGTGCTCATGTGGATTTGAGCGGGGTTACACGCACCGTGTCCTTTGGCGCGGCGTCAGGCGCCGCCGATGCCGGGGCGGACGGGGTGCGGGTGGCCTGGGCTGTCTCATCCATCTCTCGCATCACGGTCAGGGCGGCGCGGATTTCGGCCAGGGTCAGCGTATCCTCGATCGCCGCGCCCTCGCGGCCCGAACGGATCGCGCTCTGGGTGATGGCCAGGATCAGCACCAGCACCGCGGGCAACAGGTCGATGGCGATGGCCCCGGCCCAGGACGGCACGAAGTTTCGGGCATAGAGGATCACAGCATCGGCGCTGGAGACCGGGGTATAGGTCGTCTCGGACGGGGGCGGCATGGCCAGCACCGCCTGCGCCGCACGTTCCAGCGTGGTGGCACGCTGAGCGAGGACTTCGAGCACGGAGGTGATGGTGGCGCCCTGCGCGGTGCGGTTCTCGGCGCTGCTCGCGTCGAGTTCCGGCAGCACGACCGAGGCGGACAGATCCTGGGCCGCGCGTTCCACCAGCGAAGCAACGGAGAGCTGGCGCAACTGGGTGATCAGCCCCGCCAGCCGCACGGCCTGTTCGGAAAACTCCACGGATCGCGCCTCGACCGGGCCGGGTTCCACCGTCAGCGCGCGCATCCGGCTGAGAATCTGGTTGCCCTCGGCAAAGGCGGTGGCGACCAGCGGGGTCTGGGTCGCGATCTGCGCTTCGAGTGCCGCCAGTTCCGAGGATTTCTGCCGCAGAACGCGGAACACGGCCCCGCGCCCTGCAAGGCCCGACAGGTTGCCTGTGGCCTCCTGTTCGCTCAGGTCCTCGAAGGACTGCCGCACGCGGGCGACGTCACGTTCCAGACCCTGCGCCGACAGGGCGATCTCGTGCGCGCGCTCCAGCGAGCCCTGATAGTCCTGAACCGTTTCCGCCAGATGCTGTTCGACTGCCGCCGACCCGGCCAGCGCGGCGGCGTTCAGCCAGCTGGACATGGCGACGATGGCGACGGATCCCAGCCCCATCGCCCCCAGAAGGCCCGCACGGGCGCGGGCCGTGCGCACGGCGGGAAACAGGCGCAGCATGTAGGACCAGAAGACGAAGATGCCGACGGAGACGGCGACCGAATAGGCAATGGCGGCAAAGGCGGACATCGCGCCGTTGTCGTCCAGCAGCGACGATACCCCGAGATAGGTATAGATCCCCGAGGCCACGGCCAGCACGCCAAGCGCGGTGCCCGAAAAGGTGTCAAGCCAGCTGAGATGCCCTTCAAGCTCGCGGGCGTAGCGCACGCCGCGCGCCTGTGTCTGGTTCATCGGTTGCCGTTCATCCATTCCCGCCGCTCCCTGCTGGGTCCACCAGAGCTCAAGATAGGGCTGCCGGGCGGGTTTTGCCATTGCCGGGGCAGGGGGGTTGCAAATGTTCACGAAATGTTCATTATTTTCCGTATGACCCAGATCGACCTGTCACCGCCGCCGCCCGCCCCGCAGCCCGGCCAGCTTCTTGCCCGGGGGGTCTGCCGGCACCTGGCAGGACATGGGTTTGCCTGCGTGGAGGAACTGGTCCCGGCGCGCGGGTTGCGGGTGGATGTGATGGCGCTGGGCCCGAAGGGCGAGGTCTGGGTGGTGGAGTGCAAATCCTCCCGCGCCGATTACACCTCGGACCGGAAATGGGAGGGCTACCTTGAGTGGGCCGACCGGTTCTTCTGGGCGGTGGACGCCGATTTTCCGACCGAATTGCTGCCGGATGAGACCGGGCTGATCATCGCAGACGCCTATGGCGCCGAGATCGTGCGCATGGGGCCGGAGACCCGGCTGGCCCCCGCACGGCGCAAGGTCATGGTGCAGAAGTTCGCCTTTTGCGCGGCGCGCAGGCTGCAGATGCTGCGCGACCCGGACATGCTGCCGGATTGGGGGTAGAGGTTAACGCTTCTTGCCCTTGCCGCCGCTGGCGCGGTGGGCCGCGGCCATGATTTCTTCGGCGATTTCCACGGCTTCCTCGGGGGTGAAGTCCATCGGCAACTCAACGCCGCCACCTTCGACGAAAAGCCGCACCATGCCCGCGTCGGTCGGTCCGATCTGCAGGTTAGCCTCGATGTCGCGTTCCGTGTTGATTCCCATGGTGTTCTCCGCCGATGATGGGAAGCAGGGCTATCCCGGCGGGGCCCGATTGGCAAGCGTCAGCCGCGCGGAGGGACGGAATGGACAACATCGAACTGCGCAGATTCGCTGCCGAGGACCGGGACTGGCTGGTGGAGCAGCATGCCGTTCACTATGCGCGGGACGAGGGATTCGACGACAGCTTTGGCGAGCTGGTGGCGCGCATCCTTGATGACTTTCTGGCGCAGAGCGATCCGGGGCGCGAGCGCGGATGGATTGCGCAGGCGGGGGCGCAGCGGCTGGGGTCGATCTTTTGTGTGCGGCTCGATGCGGAAACGGCGAAGTTGCGGTTGTTTCTGCTGACGCCCGAGGCCCGGGGGCAGGGGCTGGGGCGGCGGCTGCTGGAGACCTGCATGGGCTTTGCCCGAGAGGCCGGATACCGGCGCATGGTGCTTTGGACGCACGAGTCGCACCGGGCGGCGGGTGCGCTTTATGCCCGCAATGGCTGGACGCTGGAGAGCACTGCGCCGGTGGTGTCCTTTGGTCAGCCGAACGTGGAACAGCATTGGTCCATCGGCCTGTGAACCTGCTGTGTGGATTGCAGACCTTGGGTCTTGCAATCCGTGGTCCGCTTGGCTAAATCGGCCCCAGTGCCGCCTTAGCTCAGTTGGTTAGAGCGCTTGATTGTGGATCAAGAGGTCCCTGGTTCGAGACCAGGAGGTGGTACCACCCCCGCCCCCCACCGCGCAGAGAAAGTTCGAGGCCTTTGCCGAACGGCATCGCCCCGTGGCGCGGTTGCGGCCCGTGCCCGGCGGTTGCGTTGATGGCGAGCCTTGGGGCGCTGCCCCAAACCCCGGAGGTATTTGGGGCATAAAGAAGTCAGTTGGGTGTAACCTCGACCGTTTGGGTGATTTTGCCGGTGAGACGGTCGAAGATCACGATCTGGTCCCGATCCGTCACCACGGCATACCAGCCGTCGCCCTGGGTGAAGGCGCGGGCGGTGGCGCCGCCGGGCAGGCTGATGCTGGCGGGCAATACCGGTGCGCTGCGTCCAAGGCGGGTGACAAGCAGGCCGATCACCACTAGAACGCCGCAGATCATCACCACGGTCAGCACCGTGACCAGCCGCCGCAGGAACCGCAGGTTAGCCGGTTCGCCAATTTCTTTTTCGGGTTCATTCATGTCGCACCGGACCATCACCTTTATTCTGGCGGAAAGCCCGCCGCCGCGCCTTGATAAGGCGCTGGCCCGCGATGTGCCAGAGGATGCGGCGCTGTCGCGCACCCGGCTGGCGCGGCTGATCGAACAGGGGGCGGTCCGCATCGACGGACAGGTGGTGCGCGACGCGCGTGCGCAGGTCGCGGCCGGGGCGCAGGTGGACATCGGGGTGGAGGAGGCCGAGGAGAGCCATATCCTGCCGGAGGCGATCGCGCTGGACATCGTCCATGAAGACGCGGATCTGGTGGTGCTGAACAAGCCAGCGGGCATGGTGGTGCACCCGGCGCCCGGCACGCCGTCGGGCACGCTGGTGAACGCGTTGATGGCCCATTGCGGCGATGATCTGTCCGGCGTGGGCGGCATGAAGCGGCCCGGCATCGTGCACCGGATCGACAAGGACACCAGCGGGCTGTTGGTGGTCGCCAAGTCGGACGCGGCGCATCACGGGTTGGCCGCACAATTCGAAAAGCACACGGTGGAGCGGTATTATCAGGCGCTTGTCTACGGTGTGCCCCTGGCCGGCGATCCGCGGCTGCGGGGGGTCAGGGGGGTGTCTTTCGAACCGGGCGATATTCTGAAGCTGACGACTCAGCTGGCGCGGCACCGGACCGACCGGCAGCGGCAGGCGGTGCTGTTCCAGGGTGGCCGCCACGCGGTGACGCGCGCGCGCCGGGTCGAAACCTACGGCAACCCGCCTGTGCTGGCGCTGATGGAATGCTGGCTCGAGACCGGGCGGACCCACCAGATCAGGGTGCACATGACCCATGCGGGCCATGCGCTGGTGGGCGATCCCACCTATGGCGGCAAGCGCAAGCTGCCCAAGGGGGCGCTTCCACCGCCGGTGGCGGATGCGGTGCGCGCCTTTCCGCGCCAGGCGCTGCATGCCGCCGTTTTGGGGTTCACGCACCCGGTGTCGGGCGAGGCCCTGCGCTTTGAGGCGCCGTTGCCCGCCGACATGGCGGAACTGCTGGACCGGCTGCGGACGGCGGGATGACGCGCACAAGGTCGTGACCGGTTTGAAAGATAACTGTTCCTTCACCTATCTTGTGCCATTCTTAACGCCGAACGGCAGATGGGGTGAAAAACCGCATGGCGTCGACTTGAAACAGATGTGTGCGCTAACCATATGCATGTTAAGGGCTTAAACATCACGCGAGAACAGGCCCCCCGAGACTGGGAAAGGGACAATTGATGGCAAATTATGCAAACCTGCCGGCACCGACTCCTGAAGGCGGTCTTAACCGGTACATGCAGGAGATTCGCAAGTTTCCCCTGCTGGAGCCCGAGGAAGAATACATGCTCGCCAAGCGGTGGGTGGAAGAGCAGGACACGGAAGCCGCGCACAGGATGGTCACCAGCCACCTTCGGTTGGCCGCAAAGATCGCGATGGGCTACCGCGGCTACGGCTTGCCGCAGGCCGAGGTGATCTCGGAGGCGAACGTGGGCCTGATGCAGGCGGTGAAACGCTTTGATCCCGAAAAGGGGTTCCGCTTGGCGACCTACGCCATGTGGTGGATCCGCGCGTCGATCCAGGAGTACATCCTGCGGTCCTGGTCGTTGGTGAAACTGGGCACGACCTCGGGTCAGAAGAAGCTGTTCTTCAACCTGCGCAAGGCCAAGAACAAGATCGGCGCGCTGGAGGATGGCGATCTGCGCCCCGAGAACGTGACCGAAATCGCGACGCAGCTGGGCGTGACCGAGGACGAGGTGATCTCGATGAACCGGCGGATGTCGGGCGGCGATGCGTCGCTGAACGCGACTGTCGGCACCGAGGGCGAAGGCACGATGCAATGGCAGGACTGGCTGGAGGACGAGGGCGCGGACCAGGCGGGCGATTACGCCGAACGGAACGAGCTGGAGACCCGTCGCGAGATGCTGGCGGAGGCGCTGGAGGTCCTCAACGACCGGGAGAAGGATATCCTGACCCAGCGCCGCCTGAGCGACGAGACCGTCACGCTGGAGGATCTGTCGGCGCAATATGACGTGAGCCGCGAACGCATCCGCCAGATCGAGGTGCGGGCCTTTGAAAAGCTGCAGAAACGCATGCGCGACCTGGCCCGGGAAAAGGGCATGACGGTGGACGCCTGATCCGCCGGTCCGACGTCCTGCCCCCGCCGCCCCGGCAGCGGGGGCATTGTGCCCGGATCCTGCCAAGCGAACTTGTGCCGCAAAACCAGTCCGCTAAGGTCCCGCGGAAAGATCAGTGGAGGCGGATATGACCCATTTGCGTTGGGGCGTCCTGGGGGCGTCCAATTTTGCCAGGCAGGAGATGGCCCCGGCCATCCATGCTGCCAAAGGGGCCGAACTGGCCGCGCTGGCCACGTCTTCGCCGGCCAAGGCGGAAGGCTTCCGGGCGTTTGCGCCGGGCTTGCGTGTCCATCAGGACTACGCGGCGCTGCTGGACGATAGTGAGGTCGATGCGGTCTACATTCCTCTGCCGAACCACCTGCACGTCGAATGGGCGATCAAGGCGCTGGATGCGGGCAAGCATGTGCTTTGTGAGAAACCGCTGGGCCTGAAAGCGGCGGATTTCGACCCTGTGATCGACGCGCGGGACCGGACCGGTCTGCTGTGCGCCGAAGGGTTCATGATCGCGCACCACCCGCAGATGCAGCGGGCGCGGGAGCTTCTGAAGGACGGTAGTCTGGGCAGGCTGCGGCATGTAAGCGTGGCCTTTTCCTATTTCAACGACGATCCGGACAACATCCGCAATCAGGCGCAGGCCGGGGGCGGTGCCATGCCGGACATCGGGGTCTATGCCTGCGGTGTGGCGCGGCTGCTGACCGGGGCGGAACCGGTTGCCATTTCCCATGCCGGGATCGACTGGGACAATGGGGTCGATACGAAGGCGTTGATCGACGCGGATTTCGGTGATTTCACCTACAGCGCCATGGTTTCCACCCGGATGGCGCCCCGGCAGGAGGTGGTGCTGCACGGGGACAAGGGGGTGCTGCGCCTGACCTGTCCGTTCAACGCGGGCGTGTTCGATCAGGCGGAGCTGCATCTTGAGACCGAGGTCGGCACCCGCACCGTTGAGCGGTTTGCGAACGTGAACCACTACGTGCTGCAGGTCGAAGCCTTTGGGCGCAGCGTTCTGCAGGGCGAAGATTACCCCTGTGCCCTGGAGTTCAGCCAGGGCACGCAGCGGATGATCGACATGGTTTATGCCGCGGGCAAGGCCTGATCACTTCAGGCGGGCGCGCAACACGCGGACCATGTTTTCGCCCATGACCTTGGCAATCTGATCTTCGCTCAGCCCTTCGTCCAGAAGCGCCTGCGTCAGCGCCGCCAGTTCTGACGTGTCGAAAGCGGTCGTGACCGAGCCGTCAAAGTCCGACCCCAGCGCCACGTGGTCCGCGCCCAGCAGGTCGACGGCGGTTCGCGTCATCTTGGCAACCCCGGCGGGGGTGAAGTCGCCGCAAGTGACCTCATCCCAATAGCCCATGCCGATGACACCGCCGGTGGCGGCAATCTGGCGCATCACATCGTCCGGCAGATTGCGCGGCGTTTCGCAGTGGGCGGTGACGCCGCTGTGGCTGACGATCAGCGGAATATCAGTGATTTCAATTACTTCCAGGGCAACCGCCGGGCTGGAATGGGCAAGGTCCAGGACAAGCCCGCGCTGCGCCACCTCGCGCACCACCGCGCGGCCAAAGTCTGTGAGCCCCTGTTTGTCCTTGCCGTGCAGCGACCCGCCCAGGGCGTTGTCAAAGAAATGGTGCAGGCCGATGACCCGGTGGCCTGCCGCTTCGATCCTGTCGAGGTTCGCGATGTCACCCTCCAGCGCATGCGCCCCTTCGATTCCCAGAATGCCGCCAACAACCTGTTGACCTGCCGCACGGTCGGCCAGCAGGCTGTCCAGGTCGGCGCGCGTGCGGATGATGCGGAACTGGTCGGGCAGGGCGGCCTCGACGGCTTCCAGTTTCTCGGCCTGATAGATCGCGCGTTGCAGCAGGCTGGTCCAGGTGCGCGGCGGCCAAAGCTGGCCGATGGCCAGCGAGGTGACGTTGTCGAAAGCTTCGGCCGAATTTTCCTCGTAGTTCTGACCGGCGGGCGATTTGGTCACGGCGGTAAAGACCTGCACAGCCACATTGCCCTCCAGCAGGCGGGGGATGTCGACCTGTCCGTAGTCGCCGCGCCGGGACAGGTCGCGGTTCCACAGCAGGGGGTCGGCATGCAGGTCGCCGATGATCAGCCGGTCGTGCAACTGCTGTGCCGCTTCGGACACCGGGTAGGGATCATGCGGCAGCACGGCGTTCCGCGCCTTTTCCACGAATCCCGGGGCGAAGGCGAAAAATGCGACCAGCGCGATCACGACCAGTACAATGAGGGCTGCAAGAAGTCGCTTGATGATACGCATGGTGTCTCCTTCGGCAAATATCAGGCGCAGTCTAACAGCACTTTGTGACAGTCAAAGGGTGACGTGGCGCCCTGCCGTGCTATCCTTGCCGCGAGAGCGGAGGAACGAACATGGCCGGAGGATGGGCGCGCGACGGCGCTGTATCGGAACAGATCGAAGCCTCGATCAGCGACGAGCTGGCGCGGCTCAGGGCGCGCAGGCAACCGACGGGCGAAAGCCTGACCCACTGCGCGGAATGCGAAGAGGAAATACCCCAACGCCGACGAGAGGCGCTGCCGGGGGTCAAACTTTGTGTGGATTGTGCCCAGGAGCGGGCGTCAAAGGCTCAGACGCGGGGTGGGATAAATCGGCGTGGATCGAAGGATTCGCAACTGAAGTGACCGGCCGCCGCCGTCCACGCATCCAGCGCCACAGGGGCAGAATGTCCAGCGCCGCAACATAGAACCCTGCGGGCAGCATCCACAGACCCAGAAAAGGCAGGATGCTGAAGACGCCGCCGATCATCAGCAGGACGCCCAGGATCAGCCGCAGACCCGGCGGAATATGCAGCCGCACCCAGATCAGCACGCGCAGCAGGCGTTTCCTGAAATGGGTTCTGTATAGGTTCCTGATCATCAGGTTCATTTTTCCTGCGCCTTCGCCACTGCACATCTCAACCCGGCAGGGCGGTCGGCGGTTCAGCACCAATTTCTCTGCAGGCGGCCTTTGGCCGACCGGCCCGGATGCCGGTTGTTGCCTGCGTCGCGCCGCGCCACCTCGCGGCGGCGCGGCGGCGCGGCGGTTTTTCAGTCTTCCATGGCCTCAAGTTCGTCGATCAAGCCCGAGATCATGCTCAAACCCTTGTCCCAGAACGCGGGGTCGGTGGCGTCGAGACCGAAAGGGGCAAGAAGCTCCTTGTGGTGCTTGGACCCGCCCGCCTTGAGCATGTCGAAATATTTCTCCTGAAAGCCCGGCTCACCCTCGGCATAGACGGCATAGAGCGCGTTCACCAGACCGTCGCCAAAGGCGTAGGCATAGACGTAGAAGGGCGAATGCACGAAATGCGGGATATAGGCCCAGAATGTTTCGTACCCGTCCATGAATTCAAAGGCGGGCCCAAGGCTTTCCGCCTGCACGGACATCCACAGCGCATTGATGTCGTCGGGTGTCAATTCGCCCCCGCGCCGCGCCGCGTGCAGCTTGCATTCGAAATCGTAGAAGGCGATCTGGCGCACGACCGTGTTGATCATGTCCTCGACCTTGCCGGCCAGCAGGACCTTGCGCTCCGCGGTCGACTTTGCCCCGTCCAGCATCTTGCGGAAGGTCAGCATCTCGCCAAAGACGCTTGCGGTTTCCGCCAGGGTCAGCGGGGTCGATGACAGCATTTCGCCCTGACCCGCCGCCAGTACCTGATGCACCCCATGGCCCAGTTCGTGCGCCAGCGTCATCACGTCGCGCGGTTTGCCAAGGTAGTTGAGCATCACATAGGGGTGCACGTCGGTGACGGTGGGATGGGCAAAGGCCCCCGGCGCCTTGCCCGGTTTCACCGCCGCGTCGATCCAGCCCTTGCGGAAGAACGGTTCCGCCAGTTCGCCCATGCGGGGATCAAAGGCGGTATAGGCCTCCATCACGGTCTTTTCGGCCTGCGCCCAGTCCACGATACGGGGGTCTTCCATCGGCAGGGGCGCGTTGCGGTCCCAGACCTGCATCTTGTCCAGACCCAGCCATTTGCGTTTCAGCTCATAATACCGGTGGCTGAGGCGCGGATAGGCGTCCACAACCGCATTGCGCAGCGCCTCGACGACCTCGGGTTCGACGTGGTTGGCCAGGTGCCGGGAGGTCTGGGCCGTCTCCATCCCGCGCCAGCGGTCGATGACTTCCTTTTCCTTGGCCTGGGTGTTGTGCACACGGGCAAAGGTCCTGATCCGGTCGCTGAACACCTCTGCCAGCGCGCGGGCCGCGGCCTCGCGGGTGTCGCGGTCGGGGTCGGTCAGCAGGTTCAGCGTGCCCTCGATACCCAGAACCTCGCCCATCACCTCGAATTCCAGCCCCGCGATGGTCTCGTCAAAGATCCGCTCCCAGGCGTCGCCGACCACGCCGAGGTCGTGCAGAAAACGCTCCAGCTCGTCCGACAGCTGATAGGGTTTCATCGCGCGGATGCGGTCGAACACCGGCTTGTAGCGCGCCAGATCGGCGTTCTGGTTCAGCAGCTTGTCCAGGTGATCGTCGGGCAGCTTGTTCAGTTCCAGCGTGAAGAACACAAGCGGCGTGGTGAAATTGGTGATCTTTTCCTGCAGGTCGGACATGAATTTGGCCCGGCCCGCGTCGGTGGTCAGCTGATAGTAGCGCAGCCCGGCAAAGGACATGATCCGCCCGGCGATCTGGTTGATCTTCTCATTGCGCAGCACGCAGTCCAGCAGACCGGCGGCGTCGAGTTCGGCAAGCTTGCCCTCGTAATCGGCGGCAAAGCTCGCGCAGGCTTCCTCCAGCCAGTCGAGGTCGCGTTTCAGCTCCGGCGCATCTTCACCGGTGTAGAGATCGCTCAGGTCCCATTCCGGCAGGTCGCCCAGGTTCTTGTCGCCTCCGGCGGCGTTGGCATCATGGACGGGATAGGGAAGCTGGAACATGTCGGACCTTTCTTGTGTGCTGTCGCACATCTAGGTCCGGGCGGGCTGTGGCGCAAGGTGCAGCGGGCTGCGGGGCTAGGCTCTGGACTCATTAGTTCCATACGCTCAGTTTGACAGATTTTTTCGAAGACAAGAAGCACCTGCGCAGGAATAGTGGTTCTATTTCAAGCAGATCTGACGCAGGCTGCGGGAAAATCCGTCAAACCCGTCACGCCGAAGGCGTGCCAGCATGACACGGCGCTCCTTCGGAGCGACGGGCGGCGATTTCACTTCATTTCAACGGCTTGGGTCGCTTGCGAATAGAACCTACCGCTGCCCGGCAGGGCATTGCGCAGCAATGTCCCGAGAGGGGATTGGCTGCACGCCCCAAACCATTGAAATCCCGTGAAATCGCCGCTGAGCATATAGAATTAATGGGTCCAGAGCCTAGTCCTGTGCCAGCGGCGGGGCCATATGGCCCCTGCGGCCCAGGCCCCGCGCGACCAGCAGGCAGACGATGGCCCAGGCCGCGCCGACCAGCCAGCCCGCCAGCACATCCGTCGGCCAGTGCACCCCCAGGTAGACGCGGCTGACCCCCACCAGGATTGTTACCAGCATGGCCACGCTCAGCACGTAGGATTTCAGCCGCCGCTGCGGCAGCACCCGCGCGATCAGCGCCCCCAGGGTCAGGTAGACGACCGCCGCCATCATCGAATGCCCGGAGGGAAAGCTGGCGGTATAGACCATGGACCCATGCGGGACGAGATCGGGCCGCGCACGGTCGAACAGCTGTTTGAACACGGTTGAAAAGGCGATGCCGCCCCCCGTTGCCACCAGCACGTAAAGCATGGTGCCATAGCTCTTGCGGATGGCGAAGAACCCCGCGGCCACGCAGGTCGCAAGGCTCAGCACCACGACGCCGCCAAGCGCGGTCAGATCACGGCCCATTTCCTCCAGGTAGGGCGGGCCGATCGGGTCGGACAGATCGCCCGGCGTCCGCAGAAGAAGCAGAAGGGTCCGGTCGACCCCTTGCGTGCCGCCCTCGATCACCTCGTCGGCCAGTTCGGCGAAGGCCCAGACCGCGACGATTCCGGCGGCAATGACCAGAAGGGTGCTGATCTCGGCGTTCCGCCGGACCCATTTTGCGAGGGCGATCAGCCTGTGCCGATAAGTTTGTGCGCCGTTGGCGGTCGCGGGTGTCTTGGGGGTCTCATCCATATTGGCGCAGCATGTCGTTCAGGTCGTCCAAGGTGTTTGCCTCCTGCAGGGGTTTGTCCTTGCGCCAGCGTTTCATGCGCGGAAAGCGCAGGGCAACGCCGGATTTGTGGCGCGGGCTGGGCTGGATGCCCTCAAATGCGATCTCGAAAACATGGTGCGGTGTCACTCGCCGCACCGGGCCGAAGCGTTCCAGCGTGTTCTTGCGCACCCAGGCCGTGATCTGGCGAAACTCGGCGTCCGTCAGGCCCGAATAGGCCTTGGTAAAGGGCACAAGGTCGTTGCCGTTCCAGACGGCAAAGGTGAAATCGGTGAACAGGTTCGCGCGACGGCCCGATCCCGATTGCGCATAGATCATCACCGCGTCGATGGTCAGCGGGTCGAGCTTCCATTTCCACCAATCGCCCTTCTTGCGCCCGGCAAGGTAGGGGCTGCAGGCCCGTTTCAGCATCAGCCCCTCCGCCTGGGCGTCCCGCGCGGCGGCGCGGCGCTGTGCCAGGTCTTCCCAGCTGTCGAACGCGATCTGCGGCGAAAGCCGCACGGGCGCGTCCGGCGGCAGGTCGGCGCAGGCCGTCTCAAGCAGCTGGCGGCGCTCGGCAAAGGGGCGGTGGCGGATGTCTGTGCCCTGCCACTCCAGCATATCGTAGGCGTGAATGACGACGGGCGCCTCGCGCAACAACTTCTTGGGCACCGTCTTGCGCCCGATCCTGGCCTGCAGCGCATTGAAGGACGACGGCGCCTCGGCACCGGGCAGCCAGACCAGCAACTCGCCGTCCAATACTGTGCCGGTAGGCAAATGGTCGATGGCGCGGGCAAGCTCGGGGAAGCGGTCGGTCATCAGTTCCTCGCCGCGCGACCAGATGTAGTAGTTGCCGTCGCGCAGGATCAGCTGGCCGCGGATACCGTCCCATTTCCATTCCGCGCGCCAGGGTTCGGGGTCGCCCAGGCTTTCGGGTCCGTCCTCCAGCGCGTAGGCAAGGTAGAACGGGTAGGGCCGCGATGCATCGGCGGAGGCGTCCGCCGCCTCGATCAGCGCGTGCCAGGTGGTATCGTCCGGGTGCCAATTGCCCATGAGCCGGTGCGCCAGCTCGGTCTCGGGCTTGCCTGTGGCCTGGGCCAGCGCGCGGGTCATCAGCTTCTGGCTGACGCCGACACGAAAGCCGCCTGTGATCAGCTTGTTGAAGAGGAACCGTTCCGTGCCGCCCAGGCTCTGCCAGGCGGACAGGACAAAGGCCTTGCGCGCCGGTTCTTCCATCTGGGCCAGACCGCGCAGTTCGGTGATCCAATGGGTCAACGGGCGGTCCTCGGTCGAGGGGTTCGGCGGCAGGACCAGCGCAATGGTCTCTGCCAGATCGCCGACGATGGCATAGCTGTCCTCGAACAGCCACAGCGGTATGTCCGCGACTTCGGCCGCCCATTCCCGCAGCCGGGTCGTCGTGACCGCACGTTTGGGCCTGCGGCCGGAAAACAGCGCGACGGTCCACAACCGGTCCTCGTCCGCCGCATCGCTGAAATAGTCAGCCAGCGCGGTAACTTTTACCGTCGTCTTGGTACTTTGGTCGATGGTGTTGAACAGCGCGGCAAACCGTTTCATTCCGCCGCTCCCGTGTCCAGGTTCTCGCCCTCGAACTCCGTGGGGACGACCTGCGCCCGCCAGCCGTTTTCGTTCAAGTATCGCGTGAAGATATCCGTATAACCATGCGTTACATATATATTTTCTGCGCCAGTTTGCGTGATGGCCGACAGCAGGCCCTGCCAGTCGGCATGATCCGATATCACGAACCCCCGATCCCCGGCGCGGCGCCGCCGCACGCCACGCAGCGCCATCCAGCCGGAGGCAAAGGCGCTTTCCTGCGGGCCGAACCGGCGCGCCCATTTGCTGCCCAGGGCAGAGGGCGGCGCCACGACCATCGCGCCGGGATGCGCCTTGGGGTCAACCTCCGCCGTGGCATGGATCGTCGGGGGCAGTGTCAGCCCCTGGTCGCGCAGCACCGCGTTGGTGGCCTCGATCGCGCCGTGGGTCAGGATCGGCCCGATCCCGGTGTCCAGCATCGACAGCAGGCGCTGAGCCTTCCCAAGGGAATAGGCCCCCAGGAACGCGGTCTTGCCCGCCGCCGCGCAGGCTGCCCACCATCCGTTGATCTCTGCCGCGACATCCTCTTGCGGGGTCCAGCGGAACACCGGCAGGCCGAATGTGCTCTCGGTGATGAAGTGATGACATCTGACCGGGGCGAAAGGTTCGGAAAATCCGTCGTCGATCACCTTGTAGTCGCCCGAAACGACCCAGACTTCGCCGCCCACGGCAACCCTGATCTGGGCGGAGCCGGGCACATGCCCGGCCGGATGAAAGGATACCTCGGCATCCCCGATCCTGCGCAGCTCTTCATAGGCGATACCGTCGGCAGAGATATCCCCCAGCCGGTGGCGCATGACCGGCAGGGCGGCGTGGGTGGCAAGGTAATGGCCCATACCGCCGCGCGCGTGATCGGCGTGGCCATGGGTGATCAACGCCCGGTCAACCGGCCGCCAGGGGTCGATGAAAAAGTCGCCAGCAGGGCAGTAGATGCCCTTTTCGGTAAAGGTGAGGACCGGTGCGCGTGTCATGACCGCCTATGTAGGCGGGCGGCATCGCTTAGCGAGTCACCGTGCCCAGAAACAGCTTTTCCAAGCCGTCCATGATCGCGTTGCGCTGGTCTTCGTTGCCCATCAGCACCTCGTGTTCGCCGCCTTCGACGATTTCCAGCCGCCCGCCCTTCCAGTTCTCCATTCGGGCGTGGACATGGGCGGTGTTGACGATTCTTTCGTTGCTGCCCAGCCACGTCACCGCGGGCAGGCTGGGGGCGGCGCGGCCAGCAAGGTGCATGGTCTCGGCCAGCGCCTCGCGCAGCCAGATGTAGCTGGGTCCGCCCAGCGACAGTTCGGGGTGCGCGCGCAGTTGGTCGCGCATCATGTCGTACATCTGCTGGTCGGTGGTCAGCATGTTGTCCTCGAAAGGGGCCGACAGCACGTAGGGCTCGCGCACCGTTCCGGGCGGCAGGTCCAGCCCCCGGCCCAGGCGTGGCATGTTCCGGGCGAGAAGCCCGGCCAGAAAGCGCAGCTGCGGCTTGATGTAGATGCCCCACATCGGTCCGGTAAAGGCCGCCGCCTGAACGCCCAGCCCCTCCATCACCGCGCGCAGCCCGATACAGCCGCCCATCGAATGCGCCAGCAGGAAATAGGGCCGGGGCAGGCCAAGCTCCCGCGCGGCCCGCATCATGGCCGAGACGTCTTTCTGGTAGTCCTGGAAGACATCCACATGGCCCAGAAGCGGGTCCTGCGCCAGCCTGTCGGCCAGCCCCTGGCCGCGCCAGTCAATCGCCATGGTGGCAAGGCCGCGCGCCGCCAGTTCGCTGGCGGTCACGCCGTATTTCTCGATGTATTCGGTACGCCCCGGAAACAGCAGTACTGTTCCTTTTGCGTGGGCCAATGGCCATGACCCGACCCTGATCCGCTTGTCATCGGAAGTCATCGCCCAATGGGCCTGACCGCTGTCAGGCCCCGGCATCACATCCGTGAAGAGGGGGGCGGGCTCCAGCTGCATCAGGCCAGGACGGACGCCAGCTTCATTGCCATGCCCATGTCGCCGTCCACGCCCAGCTTGCCGGACATGAAGGCCGCGGTGGGGTTCGTGTCGCCGTCGAGAATCGACTGGAACGTGTCGGCGTCGGCGCTCAGCGTCACGTCGGCGGGTTCGTCGCCCGCGCGCGCGCCGCTGCTGTCCATCATGATCGCGCCTTCGTTCTTAATGTCGAACTTCGCGGTGCCGTCGAAATCCGCGGTCGAGAGTTTTTCGTTCAGGATGACAACGGCTTGGTTCACAATATCGCTCATTTCGGGCCCTTTTTGGCAAATCGGCTCCGTCACGTCTGGAATTGCGGCGGCAGCCTGTTACATTCACCTTTGTTATGCGTATGTTCAGCGTCAACCTCAAACGTCACCTCGCGGCACTTGGCGCTTTAGTGTTGCTCAGCGGCATGTCCGTGGCTGAATCCGTCTCTCCGGAGCTGATGGAAAAGCTGCGCACCGCGACAGCGGACGAAGCGCCGCGAGTCGCCCGCGAGGTGGAAACCACCTGGGGGCGGTCGGGGTCCGCCGCGATGGACCTGTTGCTCAAGCGGGGGCGCGACGCGATGGAGGAAGAGGAGTATTCCCTCGCCATCGAACATTTCACGGCACTGACCGACCACGCCCCCGATTTCGCCGAAGGATACCACGCCCGTGCCGAAGCGTTCTTTCGCGCCGAACGGTATGGCCCCGCCCTGGCCGATCTTGAGCGCGCGCTGGCGCTCAACCCGCAAAACTACGATGCGATCTTTGGCCTGGCCGTGATGGTCCAGGAATTCGGCGACCCGCGCCGCGCCGCCGAACTGTATCGCCGTGTCCTTGCCATCTATCCACACCATCCCAACGCGGGCGAGGCGCTGACGCGTCTGCAGCGCGACGGGATCGGGCGGGAACTCTGATCGGAGACATCTCGTGGCGAGCGATGCGCGGATCGTGGCCGTTCTGGGCCCGACCAATACCGGCAAGACCACCTATGCCATCGAACGGATGCTGGCGCACCGGACGGGGGTGATCGGCCTGCCGCTGCGCCTGCTGGCGCGCGAGGTCTACGACCGCATCGTGGCGCTGCGCGGCCCTTCGGTGGTGGCGCTGGTCACAGGCGAGGAGCGTATCGTGCCGCCGCGCACCCAGTACTGGGTCTGCACGGTCGAGGCGATGCCCGAGGGCATGGGCGCGGATTTCGTCGCGGTGGACGAAATTCAGCTTTGTGCCGATCCTGAGCGGGGCCATGTCTTTACCGACCGCCTGCTGCGGATGCGGGGCCTGCACGAGACGCTCTTCATGGGGTCGGATACCATGCGCGGCACCATCGCGGCCCTTGTCCCCAAGGTCCAGTTCATGCGCCGTGAACGAATGTCCGAATTGATCTACTCTGGTCAGAAAAAGATAAGCCGGATGCGCCCTCGCAGTGCGATTGTCGGGTTTTCGGTTGAAAATGTATATCCGATTGCCGAGCTGATCCGCCGCCAGAAGGGCGGTGCGGCGGTGGTAATGGGGGCGCTGTCGCCGCGCACGCGCAACGCGCAGGTGGAGATGTACCAGAACGGCGAGGTCGATTTCCTGGTGGCGACCGATGCCATCGGGATGGGGCTTAACCTTGACGTCGATCACGTCGCCTTTTCCAGCCTGACAAAGTTCGACGGCCGCCGGATGCGCCAGCTGGCACCGAACGAACTGGCCCAGATCGCCGGACGCGCCGGACGCGGGTTCAGATCCGGCACCTTCGGCACCACAGGCGATGCGCCCGCGCTGGACGACGGCATGGCGCGGGCGATCATGGATCACCAGTTCACGCCGCAGAACAAGATCAACTGGCGCAATCATGCGCTGCAATTCGGCTCCATCGACAGGCTGATCGAGACGCTTGAGGCAAAGCCCGACGACGACCGTCTTGTCCGCGCGCGTGAGGCGGACGATCTGCGCGCCCTCAAGGCGCTGGGCCAGGTCGACGAAGTTTTTGCCCGCTGCAGCGACGGACCATCCGTGCGGCTGCTGTGGGACGTCTGCCGCATCCCCGATTTCCGGGGGATCAGTCACGCGGAACACGCCGACCTTCTGGAACGGATTTTCTGCGATCTTCACCAGTCAGGCCGCATACCGGACGACTGGCTGGCGCGACAAATCAAGCGAATAGATCGAACCGATGGGGATATTGATGCGTTGTCGAAACGACTGGCCTTCATCCGCACATGGACCTATGTCGCGCAGCGCAAGGGGTGGACCCAGGACGAAAGCCATTGGCGCGGGGCGACCCGTGTCGTAGAAGACCGACTGTCGGACGCATTGCACGAGCGTCTGACGCAGAGATTTGTAGACCGGCGCACATCCGTGCTCTTGCGCCGGCTAGGACAGAAGGAAGCCATGGTGGCCGAAGTAAACGAGACTGGTGAAGTCACTGTCGAAGGTGAATACGTAGGCAAGCTGGACGGTTTCCGGTTCCGCGCCGACAAGGGTGCAGGCGGGGCCGAGGAAAAGACGATCAAGTCCGCCGCTCTTCAGGCGCTTGCACCACAGTTCCATCTGCGCGCCGATCGTTTCTACAATGCGCCCGATACCGAGATCGACTTTACCGAGCAGGGCGGGCTCATGTGGGGCGCCGCCGCTGTGGGCAAACTGGTCGCGGGCAGCGACCCGTTGAAGCCGCAGGTCGAGGTCTTTGTTGACGATGTCGCCGGTCCGGACGTGGCGCAAAAGGTGCAGCGCCGGTTGCAACATTTCATCGACCGCAAAATCGCGGCATTGTTCGAACCGCTGATGGGGCTGTCCAAGGATGAGACACTGACCGGCCTTGCACGGGGCTTTGCGTTTCAGTTGGTCGAAAACTTCGGGCTCCTCCCGCGCGCCCAGGTGGCCGATGACGTCAAGGCGCTGGATCAGGACGCGCGCGGCGCGCTGCGCAAGCACGGCATCCGGTTTGGCCAGTTCACCATTTTCATGCCGCTGCTGCTGAAACCCGCGCCGACACGGCTGCGGCTGGTCCTGTGGTCGCTGTCCCGAGAGTTGGACGAATTCCCCGAATCCCCGCCGCCCGGGCTGGTGACGATTCCGGTCGAGGCCGACGCGCCGCAGGGGGCCGACACGATGTCGGGCTATCGCAACGCGGGTGCGCGGGCGATCCGCATCGACATGCTGGAGCGGCTGGCCGACATGGTGCGCGCCGAGGATTCCCGCGGCGGGTTCGAGGCCAAGGCGGACATGCTGTCGATCACCGGCATGACGCTTGAGCAGTTCGCCGGCCTGATGCAGGGGCTTGGCTACAAGGCCGAGAAGGGCGAGCGCGAAAAGGTCAAACCGGTCGATACCTCCACGCCCAAGGACGGCACCCACAAGGTGATGGATGAGACCGCCGATACCGAGGTGCCGGAAAAGACCGATCTCGACACACCGACGGACGATGCACCGGACAAGCCGGTGATGGACGTCGCGGCGGAAGAGCCTGCCGGCGGCATCATCGAAAAACCCGCTCCGGCGACACCGGACGACACCCCGGGCGCCGTCTCTGACATGCCGGACGACGGGATCGCGCCGCTGGCCGAAGAGCCTGCGGAGACGCCGCTTGCAGAGGACGGCATTCCCGACGTCCCCGCCGAGGAAACACCGCAAGGCACCGCACCCGATGCAGAGGTCGCGGGCCCCGAGACTGAGGTGTACTACATCTTCACCTGGGCCCGCAGCGGCCGTGGTGGCAACAATCCGCGCCGCAACGCGGGCGGCGAAAAGCCCAGGGGCCGCAGCAAGCCGCGCAAGGGCGGTCCGCGCGGTGACAAGGGCGAAAAGGGCGGCAAGGCGCAGAATTTCTCTGCCCGTCCGCCCCGCAAGGAAAAGCAGATCGACCCCGACAATCCGTTTGCCGCCGCCCTGATGGGGCTGAAGGACAACAAGTAGGTGAACACCGCGCCGCCAAAGCTTCGAATCGACAAGTGGCTTTGGCACGCGCGTTTCTTCAAGACCCGCTCGCTGGCTGCGGCGCGGGTTTCCGACGGGGCGGTGCGGATCAACGGCACGGCGACCACGAAACGGGCCAGCATGGTCTCCGCTGGCGATGTCCTGACCTTTGCCATCGGCGAGCGGGTGCGCGTCATCCGGATCGAGGCGCTGGGGACGAGGCGCGGTCCGGCGGTCGAGGCACAGGGTCTTTACACCGACCTGTCCCCGCCCGCCCCCCGACCGGAGGACAAACTGACTGAAAATCCGGCGTTTGACGGAAAAGGTCGCCCCACCAAGAAGGACCGCCGCAAGCTTGATCTTTCTAAGTCCCGGCACCTTGAATGATGACGGATGCTGATTTACTCAGGCCCACAGCGACCCTGACAGAGATCCCCCATGACCTATATCGTGAACGACGCCTGCATTGCCTGCAAATACACCGATTGTGTCGAGGTGTGCCCGGTTGACTGCTTTTACGAAGGCGAGAACATGCTGGTGATCCACCCGGACGAATGCATCGACTGCGGCGTCTGCGAACCCGAATGCCCTGCCGATGCGATCCGTCCGGATACAGAGCCGGACATGGAAAAGTGGGTCGAATTTAACCGAAAGTATTCAGAGCTTTGGCCGGTGATCATCACCAAGAAGGATCCGCTGCCCGAGGCCGAGGAACGCGACGGCGAGACCGGAAAACTCGAAAAGTACTTCTCGGAAAGTCCCGGTGAGGGCGGGTGATTCGCCGCCTTTCTTCATGTGCTGCATGAATAAGACCCTGTAAGTGCCTGCAATAAAAGGTTGCACATAGAGTTTACCCCGGGTCATCTTTCGGATGCCCTGTTTTTGTGCTATGATGCAGCAACGCTGGATATGACTGTCAACTCTTTGGGTGCGGACGTTTGATCATTCTTCCGCCAACAGAGGTTCAAAGCAGTAAATCACTACCACGCACAGTTGGATGTCGGCATGCACCGCCGCATCGCGTTTGTGTTTTCGACCGTCGGATCAGCACATGGATTAACAGCGGGTGAACCCCGCGCTTCAGGAGCCGCCAAATGACTAAAACGAAAAAGCACGATTTCCGCCCGAACGAATTTGTCGTCTATCCCGCCCATGGTGTGGGACAGATCGTTTCGATCGAAGAGCAGGAAGTCGCCGGCATTTCGCTGGAGCTGTTCGTGATCTCCTTTGAAAAGGACAAGATGACCCTGCGGGTTCCGACCCACAAGGCCTCCGAAATCGGGATGCGTGCGCTGTCTTCGCCCGATGTCATCAACCACGCGATGAAGACGCTCAAGGGCAAGGCCAAGGTCAAACGCGCCATGTGGTCCCGCCGGGCGCAGGAATACGAGCAGAAGATCAATTCCGGCGACCTGATCGCCATCGCAGAGGTCGTGCGCGATCTGCACCGCACAGACGATCAGCGCGAGCAAAGCTATTCCGAACGTCAGCTTTACGAAGCCGCGCTGGAGCGTCTGACGCGCGAAGTGGCCGCGGTCAGCGGTGGCGACGAGAATGCGGCGGCCAAGCAGGTCGGCGATGTTCTGGACAGCCGCGTCGCGGCCTGAGCCCCCAAGCGATCTGATAGGGCGCCGCGTCTCCCGGGGGGAGGTGCGGCGTTTCGCGTTTCAGGTTGTTTCCCGGTTCACGGCAGGGCGGCGGCGCAAACCACCATCAGCACCGTGCATTCCACAATCTGCTGGGTGGCCCCCAGTACATCGCCGGTCTGACCGCCGATCTTGGCCCCTGCGACCGCGCCCGTGGCCAGTGTGGCCGCCAGGCTCATCACGATCACGCCCAGCCAAGCACCGGAAAAGGCCGCCGCGAGCACGCCGATACCAAGGGCACCGATCACGGCCGCGCGCGGCGGGGTGCCGGTCTGGCGTGAGAGCCCGCTGTTCCGGGCGTGGGGCAGCCGCTGCATGGCCCACACCATGCAGGCGCGCGATACCATCGCCGCAGGGATCAGGGCCGCCGCCAGCGCCCCGGCGCCGATCAGCAGCGCGATCAGTTGCCAGCGCAGGATCAGCGTCAGCGCCAATGCGATCACGCCATAGGTTCCGATCTGGCTGTCCTTCATGATTTCCAGCCGCCGGTCCCGGGTCCAGCCGCCCCAGAACCCGTCCGCGCAATCGGCCAGCCCGTCTTCGTGCATGGCACCGGTCAGCAGCACCGTGACCGCAAGCGTAATGAGGGCGGCAACGGCAGGCGGCAGCCCGGCCCCGGATGCGAGCGCCGCCGCGATCACCCCCGCGCCACCAATCACCAGGCCGACCAGCGGATAGGCCCAGGCCGCTTGGGCGGGGGCGCGGGTGTCATGCGCCGCAAAGCCAGAGGCAGGCAGGGGAAGGCGGGTCAAGAGCCCCAATGCCATGATGACATCACGGGGATGAAAGGCACGCTGCGGCCCGGTGGTGTCGCTTCTGTCCAATATTCCGCCCCTCGCGCCCTTTCCAGCATTCGGCGCTCTCGCTAGACAGGGCCAGTACCGAATTCAAGCCGAGCATGCCCATGACCCAGCCTTTTGCAAGCCTCTCCGCCTTCCGCGCCCTTCTGACGGATCTTCCGGGGGTGGACGAGGACGCCACCCAGGCGGCGGCGGCGCATAACGGCCAGTTGACCAAGCCACCCGCGTCGCTGGGCCGGCTGGAGGACCTGGCGATCTGGTATCGCGGTTGGCGGGGCGGCGACAGGGCCGAGATCACGTCGCCGCAGGTCATCGTCTTTGCAGGCAACCACGGGGTCGCGGCGCGGGGTGTGTCGGCCTTTCCAGCCGAAGTGACCGGCCAGATGGTCATGAATTTCCAGGCCGGTGGCGCAGCGGTCAACCAGCTGGCGCGCACTGCGGGCGCGTCGATGACGGTTGTGCCGCTGGACCTCGACCGTCCGACAGCCGATTTCACCGAAAGTCCGGCGATGACGGAGGAGGATCTGCTGGCGGCCCTGACCGCGGGCTGGCAAGCGGTGGATCACACTGCCGATCTGTTGGTGGTAGGCGAGATGGGCATCGCCAACACCACCAGCGCCGCCGCCATCGCCTGCGCCCTTCTGGGCGGCGATGCGGCAGACTGGACCGGTCGCGGCACCGGGGTCGATGACGCGGCGCTGGCGGTGAAAACGGACGTGGTGCGCCAGGGCGTGGCGCTGCACGGCGGGCAGGGCGACGGGCTGGACATGCTGCGCCGGCTGGGCGGGCGTGAGCTGGCCGGTATGGCGGGCGCGATGGCGCGCGCGCGCAGTCTGCGCATCCCCGTCATACTCGACGGTTTTATCTGCTGTGCCGCAGCACTTTGCCTTCAGAAAACGGCAGAGGCGGCGCTGGATCATACGGTGGCCGGACATCTGAGCACCGAGAACGGTCACGCCCGCCTTCTGGCGGCGATGGACAAGACGCCGCTTTTGCAGCTTGGCCTGCGGCTGGGCGAGGCATCGGGTGGCACCCTTGCAATTCCTGTGCTCAGGGCCGCGCTGGCCTGTCACGCGGGCATGGCGACCTTTGCACAGGCAGGCGTCAGCGACGGCTGAGGGCGCTGGCCCCCGCTGGCCGTCAGGCGCGCTTTTCTTCCTCTTCCTCGTCGCCGCGGTTCAGAAACGCGGTTTCAAGGTCTTTTTGCAGCTCTTTCGCGCGGGCCACGTAAGCCTTGTTCTGCGAGGGCGGCACATCGGGCCGCCACAGCGCGGCAAGCTCGCGCACCGACTTGCGGTCATGGGCATAGAACATGCGCTGCGCCTCGGCGGCCTCGTATTCCGACAGGCCGAGGTTTTCCAGCACATAGCGTCCCGCGCGCAAGGAGCTGTCGAACATCTCGCGGACGATGTCGTTGGCCCCGGCCTGGAACTGGCGATAGACATCCGTGCGGTCGTGGGCGCGGGCCACGATGTGCAGGTCGGGCCGTTCCTTGCGGGCATAGGTGATCAGCTGCAGGGCCGACCGGGGATCGTCCAGCGCCACCACCAGCACGCTGGCATCCCGCAGCCCGGCCTTGCGCAGGATGTCGGGCCGGGTCGGGTCGCCCAGAAACGCCTTGAAGCCAAAGCGCCGCATCACCGCGATGGTGTCCGGGTTGTGGTCCAGCACGACGGTCTGGAACCCGCTGGCCTGCACCAGCCGGTTCACGATCTGGCCGAAACGCCCGATCCCGGCGATGATGACGGGGCCCGATTCGTCGATCTCGTCCGGGGGCTGCGGCCCGCTTTTTTCGTCCATGCGGCGGCTGATCCGGTCATAAAGGATGAACAACAACGGCGTGATCAACATGGACAGGGCAATCACCAGCAAGAGCGTCTCGGCGATGTCGTTGGGCATCACGCCGGTCGCCACGGAAAAGCTGACCAGCACGAAGCCGAATTCACCCGCCTGCGCGAGGCTCAGCGCAAAGAGCCACTGGTCCCGCCCCTTGAGCCGGAAGATGCGGCCCAGAACGCCCAGGATCACGCCCTTCACGATGATCACCAACACCGCCATGCCCACCAGCAGGATCGGACGGCTGAACAGCAGATCAAAGTTGACCCCCGCGCCCACGGTGACAAAGAACAGGCCCAGAAGCAGCCCCTTGAAGGGTTCAAGGTCGGTTTCCAGCTCGTGCCGGAACTCGGAGGAGGCAAGGACCACCCCGGCGAGGAACGCCCCCAGTGCCGGAGAAAGGCCGACCAGCATCATCAGGAACGAGATCCCGACCACGATCAGCAATGCCAGCGCGGTATACATCTCGCGCAGGTTGGCGGAGTGGATGAAGCGGAACACCGGTCGCGTGAAGAAGACGCCGACGATGATGATCGACAGCACAGCCCCGATGGTGACAAGGGTGACACCCCATCCCGGCAGGTTCTGGACAAAGTCGAAAGCCGCGTTGGCCCCGGCGGGGCCGTGATGGCCCGCGTCGGCGTCGTGGGCGGCCTCGACCTGTTCGGCACTGAGAGAGATCGACCCGTCGGGCAGGATGCCCCCCATGTTCCCGGTCGCCAGCAGCGGCAGCAGCGCCAGGATCGGGATCACCGCGATATCCTGCGTCAGCAGGACGGAAAAGACGCTGCGCCCGCCCCCGGTCCGCATGAGGTTCTTTTCCGACAGGGTCTGCAGCACGATGGCGGTAGAGGACAGCGCGAGTGTAAGCCCGACCGCCATGGAGACGTTCCAGGACTGGCCATAGGCCATCGCCACCCCCATCAGGGCCGCTGTGGTCAGGATCACCTGCAGGCCCCCGAGCCCCAGCAACCTATGCCGCATGTCCCACAGCGCGCGCGGCTCCAGCTCCAATCCGATGAGAAACAGCATCATCACCACGCCGAATTCCGCGAAATGCTGCACATCCTTCGTCTCGGACCCGACAAGCCCCAGCACCGGCCCGATCAGGATCCCGGCGGCCAGATAGCCCAGCACGGACCCCAGCCCGAGACGCGCGGCGATCGGCACCGCGATCACAGCCGCGGCGAGGTAGATCGAAGCCTGAAACAGGAAGCCTTCCATTTCGGTCCTTTCGAAAAGGTTCAGGTGGGCAGCGGCCCATCCCGTTTGAGCTGGTCCATCACGATCTGACTGTGCACCCGCGACACGGCGGGATGTGGCAACAGCACCTCGTGAATCAGCCGGTTGAGGCTGGGTAAGTCTTCACAATAAACGCGCAGCAGATAATCCGCATCCCCCGTCATGGTCCAGACGCTGACAATCTCGGCCCGGGTGGCCATAAGTTGCGCAAAACTGCGTGAATGATCGGGGCCGTGGGTGCCCAGATGCACCTGGACGAAGCCCTGCACGTTCAGGCCCAGGCGCACCGGGTCCAGTCGGGCGAAATAGCCGTGAATGTACCCTTCGGCTTCCAGCCGTTGGCGGCGGCGCCCGGCCTGTGACGGCGACAGGTTCAGTGCTTCGCCCAGTTGCTGCGCCGTCAGATGCGCGTCGCGTTGCAGTGCGGCCAGCAGCCGCGCGTCTGTTTCATCCAGCATCTTCGCTCTGCCTTGTGCGGAGTTTGCGCGCCCTTGTGGGAAACTATGCGTCATTCCCGCAAGAATTACCATTCGCTTTATGAAATTTGCGCAACATCAGCACGCATTGAACCTTATCTTTCCAGTAACCGTTTACCCTGCAAAGGAGGCATCTCATGGGACCTTTCCCGCATGACGCAGCGAAGTCGAAAATTACCGCTGAAAACCCTGCCGGAACCGACGGTTTCGAGTTTGTCGAATTCGCGTCCGAGAACCCGCAGGAACTGCGCGATCTGTTCACCCGCATGGGCTATGCCCACGTGGCCAACCACAAGAGCAAGCAGATCGAGCTTTGGCAGCAGGGCGACATCACCTATGTTCTGAACGCCGACCCCGACAGCTTTGCCGCGAAGTTCGTACAGGAACACGGCCCCTGCGCGCCCTCGATGGGCTGGCGCGTGGTCGATGCGAAGCACGCGCTGGAACACGCCGTTGCCAACGGCGCCGAGGAATACACCGGCGACGGCAAGGTGCTGGACGTACCTGCGATCATAGGCATCGGCGGGTCGCTGATCTATTTCGTGGATCACTACTACGAAACCTCGCCCTACAACTGGGAATATGACTGGATTGCCACCTCCAAGCCGGACGGCGTCGGGTTCTACTATCTCGACCACCTGACCCACAACGTGTTCAAGGGGAACATGGACGTCTGGTTCAAGTTCTACGGCGATCTGTTCAACTTCCGTGAAATCCGCTTCTTCGACATTGAAGGCAAGTATACGGGCCTGACCAGCCGCGCGCTCACCTCGCCCTGCGGGCGGATCCGCATCCCGATCAACGAAGACCGGGACGAGAAAGGGCAGATCGTCGCCTATCTCAGAAAGTACAATGGCGAGGGGATTCAGCACATCGCGGTCGGGGCGCGTGACATATATGACGCGACCGACGCGATTGCCGACAACGGGCTGAAGTTCATGCCCGGTCCCCCGGACACGTATTACGACATGAGCAAAGACCGCGTGACCGGCCATGAAGAGCCGCTGGACCGGATGAAGAAGCACGGTATCCTGATCGACGGCGAAGGTGTGGTCGATGGCGGCGAGACCCGTATCCTGCTGCAGATCTTCTCGAAAACGGTGATCG
This sequence comes from Sulfitobacter sp. THAF37, assembly GCF_009363555.1. Taxonomy (NCBI): domain Bacteria; kingdom Pseudomonadati; phylum Pseudomonadota; class Alphaproteobacteria; order Rhodobacterales; family Roseobacteraceae; genus Sulfitobacter; species Sulfitobacter sp. THAF37. The sequence goes on from NZ_CP045372.1 coordinate 2,174,590, forward strand.
GTCCCATCTTCTTTGAGTTCATCGAACGCAAGGGCGATGACGGCTTTGGGGAGGGCAACTTCAAGGCGCTGTTCGAAAGCATCGAACAGGAACAACTGGAAACCGGCGAACTCAAGGCGTCTTGATCAAGGCGCGAAGAATTCGCGGAGTTGTCGGGCGGCACGTCAGCGTGCCGCCTTTTTCATGTCCGGCTTCCTCGTATGCCGCCCGGATGGGCCGTCAGCTGCGGGGCATGGTCAACACGACCGACCGCCCGCCCTTGGTGTAGCGCAGTTCGCTGTCGCCGATGGCCGACACGCGGCCCCCGTCGATCCGGTCGCCCACGACGACCTTCTGGTACCGTCCGTTGCTCAACCGGATCAGCGCGCGGCGGTTGGACGGCTTGCCATAGACACCGATCAGGTTGATCCGGCGCAGGTTGATCGCGTTCTTCACCGTCGCCTGTTTGGCGACAGATGTTTTCGACGGAATACTGGGCGCGACCGCACGGGGGGCCACGCTGGCCACACGGGTCTCTTCTCTGGGCGCGGCCCGTTCCGCACGGCGTACGATCCGGTTGAAGTTGCGCGGGCGCGGATCGGGTCGCGCCGAGGCTGCAACGGCGAATTGGGTCGGATTTTCAAAGGCCGCAGGCCGCGCCGGGGTTTCCAGCGCCTCGGCCACCGCCTCTGCCGTGTCTGCGGGGTCCACGGGGGGGGCTGCTGCGGCAGCGGCCTGTTCCTGCACGGATTGCGGGCGCAGGGCAGGGCGATACTCCGCCAGTTCATCCAGGGTCAGCCCGTCGAACTGCGCGCGCTCTGCGGTTTCGACCAAATCGCCGGGCCGTGTGCGCGGCCGTACCGTGGCCAGGATGTCAAGTTCCGGTGTTTCCTCGGTGGCATCTTCGCCGGTTTCGCCGGTCTGGGGCTGGTAGCGCGCCATGATGGCGTCGGGCGGGATGAGCTCGGGGCGGCCGAGATAGATGGTGATGCCATCCGGGTTCACGGTGCCCGCGGCTGTCGGGATCACAAGCCCGTTCGGCCCAAAGGCAAACCGGGTGCCCGCCGCCGCCGGATTCGGGATGTCATCCATCGCCGCATCGGTCAGCATGTCTTCCAAAGCGGGCAGGGCAATGGCATCCGCCGCGGTACTGATCGGGTCGATGCTGGTCAGATAAAGGTCTTCGATCACGACTTCGCCCGCCGGTTCGGGTGGCAGGACGGGCGCGCGGGGCCAGATCCCGGTGGCGGCATACTTGGCTTCCAGCTCTGCCTCGGTCAGATCCTGCGCCGGGGCCGGGGCCGGTTCACGCAACGCATCCAGCACCGCGCCGTCCTCTTCGGTCAGGCCGCTGTCAAGCGCCGCTGTCTGCACCGGATCTTCCGACGGGGTGGCCGGGGCCTCGGGCACCGGCGTGTCGGGCGCCGCGGCGACTTCGGGCGTGCTGCGGGGGCCGAACAGCCGAGAGAGGTTCAGCCCGTCATCCAGGAAAACGGATGCCCAGGCCGCGACACCGGCGAGGAACACCAGCAAGGCGGCAGTCAGGATCAGGCCCAGAAAGCGCGGCTTTCCCCCCACATCGGCTTTGCGCGCGCCGAAGATGGTCATGCGCTCGGCCTCTGAAACCGCGCCCCCGGCGGGTTGCGGCGCAGGGGTCGACGGAATGTGCTTGCCCGGGGGGGGGGCGGCCTTGCTGCGCCGGCTCAGGAAACCGGTTTTGGCTGGCGCGGCGGCAATGGAAGGCCCGGGCGGAGGGCTGTCCAGCGACGAGCTGTCGGGCCGCATCACGGCGTCGTCATCCGGTGTCAGCGCGGCGGCGGTGGCCGCGGGTGTCGCGACCTTTGGCTCGCGGCGCGCGCCTTCCAACGCGGGCGGTGTCGCAGGGGCGCGGCGGCTGGAAAAGCCTGCCGGTTCGGCACGCAACGGCGGCAGCGGCGCGGCTGTCGGCTTCTTTTCGATCCGGTTGGCCCGCAAGGGCGGCATGACCGGCACGTCCGGCGTGTCAGCAGCCGTTTCGGGCAGATCTTCGGCCCCGTCGCCCTTGTGTTCGTCAGTGGCGGCTGCACCTCGGTCAGCATTGCCGGATGTGACGTCCGAAACACTGTCGGGGGCGTCCTTCGTGCGCACCACCGGCGCCGCGCCCACGGGCGGCGTCGCTGCGGCCGCTGCGGCCACCGGCGCGGTCGGAATCTGCACTGTGACGTCTTCTGCCGCCTCCTCGGGCGGCTCCTCCGCCAGGGCGGGCGAGGACGATGAGCTGGCCCTGGCCGCTTCGCCCGTTGTGGGCTCGGGGTGCGCGGCCTTGGGTGTCGGAGCCTGCAAGACCGTTTCAGCATCCTTGGCAGGCGCGGAAGGTTCGTCCGCCTTTGCGACCGGTTCGGGGGGCCGGGCCTGCGGTGTCCTGGCCGAAGCGGCAGGGGCAGAAGCGGCGGGGGCAGAGACCGGGCTGTCTGCCGCCCCGTCCTTGGCCGCTTCCGTCGGGGTCTTTTCGGCCTTTGGCGGCAAGGGAGTGGCCGATGCCGGTGTTTCCGGCGCGAATGTCTCATCCGGCTTGGGCGGCTCATTCGGCGTGGCCGGTTTTTCCGCTCCCGGGGCGGGGCGTTCCGGCGTGTCGGCAGGATCGACCCTGGCGGGCGCGGCGGGCGCGTCGGCAGTGGTATCCGACGCGGGTGCGGCCGGGGGTGTTTGTTTTTCGGCCTTCTCGGGCTTGGCCGGTTCGGATGCCGCAGCTGCAACCGGGCCATCGGGGACCTTGACGTCGCCGATCACGACAACGGCGATGCCGTCCGCCTCGACGCTTTCGCCGTTCTCCAGCAGGGTCGCCGCCGCCTCGGTCTCGCCGAAAAAGGGTTCGCCCAGATAGGGGCTTTCGCCCGGCGTGGCGGCAAAACTGACAGGGTGGAACCGATGCTCAACGGCAAAGCTCTCCGCCTCAGCCAGGGTTTCCAGCGCCACGGCGGCGATATGGGTGCGAGGGCCGTCCTGGCTGATATCAAAGGCCAGGTCATCGACCGCGTAGGGCGTCGCCCCGTCGAGCGCGGCGCGGGAGGCCTCGCGGCGCTCGGCCTCAGACATGTCGGGTGTGTCGATGGTCAGATACTTGATCTGCTCGTCCGGCAGCAGCAGTTTCGTGCGCAGGCCGCCGGGTTCAAGCGCGGTGGCGGATTTCCGCAACACGGCAAGATCGGCGTTCAGGTCATCGGCATCCAGGGCCACTTCGCCGACGATACGCCAGCCACCGGCCGCGCGGTGCAGCAGCCGAATCCCTTCAAAAGACAGCGAAAGTGCAAAATCTGGCTTCATGTCACAACATTAACACATGGGATCGGTGCTTTACAGGCGGCTTGCCCGTCAAACCTAGGTGAGGGCGGGGTCCCGCGCAAGAACCGCGCGTGGGCCACCGGGCTTTCGCGGTTGGCAAGGCCTGCGGGCCCCGCCAACCCTGCGGGCGTGGTCAGCCCACCGCCTTGCTCAGCGCCTGGTCGAGGTCCGCGATCAGGTCGTCCGCGTCCTCTGTCCCGATGGAGATTCGCACCACATTGGGTCCGGCCCCGGCAGCCACCTGCTGTTCCTCGCTCAATTGCCGGTGGGTGGTGGAGGCGGAGTGGATCACCAGCGATCGCGTGTCGCCCAAGTTGGCGACATGGCTGAAGATTTCCAGCGATTCGACCAGTTTCACGCAGGCTTCGTAGCCGCCCTTGACCGCGATGGTAAACAGCGCGCCGGCCCCTTTCGGGCAGACCTTGGCCACCCGGTCGGCATAGGGCGAGGATGCCAGCCCGGCGTAGGTCACGGCCTCGATCCGGTCGTCCTGCTCCAGCCACGAGGCGATCTTGCCGGCGTTGGCCACGTGCCGCTCCATGCGCAGCGACAGGGTTTCGATGCCCATCAACGTGTAATGCGCGGCCTGCGGGTTCAGCGTCATGCCGAGGTCGCGCAGCCCGATGGCGATGCCGTGGAAGGTGAAGGCCAGCGCGCCGAAGGTCTCGTGGAACTTGAGACCGTGATAGGCCGGTTCCGGCTGGCTGAGAGAGGGGAACTTGTCGTTCGCGGACCAGTCGAACTTGCCCGAGTCGATCACGCAGCCGCCTGTCACGGTGCCGTTGCCGGTCAGGTATTTGGTCATGGAGTGAACCACCAGCGTGGCGCCGTGTTCGATCGGGCGACACAGGTAGGGGGTGGCGGAGGTGTTGTCGATGATCAGCGGCACGCCCGCTTTATCCGCGATATCGGCCACCGCGCGCACATCCATGATGTAGCCGCCCGGGTTGGCGATCGCCTCGCCGAAGATGGCACGGGTGTCGTCGTCAACTGCGGCACGAACCGCGTCGAGGTCATCGAAATCCACGAATTTGCAGGACCACCCGAAGCGTTTGATGGTCTGGCTGAACTGCGTGACCGTGCCGCCATAGAGCCGCGTGGAAGCGATGATGTTCTTGCCCGGCCCCATCAGCGGGAACAGCGCCATGATCTGTGCGGCGTGACCGGAAGAACAGCAGACCGCGCCGACGCCACCTTCGAGCGTGGCCAAGCGTTCCTGCAGCACGGCAACGGTCGGATTGGTCAGGCGCGAATAGATAAAGCCCACTTCCTGAAGGTTGAACAGCGCCGCGGCGTGGTCCGCATCGCGGAAGACATAGGCCGTGGTCTGGTAGATCGGCGTCTGGCGCGCTCCCGTGGCGGGGTCGGGGCGCGCACCGGCGTGGATTTGCAGGGTGTCGAAGCCGTAGGTGGGTCCGTCGGTCATGGTGTCTCTCTCCCGGGATGTTTGCGATATGGGTAAGCCATTGGATCAGACCGCACAAGGGATGGAAGGGGCCGGATCAGGACAGGCGGAGCGTGATCCCAAGGCGCGGCTGCGCCGCACGACAGACCTGGCGGGGATGTCCGGCCTGAGCCAGAGGGGGCGAGGGCGCGCCGGGTGGCACCGGAGGATTTGTGTATTTTGGGAACAATGAAGCGGGTCAGCGAATCCAGAAGCCGTTCTTCTTGATCCGGTTGCGGATCGCCTGTTCCTTGCGCGGCAGATCGTTCTGATCGAAGAGGGCACGGACCTTGTGCCCGCGGCCCTGGTAGATCGTGCGTTTGATCGCTTCCGATCCTTTCAGCACCTTCTTGAGCTTGTTCGGGGCGGTGACGCGTTCCAGCACGTCGATGGCCTGTGCGCTTTCGCGGGCGTAGAGCAGGGGCAGCAGGCGATAGTGGCAGGTCACGCTGCCATCGAGCAGCCCCGGTGGCAGTGTGTCGCGGCCGCCGCCCAGGGCATGGATCACCAGCGGCAGGGCGATCTGGTCGAGCCAGGGATCGAAGCTTTGCGCGCAGAGTTCGACCGGGGGGCTGTCCCGGATCGCCAGGGCGTAGTGCAGGAATTTTTCACCGAAGACATGCGGGCAGCGGTAGTAGAAGTATCCGGCGTTGAAATAGAGATAACGCTGCCAGTATTCGTCCGGCTGGCTGAGGTCCAGGCTGCTTTCGAAGTCGAGGCCGAACTTGTCATAAAGGCTTTGCCACAGTCCGGTGTATCCCGGACCGTAGAGCTGGGGGATCGGCCAGGTCCCTTCGCGCCGGAGCGAGGCGCTGGGGCGGTCGAAATCGAAGGGCACCCCGGCCAGGTCGCCGGTGATCAGCGTATCGGTGTCGAAAAAGACGAAGGGGTCGCCCTGGGGCAGGGCGGTAAGCATCTCGATCTTGTTGCCGTAGGGGTAGCGGCTGCCGAAATGGCGCGTCTCGAACGGCACGATCTCTGCCCCCAGGTCGGCCAGCGCGGCGCGGACGTCTGCCGCCTGGATGCGCGGATCGGACTTCCACAGGGGGCCGGGCTGGGGTTCCATCACCAGCAGGCGGCCGTCGAAGCCGGGGCTCATCTCGCGCAGGGAGGCGGCGAAGATCAGGGCCTCGTAGGAGAGCCGACCGCCCTGGCCGACGATGGCGATGTTGTAGGTTTGCGGTTTCACGGGGTTGCGTGCCATACTTTGCCTGTCTCTGGGATCGCCCGTTTTTATGTGGGCCAGTATAGGGGCATATGGAGGGTTGAAAAGGCCGGCATTTCCGCCGGGAGTGGGGGGATTTGAGGGATGTTGGATATTTTCTTTGCCATGCTGGCGGCAGGCATCAACGGGACAGGTGAAGGCGCACCGGCGGGCGGCGGCGCAGTGACGGCGCAGGTGCCAGAGGCCGTCGCGCCGCAGGCGCCGCCACCGCCGAGCGGGCCACAGTTCAACATGGCCGTGGTACCGGCGGGGCTGGTCGCGGAGAGCCAGGTGCCGAGCGGGAAGTTCACCACAGCGGCGGAGGTCAAGCCGATCCTGAATGCGACACGGGGCAACTGGGTTGCCCTGCGGGAGTATGACGGCAAGGATCTGCTTTATGTCACGCACCTGTGGAGCTGGCGGTGCGGCCTGTCCGCGCTGGCCATCTCGGTCAACGATGAGCCGATGCAGAACTGGCCGTTGCCGCCCTGCCACGGGGATACCGCCACACCCAATGCGATCCTGGAAGCGGACGGTCTGCCCTACCTGTCGCTGCGGGGCGGCGGGGTGGCGCGCGTCACCGTGCAGATCGTCTATGACGACCTGAGCATGGACGCGCAGACGTTTCAGCGCGCGCAGGTGCTGATGCCCTGAGCCGTCCCGGCTGTCCTTCATCAGCCATCGGTCGGGGGTTAGTGTGCCGTCCCATTCCGGCAGGTCGCGCGGAAAGTGGCCGGTGGTCATGTCGGAAGGTGCAGCAGACGTCAGTGCAGCAGATGTCCCGGAGCAGGTCGCGGCCTGCCAGTTGTCCTTGCGACCCGCGCGGCGCGCGGCATGGGGTTGGTGAATTGCTGCTGGAAAGTGGTGGGCGACCCTGGAATCGAACCAGGCGTGCGTCTCCGCGAGGGAGTTACAGTCCCCTGCCACACCTTGCGGCCTGTCGCCCACTTTCGCCTGATGCATTGCGCCCGGCGTGGGGGCGTGATTACAAGCGACCCTGAGAGGCGTCAAGGCGAAATTATTGTCGGGCCGCCCTGTCAGTCCGAACGGGGAAGATGCGATGAAAAAGCCGAAGTGGGTGGTCCGGAAAGAACAAGACAAGAAGTCCGAGGCGCAGGCCACGGTCTGGCTGTTCGGACTGCACGCGGTGCGCGATGCGCTGGTGAACCCGGCCCGCGAGAAGCTGACCCTGATGGTGACCCCCAACGCGCTGGCCAAGCTGGAGGATGCGGTTGCCACAGCGGGGATCACGCCGCAGGTGGTGGACCCGCGAAAGTTCCGCCCGCCGCTTGATCCGGCGTCGGTGCACCAGGGCGCGGTGCTGGAGGTCAGGCCGCTGAACTGGGGTCGGCTCGAGGATGTCTGCATCGGCGACAGCCCGGCGCCCCGCGTGCTGCTGCTGGACCGGGTGACAGACCCGCATAACGTGGGCGCGATCCTGCGCTCTGCCGAGGTGTTGGGCGCCTCTGCCGTGATCGGGACGCGGCACCATTCCGCGCCGGAAACCGGGGCGCTGGCCAAGACCGCCTCGGGGGCGCTGGAACGCCAGCCCTATCTGCGGCTGCGCAATCTGGCCGATGCGATCCGGGCGTTGCAGGGGATGGGATACCTGGTGCTGGGTCTGGACGGGGAGGCGGACACCACCATCGAGGCCGCCGTGGAAGGCCGCCGGGATCGGCCGGTGGCACTGGTACTGGGCGCCGAGGGGCCGGGCCTGCGCGACAAGACCCGCGAGACCGTGGATGCGCTGGTACGGATTGACGCAGCCGGGCAGTTCGGGTCGCTCAATGTGTCAAATGCCGCCGCGATTGCCCTATATGCCGCCAGAGTGAATGGCTGAAGGAGCGGACCGCTGAGCTATCCGACCAAAATCGCGACCTGCTGCTATTGCGGGACACGGGCGGCGCTGACGCTGGATCGCGGGCGGCATGAGCTGTCCTGTGCCCAATGCGCGGCGCCGCTGCACGATCTCAAGGCGCTGCCGGTAAAGGAAAAGCCGAAAAAGACCGGCGTCAGCCACCAGCCGGTGCTGCGCCGTTTTCCCGGCGGGCAGAAGGCGGCGGAGGTCCGGCATCGCAAGCCGAAAAAACGCAAGCCGCGCAAGTCGCTTTGGCGCCGCATGGCGGAAGAGGCGTTCGATGTGGTTGAAGATATCTTCGATTGACCGGGATCGGCGGAAAGATGCCCGTGAGGCGGCAGGCCATCACAAACCGCGCTGGTCCCTTTAACGGCAGCGGGGAATACCTATGTGAGGTAGAGGACGGCGGGCACGGAACGCCCGGCGTCACTTTACTGTCCCTCGTTCCGTACCTGATGCGCCCCCTGATACATTCAGGAGGGCGCTTTTTTATGTCGAAACCTGATTTTACGCGATAGGGTCTGCGCATGATGTATTCGGACACGATGCTCAGGGAGGTATTGGCCCGCGCCCGCCGGATCGCGGTGGTTGGCGTATCGCTCAACCCGGTGCGGCCCAGTTACTATGTGGCGCGGTATCTGGGGCTGAGGGGATACGACGTGATCCCGGTGAACCCGCTGCACGCGGGCGAGACCGTGTTTGGCCGGCGCGTGCAGGGATCGCTGTCGGTGATCGAAGGCGGCGTCGATATGGTCGATATCTTTCGCCGCCCGGAGGCGGTGCCGGAGATCGTGGAGGAGGCGCTGGCGTGTTTTCCGGACCTGCAGACCATCTGGATGCAGATCGGCGTCGAACATGCCGAGGCGGCGGCAAGGGCGGAGGCGCGGGGGATCACCGTGATCCAGAACCGCTGTCCGAAGATCGAGTACCAACGTCTGCACGGCGAATTGCGGATGGGCGGTTTCGCCACGGGTCGGATATCGAGCAAGTTGTGATGAGCGCGGCGTTTGGTCGGCGTTTGGTACCGGTCCCGACTGGCCGCGCTGCGCGCGACGCGATCCATTTTGCGGATGAGGGGGCTTTGCCCCCTCAAACTCCCCCGAGTATTTCGGGCATAAAGAAGCTGGGGTTCGGGTGAGGTCAGCGGGAGGCTTTCTCCGCGAGCCCGGATTGCGACTGGCGGCGGTCGAGTTCGGCCAGAACATCGCTGAGGGGCACGTCGCGGGCGGCGAGCATGACCAGCAGGTGGTAGAGCACGTCTGCCGCCTCTGAAGTGAGCGCGGGGCGGTCGCCTTTGACGGCCTCGATGATCGCCTCCACCGCTTCCTCGCCGAATTTCTCGGCGCATTTTTCGGGGCCTTTGGCCAGCAGTTGCGCGGTCCAGCTGCTGTCGGGGGCGGCGTTCTTTCGGGTGAGGATCGTCGCAAAGAGGTCGTCGAGGGTCATGTGAGCCTCATCGGGATGCCGGCGGCGGCCATGTGCTGCTTGGCCTCGTGGATGGTGAATTCGCCGAAGTGGAAGATGGACGCGGCCAGCACCGCGGAGGCGCCGCCCTGCAGCACACCTTCGGCCAGGTGATCCAGCGTGCCCACGCCGCCCGAGGCGATGACGGGGACGCTGACGGCGTCGGAGATGGCGCGCGTGAGCGGCAGGTTGAAGCCCTGTTTCGTGCCGTCGCGGTCCATCGAGGTGAGCAGGATTTCTCCGGCGCCCTTTTCGGTGACGGTGCGGGCGAATGCCACCGCGTCGATGCCGGTGGGGCGGCGGCCGCCGTGGGTGAAGATCTCCCATTTGCCGGGCGCCGTGGTCTTGGCGTCGATCGCCACCACGATGCATTGACTGCCGAACTGGTCCGCGGCACGGGCGACGACGTCGGGGTCGGCCACGGCGGCGGAGTTGAAGCTGACCTTGTCCGCCCCCGCCAGCAACAGGGCACGCACGTCCGCCGCCGTGCGCACGCCACCGCCCACGGTCAGCGGGATGTAGCAGTGTTCTGCCGTGCGGCGCACCAGGTCGAACATGGTGCCACGATTCTCGTGCGTCGCGTGAATGTCGAGAAAGCACAATTCGTCCGCGCCCGCCGCGTCGTAGGCGATGGCGGCATCCACCGGGTCGCCCGCATCGCGCAGGCCGACGAAATTCACACCCTTGACGACGCGGCCATCGGCCACGTCGAGGCAGGGGATGATGCGGGTCTTCAGCATGTCTTTGGTCCGGGCACGGGGCGGAGGTCGACTGTGTATTTCGGGAACAATGAAATCATCGGGACAGGGTTGTCAGAGCGGCGGCAAGGTCAAGTGCCCCGTCATAGAGAGCGCGGCCCGAAATGGCGCCTTCGATCACGCCGGTGTCGCGCAGGGCGATCAGGTCATCTAGGGACGAGACCCCGCCGGAGGCGATGACGGGGATCTGCACAGCGCGGGCGAGGTCCGCTGTCGCCGCGATGTTGGGGCCGCCCATGGCGCCGTCGCGGTTGATGTCGGTGTAGATGATGGCCGCGACACCGTCGTCTTCGAACGACTTTGCGAGGTCGGTGACTAGCACGTCGGTTTCCTCTGCCCAGCCCTTGGTCGCCACGCGGCCGTTGCGGGCGTCGATGCCCACGGCCACCTGGCCGGGAAAGGCCTTGGCGGCCTGGCGCACGAGGTCGGGGTTTTCCACCGCGACGGTGCCGAGGATCACGCGCGCCAGCCCCTTGTCGAGCCAGTTTTCGATGGTGGCCATGTCGCGGATGCCGCCGCCGAGTTGCGCGGGCACGTTGCAGGCTTCGAGGATCGCCTCAACCGGGGCGGCATTGACCGGTGCCCCTGCAAATGCGCCGTTGAGGTCGACCAGGTGCAGCCACTGGCATCCCGCCGCGACAAAGCTGCGGGCCTGGGCGGCCGGATCGTCGTTGAAGACGGTCGAGCGGTCCATATCGCCGTGGACCAGGCGCACGGCCTGTCCGTCCTTGAGGTCGATGGCGGGGTAGAGGATCATGGGCGGGTCCCTGTGCTGTAACGAGATGCGGTTTTGCACGGGCGGGCGCGATTTGCAACGCGACCCGAGGTCTGGCTTGCCAGAAAACGGGGGCTGGTACAGACTGAGCGGCAAAGCGGAGGAACTTTGATGACGAAACTGATGATGGCTTCATTGCTGGCGTTTGGTCTGGCTGGTGCGGCACAGGCGGCGGATCCGGCAGTGGGCACCTGGCAGACCCAGGTCGACGACGGGGCCTATGCCCATGTGAAGATGTCACCTTGCGGCGCCGCAGTCTGCGGCACGATCGCGCGGACATTCAATGACAGCGGCGAATACAAGTCCCCCAATCTGGGCAAGACGCTGGTGATCGACATGACGCCCGAGGGTGGGGGCAAATACGCAGGCAAGGTCTGGCGACCGTCCAATGGCAAGATCTACATCGGCAAGATGACCGTGTCGGGCAATACCCTGCGGCTGTCGGGTTGTGTGGCGGGCGGGCTGATCTGTTCCAAGCAGACCTGGCAGCGGGTGAAGTAGCCCGCCGGAACAATGCGGTCGGTGCAGTCGTTCTCCTCAGGAGCAATCAGAGGAGACTGCCCATGCCCATCGTCACGACGTCAGATCAGACCGAGCTTTACGTCAAGGATTGGGGCGCCGGACAACCGGTCGTGCTCATTCACGGCTGGCCGCTGAACGCCGACTCCTGGGAGACGCAGGCGCTGGGCCTGGCAGAGGCGGGGTACCGTGTTGTCAGCTACGACCGCCGTGGTTTCGGACGTTCGGGGCAACCATACACGGGCTATGATTACGACACGCTTTCGGATGATCTTGCCGCGGTGATCGACGGGCTGGGGCTGAAGGACGCCGCGATTGCCGGATTCTCGATGGGCGGCGGCGAGGTCAGCCGCTACATGTCGCGGCATGACGGGCGCGGCGTGGTCAAGGCCATGCTGATCTCTTCCATCGCGCCCTTCATGGCCAAGGCGGACGACAATCCCGATGGGGTGCCCGACGATGTTTTCAGCGACATGAAGGCCGGGCTGCGCGAGGATCGTGCGGGTTTCCTGAGCGGGTTCTTCAAGGGGTTCTACGGTCGGCGCACGAAAGGTGGCGGCGTCAGCGACCCGGTGCTGGACTGGACGTGGAACATGGCAATGATGGCAAGCCCGAAGGCGACGCTGGATTGCGTCGACGCCTTTGGCAAGACCGACCTGCGCGGTGACATGGACGCCTTTCGCGTGCCGACACTGGTGGTGCACGGAACGGCGGACCAGACGGTTCCGATCGACACATCGGGCAGGCAGGCGGCAAAGATGATCAAGGATGCCGAGTTCAAGGAATACAGTGGCGCGCCACATGGATTGACCGCCACCCACGCAGACAGGCTGACGCAGGATATGCTGGCCTTTCTCAAACGCTAGCAGCTGTAAGGTCAGGGCGCCCAGGACAGGAAATTGGCGATCAGCCGCAGGCCGGTGGTCTGTGACTTTTCGGGGTGGAACTGCATCCCCAGCATGGTGTCCCGACCGATCATGGCCGTCACGTCTCCGGCATAGTCCACATGGGCGAGACGTTGTTTCGGGTTGTTGACCGCCATGTGGTAGGAATGGACGAAATAGGCGTGATCGCCGGTCGCGATGCCGTCGAAGACCGGATGCGGATGGTCGATCACCAGATCGTTCCAGCCCATATGCGGCACCTTCAGCGCGGCATCGGTCGGCGTGATCCGGGTGACTTCCCCCCCGATCCAGTCGAGCCCCGGTGTATCACGGTATTCCCGGCCCAGGCTGGCCATCAGCTGCATGCCGACGCAGATGCCAAGAAACGGGCGGCCACGGTCCTCGACCGCCTCGACCATCGCGTCAAACACGCCTCCCGCGCCTTTGAGGGCCGCCATGCAGGCCGGAAAAGCGCCGTCTCCCGGCAGCACGATACGGTCGGCGCGGGCGACCACCTCGGCATTTGAGGTGACAACGACCTCTCCGGCGTCGACCTCGCGCGCCATGCGCTCGAAAGCCTTGTGGGCAGAGTGCAGGTTGCCGCTTTCGTAGTCGATGATGGCAGTCAGCATGGGATGGCGGCCCCTTTTGAGCGGAAAGAAAGCAGATGCCCAGGGGCTTGCAAGCTGCCGGGGCGGGCGGACGGATCGCGCGGCCGCCTCAAATGCAGACATGTCATATATGACATGTCATCCTGAAACCCTCTTGAAGGGGGGAAGGACGGGGCGGCGATGCGACGGACTTGGACCACCTCGAAGAACTGCGCTCCGCTCGGCCGCAATTGCGCCCGGAAGGGCAGGGGGCGTTCGCCTGCGGATGCAAGTCCGACACCATATTGCCGCACCTTGCTGGCCTTTGCCGCGATGCCCTGCGCGAAATCCATAAGCATCAGGTTCAAAGCGCGCCCTTGGTGGACGGAATATCGCCGGATTTGCGCGGATCGACCTCTACCGCTTCGCGCAGCGCGCGGGCAACCGACTTGAACGCGGCTTCGACGATGTGGTGGCTGTTCAGGCCATGCAGCATATCCACATGCAGCGTGATGCCGCCCTGCGTGCCGAAGGCCTGGAAAAACTCGCGCACCAGTTCGGTGTCGAACGTGCCGATCCGGGCTGTCGGCAGATCGACATTCCATACCAGATAAGGCCGCGCCGAAAGATCCAGCGCGCAGCGGACCAGGGCATCGTCCATCGGCAACAGGCAGGCACCGTAGCGGCGGATGCCGCGCTTGTCCCCCAGCGCCTTGGCCAGCGCCTGGCCCAGGGTGATGCCCACGTCCTCGACCGTGTGGTGGTCGTCAATATGCAGATCGCCTTTCGCCCGAACCTTGATGTCGATCAGCGAATGGCGCGCCAGTTGATCCAGCATGTGATCGAAGAACCCCACACCGGTCTGATTGTCGTAGGTGCCGGTGCCGTCAAGATTGATCTCGACGCTCACATCGGTCTCTGCGGTGGTGCGGGTCAGGCTGGTCTGGCGCATGTCGGGCCTCTCTGGCTGGCGTCTGCCGCCTTATACCAGTGCTGGCCCCGACGCCAAGACCGGATGAGGGATTGCAGCCGCCGGGGCCATGTGCGACTCTGATATCAGTCTATGTTCGAGGGCCCGATGACCACCTGCGTTTTTGTCCAGATCAGATGCCGCCCCGGAACGACCTACAGCGTGGCCGAGGAAATCGCCCTGCGCGAAATTCATTCAGAGCTCTACTCCACCTCCGGGGACTACGACCTGCTGATGAAGCTCTACATCCCCAGCGGGCAGGATGTGGGCATGTTCATCAATGAAAACCTGCTGACCATCGACGGTATCGAACGGTCCCTGACCACAATGACGTTCAAGGTCTTTTGATGCGGTGGCTGGGCCATCTGCGCGCATTGACCTTGATCCCGGTCCTCGCAGCCGGGCCCGTCGCCGCAGCGGAAAAGGTCTATGAAGGTCAGGAGGCCGCGGCGCTGCGGTGTTCCAACACGCTGGCGCTGACGGCGGTGGCGCTGGCCGGGGCCGACCTGATCGGCGAGGCGGAAAAGGAAGTCATGCTGGGCGTGACCATCCTAATCCTCGAACGCCACGTCAGCGGCACCTGGGCACAGAAAAAGGCCGCAATGGCCGTGATCCGCGATCGCCGGTCGGTCGAGGATACGCTGGACGATTACCGCCGGAACGCCGCGCGCTGCCTGTCACAATTTCCGATCAACTAAAGCGTTTCGGAATAAACCTGAAACATCCCATATCACTTTTCGCGTTCGACCGCAGGGAGAGGCAGCGAACAAGTGATTCAAGTATACTCGAAACTCTATAAGGTGCGAACCGGCTTGTCGGATCAGAACATCCCGACAGGAGAGCCCTTGCCGCTCTTCTGGCGCTGCGCGGCATTGGAGCGGCTGCGCATCCGGGCCCGGTCGATGGCCCGATCAAAGGTCTTCTTCACCCGCTGGTTGCGGTTTGTATAGGGCGGGATCGGATTGCCGATCGACACCCGCAGGTCCATTGGCCTGCCGTCCGCAAAAATCGCAGATCCCTCGTTGAGCAGAACATGCGTGCGGTCTTCGATCAGCGGCCATTCCGGCGGTTCCGCGCCCTGGCTGATCGCCAGCAGGATGCCGTCGCCTTCGTAGGCCATCAGCAGGTTCGGATGGTCCACCACCTCGACCACTGCGTCGACGATCTCGGCCAGTGCGATGGCGAATTCATGGGTTGTGCACTCGGCATAGAGTTTTTCGATGTCTTCGATCCTGATGGCAAAGACACAGCATTGATCCAGTGCCTGCCGCGACAGCTGCGACAGGTAGTTGCCCAGAGAAAATGGCAGGATCAGCTGCTCTTGCTGGTTCAACCGCACCGGGCAGGTGATCTCGAAGTCATGCACGCCCGCCTCGGCGTCCGGCGCAGGCGACAGCGGGTCGAGCCGCGGCGCGCGTTCCGTGGTTTCCGACATCCGTTTGGCGACCCGGATTCGGGTGATGATCTCTTTCACGTCGAACGGCTTGGTCACATAGTCCGTGGCGCCCGCGCCAAAGGCGCTTTCGATCTCGATCCGCTCGCGTACCGAGGTCAGCATGACAATGGGTGTGTCGTGATAGGCGGGCAGTCTGCGTATTTTTCGGCAAAGCTCGATCCCGTTCATGCCCGGCATCTCGATGTCCAGGATCAGGCAGTCGAAGCCTGCCTCGTCTTCCTCCAGCAGGGTCAGCGCCTGTCCGGCGGATTGCGCGCAGGTAATGCCCGGCAGATCCTCCTGACCGAACACGACTGTCAGCAGGTCGAGCACGACCGGATCATCATCAACAGCGAGAAGTCGCATGGGGTCACCTATCCTTGCCAGGGGTGGTATTTATTTCTGGTTTCCGTCTTCGGATTAAATTGAATTAAGCGGCCAAAGCGGGCGAAATTATGACCGAAATGCAATTAAAGATTGTGCTGCCTATTCGTTTGCTGAGGTATGGGGCCGGTCGGCAGAAACCCGCGCACGGCGCATTTCCCCAAGTTGGCCGCGATTTTCGCCATCGCACCCGCGTTTCGCAAATTGGTACGGCGGATTGGACCCCGAGACTGCTAATGCCGCGGTGCGGCAGCAATGGGGCAGAGGTTGGGGGTAAACCGGGCCGCCCGACATCTGCGAAATGTGCCGATGGCAACACGCCCCTGAAATGAAAAAGGCCGCCTTGCGGCGACCTGTTTCAAAAGGACCCATTGGAGCGGGCGAGGCGATTCGAACGCCCGACCCTAACCTTGGCAAGGTTATGCTCTACCCCTGAGCTACGCCCGCATCCTTGGGTGAGGGGGAGATACCCATCCCGGCGGTCCGCCGCAAGGGGGAAAAGACGTTTTGAGGTGAAATTTTTTCGATCTCCCCCCTGATCGTTCAGAGTAGCGCATGTCCGATCAGGCCAAGCGCGGTCAACAGGATCATGCCCAGGGTCATGACCATGCCGACCTGCCGCAGGATCAGCTTTTGCGGGGTGGCGGAAAAACCCAGCGCATGCAGCAATCGCCCCGCCAGCAGGGTCATGCCCATCAGATGAAGCGCGATGGCCGGGGCGCCGCTCAATTCGGCGACCAGCAGCAGAATCAGACCGATGGGGGCATATTCGCCGCAATTGGCCTGCGCGCGCATGCGTTTGATCAGGGCCTTGTCGCCGGCATCCCCCAATGAGATCAGGTTGGCGCGCCGGTACAGGATGACCCGCGCGCTCAGCACCAGAAACAACAACGCCACCAGCGCCGTGTAAAGCGACGTGACAGGAACGGTCACGGGTATTTGCGCGCGGCCCGCGTGGTGGCCAGCTTGCCGCCATTTTTTTTGGTCTGCGCCGTGGCGGTCCATTCGTAGGTGTGGCTGCCGCTGGGCGGGCAGGGGCTTTTGTACTTGAACGCCCCGCGCGGGATCACCTGCTGGTCGTTGAAGGCGACGACACCGCCACCGTGGTTGTAGTTCGGCACGTCCCGATCGGTCAGCTTGAACCGGATGAACTTTGTCCCCGCAGGGACACCGCTGAGGGTAAAGGCAGGGTTTGCGACGGTGTTGGGCCGTCCGTTTGTACAGGACTTCAGCCCGGACCAGTCAAACCCGATGTCGAATGCAAGCGCCGGACCGGCGGTCAGGAGGCAAGCGCCGGCGAGTAATGCTGTTCTCATGAAAGATACTCCAAATATATGGGATCAAGGTTCAACCAACCGGTAATTCTGTCAATCTGGTTTTTTCGCCTGAAACGCAAAAGGCCCCGACGCTGGTCGGGGCCTTTCGTAGGTTCTGGCGGATCAGTGGCTGTGCCGCTTGTCCCAGTCTTCCTGTTTCGGAAGCTGTTCGAACGTGTGCTCCGGCGGCGGGCTGGGCAGGGTCCATTCCAGCGTGTCCGCATATTCGTTCCAGGGGTTGTTCGCCGTCACCCGCGCGCCACGGGTCAGCGAATAGGCGATAACCCCGAAGAAGAAGATGAAGGAGGCGAAGCTCAGGAACGCACCCAGCGACGACCAGTGGTTCCAGTAGGCGAATGCCTCCGGATAGTCGATGTAGCGGCGTGGCATGCCCTGGCGGCCCAGGAAGTGCTGCGGGAAGAACGTCAGGTTGGCCCCGATGAACATCGCCCAGAAGTGCAGCTTGCCGGCCCATTCGGGGTACATCTTGCCGGTCATCTTGGGGAAGTAGAAGTAGATCCCCGCGAAGATCGCGAACACGGCGCCAAGGCTCATGACGTAGTGGAAGTGTGCCACCACGTAGTAGGTGTCATGGTAATAACGATCCACGGCGGCCTGGCTCAGCACGATACCGGTCACACCGCCCACGGTGAACAGGAACAGGAAGCCGAAGGCCCAGAGCATGGGCGTCTTGAACTCGATGGAGCCGCCCCACATCGTCGCGATCCAGCTGAACACCTTCACCCCTGTCGGCACCGCGATAACCATGGTGGCCAGCATGAAGTAGGCTTGCTGGTTCAGGGTCATGCCGACGGTGTACATGTGGTGCGCCCAGACGACGAAACCCAGCGCGCCGATGGCGATGATCGCCCAGACCATCGGCAGGTAGCCGAAGATCGGCTTGCGCGAGAAGGTCGCGATCACGTGGCTGATGATGCCGAAACCGGGCAGGATGATGATGTACACCTCCGGGTGGCCGAAGAACCACAGGATGTGCTGGTACAGAACCGGGTCGCCGCCACCTGCCGGATCAAAGAAGGCAAAGCCGAAGTTGCGGTCCATCAGCAGCATCGTGATGGCACCGGCCAGCACGGGCAGCGACAGCAGGATCAGCCATGCGGTCACGAAGATCGACCACGAGAACAGCGGCACCTTGAACAGGGTCATGCCGGGGGCACGCATGTTCAGGAAGGTGGTGATCATGTTGATCGCGCCCAGGATCGACGAGGCGCCCGAGACGTGAACCGCAAAGATGGCAAGGTCCATCGACATGCCGCCTTCCTTCACCGAAAGCGGCGGATACAGGACCCAGCCCACCCCGGACCCGGCCTGACCATTGCCGCCCGGTGCCAGTACCGAACAGACGGCAAGGGTCGTGCCTGCAACGTAGAGCCAGAAGGACAGGTTGTTCAGACGCGGGAACGCCATGTCCGGCGCGCCGATCTGCAAGGGCATGAAATAGTTGCCGAAACCGCCGAAGAGTGCCGGAATCACGACAAAGAACATCATCAGGATACCGTGGCCGGTGATCAGCACGTTCCACAGGTGCCCGTTCGGCGTACAGGGCGAGGCCGCATCGGCGAACAGCCGGGAGCCTTCCATGCACATGTACTGAACGCCCGGGTTCATCAGCTCAAGCCGCATGTAGACGGTGAAGGCCACCGAAACAAAACCGGCAAGCGCGGAGACGACAAGGTACAGAATGCCGATGTCTTTGTGGTTGGTGGACATGAACCAGCGGGTGAAGAAACCGCGGTCATCGTGGTGGTCATGGCCTTGAATGGCTGCGTCTGCCATGCGGTGCCTCCTGAAACTTGAACTCATGGGTCACACCACGCCTGTTGGCTGTCACGCGGTGCGGATTGTGGCCGTTCTAAAGCGGCTTGGCGCAAGGGGCAATGGGCGAGGTGTCGCAGGCGCGTGTTTTTCGCCCCGGCATCCTGGCTGTGGCTTGTGGCGGGGCCGGTCCCTTCAGGTCCCTGTGCAACGTCCGGCGGTGTCGCCGAACACCCGGTCGAAAGCGGCGCGCAGCGCCACATCCACGTCCGGCATGCTGACCGGCAGGCCAAGGTCCACCAGTGACGTGACCCCGTGGTCGCTGATTCCGCAGGGCACGATGCCCGTGAAATGATCCAGTTCCGGCTCCACGTTGATGCTGATGCCGTGAAAGCTGATCCATTTGCGCAGGCGGATGCCGATGGCGGCGATCTTGTCCTCGGCGGGGCTTCCGTCGGGCTGGGGGGGCTTTTCGGGGCGCTGTACCCAGACACCCACGCGCCCCGCGCGCACCTCGCCGGTGACGTTGAATTGCGCCAGCGTGGCGATCACCCAATCCTCCAGCTGCCGCACGAAGCAGCGCACGTCGCGCCCCCGCCGCGCCACGTCGAGCATCACGTAGGCCACACGCTGGCCCGGCCCGTGATAGGTGTACTGCCCGCCGCGCCTGGTGTCGAAAACGGGAAAGCGGCCCGGATCGGTGAGGTCCTCCGCCCGCGCCGAGGTGCCGGCGGTGTAGAGCGGCGGATGCTCGACCAGCCAGATGCATTCATCCGCCTCGCCCGCCGAGATCGAGGCCGCGCGCGCCTCCATCCACGCCTCGGCGGCGCGGTAGTCGGTCAATCCGTCCGTGACGATCCATTCCACCATGGGCGATGTCTATGCCCGAAGCGGCAGGGCGGCAAGTGTCAGAGGATGCTTGCCGGTATGCGAAACAGGTCTATCATGCGGTGAAGGTCGCTCTGCCGACGGGCCGGGCGATCAAGCCTGTTGGAGGAGGAGTTTCGATGACCTATCCCGTGGACATGAAAGTGAAACCCGATGTTTCGGCGCATTTCGACGATGCGACCAATACGATCAGCTACATTGTCAAGGATCCGGCCAGCGACCATTGCGCGGTCATCGACAGCGTGATGGACATCGACTATGCCGCCGGGCGCATCACCTATGACCACGCCGACGCGATGATCGCCGAGATCGAGGATCGGGGCCTCACGCTCGACTGGATCATCGAGACGCATGTGCACGCCGACCACCTCAGGGCCGCGCCTTACATCCAGCAGAAGCTGGGCGGCAGGATCGGCGTGGGCGAAAAGATCATGGTGGTTCAGGACACGTTCGGCAAGATCTTCAACGAAGGGACCGAATTTCAGCGCGACGGTTCGCAATTCGATGCCTTGTTCAGCGAAGGGGATACCTATCAGGTGGGCGAAATGGCCTGTTTCGCCATCTATACGCCGGGTCACACCCCGGCCTGCATGGTGCATGTGATGGGCAACGCGGCCTTTGTCGGGGATACGTTGTTCATGCCCGACGGCGGCTCTGCCCGCGCGGATTTTCCCGGCGGGGATGCGGGACAGCTCTATGACAGTATCCAGAAGGTTCTGGCGCTGCCCGACGACATGCGGCTCTTCATGTGCCACGACTACGGGCCCAACGGCCGCGACATCCAGTGGGAAACCACGGTGGCCGACGAACGCGCCCACAACATTCATGTGGGCGGCGGCAAGACCCGGGAAGACTTTATCAAGTTCCGCACCGAACGGGATGCCCAGCTGGCGGTGCCCAGGCTCATCATCCCGTCGCTTCAGGTGAACATGCGCGCGGGTACGCTGCCACGGGACAAGGACGGCAATCTGATGCTCAAGGTGCCGGTCAACGGCATGTGACCGGGGCAGGGCGCCGGATCAGGCGGCGTCCTTTTCGTCGAGTATCCTGGCCAGGATCTGCGCATAGGTCTGCGCGCCCTGCGCCCCGGTCAGCAGGTGGCGACCGTCAAAGACCATCGACGGCACCCCCGATATCCCCCGCGACGTCCAGAACGATTGCCTCTCGCGGGTCCGTGCGGCATGGCTTCCCGTCTCAAGCACCACGCGCGCCGCGTCGGGGTCCAGCCCCACGCCGCCCGCCACGTCGATCAGCACCTCGGGGTCCGACACATCGCGCGCTTTGGTGAAATGCGCATCGAACAGCGCCATCTTCAGCGGGTGCTGCAACTGCGCCTCTGCCGCCCAGTCCAGCAGTTGATGGGCTGCGAACGTGTTCACGATGCGGCTGTCTGCATCGAAGTTGAAGGCGAAACCCAGCCCCTCTCCGATCTCGACCAGCCGTTTGCGGTTTTCGTCCGATTGCGCGACGCTCGCGCCATATTTCTCGACGATATGTTCGGTCAGGTTCTGCCCTTCGGGCGGCATGTCGGGGTTCAGCTCGAACGGATGCCAGCGGACGTAGGCCCCTGCGCCCACCACGGCGAGCGCCTGTTCCAGCTGTTTGTATCCCACGATGCACCAGGGGCACATCACGTCGGACACGATATCGACCTGAACGACCCTGTCCTGAGCGGTCTGTGCATTCTCGGTCATCTCGGCATCCTTTCGCGTTGGTTAACGCCCTTAGATCTGTACGGGGCGGGGCTTTTTCAAGGCCTGCGCCGCGGATCGGGTCAAAAAGAGTCCCGCACGGAATTATGTTGTGTTAGCTTTTCAGGCGATACCCATAAAGCGATTCATATTCGGAGTGCATTCATGATTTACAAGGCAATGACAGGGGCGGTTCTTGCCCTCTCGGTGGCGGTGATCCCGGCAGAGCGGGTCGAGGCGGACGCGGGCGACTTCATCGCCGGGGCGATCATCGGCGGTATCGTCGGGGCGAACGCCAAGAAACAGCGGCGCACCACCACCAAACGGACATACCGCAAGAAATCCACCCGGTCTTCGCTGCCCTCCACCCAGGAAGGCAGGAACATTCAGGCGTCACTGAACTATTTCGGGTTCGACGCGGGGGCGGTAGATGGCCAGCTTGGCCGCCGCACGCGAAACGCCGTGTCGCAATACCAGGCCTACCTCGGCTATCCGGTGACAGGCAATCTGTCGGCCTTTGAACAGAACCTGCTGATTTCCAGCTACAACCGCGCGCAGGCCGGCGGCTATGCCGTTCAGCAACAGGTCGCCGCGACGCCGGACGGCACACGCGGCCTGCTCAAGACCTACCGTGCCGAGATGGCTGGCCAGTCGCCCGCGGGCAACGTGACCGCACCGTCGACCACCATCGTCGTGGCGCCGCAGCAGGTGCCACAGACCGGGGGCACCGCAGCCGCCGCGCCACTGGCCGGTGCGGCATCGCTGGCCGCGGCGGTCGCGCCGAAAGCCGAAAGCGGCGCTGGCGGGCTGCCGAACTTCCTGGGCGCAGGCACGCAGGCGTCGCTCGCATCCCATTGCAACACGGTGTCGCTGATCACCAACACCAACGGCGGCTTTACCACGCTGGCCACGATGTCCGACCCCAATGTGGCGCTGAATGAACAATTCTGCCTCGCGCGGACCTATGCCATCGCCAAGTCCGAAGAACTGGCAAGCCAGGTCCAGGGCTTTACGCCCGACCAGATCGCCCAGCAATGCACCGGATTCGGCCCCGCGATGAAGGACAAGGTCGCCGCGCTGTCGCTGAAATCCCGCGATGCCGTTGTGCAGGACGTCTCCTCCTTTGTGCTGACGACCGGCATGTCGCCCGCTCAGCTTCAGGGCACCGCCAAGATCTGCCTTGGCGTCGGCTACCGCACCGACAACATGGATGTGGCCGTGGGCTCTGCCCTGCTGCTTTATGCGATGGGTGAAGGGGTCTATGGCGAACTGATGGGCCACCACCTGAGCCAGGGCTTCGGTCCCGCCAAACGTGCCGACATGGCGCAAAGCTGGTACGAGGCTGGCCTTGCCGCCGCCGATTCCGGTGCCGCGGCGGTGTTTGTCCCGGGGCAGCCCGAGCGGACGGAGTTGATCCGCGCCGCCGCGACCCGGTCGGGCGGGGGCCAGGCCAGCACCCTGCCGACCCCGCAACCGGCGTCGGGCAGCGCATTGCCCAGCTTTTCAATCAGCGAATAGGCTGACATCGCAACCAGCCTGACGGGCCCTCGCCGCGGATCTACGGCGAGGGCTTTTTTTGTTTTCTTTTCCTCTTCACAAGTCGCCTGCCTTTGTCTAAACCGCCCACACCATCCATGGCGTGCGGTCGTGGCGGAATGGTAGACGCGCAGCGTTGAGGTCGCTGTGGGGTAACACCCGTGAGAGTTCGAGTCTCTCCGACCGCACCACCGGCTCTTCCGAAGGAAGATGCCGCAACTCTCGAAACAATGTTCTGGACGGCAGTCGCTCTGAAAGTGCGATGAGAGCGTCGACGCCAGCGGTTGCATGCCAACGGCACCGCACTATGCTTGACCAGGTAAATGAGTAAGGCGGTACTGTCGCAACATGGTCAGAAATCTTGTCGTCGCGGTACTTCTGGTCAGCGGCATCGCCATTCTGGCGTGGGCCTACATGGGAGCGGGGCAGGACGGCCCCCTCTCACCTGACAGCATGTCGCCGCAGGAATTTTCGCGCGAAAGCCCCCTGCTGCTGCCCGGCATCCTGGCGAAGGTCTACGACGCCTTTGGCGAAACAGATGAAACGGCGATCTACGATCGTCTGGCCGAGGTGGCCAGCGGCCCCGCGCTGGAGCAGCTCTACCTTGAACGGGTCGGCGCGATGGCGGGGGGCGGGTTGAACCCGGATCAGGAAATTCACGAGGTTTCCCTGTCGGGCATGAGCGCGCGTCCGGTGGGAGATACCGTCGAGATTGCCGCGAAATGGCGCGTGCTGGGGGTGGTCGGCCATGCCGAACACATGCACATGCGCGGCAACGCCTACGCCGCCGATCTGGCCATGACCTCGGACGGGGGCGTGTGGAAGATCACCGCATTCACCCTGACGGACGTGGACCGCAGCGATGCGGGCACCCTGGAACGCAATGCCGACGCGCCCCTCGCGGAGGAGGACAGTTGATCGCGGCGCGCGACCTTGCCTTCGCCTACCCGCGGGGCGGTTTTGCGCTGAAGGTCTCCGCGCTCGACGTGGCCGAAGGCGCGCGGGTGGGCGTCATCGGCCCCAGCGGCACCGGAAAGACGACCCTGCTGAACCTGGTCGCGGGTCTGGCGCGGCCCGACGCGGGCAGCCTGGAGGTCGCCGGAACAGATCTGACCGCGCTGGACGAGGGGGGCCTGCGGCGATTCCGGGCAACCCATGTGGGGTTCATCTTTCAGAACTTCGCGCTGGTCGATTACCTGAACGCCTACGAGAACATCCTCTATCCCTATCGCGTCGGCCCTGGGCTGAAGCTGGACGCACAGGTGCGGGACCGTGCCCGCGCGCTGGCCGATGCCTGCGGCATCGCGCGCCGGCTGAAAAGCCATCCCGCCGCGCTATCGGGCGGGGAGCAGCAGCGCGTCGCGATCTGCCGCGCGCTGGTCGCGCAGCCGAAACTGATCCTTGCAGATGAGGCCACCGGCAATCTCGACCCCGAGACCAAGGAGGCCATTCTCGATCTGCTGTTCGACCGCGCGTCCGAGATGAATGCGACGGTGCTGGCCGTCACCCATGATCACGACCTGCTGCCCCGCTTTGACCGGGTGATCGACTTTGCCACGCTGAGGCAGATGTCATGAACGCGCTGTTCCTGGCCTTTGCGCATCTGCGCTGGACCTGGGCGCGCAGTCTGGTGCTGGTGGTGGTCGGCGCGCTGATCCTCTCGGTGCCGCTGATTACCCAGATCCTGCTGCGCGGATCCGAAGACGCCCTGACCCGGCGTGCAGAGGCGACGCCGCTGGTGCTGGGCGCCAGGGGCAGCCAGCTCGACCTGGTGATGAACGCGGTGTATTTTTCGCAAGATCGCGCACCGCCGGTGACACGCGCGGCCGAGGATGCGGTCTGGGACAGCGGGCTGGCCCTGCCGATCCCGCTGCACACCGCCTTTCAAAGCAACGGCGCGCGCATTGTCGGCACGTCGCTCGACTATTTCGATTTCCGGGGGGTCAGCATCCACCAGGGCCGGCAGATCGCGCTGCTGGGCGAGGCCGTGCTGGGCGCAGAGGTGGCGCGCCGGCTGTCGCTTGGCCCCGGTGACACGCTGGTATCGGCGCCCGAGAACCTGTTCGATCTCGACGGTGTCTATCCGCTGGAGCTGCAGATCACTGGGGTTCTGGCCCCGACCGGCACGCCGGACGACGAGGCGATTTTCACCGACGTCAAGACCGCCTGGGTGATCGCGGGCATCGGCCACGGCCATGACGATGTGGTCACGGCGGACGAAGAGGGCAATGTCACCGCGAACGCCGCAATCACCGAGTTTCAGCGCATCACGCCCGAGAACATCGACAGCTTCCATTTCCACGGTGCGGCGCGCGACTACCCGCTGTCCGCCGTGGTGGTGGTCCCCAATGACACAAGATCCGGCACCATCCTGCGCGGGCGGTACCTCGATCCGGAGAACCCGGTGCAGATGACGGTCCCGGCGGAGGTGATCACGGGCCTGGTCGACCGGATTTTCCGCATTGCGGCCCTGCTGGACGCGGTCACGCTGGTCATCGGGGTTGCGGCGTTCGGGGCCATCGGCCTTGCGCTATACCTCGCGTGGACGCTGCGCGCACCGGAAATGCAGACCGCCAGACGGCTGGGGGCGGGGCGCTTTGTGATCGGCCAGTTGGCGGTTGCGGAAATCGCCCTACTGTTGGGCCTGTCGGGGATGATTTCAGCTGCGATTGTCACCTTCGTCACATATCGGGGTGACAGGATCGTATCCTGGATCCTTGCGCTTTGAACGAGTGCCTTTTTGCAAACCAACGGGGAGAATAACCAATGAAAATTCTGATCACTGCCGCGACGATGGCCGCGGTCGCCACGACGGCCACGGCCCATTACGGGATGATCATCCCCTCCGACAACATGGTCAGCCAGGAGGATGGCCGCAGCATCGACCTGACCCTGTCGTTTTCGCATCCCTTCGAAGGGATCGGCATGGTGCTGGACCGGCCCGAAACCTTTGCCGTGACGCATGGCGGTGAAACCACCGATCTGCTGGGCGACCTGCAGGACACGCAGGTCATGGATCACGCGGGATTCTCCACCGAGTACCGGCTGGAAAGGCCGGGCACCTACGTTTTCTCCATGACCCCGCAGCCCTATTGGGAGCCGGAAGAGGATGCCTTCATCACCCATTACACCAAGACCTATGTTTCCGCCTACGGCGATGACGAGGGGTGGGACGCGGAACTGGGCCTCAAGACGGAAATCGTGCCGTTGTCGAAACCCTTTGCCCTGTGGGAGGGCAACCTTTTCCAGGGGATCGTGAAGCTGGACGGCGAAGCGGTGCCCTATGCCGAGGTCGAGGTCGAGTATTACAACGAGGACGGCACGGCCGCCGCGCCCTCCGATCTGATGATCACCCAGACGATCAAGGCCGATGCCGACGGTGTCTTCAGCTATGCCGTGCCCGCCGCCGGCTGGTGGGGCTTTGCCGCGCTGAACACCGCCGAAGAGCCGATGCAGCACGAGGGCGAGGACAAGGCGCATGAGCTGGGCGCGGTCATCTGGGTCCATTTCGAACCCTGGAGCGCAGAATGATCCGCGCACTGACCTTTGCCTTGATTCTCGCGGCGTTGCCTGCGGCGGCGCACGGGTTGCGGGTGTTTGCCTCGGTTTCGGGGCAGATCGTCACGGTGGAATCCACCTTTTCCTCCGGTCGGGTGCCGACCGGGGGGGATGTGCGTGTGCTTGATGCGCAGAACAAGCTGCTGATGACGCTGGACATAGGCGATGAGGGAAAGACCGAATTTCCCCTGCCCGAAGGCGCCGCCGAAACGGGGCTGATCATCGAGGTGGACGTGAACGACGGACATTCGAATTACTGGGTGCTGACGCCCGACGACATCTCGCACGGGCAGGGCGGCAACTGATGCTGAAACGTCTTGTCCTGAGCCTCGTCGTTCTGGCCGGTGCCGCCGGTGCGCAGGAACGGCCCGTCGTGGCCGCCGTGAACTATCCGCTGGCCTGGATGGCGGAGCGGTTGGGCGGGTCTGCCATAGAGGTTCTGTTTCCGGTGCCCGACGGGCAGGACCCTTCTTTCTGGCGCCCGGGCCTGTCCGAGATCGCCGCCATTCAGCGTGCGGATGTCATCGCGCTGAACGGGGCGGGCTTTGCGGGGTGGACCGCCCGCACGTCGCTGCCGCGCTCGCGGGTGGTCGATACCTCTGCCGGGTTTTCCGACGCCTATATCGCGACCGAATCGGTGACTCACAGTCATGGCGCGGACGGGGAACATTCGCACACCGGGATCGCCAGCTACACCTGGCTGGACTTTGCGCAGGCGGCCCGCCAGGCAGAGGCGCTGGCGGCTGCAATGCAACGGCGCATCCTTGCGGCGACCGACGGCGTGGCGGCGGCCTTGCCCGCCTTGACCGCCGATCTGGAGGCCCTGGATGGCGAGACCCGAAAGGCCCTTGCAGGCCTTCAGGGCACGACGATCCTCGCCACGCATCCCCGCTATCAGTACCTTGCCCGAGCCTACGGCCTGAAGATCGACGCATTGGACTGGGAGGCCGGTGCGATGCCCGACGCGGATCAATGGCAGGCGCTGAACGACCGCGCCGCCGAGACCGGCGCAACCCTGCTGATCTGGGAGGCCGCGCCGCCGCCCAAGGCGATTGACCGTGCCGCCGACATGGGGCTGCGGTCCGTCGTGTTCGCGCCTCTGGCCACCCGACCGACCGACGGCGATTTCCTGTCGGTCATGCGTGCGCAGGTCTCTGATCTGGCGGGCAACGCCCCATAGCGGTTGCTGTTGCGGTTGCACAGGTATGGGCGAAAATTCGCCCATGACCCTTTGACCGATCACGATTTCGCAAGGAACACCACATAATGCGGCCTGTTGGCAACGCATCCCCCAGAGACGGATTGCAGCCCAAGGCTAAATATCGCTTACTTGGCAAAAGCGTTCAGAAGAACAACCCGTGGCAATCGCGGGACGACGGTGTGAGTAGGGGGCGTTGGCGTGACGCAATTTCGGGTAATTTCAAAGGGCATTTTCAAGGTAGCAACGGGCATCGTGGCGCTGGTCATTGCGGCGGGGGGGCATGTTGCCTCGGCTGCGGATCTCAGGATCACCGGCATCGAGGAGGGCACCGACCTCTACGAGACATTGGCAGGCGGGTCGCTGCTGGTTGAACAGACGGCAGAAGACGCGACACCCAGCCCGCAGGAACTCGTTGCCGCGGCGCAGGCGGATTACGAACGGCTTCTCGCAGTGCTCTATGACAACGGTTATTTCGGCCCCGTGATCCGGATCTCGCTGGACGGGGTGGATGCGGCGGACATTCCGCCGGTGAACCCGCCCGGCCAGATCCGTCAGGCGGTCATCGCCATCGACCCGGGGCCGCAGTTCCGCTTTGGCCCCACCCGGATCGCGCCCGTGGCCCCCGGCACAGAACTGCCCGAAGAGTTCGCCCCCGGCCAGACCGCAAGCCTTGGCGTGCTGAAGAATACGGTTTCCGCCGGGATCGACGGCTGGCGCGATCAGGGGCATGCCAAGGCGGACCTTGCCAGCCAGGACCTGACCGCGCGTCACGAACAGCGCACCATTTCCGCCGATCTGCGGCTGGCGCCCGGACCGCGCCTGCGGTTCGGCCCGCTGATCGTCGAGGGCAACCAGGACGTGCGTACCCAGCGCATCATCGACATCGCAGGCTTGCCCGAAGGGCAGGTATTCTCGCCCGAAGAATTGCGTCTGGCCCGCGAGCGGTTGCGCCGGACCGGCGCGTTCGATGCCGTGGCGCTGCAGGAGGCGGAAGAGATCGGCCCCGGTGATACGCTGCCCATCACCGCGCAGATCACCGAAGCGCCCAAGCGCCGCTTCGGCTTTGGCGCGGAGCTGTCGTCGCTCGAAGGGCTGACGCTGTCGACCTACTGGATGCATCGCAACCTGCTGGGCGGTGCGGAACGCCTGCGGCTGGAGGCCGAGGTGCGCGGCATCGGGGGCAACTCCGGTGGCGAGGATTACCGGCTGTCGGCGCGGTTCGAACGCCCCGCGACCTTTAACGAGGATACGAACTTCTACGCGCTGGGGGTGATCGAACAGCTGGACGAGGTGAACTTCTTTTCCCGCCAGATCGACCTTGAGACAGGCATCACCCGCATCGCCAGCGAGCAACGCACCTACCGGCTGGGCATCGGCCTGCGCGCCGCCGAGACGCGCGATGCCTTCGGCACCAACCGCTACACGCTGCTGACCCTCCCGCTGGGCGTCGAATTCGACTACCGCGACAAGGAGCTGGACGCGAAGGAGGGATATTTCATCAATGCCTCCGTGACACCCTTTGTCGCGATCAGCGGTGCCGACAACGGGGTGCGCAGCTATCTCGACGCGCGCTATTACAAAACCTTCGGAGAGGCGCGACCGGTCACTTTCGCCCTGCGCGGCCAGCTTGGGTCGGTCTTCGGGCCGGACCTGTCGGTGGCGCCCGCCGATTATCTTTTCTACTCCGGCGGTGGCGGCACGGTCAGGGGGCAACCCTATCAGTCGCTGGGGGTGGACCTGGGCGGCGGCCAGACCGTCGGCGGGCGGTCCTTTGTCGGGGTCTCGGCGGAGGCGCGGGTGAAAGTGACCGATGCCATCGGCATCGTGGGTTTCGCCGACGCGGGTTACATCGGTGCCGAGGAATTCTATGACGGGTCCGGTCAGTGGCATTCGGGCGCCGGCCTTGGGGTGCGCTATGACACCGGCATTGGCCCGATCCGGCTGGATCTCGCCGTGCCGACCTCCGGTCCCGAGACGGGGGAGAACTTTCAGGTGTACATCGGCATAGGGCAGGCGTTCTGATGCGGTTCTTGCTTTCCATTCTCGCGGCCTTCACGCTCATGATCGCCATTCCCTGCGCCGCTCTGGCACAGGAGGACGACAAGGGGTTCCTGACCCGCACCATCCAGGACGCGCTCAGCGGTGCCGGGCGGACGGTCAGCATCGACGGTTTCCGCGGTGCGCTCAGCTCGACCGCCAGTTTCGACCGCATGACCATTGCGGATGACGAAGGCGTCTGGCTGACGCTTGAGGACGTGACCCTTGACTGGACCCGCTCCGCGCTGCTGCGCGGACGCCTCGAAGTGCAGAGCCTGACCGCCGCGCGGCTGGACCTGCCGCGCCTGCCGGTCCCTTCGGACGAGGTGGACCTGCCGGATGCGGAGGCCCAGCCTTTCAGCCTGCCGGAGCTGCCCGTGTCGATCAACATCGCGGATTTCGGCGTGGACCAGATCAACCTCGGCGCGCCGCTTCTGGGTGAGGCGGCCCAGCTGAGCGTCAGCGCCACGGCGCAATACACGGACGACCTGCTGGACGTGGACATTTCGGCCAACCGAACCGACGCCAAGCGCGGCGAATTCGCCATCCGAGCCAATCTGGAAAGGGCCGACAACGTGCTCGACCTGCTCGTCCGGCTGAGCGAGGGCGAGGAAGGGATCGTGGCCAAGCTGCTGAACCTGCCGGATCAGCCGTCGGTCGATCTGACCGTCGAGGGCAATGGACCGTTGAGCGATTTCGTCACCGACCTGGACCTTTCGACCGATGGTCAGGAACGGCTGGGCGGCCAGATTACCCTGGGAACGCAGGCACCGCGCAGCGGGTCGGGCGCGCCCGACCGGCGCATTCAGGCCGACATCGGCGGCGATGTGACCGCGCTGTTCGCGCCGCGCTACCGCGAATTCTTTGGCGAGAACGTCCGCCTCAACCTCGATGCGCTGGTCGAAGGCAACGGCGCCATCGACGTCAGCGATTTCGGGCTGGATGCGCAGGCTGTCGACCTCGCGGGGCGCGTCACCCTGAACGCGGACAACTGGCCCACCTTCATCGACATCACCGGCACGGTCGCCAACCCCGATGGCACCACCATTCTGCTGCCCGTGGGCGGCGAGGGCACGACGGTCAACCGGGTGGGTCTGCGGGTCAATTACGATGCCGACGACGGCGATGCGCTGGACGCCGCGTTCGACATCGACGCGCTGCAGATGGCGGGCCTGTCCATCGACAGCACCCAGCTGGGGCTGGACGGCACGCTGCGCGGCGATGTGGGCACGCTGGGTGAATTCCTGGGCGACGTGACCTTTGCCGCCGACGGGCTGGCGCTGACCAACCCCGCGAGCGGCGAGGCGATCGGCCGCCGGATCGAAGGCCGCGCCAACATCGCCTATGTCGAGGGGCAGCCGACCCG
This sequence comes from Sulfitobacter sp. THAF37, assembly GCF_009363555.1. Lineage (NCBI taxonomy): Bacteria > Pseudomonadati > Pseudomonadota > Alphaproteobacteria > Rhodobacterales > Roseobacteraceae > Sulfitobacter > Sulfitobacter sp. THAF37. The sequence continues at coordinate 2,205,544 of NZ_CP045372.1, forward strand.
GATCACCGGGCTAGAGCTGACCGGCACCGATTACGGGTTGGCGGGCGACATCGTCATCGCCGGACCGCAGAACAACTTTCAGACCGAACTGGACGCGCGGCTGACCGCCGACGACCTCAGCCGCTTTTCCGCGCTCGCGGGGCGCGAGCTGGACGGGCGGACCGAACTGGGACTGCAGGGGTCGGTCACACCGCTGGGCGGGATGTTCGATCTGCGGGCCACCGGCAGCACCGAAAACCTGGCACTGGGCATTCCGCAGGCCGATGCGGTGCTCGATGGCCGGACGGAGCTGAGCATGCAGGCCACCCGGAACGAGACCGGGACCTTTCTGCGCGACCTGTCGTTGCAGAACGACGCGCTGAGCCTGACCGGCGCGGCCGAGCTGCGCACCGATGACAGCCGCGTGCAGGCCGACTTCCGGCTGGAGGACGTGGGGCTGGTCCTGCCACAATACGAGGGGCCGATCACCGTCAGCGCGACCGCGACGCAGGACGCGCGGGGCTGGGTGGTCGATGCCGCGACCGACGGTCCCTATGGCGCAGCCCTGACCGCGCAGGGGTTGGCCACGGGGCCCGACGCCGAGATCGCGTTCACTGCCGATATCCCGGACGTCAAACCGTTCGCCGAGCAGATCGAAGGACCGGTCAGGGCGCGCGGCACGCTCAGCCAGACCCCGGACGGCTGGCGCATCCATACCGATGCCACCGGCCCCTATGATCTGACCGCCGCGGTCGATGGCTTGGTCAGCCCCATGCTGGACATTGATTTCGACCTCTCCATCCCACAGGTCAACCCGCTGGTACCGCAGGTCAGCGGCCCGCTATCGGCACAGGGCAACCTGCGTCAGACGGCAGAGGGTTTCGTGATCGACACCACGGCCAACGGCCCCTACGACGTCCGTGCGGCGGTGCAGGGGGCGCTGACCCCCGCGCTCGACATCCGTTTCGACGTGTCGGTGCCCAACGTGCAGCCCGTGGTGCCGCAGGTGAACGGTCCGCTGAACGCCACCGGCACCCTGCGCCAGACCGAGAACGGGTTCGTGGTGGACACACAGGCGACAGGTCCCTACGGCGCGGAAGCGACCGTGGCAGGGCTGGCCACTGGCCCGGACATGTCGCTGAACTTCAACGTCGCCGTGCCCAACGTGAACCCGCTGGTGGCCACGGTGAACGGGCCGCTGTCGGCCAACGGCACGCTTTACCAGACGCCCGACGGGCTGGCGTTGGAAACGCAGGCAAGCGGGCCCTATTCGGCGCGCGCCACCGTGAACGGCGTGGTCACAGGGCCGAATGCGGATGTGGACTTCACCCTGGCCATGCCGAACCTCGCCGCGATCGTGCCGCAGTTGAACGGGCCGCTCAACGTGGATGGCTCGGCGCGCAAGCAGGGCAGCGCCTGGCGGATCGACACCGATGCGCAGGGGCCGGGCGGCACGCAGGCCAATGTCTCGGGCCAGGTGGCCGAGAACGGCACGCTGAACCTCGATATCGCGGGCACGGCGCCCCTGGGCCTCAGCCGGCCCTTCATCGACCCGCGCAGCCTGCAGGGGCAGGCGCGCTTCGATCTGACGGTCAACGGTCCTCCGGCGCTGTCATCGCTCAGCGGGACCATCTCGACCTCGGATGCGGCGCTGTCCGCCCCCAACCTGCGCATCGCGTTGGAGGGGATCGACGCGAACATCCGTCTGGGCAACAACCGCGCCAACATCGACCTCAGCGCCAATGCCGTCGGCGGCGGCAGGCTGCGCGTCGGCGGTGGCGTGACCCTGACCGGGTCGCTGCCCGCCGATCTGCAGGTCGCGCTGGAGGGGCTGGTCCTGACCGATCCCAAGCTGTACCGCACCAGCCTGGGCGGCACCCTGCGCATCGCGGGGCCGCTGGCCGGGGGCGCGGTGATCAGCGGCCAGATCAACGTGGGCGAGACCAATGTGAACGTGCCCTCCACCGGGCTGACCACCATCGGGGACATTCCCCAGATCACCCACATCGGCGCCGATCCTGCCGTCATCGCGACGCGTCGCAAGGCAGGGCTGACCGGCGCTGAGGCGGGCACGGACCCGGCGGCGGACAACCCCGGCGGCGGCTTCGGGCTGAACCTGCAGGTGAATGCGCCGAACCGTATTTTCGTGCGGGGCCGGGGGCTGGACGCGGAACTGGGCGGCGGGCTGAGGCTGACCGGCACGACCAACAACATCATCTCCGCCGGACGGTTCGAGCTCATTCGCGGCAGGCTGGATATCCTTGGCAAGCGTTTTGACCTGATCGAGGGATCGGTCCAGTTCCAGGGCGACCTGATCCCCTACCTGCGGTTCGTTTCCTCGGCCACCACCAGGGCGGGCGAGGTGCGGGTCATCGTGCAAGGGCCCGCGGATGAACCCGAAGTCCTGTTCGAGGCGACCCCGGCGGCCCCGCAGGACGAGGTGCTGGCGCAGCTGCTGTTCGGCCGCAACATCGCCGACATCTCGGCGTTCCAGGCGCTGCAACTGGCATCGGCGGTGGCGACACTGGCCGGACGCGGCGGTGGCGGCGTGATCGGCAATCTGCGCGACAACTTCGGGCTGGACGATCTGGACGTGACCACGACGGACGATGGCGCGACTGCGGTACGTGCGGGCAAGTACATCTCGGAGAACGTCTATTCCGACGTCACAGCGGCATCCGACGGCTCCGCCGACATTTCGCTGAACATCGACCTCACCCCCAACCTCACCGGCAAGGCGACACTGGGCTCCGACGGCAACAGCGGCATCGGCCTGTTCTTTGAAAAGGACTACTGACCGGTCTTCTGCGGCAGGAAGGTCCCGAAACGTCCGCGGTCGAACAGCAGACCGGCGCCTTCGCTGTCCCCATGGCGCTGCGCCGCGTGCCGGATCCGGCCCAGAATGACCGAGTGATCGCCCGCCGGATGCACCGCGTGGGTTTCACAGTGGAATGTCGCCAGCACGCCTGCCAGCGTCGGCAGACCTTCGGGGCCTTCGTGCCAGTCAAAGCCTGAAAAATCATGGCCCTGGCCCGCGAAATGCAGCGCCAGGGCTGCCTGATCCTCGGCCAGGATATGAATGCAGAAATGCCGCGCCCGGGCAAAGGCGTCATGGCGCTTGGACCGCAGGGCGGCGGACCACAGGACCAGCGGCGGCTCCAGCGAAACGGAGGAAAAGGAATTCGCCGTCATGCCCAGCGGGCCGGTTTCCGTCTGCGTCGTGATGACGGTGACACCGGTGCCGAAACGGCCGAACGCTGCCCGCAGCGGCGCGCCGTCTTCCGCCTCGGGCGCAAAGGAAATCAAGTTATCGTCCATCCGGCTCACCGGTGCCACGGCCCCGCCGATTTGTCCAGCGACCCCCATCATAAGGCCAGCCAAGAAATGGTGTTTGCGTCGGTTTTCATCTCTTCCGGCTACACATCCATCGCGACCAAAGCATGGCGCGATGGCGGCACTGGCGCGAAAATCCGCCGGGTCGCCGGCCCCGGCACCGAAACCGTGGAACCAGCCCCGGCTGAGGGGGTTGGTGCCGCAAGAGAGGCATCGCCGCGCCACCGCGCGCGGCGCTGGCTGTCGGAGAGAGGGGCGGGGCATGGTGCCGCGCCCATGACCCAGGCACCCGAATGCCGCAGAAAAACGGGCAATAACCAGCGCCCGACAGGAGAAGACGATGACACGCAAAACGACATTCACCGCCGCCGCCATGATTGCCGGGATCGCCCTCGGGACAAGCGCCTACGCCGATGACCAGGAAACCGTCGATCACACCGAGATCGGGTCGCTGTCCTGCGACGTGGGCGATGGTACGGGGTATGTCTTCGGGTCCACCCGCGAACTGACCTGCACCTTCAACCCGGTCGAGGAAGGTCTGGCCGACGAGACCTACGTGGGCGAGATCAACCGCTACGGCGTCGACATCGGCAAGACACAGAACGGTCAGATGTCGTGGCTGGTGCTGGCACCCACCGAATCCGAATACGCCGAGGGCGGGCTGAACGGCAGCTACAAAGGTGTATCGGCAGAGGCGACACTGGGCGTGGGCCTTGGGGCCAACGTGATGACCGGCGGTTCCGAAAACACGCTGGCGCTGCAACCTATCAGCGTGAATACGCAGACCGGCGTGAATTTCGCGCTGGGCGTTGGTGAGATCAACCTCACCCGCGTGGAAGGGTAATTTCCCCTGCCTGACCCGTGAAAGGCCCTCCGCAAGGGGGGCCTTTCGTGTATCGGCCCCGTGGTTCCTGTCAGTCCAGATGCGACACTACGAGATCGGCCCGTGCGGCAACCGTCGTCCGGGGCAGGATGATCGGGGTATAGCCCAGCCGCCCGAACGCATCCCGCAGACGGTCATATTCGCGGGTGGCTTCGGCCAGATCATGCTGGCGCTCTGCGTCGGTGGCAAAGATCTCCGGCCAGGGCGGGGTCAGGAAAACCTGCTCATGGAAGCGCGCCTGCCCGATGAGAAGGTCCTCCACCTGTTGATCGGTGGCATGGCTCAGCGCCGCTGCGGCGTCGATCATTCCACGGTCAAAAAAGGTCCATTCCTCCGACCCTTCCAGCGCCGCGCGGTCGGCGATCGCCATATCGAGCGCCCGGCGGGCAAATGCGCCCAGATCGCGCCAGGGCAGGGCACGCCCGCTGCCGCGCATCTCTTCGGCGACGATCCGGCGACCCGGTTCGGGCACGGTGCGGTATCCGCGCCGGGCAAGCTCTGCCATCAGCGTCGTTTTCCCCCCGCCGGAGCATCCCGACAGGATCACATGGCGGGTGGTTTGTGCGGCTGGCATCGCGGACTCCTGTGAATCGTCAGCCCAGGTACACCTGCCCGGGCGGGTATTTGACTCGTGGCACGGTGCGGGTGGCCAGAAAGAACCCCAGCGCGAGCGGACCGACCCGGCCAATGAACATGATCATCATGATCAGCGCCCGACCGATCCCGTCCAGTTCTCCGGTGGCGCCACGCGACAGGCCCACGGTTCCAAAGGCGGACGTGACCTCGAACGCGAGGTCCAGGAATTGACCGTCATGGCTGATCGACACAACGAAGATGCCCGACAACACCAGCAACATCGAGATCACGGTCAGCGCCAGCACCTTCAGCACCTCCTCGACCCCAAGGGCGCGGCCAAAGGCGTGCAGCGTGGTCTGCCGACGGAAAAAGGCGACAGTGGCCAGCATCAGCACGGCGAGTGTTGTCACCTTGATCCCCCCGGCGGTGGATGTGCTGCCGCCGCCCACCAGCATGAGCGTCATGGTCATGACGGTCGTTGAATCGTGCATCCCCGCCGTGTCGATGGTGTTGAAACCGGCGGTCCGCGGCGTGACACCCTGGAACCAGCTTGCCCAAAGCTTGTCACCCGCCGACAGCCCGCCCAGCGTGGCGGGGTTGGTCCATTCCAGCACCGCGAACCAGACGCAGCCCCAGACGATGAGAAGGGCGGTACCCACCAGCATCAATTTGGAATGCAGGGTCAGCTGCCGCCAGCGGCGGGCCTGGTAGATGTCGCCCACCACGATAAAGCCGATGCCGCCCATGATGAACAGCAGCGTGATCACGATGTTGATCAGCGGATTGCCGACCCATTGCGACAGGCTGTCGGGATGCAGGGCAAAGCCCGCGTTGTTGAACGCGGAGACCGAGTGGAAGATCGCCTGCCAGATGCCGTTCAGCCCGTATTCGGGCACGAAGACAAACGCCAGCAGCAGGGCGCCGACGGCTTCGCAGATCAGCGCGACCACGATGATGACGCGCACAAGCACGGTGAGATTGCTGATCGAGGTCTGGTTGAGGTCCTCGCGCAGGATCAGGCGCTGCGGCATGCCCACCGGAATACCCAGTGCGCTGAGCACCAGCACGGCAAAGGTCATCAGGCCCAGCCCGCCCAGCTGGATCAGAGCCGCGATCACCGCCTGTCCGAAACCGGTAAAAGCCGCGCCGGTGTCGGCCAGCACCAGCCCCGTCACCGTGACGGCGGAGGTGGAGGTGAACAGCGCCTCCGACAGGCCGATGCCGCCGTTGTGAGACACAGGCAGCCACAAAAGCAGGCCGCCGATGACGATGAAAACGAGGTACAGCAGCCCAAGCACCGCCGGCGGCGGCAGGGCAAGGCCGTTCCTGCGGTGGTTCTTGACCCGTTGCGCGCCCCCAATCATTTCAAAGGCTGGCCGCAAAGCTGCGCAGGTCCTTGCGCTGTCCCAGCAACAGCAGCAGGTCGTCGCTTTGCAGGGTGCAGGAATTGCCGTCCTGCCCAACGAATTCACTGCCGCGCATCACGCCGATGCAGCGCAGCTTGAATTTTTCCGTGTGCGGCAGGTCTTCCAGCCGCTTGCCTTCCAGGCTTTTGGGAATGCGGAAATTCACCACATGGTAGCCGTTGCCAAGGCTGACGTAGTCCCGCACCAGCGGGTTGTGCAGGACCTGCGCGATGTGCTGGCCCACTTCGATTTCGGGGTGGATCACGCGGTCCACGCCGAGTTTGGACAGGATGCGGTGGTGGGTCTTGGTCTTGGCCTTGGCCCAGATCTGCGAGACGCCGATCAGTTTGAGGTTCATCGCGCTCAGGATGCTGGCCTCAAGGTCGGTGCCCATGGCGACGACGCCGATGTCGCATTCCGCGAACCCCGCCTCGCGCAGCGCGATGTCGTCGCGTGCGTCGACGATCACGGCCTGGCTGAGCTGTTCGGCATGGGCCGACACGCGCTTTTCATCCATGTCCACGCCGATGACGTGGTTGCCGAACCGTTGCAGTTCCGTCGCGACAGTGCTGCCGAAGTTTCCCAATCCGATCACGCCGACAGTACGCGTGCTGTGCCGAGCCATAGCAATACCTTTCCGAGTCGCAGTGCTGCAAGCTAGGTAGAGCGTTCGGCGGAAAGGGGAAATGGCTGCCCGCGAAATGTGATGAGGGCCGCGGCGTGCGCGGCCCGCGTCCAATCAGCGGTTCATGCGGTTTTCGATCAGATCGTCCACAACCGATGGATCGGCGAGCGTGGACGTGTCGCCCAAAGCGCCATAGTCGTTTTCGGCGATCTTGCGCAGGATGCGGCGCATGATCTTGCCCGAGCGGGTTTTGGGCAGGCCCGGCGCCCACTGGATCAGATCGGGCTTGGCAATCGGGCCGATCTCGTTGCGCACCCAGCCTTCCAGCTCCTTGCGCAGGTCCTCGGACGGTTCTTCGCCGCCCATCAGCGTCACATAGCAATAGATGCCCTGGCCCTTGACCTGATGCGGATAGCCGACGACGGCCGCCTCGGCCACCTTCTTGTGAGCGACCAGCGCGCTTTCCACCTCTGCCGTGCCCATCCGGTGGCCCGAGACGTTGATGACGTCGTCCACCCGACCGGTGATCCAGTAATCGCCATCCGCGTCGCGCTTGCAGCCGTCCCCGGTGAAGTAATAGCCAGGGTAATCGGCAAAGTAGGTCTTCTCGAAGCGTTCGTGATCGCCCCAGACGGTGCGCATCTGGCCCGGCCAGCTGTCGGCGATGACCAGCACGCCCTCTGCCGGGTTGTCGGTGATGATCTCTGCCGATGTCGGCTCCAGGACCATCGGCTTGATCCCGAAGAACGGTTTCATCGCCGCCCCCGGCTTCGTGGCGTGGGCACCGGGCAGGGGGGTCATCAGGTGGCCGCCGGTTTCGGTCTGCCACCATGTATCGACGATGGGGCACCGCCCGCCGCCGACGACCTCATTGTACCAGTTCCAGGCTTCCGGGTTGATCGGCTCGCCCACGGTGCCCAGCAGCTTGAGGCTGGACAGATCGCATTTGGTGACAAAATCGTCACCTTTGCCCATCAGCGCACGGATCGCTGTGGGTGCGGTGTAGAACTGGTTCACCTTGTGCTTCTCGCAGACCTGCCAGAAGCGCGAGGCGTCGGGGTAGGTCGGCACGCCTTCGAACATCAGCGTGGTCGCGCCGTTGGCCAGCGGGCCGTAGACGATATAGCTGTGCCCCGTGACCCAGCCCACGTCCGCCGTGCACCAGTAGATGTCGCCATCGTGGTAGTCGAAGGTGATCTCATGGGTCATCGCGGCATAGACCAGATAGCCGCCGGTGGTATGAACCACGCCCTTGGGCTGACCGGTGGAGCCGGAGGTATAGAGGATGAACAGCGGGTCCTCGGCGCCCATCACCTCGGGTTCGCAGCTGTCGGAGGCGTCTTTCGCCAGCGCGGTATAATCCACATCGCGCGTGTCGTCCCAGGGCACGTCTCCCCCGGTGCGGCGCACCACCAGGCATTTGACCGAAGCATCGCAGGACGCCAGCGCCTTGTCCGCGTTGGTCTTGAGCGGCGTGTTGCGGCCCCCGCGCGGGGCCTCGTCGGCGGTAATCACGACCTTGGCCTCTGATCCCTTGATCCGCGCGGCCAGCGCGTCGGGTGAAAAACCGGCAAAGACAATGGAATGAATGGCGCCGATCCGGGCGCAGGCCAGCATCGCATAGGCGGCTTCCGGGATCATCGGCAAGTAGATGATCACGCGGTCGCCCTTTGCCACGCCCTGATCGCGCAGGATGTTGGCCATCTTGCAGGTGTTGGCGTGAAGCTCATTGTAGGTGATGTGCTGCGCCTCATCATCCGGGCTGTCCGGTTCCCAGATGATTGCGGTCTGGTCGCCACGGGTGGCCAGATGCCGGTCAACGCAGTTTGCACTGACGTTCAACTGACCGTCCGCGTACCAGTTGATGCTGACCTGACCCAGCGTAAAGTCGACATCCTTGACCTGTGTGAAGGGCTTGATCCAGTCGACCCGCTTGCCCTGTTCGGCCCAGAACGCTTCGGGATCGCTGATCGACGATTCATACATCTGCGCGTATTGCTCGGCGTTCACATGCGCGCCTTTGACCATGGCGTCGGATGGCGGATAGGTTTTGGCGTCAGACATTCGGGCGGTTCCTCCTTGATCGTTCCCTGCGGCGCGCGACATGGGCAGGGCCTGTCAAACGCGCGCCTCCTCTTGCGCGGGATCATAGCGCGCTGTGTAAGGATTGAAATAACCATATGGAATGGCTTGATTTTGTTGTAAAACTATTTCCCCGCTTTTGACCCCGGTGTAAAGCGGACAAGATTTTCCAGAGTTTTTTCAACCGATTACATGCTCAAACGTGTAAATCCGACGGGCCGGACCGATCCGGAATCAGATGTAGCGACACGGCGTCGCAGCCAGCGCCGCCCGTGCTGCGGCTGCTTTCAGCTCTCGGCGGTTTCAGCTTCGTCCTCGTGCTCCGGCAGGTGGCGGTCTTCGGACGACAGGAACAGGCCGATCGTGTGCAGCGGCTCGAAATTCTCGCAGACGGCCTTGAACACCACCAGGAACGGCACCGCCACCAGCGCGCCGGGCACGCCCCACAGCCAGCCCCAGAACACGACCGTCAGAAACACGGCCACCGTGTTCATCGCCAGCCGACGCCCGACAAGGAGGGGTGTCACGATCTGCCCCTCCAGGCTGGTCAGCATCAGGTATCCCAGCGGTGCAAGAAGCGCGTAGCTGACCGTATCGAAGGTCACGATGGCAAAGGCACCGACCAGCGCCGTGCCGATCATCCCGCCCAGATAGGGCAGGAAATTCAGCAGGAAGGCCGCGATGCCCCAGACATAGGCCTGCGGCATCCCCAGCGCCGTCAGGTAGGCGAACAGACTCAGGCCCAGCCCCGCGTTGATCAGCGTGATCGTCAGCAGATAGCGTGAGACCCGTCTTTCGATATTGTAAACCGTCGTCAGGATACGCTTCTTCCCGGCCATGGTGGGAAAGGCCTGCACCATCTTGAGATAGAACAGCTCGCCCGAAGACAGCAGGAACAGGGCCAGGACCAGCGTGACGATCAGCGACGCGCCGATCCGCGTCACGGTATCCATGGCAGAATCGAGCAGGCCGGGCTGTTGCACGATGACCTCCTGGCTGCCGTCCTTCGCCTCGGTGATCTTCTCGACTTCTTCGGTGGCGGTGCGCACCCCTTCCATCGCGTCGGTCATGACCCGCAGCTTCTGCTGAATCTCGGCCCCCATCCTGGGCAACTCGTCGCTCCACAGGGCGACGGTCCCGGCGGTGCCGAAGACGATCGTCATGATCAGCAACGCGGTCAGCGTCACCAGCACGCTTGCGGAAACGGCATGGGGAACACCGGCCCGGAACAACCCCCGTGCCAGCGGGCTGAGCGTCAGCGCCAGCAGGAAACCCAGAAGGATCGGCAGGATCAGGTCGCGGGCAAAATAGCAGGTTCCAAACAGCGCCACGAGCACGAGAAACTGCAGCGAACGGCGGATCGAAGTGAGGTTGTCCAAGTGGGTCTCCGGCAGCGGCAGGGCAAGGCGCACTCTTTACGTAACAACTTACCCAACCGCCATGGCGGCACAAAGGTTCCTGCGCCGCCGAAATCGGGGGGGCATTTGCCTGCGATTTCGCGGTTTCACTACCGGCGCTTTGGGGGCAGCTTGGGTGAAACCGGGAATCGCGGGCGCACCGCAGAAAGGACAGATGCATCATGGCACGACATGGCGGAAAATTACTGGTGGACAGCCTTGTGGGGCTGGGGGCCACGAAGAGCTTCGGCGTGCCGGGTGAAAGCTATCTCGCGGTGTTGGACGGGATGCACGACACCGACGGAAAATTCGATTTCGTCCTGTGCCGGAACGAGGGCGGCGCGGCCTTCATGGCCGCTGCCTGGGGCAAGCTTACGGGCAGCCCCGGCATCTGCATGGTCACGCGCGGGCCGGGGGCCACGAATGCGTCCATCGGGGTGCACACGGCGTTTCAGGACAGCGCCCCGATGATCCTTTTCGTGGGGCAGGTGGGCACCGACATGCGGGGCCGCGAAGCGTTTCAGGAGGTCGACTACCGCGCCTATTTCGGCCCGCTGGCGAAATGGGCGGTCGAGATCGACCATGTGGACCGCATCCCGGAAATCCTTGCACGGGCCTGGACCATGGCGACCACGGGGCGTCCCGGCCCGGTGGTTGTGGCCCTGCCGGAGGACATGTTGACTCAGGCGTCAGAGGCCGCGCCGCTGACAGCCCCCGCCCGGATCGAGGAACCCGCCCCCACCCCCGCGGCACTGGAGGACGCGCTGGCGATGCTCGCCGCGTCGGAGCGGCCGCTGATCCTGACCGGCGGTTGCAACTGGACCGCCGAAGGTCGCACGGCGCTGGAACGTTTTGCGGAAGCCTCCGACATACCGGCGATCGTGGCCTTCCGTTTTCAGGACCGGTTCAACAATCACTCGCCGGTTTACTGCGGCGAGGCCGGGGTGGGCATGCCCGCCCATGTGAAGGCCCTGATCTCGCAGGCAGACACGATCCTGGCGGTCAACGTCCGCTTCGGCGAGATGACGACCGATGCCTATACGCTGCTGGACGTGCCGCACCCCAGGCAGAAGATCATCCATGTCCACGCCTCGAACGATGAGATCGGCAAGATCTACGTTCCGGCTTTGGGCATCACCGCCGGGCCGAACGCCTTTGCCGCAGCACTTCGCCCGGTCGAAGGCGGCTGGGCTGACTGGCGCGCGCAGGGGCGCGCGGCCTGGGAGGCGGGGTTCGACGCGCCGGCGCAGCCATCGCCCGTCGACATGGTGCAGGCCACTGCCTACCTTCGCGATGTGCTGCCCGAGGACGCGATCCTGACCAACGGGGCGGGCAATTTCACCGTCTGGCCGAACAAGTTCTACAAGTACGGCCCCGACGCGCGGCTGCTGGCCCCGCAATCCGGCGCGATGGGCTACGGCCTGCCCGCGGCTGTCGCGGCCAAGGTGGCGCATCCGGAGCGTACCGTGGTCTGCTTTGCGGGGGACGGCGATTTCCAGATGAACTGTCAGGAACTGGCCACCGCCGCGCAGGCGGGCGCGCAGCCGATCGTGCTGATCGTGAACAACGGCATCTACGGGACGATCCGCGCCCATCAGGAGAGGAACTATCCCGAACGGGTGTCCGGCACGACCATGGTGAACCCCGATTTTGCCGCGTTGGCCCGCTCTTATGGCTTTTATGCCGAACGCGTGGAAACCACCGCGGACTTCAACGCCGCCTTCGACCGGGCGCTGGCATCAAAGACCGGCGCGGTGCTGGACCTGAACGTATCGGCCGAGGCGCTGACGCCGCGCATGACACTGTCGCAGATGCGCGAGGCGGGGCTTGCCGCTGCAAAAGGCCGGGGCTGAGGGGGGCACAAACGCGGATCGGGGCCGTCTCGGCTGCGGCGGTGGCCTTCCGGTGTCAGCACGGCAATTGGCTTGCCCTGCTTTGGCAGCACCTCCTGCCGGTCAGGCACGCGATTTGGACCAAACCGCCGCGCCCGGGCTGTCCTAACGGATCGCGTAGAGCCGCACCTGCACCTGTTGCAGGTGCCGCGCGCCCACGCCCAGGAACAACGTCCGGTTCACCCAGGCATAGCGCGGATCGCCGGTCTCCAGCCGTGCATGGGTGCGCATGTAGTAGCTGTCGGCTGACACCTCTTCGCCCCGCATGATCGCCTCAAGCACTTCCGGCGGGCCGTGCCGCAGACCGTAGTTGACGATCTCGATGGTGGCGCCGTCATGGGTTTCCATCGCGTAGCGGGTATCGAGTTCTGCCAGACCATCGGCGAATATGGTCTGCCAGTCGGCCCCCAGGTTCAGCAACCTGCCCTGCAACAGCGGCCCTGCCACGGTGCCGCCCACGATGGGGATGATGCGCCGCTGTCCCGCGCGGCCCGGGCCCATCTCGCGGATCGGGTCCAGCTCGACCGTCAGGTCGCAGGCATGTTCCAGTCCGGGTTCCGGCAGCATCATGGGCAAACTCCTTGTCTGACTAAACTGTTTACCAGGTAAACAATATCCTGTAAACTCGCGAGAGAAGCCAGGGGAGGAATTGCGCGATGACACCACAGCAAAGCGCCAGTGATCACAACAGCGATGATGACGACACACACGCGATTTCCGATCTGGAACAATTCGTCGGCTACAACCTCAAGCGGGCCTATGTCATCCTGCAGGCCGATTTCCGCAACGCTCTGGGTCAGGACTCTCTCGCGCCCCGTGTCTTTTCGGCCCTGTCGCTGGTGGTGCAGTTTCCGCATATCACCCAAAGCAAGCTGGCCCGCAGGCTGGGGATCGAACGCTCGGGCCTTGTCGCAATCGTCGATCAGCTTGAGGGGCTTGGCTACCTGTCGCGCGACACCGTGCCGGGCGACCGCCGGGTGCAGGCGCTGGTGCCGACGGACCTGGGCCGCGAGGCCTATGCCGATGCGCTCGCGACAGTGCGTGCCCATGAACGGGCGCTGCTGGCGGACCTGACAAAGGAAGAACAGCGCACATTGATCAGCCTTTTGCGCCGCATCCGTGTGAAGGGAGAGGTATCATGACCCTGCAGGACTGGAGCGGTCAGGGGACCATCGTCACGGGCGGGGCGTCCGGCCTCGGGGCTGCCACGGCGCAGCGGCTGGCGCAGGCCGGGCTGCGGGTGACGCTCTTTGATCTGAACGCGCAAGAGGGCGAAGCCCATGCCGACCGGATCGGCGGCGCGTTCAGCCGGGTGGATGTGTCCGACCCGGCCTCCGTGGCCGCGGGCATCGCGGCGGCAGAGGCGGCCTTTGGCGTGCCACGCGTGCTGGTGAATTGCGCAGGCATCGGCGGCGCGGCCAAGACCGTGTCGCGCGGGGCGGCACATGATCCGGCGCTGTTCCAGAAAACCCTCATGGTGAACCTGATGGGCAGCTTTAACTGCGCCTCGCAGGTGGCGGCGCGCATGGTTGCCGCGGACCCCGTGGACGAGGACGGCGCGCGCGGCGTGATCGTGAACACCGCTTCGGTCGCGGCCTTCGACGGGCAGATCGGGCAGGTGGCCTATGCCGCGTCCAAGGGCGGCATCGTGGGCATGACCCTGCCCATGGCCCGCGATCTGGCCGACAAGGGCATTCGCGTCTGCACGGTGGCACCGGGCCTGTTCCTGACACCGCTTCTGGATGAACTCCCGCAGGAGGTGCAGACCGCGCTGGGGGCGCAGGTGCCGTTCCCCTCGCGCCTGGGCGACCCGCAGGAATACGCCGAGATGGTCAATCACATCACGGGGAACAAGATGCTCAACGGCGAGGTGATCCGCCTGGACGGCGGTATCCGCATGGCCCCCCGGTAAGGACTGGATCTGGACATGAACAAGCAGACCGGATTGAACGCTTCGGACTTCTGGCAGCCGGAGTTCGAGTACGAGACGCGGCCCGACGGCACGATCCTGATGCGTCAGCGCGGCGCGCTGGGCGACTTCGAGGCGACGCTGGCGGATTACTTTGACACATGGGCGGATGCCACGCCGGACAGCACATGGATTGCCCGCCGCCACGAAGGCGGCGACTGGCGGCGCATCTCCTACGGCACCGCACGGAGGCAGATCCGCGCCATCGGGGCGTCGCTGCTGGCGATGGGGCTGGGACCGGACAGGCCGCTGCTGATCCTGTCGGAGAACAGCCTGGAACATGCGCTGCTGGGCATGGCCTGCGCCTATGTCGGCATCCCCTATGCGCCGGTCTCACCCGCCTATGCGCTGGTGTCCAAAGACCACGGGAAACTGCGCGACATCGCCGCCGCGCTGCGTCCCGGCGCGCTTTATGCCGATGACGGCGATGCCTTTGCGCCCGCGTTCTCGGCCATCGCCGAAGAGGGGCGGCAGGTCATTGCCCTGCGCAATCCCGGTGCGGGGGCGATCAGCTTTGACGACCTGCTGGCAGGTGATCCGTCAGGGGCAGGCAGCGCGCGGGCCGCCTTGACCGATCAGACGGTGGTGAAATACCTGTTCACCTCCGGCTCCACCGGGGCGCCCAAGGCGGTGATCAACACCAACCGCATGATCTGCGCCAGCCAGGCGATGATCCGCGACTGCTATCGTTTCCTGACGCACCAGCCGCCGGTGGTGCTGGACTGGGCGCCGTGGAACCATACGGCTGCAGGCAACAAGGTGTTCTACATGGTGACGACCAATGGCGGCACCTATTACATCGACGATGGCCGCCCCGTACCGGGCAAGTTCGACCAGACCCTGCGCAATCTGCGCGATGTCTGCTGCAGCTGGTATTTCAATGTCCCCGTGGGCTACGACATGCTGGTGGCAGAGCTTGAGAATGACCCGGCCCTGGCCGAGAATTTCTTTCGCGACCTCGGCATGATGTTCTACGCGGGTGCCGGGATGGCGCAACTGACCTGGGACCGCCTGCGCGCCGCCGGACGCAAGGCGACGGGGCGCGAGGTGCTGCTGGCCACCGGGCTTGGGGCCACTGAAACCTCGCCCTTTGCACTGGCTTGCACCCATGTTCAGGAGAAATCCGGCAACATCGGCGTGCCGGCGCTGGGGCTGACCCTGAAACTGGTGCCCAACGGCGGCAAGCTGGAGGCGCGGCTGAAGGGGCCGACGATCACGCCCGGATACTATGGGGACCCCGCCAAGACGGCAGAGGCCTTTGACGACGAAGGGTTCTATTGCCTTGGCGACGCGCTGCGTCCTGCCGACCCGGACGATTATGCCAAGGGGTTCTTCTTTGACGGGCGGATCGCCGAGAATTTCAAGCTGACCACCGGCACCTGGGTCGCGGTCGGCGCGGTGCGGGCCGGTCTGGTCGATGCGCTGGGCGGCCTTGTCCGCGACGCGGTGATCGTTGGCGAAGACCGCAGCGAACTGGGGGCGCTGCTGCTGCTGTCGGACAAGGGGGCGGCGATGGGGAACGACGCGCTGCGCGCCGCCTTGGACGAAAAGCTGACCCAGGTTGCCAGATCCGCGACGGGGTCCGCCGCGCGGGTGCGCCGCGCGGTCGTCCTGCAGGATGCCCCCAGCTTTGACCGCGGTGAGGTCACTGAAAAGGGGTCGCTCAACCAGCGCGCGATGCGGGCGCATAACGCGGCTCTGATTGACCGTCTCTATGCCGATGATCCGGGCGAGGATGTGATCAGGGTCTGAGGCGTCAGACCTCGGCGCGGGCCGCGCTGCGCCGCGCCAGACCCCGGCGCAGGGCAAGCGCCGCCTCGATCATGGCCAGCAGGGTGATCCCGATCAGCAGGGGCGTCGTGCCCAGCTCGACGATCATCCAGCCCGCGACAAGCGGAAAACCGAAGATCCCGATGAAATAGGTCAGCGCGAACAGCTGCAGGGTCTGCGCGCCCAGATCGTCATCCGCATCGTCGGCGGCCATCGCCACCAGCACAGGGTAGGATACCCCGTAACCCAGTCCGAACAGCACCGCGACAAGCACATACAGCGGCAGGCTGTCGCCGCTGACCACGAACAGCGCCAGCCCCGCGCACATCAGGCATTGCAGCAGGGCGATGGTCAAATAGGGGTTCGACCCGCCGGTGAACCGCGCCATCACCAGCCGGAACACCACCGCCGTCAGCGTGTAGCTCATGAAGAACCAGGCGTAATCCAGGCCCCGCGCATCGGCAAAGACGGTCTGGAAGTTGTTCAGCCCGGCAAAGATGCTGGCGCCCAGAAAAACCATGAAGACCGGCAGCCGCGCGGGCGATCTGACCACCCCCGCGACCGCGGCCAGCGTGATGCGCGAAGGGGCTTCGGGGCGCGCGTTGACCGCCTGCGCCTTGATCGGACGGTCCAGCGCAAAGAACAACGCGGCGCTGACGAGGCAAAGCGCGCCATTCAGCACAAAGGCGTCGCGGATGGCAAAGCCCGCATCCTCCATCGCCGAGACGATCACCGGGGCCGATCCGAACCCGGCCATGACAAACACCGACAGCAGGGTGAAATAGCGCACCCGTTCGTCCGCCCGCACCAGCCGTGACATGACGATGGGTCCCAGCGAATAGGTCAGCCCCCAGCCGAACCCCAGCAGCAGGCTTGCCGCCGCCAGTCCCGGCCCCACGCCCGGCACGGTGCCATAAAGGAAAAGGGAGGCGGAAATGGCGATACAGGCCATGCCCAGCGTGCGCAGGCGGCCCAGAAAATCCGAGAGGTGCCCGGAGAAATAGACCGTGATCACCGTCGCGATGGCCGTCATCAGCAGCATGGCGCCCACGACTTTCTCGTTCGCACCGAAGCTGTCGAAAAGCCGGGGCAGCATGAAGGTCAGCCCGTAGGCCCCGGCCTGGAACAGGATCGCGGCGTAGTAAAGCGGGAAGATCAGTTTGCGGGACATGGCCAGACCTGCATGACGGCTGTTGTCCGCCGTGCTATCACCCGGCGCGCCGACGGGCCACCCCCGGGGCGACCCCGGTAGTGGGTCAGTTTGAAATTAGAAAGTGAACCCTCGCGCGAGGCACCATTTGCACGGCGAGGGGATCGGTACTATCTTATAAACATGACAGACAAACCCAAGAGACCCCGTGACGCCAACCAGCTTGCCAAGTTTATCGTGGACATGGCGACGGGTGAAGAGGCTGAGTATAACCCTGATACGTCGGCCCAGCGCAAAGGTGGGTCAAAAGGTGGAAAGGCGCGGGCAAGAAATCTGACTAAAGCTGAACTCAAGGCAATTGCTCGTAAAGGTGGCGAAGCTAAATCGCAAAAAGCTCCCCCTGCTCAGGAGACGAAAGAGCGTTCATAGCATCTTGAGGTATGATTTCAGCTTGAATCCCCTTCATGAGAACATAGGGCTGCATTGCTGGTTCGGAAAATCTAAATCGGAAATTCCTGACTGATCCTTTTTGTTGAAGAATCTTACCCCTTTTATCGGAAGCAAAATCTGTCAGATTGCCGTTAAAGTACTCAACCGTCCGTTTTTCTCCGATAATACCGCTGAATGGCTGTTCTACATCTTTGGGCATAAACCAGCCACTTGCGTCTGTCTTAGTTAAAGCACATGCAGTCAGAAGCTGGCGAAACGTAGCTCTAGCCTGGTTACTGTTCGTGGCCGCTTCATAGGCACTTTTCAGTGTGTATTGAGAACTCTCAATCGCCGCCAATATGCCGTTGTCTATGTCCACCTCAGCTATTTTCAAACTACGTCGTTCAATTGCGGAATAAACGGAAGCCCGCCCCAATGCATGGGCGAAAGAAGGCAGTCCCTTCGAAAGCCCTGTGATCTTCCATTTTGCATCCCCTTCAAGCGACATACCAAGTTGCTTAACTCTTTGACTTAGCAGCAACTGAATTTCCTCTGTTTTCATACGAGGCATCAAAACTTCTTCGGAACATCGTATGATAGAGCCATGCCCTCGCACCAGTTCATCGACGTTATCTCCAACTCCTACAACCACAATGGTCGCAGGTGTACCTTCGTCGGAAACAGCCTTTACAGTCTCTGACATAAGGCGAGCTGCTTCATCATCTTTAAGTTGCTGGAACTCATCAATAACGATGATCGGAATCACGGACTCCCCAAAATAGTTCAGTTCCCTCACAACATCCGAGGGTGTTATGTTGTCGGGGTAAAGGTCCGCAACGTTGTACTCTTGATAAATGCCGTCTCTGTGCGCTTGAAACTTAATGCTTCTAAAAACATTCTCCCAGATTGAAGTAAAAGTGTCAGTACTAACAACTGCTTTCCGTACGTATTGCACGCTCTTCAATCCCCTAGGAACAAAGTATTGCAATAGCTTAGCAATTGACGTTTTCCCTACTCCGGGTTCGCCAAACAAAATCGCATGACGCCCACGCTCCGCCACGGCCTCTACCAGCTTATCTATCTGAGCCGACCGCCCCGCGAAAAGCTCAGTGGTTGTCACGGGGCTTGATGGCGTAAAAAGATCCGCAGCTAAGAATTTCAATGTTCGCCAATCATCTTCTGTTCTACTAACCACTAGAGCTAATCCCTGCCTTACTATCCTTAGTCTGGCTTTTACTAAGGATAGTAGTCGCATTCAAGGTATCTTTTTCTTGACTGTCGGTCAGTTTGAATTTAGATTGGAGGCATGAGAAAACTTGACACCAAATCCCGCGCCCTGATCCTCCGCCTTCTCGTGGAGGGCAACTCTATCCGCGCCACAGCACGCATTGCTGACGTGTCCAAGAACACCGTCACAAAGCTGCTTGAGGATGCTGGCAAGGCATGTGCGGCCTACCACGACGCAAACGTACGCGGCGTAGAGGCAAGCCATGTGCAGGCTGACGAGATATGGGCTTTCTGCTATGCTAAAGAACGCAATGTGAAGGACGCTAAAGCGGCACCTGCGGACGCTGGCGATATCTGGACGTGGACCGCGATGGATCGCGATAGCAAGTTGATGATCTCCTACACCGTGGGCGACCGTTCGCAGGCGACAGCGCGTGAGTTCATGTTCGATCTGGCGGGGCGTCTTGCTGGTCGCATCCAACTGACCACGGATGGCCACGGTGGCTACCTCAAGGCGGTTACAGATGCATTCTCCGGCGATGTAGACTACGCCATGCTGATCAAGCAGTACGGCGACCCCACAGGCCAGAAGGGCCACGAGCGCAAGTATTCGCCCGCCGAATGCACTGGTGCGAAGAAAGAGGCGATCTTTGGTAAGCCCGACATGGATCAGGTCGGCACCAGCCACATTGAGCGCCAGAACCTGACAATGCGGATGGGAATGCGCCGATTTACGCGCCTAACCAACGCTTTCAGCAAGAAGGCAGAAAACCACGCATACGCGGTTGCGCTACACTTCATGCACTACAACTATTGCCGTATCCACAAGACGCTGCGGATCACGCCAGCGATGGCCGCAAACCTTGTCGCATCGCCTTGGACCGTTGACGAAATTGTCGCACTGGTTGAAAAGGAAGAGGAAGCAAAGCCAAAGACGCGCGGTCCTTACAAAAAGAAAGCGGTTTGATTGCCCATTAATTTCCATCCCCGCGCTGGTCAGATTCTAATGTGTGACTTCAAAGGGTTCGTAGAACCCGAAATGGTGAAAGTCAGACCGGTGATGGTGATTTCCCCGAAATTGCCCTATCGATCTGAGATCGCTGCCATTGTGCCTATCAGCCTGAGCGCGCCACGACGTGATCTCCCCTATGTGGTAAAGCTGTCCAAAAACTATCACCCAAAAGAGAGTGACAACCTCCCTTGCTGGGCTAAGTGCGACTTGGTCATGAATATCGGACTATATCGCCTTGAAGGCTTCAAGATTGGACGCCGCCAGTGGGCTACACCACAAGCCACTCCGGAGGATTTACACGCCGTTAGGAGTGCTGTGCTACACGGGTTGGGTGTTCACAATTTCGGGCAGTAGCCACTTCTGACTTGATTTGGTGGCAGGTGGTCACTAGTTAATGAGATGTATCCCGTTTATCGGGCTTTAAGACCTAGATCACTAGGCAGGCTGATCACTGGGCGATGACAAGCCTCGATTAGCCTAGATATTGTCAAAGTCCTTGAAGGCCCCGCTTCGGCGGGGTCTTCTTGCATCTGGCCCATCAAAATAAGATATTTCAAACTGACCCACTACCGCGACCCCTGTCATCCAAGGCTGTCGATGAACCAGACCAGCCAGAGCGTCACCGCCGGAAAGGCGGCCAGGATAACGACCCGGACCAGATCGGTGAGGACAAAGGGGAGGGCGCCCTTGTAGGTCTCCGAAATGGGGGTCTGCTTTGCCATCGAGTTGATGATGAACAGATTCATCCCCACCGGTGGCGTGATCAGCCCCACTTCGACCACGATCAGCACAAGGATGCCGAACCACAGGCCAAAGTCGTTGGCGGACATCCCGAAATCCAGCACCACCATGATCGGAAAGATGATCGGCACCGTGAGCAGCACCATCGACAGTGAATCCATCACGCAGCCGAAGACGAGGTACATCAGCAACACGATCGAGAGCACGAACCAGGGCGAGAATCCCTGTTCGCCCACCCAGGTCGAGGCCGATTGCGGCAGCTGCGTCAGCGACAGGAAGTTGTTGTAGATGCCCGCGCCCAGGATGATGAGAAAGATCATCGCGGTCGATCCGGCCGTGGACAGCACCGCCTCGCGCAGGCGGTCCCAGGACATCTGCCCCGATACCAGGGCGATCAGCCCGGTGCCCGCCGCCCCGACGGCGGCAGCCTCGGTCGGGGTGAAGATGCCCGCGTATATGCCGCCGACCACGACGATGAAGATCGTGATCACCGGCCAGACCTTGCCCAGGGCGACCATGCGCTCGCTCCACGGTACGCGGTCGCGCACGGCGGCAGAGTTGGGCGACACCCGGACCCAGATCGAAATGGCGATCATGTAGCCGATGGCGGCCAGGATGCCGGGGATCAGGGCCGCGACGAACAGCTTTTCGATGTTCTGTTCGGCCAGGATGGCGTAGATCACCAGGATCACCGAGGGCGGGATCAGGATGCCCAGCGTCCCGCCCGCCGCCAGGGCGCCCGTTGCCAGCGAACCGGGATAGCCGTAGCGGCGCAACTCGGGCAGGGCGACCTGGCCCATCGTGGCGGCGGTGGCCAGGGACGACCCGCAGATCGCGCCGAAACCCGCGCAGGCCCCCACGGCCGACATCGCGACGCCGCCGCGCCGATGCCCCAGAAAGCTTTCGGCCGCCTTGAACAGCGAGGCGGACATGCCGGACAAGGTCGCGAACTGCCCCATCAGCAGGAACAGCGGAATGATGGAGAAGGAGTAGTTTGAAAACGTCCCGTATGTCAGCGTTTTCAGCTGGTTCAGCGTCATCATCGGTGTGCCGATGACCAGATAGGTGCCGCCGACGCCGACGCCGATCATCGCCAGCGCGATGGGGGCGCGCAGGAACACAAGGATCAGCAGAACCGGAAAGGACCACAGGGCGAGTTCAAAGTTGGACATTTCTATACCTGTTGTTCCATGCCGATCAGCCTTCGGGCCGCGCGCCAGATGCAAAAGACCGAGACGATCACGAAACCGACGGCACCGACCAGCGATGCGGCGAACCCCTGCCAGACCGGGATCTGTGCGATCAGGGTCGTCTCCCCGTAGGACAGTTTGTCCAGCATCCCCAGGTACAGCCGCCAGCTGCCCACGATGGCGACAAAGGCCATGCCGATGTTGAACAGCAGGTCCAGCGCCAGATCCACCCGCCGGGGCAGGGCGGCCTGAAACAGGTCCACCCGTGCGTGGGTCTCGCGCAGCTGCGCCCAGGGCAGAAAGGCAAAGATGGCGGCGGCCATGCCGATTTCGGTGATGTCGTAGATGCCGCGGATCGGGCCGATGCCGATGTCCAGCGGCACAAAGGCGCGTCCGGCGATCGACACGCAGGTGATCAGCGTGATCAGGATCAGGATGCCGCCCCCGGCAAAGGCGAGCCCCCGCGCGATAAGATCCGCCACCCTGTAACTTGCCGCGTACATCTGCCCGTCCTCCAGGTAAGACAGAGGGCCGGGTGGCCCTCTGTCGTCATGTGTCGTGCTCAGGAGGTCTTTTCGGCGATCAGGGCCTTGGCCCGGTCGATCAGGCCCTGTCCGTCCAGGCCCTTGCCGTCCATCTCGGCCACCCAGCGGTCGATCACGGGCTGCGCGGCGTCCTTCCAGAGGGCGATTTCGGTTTCGTCCAGCTGGATGATGTTGTTGCCGTTCTGCACGGCCAGCTCGCGTCCCGGCGCGTCATTGTCCCACATCACCTGTGCCGCGAATTCCGACAGCTTGGCGCCGGATTCCGCGTCCAGGATCGCCTTGAGGTCGTCGGGCAGGGCATCGTATTTCGCCTTGTTCATCACCAGAACGATGGTCGCGGTATACAGCGATTCCTCGCCCGAGAATTCGGTGTGGTTCGATACCAGTTCGGACAGGCGCACCGCCGGCGTGACCTCCCACGGGATCACGGTGGAGTTGATCACCCCCTTGGAAAGCGATTCAGGGATCGCGGGCAGGGGCATGCCGACGGGGGTGGCCCCCAGTTCGGACAACATGTCGTTGATCACGCGGGTGGGGCCGCGCACGGTCTTGCCCTTCATGTCCTCCAGTTTCTCGATCGGATCGGTGGAGTGGATGACGCCGGGGCCGTGCACCCAGGCGCCCAGCACCTTGAATTCGGCGTATTCGTTGGACTGGAAATCTTCCTCGACCATCTGCCAGAAGGCCAGCGAGGTGGCCACCGGGCTGGTCATCATGAATGGCAGCTCGAACACCTCGGTGCGCGGGAAGCGGCCGGGCGTGTACCCCACCACCGTCATCGACAGGTCCACCACCCCGTCGCGGGCCTGGTCCATCAGTTCGGGTGGCCGTCCGCCCAGTGACATCGCGTCAAAATGCTGCACGTTCAGCCGTCCGTCAGACGCCTCTGCCAGGCGCTCGCCCCAGGGCTTGAGGATCTTGGCCGGGACGGTCGCCACGGGGGGCAGGAACTGGTGCAGCCGCAGGGTCACTTCCTGCGCCAGTGCGGCACCGGGCATGGCGGCCATCATCGCCGTGCCTGCTGCGGTCGTTTTCAGAAAATCTCTTCTTTTCATTGTCTTCCTCCCTGTTGTTTATGTGGTCTGCGCCGTGCCGGGCTCCCTCCCGGCGGGCGTCATCTGAACTTTGGCTCGCGTTTCTCAAGGAATGCGCGCAACCCCTCCTTTGCGCCATCCGAGGTCTGCGACATCGCTGCCGCCAGGCTTTCGGTGAACAGGCCGTCGCCACGCGACATGTCGCCGATGCGCGAAATCGCCTGGATCATCAGATAATTGGAAAACGGCGCATTGTCTGCAATTTTCCGCGCCAGCTTGCGGGCCAGCGGCAGGGCTTCACCGGCACCGACGCTGTAGTGCGCCAGCCCCATCGCCAGGCCTTCGTCAGCGCCATAGTTCCGGCCCGTCAGCATCATTTCCCGCATCCGGTCCGCGCCGATGATACGGCTTACCCGCACGGTGGCCCCGCCGCCGACAAAGATGCCGCGCCTCCCCTCGGGCAGCTGAAACCTTACGTCCGGTTCCGCGATGCGCACGTGGGTCGATGTGGCGATCTCCAGCCCGCCGCCGATCACAGCGCCCGTCATGGCAGAGATCACGGGCAGGGGGCCGAATTCGATCAGGTCCGCCACACGGTGCCAGTTGCGGGAATGATAGACCCCCGCGACCGGCGCGCGCTGCTCATGCTCCGCCAGGTCGAGACCGGAACAGAAATGCCCGCCTGCGCCGGTCAGGATGACGGCATTCACGCCGTCCGGCGGGTTGGAAAAGAACGCATCAAGGTCTGCGACCAGCGCGTCGTTCATCGCGTTGCGCTTTTCCGGGCGGTCGAAGGTGATCGTCGCGATATCCCCGTCGATCTCCACGCGGGTGGCCTTGCCCTTGGTCTGGCGTGGCGGCATCGGAATCTCCCCTCGTGCTTGGTCTGGATTTATGTTGTACAGATTAACAGTTTTCTTGTATAGCGGTTTTTAGCGTCAACGTTCGGGGAGGAGAAGGCGATGGTCGATTTCAGCAAGGTGAAAGCGATCGACTTTCACACCCATGCCGAGGAGCCGTGCTGCGATCACCGCGATGACGGCTACAACGAATTCCAGGCGGGGATGGCGGCCTATTTCAAGAACCCGGCGGGTGCCGAAGGCATGCTTCCCACCGTTCAGGATACTGCCGCCTATTACCGCGAACGCAACATCGCGGCGGTGATCTTTCCGGTGGATGCAGAGCGCGAGACCGGTTTTCGCCGCTACTCGAACGAGGAAGTCGCGCAGATCTGTGCCGAGAACGACGATATCCTGATCCCCTTCGCCTCGGTCGATCCGCACAAGGGCAAGGCCGGTGCGCGCGAGGTGCGGCGGCTTGTGCGCGACTTCGGCGTGCGGGGGTTCAAGTTTCATCCGACCATGCAGGGTTTTTATCCCAACGACCGCGAGGCCTGTTACACCGTGCTGGAGGCCTGCGCGGAGGAGGGCGTGATCACCCTTTTCCATACCGGTCAGACCGGTGTCGGCTCGGGGATGCGGGGCGGCATGGGGATGCGGCTGAAGTATTCCAACCCGATGTATCTGGATGATGTGGCGGTGGATTTCCCCGACCTCAAGATCATCCTGGCGCACCCCAGCTTTCCCTGGACCGAAGAGGGGCTTGCGGTGGCGCAGCACAAGCCCAACGTCTATTTCGACATGTCCGGCTGGTCGCCCAAGTATTTTCCCGAGATCTTCATCAAATACGCCAATTCGATCCTGAAGAAGAAGATGCTCTTCGGCTCGGACTGGCCTGCGATCACGCCCGACCGTTGGCTCCGGGATTTCGAGGCGGCCCCATTCAAGGACGAAGTGCGCCCGCTGATCCTCAAGGAAAATGCGATGCGGCTTCTGGGGGTTGCGGGCTGACGTCAGCCGGCCCCTGTTTTCGCTCGCCGGACTTGTGCGGGCGACAGACGTATCGCTAATGTGGCCGGGCGTGCCACCGTACAAATAATGAAGGCATCCCCACATGGCCGATCTTGCCCCAATGGACGAGAAAATCACCCTTCAGGATCTGGATCGCGACCCCTATCCGATCTATCGCCGCCTGCGGCGCGAGGCCCCGGTTCTGCGGGTGAAATCCGCCGGGCGCACGCTGCTGACCAAGGCCGAGGACACCAAATACGTCAAGGATAACCCGGAGATTTTCAGCTCGGACGATCCCAACACCCCGATGAAGCGGGCCTTCTGGGCGCATACCCTGATGCGCAAGGATGGCGAGGAACACAAGCGCGAGCGGATGGCGATGGCCCCGGCCTTTTCCCCAAAGGTCATCAAGAACGACTGGATGCCCCAATACACGAAGATCGCCGAGGAATACGTGTCGCGCCTGCCGCGGGGCGAGATCGTCGATCTCTTCTCGATCCTGTCGGGCGCCTATGCCGCGCGCGGTCTGGCCATCCTGCTGGGGATGCCCGAGGCGTCGGATGAGGACATGATGGAGTGGTCGCAGGCCCTGATCGAGGGGGCGGGCAATTTCGGCTGGGCCGATGCGCCCTTCGAACGCGCCGACCGTGCCAATACGCAGATCCATGCGCTGCTGGACAGCATCCAGGACCGCCACCGCGCCGAGCCGGACAATTCGGCCTTTTCAGTGATGCTGAATGCCGACGATCCGATCGAGGAAAAGCAGATATATGCCAACATCAAGATCGCCATCGGCGGCGGTATCAACGAGCCGCGCGATGCGCTCAATACCATTCTTTATGGGTTGTTGACCCACCCCGACCAGCTGGCCGAGGTGCGTCGGCACGATCATTGGGAACAGGCGTTCGAAGAAGGCGTGCGCTGGGTCGCCCCGATCCAGGCGTCCTCGCGGCTGGTCACGCAGGATACCGAACTGCGCGGCTACATGATCCCCAAGGGCGACACCGTGATGACCATTCAGGCCAGCGCCAATCGGGACGAGGACGTCTATCAGGATGGCGAAAGCTTCAATGTCTATCGGGACAAGACGCCGCACCAGGCCTTTGGAAACGGGCCGCATTTCTGCCAGGGCACCCATGTGGCCCGCCGCGCGGTGGGGCAGATCATGCTGCCGATGCTCTTTGACCGCTTCCCCAAGATGAGCATCCCCGACACGGACGACGTGATTTGGAAGGGCTTCGGCTTTCGCGGGCCGATCCAGATTCCGGTGCGGCTGAACTAGTCGGCGCTCAGGTCAGAACGTAGTCTTTGGGCACCAGCGGTTTCGGCGCAGGTTGCCCCAACGCTTCGGACACCGAGATTTCAATCGTCCTGCACATGGCATCGAGCGGCAGGCCGTTGTGTACGTTCTGAAAGGGCAGCTCCAGCTCGTTGGTGACGGTCTGCAGGCCGAAGAACACATAGGCGACTACCGCCGCGAGCAAGGGGGCGAAGGCGCCGCTTGGTTCGATCAGGGCAAAGGGCAGAAGCCAGCAATAGAGATAGGTCGTCCTCCGGATCAGGAGCGAATAGACAAAGGGCAGGGGGGTCGATTTGATCCGCTCGCAACCCGCTTGTGCCAGCGCCAGCGAAGAGAGTGTCTGTGATATGGTCATCTGGCCGAAGCCGCTGATCGCCTGCTGGCCTGTCAGGCTGCCGATCTGGTCGGCCATCGACCGCAGCGCGGCATCCGCCGGGTTCTGATGTGCCAGCAGGTCCGACGCAGTCCCGGCGCCGACCCAGCCGGTGATTTCCGCGCTCACGTCCACGTCGCGCAGGGCGCCCCGGTGCAGGTGCGCAAAGGCGACCGCCCAGGACAAGATTTGCGCCCGGTCGGCGCCGTTGCCGACAAAGATGCACATGTGCCGCCCCAGGTTGCGCAGGTCCGCGATCATCGAGCCCCAGAGCTTGCGTGCTTCCCACCACCGGTCATAGGCGGCGTTGTTGCGGAACCCCAGAAACAGCGAGAGCGCGATCCCGAAGATGCTCATCGCCGCTATCGAGATGTGGGGCAGCTCTGCCACATGGGTGTCGATCAGGATCACGACCGTCGTCAGGAACGCGATGCCGACGATTTTCCCGATGATCTTCGGAACGATCGACCCCTGCATCACGAGGAAAAGCTGCAGGGTGGAGGGGTGGTCGCGGACGATCATGGCACGGAACGTGCGATGCGGCGCATGTCATGGACGCCGCTGTGAAATGCCCGAGGATGAGTCGAATCTGCGGATGTGCTGCTCATGCGCAATTCTGTAGTTGGTAGCAGGAAGCTCGGCAATGCGGGGCGCGCGCCGCGTGGTGCCGCCGCGGCGCCCAACAACGATGCCTTTCTGACGTATTTACCGACGAAAAGGTTGATACTTTTCGCGCGGAAAGTAACAATTGCCGATGTAAACATACCGAAGGTAAGCGCATGGCGGTCAAGACCATCAGGAATATGGAAGAGTTCGCCTCTGTCAGCGGCATTTCCCGCCCGACGGTGTCGAAGTATTTCCACGACCCGGACAGCGTTCGCGCAACCACGCGGGCGCGGATCGAGGCGGCGATCGAGAAATACGACTACCGCCCGAACCTCTATGCGATGAATCAGAACCGAAAGCTGACCAAGAATGTCGGCATTGTCGTTCCTCTGCTGACGGACCCCTATTTCGCCGAGATCGCGCGCAAGCTTGAGCAGCATTGCATCGAGGCCGGCTATCACCCGACGCTGTTCAGCGCCCACGGTGATCCGGTGCACGAGATCGAAGCCCTGAACACGCTGCGCTCGATCAAACCCGCCGGTGTCCTTCTGGCCCCGCTGGGCCGCGCCTCGGACAGAAGCGCGCTTGAACGGTTCTGCGCCGAGGTTCCGACGCTGCTGTTCGACAGTAATGTGGACGAAATGGGCCTTGCCTTTGTCGGGTCGGACAACATGCAGTTCACCGCCCATATCACCGATTACCTGTGCCGGACGGGCGAACCGCCCTGCTTTTTCGAGATGAAGCGCCCGACCAACCCCAACGCGCACCGCCGCCGCCAGAGCTATCTCGACGCGATGGCACGGTTCGGGCACACGCCGCATGTGATCTCGGTCGAGGGGGACGGCTGGGATTTCGAGGAAATTGGCCGGCTGGGCGGCCACACGGCCTTTGCGGAGGGGCTGTTTCCCGGCAACACCATCCTTTGCAGCAATGATCGGCTGGCGATCGGTCTGTTGACCGCCTGCTACGAGAACGGTGTGAGCGTGGGCCGCGGCGAAGGCTGCCAGGTGCGTGTGGCCGGTCAGGATAACCATCCCCATTCCCGCTATACCTGTCCGCCGCTGACCACGATTTCGCATGACTACGATGCGGTTTCCAAACATGCCGCCGATGCGCTCTTTGCCGCCATTGACGGCCAGGCCGCGCCCTGGAGCAGCACGCGACTGGAAGGGCGGCTGATCCTGCGGGATTCCGCCTGACTGCCAGCCTGACCGCCAGATAGTTTACGCGCGGGAAATTTTAGTTGACGTCGCGTATATTTTAGCCCTAGGCTCCGGGTAGAACGTCCAATCAGGGAGGATACCGGATGTCTTTGAAAAGCACGCTTAGTGCTGCAACCGCGCTCGGGCTGATCGCAGCTGGCGGCGCCTACGCAGACAGCCACACCGCAACGATCACCATCGCCACCGTGAACAACGGCGACATGATCCGCATGCAGGGCTACACCGATCAATTCACCGAAGAGACCGGCATCGCCGTGGAATGGGTCACGCTAGAGGAAAACGTCCTGCGCCAGCGCGTGACCACCGACATCACCACCAACGGCGGTCAGTTCGACATCATGACCATCGGCATGTACGAGACCCCGATCTGGGGGGCAAACGGATGGCTGGTGCCGCTGGACGACCTGTCCGAAGACTATGACGTGGACGACATTCTGCCCGCCATGGCGAACGGGCTGAGCAACGATGGCACGCTCTACGCGGCGCCTTTCTACGGCGAAAGCTCGATGATCATGTACCGCACCGACCTGATGGAAAAGGCCGGACTGGAGATGCCCGAAGGGTCCCCCACCTGGGAATTCATCCGTGACGCGGCGGCCAAGATGACCGACCGCGAGAACGAGATCAACGGCATCTGCCTGCGCGGCAAGGCCGGCTGGGGTGAGGGCGGCGCCCTCATCACCGCGATGTCGAATTCCTTTGGCGCGCGCTGGTTCGACGAGGACTGGAATGCCCAGTTCGACACCGACGCCTGGAAGGACACGCTGACGTTCTATACCGAAATGATGAATGAAAGCGGCCCGTCGGGCTATGCGACAAACGGGTTCAACGAGAACCTGTCGCTGTTCCAGCAGGGCAAGTGCGGCATGTGGATCGACGCCACCGTGGCGGCGTCCTTTGTGACCAACCCGGACGATTCGACAGTGGCGGACAGCGTCGGTTTTGCTCTTGCGCCGCACAGGGATGGCGTTGACAAGAACGGCAACTGGCTGTGGGCCTGGGCACTGGCGATCCCGGCAGGCACCCAGAAAGAGGCCGAAGCCAAGCAGTTCATCGAATGGGCGACTTCCAAGGACTACATCGAACTGGTGGCCGAGAACGAAGGCTGGGCCAACGTACCGCCGGGTGCGCGCACCTCGCTTTACGAGAACCCCGAGTACCAGAAGGTGCCCTTTGCCCAGATGACGCTGGACTCGATCCTGACGGCAGATCCGAACAACCCGACGGTCGACCCGGTTCCCTATACCGGTGTGCAGTTCGCGGCGATCCCGGAATTCGCGGGTGTCGCGACAGAGGTGAGCCAGGAGTTCTCGGCCGCCTATGCAGGCCAGCAGTCCGTCGAAGACGCACTGGCCAAGGCGCAGGACATCACCAACGAAGCGATGGAAGCTGCCGGCTACCGGTAAGCCCGCGACCTGATCCCATGGGGCGGATGGGTCCGCCCCGTGGTTTCCCCGACCCGCCCCGCACCAAGAACCGACGTCCAGCATTCGGACGCCCTGCGGGCGGACCGAGCATGAAGGAGACGTATCCATGGCGACCAAGGCTTCCCGATCCGCCGCCAGACTGATGATGGCCCCCGCCGTGATCCTGCTTTTGGGCTGGATGCTGGTGCCGCTGATGATGACGCTGTGGTTCTCGTTCCGGACGTATCTGCCGCTGCGCGGCGGCGACAAGGGGTGGACCGGTTTCGACAACTACGTCCGCTTTGTCACCTCCAGCTCTTTCTGGCCCGCGGTTTCGACCACGTTGATTATCGTCGCCGGGGTTCTTGCCATAACCATCGCGCTGGGCGTGCTGCTGGCGATCCTGCTGGATCAGCCGATGTGGGGGCAGGGGGTTGTCCGCATCCTGGTGATTGCCCCCTTTTTTGTCATGCCCACCGTTTCGGCGCTGGTGTGGAAGAACATCTTCATGGACCCCACCAACGGGCTTTTCGCCCATCTGTGGCGGTTCTTCGGGGCCGACCCGGTCAGTTGGCTGTCGAATGCCGCGACCCCGTCCATCATCCTGATCGTCAGCTGGCAGTGGCTGCCCTTTGCGACGCTGATCCTGCTGACCGCGATCCAGTCGCTGGACAGCGAACAGCTGGAAGCCGCCGAAATGGACGGCGCATCACCTCTGGCGCGCTTTTTCTACATCACCCTGCCGCACCTGTCGCGGGCGATCACCATCGTGCTGCTGATCCAGACGATCTTTCTGCTGGCGATCTTCGCCGAGATATTCGTGACCACCGGCGGCGCCTTCGGCACCCGCACGCTGTCCTACCTGATCTTCCAGCGCGTGCTGGAAAGCCAGAACATCGGCCTGGGGTCGGCGGGCGGTGTCTATGCCATCATCCTTGCCAATATCGTCGCCATCTTCCTGATGCGCATCGTCGGCAAGAACCTGGATACCTGAAGGGGGGCGACACATGGCACGTTCTGTCACCACACGGCGCAAGTCGATCAACACCGCCGCCGCCTGGATCATCGGGCTGCTGATCTTCTTCCCGATCCTCTGGACGATCCTGACCAGTTTCAAGACCGAGGCGCAGGCGATCAGCGACCCGCCGGTGTTCCTGTTCTTCGACTGGACCACCGAGAACTATTCAACGGTGATGGAGCGGTCGAACTATGCCCGCTTCCTGTGGAACTCGATCATCATCGCGGGCGGCTCGACCCTTCTGGGGATCATCATCGCGGTGCCCGCCGCCTGGTCGATGGCCTTTGTCCCGTCCAGGCGGACCAAGGACATCCTGCTCTGGATGCTCTCGACCAAGATGCTGCCGGCGGTCGGGGTGCTGTACCCGATCTACCTGCTGTTCATCCGGCTCGGGCTGCTGGACAGCGTCGTTGGCCTGACCGTGGTGCTGATGCTGATCAACCTGCCGATCATCGTCTGGATGCTCTACACGTATTTCCGTGAAATTCCCGGCGAAATTCTGGAAGCCGCCCGGATGGACGGGGCCACGCTGAAGGAAGAGATCCTCTATGTGCTGACGCCCATGGCGATCCCCGGCATCGCCTCGACCCTGCTGCTGAACTTTATCCTCGCCTGGAACGAGGCGTTCTGGACGTTGAACCTGACCGCGGCGCAGGCCGCGCCGCTGACCGCCTTCATCGCCAGCTACTCCAGCCCCGAAGGTCTGTTCTACGCCAAGCTCAGCGCCGCATCGACCATGGCCATCGCGCCGATCCTCATCCTTGGCTGGTTCAGCCAGAAGCAACTCGTCCGGGGCCTGACCTTTGGCGCCGTGAAATAGGGAACCGGAAATATGGGACAGATTGAACTCAAACAGGTGACGAAATCCTTCGGCGACGTGCAGGTCATCCCGCCGCTGGACCTGACCATCAAGGATGGCGAATTCACCGTCTTCGTCGGCCCGTCGGGCTGTGGCAAGTCGACCCTCCTGCGGCTGATCGCGGGGCTGGAGGACATTACCACGGGCCATATCGAAATCGACGGAAAGGATGCGACGGACGTGGTTCCCGCACGGCGGGGGCTGGCGATGGTGTTCCAGTCCTACGCGCTTTACCCGCATATGACGGTGCGCAAGAACATCGCCTTTCCGCTGAAGATGGCCAAGATGGACCAGGCCGAGATCGACAAGCGCGTGGATGCGGCGGCGCAGGTGCTGAACCTGGCCGATTACATCGACCGCCGTCCCGGCCAATTGTCCGGCGGCCAGCGCCAGCGTGTCGCCATCGGCCGGGCCATCGTGCGCGAACCGGCGGCGTTCCTGTTCGATGAACCGCTGTCGAACCTCGATGCCGCCCTGCGTGTGGGCATGCGCATGGAAATCTCCGAACTGCACAAGAAGCTGGCCACCACGATGATCTACGTCACCCACGACCAGGTGGAGGCGATGACGATGGCCGACAAGATCGTGGTTCTTCAGGCCGGTGTGATCGAACAGGTGGGCAGCCCGCTTGAACTCTACCGGGCGCCGCGCAACACCTTCGTCGCGGGTTTCATCGGTTCGCCCAAGATGAACCTGATCACCGGCCAGGAGGCGGCAAAACATGACGCCCACACCATCGGTGTCCGGCCCGAGCATATCGACGTGGTCGAAAGCGACGGTGTCTGGCAGGGGACGGTCGGCGTGGCCGAGCACCTGGGGTCCGACACGTTTTTTCACGTCCATGACACGGGCCTGGCCGAGACCATCACCGTCCGCTCCATCGGGAACGTCAGCCTGCGTCACGGCGATACCATTCACCTGACGCCCCGCGCCGGGGAAATCCACCGTTTCGACAAGGCCGGGCTGCGCGTCGCATGAACCGGCTGGCAGGCAGGACGGCGCTGATCACGGGCGCGGCACGCGGGATCGGGCATGCCTTTGCCCAGGCCTACCTTCGCGAGGGCGCGCAGGTCGTGATCGCGGACATCGACAAACAACGGGCAGAGCAGTCGGCCACGGCGATGGGTGAAAACGCCTGCGCCGTGGTCATGGACGTGACCGACCAGACCAGCATCGACGCCGGCGTGGCGCAGGCGGTCGACCGTTTCGGGCGCATCGACATCCTGATCAACAACGCGGCTGTCTTTACGGCGGCGCCGATCG
Source organism: Sulfitobacter sp. THAF37 (assembly GCF_009363555.1). NCBI lineage: Bacteria > Pseudomonadati > Pseudomonadota > Alphaproteobacteria > Rhodobacterales > Roseobacteraceae > Sulfitobacter > Sulfitobacter sp. THAF37. The sequence continues at coordinate 2,238,682 of NZ_CP045372.1, forward strand.
CCGAGATCACCCGCGAGGACTACCAGCGCGCCTTTGACATCAATGTCTCGGGGTGCCTCTTTACCATGCAGGCGGTGGCACGGCAGATGATCGCGCAAGGCGGCGGCGGCAAGATCATCAACATGGCCAGCCAGGCGGGCCGCCGCGGCGAAAGCCTGGTGGCGGTCTATTGCGCGACCAAGGCGGCGGTCATCAGCCTCACGCAGTCCGCGGGGCTGAACCTGATCGAACACGGCATCAACGTGAACGCCATCGCCCCCGGGGTGGTGGACGGCGAACACTGGGACGGCGTCGACGCCTTCTTTGCGAAATACGAGGGCAAGGCGCCCGGCCAGAAGAAACGCGAAGTCGGGCAGGCGGTGCCCTATGGCCGAATGGGCCGGGCAGAGGACCTGACCGGCATGGCCGTCTTCCTTGCCTCTTCCGAGGCCGATTACATCGTCGCCCAGACATACAATGTCGACGGCGGACAATGGATGAGCTGACATGAAACTATCCAACGCGACACTGGCGCAATTGCCAGAGGGCATCGAGCGGCCCGCCTACGACCGCGCGGCACTGACGCCGGGCATCCTGCATATCGGCGTGGGCAATTTCCACCGTGCGCATCAGGCGTGGTATCTGCACCGCCTGATGCAGGAGGGCGTGGCGCTGGACTGGGCCATCGTCGGCGCTGGCGTGCGCCCCTACGACGAGGCGATGCGCCTGCGTCTGGCCGAACAGGACTACCTGACAACGCTGATCGAACTGTCACCGGACGGGCTTTCGGCCGAGGTGGTCGGGCCCATGATCGACTATGTTCCCATCGCGGAGGGCCACGGCCCGCTGATCGCGCGCATGGCGCAGGCCGACATCCGCATCGTCGCGCTGACGGTGACGGAAGGGGGGTACTACATCGACCCCGTGACCAAGGCATTCGACGCGTCCCATCCCGACATCGTCCATGATGCCGCGCATCCGGACAGTCCGCGCACCGCCTTTGGCGCGATGGTCGCGGCCCTGCGGCGGCGCCGGGATGCGGCCACCGGACCCTTCACCGCGCAAAGCTGCGACAACCTTCAGGGCAACGGCGATGTCCTGCGCCAGACGGTCGTGGGGCTGGCCCGCCTGCAGGACACGGACCTCGCGGAGTGGATTGACGCGCAGTGCAGCTTTCCGAACTCCATGGTGGATTCCATCGTGCCCGCAACCGGCCCCGTCCAGATCGCCCAGGCCCGCGCGCTGGGCGTCGATGATGCCGCCCCGGTTTGCCACGAAAACTTCCGCCAGTGGGTGATGGAGGACGACTTCTGTGCGGGCAGACCGGACTGGGCGCGCGCGGGCGCGGTCTTTTCGGACGATGTCCACGGCTACGAGACCATGAAAATCCGCATCCTGAATGCCGGGCATCAGGTCATCGCCAACGCGGGCGAGGTGCTGTCGCTGCCGACCATCGCCGCCTGCATGGCCGACCCGGATGTGGGGGCACTCTTCCGCAGGGTGGCGATGACGGAGATCGTGCCGCATGTGAAACCGGTGCCGGGCATGCCCCCCGAAGCCTATGTCGAGCTGATCGACGAACGCTTCTCCAATCCCCGGATCGAGGATACCACCCGCCGCGTCGCCTTTGACGGCAGCGCGCGCCACACCGGTTTCGTGCTGCCGCTGGTGCGCAAGGCACTGGCAGCCGGTTTGCCGCTGGACGGTCTCGCGCTGGTGGAGGCATGCTGGGCGCGGATGTGCGAAGGCACCCGAGAGGACGGCAGCACGATCGAACCGAACGACCCCATGTGGGACCGCCTGACCGCGACCGCGCAGGAGGCCCGCACCCGCCCCGCCGCCTGGCTGGAGATGACGGGGATCTACGGCGACCTCGCGGGGCAGGCGGCCTTTGCCACCCGGTTCGAACATTGGTTGCAGCTGATCTGGCAACAGGGCACTCGCGCCGCGCTGCAATCCTACAACGGCGCCGCCTGAACTGGCCCCCGTCTCAGAGGATGCCCGGCAGGTTCAGCCCATGTTCCCTGGCGCAGTCCTTTGCGATGTCATAGCCCGCGTCGGCGTGGCGCATGACACCGGTGGCCGGATCGTTCCACAGCACATTGGCCAGCCGGCGGTCGGCATCCTCGGAGCCGTCGCAGCAGATCACCATGCCGGAATGCTGGGAGAACCCCATGCCGACGCCGCCGCCGTGGTGCAGTGACACCCAGGTGGCGCCGGAGGCGGTGTTGAGCAGCGCGTTCAGCAGCGGCCAGTCGGACACGGCGTCGCTGCCGTCCTTCATGGCCTCGGTCTCGCGGTTGGGCGAGGCGACGGAGCCGCTGTCGAGGTGATCGCGGCCGATCACCACCGGGGCCTTCAACTCGCCGTTGCGGACCATTTCGTTGAAGGCGAGGCCCAGCTTGTGCCGCACGCCCAGGCCCACCCAGCAGATCCGCGCGGGCAGACCCTGGAAGCTGATCCGCTCGCGCGCCATGTCGAGCCAGTTGTGCAGGTGCGGGTCGTCCAACAGTTCCTTCACCTTGGCGTCGGTCTTGTAGATGTCCTCCGGGTCGCCCGACAGCGCGCACCAGCGGAACGGCCCCACGCCGCGGCAGAACAGCGGGCGGATATAGGCTGGCACGAAGCCGGGGAAGGCAAAGGCGTTTTCCAGCCCTTCCTCCAGTGCCACCTGCCGGATGTTGTTGCCGTAATCCAGCGTCGGCACGCCCGCGTTCCAGAAATCGACCATCGCGGCGACATGCACCTTCGTCGAGGCGCGGGCGGCTTTTTCCACCGCCTCGGGGTCGCTTTCCTGCTTGGCGCGCCATTCGGCCACGGTCCAGCCCTGCGGCAGGTAGCCGTGGACCGGGTCATGGGCCGAGGTCTGGTCGGTCACGATATCGGGCCGCACGCCGCGCTTGACCAGCTCGGGAAAGACATCCGCCGCGTTGCCGATCAGGGCCACGGATTTCGCCTCGCCCGCCTTGGTCCAGCGGTCGATCATCTCCAGCGCCTCGTCGATGGAATGGGTCTTTTCATCCACGTAGCGGGTGCGCAGGCGGAAATCGGCGCGGGTTTCGTCGCATTCCACGGCCAGACAGCAGGCCCCGGCCATCACCGCCGCCAGCGGCTGCGCGCCGCCCATGCCGCCAAGGCCCCCGGTCAGGATCCAGCGGCCCTTGAGGCTCCCGTCGTAATGCTGGCGACCGGCCTCCACGAAGGTCTCGTAGGTGCCCTGCACGATCCCCTGCGACCCGATATAGATCCAGGACCCGGCGGTCATCTGGCCGTACATCGCCAGACCCTTGCGGTCCAGCTCGTTGAAATGCTTCCAGGTGGCCCAGTGCGGCACCAGGTTGGAGTTGGCGATCAGCACGCGCGGCGCGTCGCGGTGAGTGCGGAAGACGCCAACCGGCTTGCCCGATTGCACCAGCAGGGTCTCGTCGTCTTCCAGCTCTTTCAGGCTGGCGACAATGGTATCGAAATCCTGCCACGTCCGTGCCGCGCGCCCGATGCCGCCGTAGACGACCAGCTCATGCGGGTTCTCGGCCACATCGGGGTGCAGGTTGTTCATCAGCATCCGCATCGGCGCTTCGGTCAGCCAGCTTTTCGCGGTGATCTCGGGACCGGTGTCGGGATAGACGTCGCGGATGTTGTGGCGGGGGTTGGTCATCGTTTGCCTCCAAGGGTCGGGGCCAGATCGGCCAGTGTGGTCAGAATGTCGGAAAGGTAGGCGCGCAGCCTGTCGGATTTGGCCGGGTCATAATCCCAGGGCGCGGCCTCATCGGTCAGGTAGACGGATTGCGCCAGCTCCATCTGGATGGCGTGATAGCCCTTGGACGGCTGGCCGTAGTGGCGCGTGGTCCAGCCGCCCTTGAAGCGTCCGTTGAGAACCGATGTGTAGCCTTCGGCGCGGTCGCAGATGTCGCGCACCGCTGCCTCGATGGCCGGGTCGCAGGTCGTGCCGCCGTTGGTGCCGATGTTGAAATCCGGCAGGGTACCGTCGAACAGAAAGGGGATAAGGCTGCGGATCGAATGGCAATCGTATAGGATCGCGACGCCATGCACGGCCTGCACCCGTGCCAGTTCGGCCTGCAAGGCGGCGTGATAGGCCGCATGGTAGGCGGTGCGCCGCGCCTCGATCTCTTCGGCCGTCGGTTCGTTTTCCCAGATCGGGCGGCCGTCGAAATCGGTCAGCGGCACGAGGCCCGTGGTGTTCTGTCCGGGATAAAGGCTTTGCCCCGAAGGATCGCGGTTGGCGTCGATCACGTAGCGGTGGAACGTGGCGCGCACCGTGGTCGCGCCGGGCAGCAGCGCCTCATAGAGGGTGTGGATGTGCCAGTCGGTGTCGTCGAGCCCGCGCCCGCGCGGGTTAAGCTGGGCGATCACCTCGTCGGGCAGCCAGGTGCCGGTATGCGGCAGGCCCAGGACAACGGGGCCGGTGCCTTGGGTAACTTCGACGGGGGTCATGCGCCCAGCTCCGGCATGTCGACTACAGTCGCCTCGTTCAGGGTGCCACTTCTCACAAGCGTGGCAGCGCGTTCCAGATCGGGGGCAAGGTAGCGGTCCTCGACCACCGAGGGCACGGTTTCGCGCAGCCGGTCCAGCACGGCGGCCAGCGGTGCGCTGGTCTTCAGCGGCGCGCGGAACTCGATGCCCTGCGCGGCGCAAAGCAGCTCCACCCCGAGGATGCGTTCGAGGTTGGCGACCATGCGGCCCAGTCGCACGGCGCCGTGGGCGGCCATGCTCACGTGGTCTTCCTGGTTGGCCGAGGTGGGGGTTGAATCCGTCACGCATGGATTGGCCAGGTGCTTGTTCTCGCTCATCAGCGCGGCGGTCGTGACCTCGGCGATCATCAGGCCCGAGTTCAGCCCAGGGTTCGGCGTCAGGAATGGCGGCAGGTCGAAGCTCAGCGTCGGGTCAACGATCAGCGCGACACGGCGCTGCGCGATGGCGCCGATCTCGGCCACGGCCAGCGCGATCATATCGGCGGCAAAGCCCACGGGTTCGGCGTGGAAGTTGCCGCCCGAGACGATCAGCCCCGCCTCGCTCAGCACCAGCGGGTTGTCGGTGGCGGCGTTGGCCTCGATCTGCAGTGTGCGGCCCGCCATGCGCAGCATGTCCATGGCCGCGCCGGTGACTTGCGGCTGGCAGCGGATGCAGTAGGGGTCCTGCACGCGGGTGTCGCCCTCGCGGTGGCTTTCGCGGATCTCGGAGTTGTCGAGCAGCGCCCGCATTGCCGCCGCCGCCTCGATCTGCCCGGCATGCCCGCGCAGGGCGTGGATTTCCGGCTGCAACGGGGCGGTGGAGCCCATGATCGCATCGGTGGACATGGCCGAGGTCACAAGCGCCGCCTGCATCGCGGACCAGGCGTCGAACAGCCCCGCGAGCGCGAAGGCGGTGGAGAACTGCGTGCCGTTGATCAGCGCCAGCCCTTCCTTGGCGCCCAGCTCGACCGGTGCCAGCCCGGCGCGGTTCAACGCCTCCGCGCCCGGCAGCGTCTCGCCCTCGTATTCCGCTTCGGCATGGCCCATCATCACCGCGGCCATATGCGCCAGCGGCGCCAGATCGCCCGAGGCCCCGACCGAGCCCTGCACCGGGATCACGGGCGTCACGCCGCGCGCCAGCATCTGTTCGATCAGGGTGATCAGCTCCAGCCGCACGCCCGAGGCACCGCGCCCCAGCGACAGCAGCTTGAGCGCCATCATCAGCCGCGCATGGCGCCGCGGGATCGGATCGCCCACGCCGCAGCAATGCGACAGGATCAGGTTGCGCTGCAGCGTCGCGGTGTCGGCGGCGGCGATCTTGACCGAGGCCAGCTTGCCGAAGCCGGTGTTGACGCCATAGACGGCGTCCGTGCCGCTGGCCGCCGCTTCGATCTGCGCCGCCGCCTGTTCGATGTCCGCGTGGCAGGCGGGGACGAGGGCGACGGAAGCCTCTTCGCGGTAGATCCGGACGAGGTCGGCCAGGGTCGCGGCGCCGGGGGTCAGGGTCAAATGCGTCATGCCGGATCTCCGTAAATGCGCGAATGCAGCGGGTTGAAACCGATGCGGTAGGAAAGCTCCGCCGGGTGTTCGATGTCCCAGACCGCCAGTTCGGCGCGCTGGCCCGCGGCGATGGTGCCCACATCCGACAGGCCCAGGGCCCGGGCGGCGTTCACGGTGACGCCGCGCAGCGCCTCTTCGGGCGTGAGGCGGAACAGGGTGCAGCCCATGTTCATGGTCAGCAGCAGGGAGGTCAGCGGCGAGGAACCGGGGTTGGCATCTGTCGCCAGCGCGATCGGCACGCCGTGATCGCGCAGCGCCTGCACCGGCGGGGCCTGGGTTTCGTGCAAGGTGTAGAAGGCGCCCGGCAGCAGAACCGCGACCGTGCCTGCCCGGGCCATCGCGGTCACGCCCGCGTCGTCGAGATATTCGATATGATCGGCAGACAGCGCCCCGTAGCCTGCCGCCATCGCCGCGCCACCGAGGTTCGACAGCTGCTCGGCGTGCAGCTTGACCGGCAGCCCCAGCTCCTGCGCCACGTCAAAGACACGGGCGATCTGGGCGGGGGAAAAGGCGATGCCCTCACAAAAGCCGTCCACCGCGTCCACCAGCCCCTCGGCGTGTGCCGCGCGCAGGGCGGGGATGCAGACCTCGTCGATATAGGCGTCGGGGCGGTCCTTGTAGTCGGCCGGCAGGGCATGGGCGCCAAGGAACGAGGTCTTTATCCGCACCGGGCGGTGCGCCGCGACGGCACGCGCCACCCGCAGCATCCGCAGCTCCGTCTCAAGGTCGAGCCCGTAGCCCGATTTGATCTCAAGCGTGGTGACGCCTTCGGCGATCAATGCATCGGCGCGGCGCAACGCCGCCTTGAGCAGCGTCTCCTCGCTGGCGTCGCGGGTCGCGGTGACGGTGGAGACGATGCCGCCGCCCGCGCGTGCGACCTCTTCATAGCTGGCACCCTTGAGCCGCATCTCGAACTCCGCCGCGCGGTTGCCGCCATGCACCAGATGCGTGTGACAGTCGATCAGACCCGGCGTGACCAGCCGTCCGCCCATGTCGCGCGGCGTGCCGCCTGCGAGGTCCTGCGGCAGGTCCTGGCGGCGTCCGGCCCAGGCGATCCTGCCCTCCGCGACCGCGATGGCGGCATCCTCGATCAGCCCGTAATGGCTGTCGCCGGTCAGTGTCGCGGCGGTCAGATTGGTCATCAGCTGGCGAGCGTCTGGCATCCGGGCATCCCTCCATATTCTGCTTTTCTCCTACCGTTGGTTCGGTTATATGTCTAGACATAAAATCTATAAGCGTGGAGATAAGGCCGTGATACATGCAAAGCAGGCGCTTCTGGCCGAGGGCTGGGCCGACAATGTCCGACTGACCATCGACGCCGGAACCATCCTGCGCATCGAAACAGATGCCGCTGCGCGGACGGGCGACGCTCGCGTCGACACGCTGCTGCCGTCTCTGGGCAATCTGCACAGCCACGCCTTTCAGCGCGCCATGGCGGGGATGACGGAATTCCGACAGGCGGGCCGGGACAGTTTCTGGACCTGGCGGGACCTCATGTACCGCTTCATGGACCGCATGACGCCCGAGCAGATCGAAGCCATCGCCGCGCAGGTCTATGTCGAGATGCTCGAAGCCGGGTTCGCCAGCGTGGGGGAGTTTCACTATGTCCACCACCAGCCGGGCGGGAGGCCTTACGATAACCCCGCCGAACTCTCGGAGCGGATTTTTGCCGCCGCGGCGCAGACGGGGATCGGGCTGACCCACCTGCCTGTGCTCTATACATATGGCGGCGCGGGGCAGGCCGACCTGACCGCCGGGCAACGGCGCTTCGGCAACGATGCCGACAGTTTCGCGCGGCTGACCGAACATGCGGCGTCGGCGCTGCGCGACCTGCCGCCGGATGCGCGCATCGGCATCGCACCGCATTCTCTGCGTGCCATAAGCCCCGAGGACCTGGCGCGCGTCGTGGCGGCGCAGGGGCAAGGGCCCATCCACATCCATATCGCCGAACAGCCGCAGGAGGTGCGCGACATCGAGGCCTGGCTCGGCGCGCGGCCCGTGGCCTGGCTGCTCGACAACCAGCCCGTAGATGACCGCTGGTGTCTGATCCACGCGACCCACATGACCGACGCCGAAACCGACGCGCTGGCCGCCTCGGGCGCGGTGGCCGGTCTGTGCCCCATCACCGAAGCCAACCTGGGCGACGGCCCGTTCAACGGCCCCGGTTATGCGGCTGCGGGGGGCAGGTTCGGGATCGGCTCGGATTCCAATATCAACATCTCGTTGACGGAAGAACTGCGCACGCTGGAATATTCCCAGCGCCTGCGCGACACACGCCGCAACGTCATGATCCCCGCACAAGGCGCCGTCGGGGCGTTCCTTTACACCGCGGCGGCGCGCGGCGGGGCACAGGCGCTGAACCGTGACGCCGGCGTGATCGAAACGGGCAGACTGGCCGACCTCGTCGCCATCGACAGCCAGACACCGGCGCTTTGCGCCTTGTCCGGCGACGGCATCCTCGACTGTCTCGCCTTCGCCGCCAAGGACGGCGTCGTCACCGACGTCTGGGCCGCCGGACGCCATGCCGTCTTAAACGGGCGGCACCCGAAGCGCGAGGAAATCTTTGCCGCCTACCGCAAAGCAGTCGCACAGTTGATAAGAGACTAGCACGACCAGCAGGGTTTCCTGAGCATGGAGTTGCCACCACGCGGGGTCAGCCCGCGATGCCAGGCAAAACCACCTCGACAATCAGACCCGGTTCGTTGTCGCCGAGCGCGACACGGCCCCGGTGCCGTTCGGCAATCGCCTGCACCAACGCCAATCCCAGACCACTGCCCGGCTTCGACCGGCTGGGATCAAGCCGGTAGAACGGCTCGAACACGCGCTGTCTTGCATCGGCCGGAATGCCGGGACCCGTGTCCGTAACCGCCAGCCGGATCTCTGCTTGCGACCGGTCCAGGCGGACGGAGATCCTGTTGCCCTCGGCGCCGTGGGTCACGGCGTTCTGGAGCAGGTTCACCACCATCTGTTGCAGCATCTGGCCGTCACCCGAGATGCCGTAATCCTGATCCCGTTGCACGTCGAACGACAGGCTCTGACCGGCGTCATCTGCGATCATGGCAAAGGTTTCAACCAGATCGGTCGTCAGGTCGCGCAGATCGACGCGTGCGCTGAACTGCGCGCGTCCTGCCGCTTCGATGCGCGAAAGCTGAAGATAGGAGTCGAAGATGACCCGCATCTTTTCCAGCTCGTCCTGCGTATCCGTCAGTGCCGCATCGGGGTCTTCGCCCCGGTCCACCTGTTCAATGGCTTTCCCGAGTGAGAGGTAGGCGCGGCCCAGCGGAGATTTCAGATCGTGCGCGGCGGCGGCAGCGGTGTTGCGGGTCGTTTCGATCATCCGTGACAACCGATCCAGATGCAGGTTCATCTGCCGGGCAATCCGGTCGATCTGCGTTCTGCCGCCTTTCTCCGCGATCCGGATCGCTGTGTCGCCCTCGCTGGTTTTCGACAGCGCGGTTTCGATGTCCTGCAACCGACGCAGGCTTTGACGGCTGAGGTAGTAACCGACCGCCAGCATCGTCACGACGACAAGAAAGCCGCTGAGCGTCAGCGCCCTGAAAACAAGGACCTTGGTTCGGTACAGTAGATCCAGCCGCAATCCGACGACCAGCGTCCTGTCGTCCACAGGACCGGTGAAATGTATGTAATCGACGGTAACATCATCAGGCGATGCGGCAGCATGATCCAGCGGTCCAACCTGCAGGCCCAGCCCCTTGGGCCGTGTGCGGATATTCCCGGCAACAAGCGCATCCGCCTCTCCGAAAAGCGCCGCGGCATGATGTCCGCCCGTTCCACCCTGTGCGAGGTCGGAGATCGCCTGCACCATGTGGTCTTCTCCCTCGCCGGCATGCTCCGCCGCGATGATGTTCCAGCGCTGCTGCACATCGTCGCCCAGTTCCGTGATCAGGCTGCGTTCGATATAGTTCAGCGCAACCCAGCCGAACAGCACGAGCATGACGATGAAAGCCAGGGCAGAGCGAAAGACCGCGGAAAACGCGGCCCCGGAAAGGATGTCACCGCGGTCCATGCATCGAATACCCGGTGTTCCGGATCGTGTGGATCAGAGGCGTGTCGAAGGGTTTGTCGACCTTGCCGCGGAGCCGGCTCATATGGGTTTCGACCACCGTGGTGTTGGGCTCGAAGTTGAAGTTCCATACCCGCTCCAGCAGCAGGGTACGGGTCACCACCCGACCGGCATTGCGCATCAGGATTTCCAGGATGCTGAATTCCTTGTTGTGCAGGTCGATGACGCTGCCCTGCCGCGTCGCGGTGCGGGCCAGCAGATCAAGCGTCAGGTCATGCACGTTCAGGGTTGAGACGGTCTTTGTGTCGGTCTTGCGGCGCACGATGGCGTCGATCCGGGCGACAAGTTCGGAAAAGTGAAAGGGCTTCGTCAGGTAGTCGTCCCCGCCAGCGGCCAGCCCTTCGACGCGGTCGTCGACCTGCCCGAGAGCGGTCAGGAACAGCACCGGCAGGGAATTGCCCGACGCCCGCAGCGCCTTGACAACTGACAGCCCGTCCATTCCCGGCAACATGCGGTCGAGGATCGCCAGATCGCAGTCGTTGTAAAGGCAATAGCTGAAGGCGTCCCGGCCATCGGCCAGGTGATCGACGGAATGGCCCTGTTCCGACAGTCCGGCGACGATGTAGTCGGCCACCTTGGTGTCGTCTTCGGCAAGCAGGATCTTCATGTGCGTTTGCTCCTTGCCGTCATTTAAGGGGAACCGGACCTGCTGCGCCAGCGAAACAGCGTTCCTTGCATAGATGTAAGGTTCGCGCGAATTCCGGGCGATCGCGCGCGCCTAGGTTCCGCTCATGCCCGTCCGGACCCGGCGGGTATAAAGGAGCGGCTTGCATGCATACATATCTCTCATCGCTGAAAGGCCCGACCCATCCGCCTGCCGGCGGCACGGGTGTCAGGCGTTTGAAACTGGTCGGTGTCATCCTGCTGCTGATCGGTGTCTTTGCCAGCCTGCTGCCGCAGGTCGCGACCGTCGGGGCGGAACAGCTGGTGGCCTGGACGCTGACGATCTGGGGGGCCATCGGCCTGTGGTTTTCCTGGGCGATACGGCCCGCGTCGGAATGGCGCTACGGATTTGTGGCCTTTGGCATTCTGCTTCTTGTCGGCGTCGTGCTTGCTCTCTTTCCCGTTGCGGGGATTGCCGCGCTGACGGTCATGATGATGCTGTCGTTCCTGATGGAGGGGATCCTGTCTATCCTCTTTGGCCTGCGCAGCAGCACACATGTCTCGAACTGGGGTTGGCTTGTATTCAGCGGCCTGTGTTCCTTTGCTGCGGGCATGGTGATCCTGTTCGGTTGGCCCTGGACGGCGAGCTGGACGCTGGGCCTGATGATGGGGCTGAACTTTCTCTCGACCGGCCTGTCGCTCGTGATGCTGGCACGACCGGCAAAGGGCGCGGTGACATGACAATGACGACCGCTCAGTCCCGGACCTTTCCTGCGCGCGTGCTGAACGTGATCGACTCCCCGGCGTTCAGGATCGCGATCCCATTGGCCATCGGCATCATCGCCGTGGTCGTGCTGCACAAGCTGGCAAGCCACGTGCGGTGGCAAGACGTGAAGGCCGACCTGGCGGCGGCGCAGCCGACGGTGCTTCTGGCGGCGCTGGGAAGTACGGTCCTGAGCTTTGCAGGCATCTCCGCCTACGATTTTCTTGCCATGCGGGTTGCCGCGCCGGGGCGGATGCCCGCGCATGTTCCGTTGGTGGCCGGTGCCGCGGGCTATGCCGTATCAGGATTGTTGGGCGCCTCGTATCTGACCGGAACGGCTGTAAGGTATCGGGTCTATTCCGCCTTCGGGCTCGATCTGGTCACGATCACGGCGATTGTCGGGATCGCCTGGTCCGGTTTCCTCTCGGCGCTGGTCCTTGGGTTTGGCGCGCTGCTGACGCTTCACGCCGCCGGGCTGAGGCCGCTGGCCCATGTCGCACCGGCCTATCAGACCGCCCTCGGCGTCATCCTGTTGGCCGTGTGGGGCGGCTATCTGATCTGGCTGGCGTCCGGCAAGAAGCGGGTGAGATCGGGCGACTTGACCCTTGATCTGCCCAAGCCCGTTCAAGCTTGTGGGCTGACGCTGGCGGGTGTTCTGGATTTTTGCGGCGCGGCCATGACGTTATATGTGCTGCTGCCCGCCGATCTGGCGCCAAGCCTGCCCGTCTTCGCGGTCGTTTTCATCATGGCCATCGGAATTGGGTTGCTCAGCCATGCGCCCGGCGGACTGGGCGCGTTTGAGGCGACCATCATCGCCGGATTGGGGGCCTCCGGGCGTTCGGATGTGTTGGCGTCGCTGCTGATTTATCGTCTGGTCTACACTCTCCTGCCATTCGCGGTTGCCGCACTCGGCCTTGCCGGTGCCGCGGCATTGGCCCATCACGGACGATTGAAAGCGACGTCGAGCGTGCTTTGGCGCGCCCTCAAACCCGTGGTGCCGATCCTGGCCGCAGCCCTTGCTCTTTTTGCCGGTGTCACCCTGCTGGTATCGGGCAGTCTGCCTGCCGATGGCACGCGGCTTGCCATACTGCGCGACATTCTTCCGCTCAGCGTGATCGAGGTGTCTCACCTTGCCGGAAGCCTGGCCGGCGCTCTGCTGGTCGTTGTGGCGGCGGGGCTCTACCGCAAGCTGTATCGCGCGTGGCTGTTCGCGATGGCGCTGATCGGGGTCGGCATCGTCGTGTGGTTGGCCAAGGGGCTGGACTGGGTCGAAGCGGCATCCATGACCGCGATACTGACGATGCTGGGGCTGATGCGCCCCGCCTTCTACCGCGCCGAGGACGTGTCGGTGTTCCGGCTCGACCGGCGATGGATCCTCAGCGTCCTCATGCTTGGCGCGGCGGTCTTCTGGATCGGGCTTTTCGCATATGATCATGTCGACTACCGCAACGACCTGTGGTGGCAATTCAGCTGGAACGGCGACGCGCCCCGCTTTCTTCGGGCGAGCCTGCTCGTCGCTGTCGTTCTGTCGGCTGTGGTCGTGAATTCCCTGATCAGCCATCGGCCCACAGCGCGCCAACCGCAGGAAATACCGGACGTGGTGCGGCGGCTGGTGGCGGAAAGCAAGGGCACCGAAGCCAACATCGCCCTGACGGGTGACAAGCTGTTCCTTGTCTCAAGGGACGAGACAGCCTTCATCGCCTATGCAGACACCGGGACGTCACTGATTGCCAAGGGTGATCCCGTTGGGAATGAAACGTCCGGCCAGGCACTGATATGGGCCTTGCGGGAACGCGCGTACCGCGCGGGCAAGCGGGCGGCGTTCTATTCGGTGTCGCGCGCCTATCTGCCGACCTACCTCGATCTGGGGCTTTCGATCCTCAAGATCGGCGAGGTCGCGCGTGTCGATCTGCGGCGTTTCACGCTTGACGGATCCAGACGCAAGGACCTGCGACAGGCGCGCAACCGTGCGGCGCGTGACGGATTTGTCTTTGCCGTGGTTCCGCGCGCCGGGGTGGCGACGATCCTGCCGGAGTTACGGCACATCTCGGATGCCTGGCTGGCGCGGAAACACGGCCGGGAAAAGGGCTTTGCCCTGGGGGCCTTCACCGAGAGCTACATGCGCAATTTCGATGTCGCGGTGTTGAAAGACCCCGAAGGCCGGATCGTCGCCTTTGCCAATCTGTTCAGGGGAGCCGACCGGCACGAGATTTCCGTCGATCTCATGCGCTATCTGCCCGACGCGCCGCATTTTGCCATGGACGCGCTGTTTGCCGAACTGATGCTCCGGGGCGCGGCAGAGGGGTATCGCTGGGCCTCGCTGGGGGGCGCACCCTTCGCGGGGGTTGAAAACCGCGCGCTTGCACCGCTCTGGAACCGGATCGGCGGTTTCATATTCGAGCATGGAGAACACTTCTACCGTTTCGAGGGGCTGCGCGCCTACAAGGAAAAATTTGATCCGGTCTGGTCGTCCAGTTACCTCGCCTGCCAAGGCGGACTTGCCGCGCCGAAAATTCTCTACGAGGTCAACGTACTGGTATCCGGCGGGCTTCGCGGCGTGATGGAACAGGGGGGCGGTCTGTGATCGTCGATGTCGACAGACATGCACCCAATGAGAGGACATTCCCGGGGCGAGGGTGCGGACAGCGACGACCATTGCCGGTTTTGGCCTGGCGGCGGCCCGTCTCAATGCGTGTCCGGTTCCCCTTTGGTCCACCTGCCTGTTCTTTGGCGATTGCGGTGAAATCTCCCGTCGCCCCTGACCCGTTTTCGGAGGCCGTGCGGGTCATCGCGCTGATCCCGAGAGGGCGCGTCGGCTTGGCCTTTTTGCGGTCTCTCACACTTGCCAAAAGCTCCGAAGTCGTTCAGCACCTGAACCCATCGGGGCGGACCGCGAAATGTATCGTCGAAGGCTGGCCCCGAAAACCTTCCGATGGACGGCTGCGGGGCAGAATTTGATGACTTTTCGGCAAATTTCCAGGGCCTTGCCCTTGGCTGGCTGTCTGGTCCTCGCGGCGTGCAGTCAGACGCGGGATACCTTCCTTGTGCCCGGCGGGCCGATCGCAGAGGCGCAGCGCGCCGAATTGATCCAGATCCTGGGGTGGACCCTGATCGCGATCGTGCCGGTTTTTCTGCTCGTGCCCATCCTCTTGCGCCGCTACCGCTATGGCAACGGTTCCGCGCGCTACACGCCGGACTGGGAAAGGTCGCCGCTGCTCGAAACGCTGATGTGGGGGGTGCCGCTGGTCATCGTGACGATCCTGTCGGTACAACTCTACCGCACGACCCACGCGCTTGACCCCTACAAGCCCATCGCATCCGGCAATCCGCCCCTGCGGGTCGACGTTGTCGGGCTTGATTGGAAGTTTCTGTTCATCTATCCCGATCTCGGCATCGCCACGGTCAATGAACTGGCCTTCCCCGAGGAAACCTCGGTCGCATTGGACCTGACGACCGACACGGTGATGCAGTCCTTCCTGATCTCGGCCCTGGCGGGGCAGATCTATACAATGCCGGGGATGCGCACCAGGCTGCATATCCTCGCCGACGACCCCGGCAGCTTTGAGGGAGAGAATACGCAGTTCAACGGCGACGGCTTTGCGGATCAGAAGTTCCGTGCCATCGCAATGGCCCCGACCGATTTCGACGCCTGGGCGGCACGGGTCAGGTCGGGCGGCCAGCCGCTGACGCAGGCCAGCTATGCCGAGCTTGCCGAAGCTTCCTCCGGTGCAGAGGCGCAGCGGCGGCTGGGGGCAGAGGGACTGCCCGAGGGCGTCGTTCATTTCTCATCCGTCGAGGGCGACCTCTTTGAGACCATCCTGCACCGCTACATGCACGGGACGGCTGTGCCGCCCTCCGCCCAACCCGGCGCGGTCGGTTACGATCCGCAGACCACCCTCGGGAAGCAGACCCAATGACCGACACCCTATTTGGCCGCCTGGACCTGTCGTCCTTGTCCCTCTGGCATGCCATCCAGACCCCGACGCCCAGCGAGCTGATCGCGGCAGGGGCTGCGATGGCAGTCATACTGGGCGGGTTCGGGGTGCTGGCTCTGTTGACCTGGTTCCGGCTGTGGGGGCCGCTGTGGCGCAATTGGCTGACCAGCGTGGATCACAAGCGCATCGGGATCATGTATTGCGCGCTTGCGTTGATCATGCTGGCCCGCGGCGTCATCGAGGGTGTGCTGATGCGCAGCCAGCAGGCATTCGGCCTGCATGGCGGATTCCTGACGCCGGAGCACTTTTCCCAGCTCTTCAGCACCCATGGCACGATCATGATCTTCTTTGTGGCGATGCCCTTCATCGCCGGGGTGATCAACTATGTCATGCCATTGCAGATCGGCGCGCGGGACATGGCCTTTCCGGTGATGAACCAGATCAGCCTCGGGTTGACGGCGACAGGCGCGGCGCTGGTGATGATCAGCCTTGTGCTGGGCCAGTTCTCGACCGGGGGCTGGGCCAACTACCCGCCCTACACGGGCGCTGATTTCCAACCCGGCCCTGGGCCGGACTATTGGATCTGGTCCATCGTGCTGGCGGGGATCGGGACAACGCTGTCGGGGATCAACTTTGCCGTCACGATCTACAAGGAGCGGGCGCCGGGGATGCAGTTCCTGCGCATGCCGATCTTCTGCTGGACCGTGATCTGCACCTCTATCATCATGGTTTTCGCCCTGCCGCCATTGACCGTGGCCGCACTGATGCTGGCCGCCGACCGGTACCTCGACTTCCATTTCTTCACGAACGACCTTGGCGGCAACATGATGAACTACGTCAATCTATTCTGGCTGTTCGGCCATCCGGAGGTCTACCTGCTGGTCATCCCCTGCTACGGCATCTTTTCCGAGGTTATCCCGACATTTTCAGGCAAACGGATCTATGGCTACATGTCGATGGTCTATGCCACCATGTCGATCGCCGTGCTCAGCTTCTGCGTCTGGCTGCACCATTTCTTCACCATGGGGCAAAGCGCCAATATCAATGCCGCCTTCGGCATCGCGTCGATGGCCATCGCCGTGCCTACGGGCGTAAAGACCTACAATTGGCTGGCCACGCTCTTTCGCGGGCGGGTGCGTATGACGGTGCCGATGATTTATGCGATCGGGTTCTTCTACCTGTTCGTAATCGGCGGCCTGACCGGGGTGATGCTGGCCAACCCGGTGATCAGCTATCAGGTTCACAACACGCTGTTTCTGGTGGCGCATTTCCACAACGTGATCATTCCCGGCGTGCTTTTCGGGCTGCTGGCGGGCTATCATTTCTGGTTCCCCAAGGCATTCGGTTTCCGCCTGGATGAACGCTGGGGAAGGGCGGCGGCGTGTCTATGGATTGCGGGGTTCTCCTTTACCTTTCTGCCGCTTTACTGGCTGGGCCTGCAGGGCATGCCGCGCCGGTCGGCCACCTTCAGCGATCCGGCATTTCAGCCGGTCATGTGGCTGGCGCTGTTCGGCGCGGCGCTGATCCTCGCGGCGCTGACCTGTCTGGCGGTGCAGCTGTGGGTCAGTATCCGGAACCGCGACCATCTGGCCGTACCGCTGGGCGATCCGTGGAATGGCCGTGCGCTGGAATGGTCGATCCCGTCGCCGCCGCCGGCCTACAATTTCGCCGTGCTGCCGCAGGTCGCGGCGCGCGATGACTTCGCCATGGCCAAGGCGGACGGCCGCACCTTCGCTGAACCCGACGCATACGAAGACATCGAGATGCCCGACAACACCGCAATCGGGATGATCGTCTGCGTCTGCGCGACCCTGATGGGACTGGCGCTGGTGTTCTGGATTTGGTGGCTGGCTGTCCTGTCCTTTGCCGTGATGCTCGTCGCGCTGATCGGGCGCACCTTCCGGGTCGTCACCACACATGTCATCCCCGCGGCCGAAATTGCCGCCGCGCATCGCGCGTGGCTCGCCAGGGTTCAGGCCGCGCCAGCCGTGAGCCGGCGTGACGAAACCCGCGAGAGAAACCGAGGCCGCGCAATGCTGGAACGACCCACCACACCGGAGGCCGCGGAATGACGACGTCGAACTTGCACCCCGGACCCAACCTCGGCGATCATCACGGCGAGGCGCACTACGGGGCCGAAGCCATCGTCTTCGGCTTCTGGGTCTTCCTGATGAGCGATCTGGTGATCTTCGGTCTGGTCTTCGCCTCCTATCTCACGGTTGCAAACCAGATGGGCATGGCGGGCGGCCCCGGACCTGCCGAAGCCTTCGACCTGCGCAGCGTCTTTGTCCAGACCATGATCCTGCTCACCAGCAGCCTGACCTTCGGGTTCGCCACCCTGGCGATGCGGTGCAATCACGGGCGGGCGGCGATTGCGCGCTGGTTGGCCGTTTCGCTCTTGCTGGGCATAGGGTTCCTCACGTTGGAACTGCGCGACTTTGCCCATATGATCGACGTGGGCGCGGTGCCCCAGCGCAGCGGTTTCTGGTCCGCATTCTGGGGGCTGGTGCCGCTACACGGGGTGCATGTCGCGTCGGGCTGTCTGTGGATCGGCGTGATGCTGGCGCAAATGGCGGTGCTAGGTATGATCCCGGCGGTCAAGACGCGCATTTTGCGGCTTGGCCTCTTCTGGCATTTCCTCGACCTCATCTGGGTCGCGATCTTCTCCATCGTCTATCTCGGAGGGCTGATGCCATGAGCGATCCCGATTATCGCCGCGAAATGCGCTTTTACCTCGCCGGTTTCGGTCTCGCGCTGACCCTAACGCTGGTGCCCTTCGGGCTGGTTTATTGGGAACTGATGCAGGGCAGGGCACTGGCGGCGACCATTGCCGTGCTCGCCGTGGCCCAGATCGTGGTCCACTTGCGGTTCTTCCTGCATATCGACCTGTCCAGCCAGAAGCGTGAAGACCTGCAACTGATCCTGTTCACCATCCTGCTTCTGGGTATCATGGCGTTCGGGACGATCTGGATCATGGGCAACCTCGCAACGCGAATGTAGCTCAATGTGCCGCCACCGGGGCGGCGGCCGCCCTGGGCCTTTGCAGGATCAGAACCACCGGCAACATCGCAAAGGCCGCAACCCCGGTCAGCCAGAAGGCGTCCTGAAACGCCAACAGGCTGGCTTGCTGCTGGACCAGTCCGGCGATCCGTGCGGCCCCCTCGGCCGAGCCCGGGTCGAGGTTCAGCGGCGCAAGATAGCTGCGGGCGGCGGCGTCGAAGGGCGTGATGCCCGAGGCCAGCGTGGCGTAGTGAAACTGCATCCGGCTGGCGACCTGCCAGCCCACCAGCGCGATCCCCACGGACGAGCCGAGCGAGCGGGTCACGCCGTAAATGCCCGAAGCTTCGTCCTGCCGGTCCGAGCCGATGTTCTGGAAAGCGAGGGTGGACATCGGCACAAAGAACAGCCCCATCCCGAGGCCCGACACCACGCCGGGCCAGGCCAGGTTCCAGAAGCCGGCATCAAGGTTCAGCAGGCCCAGCAGGATGTTGCCCGCACCCGTCAGGATCAGCCCCATCACCAGCAACTTGCGCGGATCGAACCGCGTGACCAGCACCGACCCGGTCAGCACCATCGAGAACCCCGCCGCGATCCCGCGCGGGATGAACAGCATCCCGGCGTCCAGAACCGGATAGCCCAGAAGCCCTTGCACGAATAGCGGCAGGATCGCGATGGACCCGAACATGGCCACGCCGAAACCCAGGATGGCGACGTTCGCCCCGGCAAAGCTGCGGTCGCGAAACAGCGAGAAGTCGATGATGTTGTCAGATTTGCGCCGACCGCGGACAATGAAGCTCACCGCGCAGCCGATCATCGTGATCGCGGCGACCTGGATAAGCTTGGACGCAAACCAGTCGTGGGTTTCTCCCAGGTCCAGCATGAGTTGAAGCGACGCGATGGCGCCGACCATCAGTGCCAGACCCAACCAGTCGACTTCGATCCGCTTGGTGTCCTCCGACCTCAGCTCGCCCGACATCATGGTCAGCGCGAAGGCGGCGATGGGAAGGTTGACGTAGAAGACCGCCCGCCAGGAGAAATACTCGGTCAGAAGCGCGCCGATGGTCGGCCCCAGCACCGGGGCAACAACCACACCGAGGCCGAAAAAGGCCATGGCCTGACCGCGTTTCTCTCTCGGGAAGCTGTCGAACAGGATGGATTGCGACAGCGGGATCAGGAAAGCGCCGAAGATGCCTTGCCCCAAGCGGCAGGCGACCATGATCTCGACGCTCCATGACAGCCCGCAGAGCGCCGAGAAGGTGGCGAAACCGACAATGGCCGAGATGATCAGCCGCCGCCGCCCGATCCGGCGGACGAAGAACCCCGTCAGCGGCATGACCACGACGGAGGCGACGATATAGCTGGTCAGGATCCAGACGGTCTGATCGTTGGTGATGCCAAAGGCCGCCTGGATCTGCGGCAGTGCCACGTTGACGATGGTACTGTCGAGCACTTCGAGCACCGCGGTCAGCACCACGGCCAGCACGATGGTCCAGCGCACCGCCGGGGCGGTGCCGACCGGGGAATCGGGTGTCGTCAAGGCCGGGGTCATTTTCCGTCATCCAGCCCCGAGGTGTCCACGGTCACGCTGGTGCTTGCTCCGACGCGCAGTTGCATCGCCGGATCGTCCGGGCGGCCATCCAGGCTGATGCGGACAGGAAAACGCTGTGTGACCTTGACCCAGTTGCCGCTCGCGTTCTGTGGCGGCAGCAGCGAGAACACCGCGCCGGAGCCCGCGCCGAGGCTTTGAACCTTGCCGTCAAGAGTCAGTCCGGGGTACATGTCGATGTCGATCTTCACCGGCTGATCTGGGCGCAGGCGGGTCAGATCGGTTTCCTTGAAATTCGCGTCGATCCACCAATGGCCGTCTTCGACCAGAGAGAACAGCGGTGCGTTCGGGGCCACCAGCCTGCCGGGGCGCAGGTCGAGGTTGGCGACCCAGCCAGCAACGGGCGCCGTCACCTGCGCCCGCGCAAGGTTGATTTTTGCGAGGGTCAGTTCGGCATCCGCGGCCCGCACGGCGGCATTGTCCTTGCCGGGATCGCCGGCCCGTTCCTGTGCCGCCGCCAGCGCGGATTGCGCGTTGTCGAGCGCGGCTTTTGCCTGATCCCGCGTGGCGGTCGCCTGATCCATCGCAGCCTGCGCCACGTCGCCCAGCTTGAAGAGCTTTCCTGTCCGGTCGTAAGCGTCCTGTGCATCGGTCAGGACCGCGCGGGCGCTGTCGACCTGCGCCGATACTGCGGAAAGATCGGTGATCGCGGCGCTGCTTTGCTGGACGGCGGCGTCGTAACTGGCCTGTGCCGCCATCACCCGCGCCTCCAGGTCGTCAGTGACGATCTGGAACAACAGGTCGCCCGCGTTCACATACTGGTTTTCGGACACGGCGACCGTTTTGATCTCGCCGCCGACCTGGGGTGCGATGGTCAGCACATTGGCCTTGAGATAGGCGTCGTCCGTAGAGGGATGGATACGTTCGTGCTGCCACCACATCCATAATCCGCCAGCGACGGCGGCAACGGCGACAAGCAGGAAGATCGACTTGAGGTGTTTCATCGCGGGACCTGTCGAAAACGGGCGGGCCCCGTTGCTGGGGTCCGCGACCGGGTGAGTCGGGCGCTCAGGCGCCGAAGAGATGGGGGAACAGTCCGGCCAACCCAAAGAGGATCAGGTAGCCGGCGATGACGTAGTTGAGAACCCTCGGGACGATCAGGATCAGCACCCCGGCAATCAGTGCCAGCAGCGGCTGGACAAGCACAACAGTGGTCATGCCTGTTCCGGCGCCTTCGCACCGACCTCTGCCTTGTGCGCGTCGTCAAAGGCGCGCCGCAGGTGGTTCTCGGCGTCCCGGTCAAGATTGGTGCGCAGCACCCGACCGCCATGTTCGCCCAGCCGCTCGATGACCCTGTCCGACGCATTGGCACGGACCATCATGAACAGCGCGGCCTGACCCGGTTTCAGGACCTCGCCCACCTGCTTCATGAAGTCGTCATTGATCCCGTAGTCTGTCAGCGCGCCCGACAGCGCACCCGCTCCGGCACCGACTGCCACGCCAAGCAGCGGGTTGAAGAAGATCATCCCGACCAGCAGGCCCCAGAAGGCGCCCCCCGCTGCCCCGGCGGTCCACATGTTGACCATCTGGTTCAGTTTGACGTTGCCGTCCATGTCCGCGACGGCGACGACCGCGTCGGCCACGTCGACCAGATATTCGCGGGCCATGTTCATGAGGTCCGTGCGGGCCTCTTCCGCTTTTTCGGGTGTTTCGTACCCGATGACGATCAGTTCGGACATGATATTCTCCTTTTCAGTCCTTGTTCGAATTTCAGTAGGATGCGGTATGGGTGGTGTCGAAACTGTCGATCCACTGCCGCACGGAGCGTTCAAGGTTGCTGATGCGCTGGCCGTGGGCTTCGGCGTCCGCGATGTCGCCGTTCAGGCGCGCCTGCAGTCGGTTGTAGCGGTCCCTCAGCTCCTTCGCGGTCAGGTGCATAGAGTCGTGGTGCAGATGCGCCTCTTCGCGAAGCCTTGCTTCCGCCGCATGGATCTTGGTGCCGAGCGTTTCGAGACGCTCGTGGAGGGTGTCGTCCGTCATGTCAGGTTTCCTTGTCCCGAAAGGATCAGTTCATGTACCAGCCGTGGCTGACGACCAGCGATTGGCCGGTCAGCGCGTTGGTGGGGAAGGCGGCAAAGAAATGCGCCACTTCGGCCACGTCCTCGATGGTGGTGAACTCCTGATCGACGGTCTCGCCCAGCATCACCTTGTTGACGACCTCCTCTTCGGAGATGCCCAAATCGCGCGCCTGCTCGGGAATCTGCTTCTCGACCAGCGGCGTCTTGACGAAACCGGGGCAGATCACGTTGGCGCGGATGCCGTGCTTCGCCCCTTCCTTGGAGATGACGCGGGCGAGGCCCAACAGCCCGTGCT
Source organism: Sulfitobacter sp. THAF37 (assembly GCF_009363555.1). Classification (NCBI taxonomy): domain Bacteria; kingdom Pseudomonadati; phylum Pseudomonadota; class Alphaproteobacteria; order Rhodobacterales; family Roseobacteraceae; genus Sulfitobacter; species Sulfitobacter sp. THAF37. The sequence continues at coordinate 2,260,994 of NZ_CP045372.1, forward strand.
TGGCGGTTACATAGGCCGATTTCAGCGCGCTGGCTTCCTTCGAATGCACAGAGCCCATGAAGATGATCGCCCCCGATCCGGCCTTCTGCATATGCGGCATCACCGCCTTAGAGGTCAAAAAGGCACCGTCCAGGTGGATCGACAGCAGTTTCTTCCATTCGCCCAAGGGGAAATCCTCGATCGGGTGGACGATCTGCACGCCCGCATTGGAGACAAGCACGTCGATCCTGCCCCATGTCTCGATGACCTTCGCCACCCCGGCGTTCACCTGGTCCTCGTCGGTCACGTCCATCTCGACGGCCATTGCTTCGCCGGGACCTGTCGCGGTCAGGTCGTCCGCGGTTTTTTGCGCCGTGTCCAGTTTCAGGTCGGCAATGACGACCCTGGCCCCGTCCGCAACATAGCGTTTGGCGATGCCGTGGCCGATGCCGCTGGCGGCGCCGGTGATGATGCAGACTTTGTCTTTCAGGTTCATGATCCTGTCTCCTTGTTTTGATGTGATGGTTCAGGCCAGATAGTCGTGAACGACGTCGCCCAGGCCCAGTGTCAGATCGGTCATCAGGTGAACTGCGCCGAGGACCTCGCGCACCGGCAGATCGGCCACCGGGGCCAGCGCGTGCTGGTGCAATTCCAGGCCCGCCGGTCCTTCCCACGCGCCTTTCAATGTCACGTCCACCGTGTAGTAGCGCACCAGTTCACAAATGCGCGGGGTGCAATCCACATGCGGAATGATCTTGAGCATGAAGTTCGGCGCCGCGAACCCCTTCAGAACGGTGTCGTGGTCCAATTCGCGGTGCTTGTAGCCCATCGTCCCGGTCGCCACCCGGACAGAGCCGACGTCGAGCGTGCCGACAAGCGTGTCCTTTTCGACCCGCAGCGCCGGATCGGCGAGCTTTTTCGGGAAACCCCAGATCTCGCGGCCTCCGGCGATCGGCGCATCATCGTTCAGGAACATGGAATGGACGTAGCCGCCCGCGACGCCGTCTAGCGTGACCGGGATCACCTGGCCGCTTTCGGTGTAATCGCCAAACCCCGTGGAGTCCGGCATGCGGATGAATTCATATTTCACCAGCGGCTCGGGGATCTCCAGCGGCTCGGGCACGACGCGGCGCAGGGCCTCCATGTCGGTGCAGTAGGTGATCGTCAGGAATTCGCGATTGACGAAACGATAGGGCCCCTTCGGATAGGACGGGCTGGTTACGGGCATCGCAAAGGCATTCGCGACCAGGTCGGACATTTTCATCGGGAGGCTCCTTGTTCTTCGCGTGTTCCGAGGTCAAAGACCTGAAGACCGTCGGTTCCCACGCAGCGTGATTTCCAGGTTTGGTGTGACAGCGTGCGGGCGACATCCTCGCGGCCCGCGGCCCAGTGGTCGGCCATCGACTGGCGCGAGAATTCGTAGTCCTTGCCGCTGCCCTCGAACCCTTCCTTGCGGTGGATGAGATGGACCAGAGTGATCGGGCAGGACGGACCGGCCCCGCGCAGGACCGCCAGATCGGGATCGTCCTGTAAGGCTTCGGGCAGTTTTGCGGCAAACCGTTCCGCCGCGCTGCGCAGCGCGTGCAGATCGCGGTAGCGGTCGGTGGTAAGGCGGGTCCGGCTGGAGTAGCGGATGTCCTTCTCGCGCTGCTGGACTTCGATGATGTCCACAGGCAGCCTGTCGCGGGCATTGAAGAGATCGACCTGAAAAACGCAGAGCGGTTTTTCGCCTTTGGCCTCTTCCATCACGTATTGCAGCGGCGTGTTCGACACGAGGCCCCCGTCCCAGTACCAGCGCCCGTCGATCTCGACCGCCGGAAAGCCCGGGGGCAGGGCACCGCTGGCCATGATATGGCGCGCGTCGATACGGGAGGTGCGGCTGTCGAAATAGGTGAAGTTGCCGGTTTCGACGTCGGTTGCGCCGACGCAAAGCCTGGGACCGCCGTTGTTGAGAAGATCGAAATCGAACAGTTCGTTCAATGTCGCCGCAAGGGGGGTGGTGTCATAAAAGCTCAGGCTCGGATGCGGTGCGAAGGGCCAGTAGGTCGTGGGCAGTCGCGGCGCGAAGAAACCGGGCGCGCCGGCCATGGACACTTCGGCAGCTGCCAGTTCCGAAAAGGCACGCCGGAGGGTGCCGCCATGAAACGGGACGGTCATGGCCAGATTCGACGTGATCCTGTTCCAGAACGTCTCCAACGCGGCAATACGGCTGCCCTGGCGGTTCCCGCATATGAGCGCGGCATTGATCGCGCCGATTGAAATCCCGGCCAGCCAGTCAAACGAGAACCCGGCCTCGTCGAGGGCCGAAAACGCCCCGGCCTGGTAGGCACCAAGCGCGCCGCCGCCCTGAAGGACCAATGCATTCAATTCTGTCGAGGGCATGTCGATCAATCCTTTCAGGCGTGGCATCTTGCCGGTGACGGACATCTAGGATCGCACTTCGGCGCCAACCTTTCGGCAAGTTTACATTCGCGACAGGTTCGCCAAATGCTTTGAAAAAAAAGAAAAAACCCGCCACCTTCGGTGACGGGCATTCGCGGTTCCGGGCCGGGCACGGGTCAGTTCCCCGTCAACCACCCTCGCCGGTTATCGTCGGATGGCGGGACCCCGCCATATACCGCGTCACAGGCTTTCTGTTCGAAGGCGCTGACATTTGCCTCGTGCCGGTGATTGGCCGGCGCGTCGGAGTTGAGTTAGCTGCAGAATGCCGTGATCATAATATCTTTGACGTCCGCATGCGTGGCGTCTGGACAGTGGGCGCGGATGTGTTGGGCCAACTCATGAAGCGAATGAACGTCAAGCTCGCCGGTTCCGACGGTCCTGGCCAGCTTTGAAGGTCAAGAGGTCTTGCCGAGGCGGACGCACGGATCGCCGGTCGGTGACGGCGTTCGCTCGCCCGTTTCACGTCCGTCGAGAAGATACCGCCACCAAGGCCATAGCGGCTGTCGTTGGCGATCCGCGTCGCATCCCCGTCATCCTTGGCCCGGATCACCGAGGCCACGGGGCCGAACAACGCGTCTTCGCAGGCGGGTTGACCGGGCGCGACGTCGACAAGAACGGTTGCAGGATAGTATGTGCCTTGACCGTCTGGCACTTCGCCGCCGCACAAGCACCTTCACGCCTTTCGCCACACTTTCCTCGACCTGCTGGGCAACGACGCCCGGCTCGCTCGCTGCCAGTCATGGTGGCGCCGCGCACCTGATCATTGGCGATGACCCGGTCGGACTGGTCGTAGGCGACCACCAGAGCGGTGAACAGGGTCTCCGGCAGATTGGCGCGGCCCATCAGGTTGCGCAGGAACAGACCGCTTCCCGTGCAGCTCGAACCGTGTTTGAGCAGGACGTCGTTTCCGATCATCAGGTTGGCGACGGCGTATCGGATGACTTGGCAGCACGGGAAATTCCAGCACTGAATGCCATGGATCGTGCCGATCGCTGCATAAGTGATGACGCCCTGACCTTCGGGAATGCCGCGTTTCTCTTCCGCCAGTTCTTTCGAACCCTGCCCGGCTGTGAAATCGCGGATCGCTGCGCAACGGTCGAATTCATTGCGGCTGTCGCCGATCAGCCTACCGATCTCGCGGGTCATGAGCTGCGCAAAGTCCTCCTTGCTGTCACGACGTGCTTCCCCGATCGCCTTGATCTTCGCTGTCCGGTCTTCCCGCGAGACAAGGCGCCGTCGATCGAAGGCGTCGTGGCAGGCCTGGATCGCGGCTTCGACCTGTTGACCCGACATGAGATCATAGGTGTCGATGACGTCGCCGTTGGTGGGATTGATGGTCTTGATTGCGTGTTCCTCGTTCGCTGTGGTCAGGAGGCCAACCCGACCCGGTCGAGATGTTTCCATGACAGTCGCGAAGGTGACCCGAGTGGGCAGCACGTATCGTTAGTAGAGCCAAGAAAGAACGCCCCTGGCCCATCTTTCAGACGACGCGCCGAAGCAATCGTGCAGGCTGTCCGCCGCGATTACGCTGCCAAGGGCGAGACGTCCCAGAAGGCTCAAGCCTTGCACGGGCTTGCCGTCGTCGCCAATCAACCGCCCGTCGGACGCCGTGTGGGCCCCCAGGTCTTCCAGCGTCGTGAGGTTTCCATCCGCGATCAGCCCGCAGATCAGGGCTGACTCCACCCGCTGCGGAACCGGAGGGGGCAGGACGGCGTCGATCATGACCGTCGCGGTCACGCTGCGGTCCCGGACTTTCAGCTGCCAGCCGGTGTCTATCGGCGAAATATCGGGGTCGCGGGCCCATTCGGTGGATACGATACCGGCGTCCATCAGAGCCATCAGTTCTCGGCAGGCGCTGACCGGCGGCCCGTAGGAGTAACGCTTGAGGCCCTCATCGAACCCCACAATCGCCGCGGCCGTGGCAGGGGGCGTATCCGTCGGGTTGTAGGCCTGCCGCAACGGATCCTGCCACTTGCGCCAGAGTTGACCGACGCCATAGCCAATCGACGGCGGGCTGACGCCCTCCGCCATTGCCACCCCGTTCATCAGGACTTCCAACGCCGAGGCATCCTCCTGGCAGCCTGGATCTGACCATTCACGCCCCAGCCAGTCGCACACGGCAGAATGGCTGTCTTCTGTTCCGAAGGTCGCCAATATGCGCGATACGGGCGAAGCGAGCGCTCCTGTCAAATGGGCCTGCGCCGCTTCAGCCGTGCCTGTCGAAGCTTTGGACACGGCCTTTCTGAAGACGCCTGTTTCGTCTGGTGTCGGCTCATATCGGACGTCGATTTCACCGGTGGCAGGTTTGGGATAGGGCGGTTTGCCGTCTATCGAAAAGGGCACGATGCAGGCCGGTTCCCGACCGGACGCGACGTACTGCCCGCCGATGAAGCGGCCGCCCTGACCAACTGTCAGAACGCGGATGACGTCGAAGGATGACAGGGCAAAGCCCCTTATCGCGACTGCCTGACCGGACCACTCGTCGGCCGCCTTTTCCAGCAACCGTGCCGGATAGGCAGCGGCGAGCGTTCCGCCGTGGTCGGCTGCATGGGCCTTCCATTCGGCCAGTTGATCGTCGGGCCGGGTCGGCGGCTGGCCCGGGACCATCAGTATTTCTGCGTAAGGTCCGTGAGTGCTGGACCCCGCGCGGACATGCCAGGTAGCGCCGTCGCGTTGAAGGCTCTCAACCTGTTGGGGGTAGTGCCGGATCTTCAATGTTGTCGCAGCGTCTTTCAGCTTGGCAAATCGCTGTTCAAGATACTGTCCCAACTCTGCGCGCGGCGGAAAGTCATCTTCGCCGATCCGGCGGCCCAGCCATTGTGCAAACGGGGCAAAGTCGAGCGCCTCTGGCCGACGCAGGTCAATCTCCCGCAGGGGAGTATTCAGCAGACAGTGCCGAGGCTCCCGCGGGTCGAAATTGGGGCCCGCGCCCGGCTCGGGATAGATATCGAAGATGTCGACTTCTACACGAACCCCGCGCGCCGTCGCGCAGTCGGCGAGGGCTTCCAGCGCCCCCAGACCGCGAGGACCCAGCCCGATGATCGCAATTTTCTGAAATGCCCGTTTCGCCAAACGTCCTGACCCAATGTCGAATGTCGCAGGCTGTTCGAGTGTCGCCGCGAGATTGATTTGCTTCGCCCCGTCATAGCATGGCCGAGATAGAACACGTATCGTTCGCTTGGAAACAAGGCTAGTCCGCAGGCAAAGCCGACAATCGCTCGGTCTTGGAACTTTTCGCCCGCTTGTTCGTTTCGAAGGGATGAGCGCACGCTGGCACGGGCGGGACACGGGCTGTCATCCGACGGGTAGGACACTTTTCGTTATCTTTCTTTTCACCGCGCTGGCAGGTTGCGGACGCGAACAGTCTGCTCTCAATCCTGCCGGCTACGACGCGTCCTCCATATCTTTGCTTTTCTGGACCATGCTCGGCGGGGCAGTCGTCCTGTGGCTGCTGGTCAACGGTGCCTTCTACTACATGTCCAGCGTACGGCCCGGTGCGGTCGACAAGCGTCATGCCCGCCACATCCTGATCGGCGGCGGGATCATCCTGCCCGTGGTCGTCCTCACCGCCCTGCTGGCTTGGGGACTGAGTATCCTGCCGGACCCACGGCGCCCGGGCGACGGCCTGGTCGTAAGGGTGACGGGTGAACAATGGTGGTGGCGGGTCGAATACTGGCCGAAAGGGGCAGATAGGCCGGTGGTCTCTGCCAACGAAATCCGCCTACCCGTCGGACAGCGGACCGAAATCCATTTGACATCCGACAAGGTCATCCACTCCTTTTGGATCCCTGCGCTTGGCGGAAAGATGGACATGTTTCCGGGCCGCGACACGATGATCAGCCTGCTACCCGAACGGGCGGGCACCTATCGCGGCCAGTGCGCCGAGTTCTGTGGTGCGTCGCATGCTTGGATGGCGTTCGCCGCAGTGGCGATGGAGCCTGGCGAATTCGATGCTTGGCTTGAGGCGGAGGCCGCCGATGCGGCGGCCCCTCAGGAAGAAGCGGCGCAGCGGGGCCAAGAGGTGTTTCTTGCTGAGGGGTGCGGTGCCTGTCATGCGATCCGCGGCACAGCGGCGGTCGGGCTGGTCGGGCCGGACCTGACGCATGTCGGCAGCCGCAAGACACTCGGGGCCGGACGTTCCAGCATGACGCTGGAAAACCTCGAAGCCTGGATCGCGCATACAGAGGATCTGAAGCCCGAGGTCAAAATGCCCAGCTATGACCTTTCCGGAACGGATCTGACAGATCTGTCCCAATATTTGAACGGATTGAAGTGACGATGCGAAAGAGCGGGCTGCCCGAACCGACAGGACCCTATCCGCCAACGGAGGCAATGCTGGCGGAGCCGGTGCCGGATGACGTGCAGCGTGCGCAGGAGGATCGCCTTCGCAAAGTATGGGAGACGCCGAAGGGCTGGCGCTATTGGTCGGCCGTCAACAACTCCGAGGTCGGCAAGTGGTATTGCCTGACGGCTCTGGCGTTCATGTTGCTGGCGGGCGTCATGGCGCTTGTGATCCGGCTGCAGCTAATCGTGCCCGAGAACGACCTGATCTCGGCCGACCGATTCAACCAGCTCTTCACGATGCATGGGTCGGCAATGATGTTCTTGTTTGCCGTGCCGATGTTCGAGGCCATCTCGATCCTGTTGCTGCCGGGCATGCTGGGGGCGCGCGACATGCCGTTCCCGCGGCTATCGGCCTTTGGTTACTGGTGCTTCCTGATCGGCGGCGTGTTCGTGATCGGGTCGATCTTCTTCGATGTCGCCCCGCGCGCGGGCTGGTTCATGTATCCGCCGCTGGCGACGAAGGATCCGGGTCCGGGGTCGGACATCTGGCTTCTGGGCCTGTCGTTCATCGAGGTCGCGTCGATCGCGGCAGCGGTCGAACTGATCGTTGGCACGCTAAAGTGCCGCCCGCCGGGGATGCGGGTCAACATCATGCCGCTTTATGCGTGGTATGTGCTGGTTGTCGGCGGAATGATCCTGTTCGCTTTCCCGCCGCTGATTGCGGGCGACTTCCTGTTCGAACTGGAACGGTCCTTCAACTGGCCCTTCTTCGACCCGACGCGGGGCGGGGACCCGATGCTCTGGCAGCACCTCTTCTGGATCTTCGGGCACCCGGAGGTCTACATCATCTTCCTGCCCTCGATCGCGATTGCGGCCATGGTGATCCCGACCGTCGCACGCCGACCGATCTTCGGCTATTCGTGGATCGTGCTCTCCGCTGTGGGCACAGGGTTCCTCTCGTTCGGGCTCTGGGTCCACCACATGTTCACCACCGGGCTGCCGTCGATCTCGCTCGGTTTCTTCTCGGCGGCGTCAGAGGCGGTGGTGATCCCGACCGGCATCCAGATATTTGCCTTTCTGGCAACGCTAATGGTCGGGCGGGTGAAGATGACGTTGCCGATGCTGTGGATCTCGGGCGCTCTGGCGATCTTCACCATGGGCGGGCTGACCGGCGTGATGCTGGCGCTGGCGCCCTTCGACTTTCAGGCGCATGACACATACTTCATCGTGGCGCATCTGCACTACACGCTTTTCGGGGGCATGGTCTTTCCAGTGATTGCGGGGGTCTATTATTTCTTCCCGTTCATCCAGAAGAAGAAGCTGTCGGACCGGCTGGGAAAGTGGGCATTCTGGCTGACCTTCACCGGGTTCAACCTGACTTTCCTGCCGATGCACCTGACCGGCCTCTGGGGCATGCCGCGGCGGGTCTACACATATCCGACCGGCCTTGGATGGGATGGGTTGAACATGATCTCGACCGTGGGGGCGTTCATCGTTGCCGCCGGCTTTGGCGTGTTCGTCTGGGATCTGATTCGTCCGAAGAAGGACCAGCCGCAGATCGAGCGGAACCCATGGGACGCCGGCACGCTTGAATGGTCGCATGACATCCCCGAGGAAGCTTGGGGCGTACGGTCCATCCCGCATGTCACCACGCGCTATCCGCTATGGGATCAGCCCGACATGGCCGCCCGGATGGATGCGGGTCGCTATTACCTGCCCGACGCCGAGGAGGGGAAGCGCGAGACGCTGATTACCTCCGTGATCGATGCGACGCCGGTGCAGGTGCAACGGGTCACGGGGCCTGCTTGGATCACACTGGCGGCGGCGGGGTTCACCGGCGGGGCGTTCATCTTTCCGACGTTCCACATGTATCCGCCCGCCATTGTCTGCGGCGCCTTCGCGGTGGTCTGTATCCTCTACTGGCTCTGGACCTCGACTGCGCGCCCGCCGGAAGCGGACGCCAAGGACGTGGGGCTGGGCCTGAAACTGCCGACCTATGCTGCCGGGCCGTCCTCGGTCGGGTGGTGGGCGATGTGGATCACGATGCTCGGTGATGCGACCGCCTTTGCCTCGCTCGTCTTCGGCTTCTTCTTCTATTGGACCGCCCAGCCGGACTTCCCCCCGGAAGGGGCCCTACATGCGGTGCCCGGTCTGGTCGCCCTTGCGGCGATGGGTTTTGCGGCAGGCTGGGGCCTGACCGTCTGTGCGCGACATCTGAACCGGGGCGGTGCCGTCATGGCCGCCCGGCTGTGTCTGGGGCTGTCGTCTTTGGCAGTGGCGGGCGGTGCGACCGCGCTGATCGGGTCGGTCACTCCGCTCAACCCCGAAGCGCATGTCTACCCCGCAACGCTCTGGGCGCTGGCGATCTGGATCGCCGTGCATGTCGGCGCCGGGGTCATCATGCTGCTTTACTGTCTGGCAGGGTCGATTTTTGGCAAGCTGACGCCGCGCTATGACGCGGATATCTGGAACGTCACGCTCTACTGGCACTTCGTCACGATCTCCGCCTTGGTGGTCTGTGCGATCCTGGGACTTGCACCGGGGGCGCTATGACCGACGATCAGCCGGAACGCCGGGAAGACGAGGCCGAGTTTTCGGAAGAACAGTCGAGCCTTCTGAAGATTACCATAGCCCCCACGCTTTGGGCCGGGCATTTCGTGATCTGCTATGCGCTGGTTGCCGTGACATGTGCCAAGGGATGGGATTTCCCGACCGTGCGTGCGGGGCTTCTGGCGATCAGCTGTCTTGTCGTCTGCGGGATCGGGTTCGTCGGTTGGAGGGCCTGGCGGCAGTGGAACGTCGAAGAAACCGGTGATTTCATCAACCGCCGGGGCAGGGCGGAAGACCGCCACCATTTTCTGGGACATGCGGCGTTCCTGCTGTCAGTGATCTCGGTCATCGGCGTGGGCTTCGTGGTCCTGCCGCTCTTCTTCATAGGGGGCTGCCAGTGAGACCGCTCTACCTCCTTCCTGCGGGTGCTCTGTTGGCTGGCATATGGCTGCTGCCCCTGTCGGGGGCGATGCCGGACTTTGCCCTTCACATGTTGCGGCACATGACACTGGTCGCACTGGCGGCGCCCCTTATCGTGATGGGCCTGCCGCAGCTGTTCCGGCGTATCAGGGTCGCGCCCCTCGCAGCGGCGCTGGTCGAATTCATCGTCGTCTGGGGGTGGCACCTGCCGGCCGCCCACGCGCTCGGGCGTTTAGGCGGCGTCGGGCTTGTCGTCGAACAGGGTAGTTTCCTGATCGTCGGGCTTTTCGTTTGGGCAGGGTGTCTGCGGACGGATCAGCCGTTGGCCGGGGCCGGGGGGCTTTTGCTGACCTCGATGCATATGACCCTGCTGGGCGCTTTGCTGGTGTTGGCCCCGCGCGACCTCTACGCCGAGATCTGCGGGACCGTGCCGAACCTGTCGGGTCAGCAGATCGGCGGGATGCTGATGCTGGCGATCGGGACGCCGGTCTATCTGGTCGCCGGGCTATGGCTTACGGCACAGGCGCTGAACGAAAGGGCTGCGACATGAGGAGGGTTCTGCTGACGTTTGCGGTCCTGGCGGGTTTCGGTCTGACCGGGGCGGCTGCGGTGATCGGGTTCGGGCTCTACAACGTGTCGGCCCACGCCGGGCATTGGCCGGGGGTGTCATGGGTCCTGCACACCACGTTTCGAAGTGCGGTCAAGCTGCGGGCCCCGGCGATGGAGGAGGTGCCGCCGCTGGACGATCCCGATCTGATCGCGCTTGGCGCCGGGCATTATGCGACAGCCTGCGCGATGTGCCACGGGGCACCGGACCGGCCGCGCAGCGCGACGATCCGGGCGATGGTCCCCGAGCCGCCGGAGATTGCCGAAGCGGTCAAGGACTGGCAGCCGAACGAACTGCACTGGATCGTGCAGAACGGTGTGAAGATGAGCGGGATGCCGGGGTGGCCGGTGACGGACAGGCCTGATGAGGTCTGGTCGGTGGTCGCGTGGCTGATGACGGTCCGGGGCGGAACACCGAGCCCCGTGCCGCAGACCTCTGAGGCGGAGGCATATTGCCGGACCTGTCATGGCACGATCAGCGGGCCGGTGCCACGTCTGGACATCCTCGGCCCCGACTACATCGCGGATCAGATGGCTGCTTATCGCGGTGGTTTCCGTCCAAGCGGGATCATGGAGCAGGCGATGTCCATGGTGCCCGAGGATCAGGACGCGGAGCTTGCTGCGGCCCTGTCGACGCGCGGGGCGGGTGACTCACCGTCCGGGCCTGGTGTGGCCAACAGCAAGGGGGCCGTTCTGGCGGCCAAGGGATCGCGGGACGTTCCCGCCTGCGTCGCGTGTCACGGCGCGGATGCCTCCAAGGGGCCGCGACTGGCCGGTCAGAACGAAGCCTATATCGCCGACCAGCTTCACCTCTGGCGGGATGGCGTGCTGGATCACAACAAACTGATGGCCGCCGCAGCCATCGAATTGACGGATCAGGAGATCGCCGATCTCGCGGCGTATTTCTCCGGCCGTTGACCGCAGTTGGGGCGCGGGGACTACGCGATAAACCGGGTCAATCCCACATCGCCGTCATCTGCGCCGCCACGTTGATCCGCCCGGGCGCGGTGGCAGAGGCTCCTGCGACTGGGGCGGGTGCCCAGCTGAAGCACTCGAACTTGTCGAGCATGGTCTTGGGTATGAACCGTGTCCGCATCGCGTAGACATGCCGGTCGCCGTTGCGGATCTGCTGAGTGACATAGAACCGAAGCGGAACGGCGAGGGTCAGGCGATCCTTTGCGCGGGTCATCGCGACATAAAGCAGGCGACGTTCCTCTTCGAGCTCGGCGGTTGAACCGGTGCCAAGATCCGAGGGAATGCAGCCGTCGACCGCGTTGAGAAGATAGACGGATTTCCATTCCTGCCCCTTCGCGGAATGGATCGTCGACAGGACAAGGTAATCCTCGTCCTTCAGCGGAATGCCGGATTGATCGCTGGTCGCATCGGGCGGATCGAGCGTGAGCTCGGTCAGGAACTTTTCGCGCGACGGATAGCCCGCAGCGATCTGTTCCAGTTGCAGCAGATCGGCGCGCCGCGCCTCGGCGTCTTCGTGGAGACGGTCGAGATGCGGATCATACCAGGCCCGCGCCAACCCGATGGCCGCGGGCCAGTCGGCCTTGGTCATGACGGCCCCGACAAAGGCGGGCCAGTCGGCGGCGGCCCGGGCAGGAGGCTCGACCGTGTCCAGGACCAGCCCGGTATCCGCGGAAAGGTCGATTGCGTCGAGGATACGGCCCGCCGCGACCGGCCCGATGCCCGGCAGGAGGTGCAGGACACGGAACCCAGCCACGCGGTCGCGCGGATTCTGGGCGAACCGCAGCATGGCCAGCAGGTCCTTGACGTGTGCGCTGTCAAGGAACTTGAGCCCGCCGAACTTCACGAAGGGCACATTGCGCCGGGTCAGTTCAACCTCCAACTGGCCGGAATGGCTGGCAGTGCGGAAGAGGACGGCCTGATCCTTCAGGGCCGTGCCCCTTTCGCGGTCTTCCAGCACCTTATCGACGATATAGCGGGCCTGTTCGGTTTCGGACTGGACGGTGACGAGCCGGGGCTTCTCGGATGAAGCGCGTTCGGTCCAGAGATCCTTGGTGAACCGCTCGCGTGCCTCGCCGATCACCGCGTTTGCTGCGTCGAGGATCGGCTTGGTTGCCCGGTAGTTGCGGTCGAGGGTCACGACATCGGCTGCGGGCGTGTAGGCGGACGGAAAGTCGAGGATATTGCGCACGGTCGCGGCCCGGAAGGCATAGATCGACTGCGCATCGTCGCCCACGACCGTCAGCCCCCGACCATCCGGCTTCATCGCCTTGAGGATGCGCGCCTGAAGCCGGTTTGTGTCCTGATATTCGTCAATCAGAACGTGGTCCCACTGTGCCCCGATGAAGGCGGCAAAATCCGCGTCGGACATGACCTGTGCCCAGGCCAACAGCAGGTCGTCGTAGTCGAGAACGTTCTGTTCCTGCTTGGCACGGACGTAGGACCCAAAGAGCTGTTTCAACTCGGCCTCCCAGGTGATGCACCATGGGAAGTGATCCTTCAGTGTGTCCACCAGCGGCTCCTCTGCGTTCACGACGCGAGAATAGATGGCGAGGCACGTGCCCTTGGCCGGGAAGCGCTGCTCGGCCTTCGATAAGCCCAGCCCGTGACGGCAGAGGTTCATCAGGTCGGCGCTGTCTTCCCGGTCATGGATAGTGAAATCCGGGTTCAATCCGATCCCCAAGGCGTGTTCCCGCAGCAGGCGGGCGCCGATGGCGTGAAAGGTGCCGGCCCAGGCCAGCGCCCCGGCAGCATAACCGGTGCCCATGGCGTGGGTCGTGATCCGTTCGACCCGGCGGGTCAGTTCTGTTGCCGCGCGGCGGGAAAAAGTCATCAGGAGGATGCGCCGGGGGTCCGCCCCGTTTACCAGCAGATGTGCCACCCGGTGCGCCAGCATGTTGGTCTTGCCGGACCCGGCGCCGGCGATGACCAGCAGCGGAGGGGGCAGGGCGGCATCGCCGACCCCATGGCACACGGCCTTGCGCTGGTTATCGTTCAGCTTGTCCAGATAGCCTGTCTGCATGGTCCTGCGCCCGCCCCGCCCCGCTTCGGTTTGCACGCAGGTTAACAGAGATCGAACATAGGGTGAACATTAATGTGGCAACGGTCACGCTGATATTAGTGCCCGTGGCGATCAAAGGATGCGGCGAGCCTTGGTTGTCGAGCGTCGCGACCTATTGCTCCGGAAGCGCCCAAGTCATCACCGCGTGCCCACCGGGCGTCTCCATGAAGTGGTGACCCCTGGCGGTCACCATCACATATCGCCGCCCATCGACTTTGTAGATGATTGGGGTCGCCTGACCACCGGCAGGCAGGACGGTCGACCAGAGTGTCTCGCCGGTTTCGATGTCGATGGCCCGGATGCTGCCATGGGGCGGGGGGGGGCACGGCACGCCGGTCACATCGTTGCGTTGTTGCCCGGCGTTCACGGCGATGCCGTAGGTGGATTTGGCCTGCGGATCGGCGGGCCCTCCAGTGCCACCTTCGCCTGCGCCCCGCTGCTCGGTTTGGAAACGAAATCAGGCTCGATCTCGCCCGTGGGCAGATCGGTCAATTCGCCAACAGGAGTCAGCGGCGCGCCGGTTTCGCGGTTCAGGATGTAAATGTCGTCCTGTCTGGACGGCAGCAGCACGGCGGGGGTGGCCCGATAGTCCAGCAGCGTCGCCTGCAATCCAAGGTCATAGTCCCAGACGTCTTCGCCGGTTGTCACATCGATGGCGACGAGAGACAAGCCAGTCATTTTCGGCCTCGCTGCGATCCGAGCTTGGTCGTCGGCGGAGGGGTTGCCGAACGGAAGGTAAACCTAGCCCAGCTCTTCTTCTGCCACGCCTGCGCTCCACATGTTCGGGGTGCCGCGGGTGTAGGTTTCGCCTTCGGTCGGGCCATCGCGGTTCTGCTCTGGCGCGGCAAGGTCACATGCCCGGGCCAGGTCGCCGGTGATGGCGTCGTAGCCGAGGATGACGCCCGAGCGTGCATCCTTGGACTGGCCGTCCTTGACCTGTGCGCCGGTCACGATGACGCCACGCGTGATCTGCGACAGCGGCGAACAGTGGGTCGTGCGGGTGTCGCCGCCATAGTAGGGCCAGTCGGCCCCGACCGTCATGTCGGGCTGCGGACCGTCAGTGGCCGACGCTTCGGTAGCGGTGTCGCCGCGAAGAGGCCGCGCGCGGGAACGAGGCCTCGCGACGCCTCAAGGGGTGAACGGCAGCGTAACGGAGTGGTTCCGCACGGCTACGTTTGGGACGCAAGGATCGCGGGTCAGAGCAAGTAGAAGGTCACCGGGACAACGCTCAGGAAACACAGGGCAATCAGCAGCAGGATTCCGTCGCGGGTGAGGAGGCCCGCCGCGAAACAGGCGATGACGGCCGATGCGATCGAGCCGGATGTAGGCACGACCTCCATGAAAGGCATGAAAAGGGTCAGGCCAAGGACGAGGATCATGGGAAGCCATAACCACGGTCGGTGAAACAGAAAGGACATGCGCGGTCTGAGAACCTTTTCGATCCGCAGGACGACGGGTCGTAGCCAGCGGATGCCCTGTTGCAGTTTGTCGGTGTCAAGACGGCGTTTCGTGATCAGATGGGGCAGCCAGACGCTTCTGCGACCGACCATCATCTGCACCACCAAGATGAACGCGATGACTGCCACCACGGCGGTGACGCCGGGAATTGCGCTGGCTGGAGAGGTGGAGATCAGGCTGAAGACCAGCAGAAGCGAGGCAAAAGACGCATGGCCCAAGGCGTCGATGATCTTCTCGACACTCACCTTGTCGCCATCGGCGACGCCCTCGAGCTTGTCGAGAACGTCGCTTATCGCGTGATCAGAAGTGTCTTGCTGCACATCAGTGTCCCGCGCTGATCATTGCGGCGATGACCCTGTCCGGTGTCGCGGGAAGGTCCCTGACCCGCGCCCCGGTGGCGTGATGGATCGCGTTGATGATCGCGGCACCCGCGCCGCAGATGCCCAACTCGCCAATTCCCTTGGCCTGCATTGGCCCCGCCCAGTCGTCTCGTTCGTCGACGAAGAGCACCTCAAGGTCAGGCACATCCGCGTTCACCGGGACGTGGTAGCCAGCCAGGTCGCGATTGACGACATGGCCATCGCGGCGGTCATGGGTCAGCTCCTCGGTCAGCGCCATGCCGATGCCCCATGTCATGCCACCGTGGCATTGTGACCGAGCAGTCCGGGGATTGAGCACGCGACCGCAGGCAAAGCTGCCAAGCATGCGACGGACGCGAACCTCGCCGGTGACTTCGGAAACGGCCACTTCGGCAAAATGTGCTCCGAACGTCGCCTGTCGAACCTTCTCGAAGGCGTCGCCCGGCTCGACATGGCCGTGGCCGGTGATCTCATCGGACTTCAGAAGATCGCTGAGCGCGGTTCGGGTATTGCCGCAGGTTGCGGTGCCGTTCTGCAAGGTCAGATCACCCTCTGGACAGCCAAGTCGGTCTGCGATCTGCTGTCGGATCTCCATGGCGGCAAGCCACACGGCGGTGCCAGTGGAGGCGGCGCCAAAGCTGCCCCCGGACCCGGACCCGGGCGGGAACCGCGTGTCGCCCAGTTCGACGGTGACCTGGCCCATCGGCTGGCCCAGCAGTTCGGCGGCGATCTGTTGGAAGATCGCGTAACTGCCAGTGCCGATATCGGTCATATCGGATTGAACGGTTGCGCCGCTTTCGGAGAGCATGATTCGGGCTTCGGCCTCTATAACCATGTTTACGCGGAAGGCGGCGGCCATGCCTGTTCCAATCCACCATTCCCCGTCGCGGTGCTGACGCGGCTTGTCGGGACGAGAGCCCCATCCGAAGGCTTCAGCACCCTGTTTTAAAGCGCTTGCGAGGCGATGCGATGAGAAGGGCTTGCCGGACTCGGGGTCCTTGTCGGGGATGTTCCGCAACCGCAGCTCGACCGGGTCGATGCCACTAGAAACAGCCAGTTCGTCCATGGCGATTTCGAACGCGGTGACGCCGACGGATTCACCCGGGGCGCGGACGGACCCGGCAGCGGGGCGATGGATGCGGGCGATTTCGAGACCAAGTTTCCTGTTCGCCGCTGCATAGGCAAAATGGCTGCCTTGGATAACCGGTTCGGAAAAGTCTTCCTCCGGCAGTTGCGAGACCAGTGCTTCGTGACCGAGGCCAGAAAGCTTGCCGTCATGCGACGCCGCCAGCCGGATGCGCTGGCGCGTCTCGGACCTGCGCGTATTGACTTCGAACACCTGACGCCGATGCTGCACCACACGGACAGGTTGGCCAAGTTCTATGGATGCCAGTGCCGCAGCCACGCAGTCCGCGGATATCCCGAGCTTGGAGCCGAAACCACCGCCCACATATGCCGCGAGCAGACGCACCTTTTCGGGAGGCAGCCCGACCGAGTCGGCCAGTTCGTTCTTGTTGAACTTCAACATCTGAAGCGCGCCGCGCAGGGTCAGGGTATCGCCATCCCAGTCGGCCGTGGCCGCGTGCGGTTCCATCGCAGCCGAGGCCATCGCGGGCGTGGTGTATGTCTCGTCGATCAGGACATCTGCGTCGGCAAATGTGATATCGGGGTCACCCAGGATTGCCTGTTTGTCGTCAGGCCTTTCCGGGGTGACTTCGTCGGGGTTTACCGGCTTGACCACGCCGTCAACGGATACGATCAGCGCATGTGCGGCATGGGTTGCGGTTTCGAATGTTTCGGCAACGACCAAGGCAACCGGCTGTCCGACGTAATCGGCGTGATCCGCGCCCTGAACCGGCGCTTCATTGGCGGTCCCCTGAGCGGCGTTGCGGATCATCTTGGGATGGCTCATGATTTTTCTGACGCCCGGCATGGCCTCGACCTCGGCGAGGTTCGACAACATCACCGCGCCCGTCGCCGGGGCACGCACGAGAACACCGTGCAAGAGCCCATCCGGATCGGTTTCGGCCGCATAGGTCGCGCGGCCCGCGACTTTCAGCCATCCGTCCGGTCGGTCCTGTTCCGTCCCGAGGACGCCTTGAGACATCTCGTCAGCGCGGTGGTCTTCGAATGGCGTATCGAGTTTGAGATCGAGGGTCATTGCACAGCCTCCGTCAGGGTTGAAGACAACAGGCGGCGAACCAGGCCGGTCTTGAACTCAAGGCCCTCCAGCAGCCGCGCGTCCGAGAGCAGCAGGTCGCCCGCCTGCTGGATCAGCTGATCGTCGACCGTCTGGCCGCGCAGCATGTCCTCGATCCGTGTGTCGCGCCACGGACGGGCGCCGATGCCGCCGAAGGCGAGCGCAATGTCCTCGATCCGACCGTCACGGGCGGTGACGACGCCGGCGATTGACACGAGGGCGAAGGCATAAGATGCCCGGTCCCTGATCTTTCGATAGGACTGCAGGCCGCCGGTCGGCGCGGGCAGGACTACACCGGTTATAATATCCCCCGGCGCAAGGCTCGTTTCGATATGCGGGGTCTTGCCGGGGAGGCGGTAGAAATCGTCCAAGGGTTGCAGGTGCCGCGACCCGTCGAGCGACTCGATCTCGACCTGCGCATCGAGGACCCGCAAGGCCACGGCCATATCGGACGGGTGCAGGGCAACGCAGTCGTCGGACGTGCCCAGTATGGCGTGGTTGCGCAGCTCACCTCCGATGGCCGAACATCCACTGCCCGGCCTGCGCTTGTTACAGGGCGTGTCCGTGTCATAGAAATAAGGGCAACGCGTTCTTTGCAAGAGGTTGCCGCCAGTCGTTGCCTTGTTCCGCAACTGTCCCGAGGCCCCCGCCAGCAACGCGCGAGAGAGCACAGGGTAATTGCGTCGGACCCGCGGGTCCGCGGCGAGGTCCGAGTTGGTGACCATGGCGCCAATATGAAGGCCGCCGTCGTGATCGCGAACCTCGGACAGATCCAACCGCGAGATGTCGACAAGTGCGCTGGGCGTCACGACCTCAAGCTTCATAAGGTCGATGAGGTTGGTGCCGCCCGCAATGACAGTCCCACCCTGATGCGCGGCGCGTCTGGCGGATTGCAGATCTTCGGCGCGCATGTAATCGAACGGCTTCATTCTTCGGCCTCCCGGTGAACGGTGTCATCCTCGGCCACGCTTAGAATTGCTTTGTTGATGCCGGGGTAGCAGGAGCAGCGACAGATATTGCCGCTCATCCTCTCGGCCAGCTCTTCGCGGGTCAGGTCGAACGGGCCTTCGAGGTCGGCGCTGACATGGCTTGGCCAGCCTTTCGCAATTTCGTCGAGCACCCCGGTGGCAGAGCACAACTGGCCAGGAGTGCAATATCCGCATTGCATGCCATCGTGCCGCACGAAAGCTTGCTGAAGCGGCGACCTGCCGTCGGGTGACAGACCTTCGACGGTCGTGATTTCGTCGCCGTCATGCATGACTGCAAGGCTCAGGCAGGCATTGACCCGCGTGCCGTTCACGAGCACGGTGCAGGCACCGCACTGGCCATGATCGCAGCCCTTCTTGCTTCCCGTCAGGTTCAGGTGATCGCGCAACGCATCCAACAGCGTGACACGTGGATCGAGATCGAGCGCGTGATGCCGACCGTTCACGGTCAGATTTGTGTTCATTGTGTCATCCTTCATGAAGTTAGATAGCAAACGACCGAGAGAGCGTGATGTTCCGTTTTGTTTTTCGCGAAGCATCAACATTGGCGGACGCTATTGGTGCTTTCGGCACGAGGTCCGCACGGCGGTCATCCACGGTGGCTGGCCCTGATCGTGTCCGTAAACAGGTCATCGAGTAGGGCGGCGAGGCGTTGCTCGAATTTGCACCCCGAAGTCCGACCCCTTTTTCGGGCTCGGGCATGCCACCTTACCGGCGGCCAAGAGGAAACGGGGCGTGACCCTCTGGTTCAACCGGTCCGGTCCGTGGCCCAATCCGACGTACATGCCCATGCTGAACTGGTTGTGGTCAAGGCGACAACTGCGCCCATGGCGCCGGAGCTTAACATATTTCAGTAGCCGTGGTGCGAGCAGCGCCCCTGCGGGGTGAGGAAATTAGGTAATGACAGACGAAGCCTTCTGAGGTGCCCCTAGATTTCTGGACGCTCTGCTTGGTAGTTTTGGACCCAAGGAGAGCGATGGATGTCAGCGCAAAATCGGTTCAGCGACGAGGTCAAGAAGGATGCGGTCAGCCAGGTTGTGGATCGGGGCTATCCGGTCGTCGGGGTGGCTGAACGCCTCGGGGTGAGCACGAAGTCGATCTACACGTGGAAGGCGCAGTTCTCGCGGCCGGGCAAGGCTCGGGAACGTGAGGACGAACAAGCTGCGGAGATCCGCCGGTTGAAGCGGGAACTGGCGCGGGTCACCGAAGAGCGCGACATCCTAAATTGAAGCCGGGTCAGAAAAGGCCTCAGTGGGGCGCATCGCGCGAAGTACGCCGTCCGGGCCATGTGCCGGGTGCTGCGGGTTCATTTCTCCGGCTTCTACGCATGGCTTAAGGAACCGTTAAGCCACCGTGCGCAGCAGGATGCGCGCCAGACCGAGCTGATCCGATGGGCCTGGGCGGACAGCGGCAAGGTGTATGGCTATCGCAAGTTGACGGACGATCTGCGTGATCAGGGCGAACAAATTTCAGAGAATCGTGTGGCGCGCCTGGCGTCTCTGGCCGGGATCTCTGCCCAGGTGGGCTACAGGCGCCGTCCGGGCCGATACGGCGGCAAACCTGCGGTGGTTGCCGAGAACAGGCTGGAGCGAAAGTTCAGAACGACCGCACCCGATCAGGTCTGGGTAACCGACATCACCTACATCAATACCCACGAAGGTTGGCTGTATCTGTGTGTCGTCATCGACCTGTTCTCGCGTCGTGTGGTCGGCTGGTCTGCACAATCCCGCATGACCACGGACCTCGCCCTGCAAGCCCTGTTGATGGCCGTCTGGCGACGAAAGTCCGCCGGCCAAGTCATGGTGCATTCCGATCAAGGTTCCCGGTTCACCAGCCGGGAGTGGCAGACGTTTCTCTGCCAGCACCATCTGGAACCCGGCATGAGCCGGCGCGGGAACTGCCACGACAATGCCGTGGCAGAAAGCTTCTTCCAGCTCTTGAAGCGCGAGCGGATCAGGCGGAAAACCTGTCCAACCCGCGATGACGCGCGGCGGGACGTGCTCGAATACATCGATCTGTTCTACAACCCGAAACGCAAGCACAAGAGCAACGGCATGCTGTCGCCCGTTGACTTCGAAACCAGACAGCAGAAACTGAGCGAGGCAGGCGTCTAGGAAACCAAACCAGGGGCTATTCAGAGTACATGTCTTCAACCAGGTCAACTGCTGCACCGCAGAGCGACCGAGGTGGCTTTGTTTTGAAAGCCGTGCTGAGATCGCATCGGCGACCGTCGTTTCACTGGACGCAAATGCTTCGACACCGCCGATTTCGATCTCGGCCAGCTTCTTTTTCTTCCATTTCCGAGCCAGGGCGAGTTTCGAGAACGTCTGGGTGACGTTCGCAGTCTGCCCGGCACTCGTCTTCCGGATCTGGACGCGGTAAGATATGCGGCCGTCGATGCCGGTGAATTCCCGGATGTTGGGTTCTATGGCGCGAGACTTCGCATCCTGTTTGCGTCGCCCTTCCATCTTCGGACCAGGGTTCTTTTCCCGGATGGGCTGGGGTGATACGTCGTTCTTCGGTGGTTGCGTGTGGACTTCTTGGCGCGATGGGGTGGATACGCCGTCTTGAGCGAGCGGAAAGGTGAAGATTTTGGCAGACACGTTCGAGCTTCCTATGTTGATCGCGAGCGGAAGGTGGGTTCGAGTTCCGGCGCCCGGAAATCGGGCGGGCAGGAGCGTGTCGGCGGACCCCTTGACCGTGCTGCGGGCCGTTCTGAGAAAATGCTACGCCGTAGCAACTCGGCCTGCGAAACCGGGAAGAACCCGGCAAAACCCAGAAACATACGGTGATCTCGAGAGGTCTCGGGGACACCGGGATTGCAAAAAATGTTATTGAAATCAGATGTTTGCAAAGCTGCCCGCCTGTCCGTCGCCCCGATGATGGATGGCGTCGATAGGGCCTGAGACACCATATTTTATTGGCTATTTTGACAGGCACGAAATTTGTTGCACCAAATGTTGTTCCTTACCCAATGTAATCAAACTCGCTTCCTTTAGGCGATAGTGCAAATCATGACATTCAGGCCTTTGTTGAAAACCCATGGGGACCTTTTCAGACGGCATTCACGGGCCTATTTTGTTGAAAAACTCACGCTTGATCGATGGGCATCCTGCTGATTCAATTCCGACATTGGGCGGGAGGAATGGCGATGATGGGACCGAGGCAGGAAGCGCAGCCGGCGTTGTTCTACGAGTTCTCGCTGGAAGATCACGTCCCGCAAGATCACCTGCTTCGGTCCATCGACCGCTTCGTCGACCTGAGCAGTATCCGTGCCCATCTTGCAGAGTTCTACAGTCACACGGGCCGCCCCTCGGTCGATCCCGAGTTGCTGATCCGGATGCTGCTGGTCGGCTATTGCTTCGGCATCCGGTCGGAGCGGCGGCTGTGCGAAGAGGTGCATTTGAACCTGGCATATCGCTGGTTTTGCCGCCTCGACCTCGCCGACCGAGTTCCCGATCACTCGACATTTTCCAAGAATAGACACGGGCGGTTCCGGGACAGCGAGTTGCTGCGCCATCTGTTCGAGGTGACGGTCGCACGGTGCATCGCTGAGGGCCTGGTCAGCGGGCAGCGCATGGCGGTCGACGCAAGTCTGATCGAAGCGGATGCCAACAAGCAGAACTCGACGCCGAAAGAGGATTGGGACGCCGGGCAGATCGACCCTGCCGACGCGCCCCGGGCCGTCCGTGAGTATCTGGAGACCCTGGACGAAGTCGCCTTTGGCGCGGCCAGCGAGGTGCAGCCCAAGTTTACCTCGCATTCCGACCCGGCCAGCCAGTGGACGGCGGCCCGTAAAGGTCCGGCTTTCTTCAGCTATTCCGACAATTACCTGATCGATACGGACCATGGCGTGATTGTGGACGTGGAGGCCACGAGGTCGATCCGTCAGGCCGAGGTCGGATCGACGAAGACCATGCTTGAGCGGGTGAAGGCCAAGTTCGACTTGCACCCAGAGCGCCTGATCGCGGACACGGCCTATGGCACCGCGCCGATGTTAGGATGGCTGGTTGACCGCAAAATTGCCCCGCACATCCCTGTCTTCGACAAGTCGGGGCGCAGCGACGGGACCTGGACCCGGGCCGACTTTGAGTGGGATGCCGAGAACAATCAATACATCTGCCCGGAAGGCCACGAACTGAAGCAATTCCGCCGGAACTACTCCGATCCGAACCGCGGGCCGACCGGCAAGGGCGTCGCCAAATACCGGTGCCTGAAGCACACCTGCCAGGCCTGCCCCTCGAAGTCGCGTTGCTGTCCCAACATGGACTTCCGGTCGATCACCCGCGAGGAACATGAAGACGCCCGCCAGGTTGCCCGCGACATTGCGAAAACCGAGCAATACGTGATCTCGATGAAGCTGAGGAAGAAGGTCGAAATGCTATTCGCCCACCTCAAGCGCATCCTCGGCCTGAACAGGCTCCGATTACGTGGTCCATGCGGGGCAAAGGACGAATTCCTCCTCGCCGCCACCGCCCAAAACCTCAGGAAACTGGCCAAGATATTTCCTGCACCGCAGCAAGTGCGGACAGCCTGACAGGTAAGGCGCTTGCGCCGCTTTCGGATGCCAGAATTCTGCGCTCGCGAACGGGTGTTTTTCCACAGAATGGGCGTATTTTGTTGAAAAACTCACGCTTGATCGATGGGCATCCTGCTGATTCAATTCCGACATTGGGCGGGAGGAATGGCGATGATGGGACCGAGGCAGGAAGCGCAGCCGGCGTTGTTCTACGAGTTCTCGCTGGAAGATCACGTCCCGCAAGATCACCTGCTTCGGTCCATCGACCGCTTCGTCGACCTGAGCAGTATCCGTGCCCATCTTGCAGAGTTCTACAGTCACACGGGCCGCCCCTCGGTCGATCCCGAGTTGCTGATCCGGATGCTGCTGGTCGGCTATTGCTTCGGCATCCGGTCGGAGCGGCGGCTGTGCGAAGAGGTGCATTTGAACCTGGCATATCGCTGGTTTTGCCGCCTCGACCTCGCCGACCGAGTTCCCGATCACTCGACATTTTCCAAGAATAGACACGGGCGGTTCCGGGACAGCGAGTTGCTGCGCCATCTGTTCGAGGTGACGGTCGCACGGTGCATCGCTGAGGGCCTGGTCAGCGGGCAGCGCATGGCGGTCGACGCAAGTCTGATCGAAGCGGATGCCAACAAGCAGAACTCGACGCCGAAAGAGGATTGGGACGCCGGGCAGATCGACCCTGCCGACGCGCCCCGGGCCGTCCGTGAGTATCTGGAGACCCTGGACGAAGTCGCCTTTGGCGCGGCCAGCGAGGTGCAGCCCAAGTTTACCTCGCATTCCGACCCGGCCAGCCAGTGGACGGCGGCCCGTAAAGGTCCGGCTTTCTTCAGCTATTCCGACAATTACCTGATCGATACGGACCATGGCGTGATTGTGGACGTGGAGGCCACGAGGTCGATCCGTCAGGCCGAGGTCGGATCGACGAAGACCATGCTTGAGCGGGTGAAGGCCAAGTTCGACTTGCACCCAGAGCGCCTGATCGCGGACACGGCCTATGGCACCGCGCCGATGTTAGGATGGCTGGTTGACCGCAAAATTGCCCCGCACATCCCTGTCTTCGACAAGTCGGGGCGCAGCGACGGGACCTGGACCCGGGCCGACTTTGAGTGGGATGCCGAGAACAATCAATACATCTGCCCGGAAGGCCACGAACTGAAGCAATTCCGCCGGAACTACTCCGATCCGAACCGCGGGCCGACCGGCAAGGGCGTCGCCAAATACCGGTGCCTGAAGCACACCTGCCAGGCCTGCCCCTCGAAGTCGCGTTGCTGTCCCAACATGGACTTCCGGTCGATCACCCGCGAGGAACATGAAGACGCCCGCCAGGTTGCCCGCGACATTGCGAAAACCGAGCAATACGTGATCTCGATGAAGCTGAGGAAGAAGGTCGAAATGCTATTCGCCCACCTCAAGCGCATCCTCGGCCTGAACAGGCTCCGATTACGTGGTCCATGCGGGGCAAAGGACGAATTCCTCCTCGCCGCCACCGCCCAAAACCTCAGGAAACTGGCCAAGATATTTCCTGCACCGCAGCAAGTGCGGACAGCCTGACAGGTAAGGCGCTTGCGCCGCTTTCGGATGCCAGAATTCTGCGCTCGCGAACGGGTGTTTTTCCACAGAATGGGCGGTTAGCTGCCCTTCGCTGCAGACGCGAGCGGATCTCTTGTCACGCCGGAAGCTAACATTCAGCCCCAATGCCAAGCCAACGCCTGACCGACCTACATGACAGGTTGAAAGCGGTCGCTCATTGCGCTTTCCAAGAAAGTCGGCGGCGCGCAAAAAGTGCTCACATCAAGTAGATTCAGAAAAAATTGATTTGCCCCCCCTTGAATCGTCTATGGCGAGGCCCAATATATTCTACCATATATTGTTCCTTCAGCTTGATCTTGTGCGAGAGTCGGAGTTGAGAGGAACGCCAAGTAGCGAGGGAATAATGGCTGATAAAAAGACGATTTTCGTAGCATTTGCGATTGAGGACAAAGCGTGCCGTGACCTGCTGAAAGGTCAGTCGCTTCAGACTGACTCGCCTTTCGAGTACGTCGATATGTCAGTGAAGGAGCCGTACGACACCGGCTGGAAGGATCGCGTACGGACCCGGATCAAGCGTTCGGACGGAGTGATCGTGCTGGCAAGCAAGAACTCGCTAACGTCTACTGGGCAAAAGTGGGAGATCGCCTGCGCAAAGGAGGAGAAGGTCCCGCTGCGCGGCTTCTGGTGCTATAAGGACGATCGGACCGATCTCGTTGGCGTCAATACGAAGGTCTGGACTTGGGACAATGTTGCTGCCTTTATCGATAGCCTCTGAGGAGTGGGCATGCGGAAAGCACTGGTCGTCGGGGTCGATTACTACGACCACATCAAAGCGCTCCACGGCTGCGTCAACGACGCCCACAGCGTCAAGTCGATGCTGGATCGGGACTCAGACGGTTCGGTCAATTTCCACGTGAAGATCCTGACGGCGACCGGTCCAGGTCAGTTGGTCCCGCGCAAGAAGCTTCGTGAAGCTATTCAGGAACTCTTCCAGGATAAGCATGAAATTGCCCTGCTGTACTTCGCTGGCCACGGGTACGTTGAGGCGACCGGTGGGTACCTCTGCCCCTCTGACTGCGAGACAGGCGACGATGGCATTCCTCTGGCCGAGATAATGACGATGGCGAACAAGTCGCCGTCCGAGAACAAGATGATCATCCTCGATAGCTGTCATAGTGGTGTCGCGGCAATGAACCCGCTTGTGCCGGTCGCGGAGATTAGCGAAGGTGTAACCGTGCTGACGGCATCAACTGCCGAACAATACGCCGACGAGTCGAATGGTTCAGGAATCTTCACAACTTTGCTGGTCGATGCCCTAAGCGGCGCTGCTGCGAATTTGGTCGGAGACGTGACGCCCGGCAGTGTATATGCCCACATTGATCAATCTCTCGGCGCGTGGAAGCAACGCCCTGTCTTTAAGACCAACGTTACGACTTTTGTGTCACTCCGTAAGGTGCGCCCACCTATCGCACTTGGAGAACTGCTACAACTGGCGGAATTCTTCCCTGAGCCGGGCTATGAATACCAGCTCGACCCGAGCTATGAGCCCCATCGATCAGGGGCGGAGGGACCTGATGTCCCGTCTCCCAATCCCGAGAAAACGGAGATCTTGCGGATTCTTCAGAACTACGTCCGGGTGAACCTTGTGGTCCCTGTCGGTGCCCCGCACATGTGGCACGCTACCATGGAGAGTAAGACCTGCACACTAACCGCACTCGGCGAACACTACCGCCGTCTGGTCGCAGAAGATATGATTTAGGATGGATCGACAGCAGATAACTACGCGACTCGACGACATTATCGACGAGCTCGCGGACATTGAGCATGAGCGCTGGGCGCATTGGCAGCGCTATATGCACGGCAAATGCGAACATCGGCCGGATGGGGCGCTTGTGATCCCGCCTAATCTGGTTACGAAGTGGGAGCGGCAGATCGCCACGCCGTACTTTGAGCTGTCCGAAAAAGAGAAGGAGAGTGATCGGGAGCAAGTTCGGAAATACCTTCTAACTATCGTGGATGCACTTTCCGATCCGTGACCGCGTTTGTTATGTCTTTTGTTAGCTCCGCCTTGCGGTCTATGCTTAATGAATGCCGAGGTTAGACTGGCTCATTCTGCACGGTCATTTTAGCCCTGCGTAGATAGCTTCTGCAATCTCGGAATGTGCGAGGTATCGCTGGATCGAATGGGCATCCTCGTGTCCGTTTTCAAGTTTCGGATAATTGACGATCTCCGCAGGGCCGAAACTGTTCTTGTCAAGACTGGGTCGAAGTGCCACGAAATCCTCCGGATCGGCACCATTAACCCATCGCGCAGCAACAGGAGGCGTCATCCGGGGATGACCTACGCGGTTGCGCACGATGTCTATACCGAGCGGTGAGCCAAGCGTGACGAAAACCGGCAACTTGTTATCCCCTATCATCCCGCGCAGCAGCACGTAGCTGACGATAGTGCCGAGCGAATGGCCGATGACGACGGTCCGGTCAAGCGGATCCAGGTCGCCGAAAACCTGTTCATTCACCATTTCGTTGATCTGATCGAAAACCCCTGGCTTGTTAAGATAGGTCGCGGCCTGCGCGAGGAACTTGCGAGCCAGCCCGTCAGCGGCCGAGGGAATGACCTTTTCAAGCGTGAGGGCGATGGCCTTGAGCCATTTCTTATGGATGCCGGCAGCCATGCGCGTCGCCGCCGCGAGCTCGTCGCCGGGGTTAAGTTCCTGTGCCACGCGATCATCGCCTATGCCGTACGCCCGCTGTAGAGCGAGGTAGAGTGCCGCAACGTCGTCCTCCGCGTAATCTGCGTTGGGAGAGTCCACACTCATTCGGGTGCCGGCAGCCTCCATCTCGTCCCAGTCCGCCGTTTCCCGCGCCAGCGTCTTAGCATAGTAGGCGGTGCGAACCTCCACTTCGTTCCACCATGGGTCGGCGCGCGACCCGATCGATTGTCGCAGCGCCCCGCACCATAACTTGGTGATGTCTTCGCGGGTACGGCTCTCATTGTTGATGCCGTGAATGAAAATCAGACGTCGCATGGACTAAATCCCCTCTCTGGTCAAATCACGGATAACATACGAAAAATGCTCTTGAATGGTGGGCATGGCGCTGTCGGGCAAGACAACGGCGGAGTAGCCCTCGGTCATATGCGCCAGTTGTCGCAAGACGTCCGGCATGCTGCTGTAGGAAAGCTCGGCCATCCGGCGCCAACCCTGCCGGAACACCGGGAACAGCGTGTTGACCGGCACGTTTGACCTCGCTTCCATCTCCGTATTCGCGAAATCGGGACGCAGTGGGTCGTCGTCGCGCTCCACCGCGGGCAGGTCGGCATGTATCTCCCAGCCGTTTTTGCCATACGACCACCGCAAATCCGTCGCCGAGAGACATGCCAGATCGCAGGTCAGGAAACCGACCTGGGCCATGTAGTGCGCGGTGCGGACGATGTTTTCGGTATCGCCAACCATGTGATAGATATACCCTGCCTGATCGGCATGCAGCGGCTGACGTTCCTTGCCAAAGCGCAACTGATCAGCGGCGCGGATCTCGTCTTTCATGCGGCGGTGTTCCCGCCGACTGGTGGCGGCGGAGGAACTGAGCGTGCTGTCCCAATCCGTCTCGCGCATCTCGTCCCGAGTGTTGACCAAAACGTCGCCGGGGTTCTGCGGCTGCAACACCGTCACACTGTAAGGATAGACTGGGGCGAGCGTCCAGTAATCGCGCTGCCTGACGAAAATCTGCGGTGCCGGGTGGGCGTTTTCGGGCAGGAACTTCCAGCGGTACGCATCAACCGCCAAGTGTTGTGCCGCCGTTTCCGGAAGGGCGACCCGTTCATCGAATTCGGAGACGACCGCGCCTGCGCGGCGCGGGCTGACACCCAGCTTGTCCATAAGATGGGCACCGCGGCCGATCGCATAGCCAAAGTTACTCGACCGTCTTTCAGCGGGTGCGAGGCCAAGAGCGGAGATATCGCGGACCATGCGTTTGCCGATTGCCGGGTGGTGTAGCCCTTTGGTGAAGTTCGTTGCGAAGGCAGTGCCGCCGGTGGGGTCTTTATCATTGCCCGCCGGTGCCGGGGGTATCAGGTCGTAGAAGTTAAAGTCGCGCCGCAGACCGCTGATAGTGTCAGGCGTCATCTTCTCGTTGTATTTCTTCGCCCTTTTTGGGACTTCGTCGTCGAGATAGGTAGCCAATTTCTGGTTGTCGATGACCGTACCGAAGGCGTGAGAAGCGTCGATCACACTGGGCACACCGCCTTCAAGCGCCTCGCACAGAACATCGGAAAACAGGCACGAAGCGCGCCCTCCCGCGACTGCGGCGGGCTGATACGCAAAATCGCCCAGGGTCGTGGCAAGGAACATGTCCGTGTCCATCGGGTTGACCTTTGCGGCGGACGTTAGGATCGGATCGCCGATAAAACTGATTGCGTCACGGCTGGTGTCGCGGCACGCATCTGCGATGATGCAAAGCTGTCCCTTCTTCAGATGGGGATTGGAAGCACCGATGCTGTAGCGCTTCAACCCGTCGATGAAGGGCATCAAATCGACGCCCTCTCGCCGATCCTGTGCAGCATTGGTCAGCAGCCAAAACTGATCGGTGGCTGATCGCACGAGGCCGTGACCGGCGAAATAGACCACCAGTCGGTCGATAAACGTGGTCGCAAGCAACGCGTCGATCTCCTTGCGCAACCGATCTACCGTGACGGGCTTGTTGGCTGCATCGGTGATCTCGAGCACCTTATAGTTTCGACCCGGCGCAGGATCCTTTGCCCAGTTAGCCAGCCTCGCAGCACTGGTTAGTGTGCCCGGCAACTGCGCGTAGGCGCCCGCGTAGTCAGAGACGGCTATAACAATCATTGCCTTGCGGATCGTTGGAACGGCGGGCATCTCGAAATTCCTAAGACTTTGTATCGGATACGCAAAGCTTACCCAAGATAGTGTAAGATCGCTACAGGGAACTGGAAACCAAGGGCGTAGTGCTTCAACACAAATCAGCCTTTAGCGCGGAGTAAAGGGCAACGATCTCCGTCTTCGCGATTGAAGCTTGGCCCGCCGTTCTCACCTTAGCTTCAGAAAAATCGATCGCGCGGAAGGACGCAAGTAACTCCTCAGCAGATTCAATCGCGCGTAGAAAATAGTGCGTGTTCTCGTTAACATCGTGAACGTTCGTCTTAACAGCACCTGCACGAGAGCCAACTCGCCGAACAGCAAAGTCTGCCTCTTCGCGGGTAACGAATTTGAAATCCCGATGGACAATCGGCAATTCAACTTTAGGTCGCAGATCCGCACCTCGCCGCCAAACCTGGAAGACGCAATCAACAGGGTGGCTCTTACCCTCGAACATAAAACTATCCCGCTCAAGCACACGTTGATTAAGTAAATGAAATTGAGGATCGAGGCGGTTTTGTATGCTGATCTTCTCAAATGTGCGCGGAACGATGAACGCTATTTGATCGGCGAATGTTGCCGCGTGATTGAAAAACTGGATTGCGAGGCAGCAGCTCCTTCCAAACGGGGGGTTGCCGATTACGATGGCAGGCTTGCTACGCACCAGTTTCAAGAAGTCTTTTCGCGCAATCCTTGGGTCTTCTGGCAGGAGGTCATAGGCCAGCGTGCGCGAAGGCAAGAAGTCGAGGAACGCGCCTGCGCCAGCGCTCGGCTCCAGGAGGTCAGTTTTCGTAGTATTCAAAACTATACCAGTCCAACTTTCAAAGTCGTCTACACACTGGCGTGCTACCTCCGGCTTTGTGTAAAACTTATCAAGATTTCGCGACAGCTCTTTACTGCTGATCGGGAGATCAAACGGGGCGGGTATAAATGATTTTTGCTTCTGAAAGATGGACATGGAGAGGACTTGGGTCCATGTCGTTCTGGGCGGAAATCTGATAATGCAGTTAAATGCGACCTGCCAAGAGGACTGCGCCAATGAACTTATTCGAGATGTTGATATCGGCTGGGAGTGTCGTTATCGCAGTCTGCGGCCTTTGGTATGTTCGAAAAATTGTCCGTACGAGCGGGCGGGATCGCCCCAATAATCCAGAGCGCGTTCGGCGTTTGGTTGAGAGAACAAAACGTTGGCGTAGTTGATTTTAGGGTGTTCTTCGATCATTGTAGGTACGCATAATAAGCTTATGGCATACGTGATGTGCGACGCTCCCAGCGCATACCGTCGCAGATGGATAGATTTTCAGTCTTGTCCCAAATTGCGGAAACGGTCCGCGGCCCGTCCATAGGAGGCCGCGGTGCAGCTTTCGCAATTTGCAGATAATACACCTTGGGCTCGGAACTGCCGTTTGCTGCCGGATCCGCAAAGATCCGTTGAGGGCCGTTACTAATCGCGGAGAAGGTTATTTTCGGTCACGAAGTTTTCGAGGGACAAGAGGTTTTGCCTGTTGCCGACCAGAAGAATCTTAAGCTTTAAGGGGGCTTGCGCCGTCCAAGTTGAGTTCCGCCGAGGAGTTCATTGCCTCTCGCGCCAAATCACGTCGACTATCAATTAGATCAGCGATCCATGGAAGAGGTACACCAAACGTTTTTAATCTTTTGGGGTTTTCCCTCAAAGGGCAAATTTCTCCAGATTTCAGCTGTTTCAAGAAACTGGTCGGAGCCACGCCAAACAGATCTTTTGCGACCATTTGAAATGGTAAGGTTTCTCTCGGACCGTATTGCGCAATCAAAATCATGAGAGTCGTCATTTACCCATGTCCCCTCAAAGCCGCTTGCTCGCGTCGCCACGCCTTGAGTCGATGTACTCAACAAGGTCCAGGATATGCACGCCCCTTGGGCTTTTTTGGCTGTTGCTCATCTGTATGACCGGTATGCAAATCTCTTTCCGGTTCACCATTTCGAAGAACTTTGACTTCGAAAGCCCGAAAAAATCCCGAGCTACATCTTCGGCGGGGATAATCGGTTTAGGGCCATACTGACTCATAATCATGAAAACTGTGTTCATACTTTTCTCTTCCGTGAATGTTAAACGCCGTCAATGCGCCTACGAAGGAAGTGGGTGCGGATTACTTGCTGAGGTGTCATCTGTGATTAAGGTTCGATATCTCTATCCGGGAGGGGTCTTTTGTCGGCAATGGCTGATCTCGACGTTGATCTTTCTTTCATGATCGACCTCGACATCAGCCTTTACGGGGGTTGAGAGCAATTGTTCGGCTTCAAAGGTCAAAAGCATGCCTACAGGAGCAGCAGAGAGGGGGGTAGGCATGCTCGGTCACCGTAGTCTAAGCGATGACCGTGGGCGTCTACGCCCTCAAGAGTGCAGTGCCAAAAAATGCGGCACCGCAAAATTTCATGCCCCGCTCAAGTCTTCGATCAGACGCTCAGCCTCAACTGAATCGATCAGTTCAGCGATAATTTCGAATAAATCAATAAAATGTCCGACTGCCACCGCGAGTGTTCGAGCATGTGCATCGAAAATACGCTGTTCGTGGCCTCCATGGACATTGTATTCGTCCGGGACCCAAATCGTCTCAATACCCTTTTCGATCTCGATCCGAAGAAACTCAATCAGTGCGCCGAGCTCATCCAAGAAATCTTCTGAGAGGAAGGTGCTTGCTGTGAGACCACGTCTCACGGTGACAGCGAGCGAACGCCGGTGCGGTGCAAGTTCAGGGATCACAATATCAAACAACTGATCGCGGACGATCCGTGCTTGAATGACTGCATCGGCCGTCAAAGCCAAAACAAACTCGCGGTGGGAAAGTTCTTCGATCATTGTGTGCCTCCGATAGCAGGGATCGCAAAGGGGGAACCGCGGTGAGAGCCACATTGGGTGCACACCGCAGCGATGTCAGGAGAGTCGATTGCAATGTTGAGAGCTTCCCGCAGACCATCCGCGAGCATGCAGATGTCTTCGACAATCGGTTCGTCCGGGGCAATCGAGGCGAACAGCCCAGCCTCAATGCTGTCTGGGTCATCTACATTCTGAAGGAACAGAAGGTTCTCCAGCCGAATCAGACGCCGCAATGTCTGCTGCGACGGCACCGGCTCCGCCTGCAGTGCTTTCATGATGTCGGCAACGAGAGTTACCGCTATATCTCCACCCAGCAATTCTGCCGCAATGCGAAGCGATTGGCCATGGTTTAGGAAAAAACGGTGGACGGTCGTATTTGGTTGTTTGGCTTGCGACGTTGGCTTGAGTAACCAAGGGGTGGCGATGTTCATTATTGTTCTCCAGCAGTCACTGGGAAGGTGTCCCAGCTTTCAAGATCTCTCAGCTGCCGGCTGCGCGATCATTCCGTTCGCGGTCTCGCAAAGAAGACCGCGAACGGAATGAATGCGCAGCAATCCTACTCTCAGGGCCCCTCCTCACATTTTCATCGGTCAGTTTTTCGTCGTCGAGCTCGGTCCGCATGCAGTCTTTGAAATGAATAGAACTATCGAAGAGACACTGGATTGGATTTTTTTTGCGAAAGTGAGCTCCGCCATTTCCGCTGATAGCGCGACGACTCCATCTGTTTAAGAGAGGCGGCTGCGCCCGCCTATTCAAAAACAAAGGATTCAACGATGCTCGCTCTCCCAATTGCCTTGCCTGTCACGCTCGAAGGACAAGTCAGTCTCGAAAGCGCGAAGATGAAGCGCGAAGTGGACACTGCACTCCCTGCAAAATTTCGTTCATCGATGGCTGGTCTGAAACTAAATCTCTGGGGCACGTTTCAATTCAACACGGACGATCAGTTTGAAAAGTTCTCTCTCTCTCCCGATAGATTATCAAAAACATCCTTCCCATTGGAGTTCGATAGTAGAACCTTCTCGCATGCAAAAAATTGTTTAGAACGTAAGGCGATTGCCGCTTGGTTAGATATCGCGGTCCAGAGACGCATCCGTTGGGGGCGCGAACTCGCCCATTTGTCCGACGAGGAACTCGAAAACCGATCATTTAATTACTTGGTTGAAGACTTTACAATCGCCTACGAGCACCTGCCATTACAAGAGGCGTTCCTCTTCCGCCTGCGTAAAGCAGAGCGTGACCTGCGCCAGATTGCCCATTCAAATCATGATAAATTTAATGCTATCAAAAAGGCTAAACCTCTTCGAGTACTGCTGGATAATGAAAGAGTGTGGGCTGAGAAGTGGGCGGATACAGCCAATGAAGATGATGTTAAATTGGACTACTATGGCGCTGACAAAATTCCTGAAGCTGTTCATCCAATCTATGCCTATCGCCGCTATCATATGGATAGGCAGGAGGGCTTCCCACTTTTCAATCTCTGGGGCGAACCTATGAGTAGCGGTGGGCAGGCTAAGGGCGCATCAAAGGCGGCAACCCGAGGAGCATAGCCTTTTCAACGAGCGACTGTAGCTCTCAGGCTCCATGCGCTCGCCGAACCGGACTTTTCAGATAACTAAGAACTATTGTTCCGTGTTCGTTGACGCTGTCGTTGTCGTTGTCGTTGTCGTTGTCGTTGTCGTTGGGGGCTAAATCTTTTCAAAGATTTGTTGTTCAATTCAAGCAGTGGCGGAGCACCAGAAGAGGGAGCGGCGGCAGTTTCTCTTTCCGGGTCCAGTCGAGTGTCTGTCTCTGGATCAATCTCGTTGTCACTGTCACCTTTCGCCCAGTTCAGCGCTGCTGCGTAAGGATTTAGAGCGTCAAGGTGTGGTGCTTCCGCTATCGCTGATGCTCGTGTTGATCGGTTTTTTTCCGCTGCGATCTTGGCATCGGCTGTCTCAGCTTCCTTGCGCCTTGCAGTTTCCATTTGCTCAGCATATTGGGCCGAACGCTCTATTCTGTCTTTCTCGCGTTTAAGGGCTCGCAGTGTCAGCCAGCTGTCCCAGCATTTGGCGTTATGTTCCAGAGTTTTTGCTCGGTCTACACCAAGATAAGTCGTATCTTTGCCGAGCTCCAATTCTCTCCGACGTGCCCGGGCAGCATTTTTAGGCCCCATCTTTTTTTGCGGCAGCAATCCCTCGGGCGCATCGCCGGAAACCGCCATTTTTTTGTAGCTGCGCAGGTCGACCTTCTCTTTGATATTGTGTTTGCTGAGAAGCCGATTGACGCGTCCCTGCCATTCGTCCCGCGCGGATTGGACAAACAACGGGCCCTTAACGACATCGTCGAGGTCGCGCAGTTTTCCGATGAACTGTCCAGTTTCGGAGCACCAGCGCCTTGTGGGGCAAAGAATATGGACATGCTGGTTCAAGGGGTTTCCGCGCTCGTCCTTCCGGAGCTTGATGGGCTGTTTCCTTCCCTCGGTCTTTGGGCTGAGGTCGGATTGGATCTCCTTGTCCAACCCGTCTGCCAGCGGGTGATGGATTGAGGCCATGGATGAAATGCCGTGGTGTTCATGAAGCCAAAGGCAGTACCCCCGCACCAATTTTCGTTGGACGTCGAGCGGTAGCTCGGCGGGCAACGATATGACAAACTCCCGGGCCAGCCGAGCGCGCGGATGCTTTTCTACGACATCCGCGGCATTCCAGACACGCTCGGGATCATGCGGCATCTTGATTGACTCGACTGAGACCACGTCGCGGCGGCGTTCGTAGTTTTTCAGGCGTCCAGTACGGTCACAGCGGTAGCGGCCGCCTGCACAATAGGCGGCGGCCGCAACGATGGAGGCGCAGTTGCTGCGGTTGCGGATCTTGATTTCAAGTCTGGAAGCTTTGTGTATCATAAAGATTACTTGGTGCTCCCAGCCAGGGTTCGCTCCTGGAAAAAGCCCGCGGCAGGCGCGCGGCAACTCCACCAGAGTTGCGTAACCGCGCCCTTCGCCCTTTCGGGCTGTCGGGTTTTGACACCCGCCTGATCGATCTCACATGCAAAAAAATGTAGCGATCAAACCATTCGAGCGCGATTTCCTCTCCAGGATATCAACGAAAAGGCGAAACACATGTCCAGAACAGAGAAGAAAATCGAAGCACTGGCCCGCGAGATTGAGCAGAAGACCTCCATTCTCTCGGACCTGAATCGCAAAGCAAAAGAAGAACAGAGGCGCGCTGATACGCGCAGAAAGATTATCTACGGTGCGGCTTTCCTGGCCTACGCGAATGCGCTTCCTCCAGAAAAGTCCGAAAAGGCGTTCTCAGGAATTCACAAACATATCACCAACAAAAAGGACCGCCAGTTTCTTGAAATCGCTGATTTGACAATTTCAAAATAGCTGCGAGGCATTTTTGATGAGTTTGCTGAAGGCGAGCGCGAGTGATGCGCGGGCTTCAATTTTTTATGTCCAAAGAACCGCCTGTTCAGAAGGCGAGGTAACTGCCGTCCCGAACCGGTCTCAGCTGGAGCACAGGCACAAGGGCCGATTGCCGCGCCACCCAAAGACAAAACAAAATACCTACCAGCAATTGAACCACACCTTGAACATGTGAATAGTGAGGAAAATAATTTCAGCCATCTGGCGGGCCTGCGCCAGGAAGGAACATCAGATGACAATCGAAAAGACGCTCTTTGCTGCAGCGGACAAGATGCGCGGCTCCATGGATCCGGGCGAGTACAAGCACGTGGCCCTGGGCCTGCTGTTTCTGCGCTACATCTCGATTGCCTTTCAACGCAAGTATGATGAGCTCTTGCCTGAGGGCCAGGAGGTGGCCGAAGATGTCGATGAATACATGGCCGAAGGCATCTTCTGGGTGCCCGAGGCGGCGCGCTGGCGGACCCTATCGGCGCAGTCCAAGGACCCCAAGATCGGCGTCAAGGTTGATGACGCCATGCGCGCCATTGAGGCGGAGAACGATCAGCTCAAAGGCGCACTCCCCAAGGTATTTGGCCGCGAGGCCTTAGGAAGCCATGTCGTCACTGGCCTGATCGACCTGTTCTCGAACATTGAATTCGAAGGCACCCGCAAGGACTTCGACCTCATCGGCCGGATCTACGAATACTTCATCTCCGAATTCGCCTCCAACGAGGGCAAGCGCGGCGGCGATTTCCACACGCCCAAACCCGTGGTCGAACTGATCGTCGACATGATAGAACCGATGAAGGGCCGCATGTACGAGCCTTGCTGCGGCTCCGGCTCCTTCATGGTGCACTCCGAACGCTTTCTCGACCACCACGCAGGGCGGCGCGAGGATCTGGCGATCTACGGGCAGGAACTCAACCACACCACCTACGGCCTTGCCCGCATGAACCTTGCCATCCGTGGCATCGTCGCCCGCATCGAATGGAACGATCAGGGCACGCTGCTGCGCGATGCTTTCCCGGATGAGAAGTTCGATTTTGCCATGGCAAACCCGCCCTTCAACATCTCGGACTGGGGCGGCGGCATTCTGGCCGAGGATCGGCGCTGGACATTCGGCACGCCCCCGGTCGGCAACGCCAACTTTGCCTGGATGCAGCACATCTATGACAAGCTGGGCAGCACCGGCATTGCGGGCGTGGTGATGGCCAACGGCTCCATGTCGTCGATGTCGGGCGGCGAGGGCGACATTCGCCGCGCCATGGTTGAGGGCGGCGCGGTGGACGCCATGGTCGCCCTTCCGGGGCAGCTGTTCTATGGCACACAAATTCCGGCCTGTGTGTGGATTCTGGCCAAGGATAAATCCAACGGCATCGCCAAGGATGCCAAGCTGCGCGACCGGCGCGGCGAGGTGTTGTTCATCGACGCCCGCAAGATGGGCGCGCTGGTGCCAGGCTCGCGCAAGCAAAAGGAACTGTCGCAGGATGAGATCGCGCGCATCGCGAACCGCTATCACGCATGGCGGGGGGAGCCGGACGCAGGCACCTATGAAGACGAGCCCGGCTTCTGCAAGGCTGCGTCGCTGGAAGAGATCACCAAGCACAACTTTGTGTTGACCCCGGGCCGCTATGTCGGCGCAGGCGCGGCAGAGGAAGACGACGAGCCTTTCGAGGAGAAGTTCGAACGCCTGAAGGCGGAGTTGCGGGGGCAGTTTGCCGAGGGAAGGCGGCTGGAGGCGGAGATCGAGGCGCGGCTGGAGCGGTTGGAATGACCTTGGAGGTTCAGACCACAACCATCGGCGAGATATTGGAAACTCTCGGAGGTGAGGTCAAAACAGGCCCCTTCGGAACCGTCTTGAAGGCGTCTGAATATACCAACAGCGGCGTCCCGGTAATCTCGGTCGGCGAGATCGGACATGGAGAATTCCGTATCCACGGTCGAACCCCGTATGTGGATAAATCCGTGACTGACCGTCTCCCAGAATTCGTGCTGCGAGAGAATGATATCGTCTTTGCTCGTAAAGGAAGCGTCGAACGCACCGCACTTGTTGGGCAGACCCAGGTAGGCTGGTTCCTCGGTTCTGACGGCATACGGCTAAGACTCCCTAAATCGATATCAGCGCGCTTTGTTCGGTATTGGATCAGTTCTTCAGAAACACGAGACTGGTTGCTTCAAAACTCGACCGGTTCCACCATGGCATCATTGAATCAGGCGACGATCAAACGTTTGCCGATTGTTTTGCCGTGTTTACGGGTCCAAACCGAGGTCGCATCCATCCTCGGTGCCCTCGACGACAAGATCGAGTTGAACCGCCGGATGAGCGCGACGTTGGAGGAGATGGCGCGGGCGCTCTATCGGTCTTGGTTCGTGGATTTCGACCCCGTCCACGCCCGCGCCGCAGGCCTTTCCCCTGCCCACATGACCCCCACCACCGCCGCCCTCTTCCCCGACAGCTTCGGCCCCGACGGCCTCCCGAAGGGGTGGGAGAATGCCGAAATTGGACAAGATCTGCTTATCTTGGACTCAAAGCGAGTACCGCTTTCGAAACACCAACGGCAGAAGCGACAGGGATCGGTGCCGTACTACGGTGCCACTTCGATCATGGACCATGTTGATGAGTATATTTTTGATGATGTACTTCTTCTGGTTGGCGAAGACGGCTCGGTGGTGAAACCAGATGGAAAGCCCTTCACACAGTATATTTGGGGGAAATCGTGGGTGAACAACCATGCCCATGTTCTTAAAGGCAAGAAATTCTCGGTAGAGCAATTGAAGTGCTTCTTTGAAACGGTGAGCATCGCTGAATTTATTACTGGCGCCGTTCAATTGAAGCTGAACCAAGGCAACATGAAAAAGATACCTTGGGTGAAAGCTGCGGACACGGTCCACTACGCTTTCGATGAGTTAATCAAGCCGTGGCATACCAAAATTCGATTGCTTGAGGATGAGACCGCAAATCTCGCCGCCCTTCGCGATGCCCTTCTCCCCCGCCTCATGTCCGGAGACCTCCGCATCCGCGAGGCTGCGCAACAGGTCGAGGGGGTCGTCTGATGGCGTCCCTCGGTCAAGGCGTGCGACCCTACCTGCGAACTTTGGCTGGGTGGAACTGGAATCGGCAGAATGAAGCGCTGAAGCTCGGTCTCTCTTTACAGGAAGAGACTTTGACCGAGATGCTGCTCCTCCAGATTGCGCGTGACTGCGCGCCGCTGGGTTTGAAGGTCCGGATGTTCACTCGTGCCCAGGAACACGCAAATGGCGCAGACTGGGAATGGACCTTCAAAAGCACTCATTGCACCATCGCTCTGCGGGTCCAAGCAAAGCGTCTCTATATGTCGGGCCCAAATGCTGGGCGTTATGGCGGTTGGAAACATCTTGGTACTCAGGCGACAAAATTAATTGCCGATGCTGGAACCGACTACTTCCCGATTTTCGTATTCTATAACAACTACGCGTCACAAGTTTTCTCGCGAAAACCCTCGCACGGTTTTCACGGACCGAGCCAGTGGGGCTGTGCGTTCGCCAACGCCCAAGATATCGAAAAGTCGCTGTCCAACTGGCCTGAAGACATCGTCGATAAAATGCACCCATGGCATGAATTGTTTGACCTATGTACGGTGGCCGGTCGACGTAATCGCCTTCCCGGAGAAGAGCGCGGCCCGGAGGCTGAAAAAAGTAGTGCAGTAAGTGTCCGGAACCCGCTCTGGCTTGAACCGTATGGGGATCAGCAAGGTGTTGAGGAATATCTTGAAGAGAGAGGTCTTGCAGGCGTCGCATATTTTGATGCGTCCGAGGCCGACGTGAATTGGAGTTCCGAATAGATGTTCCAGATCGACCGTTCCGCCAACCGCCTGCGCAAGCTTGAACGCACCAGTTTTTCCGAAGTGGGGTTCCGAGAGAGGGAGCATCTGCAGGAATGGCTTGCCACCATGCCGGATGCACTCTGTGAGGCCATGAGCGAGGGGGAGGATGGTCTGCTGATCATCCAGAAGGAGTTTGACGGGTTCGACGGCACCCGCGAACGGCTCGACCTTCTGGCGCTGGACAAAAGCGGGCAGTTGGTGGTCATCGAGAACAAGCTGGACGATTCCGGCCGTGATGTCGTCTGGCAGGCCCTGAAATACGCCGCCTATTGCTCCAGCCTGAAAAAGGCCGAAATCGTGGGGATCTTTCAGCAGTATCTGGACCGTCACGGCTCCGGCGATGCCGCCAGCACCGTCTGCGAGTTCCTGGGGGAGGATACCCTGGATCAGGTTGTCCTGAATGACGGAACAGATCAGCGGATCATCTTTATTGCCGCCAATTTTCGACGCGAGGTGACGGCGACAGTGCTGTGGCTGCGCGAACACCAGATCGACGCGCGCTGCATCAAGGTGATGCCCTACAAGTTCGAAGAAGAGCTGTTCATCGACCTGCAACAGGTTATCCCGACGCCAGAGGCCGCCGATTACATGATCCGGATGGCCGAGAAGGACAGCGAAGAGAAGAATGCAAAAGGTGCACAACGCTGGAGCCATCAAATGCGGATGGAGTTCTGGGAGCAGGCACTTGAGGGCCTAAGAGGGGCTGGCCTTGAGCGATGGCAGAACATCACGCCGTCCAAGGATCATTGGGTGAACTCCAGTATAGGGGTGTCGGGTTGCACTCTGACATTGATCTTCCTTCGTCACGAAGTGCGGGTGGAGTTCCAGCTCAACCGATCCAGCCGTGATGAAAACAAGTGGTTGTTCGATCAACTGGCATCTGAGAAAGAACGATATGAGGAGGTTGTTGGCGAACCTTTGGAATGGCGGCGGATTGACGACAAAAAGGTCAGCATGATGGTCTGCAAAACGTCAGTCCAAGGGTACAGCAAAGAGCACTGGCCAGAGATGATCAAATGGCTGATTGAGCACTATCAGAAGATGGATGCCGCATTCTCGGAGCCTGTCCGGTCGCTTGCTACGAAGATCCCTCAGGGCGGGGTGAGCTGATGGCGTGGAACTCAGAATCCGACCTCGAAGATTGGATGATGGAAAAACTGGCTGGGCTGGGATACGCGACCGCCTCTGGTGCTGAGATATCGCCCGAGAAGCGCGACCCTGAACGCCGGAGTTTCCATGATGCCGTGTTGCGAAAGGTTCTGGCCAAGGCCGTACAAAAGCTCAATCCGGATCTGCCAGATGGTGCGGTGCAAGAGGTTATTGCGCGTGTGACGGATGAGGTCTTTGCAGGTGATCTGATTGCAGAGAACCGCCGCCTGCACGGCCTGATGACACGGGGCGTTCCGATCACATATTTCAGCCAAGGAGAGGAGCGTAATGACCGCGCCCGCCTCGTGGATTGGGGTGATCAGGAGAACGCCTGGCATGCTTTCAATCAGGTGGACATGGTCGGACGGACGCCGCGGATCCCGGATATTGTTATTTACCTGAACGGGCTACCCTTGGTGGTCGTTGAATTGAAGGGCACCGAGGGTGCGAACATTGAATCAGCGTTCAACCAGATCGAGACCTACAAGCAGGATATACCCAACCTGTTCCGTACTTCCCTGATCTCGGTAATTTCGGATGGTCTGAACGCGCGGTACGGGACATTATCGGCGGGGCTGGATCGCTACATGCGGTGGAGGACCGTCGATGGCGAAACCATCCTGTCCGAACGCGAAGGGCTGGCCCTTAATACGCTGACTGATGGCTTACTGAACCGTGCTGTCCTACTGGATCTATTGAGATGGTTCGTCGTCTTTGAGGATGATGGGAAAGGGCCGATCAAGAAGGCGGCCGGATATCATCAGTTTCACGCCGTCAGGAAAGCCATGGCTTCAATCCTGAGTGCGCGGGATGATGATGGTAAGGGCGGCGTGATCTGGCATACTCAGGGCTCTGGAAAGTCGCTGTTGATGACATTCCTGGCTGGCAGGGCCATGCATCTGAAGGAGCTCGAGAACCCGACCGTTCTGGTGCTTACCGACCGCAACGATCTTGATAACCAACTCTACACGACCTTTGGGCGCTGTAGGGATCTTCTGGGCGAAGACCCAACCCAGGCGGATAGCATTGATGATCTGAAGACCCTCCTGAACCGTCAGGTCGGGGGCATCGTCTTCTCGACAGTGCAGAAATTCCGGCCGGGACGGGGAGAGACCTTCCCGGAACTCACAGACCGTTCGAATGTCATTGTTATGGTCGATGAAGCGCATCGTACACAATACGGTTTCGATGCGAAAATGGATCAGGCAACCGGCGAGGTACGCCATGGCCTGGCCCATCACTTGCGCTCAGCCTTGCCAAATGCCGTCTATGTCGCCTTTACCGGGACGCCGGTTGAGTTGGTCGGCGCAAATACCCGATCTGTTTTCGGGGATTACATCGACGTCTACGACATTGCCCAAGCAGTCGAGGACGGTGCCACCGTTCCGATTTACTATGAAGGTCGGGTCGCACGCGTGGAAATCGCCGATGACGTTCAGGAAAGCCTTGATGAGGAGTTCGACGAAGCGACCGAGGCGCTCGAAG
This sequence comes from Sulfitobacter sp. THAF37, assembly GCF_009363555.1. Classification (NCBI taxonomy): domain Bacteria; kingdom Pseudomonadati; phylum Pseudomonadota; class Alphaproteobacteria; order Rhodobacterales; family Roseobacteraceae; genus Sulfitobacter; species Sulfitobacter sp. THAF37. Next base: position 2,302,974 of record NZ_CP045372.1, read on the forward strand.
AAGACGAGGCAACGGCCACCGCAAAGAAATGGTCTCAAATCGAAAAACTTGTGGGGGCTGGGCCGCGTCTGGATGCTGTTGTCGAGGATATCCTCAAGCATTTTACCGCCAGGCTTGAGGCGATAGACGGTAAAGCGATGATCGTCTGCATGAGCCGTCGGATCTGCGTCGAAGTCTACGATCGGATCGTTGAGGCCCATCCTGATTGGCACTCGGACACAGATGAGACTGGTGCGGTCAAAGTTGTCATGACCGGAAATGCGACAGACCCGTTGGCGTTCCAGCAGCACATCCGAAGCAAGACGAAGCTGGAAGCGCTTCGTAAGCGCTACAAGAACACTTCCGACCCGCTGAAGCTCGTCATCGTTCGGGACATGTGGCTGACGGGGTTTGACGCGCCTTGCATGCATACGCTTTACGTCGACAAGCCCATGAAGGGGCATGGCCTCATGCAGGCGATTGCTCGGGTTAATCGGGTCTTCGCTGGGAAACCAGCCGGGTTGGTCGTCGACTATATTGGCTTGGCGGCTGACCTAAAAAAGGCCCTGGCTCACTATTCACAAGGTGACCAAGAGCAAACAGGGGTGGATGAAAGAGAGGCGGTATCCGCCTTTTTGAGCGCCCTCGATGTAGCGCGCGGTCTTTTCCACGGCTTTGACTATTCCCGTGTTTTGGGAGGCACTGCTGCCGACCGGATCGAGATTTTGCCAGCAGCAGCGGACCATGTGTTGACCAGGGCACGAGAGGACGGTCAGGAGGGCGACAAAGATTTCGGGAAGAGGTTTCATGATGTTATCGCCGCGTTGGCGAAGGCATTCAAACTGGCTGCAGGATCACCTGAAACTTCCCGAAATGCCGAAGAAGTTGCCTTCTTCCTGGCAGTGCGCGCAGCCTTGCAAAAATTGGACGTGAAGGGTGGCGCAGGGCGTAATTCCTTGCCTGATTTCGCGATTGAACAACTGTTAAATCGAGCAGTGGCATCCACCGAAGTCGTGGACATACTGGAAGCCTGTGGTTTCGATCGACCTGATATCAGTGTGCTCTCAGAAGAGTTTCTCCATGAAATTCAGAACATGCAGCACCGAAACCTGGCCGTTGAAGCCCTGAAGAAGCTCTTGAATGGTGAGATCAAGGCTCGCACACGCGGCAATGTTGTTCAAAACCAGAAGTTCTCTGAGCGCCTCACCAGTGCAATTGCCCGCTATCACAATCGCAGCATCGACGCATTGCAGGTCATCCAGGAATTGATCGGGATGGCCAAGGATCTCAGTGCTGAGCCCCAAGACGATATGTCAGAGGCTGAGCGCAGCTTTTACGATGCACTGGCGCAAAACGACAGTGCAGTCGAGGTCATGGACAATGATAAGCTCAAAATCATTGCCGCCGAGTTGGTGAAATCCCTTCGCGAGAATTCGGGTGTGGATTGGTGGCAGAGGGACGATGTCCGAGCGAAAATGCGCGTATCCGTAAAGAGGATATTGCGCCGCTTCGGCTATCCACCTGATCTTCAGGCGGACGCGGTCAAACTTGTCATCAAGCAAGCTGAGGCGATGGCGCGTATGATGTAGCTTGGTGAGATTAACCCTGCAGACTCCAGAAATCCAAATGATCAATCTCTTCTACTGGGGTTATATTTTAGGTTGATAGGTTCTCGCAGGTTCTACGCCCAACTAATATTTCATTTTCAGATACTTGCGGCTGTGTTTCCAAAGTTTTTCCGGTCGGTCATCCCAATTTCACGGCCAATTCGAAGTGTTCCCCGATCATAATTTCAGAATTTACGGTCACTCAAACGAATACTTTGAATGTTTGGCCATTGATACGGAGGCATCTGTTTTTTTGACGGTAAAGTCGGGGAGAAAAGCGGCCGATTTCGCATTTTGCACGGCGCAAGTATGAACCCAGATCCTCTTTACATCAAAGAAGAGGACTGGGGATGTCAAAACTGAGCGAATATCTGTGCACTGAGCGCGTTGTTACAAGACTTGAGAAAGCGGACCTATCACTTGACGGCCTTCGTTTGGCTCATGGATGCCACTTTTACATCGACTCGAGAAGAGAATTGAATATTCAAAATATGGCGGCACCCAAACGAGCCAACTTTACGGTCAGGTGCAGCACACTTTTGGCAATAACCGGATCCCCTGGTGCCAAGGACTATGACATGATTTCAAGGGGCATGAAGGCCCATACGAACCTGCAAGCTCAAGGCGGAACGGCTATTTTTGATTTTCTCAAAAGAAGGGAAGACAGAAGAAAGATTACATTCAGGTTCTCAGATGGTTATGTTCGAGACAGTTTGCGCAGATCCAACGACCGAACGAGCAAATTTGCAATGATTGACGTCGACACGATCGGTCGATTGAGCACCCCTAAGCAAATTCTTTTTTATACACGGGCCGTAATGGCACAGGGAAGCACCTTCCCCATGTTCACTCTGCCGTGGTCAGCAGAGAGAACTGCGCCTTGGAGGGACGTCAAAAGGTCGTGGCTCAGTGCTGCAGAGCGCCTGAGCAAACTCTTGTGCCAAGACTATCTCCTTGAACCGATGGTCGATGCCGAGACGGATGAGGTTTCCCGAGTCAAAGTGAAAATCGTGAAGAAAGTCTCCGCCTGGGGACCTGAGAAGCTGTTTCCCAGACAGGCTGACCAATCTGTATGTACTGTCATTTCTGGAAAGGCGCGGTCGTTGTCTAAGAGTGAATTGCAGGAACGTCGAAAGTGGACCCGCGCCGATAGTCCATAATGTCTCACGAAGAAATAGAATTCGCGTAAAATGCCGCCCACTTGAGTGTGGGCGGCATTGTTTTTAATCAGTCACTCAGAGTGGAGCAAAAAGAAGGGGCCACCACCTCCACTGCTCGTATTTGTCGCCTTCCTGCTCGACATGGATGTAGCGGCTCAGACTTCCGTCTGGCGAGTGCCCAGTGTACTTAAGGATTTTATCCCGGCTGCCGCCGCCGAGACCGATTTCGAAGAAGCGCGAAATTGCATCGTGCCGAAGATCATGGAAGTGCAGGTCGTCGATTTTCAAGATCTTGCAGGCTTCAGTAAACAGACGGCTGATCGTATCTGAATGGTAAGGAAAAATACGCTCATCGGATCGCGGCATTGATGAGATGATTTTCATCCCTTCTTCGGTGATCCAAGTCTCTTTATCGTTCCCGACCGTCTCACGAGGATGCTTCATATCCCGGACTACAAGGCGCGCGTTACTTGCATCGAAATCACTCCAAGCGACCAAAGACAACGCCTTTTGACGATGAGCCAGAGCGATAGCTGCACCGATCAGCTTGTGCATCGGGACGCGCCGCGTGTCGGCCATGTAGTTATCGTGGAAATACGCCATCAGCCGATCCATCTCATCGAACGTTGGTCGACGGTTTCTCTTGGCTGATCGTGCGACGTAACCTTGGTGCGTGAGTGTAAGTTTAGCAGTCTCGAATTCGGCAATTGGCATTTCAATCCTGCTGATCGGTCCACCGTACCGAACGACTGTGCGTAAGGTTGCCATATACGAATTGACTGTTTGTGGCTCGCGAGGCTTCAAATCATAATGTTCCCGGCAATCCAAATCCTTATCTGCTGGCGGGGCTTGTATGCCCCTGAGTAAATCTTGGGCCAGTTTGAAGAAAGTATGATCGTCCGTATCCTCTACTGCGATTTGTCCGAAATCAAGGCGCTGGAGGTATGCGAGATTGGCTGTTTTCGTCTTTCCGAATCCATTCGGAGACGCAGCGCTATAATCGGCGATCACATCGGACCATGTCTTGCGTTGTTTTGAGTGAATTGCTTTGTCCAACGCGCCTTTAGCATTCAGATCGCTCTCGCGTTGTTTGATCCAACGCTTTGCTGATCGCTCATTGGGGAATGTTTCGGTCAGTGTCAGGACGACTTTGCCCTTTTGCTTCTTTCTAATGGTAGCGGTATAGCTCTGTGATCCGTCCTTCTTTGCGCGCGTCATAATGGTTCCCATGGGAATTTCCTCTCAGATGTGTGTTTCGATATCCGGAAAATCGGCTCAAGAACCGGTGGGTGGTTGGATCCATGATTAAGGTTCGATAACTCACCGCTGTTGCGTTGACGTGGGCTGTTGCGATGCGGGAGGTTGCGGCCGTTTCCATGATGGAAAAACGGCGCGGAGGACCGCGTGCGCGGCGGTGCAACATTTCGGGTTGGGTGCAACATTTTGTTGCACCATTGGCAGAAACGGGGGCAAACAGGCCCCAAATAAAGGAAAACGAACCGGATGGCTGAGCAGGAAAACCCCATAAAAAAAGGGAAATCGGACGTTGTCCGCGCCGCACGCCTATCCGTGGCACCCATGATGGACTGGACCGACCGTCATTGCCGGTACCTGCACCGGCTGTTGAGCCGGCATGCGCTGCTTTACACAGAAATGGTGACTGCGCCTGCGTTGGTGCGGGGCGGGGCGGTGCATCTGCTGGAGCATGACGTCAGCGAGCATCCCGTGGCGCTGCAGCTCGGTGGGTCGGACCCCGTTGAGCTGGCGCAGGCCGCGCGGCTGGGGGCGGATGCGGGATACGATGAGATCAACCTCAACTGCGGCTGCCCGTCGGACAGGGTACAGTCGGGCACCTTCGGCGCGGTGCTGATGAAGGATCCCGCGCGCGTGGCCGATTGCGTCGCGGCGATGCGGGCGGCGGTGGATATCGACGTGACGGTGAAATGCCGTATCGGCGTGGACGACCAGGACCCCGAAGAGGTACTGCCGGACTTTCTGGCGCGGATCGTGGCGGCGGGTTGTACCCGCGTCAGCATCCACGCGCGCATGGCCTGGCTGCAAGGGCTCAGCCCCAAGGAGAATCGCGATATTCCGCCCCTGAACTATCCGCTGGTCCACCGGATGAAGGCGTATTTTCCCAACCTGCATATCTCGGTGAACGGCGGGATCGGATCGCTCGACCAGGCGGAGGCGTTTCTGAAAGGCGGGCTTGACGGTGTCATGGTAGGGCGGGCCGCCTATCACAACCCGGCAGACATTCTTTGCGGCGCGGACAGGCGGATCTTTGGAACGGGTACGGACGCGACGCCCGAACAGGCCGTGCGCGACATGCTGCCCTATATCGAGGCGCACCTGAGCGCGGGCGGCAGACTGCATCAGATCACCCGGCACATGCTGGGCCTCTTCGCCGGTCGCCCCGGCGCGCGGGGCTGGCGGCGGGCGCTGTCCGAGGGGGCGGTGAAACCCGGCGCGGGGCCCGAGCTGGTCCAGACCGCGCTGGAAGAGATTGAGGCGCTGGCGCAGCAGGCGCAGGCGGTATAGCAGGGTAGCAACAAAAGGAGAGACCCATGCCAGAGACCGCTTTACTTATCCAGATGGGGGGGCTGCTGGCATTCATCGGCGCCTTTGCCGGGGTGCTTGCGGGGCTCTTGGGGGTCGGCGGCGGCATCGTGCTGGTCCCTGCGTTCTTCTATGCTTTCCAGACGCTGGGTTACGACGGGCCGCAGCTGATGCAGATGTGTCTTGCGACCTCTCTGGCGACGATCATTGTCACCTCCGTCCGCTCGGTGCTGAGCCACAACCGCAAGGGCGCGGTGGACTGGTCCATCCTGCGCGGCTGGGCACCCGGCATCGTGATTGGCGCGGTGGCCGGGATGCTGGTGGTGGCGCAGCTGCGGTCCACCACGCTGCAGGGCATTTTCGGGGCACTTGCGCTGATCATCGGCCTTTACATGGGGTTGGGCCGGTCCGAGTGGCGCCTGGGCGCGGCGATGCCCACCGGCCTTCTGCGCGCCGCGTTGTCGCCTGCCGTCGGGTTCCTGTCGGTCCTCATGGGCATCGGCGGGGGCAGCTTCGGTGTGCCGCTGATGAGCCTTTACGCTGTCCCGATCCACCGTGCGGTCGCCACGGCGGCGGGCTTTGGGGTGCTGATCGCCGTGCCTTCGGTCATCGGTTTTCTGCTGGTGCCGATGACGGTCAATGCGCCGCCCTACACCTTGGGCACGGTAAATCTCGTGGCTTTCGGAATCGTGATCGCGATGACGCTGATCACCGCGCCGCTTGGGGTCAGGCTGGCCCATGCAATGGACCCCAAACCGCTCAAGCGGGTGTTCGCGGTTTTCCTGATCCTGGTGGCGCTCAACATGATCCGCAAGGCGCTGGGCTGGTGACGGGCTACCGGGTCTTCGGCCCGGACCCTGCCACGTGCCGATGGGCCGGGGCGGCTCACCGCGTTGCGCTGAAGCTCGCCGCCGATCCCGAGGTGCGGGCGCAGAACCTGCGCCACGGTGCGACCTGGTTCGTCGGGGTGGATGCGCTGCCCAACGCGCCGGACGGCAGCATTGACGGCGTGCCGCTGGCGGGCCGGTGGCGGAAGGCCGTCACGCCGCCAGAAAACTGGCACCCCGCGCAGCTCTCCATCGTCTATCCCGGCTATCCCCGTCAGGACCCGGAAGAAAGCGACGCCAACCACCGTTTTCGCGTGGTCCGGCATGCCGCGCATGTCGACGGGCTGCTGCCCGAAGGCGCGGCCCGGCGCCGTTACCTGCGAGAGCCGCACGGCTTTATCCTCGGCCTGCCGTTGAACAGCGCCACCGCCGCGCCGCTGATGGTCTGGCCCGGAAGCCACCTGATGATGGGAGAGGCGCTGCGCCGCGCGATCGGACGCCATGACCCTGCCGACGTCGATCTGACCGACGCCTACGCCGATGCACGCCGCGCCGTTTTCAAAGCCATCGCGCCACTCGCCGTTTCCGCCGACCCCGGTCAGGCGATCCTGATGCACCGGCACCTGCTGCATGGCGTCGCCCCCTGGTCCGCCCAGGCCACTGCGCCACCCGAAGGCAGGATGATTGCCTATTTCCGGCCACAGATCGGGGCTGCAGACTGGCTAAAAGAGTAGCAGTTTCGCATTTTATCAAATAATCACCCCGCCTTTGCCCCATTGTTGCCTTTTCGTGGCGCAAGTCATGGATCATTAATTCTTGATCTCTAGGAGGTCGGTATGAAGATCATTTTCTCAGGACCGAACGACACGGTCGCATACTGGAACGGGGTAAAAACGGGCAGCGGGGCGCGGATGTTCTGCGCAGGCCGCGCCCGCGCCCTCGACATCGAACGCGGCTTTGCCCGGCTCAGCGCCTTTGGCGCGAACGGCAACCATGCCCCCAGCGGGGCCGAAGGCGCGATAACCGCCGACTGCGGCATCGGATTGCTCTATCAAATCGCCGGCTGCGGCTGAGCCCGCCGTTTCAGGGCTCCCGCCGCGCCAGCTGCGCGGCCCGACCGCCGCGCCGCTTGGTCAGCTGACCGGCACGGGATGGCAGCTCTGCCATGATCGCACGCCTTTCATCCGCGCCCATTCGTGACCAGCGTGCGATTTCATCGGTCGTCCGCAGGCACCCGGTGCAGAGGCGCGCGTCGGGGTGTATCACGCAGATCTTGACGCAGGGGCTTTCGATCTCGGATCTCTTCCAGATGCCGTCACTCATGGTGCTCTCCCTGCCTGCGCAAAACCGCGAGCCGGTCCAGCACGCCCTGCAGGATATACCCGGCGGCCACATGATCAATCACCTCGGCGCGACGTTTCCGCGTCGTATCCGCCTCCAGCAGCGCGCGTTCGGCGGCCACCGTGCTCAGCCGCTCATCCCAGAAGGTGATGGGCAGCGGCGACAAACGGTCAAAGTTGCGCGCGAAGGCGCGGGTGGACTGGCACCGCGGCCCTTCCGAGCCGTCCATGTTGCGCGGCAGGCCCAGCACCAGCCCGCAGATCCGGCGGTTGCCGATGATGTCCGTGAGCCGCGCGGCGTCCAGTCCGAATTTCTTGCGCCGCACGGTTTCAAGCGGCGTCGCCACGCTGCGAAAGCTGTCGCTCACCGCGACGCCGATGGTCTTTTCCCCAAGGTCGAGGCCGATGATTGCCCCCGTCTCAGGCAGCGCGGCGGCAAAGCCGTTCATGTCGTCAAGGATCATTCCGCGACCCCCGCCTGTTGGCCGGCCCGGCGGATGATGTCGAGCGACCCGGTATCGCCCGCAAACACCTCGGTCGCGTTGTCATAGATGGTGCGGGCCTCTTCGGTCCGGTCCAGCACCGCGAGCGATGTAATGAGCCGGGCCCAGTCCGTCGCCGGGCCGCCCTGAGTGGCAAGCCGGTCGGAAAGGCCCGCCACCATGCCGCCGATCATCGCCATACGGTCTTCGGCGCTCATGTCGCCCGCGGCTTCGATGTCGGCGGCAGAGGGGCCGCGCGCCCCCGTCGGCTGGGGCATTTCGTAGTCCACCCCGGCCAGTTCCGATACCGGCATGATCTGGGCGCGGATCGGGGCGATCCAGGGCGCATCCTCCGGCCCGCGCCGCAACAGCCCGTCCCAGATGCGAAAGGCGATGTCGGGCCGACCGGTCTGTACCATCATCAGCCCCACGTAATAGCGTGCGCGTCCGTCCTGTTCGTCGCGCCCCAGTGCCGCGCGCAGCGCCGTTTCCGCCTCGGGCGAGACATATCCCCCCGCCGCCAGCACGAGGAATTCGCCGTAGTCGCTGTAATCCGACGCCGTGGCGCTGTCGCCTTTCAGCCGCAGCAAGTCGGCCTGCGCGCGGGCGGCGGCCCTGAAATCGCCGAGCCGCGCCTCGTTCGTGGCCAGCAACTGGTGGCCCTGTACATCGTCGGGCCGCGCGGCGACGGTTTCGCGCAGGCGGGTCATCAGGGTGCGGAATTCTTCGGTGATGCCGTCGGGCGGCGGCATCGGCGGCAGGCTGTCTTCGGCGGCCTGCTGATCGGGCCGGGTCTCGCGCATCCGCTCGGCAAGGGCGATGCGATCCTGCAGGCCCAGATCGCCGTAGCCCGGCGCGCCCACGCTGCGATAGACCAGCAGCGACCCGGCAAAGACCACGACGGCCAGCAATCCGTACACCAACATGGGGGCGCCCCGTCCGGTGCCAGTGGTGCCCCGCGCGCCGGTGTCGAGCGCGAGAATCCGGCGCGAGATCTCGACGCGGGCACGCTCTGCATCCTCGGCGGGCACCACGCCACGGGCCACGTCACGCTCCACTTCGGCAAGCTGGTCGCGATAGACCTGCAGATCGTAGGCCGCCGCATCTTCCGGTGCGTCTTGCGCCCCGCGCGCCATCGCACGCCCCAAAAGCGCCGCAACCAGCGCCGCCATGGCGCAGGTGATGATCCAGAATGTCATGCCGACCCCAGCAGTTTCATGTTCACGCTTACCTAGTGGTTCCCGAGCATCGGCAAAAGAGGACATTTTGCCCCCGGTCAGGCCGGCCCTGCGACAATTGCGACCCATGTCGTAAAATTGCCAAGGAATGCCGTGGCCAGTATCCTTTTTTTGACCAAGGGCTTCAGAAGGGGGTAAGCCACGGCGAAGGCCCCGAATCTGCCCAAAACAGCCATCAGGAACCCAAAGCGCATGAAGAAATATTCCGTTTTTGCAGTGGCGCGCGAGGCGATGCGCCATCACACCGGCTGGTCCCGCGCGTGGCGGGATGCAGAGCCGAAGAAGCGGTACGATGTGATCATCATCGGGGCAGGGGGCCACGGGTTGGCCACCGCCTATTACCTCGGCAAGAATTTCGGCATCACCAATGTCGCCATCCTTGAAAAAGGCTGGCTGGGCGGGGGCAACACCGGCCGGAACACGACGATCATCCGCTCCAACTACCTGCAGGACCCGTCCGCCGCGATCTACGAGAAATCGCGCAGCCTGTATGAGACCATGAGCCAGGATCTGAACTACAACGTGATGTTCAGTCCCCGTGGCGTGATCATGCTGGCCCAGACCGAACACGAGGTGCGCGGCTACAAGCGTACCGCCCATGCCAATGCGCTGCAGGGCGTGCAGACCGAATTCATCAGCCCGGCCCGGGTCAAGGAACTGGTGCCGATCATCGACCTCGACGGGCCACGCTATCCGGTGCTGGGCGGGCTGTGGCAGGCCCGCGGCGGCACGGCGCGGCACGATGCCGTGGCCTGGGGCTATGCCCGGGCCTGTTCCGACATGGGCATGGACGTGATCCAGAAATGCGAAGTGACCGGCATTCGCCAACAGAACGGCAAGGTCACTGGCGTCTCCACCACGCGCGGCGACATCGACTGCGACAAGCTGGGCATGGTGGTCGCGGGCCATTCGGGGCATCTGGCCGACATGGCCGGTTTCCGCCTCCCGATCGAATCCGTGGCCCTTCAGGCGCTGGTCAGCGAACCGATCAAGCCCTGCATGGACGTCGTGGTGATGGCCAACACCGTGCACGGCTACATGAGCCAGTCCGACAAGGGCGAGATGGTGATCGGCGGCGGCACCGACGGCTACAACAACTACACCCAGCGCGGCAGCTTCCACCACATCGAGGAAACCGTGCGCGCCCTGATCGAGACCTTCCCGATGGTCAGCCGCCTCAAGATGCTGCGCCAATGGGGCGGGATCGTCGATGTAACGGGTGACCGGTCCCCGATCCTGTCGAAAACCCCGGTCGAGGGCATCTTTGTCAACTGTGGCTGGGGCACCGGCGGGTTCAAGGCGATCCCGGGGTCGGGCTGGGCCATGGCCGAACTGATGGCCAAGGGCCGTTCCCCGATGACCGACGCCTTTGGCCTGAACCGCTTTACCGAAGGCCGCTTCATCGACGAATCCGTGGCCGCCGGGGTGGCACACTGATGGCTGTCCGCGCCGTGTTCTTTGGCCCGGTCCTGCGGGTTGGCGAATATCTGCCGATGCCTCCTGGCGTCGCCGATGGTCGCGGGAACCAGTCCCATGCTTCCTTCGTTAAGATCCTGAAAAATGGACACGAAGGAAAGCTCGACCCATGGCACAGCCTGAACACAATTCATCGGAACGCCACACCACGACCACGACGACCACAACCTCGGGCGGCAACAACATCGGCATCATCGTCGCGGCCCTGGTCCTTGTCGTCGCGGTTCTGGCCTATTTCGTCTTCGGCGGATTTGACGGTGCGCCCGCAACCACCGGCACCGATGGCGGTGACGTCAACGTCACGGTCGAAGGCTCCGAGTCTACGGCGCCCGCTGCCGACGCGCCCGCTGCCACCGATGCGCCCGCAGCCGACAGCGGCACAGCCGCGCCTGCGGATGGCGGCGGCGAAACGGCACCTGCCGCAACCGAATAAAGCACTCCACATTCGTCTCAGTCAGGCTGATGCCCCTTCGGGCATCGGCCTTTCTGCGTTCGGGTCGTCCTTTCCGCGCAGCCGCGCATCACAGTTTCACGGGACATCGCCATGCTGACCATTCATTGCCCCAATTGCGGCGTCACCGCCGAAGAGACAGAATTCCACGCCCACGGCGAAGCGCATCTGAAACGCTTTGGCCCCGGATCGTCCGAGGATGACTTCGAAGGCTATCTCTTCATGCGCAAGAACCCCAAGGGCGTGCATTTTGAACGCTGGCGGCACCAGTACGGCTGCGGCAAGTGGTTCCACGTGGCGCGCTGCACCATGACGCTTGAAGTGTTCGGCAGCTACAGCGCCCAGACCACCGAACCCCCGCAGGAGATCGTCGAGATCATCCGTGACCGCCGCCCCGATTTCGGCAGCGGCGCCGCATGACCATGACGGCCCCCTGTTTCTTTTTGCCCGTAAATACTCCCGCCGGAGGCTCCCGCAGCTTCCCCCTGCACAAAGGTTCGCGTTCATGAGCACCAGACTGGCCACAGGCGGCCGCCTGCTGAACACCTCCAAACCCGTGAGCTTCACCTTCAATGGCAAGCAGCTGCGCGGATATCAGGGGGACACCCTGGCCTCCGCTCTGCTGGCGAACGACCAGATGCTGATGGGACGTTCGTTCAAATATCACCGCCCGCGCGGTGTGGTCGCGGCAGGCCCCGAAGAGCCGAACGCGCTTGTCAATCTCGGGCGGGAGGGTCGCTTCGAGCCGAACCAGCGTGTCACCACGACCGAGCTTTTCGAGGGGCTGGAAGCCACCAGCCAGAACCACTGGCCGAGCCTGGAATTCGATGTCGGCGCGATCAACGCGCGGCTGTCGCGTTTCCTGCCCGCAGGGTTCTACTACAAGATGTTCATGTATCCGCGCAGCTTCTGGAAACATGTCTACGAGCCCTTCATCCGCAAGTCAGCCGGTCTGGGCAAGGCGCCCAAGGCCCGCGACGAGGACACCTACGAGCACTTCCATGCGTTCTGCGATGTGCTGGTGATCGGCGGGGGCGTGGCCGGGCTTGAGGCGGCACGCACCGCGGGGCGCAGTGGCGCACGGGTGCTGCTGCTGGAGCAGACCAACCACTTCGGCGGACGCGCGCCGGTGGATGGCGGCACCGTCGATGGTGCGCCTGTGGACAAGTTCGTGGAAGAAATCATCGCCGAGCTGCAGGCAATGGACAATGTCCAGCTGCGCCTGCGCACCATGGGGGCAGGGGTCTATGATCATGGCTACGTCCTGGGCTACGAACAGCTGACAGACCACGCGCCCGGCACACCCGGCCCGCGCCACCGCCTGTGGCGCATCCGTGCGGGCCATGTGATCACCGCCACGGGGGCGATCGAACGCCCGCTGAGCTTTGCCGGAAACGACATTCCCGGCGTGATGCTGGCAGGTGCCGTGCGCGACTACGTGGTGAACTTCGGGGTCTCGATCGGGGACCGTACCGTCGTCGTCACCAACAACGACAACGCTTACCTTACGGCAATTGCGCTCAAGCATGCCGGGCTGGATGTGCCTGCCGTCGTCGATGCCCGGGTGTTGCCCCAGGACAGCGAGCTGATGGCGCAGGCCCGCGCCCTGGGCATCCGCATCCTGATGGGCCACGCGATTTCATCGGTGAAGGGCGGCAAGCGTGTGACCGGCGTAGCGATCTGTTCACAGGCGGGCGAAGGCGCGGTGCTGGAAGAGATCGCCTGCGACGCGGTCGCCATGTCCGGCGGCTGGTCGCCGGTGGTGCATCTTTGGTCCCATTGTGGCGGCAAGCTGCGCTGGGACAGCAAACTGGCCTGTTTCAGCCCGGATGTGGATAATCCGCCGAAAGGCGCCGACGGCGTAGGCTTCGTGACCACCGCCGGTGCGGCCTCGGGCATGTTCCCGCTGGACGACGTGCTGCACGACGCCCATGCTGCGGCGGACGGGGTGCTGACCACGCTGGGTTTCAAGACCCCGCGCGAGGTCTCGGCCCCCTCTGCCGCCCGGCGCGAGGAAGCGCCGATGGCGCCGGTGTGGATGATGCCCCATGGCGCGGGCGTGAAGCTGCGGGAAAAGACCTGGCTGGACTACCAGAACGACGTCAAGGTGTCCGATGTGCGGCTGGCCGCGCAGGAGGGCTTCGTCAGTGTCGAACACGCCAAGCGGTATACCACGCTGGGCATGGCCACCGATCAGGGCAAGCTGAGCAACATCAACGGCCTGGCTACGCTTGCCGGTGCGCTGGACGCCGAAATCCCTACAGTGGGCACCACGACGTTCCGCCCGCCCTATCACCCGATCTCCATGGGGGCCATCGGCGGCGAGGCGCGCGGCGCGACGTTCCAGCCGCTGCGCCGCACCCCGCTGCACGACTGGCACGACGCCAACGGTGCGGTCTGGGAACCGGTCGGCCAGTGGCGCAGGCCCTATGCCTTCAAGCGTGGCAGCGAAAGCACCCATGACGCGGTGATGCGCGAAGTGAAAAACGTGCGCGAGAAGCTCGGCCTGCTCGACGCGTCGACACTGGGCAAGATCATCGTCAAGGGCCCCGACGCGGGCCGTTTCCTCGACATGCTCTACACCAACATGATGTCGACGCTGAAACCGGGCAAATGCCGCTATGGCCTGATGTGCAACGAAAACGGTTTCCTGATCGACGACGGCGTGGTTGCCCGCATCGACGAGGACACCTGGCTGTGCCACACCACCACCGGCGGTGCGGAAAGCATCCATGCTCACATGGAGGAATGGCTGCAGACCGAATGGTGGGACTGGCAGGTCTATGTCGCCAATGTGACAGAGCAATACGCGCAGATCGCCGTGGTCGGCCCCAACGCCCGCACGGCGCTGGAGCACCTGGGCGGCATGGACGTCAGCAAAGAAACCCTGGGCTTCATGGATTGGGCCGACGGTACGCTGGGCGGATACCCCTGCCGGGTCTACCGGATCTCCTTCTCGGGCGAACTGAGCTACGAGATCGCAGTGGATGCAAGCCACGGTCAGGCCCTCTGGGACGCGCTGATGGTGGTGGGTGCGGATCTCGGCGTGATGCCCTACGGCACCGAGGCGCTGCACATCCTGCGTGCCGAAAAGGGTTTCATCATGATCGGCGACGAAACCGACGGCACCGTGATCCCGCAGGACCTGGGGCTGAACTGGGCGATCTCCAAGAAAAAGGAAGATTACCTGGGCAAGCGCGCACAGGCCCGCAGCCACATGGCCGACCCCGAACGCTGGAAACTGGTGGGGCTGGAAACCACCGACGGCAGTACCCTGCCGGACGGCGCCTATGCGGTGGGCGAGGGCACCAACGAAAACGGCCAGCGCAACACGGTGGGCCGCGTGACCTCCAGCTATCATTCGCCGAACCTCGACCGGGGCATCGCCATGGGGCTGGTCCTGCACGGACCGGATCGCATGGGCGAGGTGCTGAGCTTCCCGGGGACGGACGGCAAGACCTACGAGGCGCGGATCGTCGATCCGGTATTCTACGACAAGGACGGGGAAAAGCAGAATGTCTGAACCAGTAAGCGCACTGCACCACGCCACTGACGACAGCGGCCTGGTCGCCATCCGCGAGGTTGGCCCGCTGGGCATGATCACCTTGCGTGGCGATCTGGCGGACAAGACGCTGGGCAAGGCCGCCGTGGTCGCGGGCGGGGTCAACCTGCCCGAGCAGCGGCATTGCAACACCGAAGGCGAGCAGGGCATCGCCTGGATGTCGCCGGATGAACTGTTGATCATGTGCCCCTATGCGGATGTGCAGGACCGTCTGGCAGATCTGCGCGACAAGCTGGCGGGCAGCCATGCGCTGGTGGCCAATGTCTCGGACGCGCGGGCGGTCTTCGACATCTCCGGCGACCGCGTGCGCGAGGTGATCGCCAAGCTGGCCCCGGTGGACATGCATCCGGATCAGTTCAACGGCACCATGTTCCGCCGCACCCGCTTTGCCCAGGTGCCTGCCGCCTTCTGGATGCCGGACGACCGCAGCGCGCGGATCGTCTGCTTCCGCTCGGTAGCGCAGTACATGTTCGACCTGCTGAAAGTCGCGGCACAGCCGGGGTCCGAGGTGCGCCACTACGCCTGACGGCGTTCTTGATCTGCGCCACGCTTCCTGCTGCGCGAACCGGTAGCGCAGCGGGCGCGGATGGGATCAGGTGACTGTTCCCCCGGCGCCCACCTGCGCGTGTCCTTCGGCGGTTGGCTGCCAAAGGCGCCTGCAAACGCCGCGCATCCAAGAAATAGACGGCAAGACCAGCCCAGCCCTCTTGACCTTCCGGTTCAGCGCGCTTTGTTGTGGAACAGGAAATTTGAATAAAAAGGAGGCCTGATCATGGCTTTTTCTCTTCCCGATCTTCCCTACGCCCACGATGCGCTTGCACCCAAGGGCATGTCGAAGGAAACGCTGGAATATCACCACGACAAGCACCACAATGCCTATGTCACCAACGGCAACAAGGCAATTGAAGGTACGGAGTGGGAAGGCAAGTCCCTTGAAGAGATCATCAAGGGAACCTACGACGCCTCCGCGGTTGCCCAAAGCGGCATCTTCAACAACATCAGCCAGCTGTGGAACCACAACCAGTTCTGGGAAATGATGACCCCGGAAGACAAGGGGATGCCCGGAGAGCTGGAAAAGGCGCTGACCGAGAATTTCGGTTCCGTCGACAAGTTCAAGGACGAATTCAAGGCCGCCGGCGGCGGGCAGTTCGGCTCCGGCTGGGCCTGGCTGGTCAAGGACACCGATGGCAGCCTCAAAGTCACCAAGACCGAGAACGGCGTGAACCCCGTCTGCTTTGGCCAGACCGCGCTGCTGGGCTGTGACGTTTGGGAGCATTCCTATTACATCGACTTCCGCAACGCGCGTCCCGACTATCTGTCCAACTTCCTGGACAATCTCGTGAACTGGGAAAACGTCGCCTCGCGCATGTAATGCCGACGGTATATTTCTGAGTAAGATTAGATTACTACGCCCCGCAGTTCAAGCTGCGGGGCGTTTTGCGTTCGGAACTTCGGCCTGCCCGCTGCGTTGATCAGACAAGCAACGCAAGATGTAGGAGGCATCCCATGGCAGAGCGCAAAAGATCCAAGGACGGCAGCAAGGATTCCGAAAAGATCATCGGTGAAGCTGCGGACATCAGCCATCAGGGCCGCGCGGGGGGCAACCTCGAACGCGATGTTGGAACGCAAGACGAAGCAAAGCGTGCCACCGAGAAACCCGCCGGCGTAACCCGTGTCACCGGACAGGACAAACGCAATCACGGAGAAGACGAATGACCAAGCTGACCAACGGCACATGGGTTCTTATCGCCGACGGTGAAAAGGCTCTTTTCCTTGTGAATCAGACAGATGGCGAGGATCCGTACCTTGAGGTGTTCCGCGAGGAAGAACAGGAAAATCCGCCGAACAGAGAACAGGCCGCCAACCGCCGGGGGCGATTCAACGACGGCCCGAGCGTTCATCGGTCAGCCGTTCAGGACACGGACTGGCACCAGCTGGCCAAGGATCGGTTCGCCTCGGATCTTGCTGATATCCTCTACCGCAAGGCGCACCAGGGGGCATTCGACCGGCTCGTGGTCGTCGCACCGCCGAACACGTTGGGTGAGCTGCGCAACGAGGTCCACAAGGAGGTCGCGGACAAAATCGTTGCCGAGGTGCCCAAGACGCTCACCAACCACCCGATCGACGAGATCGAAAAACTGGTCGCCCAGGAAATCGCTGCCTGATCAGCGAGTTGCACCGCAAAGCTGAAGCGTCGCATCAAGCGGCGCTTCAGTCGCGCAGGGCTTTCAGGCCCGCCAACGCCGCCGCTGCGTCGGGGACGGGGGTCACGTAGCCTGCCAAAGTCTCGTCCGCGAACCCCTGATCCACGACATGCCTGATCAGCTGCATCAAAGGGTCCCAGTAACCCGCTGTATTGACCAGGAAAACTGGCTTCTGGTGCAGGCCCAGCTGCCGCCATGTCAGCACCTCGAACAACTCGTCCAGCGATCCCGCGCCGCCCGGCAGCACGGCCACCGCGTCGCAGTTCATGAACATCACCTTCTTGCGTTCATGCATCGTCTCGGTCACGACATAGCGGGTCAGATCGGTCTTGCCGACTTCCCACGCCACGAGGTGCTGAGGGATCACCCCGAAGGTTTCGCCGCCTGCCTGCTGCGCGGCGCGCGCGACACTGCCCATCAACCCCACATCCCCCGCGCCATAGACCAGCCGCAGTCCCGCCTCGGCCAGCCCCTTGCCCAGGTCTTCCGCGTCGCGGGCGTAGGCGGGATCGGCCCCGGGGCGCGAACCGCAATAGACGCAGACGGACTTCAGGACGGGGGGCTGCGTCATCTGGGCACCTCTTTCTCAGAAAAGACAGGCCACCGGCGGTGGCGTTTTGACCCGTGTTATCGCGGCTGATAGAAAGGCTCAACCTTGGGGAAGGATGGTTTGCATGAACAAGTTTCTGGCCGGTGCCGGCGGCAAGACAGGTGCGCTGACGGGTTTGGCTGTCGTGGCGGTGGCGATCGTGGCGGCGGCATTGTTCCAGAGCCAGGATACCCCGACGCCCGACAATGCCGATACGCCGGTGGCGCTGGTCCCGCAATCCTCATCCCCCGAAGCGTCCGACCCGCTGCCGCAGGCCACGCCCGATGCGGGCCAGCAGACTGTGTCTGAAGCGCAGGACGGCACCGGTGCACCGGCCCCCGCTGAGACGGAAGCACCCGCTGAGACGGAACAGGCGCAGGATAGGCAGGCGGCTGTCCGGACCGAGGCTGTCAGCCAGCCCTCCGCCGACGCCGCCTCCGACGCCGCGCCCGCCTTTGACGAGGTGCGCCGCGAGGCGGACGGCATGACCGTGATCGCGGGCCGCGCCGCGCCGGGGGCCGAGGTCGAGATCCTGCAGAACGGCACCGCCATTGCCACCGCCCGCGCAGACGGCGGCGGCAAGTTCGCCGCGCTGGCGATCATCCCGCCCGATGGCAAAGGTCATGTGCTGAGCCTGTCCCAGAAAGGCGACGCAGGGCAGCACATTTCATCGCGCGACAGCATTATCCTGGCCCCCACCACCCCGGCGGAGGCGCAAGTCGCCCAAGCTGGCACGCAGCGTCAGGCCGGGATCGAAGAACAGGGCGACGGTGCAGAAGAAGGCGCGGCGGAGGCGGAACAGCCGGACACAGGGTCCATTGTCGTGGCCGAAGCGAACACCGGTGAGGCCGACGCGCCGGTCGCGTCCGAGGCTGTCCGTCCCGGCCTGGATGCGCAATCTGTCCAATCATCCCCTTCCACCGCCACCGAGCAAGCGGACAGCACAACCGACACCGCGCGTAACGGTGCAACGCCCCCGGCGCCTTCTGCGTCGCAGTCCGGCGACACCCCATCAGATGACCAGCCCGCGGCCCCAGCCGCCCCGGCCCAGACGGCCGATGCGCCCCTATCCGAAAGCAGTCCGGCCGATGCCGACAGGCCGACCGCGACTGGCGCAGCCGAGGCGCCACAAAGAACCGCACAAAACGAAACCGGCGCCCAGGACGCGGTTGCGGGCGACGCGGCGCCCGCCGTGCCGGACGCGCAAGCCCCCGTGACCAGTGCCGCGCTGTCGCAAACCGGCAGCGCCCCGCAGGCGGCAACACAGACGCAGACCATGCCGGCGGCACCGCAAAGCCCGCAGACCGAGGCGCCAGAGGCGCTGGCGTCGGGGTCCGCCGCGCCGCCGCCGCCCGAACCCGGTGGCAGCAGCCCCGCCGCACCTGCCGAACCCGCCCCCGCCGTTGCCATCCTCAAGGCGACCGATGACGGGGTGGAGCTGCTGAATGCGCCGCGCCCCGAGGCGTTGCAATCGGTCGCGCTCGATACCATCAGCTATTCCGACGCGGGGGCCGTGCAGCTGGCCGGTCGCGCGCGCGCCGACACCCAGGTCGTGCGGGTCTATCTCGACAACCGGTCGATCGTCAGCCTGCCGGTGGACGCCGAAGGCCGCTGGCGCGGGGACCTGCCTGACGTGGACGCGGGGGTCTATACGCTCAGGGTCGATGAGGTCGCGGGCGACGGCGAGGTGTCCAGCCGGGTCGAAACCCCGTTCAAGCGCGAATCCGTCGACACGCTTCGGGCGGCGGCGGCGGGCCAGGAGGGGCCGGTCAAGGCGATCACGGTGCAAAAGGGCAATACGCTTTGGGGCATTGCCAGCGACCGCTACGGCGACGGGCTGCTGTATGTCCGCGTGTTCGAAGCCAACTCGGACGCGATCCGCGATCCCGACCTGATCTATCCGGGCCAGGTCTTTGATCTGCCGGACTGACCGGGACCGGTTTCGCGCAAAAATCAGGCCCGGTGTTCTGGAAATTATCGGTTCCGGTGGTACCCGCTGCCGTCCCGGCCTATGTAGGGTGCCAAGCCTTTAGGACCATCCATGTCGTCAGATACCGCCAGCCCCGCCGTCAAGGGGCCAAATACACCGACCGTCCCCTTGACCGACGAGCAGCTGGCCGATCAGGCCGAGCGTCAGTCCGCCCTGCGGGTGCTGCGCAAGGTCGCGCCCTATCTCTGGCCGCGCGACATGCCTTGGGTCAAGCGACGGGTCGTGTGGGCCATGGTCGCGCTGGTGGTATCCAAGCTGGTGTCCGTGGCCACGCCGCTGTTCTACAAGGATGCGGTGGACGCGCTGGCGGGCGAGGGGACGCCGATGCTGGCCCTCGGGGCGGTTTCGCTGACGCTGGCTTACGGCATGGCGCGCCTGATGAACGTGGGCTTCCAGCAGCTGCGCGACGCGGTGTTCGCGCGGGTCGGCCAGCGCGCCCTGCGCATGTTGGCGCTGGAAACCTTCCAGCATATCCACAAGCTGTCGATGCGCTACCATATCACCCGAAAGACAGGGGGGCTGAGCCGCATCATCGAACGCGGCGTCAAGGGTGTCGATTTCCTTTTGCGCTTTCTGCTGTTCTCCATCGGGCCGCTGATCCTTGAGCTGCTGCTGATCGCCATCGTCCTCACAGTGCTTTTCGACGTTTGGTACACGGCGGTCGTGGCGATCACCATCGCGCTCTATGTCTGGTTCACCTTTGCGGTCACTGAATGGCGGGTGAAGCTGCGCCGCCAGATGAACGACCAGGACACCGACGCCAACCAAAAGGCCATCGACAGCCTGCTGAACTATGAGACGGTCAAGTATTTCGGTGCCGAAGCCCGCGAGGCCGAACGTTATGACACGGCCATGGCGGGCTACGAGGAAGCGGCGATCAAGACGAATTACTCGCTCGCCTTCCTGAACTTCGGTCAGGCCCTGATCATCACCGCCGGGTTGGTCGGGGTCATGGTGATGGCCGCCATCGGCGTGCAGAACGGGTCGCTGACAGTGGGCGATTTCGTCATGGTCAACGCCTACATGATCCAGATCACCGTGCCGCTGAACTTCCTCGGCACGGTCTACCGCGAAATCCGCCAGGCGCTGGTGGACATGGGCCAGATGTTCGGCCTTCTGGAACAACCGGCCGAGATCACGGACAAGCCCGGGGCTGCGAATCTCAAGGTGACGGGCGGACGGATCACGCTGGATGACGTGCGCTTTGGCTACGATCCGGATCGGCAGATCCTCAAGGGCGTCAGCCTGGAGGCGCAGCCAGGTGAGACGGTGGCCATCGTCGGCTCGACCGGGTCGGGGAAATCCACCATCGGGCGGCTGCTGTTCCGGTTCTACGACGTGCAGGGCGGGGCGTTGCGGATAGACGGTCAGGACATCCGCGAGGTGACGCAGGACAGTCTGCATCGCGCCATCGGCGTGGTGCCGCAGGATACGGTGCTGTTCAACGACACGATCCGCTACAACATCGCCTACGGTCGCGAAAACGCCACGCGCGAAGAGATCGAGACCGCCGCCCGCGCCGCGCAGATCCACGACTTCATCCTGTCCCTGCCGCAGGGCTACGAGACAGCCGTGGGCGAACGGGGGCTGAAGCTGTCGGGCGGAGAGAAACAGCGCGTCGGGATCGCGCGCACCCTGCTGAAGGACCCGCCGATCCTGCTGCTCGACGAAGCGACCAGCGCGCTCGACAGCGACACCGAGGGCGAGATTCAGGATGCCCTGCGCCGGGCCGGGCAGGGGCGTACCGTGCTGACCATCGCGCACCGGCTGTCCACGGTGGCCGAGGCGGACCGCATCATCGTGTTGGAAAAGGGCGAGATCGTCGAACAGGGGACCCACGAGGCGCTGTTGGCGCGGCAGGGGCGTTACGCGCAGCTCTGGCAGCGGCAGCAATCGGACGAGGACTGATCCGATGGCGCGGAAGGATTATCCGCACACGCCGGATGGCCGCTATTTCGTGGCGAAGGCGCGGTTGTGGCGCTGCACCGATCCGTCCTTGCCCGATGCCGAACGCCGCGCCGCGGTCAAGGCGCTGATGCAGGCCCGACGGGCCGTCGGTCAGGCCGGAACGGAGGCCGAAACCGCCGAAGCCCGCACCGCCGTCGATGCCGCGAAACGCAGGCTGGGCGAACGCGGCCCGGTCTGGTGGGACGACGGTGCCCCCGACGAAGGGGGAAAGCACCCCAGGAACACCAGCTATGCGGATTGGTGGCACAGCCTGCCTGCTGCGACGCGCACCGCCGCCGAAGGCTGAGCGGTACCGCCGGGCCTTCAGCTCCCCCCGGCGCAGAGGGCTCGGACGGTCTGCCGGGCAGTCTATTCCGCGCTGATCGCCTTTTCCGTCAGCTGGTCCAGTGCCTCGGTCATCTTTTGCAGATACGGCCCATCCTCCGGCAACCCATGCGTCAAGGCCAGCGCCGCGGGGTCGTGGTAGGTGACATGCACCACACCTTCGGCATCGGCATAGGCCAGCACCCGCATCGGCAGGTCCAGGCCCGCGGTCTGGCTGTCCTGCATCGCCGGCGTCCCCAGCTTGGGGTTGCCGAAGATCAGCACCTCGGTCGGGCGCAGCTCCATGTCGGCATCTGCCGCGCCCTCGGCATGATCGACGCGTGCGAAAACGGTGGCGCCTGCGTCCTCCGCCGCGGTCTGCAACCGGTCTATCGTCGCGGGCACGGAATGCGGGCTGAGCTTGTCGATCATCTGCGCGGCGGCAGGAAAGGCGAGCCCGACAAGAAACAGGGGGGCGGCAACGAGGTGAACGAGGGGGCGAAACATGGGGATTCTCCTGTCTGTGAGGGCAACAGGATAGTCCGAACTTCACAAAGGGCGAGGGCGCGGCCCTCACGTCCGCTTGATCCGGCCGCTGTTATTCCGCCGCCGACAGCTGGGGTGTTCTGACCGGGACAGGGGCGCTGAGATCGTCCCAGATGATCTCCGTCAGCCTGGTGCGGCGCGCGTCCCGCGCCAGTGCCCAGTCCCGCGCGGCGCTGCTTGCCCGGCCCAGCGACATCCGCGCCAGCAGCCGTGCGAACCAACGCACATAGGTTGTCGCCCAGACCCGGATCGCCAGCATGGATGGCGTGACCATCAGCGTCAGCACCGTTGCGATGCCCAGACCAAAGACAACCGCCGTCGCAAGCTGTTTCCACCACAACGCGGTGGGGCTGTCGATGGTGTATCCGCCCGCGGCGAAATCGATGCTGAGACCGAACATCATCGGGGCCAGCCCCGCCATCGTGGTGATGGTGGTCAGCAGCACCGGGCGGATGCGCGCCTGGGCGGTACGGATGATCGCCTCGATCCGGGGCATGTAGCGTTCGTATTCCTGATAGGTGTCGATCAGGATGATGTTGTTGTTCACCACGATCCCCGCCAGTGCCACGATCCCCGTGCCGGTCATGATGATGCTGAAGCTCTGGTCCATCACCAGCATCCCGATCAGCACCCCGGTCGTGGACAGCACCACCGCCAGCAGCACCAGGACCGAGTTGTAGAAGCTGTTGAACTGCGCAAGCAGGATGATGAACATCAGCCCCAGCGCGGCGGTAAAGGCGGAGGACAGGAACGCTTCGCTTTCCGCCTGTTCTTCCTGATCGCCGGTCCATTCGGTGGTGACGCGGTCGGGCAGCGGGTCGGTTTCCAGCCACTTGGTGATCTCGGCGATGCGTTCATTGGGGTTGATCGGCACAAGGCGCAGATCCCCACTGTCGAGCGCGGCCTGCAGGTCCGTCCCCGCGCCGGCCTCGGTCCGGTCGATGACGGCGTAGCCTGTGCCGTCCCGTGTCGTCAGCTCCGGTCTGGTGTCTGCCGGGGCGGGCCGCAGGGTCGCCATCGTGGTTCCGCTGGTGGCGTCGCCCTGCACGACCTTCATCAGGCCGGGGGCCACGTCCGCCTTGACGTCGAGATAGCGTTTCTGGTCGATCCTGTTGATCTCGGCCAGCTTCGGCACCGGGGTCCGGGTGATGAAGTTGGACAGCGGCACCAGACCGTCGGTCGTGCGCACCTTGAGCGTATCAAGGGTGGACAGCACGCGGTCCTCTTCCGGCAGGCGCACGCGGATCTCGATCTCTTCGTCCGAACTGTCCACGCGCATCGTGTCCAGCAGCAGGCCCCGCGTGACCAGTTGCACCATCGCGCCAACCGTCACCACGTCGGCGCCGTAGCGTCCGGCCTTTTCCACGTCCACGTCGATCTGCCAGTCGATGCCGGGCAGGGGGCGGGTGTCTTCGATCAGGGTCAGGCCCGGCGTCTGTTCATAGTGGCGGCGGACCGTCTCGGTCGCTGCGATCAGGTCGGTATAGCTGTCGGACTTCAGCCGCAGGTGCACCGGTTTGCCCGACGCGGGGCCACGGGACTGCGCCAGAATCTCGATCCGGATGCCGGGGATCTGCTCAAGCCGCTCCGTCAGGTCCTGGATGATGACGTCTCCGTCATAGGCCGGGTCCTGGCTGTGCCGGGTCACGGTGGCCCCCAGAAACGGAATGGTGAACCACGGCTCCACGGTTTCGGGCCGGTCTTCCCACGGGATGGTTTCGAGCTGGATCTGCCCGATGCTGTCCTTGGGCGTCTGGGCACCGCCGGTGTTGCTGTCGAGCCCGCCCTCGCCCGCAAAGGCGAACGCCGTCTGTACGCCGGGGTTTTCCAGCACGATATCCTCGGCCCGCTTCATCAGCGCGTCCTTTTCCGCCAGCGACAGGTTGCCGCGTGCCAGAACATAGACGATCGCCTGCTCGGGCTCGGATTCGACGAAAAAGTCGACGCCTTTGGAATTGTTGGAGAAATAGATCAGCACCGAACCCACAAAGACGAACACCGCCCCCGCCATCACCAGCGGCATCAGCGGATTGCCCGCGATAAAGGCCATCAGATAGCCAAAGCCGTTGCGGCGATAGCCTGCATGGATGCGGTCCGGTTCGCGCCGGAACATGCGCGCGGCCAGCCAACGGCCCGCGCGCCCCAGCCGGGTCATCAGCGCAAAGAGGCTGATCAGCGCCAGCATGAAGCCCCCCAGCGCCAATGCGCCGACCGCCGCGGCCGCCACCACCAGCGCAAAGACCACGGCAAAGGTTCTGGCCACCGAAAGAACTGACAGCGCATCCATCCCGGCGAAGGCCGCCGTCATCCATTGGAACAGAAGGCCGGGGTCGTCGGCGCCGGTCGGCCCCATCAACAGGCCCGCCGGCGCGAAGAGGATTGCCGCCCCGGCGAACAACAACAGGTGCAGCACCAGCGGCAGCGCGGCGACCGCCTTCATTTGCCGCGCCATCCAGCCTTCCAGCCGCCCGGTCACACCGCCGAGCACCGGCAGATAGATCAGCGCCACCAGCAGGGAGGCCGAGAGCACGAAGATCAGCGTGACCGGCAACATGCCCATGAATTCACCCGCGATGCCGGGCCAGAACAGCATCGGCAAAAAGGCGCAGAGCGTCGTCGCCGTGGACGAGATCACCGGCCAGAACATCCGCCTGGCCGCCTCCACATAGGCGCGCATCGGGCCTTCGCCCTCCTGCTGGCGCTTGTCGGCGTATTCCACCACCACGATGGCGCCGTCCACCAGCATCCCCACGGCCAGGATCAGGCCGAACATCACGATGTTGGAGATCGAGATGCCCATCAGCGCGAGAAAGGCGAAACACAACAGGAATGAGGTGGGGATCGCAAAGCCCACCAGCAGGGCGGCGCGGATGCCCAGGGCGGCAAGCACCACGATCATGACCAGCGCCACGGCGGTAAAGACCGACCCCAGCAGTTGCTGCACCATGCTGTCGACCACGCGGCTCTGGTCGTTCGAGGTGCCCACCGTCACCGCCGCGCGCAGCTCGCTGGGCCAGTCGGCGGCGCGTTCGTCAACGATTTGCTTTACCTGGGCCGCCGTGTCGATCAGGTTGAAGCCCTTGCGCTTGACCACCTGCAGGGCCAGCGTCTTTTCCCCGTTGAACCGCGCGGTGCCCTTGCGGTCCTCGAAGGTCAGGTTGATCTGGGCCAGGTCGCCCAGCGTGACGACGCGGTCGCCGTTTGTCTTGACCGGCAGGCTGTAGACGTCCGCCGGATCGTCGAAGGATGACGGAATCTTGACCGAGAACGTCCCCTGGTCGGTTTCGATCTCGCCCGCCGCGATCAACTGGTTGTTGTTCTGCACCACGTTGATCAGCTCGCCCGCGGTGACGTTGTAGGCCTCCAGCCGCAGCGGGTCGATCAATACCTCCAGCATCTCGTCGCGGTCGCCGGCCAGACCGGCCTCCAGCACCGCGTCCATCGCTTCTAGGTCGTCCTGAAGGTCGCGGGCGACCCGCGCCATGGTGCGTTCCGGCACCGGGCCGGTGAGGTTGACGATGATGATGGGAAACTCGGAAAAATTGATCTCGTTGATCGTGTAGGTTTCCGCCCCTTCGGGAAAATTCGCCTGGGCGGTGCCCATGGCGTCGCGCACGTCGGCCATGACCTTGGTCTTGTCCCAGCCGAATTCGAACTCCAGCGCGATCCCGGCGTAGTTCTCAGCCGCGGTGCCGGTCATCGTCTTCAGGCCGTCTAGATCGGCCAGTTCGGTCTCCATCGGCTTGACCAGCAGCGTTTCGCTGTCCGC
Organism: Sulfitobacter sp. THAF37; assembly: GCF_009363555.1. Classification (NCBI taxonomy): domain Bacteria; kingdom Pseudomonadati; phylum Pseudomonadota; class Alphaproteobacteria; order Rhodobacterales; family Roseobacteraceae; genus Sulfitobacter; species Sulfitobacter sp. THAF37. The sequence goes on from NZ_CP045372.1 coordinate 2,329,024, forward strand.
AGCCGAGATGCCGGGGAATTGCACCGACACGAAGAGGGCGGGAACTTCGATGTCGGGCTCGCCCTCCTTGGGCAGGGTGGAATAGGCATAGCCGCCGACCACGAGGCTCAGCAGGATAAAGGCCATCACCATGCGGGCCCTGCCTGCGGCCCAGTCGACGATGCCGCTCATTGCGTGACCTCCTGGTAGGTCGGATCGACCTTGACCCCTTCGGTCACGTATTCCTGGCCGACGACGATCACATTCGCGGTATCGGGCAGCCCCGTGACCCAGACGCCGGTGGCGGCGTCGCGCATGATGCTGACCGGGACGAAGGACACCACATCCTCCGCGTCAACCGTGCGCACCCCCAGCGTGCCGTTGTCGTTCAGTGTCATCGCGCTTTGCGGGATCATCTGCGCCTGCACCCCGGCGGATGCGATGGCGATCTCGGCGGTCTGGCCGTCCCTTATGGCCAGATCGGGGTTCGGCACCTCGATCTCGACCCGGAAGGTGCGGGTCTGCGGATCGGCGGAGCGCGACAGGAAGATGACCTTGCCCGTCACCTGGCCGCCGCCCGCCGCCAGCCGGGCACCGGCCCGCGCGCCCAGGCTGACGCGGTTGACTTCGGTTTCCGGCACGAAGCCGACCAGCTTGATCGGGTCAAGCTGGATGATCGTGGCGCACAGGCCGCCGGGCTGCAGCAGGCTGCCCAATTCGGCGGTGTCGCTTTCCAGCAGACCATCGAAGGGCGCCGTGATGGTCAGACGCTCGATCTCCTTCTCTGCGCTTGCGACGGCGGCGGTGGCCGCTTCGATGCCCGATTGCGCCGCACTCAGCCCGGCGGTTGCCGAGGTGATCGCCGCCCGCGCCGTGGCCACCGCCGCGTCGGACGAGGCCACCCGCGTCTGCGAGGCAAAACCGTCCTCGCTGAGCCTGGAGGCGGCGTTCTGGTTGATCTCGGCTTCCTCCAGCTGTGCGCGGGCCTGTTCGACGCGCGCTTCCGCTTCGGGCACGCGGCTCTGCGCTTCGCTCAGACGGGCGCGCGCCTCTTGCAGGGCCGAACCGCGGGTGCCCGGGTCCAATTCGCACAGCGGGTCGCCCTGCGAGATTTCGGCCCCCTTGCGCAGCGGGGCAGAGGCCACCACGGCAGAGGTTTCGGCCCGGACATCGACCTGCCGAACCGCCTGGGTCTGGCCGCGCAGGACCACTGCGCTGTCGACCTCCTGCGCTTCGAATCGCCTGACGCTGACCTTGACCCGCCGGGTCCGCTGTGTTGGCTCGGCCACCTTTGCTGCGCCTTCGGCATCGGCCTGTTCGGGCTGGGGCGTCTCCGCCTGGGGCGCGTCCATGCCCAGCATCGCCATCAATTGCGGACGCGCGAGGATCGACAGGGCAAGGATCGCAGTCACCGCAACTGCAGCAAGGATCGAGAAAAAGCGCATCATGCGGCCTCTTGCTTGGGGCGGAGGGCCCCAAGCTTGGCCAACCGCGTTTTGCGCTATGTAATACTTTCAAACTGAACTGCCTAGTTTAGTTGCGCCATTTTTGCCGGAATTGTTGCCTGAATTGGCCAAAACGCTGAATTTCAGGCAGACTGCTAGCCCTTGGCTTGGCCCTTCGTGCGGGTTAAGAGGTGAAAAACAGCGATCAGGGGCAGCCGGATGAGCGACACAGACAGCTTTATCGACGAAGTCAACGAAGAGGTGCGGCGTGACCGGCTGTACCACTTGTTGCGCCGCTATGGCTGGATCGCGGCGCTGGCCATCGTTCTGATTGTCGCGGGGGCCGCCTGGAACGAGTACCAGAAGGCACAGTCGCGGGCCCAAGCGGAAGCTCTGGGCGATGCCATGCTGGCGGCGCTGTCCAACGACGAGATCGCCGCGCGGGCCGAGCAGCTGTCGCAGATCGACCCGCAGTCGCCGGGGGCCGCGGCGGTGCTGCGCCTGCTCACGGCCGCGGAACAGGTCGAGGCGGGCGAGACCGCCGCTGCCGCCGCGACGCTTGAAGCCCTGGCGACCGATGGCGCGGCGCCGCAGATTTACCGCCAGCTTGCGAATTTCAAGTCGCTGACCCTGCCGGACACCGACATGTCCGTCGAGGACCGCCGTCAGGCGTTCGAGGCGATGGCGCAGCCGGGCAATGCGCTGCGCCTGCTGGCGAGCGAACAGCTGGCGCTGCTGGACATTCAGCAGGGCCAGCCGGATGCGGCAATCGCCCGCTACCAGTCGATATTGCAGGACGCCGAAATCACCTCGGACTTGCAACAGCGCGCCCTACAGGTGATTGTGGCGCTGGGTGGAGAACCTGAACTGGATGTCAACGCGATCGCGGAGAATGACGGGATCGGCGCGCAGCCGGTGGGAAACTGATCAGAACCGGCAAACCGGTTTGACGTGATGGCACGAGGATGGGCAGGACCATGATGCAAGATCGAAACCGCGGGACAGCCCGGATGGTGTGCGGTGCGCTGACGGCGGTGCTGCTGCTGGCAGGCTGCGCCGAAGAGGAGACCTTTCTGCCGGGCAAGCGCGAGCCGGTCCGTTCGGTCCTGCAGGACCCGGCACTGGCCGCCCCGCTTGAGGGCGAGGAAGAAACCGTCAACACCAGCCGCCCCATCGCGCTGGGCGCCGCCGCGAACAATGTCTCATGGACCCACAGCATAGGCACGCCGCAGTACCGCACCACGCATCCCGCGCTGCGCGCGACGCTGCAGCCGGTCTGGTCGGTCGACATCGGCGCGGGCGACAGCCGCAAGCAGCGCATCACCGCCGATCCGGTGGTCTCTGGCGGGCGTATCTTCACGCTGGATGCCGATGCGCGGGTCACAGCGACCTCCACCGGGGGGCAGGTCATGTGGACCCGTGACCTCACCCCCGTCACCGACCGCTCGGGCCAGGGCACCGGCGGCGGCCTGGCGGTAGAGGGTGAAACGCTTTATGTCTCAATCGGCTACGGTGTGCTGGCGGCGCTGGACGTGTCGACCGGCGGCGAACGCTGGACCCAGAAACTGGATGCTTCCGGTTCCGGGACGCCGACGATCTACGGCGATCTGGTCTATGTCACCTCGGGTGACGATACCGGCTGGGCACTGGACAAGAGCAACGGCCGCATCGAATGGCAGGTCGGCGGCAGCACCAGCATGAACAACGTGCTGGGCGCACCGGCACCGGCAGTCACCGACAAGTTCGTGATCTTCGCCTACGGCACCGGAGAGGTGCAGGGCGTCTTCCGCCGCGGCGGTCTGCCGCGCTGGGACGCGTCGGTCGTGGGCAAGCGCGCGGGCCGCGCGCTGTCTGCCGTCTCTGACGTGACATCGGCACCGGTCGTATCGGGCGGCACCGTCTTCGTGGGCAACCATTCCGGGCGGCTTGCCGCGCTCAACGTCGAAAGCGGCCAGCGGCTATGGACGGCGCGCGACGGGGCCATCGGGCCGGTCTGGCCGATCGGTGATTCCGTCTTTGCCATCACCGACCTGAACGAACTCGTGCGGCTCGACGCGGCGGACGGGCGCCGCATCTGGGGCATTCCGCTGCCGAACTTCGTCAAGGAAAAGCCGCGGCGCCAGTCAGAGGTCGTGGCCCATCACGGTCCCGTCGTGGCCGGGGGCCGTGTGATCATCGCGTCCAACGACGGTCTGCTGCGCAGCTTCGATCCCACCAATGGTGCCCTGACCGGCACGGTCGAAATCCCCGGCGGCGCGACATCTGCACCTGTCGTGGCGGGCGGCAGCCTTTATGTCGTCTCCACCAAGGGGCAATTGCACGCCTACCGCTAATGGTCTAAAGCGCGAAGTTCAGGGGCCGTACCGGCCCCGGCGGAGCGTTGTGAGCCATGTCCTTTTCCCTTGCCATCGTGGGCCGTCCGAATGTCGGCAAATCCACGCTGTTCAACCGTCTTGTGGGCAAGCGCCTCGCGCTGGTCGACGACCAGCCCGGCGTGACCCGTGACCTGCGCGAGGGCGCGGCGCGGCTGGCGGACCTGCGCTTTACGGTGATCGACACCGCCGGACTGGAAGAAGTCACCGACGACAGCCTGCAGGGCCGCATGCGCCGCCTGACCGAGCGCGCGGTGGACATGGCCGACATCTGCCTTTTCATGATCGACGCCCGCGTCGGTGTGACCCCCTCGGACCTTGTCTTTGCCGACATCCTGCGCAAACGATCGGCCCATGTGATCGTGGCCGCCAACAAGGCCGAGGGCAAAGCCGCCGACGCCGGCGTGATCGAGGCCTATTCGCTGGGCCTGGGCGAGCCGATCCGCCTGTCAGCCGAACATGGCGAGGGGCTCAATGATCTCTACACGATCCTCATGCCGCTGGCGGACGCCTACGCCGAAAAGGCCGAAGGCGACTCCCCCGAAACCGATGTGGATGTCCCCGAGGACGATGGCGAAATCACCGATGACATTCCGGTGCCGACCCATGCCAAGCCGTTGCAGGTCGCGGTCGTGGGCCGCCCCAATGCGGGTAAATCCACCCTGATCAATCAGATCATGGGCGAGGACCGGCTGCTGACCGGCCCCGAAGCGGGGATCACCCGCGACGCGATTTCCCTGCGCACCGACTGGAACGGCGTGCCGATGCGCATCTTCGACACCGCAGGGATGCGCAAGAAGGCCAAGGTCCAGGAGAAACTGGAAAAACTCAGCGTCTCCGACGGGCTGCGCGCGGTGAAATTCGCCGAAGTCGTCGTGGTGCTGCTGGACGCCGAGATTCCCTTTGAACAGCAGGACCTGCGCATTGCCGACCTGGCCGAGCGCGAGGGGCGCGCGGTGGTGGTCGCCGTGAACAAATGGGACATCGAGGAAGACCGCCAGGCCAAGCTGAAGGCGTTGAAGGAAGCCTTCGAACGGCTTCTGCCGCAACTGCGCGGGGCGCCGCTCATCACGGTCAGCGCCAAGACCGGCCGCGGGCTTGACCGCCTGCACGACGCCATCATGCGCGCCTATGAGGTCTGGAACCGCCGCGTGACCACCGCGCAGCTGAACCGCTGGCTGTCGGGCATGATGGAGGCGCATCCGCCCCCCGCGCCGCAGGGCAAGCGGATCAAGCTGCGCTACATGACACAGGCCAAGACGCGTCCCCCCGGTTTCGTGGTGATGTGCAGCCACCCCGACAAGGTGCCGGACAGCTACAACCGCTATCTGGTCAACGGCCTGCGGATCGACTTTGACATGCCCGGCACGCCCATCCGCCTCTGGATGCGCGGCCAGAACGACGCGAACCCCTACAAGGGCCGCAAGAAGGCAGGCCCCTCGAAGTTGCGCAAACATACCGAAGGCCGTCGCAAGGACTGAGCGGGACCGATGCGTTCAGCCGGTCCGGCTCCCGTCACAGGCGCCGCGCCGCGCGGGCCGTCGGCACCAGCAGGATCACGATGCCGCCCAGGGCCAGGTAGGCGACCGAGGGGGCCGTGCCCCAGTTCGCCACCGCGACCGCCGCCAGCGCCCAGATCACGGCGACGCCGTAGGTCGGCGCACGGCGCAGCGACGCCTGTACGAAACAGCCGATGAAGATCGCCAGCCCGACAAAGACAATCGCCGCCGCCTGTTGGTCCAGCCAGCCATATCCGGCCGCCAGCAGCCCCAGCGACACGCAGGAGGCCGCGGACAGCCACCCGGCATACAGCCCCACCGGCAGCGCGGCCCAGGGGGTGTCGGCCACGGGGGCCATGAACAGGGCCGCGAGGGCCGCGATCAGCATGACCCAGATCAGCACCGTGGCCCAGATCGGGCTGGCCACCGCCACCGCCAGCCATGTCGTGCCCACCGCGAGCGACAGGCACAGCGGCAGGCGCATGTCATGCCATTGACCGTCCCGGGGGGCGCGGAGCATGCCCCAGCCCAGGCCCAGGATCAGCCAACCGTAGATCACGCTCCAGATCGCAAAGGCATAGCCCGCAGGCTGCACCGGCGGGTCCTCTTGCGGGATCGGGAATTGATCGGGGTCGAAGCCCGCGAAGCCGTCCACCAGAAACGGCGTGGCGGCAAAAGCGACGGCCAGCAAAAAGCAAAGGACGGCGATGGCGGGGCGCAGGGCAGGGGTCATCAAGGGGCCTTCTGTTCGGGATCATTTCCCACAGATAGCGGCCCGCCACCCCAAGGCAACGTGCCCGCGCGCCGGCTCAGCGCAGGGTGCCGTCCGCCGCCAGCAGGGTCTTGCCGCCCAGATAGGGCGCCAGCGCCTCGGGCAGGACAACCGACCCGTCTGCCTGCTGGCCGTTCTCCAGCACCGCGATCAGGCAGCGCCCCACGGCCAGACCGGACCCGTTCAGCGTGTGCAGGAACTGCGGCTTGCCGCCGTCCCTGGGCTTGAACCGCGCGTTCATGCGCCGCGCCTGGAAATCGCCTGTGGTCGAGACGGAGGAAATCTCGCGGTAGGTGTTCTGTCCCGGCACCCAGGCCTCGATGTCATAGGTGCGCCGCGCGCCGAACCCCATGTCGCCGGTGCACAGGATGACGGTGCGGTAGGGGATCCCCAGCGCCTCCAGTATCCCCTCGGCGCATCGCAGCATGCGCTTCTGCTCCGCGTCACTTTCATCGGGATGCGTGATGCTGACCATCTCGACCTTTTCGAACTGGTGCTGGCGCAGCATGCCCGCCGTGTCGCGCCCCGCGCTGCCCGCTTCGGACCGGAAACACAGCGTATGCGCGGTGTAGCGGCGCGGCAGATAGCTTTCCTCCAGCACGTGATCGGCCACGATATAGGTCAGCGGCACTTCGGAGGTCGGCACCAGCCACATGCCCTCTTCGGTGCGATAGCTGTCTTCGCCGAACTTCGGCAGCTTGTCGGTGCCATACATCGCATCGTCCTTGACCAACACCGGCGGGTTCACCTCGGTCAGCCCGTTCTCGTCCACGTGGGTGTTGATCATGAACTGCGCCAGCGCCCGGTGAATGCGGGCCACCGCCCCCGACAGCAGCACGAAACGGCTGCCGGAAATCTTTGCCGCCGTGTCGAAATCCATCGCCGCCGCGACGCCTTCGATCTCGTAATGCTCCTTGGGGGTGAAATCGAACGCGGGGATGTCGCCCCAGCGGTTGACCTCGACGTTGTCGTTTTCGTCCGCCCCGTCCGGCACGTCATCGGCAGGCGTGTTGGGAATGCGCGCCAGCATGTCGGTCAGCTGCGCGTCCAGCTCCTTGGCCTCGGCCTGCATGGCGGCCACCTCGGCCTTCTTTTCGCCCACCAGCGCGCGCAGACGCTCGAATTCCGCCTCGTCGCCCTTGGCCTTGGCGGCGCCGACCTGCTTGGAGGCGGCGTTCTGTTCCGCCTGCGCCGCTTCGGCGGCCGAGATCTTGCCCCGCCGCGCCGCGTCCAGTTCCAGAACGGCGGCAGAGACCGGCGCATCGCCGCGCCGGGACAGTGCGGCGTCAAGGGCGGCGGGGTTCTCGCGGATGGCGCGGATGTCGTGCATGGGATGCGTCCTTGGGCAATTTGAGTCGTTGCGCCGCCTTATGCCGCAACTCGGGCCGGAACGGTAGGCTATTTGGGGTCGTCCGGGTCCTGACCGATGGAGCGCTGGAAGTCGCGCCATGCGGGGGCGAGGTCGAACCAAGGGTCGAATTCCAATTCAAGCTGTGTCCCGCTGGGTGCCGACAGCGGCAATTTCGCGATCAGGTAAGCGGCAAGAACGATGCCGATCAGCAGCACCAGATATGCCGGAACTTCGATCATGGTATGTGTCACGCAGGCAAGGCCCCCTGTTCCTTGAGTGTACCCGCCCCACGTTCATCCACCCTGCGCCCATCTGTCCACCCATTCATTCCCCTTTCCGCCTTGCACACGGCCCGCACCGCGCTTAGGTTCCGGCAAAATTCGCGGTCGCGCCTTTGGGGTCGGCCGGCCCCACCCAGAAGGACCATCTCCATGCAAGGTTTTGAGCAATTCGTGCCGCTGATCCTGATCTTCGCGATCATGTATTTCCTGTTGATCCGCCCGCAGCAGAAAAAGGCCAAGGAACATCAGGCGATGGTTGCGGGCCTGCGGCGCGGCGATCAGGTGGTCACGCAGGGCGGGCTGATCGGCAAGGTCGTCAAGGTCAAGGAAGACGGCGAGATCGAGGTGGAAATCGCGGATGGCGTAAAGGTCCGCGTGGTGCAATCGACCATCGCCACCGTCGTGTCCAAGACCGAACCGACGAAGTAATCCCGCCGCCCCACGCCGTCACGCAAAGGCCATACCATGCTCCAGATTGATCTGTGGAAGCGGATACTCATCATCCTGACCTGCGCGGCGGGCCTGTGGGTGGCCCTTCCGAACGCGTTCTACGGCCCCGTGGAGCAGCACAACGACGCCGCCCGCGCGATTGAGCAGGGCGGGGCGTCGCAGGAACTGGAGGCGCAGCTGGCGCTCTGGCCGGAATGGATGCCCTCCGGTCTCGTCAACCTCGGCCTTGACCTGCGGGGCGGTGCGCATCTGCTGGCCGAGGTGCAGGTGCAGGACGTCTACAAGAGCCGGATGGAAGCCACCTGGCCCGAGGTGCGCGATGCGCTGCGCGATCTGACGCCGGTCCGCCGTCAGGATGCACCGGACGGCCAGCTGCAGGTGCGGCTCCAGGATGCTTCCGTCATGCCCGAGGCGATGCAGATCGTCCGTGACCTGTCGCGCCCCGTGCAGACGCTGACCGGCGCGGGGGCGAGCGACATCGACGTGACCGGGAACGAGGGGCTGATCACGATCACCCTGTCCGAGGCCGAGAAACAGGCGACGGACGAGCGCACGATGCAGCAGAGCCTCGAGATCATCCGCCGCCGCATCGACGAGGTCGGCACCCGCGAACCCACGATCCAGCGGCAGGGCGCGGACCGCATCCTGATCCAGGTGCCCGGCATCGGTTCGGCGTCCGAGCTGAAAGAGATCATCGGGACCACCGCGCAGCTGACCTTCAACCCGGTCATCAGTCGCGGCACCGACGCCAACGCCAGCCCCGGCATCGGCAACTCGCTGCTGCCGTCTCTCGACAACGAGGGCGAATACTACACCATCGAGACCGCGCCGGTCGTCACCGGCGACGAGCTGGTGGATGCGCAGCCGTCCTTCGACCAGAACGGATCGCCCGCTGTCAGCTTCCGCTTTGACACCACCGGCGCGCGCAAGTTCGGCAATTACACCGCCGAGAACATCGGCTCGCCCTTCGCGATCGTGCTGGACGACGAGGTCATCAGCGCCCCCGTGATCCAGAGCCATATTCCCGGCGGGTCCGGCATCATCACCGGCAATTTCACGGTCGAGGAATCGACCAATCTGGCCGTGCTGCTGCGGGCGGGCGCGTTGCCTGCGGGCCTGACCTTTGTCGAAGAGCGGACGATCGGGCCGGAACTGGGGCAGGACAGCATCGACGCGGGCAAGCTGGCGACGATGGTGGCCTTTGTCGCGGTGCTGCTGTTCATGGCAATGACCTACGGGCTGTTCGGCCTGTTCGCCAATATCGCGCTGATCATCAACGTCGGTCTTATCTTTGGCCTGCTCAGCCTGATCGGCGCGACGCTGACGCTGCCGGGCATCGCCGGGATCGTGCTGACCGTGGGCATGGCGGTGGATGCCAACGTGCTGATCTTCGAACGTATCCGCGAAGAACTGAAGACGGCAAAGGGCCCCGCGCGGGCGATTTCGCTGGGCTACGAACGCGCGCTCAGCGCCATTCTGGATGCCAACATCACCACGTTCATCATCGCCACGATCCTCTTCGCGCTTGGGTCCGGCCCGGTGCGGGGGTTCGCGGTGACACTTGGCCTCGGGATCGTGACATCGGTCTTCACCGCCTATTTCGTGACGCGCCTGATGGTGGTCATCTGGTTCGAACGCCGCCGTCCCAAGACGATAGAGGTCTGACATGCGCCTGAGACTGATCCCCGACGACACCAGCATCGACTTTTTCAGATACGCGCCCGCAACCTTCGGCGCGTCCTGCGTGGCCATGGTTCTGGCGCTGGTGGTCTGGTTCTTCATGGGCCTGAACTACGGCATCGACTTTCAGGGCGGCACCAGCCTGCGCACCGCCAGCGACACGCCGGTGGATGTGGCCGAGTACCGCGCGGCGCTGGACCCGCTGGAACTGGGCGATGTCACCATCTCCGAGGTATACGACCCCACCAGCGACGGCACCCGCCACGTGGCCATGGTGCGCATCCAGTCGCAGGAAGGCCAGGAATCGGCCACGCCCGAGCTGATCGCCAGCATCCAGACCGCGTTGCAGACCGTGGCGCCGGACATTCAGTTCACTTCGGTCGAATCTGTCGGCCCCAAGGTGTCGGGCGAATTGATCACCACCGCGCTGATTGCGGTCGGGGCGTCCCTGGGGGCGATCCTGATCTACATCTGGTTGCGCTTCGAATGGCAATTCTCGGTCGGCGCGGTCGCGGCGCTGTTCCATGACGTGATCCTGACCATCGGCATCTTTTCACTGTTGCAGATCCGTTTCGACCTGCCGGTGATCGCCGCGATCCTGACCATCATCGGGTATTCGATCAACGACACCGTGGTGATCTTTGACCGGTTGCGGGAAAATCTGCGCAAGTACAAGAAGCGCGCGCTGCGCGAGGTGATGAACCTCTCCGTCAACGAAACGCTGAGCCGGACGATCATGACCTCGGGCACGACCCTGCTGGCGCTGATCGCGTTGCTGGTGCTGGGCGGCGACGTGATCCGGGGCTTTGTGTTTGCCATCACCTGGGGTGTGATCGTCGGGACCTATTCATCGGTTTACGTGGCCAAGAACGTCGTGCTCTACCTCGGGGTCAAGCGCGACTGGTCCAAGCCGGACGCCAACGCCGGGAACCAATACGCCAACATTGATGCCTGATGTCCTCGCCGCTGCCGGATCGACCACGGGTCTGATCTGGCTGGTGGCGGCGGTAATCGTGGCGGGGCTGGTCCGGGGCTTCTCGGGCTTTGGCTCGGCGATGATCATCATGCCGGTCGCGGCCTCTGTGCTGAGCCCGGTGCAGGCGGTCATCTTCCTTGCCGCCACCGAACTGCTGGGGCCGCTGCCCAATCTGCGCGCGGCCTGGCGGGACGGTGCCCCGCGCGACGTGGGATTGCTGATGATCGGCGTCATCCTTGCCCTGCCGCTGGGGCTGTGGTGTCTTTCGCGGCTCTCTGCCGACGGATTCGGGTGGTTCATCTCGGGGGTGGTGCTGCTGCTGCTGGCGCTGTTGATCTCCGGCTGGCGCTACCGTGGCAGGCTGACGCGCGGCCTGACCGTGGCCACCGGGGCACTGGGCGGCTTCATGACCGGTTTTGCCGGTATCGCCGGCCCGCCGGTCATCATGCTTTACATGGCAAGCAGCCTGCCCATCGCCACCATCCGGGCGAATTTCCTTCTCTACCTTCTGGCGGTGGATGTCCTGCTGTTCGCCCTGCTCTGGCTGAGTGACCTGATGGTGTGGGAGATCATCGTGCTGGGCCTGCTGATCGGCATTCCCAACCTGATCGCGAACCGCCTGGGGGCGATGCTGTTCGATCCGGCGGCCGAAGGGGTTTTTCGCCTGGTGGCCTATCTCGTCATCGCCGCATCAGCTATCATCGGGCTGCCGATTTGGAAGGGGATGTGACATGCGCCTGAACGAGATCGTCTTTAACGACGCCAAACCCGTCGAGGGCTACGGCCCCGGCTTCTTTCGCATCGGTGGCGAGGTGATCCACGGCCCGCTGGTCGCGGGGCCCGACGGCATCCGCACCTGGGCGGGGCTGGAGGATATCGAACCTCTGCTGGCATTGCGCGGGCAGATCGACGTCCTGTTCGTGGGCACCGGGGCGGACATCGACCACCTGCCGGAAACGCTGTCCGGCCCGCTCGACGCGGTGGGAATCGGGGTGGAGGCGATGGCATCGCCCGCCGCGTGCCGCACCTACAACGTCCTGCTGAGCGAGGGCCGCCGCGTCGCCCTCGCGCTGCTGCCGGTCTGAGCCATGGGGCGGATGTCGTGCCCCGGGCTGCCGGTTGCCCATGCCCTCAACGAACGGGTTGTCCGCAGATCATGACGTTGCGTGCCACCGACCTTACCGTTGCCCGCGGCGGCCTGCCGGTGCTGACCGGCCTCGGCTTCGTGCTGGAGCCGGGGCAGGCGCTGATCCTGCGGGGGCGGAACGGTGCGGGCAAGACGACGCTGCTGCGCGCCATCGCGGGGCTGCAGCCCGTGCTGGCGGGCCGCATCGAAGGGGCGGAGGACCGGGTGGCTTATGCCGCTCATGCGGACGGGCTGAAGGCGATGCTGACCGTGACCGAAAACCTCAGCTTCTGGGCCAGGGTCTTTGGCACCGATGACATCGCCGCCGCGCTGAGCGCCTTTGACCTGGGTGGGCTGGCCGACCGCTTGGCGGGGACGCTGTCGGCGGGGCAGAAGCGCCGTCTGGGTCTTGCGCGGCTGCTGACCACCGGGCGGCCCGTCTGGGTGCTGGACGAACCTACCGTGTCGCTCGACACCGGGGCGGTGGCGTTGTTCGCCGCAGCGGTGCGCGCGCATCTGGGGCAGGGCGGATCTGCCCTGATTGCCACGCACATCGACCTGGGGCTAGAGGCGCGGGAGCTTGACCTCACGCCCTTCCGCGCCAGTGCGACCACCCGCGCCGGGGCCAGCGACGAGGCGTTCCTGTGAGGGCGCTGCTGTGGCGCGACCTGGCGCTGGCGCTCAGGGCGGGGGGCGGCTTTGGCCTCGGTCTCGCGTTCTTTCTGATCGTGACGGTTCTGGTCCCTTTCAGCGTCGGCCCCCAGCCCGACCTCTTGCAGGCCATCGCCGCCGGTGTGCTGTGGCTGGGTGCGCTGCTGGCGTGCCTTCTGTCGCTGGACCGCCTGCTGGCACTGGATTTCGAGGATGGCACGCTTGAACTGCTGGCCACCGCCCCGCTGCCGCTGGAGGCGGCATTGAGCGTCAAGGCGCTGGCCCATTGGCTGACCACAGGGCTGCCGCTGGTTCTGCTGGCCCCGGTGCTGGGCGTTCTGTTGAACCTCGCGCCGGCGGGATACCTCTGGCTTGTGGTGTCGCTGCTGCTGGGCACGCCTGCGCTTTCGGTGATCGGCTGCTTCGGCGCCGCGCTCACGGTGGGGGTCAAACGCGGGGGGCTGCTGCTGTCGCTGCTGGTGCTGCCGCTGTACGTGCCGACGCTGATTTTCGGGGCCGAGGTCGCCCGGCGGGGCGCGTCGGAACAGGACGTGACGTCCCCGCTGCTGATGCTGGCCGGGATCACATGTGCCGTGATCGCGCTGATGCCTTTTGCATCCGCGGCCGTCCTGCGCATCGGGCTGCGCTGAAGATGCCGCGCCTCGGTCAATCCGTCGCGCCGTCGTGTATTGAGCAGCGCCGCGCGGCAGAGTAGGAGTAGCCCATGTCGATCTGGAGTTATGCAAACCCGGTGAAGTTTCTCACCCTCAGCGCGCGGGTTCAGCCTGTGCTCTGGGTGGTGTCGCTGGGCTGTGTCGCCGTCGGGCTGATCTGGGGCTTCTTCGGCACGCCGGACGATTACCGGCAGGGGTCGACGGTCAAGATCATCTATCTGCACGTACCGGCAGCCCTGATGGCGATCAACGCCTGGTTCATGATGCTGGTGGCCTCGCTGATCTGGCTGGTGCGCCGCCACCACGTCAGCGCCCTGGCGGCCAAGGCCGCGGCCCCCGTGGGGGTCGTGATGACGGTAATCGCCCTGCTGACCGGCGCTCTCTGGGGGCAGCCTATGTGGGGCACGTGGTGGGCCTGGGACCCGCGTCTGACGTCGTTTCTGATCCTGTTCCTCTTCTATCTGGGCTATATCGCTTTGTGGGAGGCGATTGAGGACCCCGACACCGCTGCCGACCTCACGTCGATCCTTTGCCTTGTCGGGTCGGTCTTTGCGGTGCTCAGCCGCTATGCCGTCCGGTTCTGGAATCAGGGGCTGCACCAGGGCACTTCGGTCCCTGTGGCGACCGGCGGGCGCAGCGTGTCAGATGTGTTTTTCTACCCGCTGGTGATCTGCATGGTGGGCTTTGGACTGCTGTTCGTGGCGCTGGTGCTCTACCGCACCGGCACGGAAATCCGGCTGCGCCGCGCGGCGGCACTGCGCGCGCGGGCGGAGAGGACGACATGATGCCCGACCTGGGAAAATACTCGGCCGAGGTGCTGTCGGCCTATGGCATTTCGCTGTTGCTGCTGGCGGTTCTGGTGGTCTGGACCCTGCGCCGGGGCCGTGCGGCCCGCGCCACGCTGGATGCCGCCGAGAAGGAGACAGGGCGCCATGGTTAAACCTCTGATGATCGCGCCGCCCTTGGTCTTTGCCGGCTTCGTGGCGCTGGCCGCTGTCGGCATGTTCCGGGATGATCCAGAGGGGCTGCCCTCGACCCTCGTGGGGCAGGCCGCCCCCGGCGTGCCAGAGGCACCGCTGGACGGCTTTCCGCCCGCCACGGCAGAGATGTTGGCCTCGGGCGAGGTCACGCTGGTCAACTTCTGGGCCAGCTGGTGCCCGCCCTGCCGCGCGGAACACCCCAAGCTGCTGGAAATGGCGGAGGGCGGCATGCCCATCATCGGCATCAACTTCAAGGACCAGAAGGGCACCGCGCGCAAATACCTCGAAGACGATGAAAACCCCTTTGTCGGCGTGGGGTTCGACCCGCAGGGGCGCACCGCGATCGACTGGGGCGTGACCGCCCCGCCCGAGACATTCATCCTGGACGGCGACGGCACGGTGCTGTTCCGGTTTGCCGGCCCATTGGTCGGCAGCGATTACGAGCAGCGGTTCCTGCCCGCCCTGAATGCGGCGCGCGGCGATTAGGGGTGCTGAACGGAAGCATAAAGGCCCGGAGCCCATCCCCCGAAAGCCCTTCCAGGCCCCGCGCATGACGGGGCCCGAACAGATCAATCGTCAGCGCGGCTGTCGATGATCGTCGGATAGACCAGGTTCTTGAAAATGATGCGCAATGGCCCGCGATTGGCGGGAGACTGGATCATCAGCAAGGCGATCATGTCCTCTTTGGGGTCGGTGTAATAGGCCGTTCCGGCGGCGCCGCCCCAGTTGAATTCACCCGCTGAGCCGTAGGACGGCGCGTTGCCATCTTCCAGACGCACGGCATACCCCAGGCCAAACCCGTAACCGGGACCCGGCAAATAGTATTTTCCGGGCTGGATGTCGCCCGTATGGCTCGATGTCATCAATTGCACGGTTTTCGGTGAAAGCAGGCGCACGCCGTTCAATTCACCACCATTCAGCATCATCTGGGCGAATTTCGAGTAATCGTGAACTGTCGACATCAGCCCACCGCCGCCCGATTGGTTCGGCTTGCGCACGCGCGGGTCGAAAACGCGGCCCTCGCCGAGCTGTGCCTGATCCTCGAAAGGTTCTGCGATGCGCGGATGGTCCGCTTCGTCATCCACATAGAACGCCGTGTCGGTCATGCCCAAGGGCTCGAAAATGCGTGTGGTCATGAACTCTTCGAGGCTTTGGCCCGAAACGGTTTCAACCACCGCCCCAAGCACGTCCGTCGACCGCGAGTATTCCCATGTGGTGCCGGGATCATGTTCGAGCGGCAGGCTGGCCAGCAGGTTTGCCTGTTCGATGCCCGTGTTTTCGGCGCTCCAGACATCCGCTTTGTTGTAGGCTTCCCGCGCAGGTCCGGCACCAAAGAAGCCGTAGGTCAGCCCCGAGGTATGCCGCATCAGGTCGAGAACCGTCATCGTGCCTTTCGCAGGCCGGGTTTCAGGATTGCCATCGGCGTCCGTCTCGCCGGTCACGACGGTCAGGTCCTTGAACGCGGGCAGATAGGTGGAGACCGGCGCGTTCAGGATCAGCCGCCCTTCTTCCACCAGCATCATTGCGGCAACGGTGGTGATCGGTTTTGTCATGGAATAGATGCGAAAGATCGTGTCCTCCGTCATCGGTTCGCCATCCGGCGTGCGGTTTCCCATGGTCGACAGATGCGCAATCTGGCCATCCCGGATGAGCATGATCACCGCGCCTGGCGTCATCCCTTTGTCCACGAGCGCGCCGAATGTCGCATCCATGCGCGCCAGGCGTTCGGGATCGAAGCCTAGCTCTTTCGCGTCGCCTCGCGGCAAATTTTCGGCCCACGCGGCACCCAGGCCCGATAAAGCGGTCCCGATGCTGATGGCCCCGATGGCCAAACCCAGTTTTAATCTGTTCATTCTCAGTCCTCCCATTGATGTACCGCCAGAGGGGTACACCGACAGGGTAGGCAACCGGATTGAAGGCTGGCAAGTGTTGCGGGGCGCTTATCCCGCCGGTCTTTGTCAGTGACGCAGGGTTATTGTGCCTGTCAAACGCCATGAACCAATGCTTTTACGGTAACGCGAGATGCTGCACCGGAGCTTGACCGGTGACCGTCAGATACCATCGGGATGACCGCCCCGAGATCCTGCCGAGCGTTTCATAAAAAAGGCCCCCCGCTGCATTTCGCGGCGGGGGGCTTTGCGTCACGCGCCTGAAAGCGTGCTTACTCCGCCGCGATGGCGTCCCCCTTGGCCAGGTCGCGCAGCACGTAGTGCAGCACGCCGCCGTGTTCGATGTATTCGATCTCGATCGCCGTATCGATCCGGCATTTGATCATGATCTCCTTCTTTGACCCGTCGGCCATGATGATCTCGCAGGGCACTTCCTGCAGCGGCTTGATGGTGTCCAGACCGCTGATGCTTACCGTTTCTTCCCCGGTCAGGCCCAGCGTCTTGCGGGTGTCGCCATTGGTGAACTCGAAGGGGATCACGCCCATGCCGACGAGGTTCGAGCGGTGGATGCGCTCGAAGTTCTCGGCGATCACCGCCTTGACGCCCAGCAGCGCCGTGCCCTTGGCCGCCCAGTCGCGCGATGAACCCGCGCCGTACTGTTCGCCGCCGAAGATCACCAGCGGGGTGTCCTTTTCCTGCCAGGCCATCGCCGCGTCGAAGATCGAGGTCTGCTCGCCGTCGGGGCCCTTGGTGTAACCGCCTTCGACGCCGTCGAGCATCTCGTTCTTGATGCGGATGTTGGCGAAGGTGCCGCGCATCATCACCTCGTGGTTGCCGCGACGCGACCCGTAGGAGTTGAACTCGCGCACGGGCACCTGACGTTCGACCAGGTACTGGCCGGCGGGGGTGCTTTCCTTGAACGATCCCGCCGGGCTGATGTGGTCGGTGGTGATCATGTCACCCAGCACCGCGAGGACGCGGGCGTTCTCGATATTGGTGATCTTGCCCGGCTCCGGCGACATGTTCTGGAAGTAGGGCGGGTTCTGGACGTAGGTGGATTGCGGAGGCCAGTCGTAGGTCTTGGCGTCCGTGGTCTCCACGCTCTGCCACTCTTCGTCGCCCTTGAAGACGTCGGCGTATTTCTCCTGAAAGCTCTCGCGCGTGACGGTCTGTTCCACCAGCTCCGCGATTTCCTGGGTGGAGGGCCAGATGTCCTTGAGGTAGACATCGTTGCCGTCCTTGTCCTGGCCCAGAACACCATTGGCCAGATCGACGTTCATGTCGCCCACCAGCGCATAGGCCACCACCAGGGGCGGGGAGGCGAGGTAGTTGGCACGCACGTCGGGCGAAATCCGCCCTTCGAAGTTGCGGTTGCCGGACAGTACGGATGTGCCGATCAGGTCATAGTCGTTGATCGCCTTGCTGATGGCGGGTTCCAGCGGGCCGGAGTTGCCGATGCAGGTGGTGCAGCCATAGCCCACGAGGTTGAAGCCGATCGCATCCAGGTCTTCCTGCAGGTTGGCTGCCTCAAGGTAGGCGCTTACCACCTGTGAGCCGGGGGCGAGCGAGGTCTTGACCCAGGGCTTGCGGGTCAGGCCCAGTTCGCGGGCCTTGCGCGCCACCAGACCGGCCCCGATCATCACATAGGGGTTCGAGGTGTTAGTGCAGGACGTGATCGACGCGATCACGATGGAGCCATCGTGGATCTGGTAGTTGCCGTCCTCGGTCTGCACATAGCCGCGCTTGTGGTTGCCTTCGTCGCCGGGGATGTCGCGCGGTTCGGGCTGGCCGCCTTCGCCTTCCCAGCGGACTTCCGAACTGGCGGACGTGTCTTTGCCCTCGCGCACGCCCTTGACGTATTCCGCGAATGCCGTGTGCGCTTCGGTCAGCGCGATGAAGTCCTGCGGGCGCTTCGGACCCGAAATCGCGGGGACGATGGTGCCCATGTCGAGCTTCAGCGTATCGGTGTAGACCGGCGCGTAGTTTTCATCCCGCCACATGCCGTTCTCCTTGGCATAGGCTTCGACCAGCGCGATGCGGTCCTCTTCGCGGCCCGTGGTGCGCATGTAGCGCAGGGTCTCGCCGTCGATCGGAAAAAAGCCGCATGTGGCGCCGTATTCGGGGGCCATGTTGGCGATGGTCGCGCGGTCGGCCAGCGGCAGCGTGTCGAGCCCGTCGCCGAAGAATTCGACGAACTTGCTGACCACGCCCTTTTCGCGCAGCATCTCGACAACCTTCAGCACCAGGTCGGTACCGGTGGTGCCTTCCACCATCTTGCCGGTCAGCTCGAAGCCGACGACTTCGGGGATCAGCATGGAGATCGGCTGACCCAGCATCGCGGCTTCCGCCTCGATCCCGCCGACGCCCCAGCCGAGCACGGCCGCGCCGTTGACCATGGTGGTGTGGCTGTCGGTGCCCACCAGCGTGTCGGGGTAGGCGACCTCTTCACCGTTCTGGTCCTTGTCGGTCCAGACGGTCTGGGCGAGGTATTCCAGGTTCACCTGGTGGCAGATGCCTGTGCCCGGCGGCACCACGCGGAAGTTGTTGAACGCCTTCTGGCCCCACTTGAGGAAGGTATAGCGTTCGATGTTGCGTTCGTATTCGCGGTCCACGTTCATCTGGAAGGCGCGGGGGTTGCCGAATTCGTCGATCATGACCGAGTGGTCGATGACCAGGTCGACGGGGTTCAGCGGGTTGATCTTGTCCGCGTCGCCGCCCAGCGCCACCAGACCGTCGCGCATCGCGGCAAGGTCGACCACGGCGGGCACGCCGGTAAAGTCCTGCATCAGCACGCGTGCGGGGCGATAGGCAATTTCGCGAGGATTCTTGCCGCCTTTGCTTGCCCATTCGGCGAAGGCCTTGATGTCGTCCACGGTAACGGTCTTGCCGTCCTCGAAGCGCAGCATGTTCTCCAGCACCACCTTGAGCGCGGCAGGCAGCTTGGTGAAGTCGCCCAGCCCTGCCTCCTGCGCCGCGGGGATGGAGTAATAGGCGATTTTCTGATCGCCCGCGCTGAGGGTCTTGCGGGTCTTGGCGGTGTCCTGACCGACTTGAATCGTCATGGAGGGGCTCCCTTGGCTGTGAAAGGTGGCAGTTCTTGACGTCTAGATGGCCTATTGCAGCCCGCGTTTCAATGGGAAACGCGGGCATTGGCATTAAATTGTATACTGTGGTATACCAAGCCTGGCTTTTGGACAGCCCGAGCTTTCAAGAAACATTGATTGGTTATTTCAGGGCCGCATGGATACTACTGGCCGGGTCGTTGCTCCGCAGATTGGAATGAAATGAGATACCTGCTGCCCCTGGTTACTGCGCTGAGCCTTGGCTCCGTGCTTCCCGCGATTTCGCAAGAGAGCCCGGTGGTTGTGGAGCTGTTCACGTCGCAGGGCTGTTCGAGTTGCCCGCCGGCCGATGCCATTCTGGAGGAACTGGCGGAACGGGAGGACGTGATCGCGCTGGCGCTGCACGTGGATTACTGGGACTACATCGGCTGGGAAGACCCCTTTGGCGATCCTGCCCACGCGGACCGGCAACGCGCCTATGCACACAAGGCCGGACGCAAGTCGATCTATACGCCCGAGATGATCGTGCAGGGCGAGACCGACATCGTGGGCGCAAAGCCGATGAAGCTGAGCAAAGCCATTGCCGAACACAATCAGCGCGGCGCCCCGGTTGCGCTGAAGATCGCGCGCGAGGGCGATACACTGAAGATCGAGGCTGAGGCGCTGGAGGAGGTGTCGGGTCCGGTCATCCTGCATATGGTGCGTTACGTGCCACACCGCACCACCACGATCGAACGCGGTGAGAACCGGGGCAAGACGCTGAGCTACGCCAATATCGTCGACGGCTGGCAGGTGCTGGGCCAGTGGGATGGCGCGGCCCCCTTGTCGATGACTGCCGAGATCAGTGGCGACACGCCGGTTGTGGTGATTCTGCAAAGCGATGAGGCTGGCCCGATCCTGGCGGCGCAACGTCTGCGTTAGGCCAAAGGTCGCGTGTTGGCGCGCTCGACCGGACCTGACGTCTGCGGTACTGGCGAACGAAATGTCTACGGCACTGGCGAACGAACTTTCCCACCCCGCCGGATGATGACATTTCATTTATGACATGTCTGCGAAGAACGGTCTGATTCCGTCAGACAGTCCGTCAAACAGTCCGTCAGACAGGGCGGCGCGGCGCGCAGCAACCGAGCAGGCCGTGCGGTCGCGGTGATCGGGAAACATGCCTGCCGCAACATCGACCGCTGAAGGATCGTCAGTCACCGCTATTCGTCGGGCCGCCAGCGGCGGTGGACCCAGAACCACTGCTCGGGATGGGCCCGCACCCTTTCCGACAGGCTGTCGTTCAGCGCCTGCGTCATCGTTTCGGGGTCGCTGTGCGGGATCGGCGCTTCCAGCACGCTGCGAAAGCTGACGCCATCAGGCTGTCGGATGCTGTAGAACGGGATCAGCAGCGCGTCGTAGCGCAGCGCCAATTCCGCCGCCGACACGGCGGTGCGGGCGGGCGCGCCCATGAAATCAAGGATCGGCGCGAACTGCACGTGCTGATCGAACAGCAGAACCAGCTGGCCGCCGTCGCGCAAGTGGCGCACGAAACCTGCCGTGCCGCGCCGTCCCTGCGGAAACACGGGGCCGCCGAAGGCTTCCATCGTCTTGACATAATGTGCGTTGAAATAGGGGTTCTTCATGTCGCGGTAGAGACCGCCGATGTCATGGCCCCGCGCCACAAGGGCCGCCCGGGTGGCCTCGTAATTGCCGAAATGTCCTGTGACCAGGATCACCGGTCTGCCCCGCGCCGCCGCGTCCTCCAAGGCCGTCAGGCCCGGCCCTTCGGGCGTGATGCCCGCCATGCGCGCGGGAAAATCCTTGTGGGAGTAATTCTCGATAAAGGTACGGCCCGCGTTGTCCAGACAGCCCGCTGCGATTTCTCGGTGCCGGTCCGGCGGCAGGTCGGGGCGGATCCGTGCGAGGTTGTCCAGCGCCCGCCTTCGGTATCCGGCGGCGGGACCCAGCACCCTGCGCATCAGCGCGCCAACGGCACGCACCCGTGTCTCATAAGGCAGGGCGAGGGCGCAGCGGATGATGCCGACCGCCAGGCCGTTGGTCAGATAGTGACCGATCTTGCGCCCGAGGGCAGGCGGAGCGGTGGCTGGTTCGGGCATGGGACCACGTGATTGGGGCAGGTCGCACTGACATAGCCCGCGGGGCGCCGCGCAACAAGGGTGGCGCGGGCCTGCTCCTCTTTGGTCAGGCGGCGTCCTCCCCGTCGTCCTCTACCAACAGCAGCAGATCGCCTGCGGCTTCCATCTGGCGAATGGTGCCCACCACGTCGCTCATCGCCGCTTCCGCTTCCGCCGGTTTGAGCTTGCCCGTCTCCGCGATTTCCTCGCGCAGCTGGTCGGCCATGCGGCCCGACATGTTTTCGAGAATGAAATCCCGCGTCGCGGCAAAACCGGCCGCTTCCGCCCCGGCGAGCGCGGTCAGCAGGCTGGCGGGCGGGACCTCGCGCAGGATGCGCGGCACGTCGCGCCGGGCAATGCGGGCGGGGATGTTGCCAAAGGTGAAGATCGCCTTGCGCACCGCGTTGGCAAACCCCTGATCGGTTTCGTCCAGCCCGGTCAACACGTCGTCGCGGGTCATGGTATTGGAGGAATTCAGGATCGCCCCCACCCGCGCCACCGGGTCGCCGTCAAAGGCCCGGGCGGGCTGCGCGTCCAGCTGCATCGCCAGCGACAGGCCGATCCGGTCGACCGCCTCGGGGGTTACGGCGCTGGTCAGCGACACGGCATAGGTGATCCGGCGGGCCTGCGGACCGGGCAGTCGGCCCAGCAATTCGGCCGCCAACGGCACCGGCAGCTTTGCCAGCATCACCGCCGACACCTCCACGCTTTCGTTTTGCAGCACGGGCAGCAGGCTGTCGGCGCCCAGTTCGCGGATGCGTGCCCAAGGGTCGCCCCACTGGCGCACCCCGGCTTCCCTGCGCAGGCGCAGCGCGGTATGGCGGCTGATCTTGCCGTCCAGCGCGTCCAGCGCGCCCGCAATCCCGGCAGGAAATGCCAGGCCGATGCTGTCGATCTCGTCGGCGAATTCGGACGCCACGGCGCAGAGCGTGTCGCGGTCCACCAGCCGCATAGCCCCCATCTGGTGGGTCAGCGCCTCTTGCAGCTCGTCGGGCAGATCCTCCAGCGGGAGGTCCGCCCCCTCGTTCAGCAGCAGGCGCACCACGATGGCAGCCTTTGCCCGCCGGCTGAGGGTGATCGGCGCGCCCGTCGGCGCCACTGCGGGCGCCGAAAGCATGGAGCCGATCGGCACCATATCGTTCATCTGTCTGTCCCCTTCCGTCACTGCGGCGCTTGTGACACGAAAGGATGAAGGAAGCCTGAAATCAGTAGCTGAAGGTGCGCCCCGTGGCGATGGCCTGCCGCAGCGAAGCCTCGGCCCAGGTGCCGCTGCCGCCGTGGGCACGGATCGCCCTGAGCTGATCCATCGCGGCCGCGATATTGCCCGCTTCGACAAAGCCCTGGCCCATGTAGGACCGTGCCAGCACGTTGTCCGGATTGAGCACAAGTGCCTCGCGATAATGGCCCATCGCCCGTTCGGCATTGCCCATCTTGCGATGAACAAAGCCGAGGTAGGTCAGCGTGCGGTCGTCGGTCTGCGGCATCTCGGCCAGAATCACCTGCGCATCTGCGTAGCGCCCGGCATAGGCAAGTTCGCGCACCGTCTCGTACAGCGTATCGACATCGAGGTTGCTGTCCTTGGCGACGATGCAGGTCTTGGTCGCCTTGTCGTAGACCTGCCCGGTCTCGCACTTGGGCTTTTCGGGAGCGGTTTCATTGCCGCCGCCTGCGGCCAGGGCGGCGGTGGTTGCCAACGGCAAGGCGAATGCGGTGGAAAGAAGCAGGACCTTCATCTGGGGTCTCCGGTATGTCGTTACTGTCAAACTGAATAAAAGGGCAGAAACCGCCAGACAGCCAGAAAAAACGTGGCTATATGCGACACGGTTGCGTGATGGACGGTGGCCGCAGGGGGATGCACCGCCTGCGGTCAGGGCGGTCAGGGCGGTCAAGGCGGTCGTGAAAACCCGCGCGGATACGGCGGGTCTGCACGGGAATTCCAGGATGCCGGATCAGGTGCTGACCGGCATGCAGGTTTTCGTGGCGCTGTCGTAGGTAGTGCCGGCGGCACAGGACATCGCCTGTTTCTCCTTGCCATAGGAACATCCGGCGGCGAGGCCGAGGCTCGGCGCGGCGGTGAGGGCAAGGGCAATCGCAAGGGTCTTGATCTTCATGGTCCGTCTCCTTTTGCTTGATTGCTTAAACCTACACCGATTGCGCAATTTTTCAAACCCGGACCTTGCCGTGGCGTCAATGGGGGGGCACTGTGCACAGTCTTCGGGCAGATCGGCGCCCCGACCAACTGCCTGTGCGGAAAGGCGGGCCGGGGATGAGGTATTTTTGGCATAAAGAAGGGGAGGGGGCGCGTTGGTCAGGCCCCGTCGCCGAAGACGCGGGCAAAGATCGTGTCCACATGTTTGGTGTGGTAGCCCATGTCGAATTTCTCTTCGATCTGATCCGTGCCCAGGGCGGCCACCACGTCCGCGTCGGCCAGAAGTTCCTCTTTGAAATCCGTGCGCTGTTCCCAGACCTTGAGCGCGTTGCGCTGGACCATGGCATAGGCGTCCTCGCGGCTCACACCGGCCTGGGTCAGGGCCAGAAGGACGCGCTGGGACATCACGAGGCCGGGGAACTTGTTCATGTTCTCCAGCATGTTCTCGGGGAAGATGATCATCTTGTCCACGACGCCGGTGAGACGGGCAAGGGCGAAATCCAGCGTCACGGTGGCGTCGGGGCCGATCATCCGTTCGACCGAGGAATGCGAGATGTCGCGTTCGTGCCAGAGGGCCACGTTTTCCATCGCCGGGATCACCGCCATGCGGACGAGGCGGGCAAGACCCGTCAGGTTCTCGGTCAGCACCGGGTTCTTCTTGTGTGGCATGGCGGACGAGCCTTTCTGGCCCATCGAGAAGAATTCGGCGCCTTCCAGCACCTCGGTGCGCTGCATGTGGCGGATTTCGATCGCGACGTTTTCGACCGAAGAGGCGATGACGCCAAGCGTGGCGAAGAAGGCGGCGTGCCGGTCGCGGGGGATGACCTGTGTGGAAATGGGCTCGGGCGTGAGGCCGAGCTTGGCGCAGACGTGTTCTTCCACGCGGGGGTCGATATTGGCAAACGTGCCGACCGCGCCCGAGATGGCGCCGGTGGCGACCTCGTCGCGCGCGGTACGCAGGCGCGTGAGGTTGCGGTCCATCTCGGCATAGAAACGTGCAAATGTCAGGCCCATGGTGGTGGGTTCGGCGTGGATGCCGTGGCTGCGGCCCACGCGCAGCGTGTCCTTGTGTTCGATCGCGCGGCGCTTGAGCGCAGCCAGCAGCGCCTCCATATCCGCGATCAGGATGTCGGCGGCACGGACAAGCTGAACGTTCAGGCAGGTGTCCAGCACGTCGGACGAAGTCATGCCCTGATGGACAAAGCGCGCCTCGTCGCTGCCGACATGTTCGGCCAGATGCGTGAGGAAGGCGATGACGTCGTGTTTGGTCACGGCCTCGATCTCGTCGATGCGGGCGACGTCGAATTCCACATCCTTGGCCGTCCACACGGCGTCGGCGTTTTCGCGCGGGATGACACCCAGATCTGCCATGGCGTCGCAGGCATGGGCCTCGATCTCGAACCAGATGCGAAACTTGGTCTCGGGCGACCAGATGGAAACCATTTCGGGGCGGGAATAGCGAGGGATCATGGGGCACCTGTCCGGAAAGCTGACGTTTGCGCGGTGCATAGACCGACAGGGGGCCAAGGACAAGCGGCGCCCCGTTAGTCCAGGAGTTCGGTCACTACGCGAGAGCTGCGTTCCAGCGTGCGGTGCACCGGGCATTTGTCGGCGATCTCCAGCAGCCGCTGGCGCTGGTCGGCGCTCAGGTCTCCGGTCAGGCGAATCCGGCGCTGCCAGGTGTCGATCTTGTCGCCTGAACCGGTCTCGGCGTCTTGGGCATGCACCTTGTCGTGGCAGACATCGACGCTGACATGTTCCAACGGCCAGCCCTTGCGCCGGGCGTACATCCGGATCGTCATCGAGGTACAGGCGCCCAGTCCGGCAGAGAGGAAACCGTAGGGTGTCATCCCCTTGTTCGTGCCGCCGTAGGCGTGCGGCTCGTCCGCCAGGACGTGGTGATGCGGGCCGCTGTTGATGTCGTGCAGAAATCCGTCGGAATCCGCTTCGGCCACGCGCACGACGCCTTCCGGGGCGCCGGGCGGCGGGGCGGGCGGGGTCAGCGGCAGGTACCGCCCCGCCCAGGCGGCGATGACACCGGCGACATATTCCGCGTCGCGCCTGCGCGATACCAGGTGGTCGGCCCCGTCGAGGGTAACAAAGCTCTTGGGGTGCGTCGCGCCCAGGAAAATCTGGCTGGCGCTGTCTATCCCGACGATGTCGTCGGTGGGCGAATGCAGCACCAGCAGGGCCGCGGTCAGCCGCGCCAGCGCCGGCCCCAGCGCACCCTGTTCCACGTCTTCGACAAAGCCCTTGCCGATGCGGAAGGGACGGCCCCCCAGCGTCACCTCGGCCGCGCCCTCGGCCCGGATGCGGGGCAGCGCCTCGGCGAAGTTCCGGGTAACGTGGCCGGGGTCGAAGGGGGCGGCAATGGTCGCCACGGCCTTGACCTCGGGCAGGTCGGGTGCTGCCTTGAGCACCGCAGCACCGCCCAGCGAATGACCAATCAGCAGGGCGGGGGCCATCCCGCGCCCGTCGAGATAGCGGGCGGCGGCGGCAATATCCGCGACATTCGAGGTGAAGGAGGTATTGGCGAATTCCCCCGCCGAATGACCGAGACCGGTGAAATCGAACCGCAGCACCGCGATGCCCATCCCGGCAAGCCGGGCCGCGATCCGGCGGGCTGCGGGGATGTCCTTGCCGCAGGTGAAGCAATGGGCGAAAAGCGCCGTGGCCAGGTGCGGCCCTTCGGGCAGATCCAGCCGGGCGGCAAGGTCGCTGCCGTCATGGCCGGGAAAGGTGATGCGCTCTGTGGCCATGCCGGGCTCCCTGTGTGCTGCAAGCGAGAGTGACCCCCTGCCGCGCCCTGTGCAAGTCCGTGTCACGCCACTGTGACGCGCCGAACCCGACCGTGAACGGGGCTGGCGGGGGCGCGATGCGCCGTGTAGCAAGGGGCACGCACCACGATCGAAAGGGTATTTCATGGCCGCCACGCCTGACAAAAGATTGCAACCGGCCACCCTTGCGGCGCAGGCGGCGGGGGCTGCTGACGCGCATACCGGCGGGGTTGTCCCTGCGGTGCATATGGCCACGACATTTGCGCGCGACGACGATTATGCGCCGCTGGTACCCGGCAACGTCTACCTGCGGTCCCACAACGAGAATGTGCGCGTGGCCGAACGGCTGCTGTCCCGGCTGGAGGGTGCAGCAGACACGCTGCTGTTCCCCTCGGGCATGGCGGCGGTGGCGGCGGTGTTCCGCACCGTGCCCAACGGGGCCAGCATCCTGGTGCAAAGCCAGATCTACTGGGGCACCACCGCCTGGATCCGGGCGTTCTGTGCCCGTCGCCAGATCACCCTCCACGAGGTCGAAGCCGCTGATACGGATGCCTTTGCCGCCGCCTGCGCCGCCCACCGGCCCGCCATCGCCTGGGTCGAGACGCCGTCGAACCCCTGGCTGCGGATCGTGGATATCGCCGCCGCGGCAGAGGCGGCGCATGCCGTCGGCGCGCAGCTGGTGGTCGACAGCACGGCGGCCAGCCCGGTCCTGAGCCAGCCGCTGGCCTTGGGCGCGGACATCGTGATGCATTCCGCGACCAAGGGGATCAACGGCCATTCCGACGTTCTGGCCGGCGCACTCTGTGTGGCGGACGGGGAAAGTGAGATCTGGCGCATGGTCCGCGAGGACCGCGACATGGCGGGGGCGGTGCTGGCCCCGATGGAGGCCTGGCTGCTGACGCGGGGGATGCGCACATTGCCGCTCCGGATGCGGGAAATGTCGCGCTCCGCCCAGGCGCTGGCGGCATACCTGTCGGATCACCCACGGGTAGAAGAGGTGATGTATCCCGGTCTGCCGGATCATCCGGGCCATGCGTTGGCGGCGCGTCAGATGCAGGGCGGCTTTGGCGGACTGCTGTCATTTGTCGTGAAGGGCGGGGCGCAGGCGGCCCTTCAGGCGGCGGGCCGGTTGCAACTGTTCCACAGGGCGACGTCGCTCGGCGGGGTCGAAAGCCTGGTGGAGCATCGCCACACGATCGAGCCGGATACCGGCATTCCCGAGGGGCTGCTGCGGCTGTCGGTCGGGATCGAAGATGTGGGGGATCTGCGCGATGATCTGGCGCAGGCGCTGGGGCAATAGGGTCCGGTTCCCCTCCTGACCCAAGGGTGCGCGCGATGAAAGAGATACTGCACAGCTGCCTGCCACCCGAGATGTCGCAGGACCGGCCTCTTCCGGGTGTTGCCCCCTGCGGGGCGACGGACTGGTTGCGGGTGGATGAAACCTATTCCGCGCAGATGGCTTATCGCGCGGCGCTGCTGGCGGAGCGGCCCGACAAGGTATTGTGGGAGCCGCCCGAGGCCCGCGCCGCCGCGACCGAGGTGCTGGAGGAGGCGCTGGCCCTGTTGCCGGGGCTCGGCTTCTCGGTCGAAGGCAACCGGGTGATCTGCCCGGACGGGCGCAGGGTGGTGCTGGACTGGGAGGCGCCCCTGCGCACGCTGGGGCATCTTGTGCAGCAGGACATCTGCGTGATGGACAAGCGCGGGGATGAACATGTGCTGGTGGCGGCGGTGTTGTGCTTTCCGGCGAGCTGGCGGTTGGCCGACAAGGCGGGGCGGCCCCTGGTCGCGATCCACGCGCCGGTGGCGGAATATGACGCCGGTCTGGCGCGGCGGGTGCAGCGGCTGTTCGATGGGGTGCAGCCAGGCCGTCCGCTGTGGCGGTTCAACCGGCTGCCTTATGCTGACAGCGACCTGCATCATCCCACGCGCGCGGATCCCACCGCGCCCTGCCGCTATCTGCGGGCGGAGCGCCAGTGCGTGGTACGGATGCCGCGCAGCAGGGCGGTTGCCTTTACCATCCACACGCATGTGGTGCGGCGCGCGGGCTGATCCCGCGCGCCGCCCCGGTGTCAAATCGGGTCCAGCACCATATGGGGCTGGCCGTCCGAGGTCTTTTGCGGCGATTGGCCGTGCGCGTTCACCGTCGTGTTGACCTGCCGCCGGAACGAACTGAACAGGTCCGACGTGACCACGTCGATCGGTCTGTCGAACCGCAGTGTCAGCGCCCAGTAGCCCGAGGAAGACTGCCGCGCCGCCTTGACCTCGGCCACAAAGGGATGACCCAGGTAGCGGCCTGTCACACGCTGACCCGGCGCCCAGCCGGGATGGCTGTTTGCGGCACGCGCGGCGATGGTGTTCCAGTCGCGTGCGCCCCACTGGTGGGCCACGGTTTCCAGTGCTTCGGCATGGCTGAGCATCTGGCCACGGGCAGCCAGATCGGCGCGCAGGCGTTTGGCCTGCGCCTTGAGAACGTCACGGGAAGGGGTATTCATGTCTACACTCCGTCTCGCATGAAGTGACGTGGGGGTCCGCGTTGCCCATCAATCTAGCGAGATTGAAGGTAGGTCATCGTTCAGGACTTCACCGGAATGCGGACGGCAGGGGCCTGACCCTGAGGCCCAGATAGGGGGCAGGGCCGGTTTGCGCAAGGGCCTGCGCGCAGCACCTGTCGGCACTGTGGCTTTTGAGTATTTTCGGCATAAAGAAGCCTGGGGGGCCGCGCCACGGGCCGATGTCATGCCCGTGGCGCGGGGCGTCTCTTAACCGTCGATGCGGGCGCCCATGATCGCGATGGCTTGCTGGTAGACGGTGGCGGCGTTCCATTGCTTGATCACGCGGAAGTTCGGCTGCCCTTCCTGGTATCCCTGGCCCGGTTGCCAGCCCTTGCGGCGCAGGAAGTTCGCGGTGGAGGCAAGGGCGTCGGTCTGGTTGTAGAAGTCGACGCGGCCGTCGCCGTTGCCGTCAACGCCGTATTGCAGGGCATTGCCCGGCAGGAACTGGGTATGGCCCAGTTCGCCATGTTTGGCGCCCTTGGTGTTCGAGGTGATCGCGCCGCGATCCACCAGTTTCAGCGCGCCGATGGCGTGCGGCACGAAGAAGCTGGAGCGGCGGCAGTCGTAGGCCAGCGTGGTGATGGCCGACACGACAGAGGAATTGCCCATGAACCCGCCGAAACCGGTTTCCATGCCGTGGATGGCAATCAGCACGCCTGCGGGCACGCCGTAGGACCGTTCCAGCGATTGATAGAAACCGGGGTTCTGTGCCTTGCGTTTACGGCCCTGGGATACAATCGTATCGGCCCCGCGCACCTGCATGAATTTGGACAGCGAGTAGCGAAAGGATTTCTGGTTGCGGTCCGCCGCGATCGTGCCGGAGGCGTAGCTGGCCGACGCCAGCGCATCGAGCCCGCGCTGTCCCACGCCCGCTGCGCGGGCTTCGTTCGCAAAGGCCGCCTTCCAGGCGTTGAAACCGCCCGAGTTGTTCCCGCAGGTCGCGGCGAGGCCCGGTGCGGCGAGCGCGGTCGCGACGCTCAGTGAAAGGGCAAGGGTTCTGAAGTGGCGCATGGTAATCCTCAGCCGGTTGTGAATGTACAGAAATGAAATCTAGATCCGAACCTTAACCCGGCGAATACTTTCTGAAAAGAGCCGCCGAAAAGGTGGCGCGCTCAGTAAGAGAGCATTTTCACCTTTGAGCTGAGAATGCCGGCCATGTCGAGCGGGGTCTCGGTAGGCCTGTCCATTGCCTCCCAGGCGTAGACGGTGCCGCCGGCCATGAAAAAGCACAACATCAGCGGGGTTATCAGCGAACTGCCCAGACTGCGGGTGCGCCGGGGCTTGCGGGCTTGGACGGTGCGTCGGGCCTGCTTCTCAATCCGGTCGATCCGATTGGCGAAAGCGATTTCGTTCGCTGCGTTGCCCATATCCGTGCTGTCCCCCGACCGTGCCATTCACTCGTGCCGACCATCGCAATCAATTTGGGTCGAATTGTGACAAACCGCGGGCCAATTGGCGAAGCCGCACAAAGCAAAAGGGCACCCCCGAAGGGGTGCCCCGATGACAGACCGGCGCGTGGGCGCGATCAGCAGCTGTAGTACATGCCGAATTCGACCGGATGGGGGGTGTGCTCGTACTTGTGCACCTCTTCCATCTTCAGTTCGATGTAGCCTTCGATCTGGTCGCGGGTGAACACGTCACCGGCCAGCAGGAAGTCCATGTCGGCCTGCAGTTCCTCCAGGGCTTCGCGCAGGCTGCCGCAGACGGTCGGGATGTCGGCCAGTTCCTCGGCGGGCAGGTCATAGAGGTTCTTGTCCATCGCTTCGCCCGGGTCGATCTTGTTCTTGATCCCGTCAAGGCCCGCCATCAGCAGCGCAGAGAAGCACAGGTAGGGGTTGGATGCGGGATCGGGGAAACGTGCTTCGACCCGCTTCGCTTTCGGCGACTCGGTCCACGGGATACGCACGCAGCCCGAGCGGTTGCGCGCGGAGTACGCACGCAGAACGGGGGCTTCGAAGCCCGGGATCAGGCGCTTGTAAGAGTTCGTCGACGGGTTGGTGAAGGCGTTCAGCGCCTTGGCGTGGCGCAGGATACCGCCGATGTACCACAGGGCTTCCTGGCTGAGATCGGCATATTTGTCACCGGCAAAGAGCGGCTTGCCGTCTTTCCAGATCGACATGTTCACATGCATGCCCGACCCGTTGTCGCCCGAGATCGGCTTGGGCATGAAAGTGGCCGACTTGCCGTAGGCATGGGCGACGTTATGGATCACGTACTTGTACTTCTGCAGCTCGTCCGCCTGCTTGGTCAGCGTGCCGAAGATCAGGCCCAACTCGTGCTGGCAGGAGGCGACTTCGTGGTGGTGCTTGTCCACCTTCATGCCGAGACGCTTCATGGTGGACAGCATTTCTGCCCGCAGATCCTGCGCCTCGTCCACGGGGTTCACCGGGAAATAGCCGCCCTTGAGGCCCGGACGGTGGCCCATGTTGCCCATCTCGTAATCGGTGTCGGTGTTCCAGGACCCGTCGGATGCATCGACCTCGTAGGACACCTTGTTGATCGAGTTGGAGAACTTCACGTTGTCGAACAGGAAGAACTCGGCCTCGGGACCGAAGAAGGCGGAATCGCCGATACCCGAAGAGATCAGGTAGGCTTCGGCCTTTTCGGCGGTGCCGCGCGGGTCGCGCTCGTAGCTTTCGCCGGTGTCCGGCTCAACGATGGAGCAATGCACGCAGATCGTCTTTTCCGCATAGAAGGGGTCGACGTAGGCGCTTTCGGTGTCCAGCATCAGCTTCATGTCGGAGGCTTCGATGCTTTTCCAGCCTGCGATCGAGGAGCCGTCGAACATGAAACCCTCTTCGATGAAGTCCTCGTCCACCTCATCGCTGCAGACGGTGACGTGCTGCAGCTTGCCGCGCGTGTCGGTGAACCGCACATCGACGTATTCGATGTCTTCGTCCTTGATCTTCTTGAGGAACTCTTTGGTGCTCATGGGCTGTAATCCTTTTGGCAGGTAGTGCTGTTTACAACGCGTCCGAGCCGGTTTCGCCGGTGCGGATGCGAATGGTTTGTTCGACGGGCGTGACGAAGATCTTGCCGTCGCCGATTTTTTCGGTCTTGGCGGCGTCAACGATGGCGGCAATGGCCGCATCCACCTGGTCATCGTCGAGTACGACCTCGACCTTAACCTTGGGCAGGAAATCGACGACATATTCAGCGCCGCGATAGAGTTCGGTGTGGCCCTTCTGGCGCCCGAACCCCTTTACCTCGATCACGGAAAGACCCTGGACGCCGACGTCCTGTAGCGCCTCCTTCACTTCGTCGAGCTTGAAAGGCTTGATGATCGCTTCGATCTTTTTCATGTCGGTCCCTTTTCGAGGAAAGCTTTGGCCAGCAAAGGCATTTCATTTTGACCGGGGGGAATCCATAACAGCTCCGGCCCGAACGGCTTGGATGCAGGTTAATCCGCAGGCGGCGGCGTTAAAACAGGCAAAGAGATTAAATAATGTGCAATAGTGAAACATGAGTGGCGCGGTCCCCGCGGATTGTCTGACCAGCGCGCAGATGCGCGCTGTCGAACGGGCCGCCATGGCATCAGGCGCGGTGACGGGCAGAACCCTGATGGAACGCGCGGGTCGGGGTGTTGTGGAGGCACTGCGCGCTCGGCGATCCGATCTGGTGGTGCCGGGACAGCGTGCAGTGGTGCTGTGCGGGCCGGGAAACAACGGCGGGGACGGCTATGTCATCGCACGCCTGCTGCGTGAGGCGGGGTTGGATGTAGGAGTGTTCGGCATGGGGGCGATACCGGATTTGCCGCCCGACGCCCGGGCCAATGCCGAAGTTTGGCGGGAATTGGGCGAAATTGCCTCGCTGGAGGTTGTTGCCCTGCCCGCTGACGGGGCGCCGGTGCTGGTTATTGATTCGCTTTTCGGGATTGGTCAGCGCGGGCCGCTTGACGATGTGCTGGCGCCGGTGCATCGGGCGGTGGGGCGGTGCCGTGGCGCGGTTTTCATGGTCGCCGTCGATGTGCCGACGGGTTACGATGCCGACGCGGGGACGATGCTGGCCGCGCAGCCGTTGTCCGCCGATCTGATCGTGACGTTTCACCGGGCCAAGCCCGCCCACCGGATGCCGCCACTGGCCGATACGGCGCTGGTGGTGGCGGGGATCGGCCTGTAATCTGAAACGCCGTTTGGCCCGATCGACATGGGAAGGTTCGAAAATTGGTTCACCCTATCACCCGCGACACCCTGGATCTTGCACTGCTGCGCAAAGGGCAGGGGCACAAGTACGACCACGGGCATGTGCTGGTCCTGTCTGGCGGGCCGGGGCGCACCGGGGCCGCGCGGTTGGCGGCGCGGGCGGCGTTGCGCATCGGGGCAGGGGCGGTCACGCTGGGTGTACCCCCTGCCGCGCAGTTGGAAGTCGCGGTTCAGGTCACTGCCGTCATGCTGGCGCGGGTCGGGGATGCCGCCGCCCTGCACGACCTGCTGGCGGAGGGGCGGTTTGCCGCCCTGTGCCTGGGCCCCGGTTTCGGCATGGATGCAAATCAGCAGGCGCTAGTGGAAGGGGCGTTGGACAGTGGGCTGCCCTGTGTGCTCGACGCGGATGCGCTCACGATCATCGGCAAGTCACCGACCCTGATTGCGGGACTGCACGACGCCTGTGTGCTCACCCCGCACCTCGGGGAATTCCGCCGGGTCTTTGGCGACATCGCTGCCAGTTTCGAAGCAAAAACAATGACAAAGGCGCAGGCGACGGCGCAGGCGGCGCAGAAGGCGGGCTGTACCGTGCTGCTTAAAGGGGCTGAGACGACAATCGCCGCGCCGGACGGAAGCGTCACCTGCCACGCTGCCACGGGGGCGCGGGCGGTGCCCTGGTTGGCCACTGCGGGGGCGGGGGATACGCTGGCGGGCATGATCACCGGTCTGCTGGCGCGGGGGGTGGATCCGGCAAGCGCCGCCGAAACGGCGACATGGCTGCACGCGGAATGCGCCCGCAGCTTTGGCCCCGGCCTGATCGCCGAGGACCTGGCAGAGGAGCTGCCAAAGGTTCTGAGGGGACTGGGCCTTTAGGATCAGGCGGCGTGCAGAACCGCGCCGCGTGCCTTGGCCGCATCGGCCGTTCCCAGTTCCAGCCCGTCGGCATAAAGGATATGCGGGCCGTCACAGAAGATCTGGAACAGAGTTGTTTCTGTCGTGCCAAGGTCGGTGATGAATTCGTTGTCCACCAGCGTGCGTGCGGCCACCAATGCGCGTTCCGAATTGAACAATGCCCGCGCGCGCCAGTCGCGGATCAGCACCATCTGGTCCCCCGCAAGGATCGCGTCCCGCTCGGGCCGGGTGTGGCCCAGTGATCCCGCAGACAGCCCGATCTGATGCACGGCCCGTGTGCTGCGCTGGATGTGCATGACCTTGGAAATGCCGGTATCGCGGGTGATGATCTTGTCGCCCACCGACAGAAATTCCACCGGAATCTCTCCGTCGAGCGTGAGCAACATGGCACCTTGGACCAGTCCTGTATCCAGGACGGCGTAAGGGGAGTACTGGCCCGCATGGCGATCATTGTCGCCTACGCGCCCGACCGTATTCGGTTTCATGGGCGTCACTTTCTTTTTTGTACCTGCCTCAGGTTATCCCGAACATAAGACAACAAAGTGTTAATGTCTTGCCTTTTTTTGGGCCGGACCGCCGCCGAGTTTTTTCTCTCGCCTATCGGCATCGTGTTTGCTAATCAGCGCCTCAGACCGAAATCCGGTCGTGTGCGGGTGTGGCGGAATTGGTAGACGCACCAGATTTAGGTTCTGGCGCCTTTGGCGTGGGGGTTCGAGTCCCTTCACCCGCACCACTGGCTCTTCCGAAGGAAGATGCCGCAACTCTCGAAACAACAGCATGCGGCAGTCGCTCCAAGGGAGCGATGAGAGCATTTGGCTCTAGGTCTCTCTTTTCACCCGCACCACTTTGAAATGGCCTATCGCATTCGGCTACCTGAGGCCGGTTTGGTTCCAGGTTTACGCGTCTCACCCGCTCCAAAGCTCGGAAAACTCAGCTCTTTACAGCACCGCACGGGGCGGCAGCCGCTTTGAAAAATGATGTGAGTGCGGTCTGCCGGTCTTTCGGTTGGCTGTGGCTGAAAACACAAAACGGACCGGGCACGCGAGGCGTGGTCCCGATCCGTTGTCTGCACCGGACGCGCGGCGAAGCGGGGCTCAGCCGTCCTTGTAGTAGTAGCTGTAGCCGTTCAGCGCTGGCGCGCCGCCAAGGTGCGCATAAAGCACCCGAGACCCCTCGGGGAAAAACCCCTTGCGGGTGAGGTCGATCATGCCCTGCATGGATTTGCCCTCGTAGACCGGGTCCGTCATCATCGCTTCGGTCCGGGCCGCGAGGCGGATCGCGTCGTTGGTTTCGTCCGACGGCACCCCATAGGCGGGGTAGGCGTAATCGTTATTGATGACGATGTCCTGCTCGGTGATCTCCTGGCCCAGTTCGACCAGCTCGGCGGTGTTGCGGGCGATCTCCGTCACCTGGGCGCGGGTCTGCTCGGGCGTGGCGGAGGCGTCGATGCCGATCACCCGGTCGGCGCGGCCCTGGTCCTTGAACCCGACGATCATGCCCGCCTGGGTGGAGCCGGTCACGACGCAGACCACGATGTAGTCGAACTTGAACCCCAGTTCTTCCTCCTGCTGGGCGACCTCTTCGGCAAAACCGATGTAGCCCAGTGCGCCGTATTTATGCACCGATGCACCGGCGGGAATGCCGTAGGGGACGCCGCCTTCGTCGCGCACCGACTGCATCGCGTTTTCCCAGCTTTCGCGAATGCCGATGTCGAAACCTTCGTCGACCAGGCGCGAATCCGCACCCATCAGGCGGGTCATCAGAATGTTGCCCACCCGGTCGTAGACGGCATCGAAATGCGGCACCCATTTTTCCTGAACCACCACGCATTTCATGCCGATCTTGGCGGCGGTCGCGGCGACCATGCGGGTGTGGTTGGACTGGACGCCGCCGATGGACACCAGCGTATCGGCCCCAGAGGCAAGCGCGTCCGGCACGATGTATTCGAGCTTGCGCAGTTTGTTGCCGCCCATGGCAAGACCGGAATTGCAGTCGTCCCGCTTTGCGTAGATTTCGACCTTGCCGCCCAGCGCCTCGGACAGGCGCGGCAGGTGTTCGATCGGCGTTTTGCCGTAGGTGAGCGGATAGCGTTCGAATTTCTCAAGCAATGACATGGCTGTCTCCCGTGTTGTCGGCGCTGACACTACCGAATAATGCCAGAGATGTCCTTTCAATATCGAGGGATTTTTTCTATGTATTGCGTGGCAAGAGGTCTGGATAAGGTATGATTTTTCACCAGCGTCCTTCAAATTGAAAGAAATCATCAGACGAGTCCCTGCTCGAATCACGTTCCACTTCACCGCCGGCCGTGCGGTGGCTCAGACAAGGAAACCAAACCCGTGAATGACACACCTGCCGATCCGCTCAGCCGGTCCGAACTCACCCTGTTGCGGTTGCTGCAAGAGGACGGGCGGCAGACCAACGCCGAACTGGCCAAGCGGATCAATGTCAGCGCCGCGACCTGCCACCGGCGCACGCAAAGACTTTTTGACGAAGGCTTCATCACCGGCGTCCGCGCGACCGTGGACCCCCACAAGGTCGGGCTGGGCGCACTGGTCATGGTGGGGATCGTCCTGGACCGGTCCACGCCCGAAAGCTTTGCCGCATTCGAAGAGGCGATCGCCCGGGAGGACGCGATACTGGATTGCGATCTGGTGGCCGGGGACTTCGA
This sequence comes from Sulfitobacter sp. THAF37, assembly GCF_009363555.1. Classification (NCBI taxonomy): domain Bacteria; kingdom Pseudomonadati; phylum Pseudomonadota; class Alphaproteobacteria; order Rhodobacterales; family Roseobacteraceae; genus Sulfitobacter; species Sulfitobacter sp. THAF37. The sequence goes on from NZ_CP045372.1 coordinate 2,365,531, forward strand.
CTACCTACTGCGGATCAGGGTGTCCGACATGAGCGATTTCAACCGGCTGCATACGCGCAAGCTCATCGCCTTGCCCGGCGTCCGGCAGGCGCGGACCTTTTTTGTGATCAAGGAGGTCAAGTCGAACGCCCCGCTGAAGTTCTGAACTCCGGCAGAGCGGGGTCACTGCGATGTAAACATGTCCTTGTAAGTCTCGCGCAGGACATTCTTCTGGACCTTGCCCATGGTGTTGCGCGGCAGGCTGTCGATCATCACCAGACGGCGCGGATGCTTGAACCGCGCGAGCGGGCCCTTGATCCGTTCCATGATGCTGTCGACGTCCGGGTCCTGACCTTTTTGCGCCACCAGAACGCCCAGCACGGTTTCACCGAAATCGGGATGTGGCACGCCGATCACCGCGCTTTCCAGCACGCCTTCCTGTTCGTCCAGTACCAGCTCCACCTCCTTGGGGTAGATGTTGTACCCGCCCGAGATGATCAGGTCCTTGCCGCGTCCCACGATGCTGACGTAGCCGTCCGCGTCGATCGTGCCCAGGTCGCCGGTGATGAAAAACCCGTCGTCGCGCAGTTCGGCGGCGGTCTTTTCAGGCATCTGCCAATAGCCCTTGAACACGTTCGGCCCGCGCACTTCGATCACGCCGACCTCGCCCTGCGGCAGGGGGGTGCCGGTTTCCGGATCGGTGATCTTCAGCTCGACCCCCGGCAGCGGAAAGCCGACGGTCCCCGCGCGGCGTTCGCCGTCATAGGGGTTCGAGGTGTTCATGTTGGTCTCGGTCATGCCGTAGCGTTCCAGAATGCGCTGGCCGGTGCGCGCTTCGAACTGCACGTGGGTTTCCGCAAGCAGGGGCGCCGAGCCCGAGATGAACAGACGCATATGCGCCGCCGCGTCCCGGGTAAAGCGCGCGTCGTCGAGCAGGCGGGTATAGAACGTCGGCACACCCATCATCGTCGTGGCCTCCGGCATCCGGTCCAGGATGCGATCCAGGTCGAACCCGGACAGGAAGATCATGCTGCCCCCGGCCACCAGCGTCACGTTGGTGGCGACGAACAGGCCATGCGTATGGAAAATCGGCAGGGCGTGCAGCAGCACGTCATCCGCGGTGAATTGCCATTCCTGAACCAGCGTCCGGGCATTCGACAGAAGGTTGGTCTGGGTCAGCATCGCGCCCTTGGACCGGCCTGTCGTGCCGGACGTGTACAGAAAGGCCGCCAGGTCGTCTTCGCTGCGGGGCACGGTGTCGAACTGTTGCGGTGCCTGCGCGGCCTTTTCCGTCAGCGATCCGCTGCCGTCGGCATTCAGCGTCTCGATCCGGGCACCCAGCCGGGTCGCCACCGGGGCCAGGTCCTGCTCTCTGGCGCTATCTGTCACCACCAGGGCGGCACCGCTGTTGTCGATGAAATAGGTCAGCTCGTCGGTCGTATAGGCGGTGTTCAACGGCAGGAACACCAGCCCCGCCTGCGCACAGGCGGCACAGAGCGCCAGCGCCTGCGGCGATTTCGCGACCTGCACGGCCACCCGGTCGTCCGGCGACAGGCCCAGCCCGGTCAGCACATGGGCCATCTGCGCGGCCTCGGCCAGAAAGTCCGCATAGGTGACTTTGCTTCCGTCTGCCAGATGAAGAAACGGCGCGTCACGGCCCGCATTTGCCCCGTAGAGGGTGTCGTAGAGTGGATTGCCCATGTCTTACCTTTCCGCCTTGAGCATGTTGGTGCCCGTTCTGGCCAGAGATGTCACCTCGGAACTGGCGACGATCTTTTGATTTGTCTGAAAATTCTCATGATTTGCCGCGACTTGCGCAAGATCGTAGAGGTAGTTCACCATGACGCCACCCGACTGAGCCTGCCCGTTCGGCGTGTCGTCCGCATCCGCGTGGACCGCATGCACCAGCGCGCCGTTGCCCAGATGAAACCGCGCCACCGGGTCGAAGGGCGCATCATTGGGCCCTCTGGCGTTCAGCAGGTAATGCGCCGCCAGCGCGCGCCGGTCCTCTGGCTCTTGCGGCATCGCGATGCCCTGCGCACTGGCCCATCTGGTCAAAAGCGGAATCGGCGACAGGGTGACAAAGGACTTGAGCATCGGCAGTTCCGCCGCAAGGTCCGCCGCGACCTGTTTGATCAGCGAATTGCCGAACGACACGCTGGCCAGACCCGCCTGACAATTCGAGATCGAGTAGAACACAGCGGTATCACAGCTTTCGGGATCCAGCGCGGTGCGGTCTTCGGCCAGCACCGTCCGGACCGAACCGGGGATGCCGCGGGTCAGGGCGACTTCGACGAAAATCAGCGGCTCATCCGGCATCGCGGGGTGAAAAAAGGCAAAGCAGCGCCGGTCTCGCGGTTGCAGGCGACGGCGCAGGTCGTCCCAGCTTTGGATGGCGTGCACGGCCTCGTAGGCGGTGATCTTCTCCAGGATATGGGCCGGGCTTTCCCAGTTGATCGGGCGCAGCACCAGAAAGCCGCGGTTGAACCAGGACGCAAAGAGGTGCCGGAAGTCGAGGTCCAGCGCCGCCAGTTCCGGGTCGTCGCCGGCCAGCCGCAACAGGTCGGCACGCATCCGCACCAGCGCGCCGGTCGCCCCGGGCACCCGGTTCAGGCGGCGGATCAGTTCCTGTCGCTTCGGCTCTGCCGCCGTCATGAATGCGCGGTAGGTCTGTTTCGACGGGGCCTGTTCATAGGCGTCCAGTGACGTGCGGACCGTCTCCGGGTCGATGTTCATCGCATGGGCGAGGTGACGCAGGAAGCCCAGCTTGCCGTTGTCGTCGAAGCTGGCAAACTGGTCCAGGATATCCTGCGCCAGCGCCAGCTCCGACAGTTCGCCCGCGCTGCCCAGAAGGTCTTCCATCAGATCCTCCACCGGCCGCGCCGAGGGCGCTTTCTGTCCCAGGGTGAGGTGACGGCGATCAAGCATCGTGGAGAGCAGGTCGGCAAGTAACGTCATTGATCTGGTCCTTGTCGTGTCGATCGCGCGGCGGCGTCGCGGGGCAGGGGCCGGCGTGTGGCCAGGCGCCCCTCACCGGATCAAGTGGCCTGTGCGCCGGGGCGCCGAAGGTAAGGCGCGCCACCTGGATCATAGGGGTGCTGTGTTTTTTGGGTCAACACTTTTGTATACAAGATATTAGTTATTGCGTGCCTCAGGTCCTCAAGCTACTTTTTTCCCATGGAATTACGCAGCGCGGTGAATATCGCAAGATCTTTGGAAGAAATGATCTTTGACGGCACTTTCGCCGACGGCGATCGGCTGGACGAGGTGCGGTTGGCCGAGCAGTTCGGCGTATCGCGCACGCCGCTGCGCGAGGCCCTGCAAAGGCTGGAAAGCTCCGGCCTCGTGACCCTGATCCCCCGGCGGGGTGCCTTCGTGCGTCAACCCGGCCCGCTGGAGCTGCTGGAGATGTTCGAGGTCATGGCAGAGATGGAGGCTGTCTGCGCCAGACTTGCGGCGCGGCGGATGTCGAACGGTGCGCTGGATGAGCTGCGCGAAGCCAACAGGCGTTGTGAGGCGGCCTCGGACGCGCAGGATCCGGACCTTTACTATGCCGAAAACGAACGGTTTCACGCCGCGATCTACCGTGAATCCGGCAACAGCTTTCTCGAACAGGAAAGCCTGAAGCTTCAGAAACGCCTGCGTCCCTTCCGCCGTCAGCAGCTGCGGTCCCGTGGACGGTTGAAACAATCCCTGTCCGAACACCAGGTGATCGTCGCGGCGCTGGCAGAGGGGGACAGTGTGGCCGCCGCCAATGCCGTGCGCGACCATGTGACCGTCCAGGGCGAAGGGTTCCAGCGGTTGATGGCCAGCCTCAAGGCCATCGCCTCCTGAAAGTTCTGTCCCGGCGTCCGGCGGTCCAGATCGCTGCCCCGGACGGTTCATGCGCGTGATACCTGACCCTGCGGAACCGGCGGTGCTGCTCAATTCATGGTCATGATGTCGTGCGATACGCGGAACCGGCAAAAAAAGGTCCTCAAGCCGCTTGACGGATTACGACATGATCTTGTTGTATACAAAAACAACAAAAAGAAATGCACACCGACGGCCAACCAACAGAGAGGACGACCATGAAACTCAAGACATTGATGATGGGGAGCGCGCTGGGCCTTGCAATCGCCGCGCCCGCCTTCGCCGACAAATCCGACGACACGCTCCGTCTGGCTTTCCTGAAGGAACTGGAATCGGTCGACAACTACTTCAACTCGGCCCGCGAAGGCATTCTGATCTCCCGCGCGGTCTGGGACGGTCTGCTCTATCGCGATCCCGATACCGGCGAATTCAAAGGCAACCTGGCGACCGAATGGACCTGGATTGATGACGTCACCATCGAGCTCAAGCTGCGCGAGGGCGTCACTTTCCACAATGGCGAGCCGTTCAATGCCGATGACGTGGTCTATACGGTCAATTACGTGACCAACCCCGACAACGGGATCAAGGTCTCGGCCAACGTGAACTGGATGAAGAGCGCGGAGAAGGTTGACGACTATACCGTGCGCATCAACCTGGTCGCGCCTTTCCCGCCTGCCGAGGAATACCTGGCCGGCCCGGTCGTCATGTACCCGAACGAATATTACGAAGAAGTCGGCCCGACCGGCATGGCCACGGCCCCCATCGGCACCGGCCCCTATAAGGTCGATCTGGTCGAGCCGGGGCAGCTTTACGAGCTGTCCAAGTTCGAGGATTACCACGACAGCCCCAAGGGTGAGGCGGACATCGGCAAGATCGAAGTCAAGACGATCCCCGATATGAACACCCAGGTAGCAGAGCTGTTCAATGGCGGGCTCGATTTCCTGTGGAACGTCCCCGCCGACCAGGCCGAAAAGCTGGCCGAGATGGAGGACCGTTTCGAGGTGGTCAACGCCCAGGCGATTCGCATCGGCTATATCACGATTGACGCCGCGGGCGCCTCGGACCCCGATGGCCCGATGACCGACAAGAAGGTCCGCCAGGCGATCTACCACGCCATCGACCGCCAGGCGATTGTCGATGCGCTGGTCAAGGGCTCGTCCGAAGTTGTCAACGCCGGCTGCGCCCCGATTCAGTTCGGTTGCGATCAAAGCGTGAAAACCTACGACTACGATCCGGAAAAAGCCAAGGCTCTGCTGGCCGAAGCAGGTTATCCGGACGGTTTCGAGATCGACTTCTACGCCTACCGCGACCGGCCCTATGCCGAGGCGCTGATGGGCTTTCTGAACGAGGTCGGGATCACGACCAACTTCAACTACCTCAAGTACGCCGCCCTGCGCGAGAAGCGCGAGAAGAAGGAGGTGCCGATTTCCTTCCAGACCTGGGGGTCCTATTCGCTTGCCGATGTTTCAGCGATCACGGGTGAGTTCTTTACCGGTGGCCCGCTTGACGACGCGATGGATCCCGAGGTGATAGAGTGGGTGAAAGAGGCCGGATCTGTCACCGATCGCGCCAAGCGCGAAGAGCTTTACTCCAAGGCCCATGCCAAGATTGCGGAGGAAGCCTATTGGGTGCCGCTGTGGACGTACAACGTGAACTACGTGCTGAGCAATGAACTTGCCTTCACGCCCACGGATGACGAAATCGTCCGCTTCGCGGATTTCTCCTGGAAGTAAAACAGGACGGGCCGCGTGCGACCATGTGCGCGGCCCGTTGTCCTTACCTGTCCGGAAGGTGACGCACGATGGCCGTCTATATCCTCAAACGTCTCGGTCTTGCCCTTCTGGTGGCGCTGACCGTGTCTTTCATCAGTTTCAGTCTGCTGTTCATGGCAGGCGATCCTGCAGTCGCGATTGCGGGCGAAAACGCCACCGCCGTCGATATCGCCCGGATCAACGAACGCTATGGCTTCGACCGGCCGATGATCGTGCAATATGGCGACTGGCTGGGATCGGCCGTCACGGGCGATCTCGGCAATTCGTGGTATTTCGACATGTCCGTGACCGAACTGATCGGCGACCGGCTGAAGGTCACGATGAAGCTGGGCATTTTTGCGATCTCGCTGGCCCTGCTGGTGGCGATCCCGCTTGGTGTGGCCGCCGCGGCCAACCCCAATTCGCTGATCGACCGCTTTGCCCTGTTCCTGTCCGTGGTCGGTCAGGCCATCCCGTCCTTCTGGTTCGGCCTGATCCTGATCGTGGTCTTCTCGATCAATCTTGGGCTTCTGCCAGCCTCGGGCAATGCGACCTGGCGGCATTTCGTTCTGCCGACCGTCGTCCTGGGCTATTACGCCACGCCCGCGATCATGCGCCTGACCCGCGCCGGCATGATGGAGGTGCTGTCCTCTGACTATATCCGCACCGCGCGGGCCAAGGGGCTGGGCACCCGCAAGGTGATGTTCAAACACGCCCTGCGCAACGCGATCATTCCCGTGGTCAGCCTCGCCGCCGTTCAGATGGGCTTCATGCTGGGCGGCTCCATCGTGGTCGAGACGGTTTTCGCCCTGCACGGCGCAGGCTACCTGGCGTGGGAATCCATCTCGCGCAATGATCTGCCGACAATGCAGGCGTTGATCCTGATCTTCTCGACGTTCTACATCCTTTTCACTTTCCTGGCCGACGTTCTGAACGCCTGGCTGGATCCACGGCTCCGCGTGGGGTGAGGACTGACATGGCCGATACCACCGATACCACTCCGCTCTCCGCGCAGGATACGGCGCGCGACAAACCCCTGACGCCGGGCCAGGCGATGCGCCGCCGCGCCCTGCATCACAAGGGCTTCATGTTCGGCTCCATCGTGATGCTGATCGTCGTCGGGATCGCTGTTTTTGCGCCGCTTCTGACGCAGTACGACCCCTATCAGCAAAGCCTGCTGGCGCGGATGAAGCCGCCGGTCTTTCTGGGCGGTACCTCCGAGCACTGGCTGGGCACCGACGGGCTGGGGCGCGATTTCTGGGCGCGGCTGGCCTATGGCGCGCGCATCTCGCTGATGATCGGCATCCTGGCCGCGGTGATCTCTGGCGTCATCGGGTCCACACTTGGCATCCTCGCCGGGTATTTCGGCGGCAAGGTCGACACGGTCGTGACCTTCCTGATCAACGTCCGGCTTGCCATGCCGGTGGTGCTGGTGGCGCTGGCCGTCGTGGCGCTGTTCGGCGGGTCACTCTTTGTGGTCGTTTCGGTGCTCGGCCTGCTGCTGTGGGACCGCTTCGCGGTTGTGCTGCGCTCGGCCACGATGCAGGTGCGCAAGCAGGAATATGTCGCCGCTGCCGAAGTTCTGGGCGCGTCGCTGCCAAGGGTCCTCTGGAAGGACATCCTGCCCAACGTCATGAACCACCTGATCGTGATCTTCACATTGGAAATGGCCCATGCCATCATCCTCGAGGCGGCGCTGTCCTTCCTGGGCCTTGGCGTGCAGCCGCCGACCCCGTCATGGGGGCTGATGATCTCGGAAGGCAAGGAAATGCTGCTGTTCGAGCCCTGGCTGATCACCATACCGGGCGTGGCGCTGTTTTCGCTGGTTCTTGCCATCAACATGCTGGGGGACGGGCTGCGCGACGTCACCGCACCGGAGGGCCGCAACTGATGACCGATCCCATCCTGTCCATCGAGAACCTGACCGTTCAGCTGCCCAAGGCCGCCGACCGGGACAACGCCGTCGAGAATCTGACGGTCAAGGTGATGCCCAAGGAAATCGTCTGCATCGTCGGCGAAAGCGGGTCGGGCAAATCGATCACCGCCTTCACCACCATGGGGCTGCTGCCAAAGGCGCTGACCCCGACCGGCGGCAAGATCCACTTTGACGGCCATGACCTCCTGACCCTGCCGAAACGCACCCATGCGTCGCTGCGGGGCCGTCGCATGGCAATGATCTTTCAGGAACCGATGTCGGCGCTGAATCCGTGCTACACCGTGGGCGACCAGATCGAAGAGATGTTCCAGCAACACACGGATCTGGGCGCGTCGCAGCGCAGGGCACGCACGATGAAACTGCTCGAAGAGGTGCATCTGCCCGATCCGCCGCGCGTCTACAGTTCGTATCCGCACCAGCTGTCGGGCGGCCAACGTCAGCGGATCGTGATCGCCATGGCCCTGGCGCTGGACCCGGCGCTGCTGATCGCGGATGAACCGACCACCGCGCTGGATCTGTCCACGCAGCAGCAGATCCTGCATCTGTTCAAGGAACTGCGCGAAAAGCATGACGCGGGGATCATGTTCGTCACCCATGATTTCGACGTCGTGGCCGAGATCGCGGATCGCGTCGTCGTCATGCAGCACGGCAGGATCGTCGAACAGGGCAGCGCCGAAGAGGTCCTGAACCGACCGCAGCACCCCTATACCCGGCTGCTGATCGACGCCGTGCCCCGCCGCACCCGCGAGGTGCCCGACCCGATCACCACCCCCGAGACGATGAAGGTCTCTGGCCTGAACAAGACCTATCACATGTCGGGCGGCATGTTCCGCAAGGCGCGCGATGTGCATGCCTGCAAGGACGTCGACTTTGCCGTGCGCCAGGGTGAAACCCTGGGCATCGTGGGCGAAAGCGGCTCGGGCAAGTCGACGCTGGTCAAATGCCTGGTGCGTCTGGAAGACCCCGAAAGTGGTGTCGTCGAAGTGGATGGCAAGGACATCGCCCTGATGTCGCGCAGCGACCTTCATCCCTATCGCAAGCACATCCAGATCGTGTTTCAGGACCCCTACGGCTCTCTCAACCCGCGCCGGACCATCGGCGACCAGCTGGTCGAAGGCCCGGTGAACTTCGGCGAAAACCGTGGCAGGGCGATGGACCGCGCGCGCGAGTTGATGAATATCGTGCGGCTGGGTCCGGACGTGCTGAACCGCTATCCCAACCAGTTCTCCGGCGGGCAGCGGCAGCGGATCTGCATCGCCCGTGCGCTGATGGTCGAACCCAAGATCCTGATCGCGGACGAAGCGGTCTCGGCGCTGGATGTGTCGGTTCAGAAGGAGGTGCTCACGTTGCTGAACGAGATCCGCGACCGGATGGGGCTGACCGTGCTCTTCATCACCCACGATCTGCGCGTTGCCGCCCAGGTCTGCGACACGCTGATTGTGATGCAGGAAGGTGAGGTGGTCGAACGCGGCACGGTCGAAGAGGTCTTTGGCGCGCCCTCGCATCCCTACACCCGAATGCTGCTGGACGCGCAGCCCGGCCAGCATTGGGATGTGCCCGATGTCTCCACCTTGCCCCCGGCGGTCGCATGAGCGGGTCGTTCTCACGCAGCCAGCAGACCCGCAAACCGGGTGTCACGGCCACGTCGGGCGGTGTTGTTGCCGCCCAGCATGTGGTTGCCGCCGAAGCCGGGGCCGAGGTGCTGGCCGCGGGCGGTGATGCGGTTGATGCCGCCGTCGCGGTGAGCTTTGCCATCGGAGTGGTTGAACCCTGGATGTCCGGCCCGATGGGCGGCGGGGCGATGATGCTCTGGCGTGCGGACGAGGGAAGCGCCCATGCGCTGAACTACGGCATGAGGTCCTCCGCCTCGCTGGACGTGTCGCATTATCCGCTGTCGGGGGCGGGCAAGGCGTCGGACCTCTTCCCGTGGGAAGCGGTGATCGAGGACCGCAACGTCACCGGCGCCACTTCGGTCGCCGTGCCCGGCACGATGGCAGGCATCTCCGCGGCCCATGAACGCTTTGGCCGGATGGCCTGGGCCGACCTGCTGGCCCCCGCCGTGGGTCTGGCCAAACGCGGTTTGCACGTGGATTGGTACGCGGCGCTGGTCATCGCCTCCAGCGCCCGCGACCTGGCACGCGATCCCGATGCCGCCGCGCTTTATCTCGATGATGGCCAATGGCCAAAAGGCTCCGGCTGGACCGCGCTGGCCGAGCAGCGGCTGGACCAGAGCAAGATGGCCGAGACGCTGGAACAGATTGCCCGCGAGGGCGAAGAGGCGTTCTATCGCGGTGACATCGCAGCGGCGCTGGTGCGGGACGTGACCGACAAGGGCGGTTTCCTGTCCTTGGAAGACATGCGCGACTACCGCGCCACCTGGTCCGATCCGCTGACGATCCCGTTCCGTGAGGGCCATGTGCACGCCATGCCCGGCCTGACCGCGGGCCCGACGCTGGCCGATACCCTGGCCCGCTGGCAGGACGGATATGCGGCGGCCGACGCGGATACCCCCGCCGCATATGTCGCCCGCGCCGATGGGCTGCGCGCGGCCTATGCCGACCGGCTCGCCACCATGGGGGATCACGAAGACGCCAGGGCCCCCGGCTGCACCACGCATTTCTCCATCGTGGACCGCGCGGGCAACATGGTGGCGATGACCCAGACCCTGCTGTCGATCTTCGGCGCCAAGGTGGTGTCGCCATCGACCGGGCTGAACCTGAACAACGGCATCATGTGGTTCGATCCGGAACAGGGCAAACCGAACTCTCTCGCCCCCGGCAAGGCCTGCCTGATGAACGTCTGCCCCGTGATCGGCGAAACGCCGCAGCGCCGCTTTGCGCTCGGGGCGTCGGGCGGGCGCAAGATCATGCCTGCGGTGGCACAGATCAGCGGCCACCTTATCGAACAGGGCCTGTCGATGCAGGACGCGATCGAAGCGCCGCGCCTGGATGCCTCGGGCGGCGCGCAGGTGGTGGCGGACGAACGCCTGGCGGGCCCTGTGGCCGACGCGCTTGCCGCCCGTTTCCCGCTGGCGCTGGCACAGCGCCTGCCGTTTCCCTTTGCCTTTGCCTGCCCCGCCGGGGTGATGCGCGAAGGTACCAGCAATTCCGGCACGACCGAGACGATGTCGCCCTGGGGCGACGGGGTCGCGGAACCGGATCAGAACAAGGCACCTTCATGACACTTAACGAAACCGCCTGCGCCCGTATCGAAACCTATTTCGACGGTGGCGATTTCCAGCGCGACCTCGCGACCCTTGTTTCCCGCCCGACCGAAAGCCAGGACCCGCGGGGCAGGGCGCACCTGAAGGCCTATCTGGAGAACGACATGGCCCCGATGCTGGAGGCCATGGGCTTTGCCTGCCAGTTCCACGACAACCCCATCCCGGACGGCCCGCCGATCCTGACCGCCGAGCGGATCGAAGACCCGGCCCTGCCCACCGTGCTCAGCTATGGTCACGGCGACGTGGTGCGCGCGCAGGAAGATCAATGGCGCCAGGGGCTGACGCCGTTCGAGCTGACCGAGGAAGGCGACCGGCTCTATGGGCGGGGGGCGGCGGACAACAAGGTGCAGCACCTGATCAACCTGCGGTCCATGGAGGCGGTGATCGCGGCGCAGAAGCATCTGGGCTTCAATGCCAAGGTCATCATCGAGATGGGCGAGGAAACCGGCTCTCCCGGCCTCAAGGACTTCTGCGCGGCCAACAGGGATATGCTTGCCGCCGATGTCTTCATCGCGTCGGACGGGCCACGCCTGCGCCCGTCGGTGCCGACGATTTTTACCGGCGCGCGGGGCGGCGTGAGCTTCGATCTCGAGGTCAACCTGCGGGACGGTGCGAACCATTCCGGCAATTTCGGCGGTCTGCTGGCCGATCCCGCGATGATCCTTGCGCATGCGCTGGCCAGCATCACCGACGCGCGCGGCCAGATCCACATTCCCGAATGGCGCCCGACCAGCCTGACCCCGCGCATCCGCGAGGTTCTGGGGGCGCTGCCGCCGCATGACACCGGCATCGACCTGGATGCCGACTGGGGAGAGGCCGATCTGAGCCCGGCGGAACGAGTCTTTGGCTGGAACAGTTTTGCGATCCTCGCGATGACCGCGGGTGTGCCTGACGCGCCGCTGAACGCCATCGCCGGGTCCGCCCGCGCCACCTGCCAGCTGCGGTTCGTGGTTGGCACCGAACTGGGCGACATCCTGCCCGCGCTGCGCCGTCATCTGGACCAGAACGGTTTTGGCAATGTCCGGATCGTGGAACACGGGCGCAACGCCTTTCCGGCGACGCGGCTGGACCCTGATCATCCGATGGTCCGCTTCGCCGCCGCGTCGATCGAGCGCAGCCTTGGCGTCGCGCCCGACATCCTGCCCAATCTGGGCGGTTCGCTGCCCAACGACTGCTTTGCCGAGGTGCTGGGCCTGCCCACGATCTGGGTGCCGCATTCCTACGCCGGTTGTTCCCAGCATGCCCCCAACGAACATGTCCTGAAATCGCTGTCCCGACAGGCCCTTTTGGCGATGACCAGCCTGTTCGCGGACCTGTCCGGCCAGGGTCTGCCCAAGGAGTAACCCATGGGGCGTCATCTGGGTGAGCTTGGCGCCTTGCGGGCGCGGGTGCAGGCGGGCCGTTCAGCGATGTGGGCGAACCCGGCCTATGCCCCCGCCGAAGACCCCGTCGCGCGGGCGGATCTGGATCGCGCCTGCGCCGACTGGGCGATGCTCGCCCCGCTGCTGGCCCGCGTGTTTCCCGATCTCGACAGCACCGGCGGGCGCATCGGATCGGACCTGATCGTCGCCCCCCAGGGCGCTTTTGGCGAGGTGCCGGGCAGGGTGCTGATCAAATGCGACCATGCGCTGCCCGTGGCCGGGTCGATCAAGGCCCGTGGCGGCCTGTTCGAGGTTTTCATGCAGGCCGTCGCCCAGGCGCGTGCGGCGGGCATTCTTGGCCCCGCCGAACCCGTTAGCGCCTTGGCACAGGCGCGCGACTTTTTCGCCAAACGCACCATCGCCGTCGGCTCGACCGGCAATCTGGGTCTGAGTGTCGGCATCGCGGCGCGGGCGCTGGGGTATCGCTGCGTCGTGCACATGTCCGCGGATGCCAAGCCGTGGAAGGTCGCGCGGCTGCGCAATCTGGGTGTCGAGGTGGTGCTGCACAGTGCCGATTATTCCAGCGCCGTCGCCGGCGCGCGGGACGCCACGGCGCGCGATCCGGACGCCTATTTCGTGGACGATGAATCCTCCGAGCTGCTGTTTCGCGGCTATAGCGCGGCGGCGGCGGAACTGGCCGCGCAGCTTGCGGCCATGCGTATCGCCGTCGGGCCGGAGAACCCGCTGTGCCTGTATCTGCCCTGTGGCATCGGCGGTGCGCCCGGTGGCATCGCCTATGGGGCGCGGGGGGCCTATGGCGCCCATGCCCACAGCTTCTTTGTCGAACCGCAGCAATCGGCCTCCGCGCTCTGCCGGATGGCCTTTGACGTCCCATCGGTCGCCGCGCTGGGCCTGAGCAATCAGACCGAGGCCGATGGCATGGCCGTGGCCACCCTGTCGCCGCTGGTGGCCAGGCGCATGCGCGACCGGCTGGCGGGGGTCTGCACCCTGGGTGACGCGGACATGCTGCGCTGGGTCGCCGTGGGCGCGGCGCACCGGATGCGGTTCGAACCGTCGGCCACCGCCGGCTTTGCCGGGCCGCTGCACCTCATGACGAGCAGCGCGGGGGCGGCGTTCCGGGCGCGGCACATGCCCGGCGTCGCGGCAGACAACATCACACATGTGGTCTGGGCAACCGGCGGGCGCTTTGTGCCCGACGCCGCGCATCAGGCCTATCTGAAGACAGCGGCGGCCCTGCCGACCGGGCTCGACCTGCCAGAGGAGATCGCACCATGACCGACCCCGCCACCCTTGACGCCATCGCGGCACGCCAGCTGATCGGTCGCAAACAGCTGTCTCCGGTCGAACTGGCCGACGCCTGCATCGCCCGGGTCGAAGCGACGGACCACGCGGTGAACGCGCTGATCGCGCGGGATTTCGATGTCGTGATGGACCGTGCGCGTCACGCCGAACGGCAGGTGATGGCAGGCGCGCCGCTGGGTCCGCTGCACGGGCTGCCCTTTGCCGTGAAGGACATGATCGACGTGGCAGGTCTGCCCACGACCTTCGGGTCCGAAGCCTTTGCCGACAACATCGCCTCTGCCGACAGTGCCATCGTGACCGCCATGCGGCGGGCAGGGGCCGTGCCGCTGGGCAAGACGAACACACCGGAATGGAGCGCGGGGGCCAACACCCGCAACCGCGTGAACGGGGTGACGGCGAACCCCTATGACCTGACGCGGACCTGTGCGGGGTCCTCGGGCGGTTCCGCCGTCGCACTTGCCTGCGGATACGCGCCCTTGGCAACGGGGTCCGACACGGGGGGCAGCCTGCGCAATCCCGCCGCCTATTGCGGTGTCGTGGGCTTCCGGCCCAGTCCTGGCGTGGTGCCCGGTGATACCCGACCGGCCGGGCTGCTGCCCTTGCCCACGTCGGGGCCGATGGCCCGCAGCGTCGCGGACGCGGGCCTGATGTTGTCGGTCCTGGCCCGCCCGGACACCAACGATCCGTTCACCGCGGTGATCGAGGGGCGCACGCTCTGGGATGCCGCAGGCTTTGCCAATCTGCCGCGCCGCGACAGCTGTTCGCTGCGCATCGCCGTGACCGAGGATTACGGCTTTGCCCCGACAGAGCGTCTGATCCGCGCACATTTCCGCGCCATCCTGCCCAAGCTGACGCCCCACCTGGGCCATGTGACCGAAGCGACCCCGGATTGCACCGACGCCGACCGCATCTTTTCGGTCCTGCGCGGGGTGCAGTTTCTGGGCACCCAGGCGCAGCTGTTGGACGACAGCCCGGAGCTGGTCGGCCCCAACGTCGCCGACAATGTCCGCGAAGGCCGCAGCTATTCCGCCGAAGACGTGGCACAGGCGCTGTTCGCGCAGGCGCACTATCACCGCAGCTGGCAGGCCTTTTTCGACAGCTACGACTACATCGTCTCGCCCGCCGTCACCATCAGCCCGCGCCCCTGGCGGGAACTTTTCCCGACCGAGATCGACGGGACCCCGACCAAGAGCTACTATCACTGGCTGGCAATGGCTTATGCATCGACGATCCCCGGCCACCCCTCCATCACCATACCCTGCGGCATGGACGCCAACGGGATGCCCTTCGGGCTTCAGATCGTGGGGCGGCGGCATGACGATCTGGGCGTCCTGGCCGTGGCTGCCGAACTTGAGGCGATCATCGCCGGGACGGACATGGCCGTGCCGCCGCCGGACCTAGCCGCGCTGCGCGCCGCGCCGCCATTGTCACAGGCAGAGGCTTTCCTTACCTTCGACTGAAACCAAGACCGACCTCGAACCGAAAGGCCACCGTATGACGTTCCTCCGCGTGCCGCGACACCGCACCGGCACCCCGGCGCCCCAGCCCGACGACCGTTGCCGACATGGCTGAGTTCATCGTCCTTGGCGCCGGTATGGTCGGGATCGGCACGGCGCTGGCCCTGCAGGCGCAGGGTCATGCGGTACGGGTGATCGACCGCCGTGGCCCGGGAGAAGAGACCAGCCACGGCAATGCCGGTGTCATTCAGGCAGAGGCCCGCGTGCCCTACGCCATGCCGCGCGATTGGGGGACGCTGATCCGCTATGGGCTGGGGCGCAGCAACGACCTGCGGCTGGACGCCCTTGCCCTGCCGGGTGCCGCGCGTGCCTTGCTGGACTACTACCGCCATTCCGCGCCCTCAAGGCTCGCCGCGGCGGTCCCCCATTACGCCGCGATCATCGGGCGCGCGACCGAGGATCATGGCCATCTGGTGGCCGCCGCAGGGGCGGACCATCTGATCCGGCGGACCGGCCTGGGCGAAATATATCTTTCGGAGCGGGACCTGGACAGCCGCGCGCGCGACGCCGACGACCTTGCCAAGGCGCATGGGTTGGCGTGGCGCCGCCTCACGGGTGACGACCTGCGGGCCGAAGAGCCGGACCTGACCGACACGCCCGCCGGGGCGATCGTCTGGAACGACAGCTGGAGCACGCCGGACCCCGCCGCGCTGGTGCGCGCCTATGCCGGGCTTTTCGAAAACCGGGGCGGCACGGTTCTGCAAGCGACGGTGCGCGGCGTCACGCAGAGACCGGCGGGATGGTGCGTGACCCATGACGACGGACAGCTCAATGCGGCGCATCTGGTGGTCGCGCTGGGGCCATGGTCGCCTGACTTCCTCAAACCCCTCGGCTACCGCGTGCCGATGGTCCGAAAGCGGGGGTACCACGGGCATTTCGATATGAAGGGCGGGCTGACGCGGCCCTACGTTCTGGCCGGCCACGGGGTGGTGATTTCGTCCATGACACGGGGCCTGCGCATCACCACGGGCGCGCATCTGGCCCGCGCCGATGCGCCCCCCCATGCGGGGCAGCTGGCGACCGGGGCGGCAGCGGCTGGCAAACTGGTTGCCCTGAACGGGGCCGTGCCCGACAGCCGCTGGCAGGGGGTGCGCCCCTGCCTGCCGCGCATGTTGCCGATGGTGGGACGGGCCCCCCGGCACGAGGGGCTTTGGTTCAATTTCGGGCATGGTCATCAGGGGTTGACCCTAGGGCCGACGACGGGCCGGGTGCTGGCCGACATCGTCGGCGGCAGGCAGGACGAACTGGCACGGGCGCTGGCCCCCTGATCCTGCCCTCGCGGTAGCCCGGATGTTGGATGAAACGCGGACAAGAAGGAGCGGCGGATGGATCTTGAACTGACGGGAAAGCATGTGCTGGTGACTGGCGCCTCCAAGGGGATCGGTCTGGAAACCGCCCGGGTCTTCGCGGCGGAGGGCGCGCGGGTGACACTGGTATCGCGGCGTGCCGAGGCGTTGGAGGCGGCGGTTCAGCAGGTGAAAGGACAGACTGGCGGCGCGGTCGATTACATCGCCGCCGATCTCTCCGACGACAGGGCGCGCGCAGACCTTTTCGATGCCGCGCCGGATATCGACATACTGGTCAACAACGCCGGTGCCATCAGGTCGGGCCCGCTGTCGGACCGCACGATGGACGACTGGCGCACCGGGTTCGAGCTGAAGGTCTGGGGGTACATCCACCTCTGCATGCTCTATGCGCCGCGGATGCGGGCGCGGGGCGCGGGCACCATCATCAACGTCATCGGCATGGGCGGCCGGGCGGTGCGGTCGTCCTATATCATCGGGGCCGCAGGCAACGCGGCGCTGATCGGGTTTACCAACGCGCTGGGGGCCGAGACGCCACAGGACAACGTGCGGGTCTTCGGCATCAACCCCTCCGCCACGCTCACCGACCGGATGACCGACCGCCTGCGCGCCGCAGCAAAGGATCGCCTCGGCGATGAGAACCGCTGGGAAGAGCTGCTTGACCCGGACAGGTTCCCCTTCGGCAGGCCCGCCCAGGCGCAGGAAATCGCGTCGCTTGCCGTCCTGCTGGCCAGCGCGAAGGTGCATTACCTGTCGGGCACCGTGGTCGACATCGACGGCGGCGGCCAATGGGCGGGGTAAGTTGGCCTGCCAGGCCGGCTGTATCGCGCCCCGTAGGAAGCACGCTCTCGGCCGGGTCTCAGGCCAGTGCCTCCAGCCACAACCAGACGCTCAGCAGCGAAAGCGCGGTCGCGATCAGCACCGAAGACGCGGCGACGCGGCGGCCCCTGCCATACATGTTGGCAAAGATATAGGCGTTGAACCCCGGTGCCATGGCGGCGGTCAGCACGCCGGACCGGAATGCGTCCTGCGGCAGGGACAGGGCGCTGCCGAACGCCCAGACCAGCGCGGGGTGCACCAGAAGCGTGATCAGGCAGACCAGCGTGATGGCGATCTTGTCGCCTTCGGGGCGATACTGGATCAGCACGCCGCCCAGGGCAAACAGTGCGGCGGGCAGCGCGGCGCGGGCAATCAGCGACAGCGCGTCGTCCACGACGTCCGGGATGGGCACCCCGGAGAAGTTCACCACAAAGCCCGCCATGATCGCCAGCACCAGCGCATTGCTGAACATTGCGCGCCCCACGGAGAGCGCAAGGCGGGCCTTGGACTGGCCGCGGTTCAGGACGACTTCCATCACGGTGATCCCCAGCGCGTAGCAGAAGGGCGAATGAACGGCGATGATGGCGTAATTGCCGGTCAGCGCATCCGGCCCGTAGGCGCGTTCTGCGATCGGCAGCCCCAGCAGGACGGAGTTGGAGAACAGGCAGCAGAATCCGATGGCCACGCAATCCTCCCAGGGGCGGCCCAGCAGCAGGCGCGACCCGAACAGGCCGAGCCCAAAACAGATCGTCGCGCCCGCGTAGAAGCTGACCAGCAACGCCGGGCTGAAATCGCTGCCAAGGTCGAGCCTGGAGATCGCCTGGAACAGCAGGCAGGGGATCGCGAAGCTTTGGGTAAAGCGCATGACCCCGTCGATGCCGCTGACCGGAAACAACCCGCGCCAGACGGCGACATAGCCGAAACCGATGAGCAGGAAGACGGGCAGGATGACATCGAGCAGGTTCTGCACGGGCGGGGCTTTCGCATTGCGGGATCAAAAGGGGGCGATACCCTTCGGACCCCTCCGGGAACAAATAGGAATGCCCAACATAAGGATCAGGCGAGCTGAAAGGTCAGTACCATGCCGTCATGGGCCGGTTCGATGTGGGCGGGGGTTTCCCCGGCCAGAGTGCGGTAATCGAGATCGTTGTGCATGTTTGTCAGCACGGCGCGCCGGGGGGCCAGCTGTTCGATCCATTCCAAGGTCTGCGCCAGGTGACTGTGGGTCGGGTGCGGGTCGCGGCGCAATGCGTCCACGATCCAGCAGGTCAGCCCCTGCAGGTGCGGCATCGCCGCGTCGGGGATGCTGACCACATCGGGCAGGTAGGCCACGTCGTTCATCCGGAACCCCAGCGCGTCGATGCCGCCGTGGTTCACCGTGAAGGGGGCAAAGGTCAGCGCACCGCCCGGGCCGTCGATGGTCACGTCGCCTTCGATATCGTTCATCTCCAGGATCGGCGGATACATCGACCCTTCGGGACGGATGAAGGCGTATCCGAACCGCTCCATCAGCGCGGCGCGGGTCGGGGCATCGGCCCAGACCGGCAGCCGTGCCCGCATGTTGATCACGATCATGCGCAGATCGTCCAGCCCGTGCACGTGGTCCGCGTGCGCATGGGTATAAAGCACCGCGTCCAGCCGTCCCACGCCAGCATCCAGCAGCTGGCTGCGCATGTCGGGCGAGGTATCAATCAGCACCGTGGTCGTCCCCGCGTCAGTGACCCGTTCGACCAGCACCGAGCAGCGGCGGCGGTGGTTGCGCGGCTCTGACGGGTCGCAGTCGCCCCACAGGCCCCCCAGGCGGGGCACGCCCCCCGAAGACCCGCATCCCAGGATGGTGACTCGCATTTCCGCCATCAGGCGGCCCGATCGTATTGCGCGGCCTTGCGGAACAGCCGGTCAAAGTTCGCCTGTGTCCGGCGCGCGAAATCGGCATAGTCGAGGCCGAAGGTTTCGGCGGCGCGGCGCGCGGTATGGGCGGTGAAGGCGGGCTCGTTGGTCTTGCCCCGGTGCGGCGGCGGCGCAAGGTAGGGGGCGTCGGTCTCGACCAGGATGCGGTCCAGCGGCGCCGCGGCAAAGATGTCGCGCAGCGCGCCGGACTTGGGAAAGGCGGTGATCCCCGACATGCTGAGGTAGAACCCCAGGTCGAGCGCCGTCCGGGCCAGCGCCTCCGACGAGGAAAAGCAATGCATCACACAGCTGTAGGCACCGTTGGCGTATTCTTCGGACAGGATCGCGGCCATGTCGTCATCGGCGTCGCGGGCATGTATGATCAGCGGCAGGCCGCTCTCGCGGGCGGCGGCGATGTGGATACGCAGCGAGGTCTTCTGCACCTCGGCGCTTTCGGAAGTGTAGTGATAGTCAAGCCCGGTTTCGCCGATGCCGACCATCTTGGGATGCCGGGTCAGCGCCAGCAGGTCGTCCACACTGACCAGCGGCTCGGCGGCGGCGGACATCGGGTGCGTCCCCGCGGCATAGAAAACCGGCGCATGAGCCTCGGCGATGGCCCGCACGGCAGGTTCATTGCGCAGTTTCGTGCAGATCGTGACCATCCGCGTCACGCCCGCCTCCGCCGCGCGGGCGATGACCTGCGGCAACTGGCCTTCGAAATCGGGGAAATCGAGGTGACAGTGGCTGTCGGTAATCTGGGGAGTCATGCCTGTTTTCCTATCGCGGCGCGTGTTCTGCGATCCTGTGCAGGGTATCTAGGACCAAGGCGGCAGGGTCAAGGTTGACCGCCAGCCCGTGCTGCGCACGATCGGAAACTTCCTGCGCGAGGTTGGCCCAGACGCGGCCCTGCTGCGGCGTGGGGGCCAGCCGGGTCAATGCCTGCGCCTCGTTCGGCGCGGCCTCTGTCTCCGGCGCGGCACCGGTCGCGCCCGTGCGGGCGAGCCGCGCCAGCATCAGGTCGATCAGGCTGAACAGCAGCGTCAATTTTTCCTCCGCCCCCCGCTGGGCCGCGGCTTCGGCCAGCTTGATCGCGCGGGCGCGGTCCAGGCGCGGCATCGACGACAGCAGCGCCACCAGTTCCGCGTAGATCTGCAGCCCACCCATCAGCGACAGCCTCAGCGCCCCGCCGACCGATCCGACGGAGAGTTCCGCCAGCGCCGCCGGATCGCCCTCGACCGCCACATCCGACGCCGACAGCGCCGCCGCCATCTGATCCGGCGAAAGGGTGCCCAGCCGAAGCGTGCGGCAGCGCGACCGGATTGTGGGCAACAACCCAGAAGGCTGGTGGCTGATCAGCAATAGCGTGGCACGTTCGGGGGGTTCCTCCAGCATTTTCAACAGCGCGTTGGCGGCGTTCACGTTCATCTCGTCCGCGTTATCGACGATGACCACTCTGCGGCCGCCGTCAGCGGCGGAAAGCTGGAAAAAGCCGTTCAGCGCGCGGATGTCGTCGACGACAATCTGCTTGCGCATCCGTTTGGTGTCCGGGTTCACGGTCCGGATCACCGATTTCAGCGCCCCTTCGCCGCCCGAGGCAATGCGCCGCGACACCGGGTGATCGGCGGGGATCTCAAGCGTGGTGGGCGTGGGCGTGGCGAACATCCCGCCCGCGTCGGCGTCGGGCGTGGCCAGCAGGAACCGCGCGATGCGCCACGCCAGCGTCGCCTTTCCCACGCCGCGCGGCCCGGTCAGAAGCCAGGCGTGGTGCAGCTTGCCGGTGGTCCAGGCATCCAGGAACGCGGCCTCGGCCTCTGTCTGGCCAATCAGGACCTGCGTATCGCGCGGGTGCGCTGCACCGCTGATTTGATCCGGGGGAAGGGCATCGTCGCTCATGCAGTCCGTTTATCACGGATCGCGGCGGTTGAAAGGGTGGGCAGCGGTCGTCTGCAACCTGGGGTGGAGCGTCCGGACGGCCAATCCGGTCAGCGGTGCCGAATTGCCATGTTCTCCCCCGATCGGGGGAGTGACCGCAAACCGCTTCACAGGGCTAGTGATGCCATGGTTTCGTTCGTGTTCCAGGCCCTCGGCAGAGGTTGGCACGGCGTCCATCTGATTTTGTCATCGAGTCACGAAGGGGAATTACCAGTGAATTATCAAACCATATTGCGGGCAGGTCTGTTGGGCGTGTCCTGCCTGTCGTTGACCGCCTGCCTGGGCAACGGCAATGGCGGCGCCATCGGCGGTGGTGGTGGCGGCGGCGGTGGTGGCCCAGCCACGACCCGGGCCGAATACGATGCCAAGTTCGACCAGCTTCAGAACACCACCAGCCTGGCGCCGACCAGCGTGGAGCTTGTCGGGCAGGGCACTTTCCGCGGCAATACGTTGCTGAACGTCTTCACCAATGACCAGGCGGCCACCGAAGGCTACGCGCTGGGCGATCTGGAAGTGCAGGCGGATTTCGACAATGAAACCATTTCCGGCACCGCCACCAACTTCCGCGGCGAACTGGGCGGGAATCCCTTCACGCTTGAGGGAACACTGGACAGCGCCGACGGCATCGCGCCCTCGACCCTGCAGGAAGAAACCCAACCGATCATTCTGCCGCCCGGTCAGGCGCCTATTCCCGGCGCGCCCACCGAAATCGTGACCAACGGCTTTGCCGTGAACATGGGAGGCGAACTGTCGGACCCGGTCAGCGGCAGCATCGGCCAGGTCAACCTTGGCATTGGCGGTACTTTCCTTGGCCCGATCGGCGGCGGACAGGCGCAGGCGGCGGCCGGACCGGCCACCGTGGTCGTGTCTGATGAACCCGGCGGCGCGCTGATCCGTCTCGGCGGTGCCGGTACATTCGTGCTGGAGCGCGAATAACACCTCCCGACCTCGCGATCTTTCTGGAAGGCCCCGTTCGCGGGGCCTTTTGTGGTCTTCGCGGCAGGTTTTCGTCGCCCGCCGGATGCTGCGAAGGACAAAGGACACCGATGGGGACTATCAAACAGGATCGACATCCGTGTGCAGGCGGCCTGAGAATGTGGAAATGGGTGCAGCCAGGGCCGGATCGGCCCCACGGGCCGACGCTTTGGCTGCGCTTGATGCGTAACTTAGAGCGAGGATGTACTTGGCTGCGATTAAGTGTGTGCGATCAAATGTCGGCAGCGCCGTTCTCCGGCACCGCGACACTGGCCCGCTCAACGCCCTGCGCATTGCAGAACAAGCGCGTGGTCCAACACCACGTCTCCCCGATCCAGCCAGGCCGATTGTCCCGCTTGACCAATCCCCAAACCTTTCTCAGGGTTGGATTTGAACAAACCTGAACGGGTCATTTGAGAGATGGACAAGAACACCTTCGCGGAGCGGCTGGCGCAGTCCATGGCCGGGACGTCCGACGGGATACTCAAGTACGCACAGCAACCTGTCGGCCGAGGCGTTTCTGCCGCGCGCAAGGCCCGCGCGCAGTGGATGTCAGAGCTGGACGAAGCGCAGCGCCCGTGGCTTCATCAGCTGGTGGAAGAGGGCGTGCATGCTGGTGTCTTTGGCGTGCTCTGCGTGCTCGATCACGTCAGGTCCCTTGAAGATGTCGGCGAAAAGGGCACCTTCACATTGACCTACACGTCCCCTTCCGGAGAGCAGACGCAGATCAACCCGGAGAGCGGCGAGATGCTGCACGATCTTTACAACTGGTTCAGCCGGGACGCGCATGGATGAGGAAAGGCCGCAAACCGACGCCATCCACCCTCGCGCCCGATACACTCGATCTGCTGGAACGTGTGCTCGACGCCAGGCTTCCCCCAGCATACCGAGACTGGCTTGCCACGCGCAACGGGCAGTTGCCCGAAAAACGCCTGATTACCTTCGTGGAAAACGGGAAAGAGACCGACACCCGACTGCACTATCTCTACGCAGTGAACTCCGAACACGACTATGATGACCTGTGGCACTTCAACTCGAATTACGGCGGTGATTTCCGGCCACGGTATCTGAGCATCGGAGGGGACACCTTCGGAAATGCCATCCTTCTGGCTGTCAAGGGGCCGAACCACAGGCAGGTCTTCTTTAGCGATCACGAAGTTCCCTTCGACGTCGGCCTGCATTTCATCGCCCCCGGTTTCGAGGCCTTCATCGACGGATTGACGGAAGGCTGACATGCGCAAGTGCACATATTTCTACGCGACCCCTGCCGATTTCCATGCGCTGATGGAGCTGGTGGAGGCGGACGAAACCTTTGTCTATCTGGTTCACCCCGACATCCGGTCGCCCGAGGTCCGGGTTTACGAGCACGCCCGCGACATTCCGGATGTCCTGCGGATATTTCCGGGACACTTCGTTCACGATCTTTTCCTCGTGCCGCCCGGCACGCAGGTTCGGGCAGCAGCGCATGAGCATGTCACCGGAACGCGCTATGCGCTAAGGCCGAGAGAGCTGTCTTCTGCCGTCGTCCTTCAGCTTTGGGGCGAACACCCCGATGGTGCCTTGCTGCGCTCTCGTTTTTACCTTCATGGGACAGCGCCCGCGGCCCGCAGGCTGGAGGCCACGCTTTTCCGGCACATGCGCCGGACCTTCCGCAATATGAGCGGTCCCAAAGTCGGCGTCGAGGCGTTTGAACAGCTTATTGAGGGACGCCGATTGACCTTCGATGTGAATGCCCCGGCTGAGGCGGATCTGCGGGTCGGTTAGATCAACTCTGTCTGGTGCCCGGGCATCGCGGACCAATGGCCGCGCACGGCGCGGAGCATGGCAGCGCAACCGACGAATGGCCTTGTCCGGCGGGCCGAAAGCGGAGGCCGTGCGCGACCGGTTTGACCGGCATTCAGAGCTTGGAACAGAAATTTTCGGCGTCTTCTGCGTCTCGCCCGGCGATAAAGACCGTCTGCGGGAGGGCGAACGAATGGCGGCCCTGGGGCAGGCCATCGGGATGCGATGCCGGGAAAGGATCAGCGCGGAGATTGAGAGCGCTAGGTTTCCTGCCCGCCGGCAGTCAGGCGGGCCGCAGGGAGCCAAACCGCTCCGCCACCGCGCGGACATCGGCGGCGACGGCCTCGACATCCCGTGCGCCGTCGACGATCCGGTAGCGGTCAGAGAATTCATCGGCCAGTGCCAGAAACCCGGCGCGCATGGCCTTTTGCAAGTCTTCGCCGAAATCCTCGAACCGTTCCTCGGCCCCCCTGCGGGAAAGCGCGCGGCTGAGCCCTTCCGACGGGTCCATGTCGATCAGGATGGTCAGGTCCGGCTCCAGGCCGATCATAAGATCGTGCAGGCTGTCCACCACGCCACGCAGGTCGCCGCGCGACATGCCCTGATACATCCGTGTTGAATCGGCAAAGCGGTCGCAGACGACAACCTTGCCCGCCGCCAGAGCGGGGCGGATCGTGCGTTCAACGTGGTCGCGGCGCGCGGCGGTGAAAAGCAGGATCTCGGTCTCTGCCGACCAGCGATCGGGATCGCCCTGCAGCACCAGCGCGCGGATTTCTTCGGCCCCGGGGGACCCGCCGGGCTCGCGCGTCAGGATCACGTCACGCCCGGTATCGCGCAGATGATCGGCGAGAAGCCTGGCCTGGGTGGATTTGCCCGACCCGTCGATGCCTTCGAAGCTGATGAACAGCCCCTGGCTGCTCACGAGGCTTCCTGCGGGCCTGCGTTCAGGCGCGCCAGCAGGTGCTGTGCCGCGGCGGCCAGCTTGATCATGAAACCGCCGGGGGCGACATCGTCGGAGGCCACCAGCGGCACGCGGACTTCGGGCAGCCCGTCGCGGGTGATGACCAGTTCACCCAACTCGGCGCCCTTTTCAATTGGCGCCTTGAAGGGTTCCTGATAGATCGCTTCGGCCGTGACATCGTTGCTGCCGGTATAGGGCGTCAGCATGGTCAGCGTGTCCTTAAGCTCCAGCCCCACGGTCTGCACGGCCCCCAGGGCCACGGGCACCTCGGTGATCCGGGTCCCGGCCTCGCCCAGCGTGCGTTCGGAAAACTGGCGGAAGGCCCAGTTGACGATCGCCTCGGATTCCTGCGCGCGGGCCTCTGCCGTCTCAAGACCCGAGATCACAAAGACCACCCGGCGGTCGCCTTGCTTGGCCGAACCGACAAGGCCATAGCCCGCTTCGGTGGTATGCCCCGTCTTCAGCCCGTCCGCCCCGATGCCGAGCGACAGCAGCGGGTTGCGGTTATACCGGTTGGAGGCTTCGTTTTCGTCAAACAGGAACTCGGTCTCGGCGAACATCGGATAGAACTGCGGAAAGTCGGTGATCAGCCGGGTCGCGACCAGCCCGAGGTCGCGCATCGACATGCGGTGGCCGGGCTTGGGCCAGCCGTTCGAGTTCATGAAGGTGGAATTGGTCATGCCCATCTGCTGGGCGCGGGTCGTCATGTCGCGGGCAAAACGCGCCTCCGTGCCCGACAGCGCCTCTGCCAGAACCACGCAGGCGTCATTGCCCGACAGCACGATGATGCCGCGCAGCAGATCCTCCACCGACACACGTTCGCCCTGTTGCAGGAACATGGTCGAGCCGCCGTAGGCCGCCGCGTCCGCGGAAACCAGAAGCTCGTCGTCAAGTTCCAGCCTGCCGTTCTCCAGCGCCTCGAACGCCATGTAGAGCGTCATCAGCTTGGACATGGAGGCAGGCGGCAGCGGCTGGTCGGCATTCTTGGCCAGCAGAACGGTCCCGGTAGACAGGTCATAGACATAGGCGGCGCTCGCCTTGGTCTCGAAGGCGTGAGCGGGAAGGCTGAACAGGATCAGCGCCAGGCAGGCAGCGATGCGGCGGATCATGGTCTTGGGAGACTCCTAATGTTAGCTCGATACGGCGTAGGCGTCCGAAAAACCCTCGCCCTTGATCTTGTCGATCAGGGTGTTGAGCTCGGACGTGCCGGAGGCCGGACCGACAACGACACGCCAGAACGGCTTGCCGTTGATTTCCGATTTCTTGACGGTCGGCACGAGTCCCGCGCCGCGCATCTGTTTCGCCGCACGTTCGGCGTTGGCTTCGACACTGAAGATGCCGATCTGGACGTAGGGCTTGCCGAGGCTGGTGGCGGGCTTCGCCACCGGCGCGGGGACGGGGGCAGGGGCCGCGGGCTGTGCCGCCGCCGGTGTCGCAGGTGCAGGGGCCTGCGCCGTCGCGGCCGTCTGACCGGCGGGCGCGACCGGGTCGAGCGTGGCTTCAGTCACCTCCGAAGGAGCCTGCACGCTTTGCGCCGCGGCCTCGGCCTCCGCGCTTTCCTCGGCCTCTTCGCGGCGCAGGGCAACGACGTTCAGCGTCGCCGGGGCGCCGGCAAGCACACCCAGTGCCGCCGCGGCATCCGAGGACATCTGCAGCTTCGGCCCCGGCAATTCGCGCTCGCGACGGAACAGGGCGCCGATCACGAACTTGTCATTCGCTTCGTTGCGGATGATCACCCGCTCCGGTTCGGTCACATCGGGGTGGGCGACCCAGACGCCCCCCAGCGAAGGACGCCCGTCCCACAGGCCCTCGTCGGTGACGTTGAACACCTCGGGGGCTTCCACGTCGCGTTCTACCAGCTTGGTGGATCGGGTGGTCCCGGCGGTGGCGGTCTGTGCCTTGGGCTTGAGAAAGCCGAATTGTCCGGTGTCCTCGCATCCCGCCAGCATGCCTACCGACAGCGCCAGACCTGCCATCAGTGTCGCGCGGCCTGCGCGGCTGTGGGGGCGGGAGTTTAGCCTGCTCATCTGTTTTCGTCCTTGCCTGCGGACCTAAAAGGTCAATTTCCGCCGCACATGCGGCAATGCTTAACACCCCCTTGCCGAGGGTTTTGCGCAGTCTAACGCGCAAGCGACAGCCTGAAAAGGCTGGGCTGCAGGGATCGGCAAATTTCCCCGTCCGCCGCCGGACCGATATCGGGCTTTGGGGATTTGCCGAATCGAATGCAGCAGACTAGGAGGGGAACATTGCGGAGGTTTGGCAGAGTGGTCGATTGCACCGGTCTTGAAAACCGGCGGGCGTGAGAGCGTCCCCAGGGTTCGAATCCCTGAGCCTCCGCCAAGACGACATTTTCCCCAGTTTCACCAGATGGCCTAGGATAGCGTAACCCGCTGTCCCTGTGGGCTTTCGTGCTTGCCCAAGGTTTCTGTGGCTTTCATTCGGTTTCACCTGTACGTTTTCATTGCGTGGTATGAAGGGTGGTACGAATGGCGGCGCTGGCGGGCAAGCTGACGAAACGACTGGTGGAGAACCTGGGGCCGGGGCGGCATGGCGACGGCGCGGGCTTGTATCTGGTGGTGGACCCGTCCGGCGCGCGCCGCTGGATCTTGCGCGTCACGGTGAAAGGCCAGAAGAACCAGAAGGGCGCGCCGCTGCGCACCGACTTCGGACTGGGCGGCGCTGACGTGGTGACACTCAACACAGCGCGCGAAAGGGCGCTGGAGTATCGCCGCATGGCGAAGTCCGGCCTGAACCCGCGCTTCAATGCCCAGCGCGAGGTGCCGAGTTTCGAGGAACTGGCGCAGCAGGTGCACATTGACCGGATGCCGACGTGGAAGAACGCCAAGCACGGCGCGCAATGGCTCAACACGCTGCGCGACTACGCCTTCCCCAAGATTGGACGGATGCCGGTCGATGCCATAGGGCAACCCGATGTGCTGATGTGCCTCTCCCCCATCTGGACCGACAAGCACGAAACGGCGCGGCGACTGGCCCAGCGCATCAAGACGGTGCTGGACGTGGCGCGGTCGCGCGGGTTCCGCGAGGGCGAGAACCCCATCACGGCGGTGAAGGAAGCCGGGGTGCTGCCCAAGGTGAAGGTGAAGGCGGTGCACCATGACGCGATGCCGTGGCGCGACGTGCCAGCTTTCTATGCCGAACTGGAGGCGCGCACCGCCACGGCAGCAAAGGCGCTGCAATTCACGATCCTGACCGCCTGCCGCACCTCCGAGGTGCTGGGGGCCACATGGGACGAACTGGACCTAGAGGCGCGCCTGTGGACGATCCCGGCAGCGCGGATGAAAGGCGGGGTGGTGCATCGGGTGCCGCTGACCGACGAGATGCTGCGGGTGCTGGAGTCGGTGCGACCCTTGGGCGGTGCCTACGTCTTCCGGGGGCAGGCAGGCGGCAAGACGCCGGAGGAACGGGTGCAGAGCAGGCCGCTGTCCAACATGTCGATGCTGATGCTGCTGCGGCGCATGGGGCGCGAGCCATTCACGGTGCATGGGTTCCGGAGCAGTTTCCGCGATTGGGCTGGGGAGGAAGCGGGCGTGGCCCGCGAGGTGGCCGAGGCCGCGCTGGCGCATCAGGTGGGGTCGGATGTGGAGCGCGCATATGCGCGGTCGGACTTGCTGGAGCGGCGGCGAAAGCTCATGGATGACTGGTCAGGTTATATGCAAAACGAATAGTAGCTGGAGAACGACATGGCGCTTAAGAGCAATTTTGAAGGGCTGGATTTTTGGCGGCTAGCAGACGAGCTTTCTGTGATTGATGCAGCCTTCCTAACCCTAATGTTAGAACCTGGTGACTTCGAGCTACTTTCCCCCAATAGTCCAATGGCGTCTCAGATTCGCCAGAACAGCGGATGGGGGAAGTATGACAATACCGAGCGGGTTGACCTCGAAGAAGGAATAGGAATCGCTGCTTCGGAATTCAGAGCGGTATTTAAGGCAATCCGGTCTGCTATCCTTTCTGATAAGCTGCCTGCTAGGGTCGTAAATCTAGGCCGTTCGCCTGGTTATAGCTGGTATGGAGATATGTATCTGCCTATTCCGGGAGACGAGTCTGAGCGTACACTTTACTATAGCTACACGTTCTACAGCGGGCGCACGTCGATATTCAGCAACAGCGACTCTGTCCTGACCGACAAAGACACTGACGAAGAGCGCAAGATATACATTGTAAAGGAGCCTGACTGGCATCAGACAACCGTGGAACTGGATGCTTTGTGTGCATGGTTCAAGTCGCGCGGCGTAGCACCGTTATTTTTCTTTCCTGAGGGAATTCCGGATGGGTTCCGAGATAAGGACCACGCTAGATACTCCGCAAAGCTGGCGACGGCTGTAGCTGCTTGGGAGACTATCCCGCGACCCGCCAAAAACAAAAGCGTCAAGCAGACGCTGACGGACTGGATCATCAGCAACGGCGTGCGCTTTGGGTTGGGCAATGAGGATGGAACGGTTTCGGCGACGGTTGCCGAGGAAGTCGCAAAAATTGCGAACTGGAACACCAGCGGAGGTGCGACTCCAACCTATACTGAACTTGACGATACTAAGGGCAGTGCCAACGCAGAGGTGCGCAATTTTGCCGAGGTTCCGCAACCCGAGCGCCATGAATACGCGTCTGGTTCTGCTCCCCGCCGCGATTTGGACGACGATATTCCGTTCTGATAGGCTAGGTAACCCTAACCTAAGGGGTGGGGCCAGCACATTGAAATAAATTGACTTTTCACTGACCGGCGGTCGCGGTGGTGCATCTGCGCCGCAATCTTGCCAACCGAGCGACGTTGACCTCAATACAGGAAAAGCTGACCTGAGGTGCTATCGCACTGACCCAATCTCTACGCAGGTTAAAGGCACTTTTTGGCTTCCTAGAAAGGGGAACACCAATGGCCAGCAACCGACTGCAATTCAAGGGCATCCTGGACGACGACCGGATATTCTTCCCGGAAGACCCCGAAATGCGCATCTTCGGCAGTATCGAAAAACTCGCCCAATGGAGGCATCGAAACCGGGGACCAGCCTATATCCGTATCGGTCGGCGCATCGGCTATCACGGCACGGATTTGAACTCTTACTTGAGCGCCCAGCGCACCGACCCGAACGGGGAGGCCGCTTGATGGAAGACCCCAACACCGCACAAGGCGGGGTCAGGGCTTTCCGTGCGGCATCGACTGCCACTGTCGCAAGTCCAGTTGATGCCACATGCAGCCACGATCCCGCAAGCCCGAAGGAAGCCCGTTTCTTTTGGGACCGGCGCAGCAATTCCATCGAGCGCGTCACGCGCCATTTGTGGAGGGGCTGTCATGGGTGAGCACTGGTACAGCAATCCGACGCAAATCTACTTCACCTGCCGCGCTCTGGCGCTGGGCCAGACCCTGAACCACATGGACGTTATCCGGGGGGTGAAAGGCTGGCGGCTGGGGGCAATAGCCCACACCCTGCGCACCGAATACGGCTGGCCCATCGTGACCGAGTATCGAGGGCCGGAGCGCATCGGACATTATCGCCTGCCGAAGTCCTGCGACCCGGCGCGACTCGACTATCCGCCATCGGCCCAGCATTTGGTGGCCGAACTGGTGGCGCTGGACATCCTGCCGCGCGGTGGTCCCGCTGGGGGTGCCGATGCGTAGGAAGGGCAGCAGGAAATCAGGGGAGGGGCAGTTTGCCCCTCTCACCTACGCGATGCTCAAGAGTGATGCCTGGCGCAGCCTGTCCGGTTCTGCGGTGCGGGTGTACTTGGAGCTGCACACGCGCTTCAACGGCAGCAACAACGGCACGGTGCGGCTGTCCTATGCCGAGGCATCGAAGGCGCTGGGCATTGGCAAGGCAACGGTGCAGCGCGCGTTTGACGACCTACAGGCCAAGGGGTTCCTTGTGCTGGTGCGCGGCGGGAACTGGTATCACCGGCAGGCGCACGAATGGCGGCTGACCCACAAGCCCGTACAGAAGGCGAGCGGTCGGGAAAGCCCGACGAACGACTGGCGTTTTTGGCGCGAGAAAAATCCAGAACTCGGTTCTGGTTTGGACCAGAAAGGGGCATCCGTGGTTCCGTTCCAAAACCCTAAGATTACCCTTGGTTCCGATGTGGAACCCGTCAGGGCCGATATGTCGAAGCGCAAGGGTTCTGGTTCGGAACACTGATAGTTACCACTCCCCGGCAGGAAGCGGGCAGGGGGAGGCAAGGCAACCCGGCGGTGCCGATACCGTCCAATCCATCGAGGGCGCTACCATGACGAAGACGACCGACTTGGATACCAAAGCGCCGGAACGCGCCTATCCCCGGATGACCTTCGGGGAGGGCAACACCCTGACGTGCACCACAGGGGCCGAGGGGGAGATTCCGGCCCTTCTGGGCATGAAGACCAAGGATGCCGCGCTGGCCGTCTTTTACAGCGCGCTGGAGGCGCTGGGCGTCCACGCCGAGGCCAAGGCGCAGATGGTGGCCGCTATGTATGCCGAGCTGGAGCCGCGCGACGGCATCGAGGCGATGTTGGTAGGCCAGATGACCGCAACCCATATCGCGATGACAGTGGCCGCAGCGAAGATGAGCGGGGCCAGCATGTATGCGGTGCGGGAAAGCCATGAACGATCCATGACACGCCTGAGCCGGACGTACCTGGCCCAGATGGACGCGCTCAAGAAATACCGCGCCAAGGCGCAGCAGGTTGTGCGGGTGGAGCGGGTGACGGTGCATGACGGTGGGCAGGCCATCGTGGGCGACGTGCGGCACGGTAGGGGCGGGGGCTGATGAAAACCGACGCTAACCCCATGCACCCTGCCCAGCGCCTGCAAGACGCGCCACGGTGTACGGCTAGGGCCAAGCGGTCGGGCAGGCGATGCCTTTCCCCAGCAAAGAGGGGCCACACGGTCTGCCGTATGCACGGCGCGGGCGGTGGTGCACCCTGCGGTGCCGCCCATCCCAACTACCGGGACGGCCTGCGGTCGAAAGAGGTGCGGATGGTCAGGGCGATGGTCAAGGCGCTGGGCGACGTGTAAGGTGCCGTTGTCTAAATTGTGGCGGTGCGGATTCGGCACCCTGCGCCGGTCCCCGGATGCGCAGTCCTAAGCTTTCTGGCTCCCCCATCCCCCGGCCCGAATTGGCGAAAATCAGAGCATGGTGTGGTATGGATTGTGGTACGATTTTTCGCGTATAGAGATTTTTTAATTTATTGCAGATACTTATCGGAGGTGTGCGGATGACTGAGCCTCCGCCACTTACCCCTGCGAAAGCGTTCTCCCGATTCGGCTGCGGCCGGATTTTTCCGTTGTTTTCGGGGGGTATGCGGGTGGGGCTGAGCGCTGGCCCCTGCGCCGGGAGGCACGGAAGCGGTCTCTCAAGGTCGATATTCTCTGGACCTCTCGACTGAACGTATTCGGTGCAGAGCCTGCAAGTCTCTGGAAAAATATAGAAAGCATGGTTCTCACCAAAACACTTCGACGGTAGTCGCATCCGTGAGGCGGGACAGAAATCGAACCGGCTCTGGGACGCTGGTCGGCGACCGATCTGCGCGCCCCATGTTCCGGCTTTGTCCCAAGCCGGTGCCGTGTTGGCATTCCAAAAAAATTATTGATGTGGCAGGTGGCGCAGAAATCAGAAATCGAATGGACTGATGCAACGTGGAACCCGGTGACCGGGTGCACCAAGGTCGGTCCGGGATGTGACAACTGCTACGCTGAGCGCTTTGCAGAGCGTTGGCAGGGTATTCCGGGCCACCCCTATGAACTAGGGTTTGACCTGAAGCTTTGGCCGACGAGGTTGAAGCAGCCCGCACTCTGGAAGAAGCCGCGGATGATATTCGTGAATTCAATGAGCGACCTGTTCCACAAGGACATCGACCGATCCTTCGTGGACTAGGTGTTCGATGCCATGGAGCAGGCTGACTGGCATGTCTACCAAGTCCTGACCAGGCGCAGTTCCCTCATGCGAAAGTATGTCCACAATCGCTATCAGGGTGGGCCGGTCCCGCGCCATATCTGGCTCGGTGTCTCGGTTGAGGACTCCGCGCATACCAGCAGGATCGAGCACTTGAAGCAGATCAATTCAGACGCACGCTTCATCTCGTTCGAACCACTGCTCGGCTCAATTGGGGACGTGAACCTGCAAGGTGTTGCCTGGGCTATTGTCGGAGGAGAGAGCGGACCTCGCGCTCGATCAATGGAGGAAGGATGGGCCCGTCAACTTCGGGACGTTTGTGACCGTGACGATGTGGCGTTCTTCTTTAAGCAGTGGGGCGGCGCGAGGCCGAAATCCGGTGGCCGCCTTCTCGATGGCGAATAGTGGAATGGCTTTCCTTGGCAGATTGTTCCCGAACCGATCATTCGCGCCCTACAGCCCGAGGATGCCTGATGCCGCCAAGGATAGAAAACTACCAAGGGCGCGAGCAATCCTTCACCAAGCATCTGTTTCTCAAAAAGTATCTCGAGTCGGCAGCCTACAAGCTGTTTCAAGGCAGATCGCCGGTCTTCAACTTCGTGGACGCCTTCGCAGGCCCTTGGCGGGTATCTGACACCAACAGGTATTCCGACGCCTCGTTTTCCCAAGCCATCGAAACGCTGGAAACGGTTCGTCGATCTTTGCTCGATATGGGGCGTACGGGACTAAAGGTCCGATTTTGTTTCTGCGAACGGAACCCGGCCTCTGTCGAAAAGTTGCGGGAATTCGCGGCCGAGAAGCCGGAGTTCGACATTCGGGTGTTCTCTGGCCCGTTTGAAAACAACCTCGACGGCATAAGCGCTGCCAGCCGGGACGGCTTCACATTCACGTTCATCGACCCCACTGGCTGGAACGTTGAATCCGCCAAGGTCTTTGAATTCCTTCGAGGCCTGGAACGGCGAATTTTTGTTCAACGTCATGGCGGAAGAGGTGAACAGGCACGCCGACTGGGATGGCGTTGCGGCATCTGTCGGCCGTTTCCTGGCGGATCCAACTTGGAAGAATGCCTTCGAGGCAATGCCGGAGGTCTCCAACGAGACCAAAATCCTGCAGCTCTTGAAGACCAAGATGAAAGAGGAGCGGGTCGCCACGTACTTGCCGGACATGGCCATTCGAAAGCCGCGCGAGGATCGGGTCAAGATGCGGCTGATCTTAGGGACTCACAGCGGGTTTGGGGTCGAGGTGTTCCGGACCGTGCAGGAAAAGGTAGAGAAGGAAGCCGTCCGTACGCGTCACGCAATCCAGACAGAGGAAACCGGGCAGTCGCAACTCTTCCCCGAGGATCAGATAGTCGCATTCGAGACCGACCACGACGGAGTCGGATGTTCTGCACATGTCGGCTGGGCGACGGTCGGGCCGCGCGATTCGTGCCCATTGCCCATTCGAGTCCTGAGGGCGATCTGCTGCGTGCCACGATTTGCGACGATGAACTGATCCAGAGTATCGGACGGGGCAGGGGCATCAATCGTGGCCCGCAAGACCCGCTGGAAGTTCATGTGCTTGCCGACGTGGCGCTGCTGCTGGTGCATGACGAGGTGACGACATGGGAGTTGTCGGCGCCCGATCTGTTTCAGAAAATGCTGCTCGCGGGTGTGGCGGTGGACAGTCCGGCAGATGCGACAATGTTGCATCCGGAACTGTTCGCAGGTGAAAAGCAGGCTCAGAAGGCGTTTGAACGGTCGGGATTAAAGCGACAAACGTCTTATAAGGATCCCATAAGGGAAATGTCGCTTAAATCAGCCGCGTACCGTCGTGCTGGGCGAGGGCGGGGTTGGCAGCGTGCCTGGTGGGTCCAAGGAGATTCCTCGGATGTTGAACACCTTCTAAAAGCCCACCTTGGTGTATTGGAAGCTTGGAGGCCAGAGTAGCTCATAGCTTGCGTACGAGAGCGGACGGTCGAGTGAAGCGGGGCGTACGTCAGCTTCGAGCCCAATGTTATCAATGCCGCAAGATGCATGAACGGCAGCAACACACACTAAGCGGATTTTCGTCGTTGGCGGCCCAGAGGTTCGCTTTGCGGACATATTGACGGAAAAATTCAGCTAGTTGCGTCATGCTCAGAACGGATTGCTCCCGACTAGTCAAATCTGGACCCAAAAGAAAGATACCTTCGTGCAGGCCATTTGCAGCGCCTCCATTGCGAATTCGCACGAACATCAACTAAATTCGATGCCTAAATTTTGGAATTATCCAACAAAACCGCGCATAAATTAGGCAGCCGTTCTGCGGCGCAGCATAATGCACCATCAGATGGCTTGTCACACCAACCGACTAAGAATTGGCTCAAGGCAGCTTCGACAAGAGGCGCTACGGACGGGACAATCTTGCAGGATCCACCCCGCCCGCAGCTACAGCAAACGCTGTGTGGTTTAGAAATGGTCCTTTGGCGCATCGCGTCAAGGCGATCCGGGTCTGCCGCACGCCTAAGGGGGATGCCCACATGAAACTTGATATCAAATCGTCACTTGGTGCGACATTCGCACTGCTGATCGCAGGGTCAGCCGCAGCACAGAATTGCGCTGATCCAATCAAGGTCGGCGTGCTGCACTCGCTGTCCGGCACGATGGCCATTTCGGAAACCACGCTGAAAGACACAATGGAATTGCTGATTGCGCAGCAAAACGAGGCAGGCGGGCTGCTAGGCTGTCAGATTGAAGCGGTTGTCGTCGACCCGGCCTCCGACTGGCCCCTGTTCGCGGAAAAGGCGCGCGAACTGCTGACGGTCTCCGAAGTTGATGTCATTTTCGGGGCGTGGACATCTGTATCGCGCAAATCCGCGCTGCCCGTCCTGGAGGAGCTCAACGGGTTGATGTTCTACCCCGTGCAATACGAGGGCGAGGAATCCTCGAAAAATGTGTTCTACACCGGGGCCGCTCCGAACCAGCAGGCGATCCCCGCCACCGATTATTTCCTTAAGGAACTGGGTGTCGAAAAATTCGCTCTGCTCGGCACCGATTATGTCTATCCCAGAACCACCAACAAAATTCTTGAGCAATACCTGATCGACGCAGGCATTCCAAAAGAGAACATCTTCGTCAATTACACGCCTTTCGGCCACTCTGACTGGTCAACAATCGTGTCTGACGTTGTGGAACTGGGTGCGGATGGCAGCCAGGTCGGCGTGATTTCGACCATCAACGGCGATGCCAATATCGGTTTCTACAAGGAACTGGCCGCCGCTGGCATCTCTGCGGATGACATTCCCGTCGTCGCCTTCTCGGTCGGTGAAGAAGAACTGTCCGGTCTGGATACCTCCGATCTGGTTGGCCACCTTGCCGCGTGGAATTATTTCCAGTCCGCCGAATCTGAAGCCAACGACAAATGGGTCGCAGCCTGGAAAGAGGCGATGGGCGAAGACCGCGTGACCAATGACCCGATGGAGGCCCATTACATCGGCTTCAACATGTGGGTGAATGCGGTCAAGGAGGCTGGCACCACCGACGTCGATGCGGTTCGCACGGCCATGTACGGGCAGGAATTTCCGAACCTGACAGGTGGCACGGCGGTCATGTTGCCCAACCACCACCTCGCCAAGCCCGTGCTGATCGGCGAGATCACGGCAGACGGCCAGTTCGACATCATCAGCCAGACCGAAGAGGTCCCCGGCGATGCATGGACGGACTTTCTGCCTGAATCGGCTGCTCTGACCTCCGATTGGAAAGATCTCGGCTGCGGTATGTACAACACCGAGACCGAGACCTGCGTTCAGTTGACCTCGAACTACTGATCTCCTCGCTGCCCCGGATGTCTTGGCGTCCGGGGCAACCCTTGAAGACCTTCACCGAAAGTCAGCCATGATCCGTGTTCTGCTCAGTCTCATCTGGCTTGTGGCATCTGCAGGCCTGGCCGCCGCGCAGGATTTGCAAACAGTCTTGCAAACCCACGCCGAAGAGGTGGCATCGCCGTCACGTGGGTCCGTCAGCGTGGTTTTGGACGATCTGGCCGACCTCGGGTCGCCTCAGGTGTCCGTATTTCTGGAACAATGGGCCGACAGAAATGTCTGGCAGAATGACGAGACCGGCTTGTTCTATATAGGTGAGGAGGATGGCGACGAAATTGCCCTGACCGATCTGGACAGCGGCGAGGAAACGACGGCTGCATCCGACGGATACACCCAATTGCGGCCGAACGGCGGTGTGCGCCGCGTGATCGGGTCAGCGTTGGTGCAATTTCAGCTGACCGATCCCGACCCAGACAGACGCCGCTCCGCGCTTGAGAGTATCGGCAGGCGGGCAGATCCTAGTCAATTGCCCTTGCTCGAAGCCTCGCTCGAGGGAGAGGCAGACCCCGCCATCCGTGCGCGCAAGGTTCAGTTGATCACCTTCCTGACGGCCCGCTTCGGGGGCAACGTGGCGGACCGCGTCGCGGCCATCGAAAGCCTCTCGACCGACACCTCGGTTGAGGCGCGGGGGGTTTTGAACCAGATCCTCTCGACCTCCAATGACGCCACGCAAGGCGAGCCGAATGGCAACATCGCCCGCATCCGCGACCCGTCGAGTGATCCTGCGGCCTTCTACTCAGAACTGGTCGAGGCCGATTTAGCTCCGTCCTTGGTGACGCCTGGCGACATCCGCGCTGCACTCGAGGCCAATATCGTCAATGGCCGCGTCGGTGGTGTGCCGACAGCAACTCTCGGCACCGACGCCGCGCGCGCGCAGGCCTACGCCGCGCTGGCGGCAGATGGTCTCGCGCCGCCGCTGGTCACACAGGCCGATCTGGCTGAAACGCTGTCAGGTTTCACCTTCTTTGAAAAATATGATGAACCCGATGCCACCATAACGGATGCCGCTCGCAAGACCCTCGACGCGGTTGAAACCCGTGTCGGCGTCGCGCAGACAGTCGACCTGACCTTGGATGGGTTGTCGCTCGCATCGATCTATTTCCTTGCCGCAATCGGTCTGGCGATCACCTTTGGCCAGATGGGCGTGATCAACATGGCCCACGGCGAATTCATCATGATGGGCGCCTATACCGGCTATGTCATGCAGTTGGTTGTTCCTGATTACACGGTGTCGCTGCTGATCGCGCTGCCGCTGGCTTTCGCCGTCACCTTTGGGGCGGGCGTCGCGATGGAACGCCTGGTGATCCGGCACCTCTATCACCGTCCGCTTGAAACCCTTTTGGCGACATTCGGAATTTCCATCGCGTTGCAACAGATCGCCAAGAACGTGTTTGGCACGCAGGCGCGTCCATTGACGTCGCCTGATTGGCTGGGGGGCGCGCTGGTCATCTCCGACGTGATCCAGATCAGCTATATTCGCATTGCGATCTTCATCTTGGCGCTCGTTTTTCTGGGGCTTCTGCTTTTCATTCTCAGGCGGACGCGGCTGGGATTGGAAGTGCGCGCCGTCACCCAAAATCCGGGCATGGCGGCGTCAATGGGGATCAACCCGGACCGCATCAACATGATGACGTTTGGCCTCGGCTCCGGCATAGCCGGGGTCGCGGGTGTGGGCATCGGTCTTTATGCGCAGGTCACTTCCGAGATGGGGTCGAATTACATCGTACAGAGCTTTATGACCGTCGTCGTCGGTGGCGTCGGGTCGGTTTTCGGCACTTTGGCGGGGGCGGGCCTGATCGGGTTCCTGCAA
Source organism: Sulfitobacter sp. THAF37 (assembly GCF_009363555.1). Lineage (NCBI taxonomy): Bacteria > Pseudomonadati > Pseudomonadota > Alphaproteobacteria > Rhodobacterales > Roseobacteraceae > Sulfitobacter > Sulfitobacter sp. THAF37. Next base: position 2,403,659 of record NZ_CP045372.1, read on the forward strand.
AAAGGGATCGAATGGCTGAACCCCTCAAATACCCTGGCCGCACAGACCTACATGATCCTGTTCATCATCCTGTTCATTCAGTTCCGACCCAAGGGCATCGTCGCGCCCAAGGGCCGTGCGGCGGCGGATTGATCCCATGACCCAAACGAATGCCTCCCGAAAATCCTTTATCGCGCGCAACCCGTCGGTGCTCTATTTCCTTGCCGCCCTTGGGCTGTTCACCGCCATCGTCACTGTGATGTCCGAAGCCCTTGGCGCGGGCCTTATCTCGACTTCATTCGTCAAGACCTTGGGCAAAACCCTTTGCCTGTGCCTCGTTGCGATCGCGATGGATGTGGTATGGGGGTATTGCGGGATCCTGTCGCTGGGCCACTTTGCGTTCTTTGGTATCGGCGGCTACGCCATCGGTATGTGGCTGATGTATGCCCGAACCGAACTGATCGTGACACAAAGCCTTTCCGGGCAGGTCATCCCACCCACGCCGCAAGAGATATCAGATGCGATTGGCAACCAGATCTTTGGCGTCGTGGGATCGTCGGACTTCCCGGCCATCTGGATGTTTGCAGACAGCCTTTTCATGCAGCTCGCATTGGTTGTGCTGGTTCCGGGGCTCCTGGCCCTTGTGTTCGGCTGGCTGGCCTTTCGCAGCCGTGTAACCGGCGTTTACCTGTCGATCCTCACGCAGGCCATGACTTTGGCGCTGGCGCTTTACCTGTTCCAGAATGACAGCGGACTGAGGGGCAACAACGGCCTGTCGGGCTTGCAAAATATTCCGGGCTTTGCCGACAGCGAGCAGGATATGATCTCTGTCGTCTTCTTTCTTGTGTCGGCCCTGTCCCTCGCGCTTGGCTATCTGCTGTTTGCCTGGATCACCGACAGCAAGCTGGGCAACATCATTCAAGCCATCCGGGACGATGAATCCCGGGTGCGCTTTCTTGGCTATCACGTGGAAAGCTACAAGCTGTTTGTCTTTACGATCACGGCGATCGTCTCAGGCATCGCAGGCGCGCTTTATTATCCGCAAGCGGGCATCATCAACCCCGCCGAAATCGCGCCCATCGCGTCGATCTATCTGGCTGTTTGGGTCGCCATCGGGGGGCGCGGACGGTTGTATGGCGCCGTGATCGGGGCGGCGTTGGTCTCATTGCTGTCCAGCTGGTTCACGGGCGGGGGCGCGCCGAATATCGATTTGGGGTTCTACACCTTGAAGTGGGTCGATTGGTGGCTGGTACTGTTGGGGCTCACTTTCGTATTGGTCACGCTTTTCGCGCCCAAGGGCATCGCCGGAGTATTTGACAGATTGGTGCGTAAATCATGAGCTCTCTCCTGGAAATGTCAGGCATCTCCAAATCCTTTGACGGGTTTCAGGCCATCAAGAACCTGAGCCTGCAAATTGGCGAACCAGAATTGCGCGCCGTGATCGGCCCCAATGGTGCAGGCAAGACAACCTTCATGGACATCATAACCGGCAAGACAAGACCGGACGAAGGCCGCATCCTGTTCGGAGAAGACAACCGATCGCTGATCGGGATGTCGGAAAGCGAAATCGCCAGCCTCGGCATCGGGCGCAAGTTTCAGAAACCCACCGTTTTTGAAGCACAGACCGTTCGCGAAAACCTGGCCATGGCTCTCAGGAACCCGCGCGGCGTTTTTTCGGTTCTGCTGCATCGCAAGACCTCTCAGGGTGCCGAGCGGATCGAAGACGTCGCTGAACAGATTGACCTGACAGACCAGCTGAACCGGCCCGCCGGAGAGTTGAGCCATGGCCAAAAGCAGTGGCTTGAGATCGGGATGCTGCTCGCACAATCGCCACGACTGCTGCTCGTGGATGAACCGGCAGCCGGTATGACCGCGCATGAACGCGAACACACCACGGAGATCCTCAAGAAAGCGGCCCAGACCCGCGCGGTGATCGTGGTCGAGCATGACATGGAATTTGTGAGGCGGCTGAATTGCAAGGTCACGGTGCTGCACGAAGGGTCGGTGCTGGCCGAAGGATCGCTGGATCACGTTACCAGGAACAAGGCCGTCGTGGACGTATATTTGGGGCGCACAGATGCTGGCGATTGAAAACCTGACGCTGAAATACGGGCAATCCCAGATCTTGAACGGGATCACGCTGAACGCGCCTGTCGGTCAAGTCACCTGCGTGACAGGCACCAACGGGGTCGGCAAGACAAGCCTTCTGAAAGCCATCGCCGGACGGCATCCCTTCTCGGGCGGCAGGGTCGCGCTGAACGGCATCGATCTACCCTCGGGGCGCGCGGCCTTGGCTGCCAGGGCAGGGGTTGGGTATGTTCCGCAGGGGCGTGAGATCTTCCCGCTGTTGACTGTCGAGGAAAACCTTGAAACAGGTTTCGCCTGCCTGCCCAGATCCGAGCATAAAATTCCCGATGACATTTTCGACCTCTTCCCTGTTTTGGGCGAAATGAAAGCCCGTCGGGGCGGCGACCTGTCCGGTGGCCAACAACAGCAGCTCTCGATCGCCCGCGCGCTCATCGCCCGCCCCAAAGTTCTGTTGCTGGATGAACCAACCGAGGGCATCCAGCCCAACATCATCCAGATGATTGGCCGGACCATCCAGCTGCTTCGAGATCGCGGCGATTTGGCAATCGTCCTTGTCGAGCAGAGTTTTGAGTTTGCCTACCTCAACTCTGACCATTTCCACATCATGCAACGCGGACTGATCGTGGACTCGGTTCCGAAATCTCACGCCAGGAGAGAAGCCTTGTTGAACGCGCTTGCACTCTAGGAGCGATTCACCAAAGCGAACTAGGGGTGGAGATTGCAGTATTCGCAGCTTGCCGCAGAAGTGCTCTGCCTAGTTCCGACGATACTCATCGCTTCATCCGTCAATAGCACATGGCTAACTGGGAGAAGTGCCACCCGTCCAACAATGGTCGACTTATGCCGATAGCATCGGTTGTCTGTGAGAACACTGAATTGTGGCAATGCGCCAAAAGCGGTCGCCCATTCGTTTTTAATGTATGGCAGCAAGGTCCGCTTAGAAGTCCTCGTCGCGCGCCCTAGCGAAGGACGGCTTTGCCCTGCTTCAAATGAAGCCAGTTTTGTTCACCGAGCGGCGGAGTAGGGGGGCGAGACTCCCGGTAAAGATACCCTGCGACGCGCTGGCGGATGCAGTGCCAATCCCCAATATGTCGGCGGATGGCGTGGTATGTCGTTTACTGTCATGATTACAATGGCTTAACCCCTCTGTTAGAATGCCTCCGAGGCCAAGTCTATTCAGGAGCGGGGGTCATGGCGGTCAGAACAGAGACCAAAGCAGCGGCGGAGACCGGAGCGGCCGGGGCCAGCCATATCCGCCAATGCCCCGTCGCTGACCTCATCCCTTATGCGAACAACGCCCGCACGCACAGCGAGGCGCAGGTGGCACGGATCGCGGCTTCGATCCGGGAGTTCGGCTGCAACAACCCGGTGCTGATCGATGGTGGCAATGGCATCATCGCCGGACATGGTCGGGTGCTGGCTGCACGGAAGCTCGGCCTCGCGACGGTGCCGGTGATCGAACTGGCCCACCTCAATGAGGCACAGAAGCGCTCGTACATCCTCGCGGACAACAGGCTGGCGGAGCAGGCGGGCTGGGACCCGGAGCTGCTGGCTTTGGAACTGGGCGACCTCGGGGAACTGGGTGTTGATCTCACTGGCCTTGGCTTCGGCAGCCTGGAACTGGACGAACTTCTCGGACTGGACGTGGCTGACCCGAAGGAAGAGGCGACACCGGAACCTCCGGTCGTCCCCGTTTCTGGCCCCGGTGATCTGTGGTGCCTCGGACCTCACCGGCTGCTCTGCGGTGACGCGACGGACCAGGAATGCGTCACCCGCCTGTTGAACGGGGTAAAGCCGCACCTCATGGCCACAGACCCGCCGTTTGGCGTCAACTACGATCCTGACTGGCGCAACCGCGTAGAGGCCTCAGAGACCAAACGCACGGGCAAGGTGCTGAACGATCACCGGGCCGACTGGCGCGAGGCCTGGGCGCTGTTCCCGGGAGATGTGGCCTATGTCTGGCACGGCGCGCTCCACGCCACGACGGTTGCGGACAGCCTGATCGCGACGGGCTTCGACATCCGAAGCCAGATTATCTGGGCCAAGGAGCGCCATGTCCTCAGCCGGGGGCACTACCACTGGCAGCACGAGCCCGCCTGGTACGCGGTGCGCGGCAAGGGGCACTGGTCCGGCGACCGCAAGCAGTCGACGCTCTGGTCGATCCCCAGTCGGGATCAGGATGCCGCCACGATCCATGGTACCCAGAAGCCGGTCGAATGCATGCGCCGCCAGATGCTCAACAATGCGAGCCCCGGGCAGGCAGTCTACGAGCCCTTTTCCGGATCGGGAACCTCGATCATTGCGGCCGAGAGCTGCGGCCGGGTGTGCTTCGCCATGGAGCTGGACCCGGCTTATGTCGACGTGGCTGTTTTGCGCCGGCAGGCATTCACGGACAAGGAAGCCGTGCTGGAGGGGGATGGAGGGACCTTCGCCAAGGTATCCCAGCAGCGAACCGCCGGGGAGGTGGTGGCGTGAGTCAGTCGCGGATCATGTCGGGGGTGGAGGCAATAACCAACGTCGGCGTCGGTTTCGCGCTGGCGGTACTGGGCCAGGTGATGGTCTATCCGGTGGTCGGGCTCGAAGCCAGCCTGGGTCAGACCTTGCAGGTCGGTGCCGCGTTCACCGCGCTGTCACTGATGCGCGGCTACGTCCTGCGGCGTCTGTTCAACCGGTTGAGGGAGTAGATCATGGCGCGCCGTCGATCGTCCTCGATCCCGCCCAGATGCAGGAGGTCGAAACCCTCGCTGCGTTGCTGAACCGAGAGCAGATTGCTGACTACTTCGGCATCTCCCGCACGACATTCAAGGCGATCTGCTGTCGCGACGACGAGGTTCGCGTCCGGTATAAAAAGGGGAAAGGCAAAAGCCATCGCCCATGTTGCCAATGGTCTGCTGCAAAAAGCGCGGACCGGCGATACCAAGGGGGAAACGATCCTAGCGCAGTTCACGGAAGTCGAAAGCGGCCTCCGGAACGATCGGCCGGAACTCGCAAGGGCGCTACAATTGGCACGGATCACAGGCGCAACGCTGGTCATTGACCGTCTTTCCCGCAATGCCGCATTCCTGCTGACCCTACGCGACAGCGGCGTTGGGTTTGTGGCCTGTGACATGCCGGAAGGCAATAACCTGACCGTGGGGATCATGGCGCTGGTAGCACAAGCCGAACGAGAAGCCATCTCACGCCGCACAAAGGAGGCGCTGGCGGCGGCAAAGGCGCGTGGTGTGAAGCTGGGCAACCCGAATGGCGCAGCAGCCCTCTTGCGGGCTGGCAAGGGCGGTACCGCGCTTTGGGAAACGGTACGCCAGAACGCGGACGATCACGCGGCGGCGTTGGCGCCGGTTGTGGATGCCCTCAAGGCCGAAGGGCACACGACGTTGCGTGCCATGGCAGAGGCGCTCAATGACCGGGGCATGTTGACCCGGCGAGGTGGGCGCTGGCACGTATCCAGCGTGAGGAGTCTGCTGATACGGCTGGCTGTCTAGTGGGTCAGCGCGCTGGCCGACCCGCGCATCATGCCCGCCCTCATCATGGCCGGAGACGAGGACGGCTAGAAAATGGTCGACCCAACCATCTCGTCACCCTGTCGCCGCGGCTCGTTACCAGTGACATCGAAATCCTGCAGAAGGCGGCGATCCGGGGCGTCGGCGTGGCGCAACTGCGCGAATACCTCCGCGCCGCAGCCATCGCCGACGGCCGGCTTGTCCGCCTGATGCCCGACCTCACTACCGTTGCCGGCACAGTCTACGCCGTATTCTCACGCGAAATCTAAAGCGCCCCAACCTTCCGCGCCTTCCTCGACCATCTGGTGTCAGAGTTCCGCGAAGTCCTGCCCGCAAGTGGCTAGCCCTCCGTCGCCGCGATGCCGAAACGCTGTCGATAGGCGGCGGGGGCGGCGCCAACCAGCTTGTGAAAGATCTTCCGAAAGGCTGCCGGGTCAGAATAACCGACATCCCAGGCGATGCGATCCACCGGGTCTAGCGTGCGCTCCAGACCTTCCCGGGCCTTGGCGATGCGCACCTGCTGGAGGTAGGCGTTGGGCCGGTGCCCGGTCGCGGCAGTGAACCGACGCAGGAAGGTGCGTTCAGTCAGCCCGGCGACGGTGTGCAGGTCGGCCTGCATGAGAGGCTTGGAGAGATTGGCGTGCAGGTGGTGCTGGGCCCGGCGGATGGCCTCGTCGCCATGGTCGAACCGGGGGACGAAAGCCGCGAAGGGCCGCTGGCTGGAGCGAGGCGGGTCGATCAGCAAGAAGCGCGCCGTCGCGAGCATCGTGGCCGGGCCAAGGAAGCGTTCGACGAGCGTGAGGCCGAGGTCGGTCCAGGCCAGGATACCGCCCGCGGTGACGATGTCGCCGTCATCCAGCACCATCCGGTCGTCGGCGACGTCGATCTCGGGAAAGCGCCGGGCGAGTTGCTCGGCGAAGGCCCAATGCGTGGTCGCGCGTCGCCCGTTCATCAGCCCCGTCTCGGCCAGCACGAAGGCACCCGCACAGACCGAGCCGATCACCGTGCCCTCCGCATGCTGCGCGCGCAGCCAGGCGGCGGCAGCCGGGAACGGCTCCATGCGTTCAGGCATTACCAGGCTCGGCGGGGCAATGGCATGGCTCAGCCTATGCGGCAGGTCGGGGTGGCTGTCCCAGGTGCAGGTCACTGCCTCCTCGGACGCCACCCAGTGCGATACGCGGATCAGGCGACCGCCCGCCCATTCACCTGCGATGCGGAAGAGGTCGGTCATGCCGTAGATCGCCGAGAGCTGACAGTCAGGGTAGATCAGCAGCCCGATCTCGGCCACCGGGACGCCCGTCGTCTTTGGCTGTGTCGTCACGCCTGCATTCCTTCCTGGTTTCAAAGCTCGGGATTGTCCCGAAATTCGCAATTCGACATCTCAATTTGTCCCGCTTATCTGAACGACCCCAGGCCTATAGCTTCGAGTCACAACGCAATCGGAGTGAAAACCATGCAATACTACCAAGTATTCATAAGCGCCGAGCAGACCGCTCAGGCCTATCGTATCCTCGAAGCTCTTATCGACAGGCAACTTGTCTTCGGCGGCCCGATCGTCGGTGGCCCGGCCAAGTTCCTGTGGAACTTCAAGGACAGCGACGTGCCCGAGGGCATCCGCAAGCCCAAGCTGCTCACGCTGGAGCAGGATTACAACTACATCATCAGCTACACCCGCGAGGACCTGAAGGAAGAGCTGATCGAAGTAGCCGAGGCCGCCTCGCTCGAGGAGGTCTGCATGATCTCCTTCCTGCCGATGGAAACCAACCGCTCCCTGCGTCTGCTGCTGGATGCCTCCTTCGAGGGCAAGGGCGAGCTGGCAGCGCCAGAGCCGGTAGATGCGACGGTGGCGCTCACCTTCGTGCCCAGCGAGCAGATCCCGTCGCGGACCAAGAGCTCCAACGGCGAGATCGGCACCCGCACCTGACAAGGCTCCCGGCGGAGCCCCTTCCGCCGGGCCGGCCCCCATCGGGCGGGGCGATGCCGCCCAAGGGTCAGCGACGTTCATCATTGTCAGTTTTGCCTCGAAGGTTGTCAGATTCGCCACGTCCCTTGATGCCGCGCCTTGTCTATCTCTGTCCACATCGAAACCGAAAGGACTGGCAATGACACCTGATCTCACACGGCGGGAAATTCTCAAGGGCGCAACGGCTGCGGCCGCGCTCCTCACCTTGCCGACTTCCATCCTGGCTCAATCAGAAGGACTTTTCACAATGGCAACGATCACGACCCGCGACGGCACCGAAATCTTTTACAAGGACTGGGGCCCGAAAGACGCCCAGCCCGTCGTCTTCCACCACGGTTGGCCGCTCTCCGGTGACGACTGGGACAACCAGATGCTGTTCTTCCTCGCCCATGGCTACCGCGTCATCGCCCACGACCGCCGCGGCCACGGCCGCTCCGAGCAGGTCTCAAACGGGCACGACATGGACCACTACGCCGCCGACCTGGCGGATCTGGCAAAGGCGCTGGACCTACGCGATGCCATCCACATCGGCCATTCCACCGGCGGCGGTGAGGTGGCGCGCTACGTCGCCAATGTCGATCCGGACCGGGTCGCCAAGGCTGCACTGCTGGGCGCCGTGCCGCCGATCATGGTGGCCTCCGAGACCAACCCTGACGGCGTGCCGCTGGAGGTCTTCGACGGCTTCCGCGCCGCCCTGGCCTCCAACCGCGCCCAGTTCTTCCTCGACGTGCCCAGCGGCCCCTTCTACGGCTTCAACCGCGAGGGCGCCGAGATAAGCGAGGGCCTTATCCGCAACTGGTGGCGGCAGGGAATGAACGGCAGCGCCAAGGCGCATTACGACGGGATCAGAGCTTTCTCGGAAACAGACTTCTCCGAGGACCTCAAGGCCATCACCCAGCCGGTGCTGGTGCTGCACGGCGAAGACGACCAGGTCGTGCCGATCGAGAACTCGGCGCACAAGGCGATCGAGCTGCTGCAGAACGGCAAGCTGAAGACCTATCCCGGCCTCTCGCACGGGTTCTTCGCCACCCACCCAGACCTCGTCAACGCCGACCTGCTGGCCTTCGTCCGCGGCTGACGCCGCTCCGCCGATGCGCTCCGCTCAAATCCTCCTTCGAAAGGAAACCAGACCATGACCAGACTTCAGAACTTCCTCGCCGCCTCGGCCGCCGCCGTATTCATCGGAACCATAGCCACGACTGGCCAGGCAGAGACCCGCATTCCCGACGACCAACCCATCCGCAACATAGTGCTGGTGCACGGCGCCTTCGCCGATGCATCCGGCTGGCGCGGGGTCTATGACGACCTCACCGGGCGGGGCTATAGCGTGACGATGGTACAGAACCCGCTGACCTCGCTGGCTGATGACGTGGCCGCCACTAACCGCGCGCTGGAGCGCCAAGACGGTCCGGCGATCCTCGTCGGCCACTCCTGGGGCGGCACCGTCATCACCGAGGCGGGCGTGCATCCCAAGGTCGCAGGGCTGGTATATGTATCCGCCCTCTCGCCGGACGCGGGGGAGACCACCGCGCAGCAGTACGACGGCTTCACCTCGCCGCCCGAGTTCGTGCTCGACATCGGTGAAGACGGCTACGGCTTCGTCGCGCCCGACAGCTTCCAGGCCGGCTTCGCCCATGACGTGAGCGACGCCGACGCGGCTTTCATGCGCGACGCCCAGGTGCCGATCAACATGGAGGTTTTCGGGACCGTGCTGGAAAATGCAGCCTGGCGGACCAGGCCGAGCTGGGCGGTGATCGCAACCGAGGACAAGGCCTTCGCGCAGGAGATGCTGCACCACATGGCCGATCGCATCGGGGCGAAAGTCACCGAAGTGTCGGCCAGCCACGCGGTCTTCATGACCCAGCCCACCGTGGTGGCGGCGACCATCGACGAGGCCGCCCGCGAAGCCGTGGTGCCCGCCAACTGAGCCCCCCTATTTGCGACTGGAAGCCCCGCGCTTCCGGTCGCCCCCCACGGATCAAACCAAGGAGACACGCATGACCATTCTCTACACCACCCACGCCACGGCCAGCGGCAACGGCCGCGACGGCATCGCCTCCATCGAAGACGGGGCCATGACCCTCTCGCTCTCCACGCCCAAGGCCCTCGGCGGCACGGGCGGGGACGGGACCAACCCCGAACAGCTCTTCGCCAGCGGCTACGCGGCCTGCTTCCTCAGCGCCCTGAAATTCATCGCCGGTCGCCAGAAGCAGAAGCTCTCCGACGAGACCAGCGTCACCGTCACCGTGGGCATCGGCCCGCGCGCGGACGGGGCGGGGTTCGGGCTCGATATCGCGCTCGCCGCCAGCTTGCCCGGCCTCGATGAAGATGCAGCCGCAAGGCTGCTGGAAGAGGCCCACGCCACCTGTCCCTATTCGCACCTCACCCGTGAGGGCGCGAAGGTGCGCCTGAGCCTGGCCTGAAGTCCCCGGCGAGGGTATCGCATTGCCTCCCCGGCGATGCCCTCGCCGTGTTTCAGCGCCTCCGGGCAGACCGCGCTAGTTCCCGCGCGAGGTCCACGAAGACCTTGAAGGCCGCGGGCGGGTTGCGGCGGCTGGGGTAGTAGAGGCAGAGCGGCGCGAGCGGGGGCGTCCAGCTCTCCAGCATCCGCACCAGCCGCCCCGCGTCGATATCCGCCTGAACATCCGATTCCATGAAATAGCCAATCCCCACCGCCTCCAGCACGGCGATCCGCGCGAGGCTCGCCTCGTCCAGCGTTATCGGCCCCTTTACGTCCACCTGCACCGGCTCGCCATCGGCCTGAAATTGCCAGCGGAACATGCCGCCGTTGGGCAGCCGGGTGCGGATACAGTCATGCGCCAGCAGGTCGGAGGGCACCCGCGGCAGTGCTCGGGTCTCGAGATAGGCGGGGGCGGCCACCACCGCGTAGCGGCGCGGCGGGCCGATTGGGATCGCGATCATGTCGCTGGGCACCAGCGGCTGGCTGCGCACCCCGAAATCGAAGCCATCGGCCACGATATCCACCAGATTGCCTTCGGTAACCACGTCCACGGTAACGTCCGGAAACCGCCGCAGGTACTCCAGCACCAGCGGCGACAGGAACTCGCGCCCGGCGGTGGCGAAGGTGTTGATCCGCAGCGCGCCCGAGGGCGTCTCCTGCTGCGCGCGCACTGTGTCGAGGGCCTGGTGGATGTCGCGCAGGGCAGGGCTGACCTGATCCACAAAGCGTCGCCCGGCCCCGGTGAGCGAGACGCTTCTGGTGGTGCGGTTGAAGAGCCGTACGCCGAGCTGCTCCTCCAGCTTGGCGATCGCGTTGCTGAGCGCGCTAGTCGACATGCCCAGGTCGATCGCCGCCGCCCTGAACGAGCCCCGCCGGCTGATCGCCAGCACCGCGTCGAAATCCGTCAGCTTGTACATGGCCATTATCCCGAAAAGCGCAATGCCACGTCTCAACTTGTCCCGGTTATTTGCATGGCGTCAACGCTTTAGATTAGGGGCAATCGGAAACGTACATAAGACGAAAAGGAGAAAGACCGTGAACTTGAACCTCCCCCAGACAATCGAGGCCTACTTCAAGGCCGACAAGAAGGGCAGCGCCCAGACGCTGTCGGAGCTGTTCACGCCCGATGCCGTTGTGGTTGATGAAGGCAACACCTACACTGGGCGCGACGCGATCCGGCAGTGGATGGCGAACGCCTCGACCGAGTACACCTATACCGTCGAGCCTTTTGCGCGGGCCGAGGAGGACGGGCGCACCGTCATCACCAGCCACCTCGTCGGGAATTTCCCCGGCAGCCCGGTGGATCTGCGCTACTTCTTCGTCCTTGAGGGCAACCAGATCGCCGAACTGGAGATCGTCCCATGATCCCCTTCCTGACGCTCGAAGGCAAACGCGCCCTCGTCACCTCCGGCACACGCGGTGCCGGAGCCGCCACGGTGCGGCTCTTCTCCGAGCTGGGTGCGAAGGTGCTCACCACGGCCCGCAGCAGGCCGCCCGAGTGGGAGGGGGCGCAGTTCGTCGCCGCCGACCTCACCACCGCGGAGGGCTGCGATAGCCTCGCCGCGGCGGTGCAGGACCATCTTGGCGGGGTCGATATTATCGTCCACATGCTCGGCGGCTCCTCGGCCCCCGCAGGCGGCTACCGGGCTCTCGATGACGCGGAGTGGCAGCGTGAGCTCGACCTCAACCTGATGCCCGCCGTCCGGCTGGACCGCGCGCTGCTTCCAGCGATGGAGGCGCAGGGCTCCGGCGTCGTCATCCACGTCACCTCGATCCAGCGTCAGTTGCCCCTGCCAGACGCGACCACGGCCTATGCCGCAGCCAAGGCGGCGCTCTCGACCTACTCGAAGAGCCTGTCCAAGCAGGTCTCACCCAAGGGCGTGCGCGTGGCGCGGGTCTCTCCCGGCTGGATCGAGACCGAATCCTCGGTCGAATTGGCAAAGCGCCTTGCGGGCGAGCACGGCGTGGATATCGAGGCGGGCAAGCAGATGATCATGGATGCCCTGGGCGGCGTGCCCATTGGACGGCCCTCCAAGCCGGAGGAGATCGCAAGCCTGATCGCCTTCATCGCTTCGGACCGCGCGGGTACCATCACCGGCACGGAATACGTGATCGACGGCGGCACCGTGCCGACAGCCTGAAATCCCCGAGGTACTGAGCAGCGATGGGCGAAACCGATAGTTATCGCTTTGCGGCCTGCCCATCGCCCTCAGAGCGGGGTTTGCGGAAACCTGTGATATCGAAATAGTTATCGTTTCAGATACGCGACGTTCGACGGATCGACGTTTGCGAAGCCAGGAGACTAGCCTGTTGAAGCGCACAGCCGGAACGATGAAACACGTTGTTTTGAGAAAGGGATGCTTTCTTCACAGAACCGTCGCAGGCTGGAGAAGGCTAGATGTCAGGCCCATCCCCTCCGCCACTTGCCCCGGCGAATGCGTTCTCTCGATCCGGCTGCCCCCGTTTTCTCTCTTTTTTCTAAGGGTTTTGCGAAAGGGGCGGCCAAGCAAAGTGTGCACGCAGCTACCAAACACGGGTGGGGCCCGTCTTCCTTAACTAACGAGTTCGATAGCCTCGCGGAGACATCGGAAATGCGCGTCGAGACCGTGATCTGCCACTGAACATTCATTCAGCCGCGAGCGGCGCATTCGCGGCAAAAACCTGCTTGCCTCCCGCAAGTGTTATAAGATAACTATTCAATTACGTAATAACGTATCATTAATGGATTGGGTTTTGCTTCGCGGTCGTTCGAAGACCGCGTCTCCCGATCCTCAGAAAACACTGCCCCGGCGCGGTCGCGACCGGCAACGGAGAGGTCATGCCATGTTAGATGCAGTAATAGTCGGAGGAAGCTTCGCAGGCCTGAGCGCCGCTTTGCAGCTTGCGCGGGCAAGCCGATCCGTTCTGATCATTGACGAGGGCCTGCCGCGCAACCGGATGTCCGCCGCAGCGCATGGTGTGCCGGGCTGGGACGGTGTGCCGCCGGCCGAGATCCTCGCGCGGTTCCGGGCAGATCTGGCGGGTTATCGGACCATCCGCTTTCTGGATGACCGGGCAGAGGACATCTCGGGCGCAATCGACGCTTTCGAAGTGACAACCCGGAGCGGAGAGCGCATCGACGCACGCCGGATCATTCTGACGCACGGGGTGCGGGACATTTTGCCCGACCTGCCGGGTCTTGCCGGGGCCTGGGGTCGCACAGTCCTGCATTGCCCATACTGCCACGGGTACGAGGTCAAGGGACAGCCGCTGGCTGTTCTCGCTTCGGGGCCAATGGCGGCCCATCAGGCGCAGATGCTCCGCGCTGACTGGAGCGGGGACGTCACTGTGCTGGTGAACGGTGTCGATACCCTGGACACCAAGGCACTGACTGCGGCCAACATCAGGATCGAACCGCGCAGGCCCCTGCGGCTGGTGTCCGGCGACGGTGTCAGGGTCTGCTTTCAGGACGGACCGGCAGCTGATTTCGCGGCCATCTTCACCGCCCCGAAGGTCGACCTTGCGGGATCTCCGGCCGTGCGTCTGGGTGTGGGACTGTCCGATGGTCCAATGGGGCCATTCGTCCGTACCGGGGCGATGCAGCAGACCGATACGCCCGGTGTCTTCGCCGCCGGTGATCTGACGACGCCGATGTGGAACGTCAACTTCGCCGTCGGTGATGGCGCTCGCGCCGGTGCGGGCTGCCACCAGTCGCTTCTCTTCCCCGATTTCATCCCAGCTCTCGAAAAGGGGGCCGCATGACGACCAGCCCCGATCCCCGCCTTCCCGTCACCGTCCTGTCCGGTTTCCTGGGGGCCGGCAAGACGACCCTTTTGAACCGCGTGCTGAACAATCGCGACGGGCGCCGCGTCGCTGGCATCGTCAATGACATGTCCAAGGTGAATATCGACGCCGATCTCGTCCGGGCGGATACCGAACTGTCGCGCACGGACGAAACACTGGTCGAGATGCCCAACGGCTGCATCTGCTGCATCGCTCTGTGCCGATCGAGGGCAGGGGCGTGACCCGGCTGATGCGCGGGCTTGATCCGGTCCAGGACCCGGAGCAGGCGGCATGACGCGCAACATCTCCACCACGCTGCGCCGTCGCCGCAGGACCGACCCGATGCAGGCGTATGACGCCCTGCCGCGCCCCTTGCGGGCCTGGATGGCGCAGGCTGCGCTGCCCTGGTCGCCCGCCTCCTGCCGGAGGATCTGGGCCAAGGCCCGGTCGGAAGGTGAACGCGCCGATGACATTCTCGCCCGGCTTGCAAGGGCCGAACAGAAGGCTCTTTCCCGCGACCGGCTCTCGCTGCCCGGCTTGAGCCGCGCCTCTCTCACCCAATCAAAAGGATAAAAGTCCATGAAGCACACACTGGCAGTCCTTGCCGCAACTCTGTTTACCATTGCGCCACCTGTCTTGGCCGACGACAGGCTGGACGTCGTGGCGCAGTTCGAGATCCAGCCGCCGGAGCCGTCCACCACGGGCTATATCTTCACCCGCATGGGCGTCGCGGAAACCCTGGTAAATGCAGACCCGGACGGTGCATTGACGCCGGGGCTGGCGACCGACTGGGCGGCGTCCGAGGACGGTCTGAACTGGACCATCACCCTGCGCGACGGGGTGCAGTTTCACGACGGCACCGTCATGACGGCGGAGACGGTTGCCAGCGCGCTCGACATCGCGCGGGGCAAACCCGGCCCGCTGTCAAAGACACCGGTGGCCGGGATCAGTGCCGGGGATGGCACGGTTGTCATCACCCTTTCCGAACCCTTTGCCGCGCTGCCGGCCTACCTCGCCCATTACAGCGCGCAGATTCTTGCGCCCGCCGCCTATGGTGCGGACGGCGCGGGGGTCGCGGCCATCGGCACCGGACCTTACAGTGTGACCGACCTGACCCCGCCGCTGAGCCTGAAGGCCGAAGCCTTCCCGGACTACTGGGGCAGCGCGCCGCATGTGCCGAACGTCAGCTATGCCGCTGTCAGCCGGGTGGAAACCCGCGCGCTGATGGCCGAATCCGGTGAGGCGGATTTCGTCTTTGGCCTCGATCCGGCTTCGGTGGCGCGTCTGGACATGTCGGACGCGGCGACCGTCCATTCCGTCGCCATTCCGCGGACGCTGCTGTTGAAGGTGAATGCCAGCCACCCCGCCCTGTCCGAGGCTGAGGCACGGCAGGCGCTGTCTCTCGCCATCGACCGCGACGGCATTGCCAAGGCCGTGCTGCGCTATCCCGAAGGCGCGACGCAGCTTTTGCCGCCATCGGTGGGGGGCTGGCACGACGAAACGC
Organism: Sulfitobacter sp. THAF37; assembly: GCF_009363555.1. Lineage (NCBI taxonomy): Bacteria > Pseudomonadati > Pseudomonadota > Alphaproteobacteria > Rhodobacterales > Roseobacteraceae > Sulfitobacter > Sulfitobacter sp. THAF37. The sequence goes on from NZ_CP045372.1 coordinate 2,418,916, forward strand.
TGGCCCCGCTGGCCTACGACCCCGACGCGGCCAGGGCACTTCTGGCCGACCTGGGCTGGACCGCAGGCAACGACGGTATCCTGACCCGCGACGGACAGCGGTTTGCCCTCACCCTGACCACCTATCCCGACCGCCCTGAATTGCCGCTGGTCGCATCCGTGCTGGAACAGCAGTTTCGCGCCATCGGGGTGGAGCTGACGATCAACACCACCAACTCCTCCGAGATCAGCGCGGGCCATGCCGACGGGTCGCTCGACCTCGGGCTGATCGCGCGGAACTTCGGCCTGATCCCGAATCCTGTCGGCACGGTCCTGTCGGACTATGCGCCGACGGGCGACTGGGGGGCGATGGGCTGGCAGAATGACGACATCGTGGCGCTGGCCCGCGCCGTCGCTCGCGGCGGTGGCTCGGATGCCGACCGCGCCCGGATCGTCGAGATCCTGCAAACCGAGCTGCCGATCATCCCGATCGCCTGGTATCGCCAGACGCTGGCCGTGGCCAAGGGCGTCGAGGGCGCGGTGTTCGACCCGTGGGAACGAACCTTTGGCCTTCAGGAGCTGAAGCTCACACCATGAACACGTTGATGACAAGGGGCATACAGGCCCTGATGGTGGCGGTCCTGATCGGGGCCGCAACCTTTGGCATGATGCGCGCCCTGCCGGGCGATGCGGCCTACCGCATCGCCGCCGGTCGGTATGGGTACGACAATGTCGATACCGCCGCCGCCGATGCGGTGCGCGACGAACTGGGGCTGGGCGGCCCGGCGCTGCCCGCTTTTCTAAGCTGGCTGGGCGATCTGCTGCGGCTGGACTTCGGCAATTCGCTGGTCTCGGGCCAGCCTGTTATTGAAGAGATCGGCCACCAGCTGGGCGCGTCGATGGCGCTGGCCGGGGTCGCGGTTGTGCTGTCGCTGATCCTCGGCCCGCCACTGGGCATCCTTGCGGGGCTCAGGCCCGGCGGGCTGCTCGACCGCGTGCTGCTGGTCATGTCCACGGGGCTGAAGGCGGTGCCGCAGTTCCTGATGGCCCTGATCCTCATCCTGATCCTGTCGGTGCAGTTCCGCCTGCTGCCCGCCGCCGGACACGGAGAGGCGCGCCATTTCATCCTGCCCGCGCTGGCGCTGGCCCTCGGCCTGGCCGCCGTCAACGCACGGATCGCGCGGGACGCGATGGCGCGGATCGGGGCGATGCCCTTCTACAGCTTCGCGCAGTGGAAAGGGCTGAGCCCGCGCCAGACGCTGCTGCGCCACGGGTTGCGCAACGTCTCGGTGCCGCTGCTGACCTATCTGGGGCTGCAATTCGTCACACTCGTCGAAGGCGTCGTGGTGGTCGAGGCGGTCTTTGGCTGGCCCGGCATCGGCCACGCGCTGGTCCACGCCATCTTTTCGCGCGATGTGCCGATGGTGCAGGGCACGGCGTTGTGCCTGGGGCTGAGTTTCGTCCTGATCAACGCGGTCATCGACCTGCTCACCGCCCGCATTGATCCAAGGAGAACCGCATGACCGATGCTGTCGCAATCCCCCGCCCCTCAGGTCAAGCCACGCGCTGGACCGGGGCGCTTCTGGTCGCCGCCGTGCTGGTCTTTTCCTTGATCGGCCCGCTGGCCGTGCCGGGGGACCCGTTCGCGCAATCCCTGCTCAAGGCGCTGTCCGGGCCGGAGGCGGGAGCGCCGCTTGGCTATGACCACCTCGGGCGGTCGATTTTCCATCGGCTGGCTGCGGCCCTGCGCCTGTCGCCTGCCATCGCGATAACCGCCGTGCTGACCGCCGGTCTTGCGGGTCTGGCCCTTGGCACGCTTGCGGCGGCGCGCGGCGGCTGGACCGACCGGGTTCTGGTGATGCTGGCCGATGCGCTGCTGGCCTTGCCGGGGCTGCTGCTGGTGCTGATCGTGCTGGCCATCGTACCGGGCACGGCGCTTGGCTTCTGGGCCGGTCTGTCGCTGGTGCTCTGGGTGGAGTTTTTCCGCCTGACCCGCGCCGCCACGCGCGAGGTGCTGGCGTCACCCGCCGTGCAGGCCACGCGGCTGCTGGGCTTCGGACCCGGCTACATTTTCCGCACCCACATCTGGCCGGAAATTGCGCCGATGATGCTGACCGCGGCGGCCTTTGGCACCGCGACGGCGATCATGGCCATCGCGGCACTTGGTTTCGTGCATGTGGGCATGCGGGCCCCGACACCGGAACTGGGGCTGATGATGGTCGAACTGCTGCCCTACTGGCGCGAGGCGCCGCTGGCGCTGCTGTCGCCGGTCATCGTCACCTTCGCCCTGCTGCTGGGCCTCACCCTTCTGGCCGGGAGCCGCGAAACATGACCCTTCTGATAGCCGAAAACATCACGGTGTCGCAGAACGGCGCAGCGATCCTGCACCCGGTTTCCCTGCACCTTGAGCCGGGTGAGCCGCTGGTCATCCTCGGTGAAACCGGGTCGGGCAAGAGCCTGCTGGCGCAGGCCATCATGGGCACCCTGCCGCACGACCTGACTGCACGGGGTCGGGTGGCCCTGGGCGATCACCTGCTGGACGCGGCGCGGCCCGATGGGTTCCGTCCGCTCTGGGGTCTTCAGATCGCGGTGCTGCCGCAGGAGCCGTGGCTGTCGCTTGATCCGCTGATGCGGGCTGAGGGACAGGTGGCCGAGGCGCATCGGCTGGTGCGTGGCCTCGGGGCAGGGGAGGCGCGGGCGCAGGCGGCGACCGACCTCGACCGGCTCGGGCTTTCGGGGGCAGGGCACCGCTATCCACACGAACTGTCGGGCGGCATGGCGCAGCGCGTGGCCATCGCGGCGGCGCGGGCCGGGGGCGCGCGGATCGTGATCGCGGACGAGCCGACCAAGGGACTGGACGCCGCGCGCCGGGACGAGTTGGCCGACCTGCTGCTGGCCGAACTGGCGCGTGGCGGCGGGCTGCTGGTCATCACCCATGACCTGGCGCTGGCGCGGCGTGTCGGCGGGCGGATGATCGTCCTGCGCGAGGGGCGCGTTGTCGAAACCGGCGCGACCGCCACCGTGCTGCGGGCGCCGACAAAGCCCTACTCCCGTGATCTCATCGCGGCGGACCCGGAAAACTGGACCCGGCGGAAACCGGCGGCGGCAGGAGCCCCCGTGCTGACCGCGACCGGGCTGGCTGCGGAGCGGGGCGGTGCGCGCCTGTTCTCCGACCTGTCTTTTGATCTCGCCGAGGGTCGTATCCTTGGTGTGACCGGGCCGTCCGGGTGCGGCAAGTCCACGCTTGGTGACGTGGTTCTGGGGCTGATCCGTCCCTCTGCGGGCCGTGTCGAACGCGCCAGTGGGCTGGCGAAAACGGGTTTTCAGAAGCTCTACCAGGACCCGGTCGCGGCGTTCCCGCGGCACCGGACACTGGGGCGCACGCTGATCGACGTCGCCCGGCGTCATGGCCAGTCGCATACGCGGATCGACGCGCTGTTGCCTCGGCTGGGCCTCGCCCCGCTGCTGCTGACCCGCAGGCCCGGCGCCGTATCGGGCGGAGAGCTTCAGCGTCTGGCGCTTCTGCGTCTCCTGCTCGTCCGGCCGAAGTTCATCTTTGCGGATGAGCCGACGTCGCGCCTCGATCCCCTCACGCAGAAGCAGGTGATCGACCTGCTTGCCGAAACGGCCGCGACCGAAGGCTGCGCCATCATGCTGGTCAGCCATGACCCGGCGCTGGTCACGCGGACGGCGGACCATGTTCTGTCGCTCGGCACGGAAGCGGTAAAGGCGGATGTGGCCGCGCCACGCGTCGTGGGGGCGTTGCAATGACCCGCTTAACTCTTCATCAATCAACCTCGAAAGGACCCACCGTGAAACCGATCCATCTGGCGCTTGCCGCCGCGACCCTTGCCGTACCTGCCTTTGCGCAGGACACCCGTGAAATGGGCGCCCATGTGCATGGCGTCTCGACCGCTGAAATCGCTGTCGAACACGGCGTGGTCGAGATCAACATCCACGCGCCCGGCATGGACATCGTCGGCTTTGAATACGAAGCGACATCGGCCCAAGACAAGGACGCCGTCGAGGCTGCCATCCGCACCATGCTGATGCCGGAAAACCTTGTGACCCTGCCCGAGGCCGCTGGCTGTCGCCTGACGGAAGTGCTGGCGCACGTGCATGGCGGCGATCATGACCACGATAAAGACCATGCCGAAGAAGACCACGGTCACGACGATCACGGGGATGAAGCGCAGCATAGCGAGTTCCACGTCACCTATGCCTATGCCTGCGAGAACGAGGACGCACTGACAACGATTTCCTTCCCCTTCTTCGACCAGTTCGAAAACGCGCAGGAGATCGAGGCGCAATTTGTCACCGAAACCGCAGCGGGCCAGGCGGAAGTCGGGCGCGGCGCGCCGGACCTTTCGCTGGAATAGGCATGGCTGACCCGGCACTGACCCTGAACGATGTCCGGTTCCGCTGGCCGGGGCGGGCGGCGTTCGGGGTGTCGGTGCCGGGGTTCCAAATGGAGCGGGGCGAGAGCGTTCTGCTCTTGGGCGAAAGCGGGTCGGGCAAATCTACCCTGCTGTCGCTGATCTGCGGGATCGTCACGGCGGACAGTGGGCAGGTCGTGGTTGGCGGAACCGACCTTGCGGCCCTGCGCGCCGGAGCGCGGGACCGGTTCAGGGCCGAACGGATCGGCGTGATCTTCCAGCAGTTCAACCTGCTGCCCTATGCCAGCGTGTCGGACAACATCCTGTTGCCGCTGCGCTTTGCCCCTGAACGCCGCAAACGCGCCGCACCGGACGAAGCTGCGACGCTTTGTGCCGCGCTTGGCCTGCCCGGGGGGATCACCAGCACGACCGCCGGGCGCCTCTCGGTCGGTCAGCAGCAGCGCGTCGCGGTGGCGCGCGCCCTGATCGGTCAACCGCCCCTGATCGTCGCGGACGAGCCGACCTCGGCGCTGGATGCCGCGACGCAGGACACATTCCTGGGCCTGCTCTTTGACCGGATCGCGGCAACCGGCGCATCCCTGCTGATGGTCAGCCATGACGAAAGGCTGGGCAAGAGGTTCGACCGCGTGGTCCGCCTCTGCGACATCGCACGGACCGAAAGGCTGGCCGCATGATCCTGCGCCTTGCCATTGGCTCGCTTCTGGCGCGGGCGCTGACCGTCGGCATGACGATCCTCGCCATCGGCCTGTCGGTCGCGCTGTTCCTCGGCGTGGAAAAGGTGCGCACCGGCGCGCGGGCCAGCTTTGCCGACACGATTTCGGGGACGGACCTGATCGTGGGCGCGCGGTCGGGGTCGGTTCAACTCTTGCTCTATTCAGTCTTCCGGATCGGCAATGCCACCAACAACGTGAGCTGGGAGAGCTATCGCGACATCGCCGCGCGGCCCGAGGTCGACTGGATCGTCCCCATTTCGCTTGGCGACAGTCACCGGCAGTTCCGGGTGATGGGGACCACGCAGGCGTTCTTTGAGCACTACAAGTATCGCGGCGGCCGGTCGCTGGAAATTGGACAGGGGCACGGGCTGAGCGACCTCTACGATGCCGTGATCGGGGCCGAGGTCGCGGCGACCCTTGGCTACGCGGTCGGCGATCCGATCGTTATCTCCCACGGGCTGGCCAGCTTTACCGAACATGACGATCAGCCCTTCCGCGTCGCCGGGATCATCGAGCGCACCGGCACGCCGGTCGACCGCACGGTGATCGTCAGTCTTGAGGCGATCGAGGCCATCCATGTCGACTGGCGATCCGGCGCGCAGACCCCGGGCCGGACCACGCCGGTCGACCGCATACGCCAGATGAACCTGCAACCCTCGGCTGTCACGGCGGCGCTGGTTGGTGTGAAATCGCGGCTTCAGATCTTCGGCCTGCAACGGGCGATCAACGCGTACCCGGAGGAGCCTTTGCTGGCGATCCTGCCGGGTGTCGCCCTGCAGGAACTCTGGCAGATCGTTGGCGTGGCCGAAACCGCCCTCACGGCGGTGTCCGCCATGGTCGTGGGCACGGCGCTCCTGGGGATGATGGCGATGATCTTTTCATCCCTGAACGAACGGCGGCGCGAAATGGCGATCTGGCGGGCCATGGGCGCGCGGCCTGCGACGATCCTTGGCCTGCTGGTGCTGGAAGCGGCGCTCATGGCGGCCACCGGCGCGGTTCTCGGGCTTGCCCTGCTTTACGCCGGGCTGGTCATCGCGCAGCCGCTGGTCGACAGCGCCTTCGGCCTCTGGTTGCCGATCAACGCGCCGACCGCCCGAGACCTCTGTGTTCTCGCAGGTGTGATCGGCGCCGCCGCGATTGCAAGCCTTTTGCCCGCGCTCCGGGCCTACCGGCTTTCGCTCGCCGATGGTATGATGGTGAGGATATGACCACGCATCCGTCCAGACGCGCCTTCATGGCCTGTGCCGCCGCGACCCTTGTTCCGGGCCGCGCACTGGCCAATCCCTATCGCGAAATCGGCTGGGAGGATCTGATCCCGGCGGGCGTGCCTTACGGGCAGATCATCGGCCCCGGCCAGATCGACGCGGTCAACGACACCTGGGTGCCGGAGTTCGACGCCAACGCCGCGCGGGCGAACGAAACGCTGAACGGCAAGCCGGTGAAGCTGCCGGGATATATCATCCCGTTCGACATGACCTCGAAGGGCGTGACCAGCTTCATGCTCGTGCCTTATGTCGGTGCCTGCATCCACACGCCGCCGCCGCCGCCGAACCAGCTGGTATTCGTCAGAACAAGGACACCCTGGCCAAGCGAGTCGATGTGGGACCCCGTCTGGGTGTCCGGTCGCCTGTCGGCCAAGGCGATGACAACCCAGATCGCCGACGTTGGCTATCAGATCGCGGCGGAGAAGATCGAGACCTACAAATGGCAGTAGACCGCCCCTCGCGTCGTGCCGTCCTCCTCGGGCTGGCAGCAGCGGGGCTGTCGGGCCGGACTTTCGCGGAAACTGTAGTCGACCTCGAATGGCGGGACCTTTTACCTACCGGCGACCAATCTCTCCCCGGCAATCTTGCGGGGATCTTGCCGCACGACGAAAGCAGCCTGGCCGCGCAGCAGCCGATGTCGACTGGCATCCGCACCGACTGGAACGGTCAAATCGTTCGGCTTTCAGGGTTCATCGTCCCGATCGACTACAAGGGCACGGGCGTCACGGCGTTCATCCTGGTGCCTTATGTCGGTGCCTGCGTGCACGTGCCGCCGCCCCCGGCGAACCAGCTTGTCTTTGTCACCACGGGCACGCCCTATGAAAGCGCCGGCATGTTCGAGGCTGTGACCGTGACCGGCATGTTCGGAAGCGCATCGACATCGACCCAACTTGCCGAGATCGGATATGCGCTGTCAGCGGATGAGATTCAGCCTTACCGCGCGTAGCGATCCATAGCAGACATACGCCGCGGAGTTGAGGTGGCGCATGGCGATCGTGATCATGACCATAACCTGATCACCAGCCGAGCCTTCGTGGTGATCAAGGCGGCAGAGGAGTTCCACGAGAGGACAGTCCGTCCGAACCGGCTCTGGCAGCCCGACTTTACCTACCTGAAGGTCATCGGTCACGCCGGGGGCGTGCCTTTGACACGACGGCTGGTTCTCCTTTTCGACCATCCTCGACAGTTACAGCCGCTACGTCATCGGGTGGCGGCTCTGCGCCACGATAAAAGCGCCGGATGTGACCGCGACACTGGAAGATGCTCTGGCGCCGATCGCGTCACGGTTGCCCATCGGCCACGCCTGCTCAGCGATGATGACAGCAGTCAAACGGGCCGACCGACTGGCCGGTGAGAGGGTGGATCATGTCCGCGGCGCGCCTTGGCTGTGGACCCAAATCTTCAACCGTTGAATACACATCTGACACGCTTCGGCGCACGGACTTTGCGTTGTCCGGTTGCAACCGGGCGGTTTATGGCATCTTCTTGGCTTATCGTTGCCGATAACAACACGGGAGACTTCATTTCATGAGACATCTGCTAACCACGACCGCCCTGGCCGCGACCTTCGGCGCTTCGGTCGCCGCTGCCGACTGCGACAGTGTCACCTTCTCGGATGTAGGCTGGACCGACATCACCGCCACGACCGCGGCGGCGACCACCGTCCTCGATGCGCTGGGCTACGAGACCGAGATCAAGATCCTGTCGGTGCCTGTCACCTATACCTCGATGGCCTCGGGCGACATCGACGTGTTTCTGGGCAACTGGATGCCCACGATGGAGGCAGACATCGCCAAGTACCGCGATGAAGGCACGGTCGACACGGTGCGCGCCAACCTCGAAGGGGCGAAGTACACCCTGGCCGTGAACAAGGCGGCGGCGGATCTCGGCATCACCTCGTTCGACGCGATTTCGGCCAACCTGGACGCGTTGGATGGCAAGATCTACGGCATCGAGCCGGGCAATGACGGCAACCGGTTGATCCAGTCGATGATCGACGAGAACGCCTTTGACCTAGGTGAGTTCGAGGTCGTTGAAAGTTCCGAGCAGGGGATGCTGGCCCAGGTCCAGCGCCAGACCCGGCGGGAGGAGCCGATTGTCTTTCTCGGCTGGGAGCCGCACCCGATGAACGCCAATTTCGAGCTGACCTACCTTGAGGGCGGGGACGACTACTTTGGCCCCGACCTGGGCGGTGCGACGGTCTATACCAACACCCGCGCGGGCTATGTCGAAGAATGCCCCAACGTGGGCAAGCTGCTGCAGAACATGTCGTTCTCGCTTGCCATGGAAAACGAGATCATGGGCGCGATCCTGGATGACGGCGAGGACCCCGGCGACGCGGCGGAGGCCTGGCTGAAAGCGAATACCGGCGTGTTGGACACCTGGCTTGACGGCGTGACCACCAAAGACGGCGGCGACGCCATGGCGGCGGTCAAGGCAGAGCTTGAGTAGGCCCGCAGACATTCTGACAAAGGCTCACCCCGACAGGGGTGGGCGATTTCAAGGAAAAGACTGATAATTCTGGAATGCGCGGATGGACTGGCTGACGGAAAACAAGATACCCATCGACGATGCCGCCGAGGCCGCGTTCGATTGGTTGCAGATCAACGGCGGCTGGTTCTTCGACGGGCTGTCGCGCATCATGGAACGGCTGATCGAGGTGGTGCTGTGGTGTCTGCAGACGCCCAATCCGCTGATCATCGTGGCGCTTTTCGCGGTACTTACCTGGGTGATCCAGCGCAACTGGAAGACCGTCGCCTTCGTGGTGGTGGGGTTCTTGTTCATACTCAATCAGGATTACTGGGAGGAAACCACCGAAAGCCTGACGCTGGTGCTGTCGGCCTGCGTGGTCTGCATGGGGGTAGGGGTGCCCATAGGGATCGCCGCCGCCCATCGGCCCGGGCTTTACCGTGTGTTGCGGCCGGTGCTGGACCTGATGCAGACCCTGCCGACCTTTGTCTATCTCATTCCCGCCATCGTCTTCTTCGGGATCGGCATGGTGCCGGGGCTGATCGCGACCGTCATTTTCGTTCTGCCCGCCCCGATCCGCCTGACGCAGCTGGGCATCTCCTCCACCCCCAAGGCCCTGCTGGAGGCGGCGCAGGCCTTTGGTGCCAAGCCCAGCCAGACGCTGTGGAAGATCGAGCTGCCCTATGCCCTGCCGCAGATCATGACCGGGCTGAACCAGACCATCATGCTGTCGCTGTCGATGGTCGTGATCGCGGCGCTGGTGGGGGCCGACGGGCTGGGTGTGCCGGTCGTGCGCGCGCTGAACCAGGTGAACACCGGTCTGGGCTTTGAAAGCGGGCTGATCATCGTGGTGGTCGCGATCATGCTGGATCGAATGCTGCGGGTGGGGGAAAAATGACCAACGCTGTCGAGTTCGACAAGGTCTCCATCGTTTTCGGAGACCGGCCCGAAGCCGCCTTGCCGCTGATGGACGAGGGCCAAAGCCGATCGGAGATCGAGGCGGCGACCGGTCAGGTGCTGGGCGTGCACGATTGCACCCTGAAAGTGGCCGAGGGCGAAATCCTGGTGCTGATGGGCCTGTCGGGGTCGGGCAAATCCACCTTGCTGCGCGCGGTGAACGGGCTGAACCCCGTGGTGCGCGGGTCGGTGACGGTGAACGACGGCAAATGGTCTGCCAATGTGCAGGGCTGCTCGGCGCAGGATCTGCGCCGGGTGCGGCGCGAATGCGTGTCCATGGTGTTCCAGCAGTTCGGCCTGTTGCCGTGGCGCAGTGTGCGCGAGAACGTGGCGCTGGCGCTGGAGCTGGCCGATGTGCCGCGCGGCGAACGGTTGGAGCGCGCGGACAGGCAACTGGCACTGGTCGGTCTGTCGGACTGGGCCGACCGCAAGGTGGGCGAGCTGTCGGGCGGCATGCAGCAGCGCGTGGGCCTTGCGCGCGCCTTTGTGACAGAGGCGCCGATCCTGCTGATGGACGAACCGTTTTCCGCGCTCGACCCGCTGATCCGCACCCGGTTGCAGGATGAACTGCTGGAACTGCAAAGCGATCTGAAACGAACCATCATCTTTGTCAGTCACGATCTGGACGAGGCGTTCAAGCTGGGCGGGCGCATCGCGATCATGGAAGGCGGGCGCATCGTTCAGGTGGGCACCCCGCGCGAGATATTTTCGAACCCCGCATCGGAGTATGTGGCCGAATTCGTCGCCAACATGAACCCGCTGGGCGTGCTGACTGCCCGCGACGTGATGGGCGATGCGGCCCCCGGCGATCATGCCGCGGTCGATGCGGAAATGCCGGTCGCAAAGCTGATCGAACGGCTTGCGGGCAAGGAAACCTGCCTCGGCGTGGTCGAGGATGGCAGCCTCATCGGGGCGGTTACGGCGCAATCCATCGTCGATCGCTTGAAGGACTGACCCCCAGCGGCGTTCCCGCCGAAACGCCGGGTTGACAGGTTGGCGTTGCTCTGCCCTGATACCGTGTCGCTTGGGGGGAGTGTCAAATGTTGTACTTTCTCTTGCTCAGCGCGGGCGTTCTGGCAGCATTGAGATGCCTGTCCGCCTATTTTCCAGATGGAACCGCGATGAAATTCTTCGCGGACAAGCTGGTGCTGTTCGCCTACCTGGCCTCGGGCGTTCTGCTCGTCGTCGCGGCGTTGAGCGGAAAGGCCTTGTTGGAGGACCAGTATTCCGTGATGGTGAAAATCGCGGGCTTCTGGACCGTCGGCTTGGTCATTGTCTGGGGCGTTCCCGCGATTTTCCGCAGGATGTAGACCGTTTTCCCGCCTCGGCGCAGATTCTCACCGGGTCGATGCCTTGCGCAGCAGTTCGGCCGCGTCGGGGCGGCGCAGCAGCTTTTCGTTCACATCCAGGCCCGCATGCGGCAGGTCCGAATGGCCGGGGATCACGTCGCCCAAGGCCTCGGAAATCGCGTCCGGCAGGATTGCGCGGGTCCGCGTGTCGATCAGCATCGTCTCTGCCGCGATCCCCTCGGCATAAATGATCTGGTGACTGTCGAAGAGCAGCTGGAAATAGTCGACGAAACCACCGTCCTGAAGAGTGACCGTATACCCGTTCACCAGATGCCGCGCCTTGACCAACAGCTCGGATCGGCCCGCGCCGACCTCGTCTCTGCGCTGGTAGATGAACAGGCGATGGTCCGGGCTGACAATCAGGTCGTTCGCGTTATTCAGGGTTCCGGCGGCGATGCGGATCGGGGCAAAGTCGCCCACCGCGCGCACGGTGCTCTGCCCGATCCAGCGCACAGCCTGCACACCGTCGTCGCGGGTCAGCACGCGGTCGCCCACGACCAGATCCTCGATCAGGCGTTGCTCGCCGCTGGCCAGCGTGATGTGGGTGCCGCGGGTGAAGGACACGCAGCCGACCTGCGCGAACTTGCGACGCTGGGTTTCGGTGTCGATGCCCACCAGCCGGTATCCGGTGCGCGGCAGCAGCTGCGCCATCGGCAACAGAAAAATCTCGGCAACCGCTCCTGCGGCATCCACCTCGACCAACAGCAGCGCCTCCTGCGTTTGCCCGTCGGGCGACATGAACATCAGCGCGCTATCCAGATGCAGCGCCGATCCCGGCGTGCCCGCGTCGGTGTCCTCGGCCACGGTAAAGCGGCTGCCCGCAGAGGGCACGAGCGACAGCCGAAGCGGCGCGGTCTCGCGGGCAAGCTCGTAGACGTCGTCAAGGATCAGCTCGGCGGCAAAGGACAGGGCATCGCCCATGTTCGCGCCATACGTGGCCCGCACGTCGCTGGCCCGGAACACGGGAACGGATTGGGCGGAAACGGGGCGGGAACGTGCCATAATGACCTCTGGTTGCAGGCGAACTGCGCGAAGGAATAAGCTAGGATTGTGACGGGCTTGGGTCAAGCGAAGGGTGTTTTGCTGGCATCCGCAGCCGGGCGTGATAGGACTTTGGCAACCAATCAGGAGGAATCGGGAATGGATCTGGGAATCAAGGGAAAGACCGCGCTGGTCTGCGCATCGTCAAAGGGCCTGGGGCTGGGCTGCGCCGAGGCATTGGCCGAAGCCGGTGTGAACCTGGTGATGAACGCCCGCGGCGCCGAGGCGCTGGAGTCCGCCGCGGAGCGCCTGCGCGCCGATCACGGCGTGTCGGTCAAGACGGTGGTTGCCGATGTCTCGACCGAGGAAGGCCAGAAGACCCTGATCGACGCCGCCGGAGAGATCGACATCCTGGTGAACAACGCGGGCGGCCCGCCGCCGGGCATGTGGAAAGACTGGGACCGGTCCGATTTCATCGCGGCGCTGGATGCCAACATGCTGGCCCCCATCGCGCTGATCAAGGCGCTGGTGCCGGGCATGATGGACCGCGGCTGGGGCAGGGTGGTCAACATCACCTCGCAATCCGTGCGCGCGCCCATCGCGGTGCTGGGCCTGTCGAACTCGGCCCGGACGGGGCTGACTGGCTATGTCGCGGGCACCTCGCGGCAGGTCGCGGGGTCTGGCGTGACCATCAACAACCTGCTGCCGGGGATCCACGCAACCGACCGGGCGGATTCGCTCGACGCGGGCGTGGTCAAGGCCAAGGGCATCACGCTGGAGGAAGCGCGCAAGGAGCGTGCCGCCGGCATCCCGGCGGGGCGCTACGGCACCCGGCAGGAATTCGGCGCGGCCTGTGCGTTCCTGTGTTCGCAGCACGCCGGTTTCATCGTGGGCCAGAACCTGCTGCTGGACGGCGGGGCGACCAACGTCACCATGTGAGCGGAGCCTCGGAGATGTTCAGACCTGTCCTTTGTGCCGTGGCGCTCTGTGTCGCGGCACTCCCCCTCCGGGCGGACGACCTTCTGCCACGGCTCGAAGCGGCGCAGTCGGCGATTGACGCGCGGATGCTGACGGTAATGGGCGCCGACCCCGCCGGCGCACGGTGGAGCCCGACGCGCCGGGCCGCCTCGGCCTGTGCGCTGCGCGAGTTGGAGCGTGTGAAGGGCCGTGCCGCCGCACAGACCTATGTCCGTGCCGTCGAAAATGGCGCGGTCGAGGCCGCCCGCCTGCGCAGGGCACCAGACTTTGGCGGGCTGGCGGCGCGGATACACAGCGCGGCAGGTCTTCGGTTGCAGCAGGACATCGTCCCGATCACGCGCGCCTGCGGCATCGGGCTGTAGCGATGGCCGAGGCCTTTTCGCTGAAGGATCACCTCTTCAATGCACAGAGTATCGGCGAACTGGCAGGGCAATATGCCGCCGGTCTGCCGGGTTTCGACGCGGCCCGCTTTCAGCAAGAGACCCTCGCCGGTTTCCCCGAACGCGGGTTGATGGAGCGGCTCGACTGGATCGCCGATTGCCTTGAGCCGCATCTGGCCACCGACTTTCCCACCATGGCCGAGCAGTTGGAGGCGATGATGCCGCCGCCGCTGGACCCAACGCTGCGCGACGATGACTTTGGCCGTTTTATCCACGCCGTGCCGGGGATTCTGGCCGTGCGGCACGGGCTGGAGGATCACCGCGACCGCGCGCTGGACCTGATCCACGCCGCCACCCGGCGGTTTTCGATGGAATACTACATCCGCCCCTTCCTGAACCGCTGGCCCGACGAAACCCTCGCCCGTCTGGCGGGTTGGGTGGAGGACGACAATTATCATGTCCGCCGTCTGGTGAGCGAAGGGACAAGGCCGCGCCTGCCCTGGGCGCGGGCCGTGACGCTGACCAGTGACCAGACCCTGCCATTGCTGGACCGGCTGCACGCCGATCCGACGCGCTATGTCACAAGATCGGTCGCCAACCACCTGAATGATATTGCGAAAAAGGAGCCGGACCGTGTGGTTTCCCGCCTGCGCGACTGGAAAACATCGGACCGGCAAGACAGCAAGGAACTGGGCTGGATGACCCGCCACGCTCTGCGCACCCTGATCAAACAGGGCGATCCGGGGGCGCTGGACCTATTGGGGTACCGCCGCGATGTGCCTGTGACCGCGCGGCTGACGCTTGCGGCGCAGACCGTACCCATCGGCGGCGCGCTGACCTTTGTGCTGGAGCTTGAAGCCCCGCAGACACTGCCGGTGATGGTGGACTACCGCCTGCGCTTTGTTCGGCCCGGCGGCAAGGAGGCGGAAAAGGTGTTCAAGCTGAAAGCGACGCGGATCGAAGCGGGGCAAAAGCTGAGCCTGCGCAAATCTCACAAGCTCAAGGGCGACGCCACGACCTTTACCCTGCATCCCGGTCCACATGGGATGACGGTGCAGGTCAACGGAACGGATGTGGCAGAGGCCGGATTCGAGCTGTTACCGGGTTGACCGCCCGCAGGTGCTTGCGGGACGGGGGCGGGGCTGGTAGCTGCAACCCGAGCGATTTTATCGGATACCCATGACAGCCGAATTTCCCCGTCTTGAAATCAAGGATCTGAAGCGGTCGTATGACGGCCGCCCCGTGGTCGATGGCGTATCGCTGCGGATCATGCCGGGGCAAGTCACCTGTCTGCTGGGGCCGTCGGGATGCGGCAAGTCCACCACCCTGCGCATGATCGCCGGGGTCGAGATGCAGGACAGCGGGACCATCCATGTGGACGGCAAGCTGATCTGCGACACCGTCTACCGGGTCCCGCCGGAGCGGCGCGAAATCGGGCTGATGTTCCAGGATTTCGCCCTTTTCCCGCACCTGAGCGTGGCCGACAACGTGGGCTTCGGCCTCAGGACGGGGAGCCGCGCGGAAAAACGCGCCCGGATCGAGGAATTGCTGGACCGCGTGGATCTGAAACGGTTCATCGACGGATACCCCCATCAGCTCTCGGGGGGCGAACAGCAGCGCGTGGCACTGGCCCGTGCGCTGGCGCCGCGCCCGCGCATCATGTTGATGGACGAACCCTTTTCCGGTCTCGACAACCGGCTGCGCGACGGAATCCGCGACGAGACGCTGAGCATCCTCAAGGAAGAGGACACCGCCGTTCTGCTAGTCACGCATGAGCCGGACGAGGCGATGCGCATGGCCGACGAGATCGCGCTGATGCGGGACGGGCGGATCGTGATGCAGGGCGCGCCCTACAACGTCTACACCCGGCCCGTGGACCGCGCGGCGGTGGCGTTCTTCTCTGACGCGAACCTGTTGCGCGCGCGGGTCGAGGGCGCGCTGGCCGATACGCCGTTTGGCCAGTTCCTGGCCCCCGGCGTGCCGGACGGCACCGATGTGGACATCGTCTTTCGCCCCCAGCATCTGCGCATCGATTTTGACCGGGCGGGCCAGGGGCCGCGCCCCACGGCGACCGACGGAACCGCGGCGCGCGCCACGGTGGAACGCGCGCGCTTCATGGGCAATGAATCGCTGGTGGAATTCGTGCTCGACCACGACAAGCTGCGTCTCAAGGCGACGGTGCCCAACGTCTTTCTGCCGCAACCCGGCGCCGTCATGTGGCTGACGGTGCGCCGTGACAGATGTTTCGTTTTCCCGGTGACAGGAGGCCGCGATGCCTGAGACTTTGATGGTGGAATTCGGCATGGGGTCGTCCCTGCGCCGGGGCGACTACACAGAGGCCGCGATGCGCGCGGTCCGCGACGCGCTGTGGCACAATTCGATCAACCTGGCAGAGCTTTTCGGCTTTGATAAGAAAGACATGCAGATCACTCTTGATGTGGGCGTGCAGCAGCCCGACAGGGTGGACCCCGAGGCGCTGCGCGCCGTCTTTCCCTATGGCCATGTCACCGTAAACCTGCATCAGGGCGGGCTCGATGTGCCGCGCCCGGACGGCGACGGGAACCCGACGATCATGGCCAATGTCGCCCTGTCGGTCGGCTTTGACATGGAGCGGGCGGATGGCTGAGCAGCGGATCATCATTGAGATGGGCATGGGCAACGACCTGCACGGGATGGACTACACCAAGGCCTGCGCCCGGGCGATCGAGGACGCGCTGCGCCATTCCTCGCTGCCGTTGTTCACGGTCACGGGGCTGTCGCACAAAGAGATGCGCGTGCAGGTCACGGTTGCGGTGCAGGAACCGGAAAAGGTCGATGTCGATGCGCTGAGCGCGGACCTGCCCCGTGGCCGGGCCGAGGTGCGCGCGGTCTTCGGCGGGCTGAACGTCCCGGCGGGGGGCGAGACCATTGTCATCGCCCAGGCCAGCGTGGAGGCGTTTGTGCCGGATCAGACCGGGGCCTGGCGGCTGAAAAGCTGATCGGCCCGGCAGACAGCGCCGTCCGGCGCCGTTTTCTTGGAAGAAAACGGACCGGAGTTTTGAAAAACTCCGCTTGCGCGCGGGCTGCGGGTCAGGGCGCGTAATCTTTCAACCGCTTTCCCGGCTCGTCCACGAACAACTCCGGCAGCGCCTCGGCGGTTTCGATCAGGTCGAGCCGGAACAGCTCGAACCTTTCGCGTCCCTCGCACCAGCTGGTCAACGCCCAGACGCGCCCCCGATACTCCAGGTGCAGCGGCCGCACGGTGCGGCGCGACACCGTGCCGTCCTCGGCGGTATAGGTCAGCGCCACCTTCTGCCGTGCCCGGATGGCGGGCCGCAACAGCGACAGGTGCGTCAGGTTGCGGGTGGGGTCGGCAAAGGGGTTCAGGGCCGCCTTCCAGGCCTCGGCAGCGGCCATGCCCTGCGCGGTCAGCACCGCATCGACCTTGTTGGCCAGCGCATCCGCCGCCACCTGCAGTTCCGCATCCGCCGCCTGCGCGACGATGGCAAGGCCAAGGTTCAGCGCCTCCAACTCCTTTGCGGTCAGGGTGAGCGGGGGCAGGGTAAGCGCATCCTCCATCGTGTAACCTGCCCCGCGCGAGCCTTTGACAGGCACGCCTGCGGCGGTCAGCCGGTCCATGTCCCGGTAGATGGTGCGCGTCGAAACGCCCATCCGCGCGGCCAGATCCTCGGCCCGGAGCAGGGCGCCATCCTGCAGCAGTTGCAAAAGGTCAAACAGGCGGTCGGAACGGGGCATTGGCGGTCTCCGGTCATGCACAACTGACATAAACCTGTCAGGAGTTTGGATCAATGCCCCGCCCACATATGTTTGCGGTCCGTCGGAAACCGGCGGGCGGCGGTTTGGGCTTTGCCGTGGCGTCGGGATTTGCGTACCAACACAGGCGACCGGGGAGATTCCCCTGACAACGGGAGATATGACATGTTGAACAATATTGGCCTGCCGGGCCTTTTGCTGATCGCGGTGGTGGTGCTGGTGCTTTTCGGGCGCGGCAAGATCTCCAGCCTGATGGGTGAAGTCGGCAAAGGCATCACCAGCTTCAAGAAGGGCATCAGCGAGGGCGAGAACGACGTCAAGCAGGTGGATGAGGTCGACGGCGCCGATCTGCCCAAGCACACGGATACAGGCACCCATCCCGCGACGGACCGGGCCGCCGACAAGGGCGTGAAAAAGGACAAGGTGTAACCACCCATGTTCGATATGAGCTGGACCGAGCTGTTGGTCGTGGGGGTCGTGGCGCTGATCGTCGTGGGCCCCAAGGACCTGCCGGTGTTGTTCCGCAAGGTGGGGCAATTCATTGGCAAGGCCAAGGGCATGGCACGCGAATTCACCAATGCGATGAACGACGCGGCGGACAGCAGCGGCGTGCGCGAAATTTCATCGAACCTGAACACCTCGTTGAAGGCGGCGACCAACCCCCTGGGCACCGCGATGGACGGGGTGAAATCGGCCACGAAATCCCTGACCGACATTGATCCCGACAGCGAAACCGGCAAGCTTGCCGCCCAGCGGGCTGCGGACGCGAAGCTGATCCAGGCCAAGACGGCCCGGACTGCCGCCGAACGCAAGCAGCGCGAGGCGGCAGAGGCCATGGCCCGCGCCGAGGCGCTGGAGGCAGAGACCGGCCTGTCCGATGCAAAACCGGACGTGCAGGCCGAAGCGGCGGCAGCCGCTCCGGACAAGGCCACGTCTGCGCCCAAGGCGCCTGCCAAGGCCAAGACCGCCACCAAGGCACCTGCCAAGCCGAAAACCACCACCGCGGCCCCCGCCAAGGCGGCAAAGAAACCTGCCGCGAAAAAGCCCGCGGCCCGCAAACCCGCCGCCAAGAAACCCGCAGCCCGCAAACCCGCCGCCAAGGCACCCGAAAAAGAGTAATCCATGAGCGCCACCGACGATATCGACGACAGCGCAGCGCCGCTGATCGAACATCTGGCAGAGCTGCGGACCCGCCTGATCCGGTCGGTTCTGGCCTTTATCGTGGGCATGATCATCTGCTTTTCCTTCGGCAGCACGATCCTTGATTTCCTGCTGGTGCCGATCGAGCAGACCATGCGCAACCTCGGCAATCCGAACCCGGTGATGCAATACACCGCCCCGCAGGAGTATTTCTTTACCCTGGTGCGTATCTCGATGGTGGGCGGGCTGGCCGTCAGCTTTCCGGTGATCGCCACGCAGCTGTGGCGGTTCGTGGCACCCGGCCTCTACAAGAATGAGAAAAGCGCCTTTCTGCCGTTTCTCATCGCCTCGCCGGCCCTTTTCCTGCTGGGCGCGGCCTTTGCGCATTATGTTGTCGTGCCGCTGGCGATGCAGTTCTTTCTGGGCTTTTCGGATGCCGCATCCTACCTGACCGCGCTGGTGGTCGAGGGCGACGCACGCAAGTCCGGCATCGACATCGTCTTTAACGGGAAGGTCAACGAAAGCCTTGATATCACCCTGAAGATGATCGTGGCTTTCGGCCTGTGTTTTCAGCTGCCGGTACTGCTGACCCTGATGGGCAAGGCGGGGCTGGTGAGCACCGAAGGCCTGCGCAACGTGCGCAAATACGCGGTTGTCGGCATCCTGCTGCTGGCCGCGCTGGTCACGCCACCGGATGTGGTGACACAGCTGATCCTGTTCATCGTGGTCTACGGTCTGTACGAAGTGTCGATTTTCCTTGTCAGCCGGGTTGAGCGGAAGCGCGAAGAGCAGCTGCGCGCGGATGGATATTACGACGATGAGGCCGAGGACGATCTGGCGGATGACGTGTTCGACGAACATCTCGAAGACGACGAGGACGACCTCAAGTGATTGACGACCCCCTGGATCGGATCGCCGCGGCGCTGGAGCGTATGGCGCCTGCGCCGCTGGCCACGCCCGATTTCGACGCGGCAGCCGCCTTTGTCTGGCACACCGGGCCGGATCGGCTGGAGCCTGTCGAAAAGGTGTCGCGCGTGGCGCTGGACCTGTTGATCGGCATCGACCGGTCGCGCGACACGCTGCTGGCGAACACCCGGCAGTTCGCCGCGGGTCTGCCGGCGAACAACGCGCTGCTCTGGGGGGCGCGGGGCATGGGAAAATCAAGCCTTGTAAAGGCGATACACGCCGATGTTCATGCATCGCACGCGGCGCTGCGCATGGTCGAGTTGCAGCGCGAGGACCTGCCGTCGGTGGGGCGGCTGCTGAACCTGCTGCGCGGTGCGTCGCAGCGGTTCATCCTGTTCTGCGATGACCTGAGCTTTGGCCACGACGACGCCCATTACAAGTCGCTCAAGGCGGTGCTGGATGGCGGGATCGAAGGGCGGCCGGACAATGTGGTGCTCTATGCCACGTCGAACCGCCGCCACCTGATGCCCCGTGACATGATCGAAAACGAACGGGGCAGCGCCATCAACCCGGCGGAAGCGGTGGAGGAGAAAGTCTCGCTCTCGGACCGTTTCGGTCTGTGGCTGGGGTTCCATGCCTGCGATCAGGACCAGTATCTTGCGATGATCCGGGGCTATTGCGATGCCTACGGGGTAAAGATCGACGACGAGATCCTGCGCGAAGAGGCCATCGAATGGCAGGCCACGCGCGGGTCCCGGTCAGGCCGGGTGGCGTGGCAGTACTTTACCGATCTTGCGGGGCGCAAGGGTGTTCGCGTCGGCTGACCGCCTGACCGGCCGATGTCAGGCCGCCAGCACCTCCGCCTCGAATGCGCGCAGACAGGGGGCGGCCTTCGGCCCGTAGGTGGCCAGGTCCGGGAAAAGCTTTCTGATCTCGGCACCGGCGGCTTCGTTGACGGACTGAAGCGTCATGTCGCCCGGATACAGGCTTTCGGTCCAAAGGCCTTCGGATTGGATCAGGTGATGGGCGTCGAGCAGGATGTGATGGTACCGCACCCGTCCGCCGCTGCGCCGGTATATCCCGTCATGGCCCAGCAGGTCCTTGGCCCTGACCAGCACCTCCTCCTGCCCGAAGAAGAGCTCGGCCCGCCAGTCCTGCAGCAGAATGGCATGCTGCGGTGACACCACCAGGTCGCGATCATTGCCCAGCGTGCCTTTCGTGATCACGATGGGGGCCAGGTCACCCTGTGCAGGAACGGTGGTCGAGCTGATCCAGGAAATCGGCTGCAGGCCGCCGTCGCGGGTCAGCACCAGCTGTCCGGCCCGCAACGACTGGACGGGTACCGCGCCCTCGGCGGTTTCGATCAGCGTATCGCTGGCAAAGCAGACCACAGATCCACCGAGGCTCGTGTGCGCGATCATATCGCTGTTGTCGACGATGCCCCCGGTCCGAAGATTCGTATCGGCAGGTGGCATGCCATCCGGGAAGACAAGGTAGAACCCGTCTTCGTTCGCGTCGTCTACGTCGTTGTCATTGTTGAGGTCCACATCAATGACCGCGACCCGCCAGGTCGTGGTGCCGTCGGTAACTGTGAACGTATAGTCATAGATGACCTGACGCGCCGTCCCACCTACGTCGGTGGTCTGTTGACCAAAGCCACCAATGCGTTCCTGGCTCGACACGATCTCGTTGGTGGGATCGCCATTGAACTGCGTCGCGCCGTCGTTTTCATCGACGACAAAGTAGGTGTCAGGCCCCGAGTATCGCCAGGTGGCGCCCGTCGGCGGCGCGAAATTGTAATTGAAAGCCGAGCCGTTGATCGTGCTCTGGGTGCCGAAAATCGTGTTCGTGTAGCCGTAGTAGACGGGCATCTGGGTATCCAATCGCAATTCTTCGCGTTGGATTGGTCCTAGTTCTACAACAGGGCAGGCTTGCGACGAAAGCTTGCCATTTGAGACAAATGCAGGGCGATTTCAGGGTATTTTTGCCGCGCCGTGATGCCGGCGCGGCAAGGGCCTGTCAGTTCAGGTAGGGGGCCGGATCGACGCTGTCAAAGCCCTTGCGGACCTCGAAATGGACATAGGCGTCGTCACCGCTGCGCAACTTGGCAATCTGTTGCCCCCGGCGCACGCTGTCGCCCTTGGCGACGCTCACGCTGCTCACGTTCGCATAGACGGTCAGCAGGTTGTCCTGGTGGCGGACAACGACGATCGGAACGCCGTCGGCGCTCTTGGTGATCGCCGCGACGGTGCCGTCGTCGGCGGCCTTTACCGGCGCGCCGGGCGCGGCCTTGATGTTGATGCCCTCGTTCTTGCCCTTGGCATAGCCGCGAATGATGCTGCCCTGGACCGGCGTGGCCATCTTGGCGGTCGAGGTCTTTGCCGTCGTCTTGCCCACGTCCGCCACGGGTTCTTTCGGCTTGTCCGGTGTTGCGGCGGCGGCAGGCGGCAGCGGTTTGGCGGTGTCGTCCTGGGGCAGGGGTGTCTTGGCAGAGGGCGGCGTCGGTGTCGGGCTGCCCTGACCCGGCAGGCTGGTGCTGGGGGCAGGGGCCGCCGCCGGAGTCGCCGCCGCGGCGGGGTTGCGCTTGGGCGGGTTCTGCTGCGGCACGGGGATCAGCAGGAACTGACCTTCGCGCACCGCGAAATCGGCACCCAGCCCGTTCCATTCTGCCAGCGCCTTGACCGGGACGGAATAGAGCCGCGCCACGGTATAGGCGGTCTCGCCCCGCTCGACACGGTGGCGGATCGGCTCCTTGCCGGTCTGAACCTTCGCGGCGGGGGCCGCCGGTGCGGCGGGGGCCAGCGTCGCGGTCTGCACGCCGGGGGCCGCCGGGGCGCGGTCGATGGCATTGCCGGCAAGCGACGAAATGTCTACGGCACCCCCAGAGGCGCCCGGCGCCGGGGCGGCCGTGCCCACGCGGTTGGGCAGGGCGATGATCTCGTCCTTGCGCAGGGGCACCGCCGGGTCGATGCCGTTATAGCTGGCCAGCTGCGTCGTGCTTGCGCCGACACGCGCCGCCACATCCGCCAGCGTGTCGCCGCGCCTGGCAACCGCAACCTGGTAATTGGGGTAAGAGATGACGCCGCGGCTGTCCGGGGTGGGCCGGTCCGCCAGCGGGGCCGTCGCCGCCTGGGCGGTGGTGAAACTGCCAAGGTTGCCGCGCAGGTCGAAGTCGAGCGGCTGCTCCGCACAGGCGCTCAGCAACACCGCGCTGGACCCGGCCAGAAGGCTCAGCCGCACGGGGCGGCACATGAATGAATGGCGCATCTGCATGTCCTCATCTGTCCTCCCCCGTGTCAATCCGGGGATTTGAGCCGCTTATAGCTCAATTATGTGTCTTTGCCCAACCCTTCGAGCAGCGGAACGAAGCGAACGGCGCGCATTTCATCGTATTCAAGCCCTTGAGCGGTTTTCCGCACACGGATCAGGTGCTGCACCGCATCCGATTGCCCGACCGGCAGGACCATGATGCCGCCCTCCTTCAACTGCGCCAGCAGGGGGCTGGGCGGGTCCTCGGCGGCGGCGGTCACGATGATGCGGTCGAAAGGCGCCTGCTCGGTCAACCCGAAACTGCCGTCCGCGGTGATCGCGGTGATGTTGTTCAGATCCATCTGCTCGAATATCGTCCGCGCCTCCTGCACCAGTCGCCGGTGCCGGTCGATGGTGTAGACCCGGCGCGCCAGCTTGCTGAGAACGGCCGCCTGATAGCCCGACCCGGTCCCGATCTCCAGCACCTTGTCACGCGGCGAGACCTCAAGCGCCTGCGTCATCAGACCCACGACCGACGGCTGGCTGATGGTCTGGCCGCAGGCGATGGGCAGCGGCATGTCCTCATAGGCGCGCTGCGCGAAAAGCCCCCGGATAAACGGGCCGCGATCAACCATTTCCATCGCGTTCAAGACGCGGTTGTCGGTGACACCCTTGGAGCGCAGCGCATAAAGGAACTGCATCTTGCGTTCTGCATCTGACAGCTCCTCGTCGGTCACGTGTCGATGCCTGTCAGCTTCGCCAGGACCTCATGCGCGGTCAGATCGGCGCGCATCGGCGTGACCGAGACATATCCCTCCAGATTGACCGCGGCATCGCTGCCGGGCGCCGCCTTGACCCGCTGGTCGCCGCCCTTGATCCAGGAAAACCGCCGTCCGGAGGGGGATGTATGCGGCTCTGTCCCATGCACGACGCCCGGACGCCGCCCCTGCGGGGCAATCCGCGTGCCCTTGACCGCGCTGGCCGAGACGGGGGGGAAATTCACGTTGAAAAACAGCGAATAGGCGCCGTCGTCCCGAGGCGTGGCATCCAGGATGCGGCGGACCACCTCCACCCCGTGCACCTCCGCCGCTTCGAAAGGGTTTTCAAGCTCGCGGTTTTCAGGCCCGTAGTACTGCGACAGTGCAATGGCGGGGAAACCCTGCAGCGCCGCTTCCATTGCGCCGCCGATGGTGCCGGAATACAGCGTATTCTCGGCCGAATTGTTGCCCCGGTTCACCCCGGACAACACCAGATCGGGCTGCGCGTCCTTCAGCACATCGTGCACCCCGATCAGCACGCAATCGGCGGGCGACCCTTCGGCAGCATAGCGGCGCGGGCCCAGCTTGCTGATCATCGTGGGTTTCACGTAGTTGATGCAGTGCCCCACGCCGGATTGTTCGAATGCGGGGGCGACGGTCCAGACCTCGCCGTCGGGGCCGGCGATTTCCGCCGCGATGCGGGCCAGAACCGCCAGACCGGGTGCGTCGATGCCGTCGTCGTTGGTGATGAGAATGCGCATGAAAAAGCCTCTTTTGCCCTTGATAGGGGAGGCTCGTGCAGGCGGCAAGGACAGGTCAGGAATATTGCCCGACGAGCCCGGTTCAGAGTTGCGCGATTACCGCAGCAGCCTGCTCATGGGGGTCGGCCAGCGCCTCGCGGTCCTCACCCGGAAAAAACCGCGCACGGGTCGCCGTCGGCATCGGCTGGGGCGTGAGCACCTGAACCTTCGGCCCGATCTTGGCGGTTTCTGCCGCCCAGGACCGCGCCAGCGCGATCTGCGCGGCCTTGGTGGCCCCATAGGCGCCAAAGAATTTTTCCCCCGCGCGGGGGTCGTCGAAAAAGACCGCCTGTCCCGCTTGGCCCAGCAGCGGCGAGACATAGGTGATCAGCGTGGCGGTGGCGGTGACGTTGCAGGCGACGGATTTTGCCATGTCCTTGGTGTCCACATGATCCGCCGGGGCGAGCGGGGCGGCATGGATCGCCGTGTGCAGCCACAGGTCGAGACCGCCCCACCGGTCGTGGATGCCCCGGCAAAGGACAGCCATCGCGTCGGGCGTGGTCACATCCATCGGTGCGAGCGTGGCGGCGCCGCCCTTTGACTGGATGCGGTCGTCCAGCTCTTCCAGCGCGCCGGTGGTGCGGCCCACGGCGATGATGTGATGGCTGGCGCAAAGCGCCTCTGCCAGCGCGGCACCCAGGCCGCGCGAAGCGCCGGTGATCAATGCGGTCTTTGTCATGCGGGCCATGTGCCTTGATGCAGGCGCGCCGTCAATAGGCCGCTCAGCCGCGCGGCAGTTTGAGGGCCTTGGCCCGGCCCCGCACGTTGAGCACCAGCTGGTCCTGCCCGATCGCGGCGACCGTGCCGCCCGCGACCTTGTCGCCGATGCCCACGCGCGCGATCCGCCCGTTGCGCGTGCGAACCAGCGCGCCGGGTGCCGCGTCGCTGCCGAAGATTCCGATCAGCGCCGTGCGGTCCAGACGGGCCTCTGACGTGGCAAGGTCGGCCACATTGCGGGGGGTGGGTTGTTGGGGTTCGGTATCGCTCATTTTTCGCCTCTTCGCGTCTTGCGCGGGTTGCCGATTCTAGGTCAGGCGGTCAGCTAACAAGGCTCCGGGGCAGTCTGAAGGGGGGCGCTGACGGATCAGCCAAGCCTTGCCGAAGACTGGGCAGTCTTTAGCTGACAGGACGCAGCCCCCGCTGCGACAGATGGTAGCAAAAGGTCATCTGCGACAGGTGCGCAATGGCCTGATCGGGCAAAGGGCGCGTCAGGTCGAGCCTGATCTGTCGACGGTTGTCGTTTGCGCCGATGTCGGGGTAGATCTCGGCCATTCTGGCGGCCAAGTCGGTCTTGCAGTCGACAAAAAGGCTGATCCGGTCGGGATCGTCCGGCGTCCAGCCCATCCGCAGGGTGCTGCCGGTGCGCGGCGCGCGGGGGCGCCAGGCGGGCTGCCCCCACTTCAGGCTTTCCTCCAGCGGACCGATGCCTGTCTGCTCAGCCGTGGCATGAAACACCGCCCGACATGCCCACAGCGCATCACGCGCGGGCAGGGGCCAGCTCTGGACAGCCGAAAGGAACGGGGCGGGGGTTTGCTGCATCGAACCCTTATCGCAGGCCTTCATGACAGAAAGCGGCAGCAGACTATTCGGCTGCCGTCTTCATCTTGAAGCCCTCGTTGACCTTGTCCGCAGGGGTCACGGGATATTCACCCGAAAAACAGGCGTCGCAGTACTGCGGGCACTTGGAGTCGCGGCCATTGGCCTCGCCCACGGCGCGGTAGAGACCGTCGAGCGAGATGAACTTGAGGCTGTCGACCTGCAGATGATCGCGCATCTCGTCCTCTGACATGGTCGCTGCCAGCAGCTTTTCGCGCTGGGGCGTATCCACACCGTAGAAACACGGCCACGCCGTCGGCGGCGAAGCGATCCGGAAGTGGACCTCCGCCGCGCCGGCGTCCAGGATCATCTCCTTGATCTTGCGGCTGGTGGTGCCGCGCACAACGCTGTCGTCCACCAGAATCACCCGCTTGCCCTTGATCAGCGCGCGGTTCACGTTGAGCTTCAGGCGCACACCCATGTTGCGGATCTGCTCGGTCGGTTCGATAAAGGTGCGGCCCATGTATTGGTTGCGGATGATCCCCATGGCGTAGGGAATGCCCGATTCGAGGCTGTAGCCGATGGCGGCGGGGGTGCCGCTGTCAGGCACGGGGCAGACCAGGTCGGCGTCGACCGGGCTTTCCTTGGCCAGTTCGCGGCCGATGTTCTCGCGGGTCTCATACACGCTGCGCCCGCCCAGGATGCTGTCGGGGCGGCTGAAATAGACATGTTCGAAGATGCAGAAGCGCGAGGGCTGGCGGCGGAAGGGGAAATGGCTTTCGACCCCGCCGGAGGTGATGACGACCATCTCGCCCGGTTCGATCTCGCGCACGAACTCGGCGCCGATGATGTCCAGCGCGCAGGTCTCCGAGCTGAGCGCCCAGCCGTCGCCCACCTTTCCCAGCACCAAGGGGCGCACGCCCAGCGGGTCGCGCACGCCGATCAGCTTGGTGCGAGTCATGGCGACAACGGAAAAGGCCCCCTCGACCCGGCGCAGGGCGTCTTCCATGCGTTCGGGAACATTGCGTTGCAGCGACCGCGCCATCAGGTGAATGATGCATTCGCTGTCCGACGAAGACTGGAAGATCGAGCCGCGTTCGATCAGTTCGCGGCGCAGGGCGTTGGCGTTGGTGATGTTGCCGTTATGCGCAATGGCGGCACCGCCCATGGCGAATTCACCAAAGAACGGCTGCACATCGCGGATCGCGGTCTGCCCCTTGGAGCCGGTGGTGGAATAGCGCACATGCCCGATGGCCAGTTCACCCGGCAGGGTTTCCATCACCGATTGGCTGGTGAAATTGTCGCGGACGTAGCCAAAGCGACGGGCGGACTGGAACCCCGCCTCGGGGTGGTAGGACACGATCCCGCCCGCCTCCTGACCCCGGTGTTGCAGGGCGTGCAGGCCAAGCGCCACGAAATTCGCGGCGTCGGCGACGCCGACCACCCCGAAGACCCCGCATTCTTCCTTCAGTTTGTCGTCGTTGTCACCGTCCCTCAGATAGGAGGTGTCAAAGGGATGTGCAGGGGGCATGATCTTGGAAGTGGGCTTTGTCACGGCGGGCAGCTCCGAATCCGGTTTGGCTTGGTGCCTATGTAGGGCTCTTGCCCGCCAGTGTCACCCCGCAGCCCGCCTGCAGGCGCGGATTGTTTCGAACGTGTGACAGCCGCCGCCCGAGGCGATGCGCGGCGTCAGGCCGGATGGTGCAGGGGCGCGCCGGAAGCGGGGCCGCCTGCGAGGGGCGCACGCGGCGCGCCGGGAAGATCGCCTTGCGTCGCAACCCGGCCAGGAAGCGAAAAGCTGATCATGGCGCCGCCGGTGGTCTCGGAATTGCGGGCGGTGATGGTGCCGCCGCGCGCCTGAATGATACGCCTGACGCCGAACAGCCCGTAACCGCCATCGACGCGGAAGCTGCTGCCGTTCATCAGCCTGAGCGCGGCCTCGGAAAAGCCTTTTCCGTTGTCTTCCAGGGTGATGGCGATCATCCCGTCGGGGCGTTCGGCAACCGAAATGTCCAGCATCATGGCGGCCCGGCCCGCGTGTTTCACCGCGTTTTCGATCAGGTTGCGCAGCGCGATATGCAGCGCCGTCTTGTCCGTCATCAAGGTGCTGGGCGTGACTGTCACGTGATGCCGTTCCGCCGGGTCCAGAATGTCGCAGATCAGGCAGGTCATTTCCGACAGATCGCACAGCGCCTCGGTCTTTTCCGCATCGACCGACTGCGCATGCGACAGGATGTCGTCGATCAGCTTCATCGTCTTGTCGGCGATGCCGTCCATCATGTCGATCATCGCCAGTTTGCCATCGCCGTGGTCGACAAAGTCCTCCTTGAGCACCTCTGCCAGCATGGTCACGTTGCGCATCGGCGCGCGCAGGTCGTGCGCCGCCATGGCCACGAATTGCTCCATCTCGGAGGCGGCGGTGTGGTAGCTCACCTGCGCCTCGCGCGCGCGGGCCTGTTCCGTGACATCGAGCGACGTGCCGTAGAGGCGCGCGACCCGCCCCCGCACATCCCGTTCGGGCGACAGGGTGGTGCGCACCTTGCGCACTTCGCCCGCCAGCGGAAGCTGCAATTCGTAAGTCAGCGCCTCGCCGCTTTCGGCGACCTGGCAATGCCGCGCAAGCGCGGTGCGGCCATAGGCGGTGTCATAGACTTCTGCCGCGGTGCGGCCCAGGTAATCGGCCAAGGGGCGGCCGCTGATCGCGCGGGCGCAGGCATTGAAGGCGCGATAGACCGGCAGGCCGCGACCGTCGATCTCAAGAACGAACAGCGGCGTGGCGATATGGTCGAGATGTGAAAATGGATCGGTATCGGACATGCTACGGCTCCCTGATGGGGGAAAGCTACAGCCGCCGCTCTAACAAATTCCTAATGCCCGCCACGCCTTACGCGCCGCAGTTGCCGACCAGCTCTTCGTAGCGCGTGGTGATCCAGCCCAGGGCGTTCTCGGGGTCCTGTTCCTCGATCCGGTCCGTGAACCGGGCGAACACCGTGGCAGACCGGCTGTCGTCGACCATTGTGAACTCCTGATCCGGAATGACCGTTTCGTAGACGAAAAAGGCGATTGCGACCAGGATGATGCCGCGCGCCACCCCAAAGATGAAGCCCAGCCCCTGGTCCAGCCCCCCCAGGACGGAGCGTTGCACCAGCGAGGAAAACAGCGGCGTGAACAGCGAGACAACGATAAGCGCCACGGCAAAGACGATGGCAAAGGCCCCGATGATGGACAGCTCGCAGCTGTCGGCAAGGAATTCGCCCACCACGGGCAATTCCCGCACCAGCGGTTCGACCTGTGGCGCAAAAAGATAGGCGAGCACAGCAGCGGCAACCCAGCCGACGATGGCCATCAGTTCGCGCACCAGCCCGCGGCCATAGGCCAGCAGCGCCGATAGCACGATGACAAGCGCGACAACGCCGTCGATAATGGTAAAGCCTTCCATCTACTGCCTGCCTTCGTAACTGGGCGCTATCCCGCGCCGAAAATTTCACCGACAAATCCGGTCAGATCGCTCAATTGATTGAGCGCGATGCCCGTTTGAGCCACTGCCTTGCCGCCCGCGGGCGCGATTGCGGAGGTAAAACCAAGTTTTTGCGCCTCTTTCAACCTGTTTTCAGTCTGGCTGGCGGGACGCAGCGCACCGGACAGGCTGATTTCCCCGAAAACCACTGTTTCGGCGGGCAGCGCCACGTCTTCGCGTGCGCTCAGCAGGGCGGCGGCGACGGCGAGGTCGGCGGCAGGTTCGGACACCTTCATGCCCCCCGCGACATTCAGGTAGACGTCGAGCCCGGCAAACGGAATGCCGCAGCGCGCTTCTAGCACGGCAAGGATCATGGCCAGCCGCCCGCTGTCCCATCCCACCACCGTGCGCCGGGCCTGCGAATGGGGCGAGGGCGCGACGAGGGCCTGGAATTCGACAAGAACGGGGCGGGTGCCTTCGATCCCGGCAAAGACGACCGATCCTGCGGCGGGTTCGCCTCTTTCGGACAGGAACAGGGCCGACGGGTTGCCGACCTCGGCCAGCCCCCGGCCCGTCATCTCGAACACCCCGATCTCGTCGGCGGGGCCGAAGCGGTTCTTGACGCTGCGCAGGATGCGGAACTGGTGGCCCCGCTCGCCCTCGAAATAGAGCACGGTGTCGACCATGTGTTCGACCACGCGGGGACCGGCGATCTGGCCGTCCTTGGTGACATGGCCCACCAGAATGACGGAGGTGCCGGTGCGCTTGGCAAAGGCGGTCAGCTCGTGGCTGGCGGCCCGGACCTGGCTGACGGAGCCGGGGGCGCTTTCCACGTTGTCGGCCCACATGGTCTGGATGGAATCGATGATCGCCAGTTGCGGGCGTTCCTTGTCGAGTGTGGTCAGGATGTCGCGCAGGTTGGTTTCCGCCGCCAGTTTCACCGGCGCGTCCGCCAGGCCCAGCCGCTGTGCCCGCATCCGTACCTGTGCGCTGGCCTCTTCGCCGCTGACATAGATGGTCGACAGGCCGTTGCGCGCGAATTGCGCCGCCGCCTGCAACAGCAGTGTAGATTTGCCGATGCCGGGGTCGCCCCCCACCAGGATGGCCGAGGCGGGCACCAGCCCGCCGCCCAGCACGCGGTCCAGTTCCTCGATCCTGCTCTTGCTGCGCGGCGGCGGTGCTTCCTCCGTCCCGAGGTCGGTCAGGGTCATCGCCGATCCGCGCCGTGCGCCCAGCGACTTGCTGGGCGGGCCCGCGGAGATGCCCGCGTCCTCCTGAATGGTGTTCCATGCGCCACAGGCGTCGCAGCGCCCGGACCACTTGTTGTAGGACGCGCCGCAGGCGGTGCAGGAGAATGTCTTGGTCGGTTTTGCCATGCTGCCTTGTGCCCCTGCCGGGAAGGGAGGTCAAAGGATTTCCCGCCCCCAGACGCACCCCCCGGAGGTGTCGACACTAGGCTCTGGACCCATTAGTTCTAAATGCTCAGCGGCGATTTCACGAAATTCCAATGGTTTGGGGCGTGCAGCCAATAGTGGTTCTATTTGCAAGCGACCCAAGACGTTGAAATGAAGTGAAATCGCCGCCCGTCGCTCCGAAGGAGCGCCGATTCATGCTGGCACGCCTTCGGCGTGACGGGTTTGACGGATTTTCCCGCAGCCTGCGGCCCATCTGTTTGAAATAGAACCACTATTCCAGCGCAGATGCTTCTTGTCTGCGGAAAAATCTGTCAAACTGAGCGTATAGAATTAATAGGTCCAGAGCCTAGGTTGCGCTCTTCGCGCCGTTCGGGCCATGTGGCCACAGCTGGTACCACTGTGCGGAGGCCTCATGAAATTCCTTTTCTCACTGCTCCTGGTCCTCTGGCCGCTGGTCGCCATGGCCGAGCCTGTCCCGGGCGTGGCGCCTCTGGCGACCGTCGGCGGGCCGGAGCGCCCGATCAGCCTGACGGTCTGGTATCCGTCCGATGCCGAAGCGGCTGAGGTCGTCGGCGGCAACGCGGTCTTTCGCGGTACCATGGCCGCCCCCGATGCGCCGGTCTCCACGGGCCGGTTTCCGCTTGTCATCGTCTCGCACGGGGGGCTCAGATCGGCGGCCGGGTCCGGCGGCTGGCTCAGTGCCGCGCTCGCGCGGAGGGACATGATCGTGGTCGAGGTCAACGGGCCGCGCGTCACCGGGGCGGGCGATGCGGTGGACGAGATCTGGCAGCGTCCTCGTGACATCACGGTGGCGGTGGATCGGGTCTTGTCGGATCCGGTCTGGTCCGCCCGTGTGGACACGAACCGTATCTCGGTGGTGGGTTTCGCCCTCGGCGGAACGGCTGCACTGCTGGCGGGGGGCGCCCGCATGGACCCGGCGATCTATGTCGGGTCCTGCGATGGCGCTGGCGGACCGGACTGCGACTGGCTGGAACGGCAGGGCGGTACACTTGCGGATGTGCGGCGGGACCGGCTTGACCGGATGCGGAACGATCCGCGTATCGCAACGGTCGTCGCGGTCGCGCCGGAATACCGCGGGGCCTGGCAAGACGGCCTGGAGCAGATGAGCGCAACGGCACATATCGTCCGGCTGGGTGCCGCAAGCGGCCCTGCGCCGAACGGTGCGACGCTGGCTGTCATCGCGGATGCCGCGCCTGCCGATGCCTTTGCCCTCTGCACTGACGCCGGGGCGAAGATCCTGCGCGAAGACGGCGGCGACCCCGCGCTTTGCGGGGCCTCCCCCGATGCCCGCCGCGCGATCCACGCCCGACTGCTCGATCAGGTGCTGGAAGGTCTGTCAGCCCGCCCGCGCCAATAGGACCGGCGCCGCGCGGACCTACCGCGTCACCGTGCCGTCAGCGATCCAGCCGTCAAAGACGTCCAGCACCTGCGCGGCAAAGGTATCGTCGTTGATATGCGCATCCAGCGGGATCAGGCGGGTGCCGTCCGGGCACTGCGCCCTGATCTCGGCCACGAAGGCCGCCAGCCCCTCCGGATCGGACAGCGGGCCGCCGGGCCGGTCCCATTCGTTGCCGCCCTGTTCCGGCAGGATCAGCACGCTCGGCCCGGTGGCCTGAGCCAGCTTGTCGCACAGGGTGCGGGCCATCTCGCGCCGCTGCGCCGCCGTCATCATGACCGAGGACAGCAATCGGTTGTGGGTATGCGCCTCCTGACCGGCGACGCGGGGCGGCGGGTCCTGCCAGCCCACGAAATCGACAAGATCGTAACACCCGGTCGAGACGATCTGCGGGATGCCCTTGCGCCCGGCCGCTGTCATGCGGTCGGCCCCCGCGCTGATGGTCGATCCCATCAGGTGATTGCCGACCTCCTGCGGGGCAAAATCCATCACGGCGGCAAAAGCGCCCTCTGCGGCGAGGCTTTCGAAGGCCCGTCCGCCCATGCCGGTGGCGTGGAACACCGCCACCTCGAAGCCGCGGTCTTCCAATGCGGGTTTCAGGCTGACCATGTAGCGCAGCACCGTCTTGCCAAAGGACGTCATGCCGATCAGCGGGCGGTCCCGCGCGGGCGGCTCCACCGCGCGGGCAGCACCCAGCACCGCGCCCGCCGCCTGCGACAGCGACGCCTTGCAGACCGAGTTCAACCCGTATAGCCCGCCAGCCCAGAGGATCATCTGCACATCCGCTGCCAGCCGGTCCGGCGGGATCAGTGGCGAGAAGCTGACGGTCGAGACGATGTACTTGGGCACGCCCAGCGGCAGGGCGGCACAGACGTCGAGCGCCAGGTCGGTGCCCATCGTGCCGCCCAGCACGATGACGCCGTGGATCCTGCCCGCCTGTTGCAGGCGCAACGCCTCTGCCGCCGCCCCCTTGGCCATGATCTGCATCGCCGTGTTTTCGTCGCCGCTGTCGATGGCGTCGGCGATGGAATGCCCGCCCGCCTCGGCCACCTGGTGTTTTGAGATGTCGGCGGGGCGCGCCGGATCGCCCAGCACGCTCACATCCATGCAGAGCGCCCCGCCGCCCTGCGCGCGGATCACATCGGCGATGTAGGTCAGTTCGTCGTCCTTGGTGTCGTAGGTGCCGACAACGAGAATGGTGCGGTCTGTCATAGCTTGATCCACGCGGTCTTGAGGTCGAGATACTTGTCGAAGGCATGCAGCGACTTGTCGTGCCCGTTGCCGGACTGGCCCAAGCCGCCCAGCGGCACCGTGAGGTCCGAGCCGCCATAGGTGTTCACATGCACCAGCCCGGCCCGGATGCGCCGGACCATGCGGTGCGCCCGGCTCAGATCGGCGGTCCAGACCGCGGCGGCAAGGCCGTAGTCCGTGCCGTTGGCCAGCGCCACGGCTTCGTCCTCTGTCTCGAAGGCCTGCACGGCCAGCACGGGGCCAAAGACCTCTTCGCGCGCGATGCGGTCGTCCGGCTGCACGCCGGTCACGATGGTGGGCGCCATGAAATAGCCGCCGGTGTCGGTCAGGATGCGCGCCCCGCCGGTGGCGATGGTGCGGCCCTGCGCGCGGGCCTCGTCGACAAAGCCGAGGTTCCGCTCCAGCTGCGCCTGCGAATTGACCGCGCCGCAGGCGGTGCCGGGGTCCAGCGGATCGCCGACCTGCATGGTTTCCGCGAAGGTCGTCAGTTTCGCGACAAAGCTGTCGTGGATGCTGCGTTCGACCAGCAGCCGCGATCCCGCGATGCAGACCTGGCCCGCGTTGCGGAAGATGCCGTTCGCCGCGACCTTGACCGCCTCGTCCAGGTCGGGCGCATCGGCAAAGACGATGTTGGGCGACTTGCCCCCCAGCTCCAGGTAGACCCGTTTGAGGTTCGACCGCGCCGATGCTTCCAGCAGCCGCCGCCCCGTGACGCCGGAGCCGGTAAAGACCAGCACGTCAACGTCCATCGATTCCGCGATGGCCGCGCCCACGTCGGACCCCGGACCCGTCACGACATTCAGCACGCCGGGCGGCAGTCCCGCCTCCAGCGCCAGTTCCGCGATGCGCAGCAAGCTCAGCGATGCGGTTTCCGCCGGTTTCAGCACCACGCTGCACCCCGCAGCCAGCGCCGGTCCCAGTTTCCATGCGCTGATCATGAGGGGAAAGTTCCACGGCACGATCGCGCCCACCACGCCCGCAGGTTCACGGTGAACAAGCCCCAGCGTGCCGGGGGCGGTCGGTGCGATTTCTCCGTAAAGCTTGTCGATGCTTTCGGCATAATAGCGAATGGTGGCGGCGGCCGACAACGGCTCGGCCTTCAGCGCCATGCCGATCTCGGTGCCGTTCTCGCGCACGCCCAGCACGGCGAGTTCCAGCGCGTTCCGTTCGATCAGGTCGGCCCATTTCAGCATCACTGCCTTGCGGGCCGCGGGGGCCAGCCCGGCCCAGACACCGCCGTCAAAGGCGCGCCGCGCCGCCGCCACGGCACTGTCGGCATCGTCGCGGGTGCCTTTCGCCATGGTTGTCAGCACCGCCCCGTTCAGGGGCGAGCGTATCTCCATCTCTGCCCCGTCCGAGGCCGGCACCGGCGCGCCGTCGATCAAGTGGCGGGCAGGGGGGATGGGCAGATCCCTCAGGTCGGCGATTCGGCTTTGATCCATCGGAAACTCCTCAAGGTGGCGGCGCAGGGCGCGTGCACACCCTGCCAATGCGCGTTTTTCGGCGCCACCGGGTCGTCTGCGCGGCGCGTCTCAAAAGAAATGTTGACAGGAGGCAGGACAAAGTCAAGAATTTCAAACCAGTGGTTCGAATAATGAACCAGCCAAATACTGACAGGGAGCTCTTCATGAAATCGGTTCTGACCGCAACGATCACGGCGCTGACGCTGGGCCTGGCTGGCCCCGCCCTTGCCGAGTACCCGGAAAAACCCGTTACTTTCATCGTACCGTGGCCTCCGGGCGACCTCGAAGACGTGCTGACGCGCATGATCGCCGAGGATTTCCAGGATGAATACGGCGTGGCGGCTGCGGTCGTGAACAAACCCGGCGGCGGTGGCGGCCCATTCCCCGGCGCCATCGACGTGGCGACCGCACCGGCGGACGGCTACACCATCGGGTCCTTCGTGCCAGCGGTCTCGCTGATCGGGCACGAGATCGACATCCCGGAACTCACCCCCGAAAAGTTCGACCCCATCGGCATCTTCCTGACCTATCCCTTCGTCATCGCGGCCTCGGGCAATGCGCCCTATTCGTCGATGGAGGAACTGGCCGCCCACGCCAAGGAAAACGATGTCGTGCTGGGCCACTTCGGCGACGTTCTGACGCCGACGCAGGTGACAAAGGCGCTGGCGCGGAAGATGGACTTCGACTGGGCGGCGGACGCGGCATTCGACGCGCTGGACTGCAACACGCTGGCCTCGGGTGATGCGGATGTGATCAACACCACGCTGCAGCTGATCCTGCCCTGCATCGACCAGGTCAAGGTTCTGGTGTCCATCACCGGCGAGCGGATCAGCAAGATCCCCGACACCCCGACCATCGGCGAGGTCGACGGTGATCTGGACATCGCGTTGTGGAACGGGCTCTTCGTGACCAAGGACACCCCCGAGGACGTGCGCGCCAAGATCGCCGCCGTGGCCGAAAAGACGGTGATGAGCGAGCGCGCACAGCAGGTGGCCGAAGAGACCGGCGCGCTGGTCTACTGGAAGGACGCCAGCGAAAGCGCCGAAATCATCGAGGCCGACAAGGCCACCTTGGCGACCATCGGCGACACGCTGGAGTGATCCGGCCGGAGGGGCCGCAGCGGCCCCTTCCTTTCTTTCCGGGAGCATGACGTGAGCATTGAATCCGACCTTCAAGCACGAACCCGGATCGCGGGGCAGGCGCCTTTCATCCTGGGTGCGCTGGGCCTGTCCCTGCTGCTGCTGTCGCAGATCACAACCCAGACCGAATGGATCGCCGACGCCGACTCTCTGGCGGCGCAACCGCGGTTCTGGCCCGGCGTGGCCCTCGCGCTCATGGTGGGCGGCTTTGCCCTGCACCTGTTGCGGATGCGTCGCCGCCGCCCTGATCGGCTGGACTGGGTCGAGGTCCGGCGCTGGCTGGAGCCGCTGGAATACGTGCTGTGGTTCATGGCTTTTGTCTATCTGGTGCCGATCGTCGGCTTCCTGCCCATGAGCATCCTGTTCGGCTGCGCGCTGGTCTGGCGTCTTGGCTACCGCGGCGCGGGCTATTACTGGACGGCAATCCTCTTTGCCGTGGGTATGGTCACGCTCTTCAAGGGGCTTCTGGGGGTCAAGATCCCCGGCGCGTCCCTTTACGAGGTGCTGCCCGGAGCCCTGCGCAGCTTCTTCATCCTGTACCTGTGATGGACCTGCTTCTTTCCGCCATAGAGGTTCTGGCCCGCTGGGACGTGATGATTGCCCTGCTGGTGGGCTCCATCGGCGGGGTCGCGATCGGCGCGATCCCCGGCGTCGGACCTGCGGTCGCCATCGCGATCCTGTTGCCCGCGACGTTTTCCATGGACCCCATCGTCGGGCTGACCGTGCTTTTGGGCATCTACGGCTCTTCCATGTTCGGCGGCGCGATCCCGGCCATCCTGATCAACACGCCGGGCACGGCGGTCAATGCGCTGACCACCTACGACGGCTTTCCCATGACCTTGCGGGGCGAGGGGCGGCGCGCGCTGTCGCTGGCCTATTCCGCCAGCTTCTTCGGCGGCATCTTTTCGGTCGTCTGCCTCATCGCGCTGTCGCCTCTGCTGGCCAAGGTCGCCCCCATGTTCGGCTCGCGCGAGATTTTCCTTGCGGCGCTTCTGGGCATCATCCTGGTGATCGTGGCCCACAGGGGCCAGATGCTGATCGCGGCCGCGCTGACGGGGTTCGGCATCTTTCTGTCCACCGTGGGGCTGGAGCCGGTGAAATACACCCGCCGGTTCACCTTCGACCAGACCTGGCTGGCCAGCGGCGTGAACCTGATCGTCGTGGTGCTGGGGCTCTTCGCGCTCAGCCAGGCGCTGCTGCTGCTGACGATGGACGACGAGAAGGTGCGCCTGAGCAAGTCGCGCGGATCGCTGTTCCAGGGCTTCCGGGAACTGGCGCGCCACCCGCGCGTCGCGGCGGTATCCGCCACCTTCGGTGTCGTCATGGGCATGATCCCCGGCGTGGGGGAATTCACCGCGCAGTTCATGTCCTATACCTCTGCCCGGAAGATGTCGAAAACGCCCGAGGCCTTTGGCCAGGGGTCGTCCGAAGGGCTGATCGCCTCAGAGACGGCGAACAACGCGGTGCCCGCCGCCGCCATGATCCCGCTTCTGGCGCTGGGCATCCCGGGCGAGGCGCTGACCGCGATGATGCTGTCGGTCTTCTACGTTCATAACGTGGTGCCGGGGCCGGGGCTGTTCCTGTACCAGATGGATTTCGTCGTTGCGCTCTACCTCGCGCTTCTGGTGCTGAACGTGCTGGTGGTCGGCTTCCTGCTGGTGTCGACCGGGTGGCTGGTCTACCTGACCAAGATCCCGAACCGGTTCCTGGGCATGTGCATTTTGCTGCTCAGCTTTGTCGGGGTCTATTCGATCCGCAACTCGGCGGTGGATTGCGCCGTGGCGGCGGTTTTCGGGCTGATCGGATATGTGCTCAAGCGGCTGAACCTGCCGATCGTGCCCATCGTGCTGGGCATGGTGCTGGGCGGCATCATGGAGGTGAAGCTGCGCGCGTCGATGAACCGGGTGAACACGCCCTTCGACTTCATCGACCGGCCCATCGCCTTCATCCTGTTTGCGCTGATCGTGATGATCCTCGCGGGCACCCTCTGGCGGGTCTGGCGCGAATGGGTGCCGACCGACCGGCGCAGCCTGGCGCGCAAATCCTCCGACCGTTTCGCCCGCCGTATCGCAGGCCGCCGCACCCGGCATTTCGAAATCAAGACCAAACAGCAAAGGCGCAGACGCAACTATGACCATTTGGGTTCCTGAAGACGACGGATACGCGGACCTGGGCAAGCACGACAGCTTCGCCTCGGGCGCACCCTACAACACCTTCGCGCGGATGCGGGCCGAGGCGCCCTGCCACTGGTCGGATTTCGATCAGGGCAAAGGCTATTGGTCGATCACCCGGCACGCCGACATCGTGCAGATGATCCGCGACACAGAGACCTTTTCATCCGGGCAGGGCATCCGCATGGAGGACCAGACCCCCGAGGAATACATGGCCCGCCGCACCTTTCAGGAGACCGACGGCAGCGACCACCGCAAGGTGCGCATGAAGGTGGCCAAGGCTTTCTCGCCGCAGGTGGTGGCGGGCTTCGAGGATCAGATCCGCGACCTTTGCCACCCGATCCTCGATGCAGCCCTTGAGAAAGGCGAATTCTGCGCCACCCGCGAGATCGCGCGCGAACTGCCCATGCGGATGCTAGGCCAGATCCTGGGCACCCCGGAAGAAGACCTGCCCTGGCTGGTGGACAAGGGCGATGCGCTGATGGCGAACACCGACCCCGACTTTACCGATCACGTGGCCGACAAGCTGGACACCGACGCCTACCGGCTGATGCCGTTCAATTCGCCCGCCGGGGCGGAACTGTATGAATACGCCCGCGACCTGATGGAAAAAAAGAACGCGGCGGGCGATACAAGCGGCATCCTGCACCTGATCCTGAAGCCGGACGAAAACGGCGAGACGATTTCCGAAACCGAGTTCCGCAACTTCTTTTGCCTGCTGGTCGCGGCAGGCAACGATACCACGCGCTATTCCATTGCCGCGGGCATTCAGGCGCTGGCGCGCCAGCCGGGTCTTCTCGAAGAGATGCAATCGGGCGAGGTCTGGGGCACCGCCCCGGACGAAATCGTGCGCTGGGCATCGCCCGCAACCTATTTCCGGCGGACCGCCACCCGCGACGTAGAGGTGCATGGTCAGCAGATCAGGGCGGGCGACAAGGTGCTGTACTGGTTCGTTTCGGCCAACCGGGATACCGAGATGTTCGAAGATCCCTACAAGCTGACCTTGGCGCGCAAGCCCAACCGCCAGCTGGGCTGGGGGCAGGGCGGGCCGCATGTCTGCCTGGGCATGCACCTCGCGCGGCTGGAGGTGCGGGTGTTGTTCGAAGAACTGGTCCGGCGGATCAGACACATCGAACCCGCCGGACCCGAGGCCTTTGTCAGGTCCAATTTCGTCGGCGGGATCAAGCGTCTTCCCGTGCGCGTCACCCTGAACTGAGGTTGCCATGACTGACCGACTTCGTGCCCTCTTTGTCGACCACCTGTCGATCCCGCGCGGGAAATACCTGCCGGGATCGAAGATCGGCGACAATGACACGCGCTTTGCCCGCGCGACATTCGGCGTGCATTACGACCGCGACCTGCTGCTGGACGCGCCCCATGCCATGGTGCGCGAGGGGATGCCGGACATGGAACTGCGCTGGCGCGGCGACGACATCCGCCAAAGCTGGGAGCCGGGCACCCAGATCGTGGTGGGCGACCTCTACGATACCGAGGGGGCGGCGCTGCCGCTCTGCCCGCGCGGGGCGCTGAAGCGGGCCATCGCGGACTGGGGCCGCCACGGGTTGACGCCGAAAGTCGGGATCGAACTGGAGGCCTACGCGCTGCAGGGCGACGAACAGGGGCGGCTGCGGCCCTACGACACGCCGGGTGGCGTGGTCTACGGCACGGGACCCTTCGCCGACCCGATGCGGTTCAACGATGTGATCTGGCGCAAAGCCGAGGAGATGGGCTTTCACCTCGACATGATCACGGCTGAATACGACAGTCCGCAGTTCGAATACACGCTGACCTTCGATGACGCGCTCAAGGCGGTGGACGACATCGTGCTGTTCCGGCTGATGGCACGGGAGATCGCGCTGGATCACGGGATCATCCTGACCTTCCTGCCCAAGCCGATTGCCGAGACCGGCGGATCGGGCATGCACATCAACTTTTCCTTCGTGGACGAGACCGGAGCGAATGCGCTGTCCACCGGGCCGCAGGGGGGGCCGGATCACCTGAACGCGCTGTCGCGCGGGTGTCTCGCCGGGTTGGTCCACCACCACAGGGGGCTGGCGGGGCTGCTCGCCCCTACCGCGACATCCTATCTGCGGCTGCAACCGGGGTCCCTGTCGGGCTACTGGCAGAACTGGGGCGGCGACCACAGGGCCGTCACGACGCGTGTGTCCTGCGAGGGCGGGGCCAAGGCCCGGCTGGAGCACCGCATGGCCGACGCCAGCGCCAATCCGTATACCGCCACCGCCGCCGTGTTGCAGGCCGCGCGGCTGGGCTATGAAGGCAAGCTGGACCTGCCCCCGATCGAGACCGGCGACGGGTTCGACAAAACGGACGCGAAACAGGGTGTTGCCGCCAACCTCCGGCAGGCGGCGAAGGACCTACAGGCCGACACGGTTCTGGCAGAGGCGGTGGGCCCCGAACTGGTGGCGCATCAGGTCTTCATGAAAGAGCGCGAGTACCGCAAGACACGCGACATGGAACCCAACGCCGTTCTCGATTTCTATGTCTGGTTCATCTGATATGCGCATCGCAATCCTGGTCACGAATACCGACGACAGCACCTTTGCCCAGGCCTGGCCCGACGACGGCGAAAAATTCGCTGATCTCGTGCACCTCGCCCGCCCGGACTGGCACTGCGAGGCCTTCTGGGTCTGCCGCGACGCATTTCCGCAGGATATTCGGGCCTTTGACGGTGTGATGATCACCGGCAGCCCGGCGTCCGTGAACGACCGCGCGCCGTGGATGCTGCGCCTGCAGGACTTGATCCGTGGCATGATCGCCGCCCGCCAGCCGCTGTTCGGGGCCTGCTTTGGCCATCAGATCATCGCCGCGGCGCTGGGCGCGCCGATTGTCGGCAACCCCGAGGGCTGGGGCCACGGGCTGTTGAACGTCCGGCGCAGCGGGGCGTCGCCCTGGGCAGGGCCGGAAACCGGATTTTCGCTTTATGGCTCACATATGGAACAGGTGGGCGCGGTTCCCGAAGGCGCCGAGGTCGTGTTCGAGGGGCCGGGCTGCACCGTCGCGGGCTTTGCCTTGGGCGATCATCTGTTCACCATCCAGCATCACCCGGAAATGACCCACGATTTCATGACGGCCCTGGTGGAATTCTATGCCGATGAGGTTGGGCATGACGCGACCGAACGGGCGCGCGCCTCTCTTGCCGAGCGGGCCGACCAGCGCGCCTTTGCCGAAGAGATCGCGCGCTTCTTCGAACATGCCGCCCGTGGGGTCCTGGCGGCGGAGGCGGGCTGATGGGGACGATCACCAAGGCGCTCGAACTGCTTGACCATTTCACCAAGGCCCGGTCCGAGATCGGTCTGGGCGATTTCGTCCGGCTCACGGGCCGGGACAAGGCGACCGTGCATCGGCATCTGACCGAATTGGAACAGAACGGGTTTCTGGAACAGGACGCGATATCGCGCGCCTACCGGCTGGGGCCGGCGCTGCTGCGGCTTACCGCAGTGCGCGAGGCGGCGTTCCCGGTGCGCCGCCTGTTGCGGCCCATCGTGACCGAACTGGCAGAGGACATCGGCGAACTCGCCCATGCTTCCCTGCTGCAGGGGGACATGTTGTCTTCGGTCTTCCATTTCGACCCTCTTCGCCACGGGACGCAGGTGTCTTTCGATGCCGCCGAAATGCTGCCGCTTCATGCCACGTCCAGCGGGCTGGCCGTGCTGGCCTTTTCCGGCGCCGAGATGACGGACCGCGTGCTGGGCCAGACGCTGCCCGCGATGACGGACAAGACGATCACCGACCCCGATGTCTTGCGCGACCTGTTGGAGGAGGTGCGCGGGACCGGCATCAGCCAGCTTGACAGCGCCTTCGACACCGAAGTGACATCGCAGGGCGCGCCGCTTTTCGGGCTGCACGGGCGGGTGATCGGCGCGCTGTCCGTCGCGGTGCCACGGGTGCGCGCCACGCCGCGGATGATGGCGCATATCACCCCCCGCCTGCGCGCCGCCGCCCATGCCGCTACCCAAAGCCTTGGCGGACGCTATCCCGATTTCATCGCGACGAACGGCCCCGCGCGGGTGCCGTCCCGCGCCGAACAGTAAAGGACACCAGATGAAAGATTCGAACTTCCTGAAGGAACACAACGCCCGCAATGTCTGGCATCCGATGACGCATCCGGCCGACAGCCTTGCCAATCCGCCGCAGATCATCGTCGGCGGAGAAGGGGTGGAGATCACCGATGTGGACGGGCACCGCACGGTGGACGCCGTGGGCGGCCTGTGGAACGTGAACCTGGGCTATTCCTGCGCGCCCGTGAAGGAAGCGATCACCGCGCAGATGGACAAGCTGCCCTATTACTCGATCTTTCGCGGCACCTCCAACGACGCGGTGATCGAACTCAGCCAGATGCTCAAGGCGTTCTTCGCCCCCGACGGGCTGAGCCGGGCGTTCTTTACCTCCGGCGGGTCGGATTCGATGGAGATCGCGCTGCGCCTCGCGCGGCAGTACCACAAGATCCGGGGCGAAGCGGGGCGGGTCAAGTACCTGTCGCTGAAGAAGGGCTACCACGGCACCCATACGCTGGCCGCCAGCGTCAACGGCAACGCGAATTTCCGCACCCAGTATGAACCGCTGATGCCCGGCTGTTTCCACATCCCGGCCCCCTATACCTACCGCAACCCGTTCAACGAGACCGACCCAGAGAAGCTGGCGCAGCTCTGCCTCGCGGCGCTGGAGGACGAGATTGCCTTTCAGGGCGCGGAGACCATCGCCGCCTTCGTGATGGAGCCGGTCCTGGGCGCGGGCGGCGTGATCCCGCCGCACCACAGTTTCATGCCCGGCGTGCGCGAGATCTGCGACCGCCACGGAATCTTGCTGATTGCGGACGAGGTGATTACCGCCTTCGGCCGCACCGGCGACTGGACCGGATCGCGCCATTGGGGGGTGAAGCCCGACATGAGCTGTACCGCCAAGGCGATCACCAACGGCTATTTCCCCTTTGGTGCCGTCATGATCTCGGACGCCATCGGTGAGGTGTTCGAGAACGACAAGACCGGCAAGGGCGCCATCGCGTCGGGCTATACCTACTCCGGCCACCCGGTGGGGGCGGCGGCGGCCATCGCCTGCCTGCACGAAACCGAACGGCTTCAGGTCAAGGACAACGCCGCCGCGCGTGGCACCCAGATGTTCGAGGGGCTGACACGGCTGGCCGAAAAGTACCCGCTGATCGGCGACGTGCGTGGCGGTCACGGGCTGATGTCGGCGATCGAGCTGACCTCCGACCCCGCGACCAAGGCGGGTGTGGACAAGAAGCTGCTCGCCACCCTGCACCGGACGACCTACGAAAACGGGACGATGGTGCGGATCTCGGGGTCGAACATCATTCTGTCGCCGCCCTTGGTGGTGACGGAAGATCACGTGACCACCATCCTGAACGCGCTGGA
Source organism: Sulfitobacter sp. THAF37 (assembly GCF_009363555.1). Lineage (NCBI taxonomy): Bacteria > Pseudomonadati > Pseudomonadota > Alphaproteobacteria > Rhodobacterales > Roseobacteraceae > Sulfitobacter > Sulfitobacter sp. THAF37. The sequence continues at coordinate 2,462,231 of NZ_CP045372.1, forward strand.
CGCGGGTCTTTCCGCCGTGTCCTGAGCGGCTCAGGGGTCGATCATGATGCTGCCTGTCACCCGGGGAGCGCCGTCGACCAGCCGAAACACCAGCACTTCGCCAGAGCGGGTGGACCGCCCGGCAAGCGCCGAGATGTTGACCTGATGCGTCACCAGCATCAGCGGGCCGTCGGCCTTTGCGACGATGTCCAGTGTCTCTTCGGTCTGGCGGTCGCGGCTGGCGCGGTCGCGAAAGAAGGAATTGAGCGGCGGTGCGTCCGAGACGGGGCCGAGGTCGAGCAGGCGGGCGGTCTCTCGGGTGCGGCACCACTGGCTGGTCAGCACCGCGTCAAAACCGATGCCACGGTCGCGAAAGGCCGCGCCGATCCGTTCGGCCTGCGCGCGGCCCCGGTCATCCAGATTGCGCTGCGTGCTGCAATCGTCCAGCGCGAAGCTGCCGGGATCGCCCACACCGGGGGCCAGCGCGTGCCGCATGATCGCCATCGCACCGGGCTGGCGCAGCGCGTCCCAGTCGTTCGCCTGCGCTGTCCCGGCAAACAGCAGACAGGCCAGTAATAATCTCTTGAACATGATGCACCTCACCGCGTCTTGGACAGAAGGTGGCCCGACAGGCGGGCGAGGCTCAGCCGTTGAAGTTCAGTCGCAACCCGGGCGTCGGCCAATGGGCGTGATAAAGGCACCCGGTTCCCGATGCCGTGATCCAGGCATCGCGCATATCCGGCCCGCCAAAACAGATGTTGGTGATGTAGGGATCGCCCGGCCCGGCGACATACCCCACCGCGCCCCCGTCGGGAGGTACGATGCTGATCCCGCCGCGCATCAGGGTGGCGACGCAGATCGCGCCATCCGCCTGCACGGCGAGACTGTCCAGCAGCTGGTAGTCGGGCAGGGTGGTCAGAAGCCGCCCCGGCATGGTGAAGGGCTGCGGCGCGATCCTGCCGGGTTCGACAAGATCGAAGCTCCACACCCGCCCGGTGCGGGTCTCGGCGACATGCACGGTCTTTTCGTCCGGTGACAGGCCGATCCCGTTGGGTGTGATCATCGGCGCATGGACCCGCGTGATCGCGCTGCCGTCCGGCTGGGCATAGTAGAAGGCGCCGTGGTGCATGTAGTCGCGCGTCGATTTCCCCAGATCGGTAAAGTAGAAGCCGCCCGACCGGTCGAAAACGATGTCGTTCGGCCCGCGCAGCGGCGTGCCGTCGCAGCTGTCATAGATCGTCTCGAAGGCGCCGGTCGCGGGATCGACGCGCTGGATCGACCCGCTGATGTAATCGCCCGGTGTGCCGATGGGGCGGGTGATCTGCTCCCCCTCGGTCCAGACGAAACCGCCGTTGTTGCAGACATAGATCATGCCGTCGGGACCTATGGCCGCGCCGTTCGGCCCCCCGCCCAGTTCCGCGATGACCTCGATCCTGCCGTCCGGTTGGACGCGCGACAGGCGCTGGCCGCGGATTTCCACCAGGATGACAGAGCCGTCCTCCATCGCGATGGGTCCTTCGGGAAAATCCAGCCCCTCACACACCTTGGTCAGTTTCACGTCCATCCGTCACCTTCTTTGTCATGTCGCTGCGCGCACAACAGCACAGGCGGTCCTGCCTGCGCAATGGACATGGGGCGGCATCTGTGCCTGTCTTGTCCCGAAACCGGAGCGAGGACGACGGACATGGGACAACTGGCAGGCAAGATCGCGTGGATCACCGGGGCAGGTGGCGGCATCGGAGAGGCCGCGGCCATGGCACTGGCGGAAAGCGGCGCCCACGTGGTGCTTTCGGGGCGGCGCAAGGCGGAACTGGACCGCGTCGCGGCGGCAATCTCGGCGGCGGGCGGCAGCGCCGAGGCGGCGGCGCTGGACGTGATGGATTCGGACGCGACCGTCGCGGTCTGTGCGGATGTCACCAAGCGGCACGGCAGCATAGACATCTTCATGGCAAACGCGGGCATCAACGTGCCCAACCGCGCGGTAGGGGCGATCACCCCTGAGGATTTCGCGCGGGTGGTCGATGTCAATCTGAACGGTGTCATGTACGGTGTGCTCGCCGTGCTGCCGCAGATGCGGGAGCGGGGGGAGGGGACGCTGATCCTGACGTCCTCCTGGGCGGGGCGGCACCCGTCGCGCGTGACCGGCCCGGCCTACAGCGCGTCAAAGCACGCGGTCGTGGCGCTAAGCCATTCGATCAACCAGGAGGAAGGGGCGAACGGGATAAGATGCACCGCCCTGATGCCGGGCGAGGTGGCCACCCCGATCATGCAAAACCGCCCGACGCCCCCGTCAGAAGAGGACATGGCCCGCATGCTTCGGTCCGAAGACCTGGGCGCGATGGTCCGCTACATCGCCGAAGCGCCGCCGCACGTCTGCATCAACGAGGTGCTGATCAGCCCGACCTGGAACCGCAGTTTTGTCGGTGTCGCGGAATTGGGTGGGGCGAAACTCTAGCTGCGGGACCTTGCGGGTCACATGCTTGTTACGCCGCGCCGCAACCGCGCTACGATGTGGTGTTGACTCCCCAAATACATGCTTCATATCTTGTTCCGTAGGGCGGAACTCGATTTCGCACTCGGGAGGAACCATCTACGAACAGGGCGTATTCGAGACCGAACAACACGCCGGACGCTATCACTTTTGGGGAGGAATACATGAACTATATCACATCAACCATTGCGGCGCTGGGCCTGACGGCCGGCATGGCCGCCGCGCAGGAGCTGGACCTGCCCAGCCAGATGAGCTGGACAGCCTACGATACCGGGTCTGCCGGGTACAACCAGGCCGTCGCCATCGGTGCCGCGTTGCAGGATGCCGCCGGGGTGAACCTGCGGGTCTTGCCGGGCAAGAACGACGTTTCGCGCACCGAACCGCTGCGTCAGGGACGGGTGGAATTCTCGGCGACTGGCGTGGGCGGCAGCTTCATGGCGCAGGAAGGTGTCTTTGACTTCGGTGCCGAAAACTGGGGCCCGCAGCCGATCCGCGTGCTGATGGCGAACAACGGTGGCGCGATCAACCTTGCCGTCGGCGTGGCCGGCGACCTGGGGATCGAGGAATTCTCCGACCTCAAGGGCAAGCGCGTGGCCTATATCGTCGGCGCGCCGGCGCTGAACGTGAATACCGAGGCCTACCTGGCCTACGGCGGGCTGACCTGGGACGATGTGGAGCGGGTCGATTTCGGCGGCTTCGGCGCCAGCTGGACCGGCCTGATCGAAGGGCAGGTGGATGCCGCCTTTGCCTCCACCAACTCGGGCAAGGCCTACGAGGCCGAAGCGGGCCCGCGCGGTCTGTTCTGGCCCCCCATCGACCCGGAAAACACCGAAGCTCTGGACCGCATGACCGCCATCGCGCCGTTCTTTACCCCCAACAAGGCCGTGGTGGGTGCGACGATTGACGGCACCGACGGGTATCAGGGCGCGGGCTATGCCTATCCGGTTCTGACCGCCATCGAATCGACCGATGCGGATCTGGTCTACAACATGACCAAGGCGATGGTGGAGCTGTTTCCGCAGTACGACGGCAAGGCCCCCGGCATCGGCGGCTGGGCGCTTGACAAGCAGGACATGGAATGGGTCGTTCCCTACCACGAAGGCGCCATCCGCTATTTCGAGGAGCAGGGCGTCTGGAACGAAGAAGCACAGGCGCACAACGATAACCTGATCGCGCGCCAGGAAGCTCTCGCCGCGGCCTGGGAAGAAACCAAGGCCGCCAGCCCCGACGACTGGGAAGCGGCATGGTCCGAAGCCCGCCGCAAGGCCCTGCAGGACGGCGGCTTCGACGTCGTCTTTTGATCCTCGCGATATCTGAAGGGACCGGCCGGCGTTTTCGTCGGCCGGTTTGCACTTTGTCGCCCTAATTGACACGAGCAGATCCATGACCCAGCAGAACAAGAACACCTCCGGCAAACAGGTCGAAGAGGTCGCCATCGACGGGGAAACCCCGGCAGAGCGCATCACCGGGCCCGCGCGCTGGGTGGTCATCATCGGCACGCTGCTGTCGCTGGTGCTGGTGGTCAATCAGCTGTTCAACACCCAGCTTTTCGGACTGGTGCTGATCGAGGGGCGCTATCTTTATCTGCTGGGCGGCATTTTCCTGGCTCTGACCTTTCTCATCTTCCAGATGCGGGGCGGCAAGGGCGGGGTGCCCTCCTTGCTGGACTGGGCATTGTTCGCCCTGTCGCTTGCCTGCACCTGGTATCTGACGCAGACCGCACAGGCCAACCTGTCGCAGGGCTGGGAATACGCCGCGCCCGAGACGGCGCAATATGTCTCGGTCGTCTTCTTCTTTCTGATCCTTGAGGCGACGCGCCGCGCGGGCGGGTTGATCCTGTTTCTGATCGTGACGCTTTTTGCGTTCTACCCCACCTTTGCGGGGCATGTGCCGGACCCGTTCTCAGGGTTTCAGAGCACCTTCATGCAAACGGTGCCCTATCACATCTATTCGGCCGAAAGCTCTTTCGGCATCCCGATGAAGGCCTTCGGCGGCGTCGTCATCGGCTTCATCCTGTTCGGGGCGGTGCTGCAACGTACCGGCGGCGGGCAGTTCTTCAACGATCTCGCGCTGGGGATGGTCGGCGGCTACCGGGGCGGTGCCGCCAAGGTGTCGATCTTTGCCAGCGGCTTCATGGGGTCGATGTCGGGCTCTGTCATCTCCAACGTGCTTACCACCGGCGCGGTGTCGATCCCGGCCATGCGCCGCACCGGTTTCTCGGCCAAGACCGCCGCCGCGACCGAAGCCTGCGCATCGACCGGCGGGGTCTTGATGCCGCCCATCATGGGCGCCACCGCTTTCGTGATGGCGTCGTTCCTGTCGCGCCCCTATGTGGAGATCGCCCTGGCCGCCGCGATCCCCAGTATCCTCTATTACTGGAGCCTGTTCGCCCAGATCGACGCCTACTCCGCCAAGCGGGGCCTGCGGGGCCTGCCCAAGCCGGACCTGCCGCGCCTCAAGGAGGTGATGAAGGAGGGCTGGCCCTACATCTTTGTCTTCGCGCTGCTGCTCTACATGATGATCGTCCTGCGTCAGGAATCTTCGGCCCCGTTCTATGCCACGGCGCTGTTGCTGGTGGTGAACCAGTTCCGCGCGCGGTTCCGGCTGAACGGTCAGCGGCTGGGGAACATGATCGTCGGCGTCGGGATGGGACTGGCAGAGCTGACGGCGATCCTGCTGGGTGTCGGCCTGATCGTCGGCTCTTTCTCGGCCACCGGGCTGGCGGGCACGCTGGTCAACGAATTGGTGTTCCTGGCCGGGGACAACACCCTTGTCCTGCTGCTGATGGGCGCGCTGACCGCCTTTGTCTTCGGCATGGGGATGACGGTGACGGCCTGCTACATCTTCCTTGCCGTGGTGCTGGCCCCCGCGCTTGAGGCGGGCGGGCTGAACCAGCTCGCCGTGCATCTCTTCATCCTCTACTGGGGCATGGTCAGCTATATCACGCCGCCCGTGGCGCTGGGGGCTTTCGCCGCCTCCACGATGGCGGGGTCCAAGGCGATTGCGACCGGGTTCGAGGCGATGCGCCTCGGTGGAGTGATCTACATCGCGCCGTTCTTCTTCGTGCTCAATCCCGCGCTGATCGGCCAGGCGCCAGCCTGGGAAGTCGCGGTGGCACTGACCTGTGCGCTGATCGGCGTCGGGCTGATCTCGGCCGCGCTGCAGGGCTATGTCAGCCTGATCGGGCCGGTGAAAGGCACGTTCGAGCTGCCGCTGCGGGTGCTTTTGTTCATCGGCGGCGTCCTGATCGCCAAACCGCACACCGACCTTCTGAACTGGGGCTACAGCCTTTCCTTTGTCGTCGGCGCAGCCTTCTGTGTGCTGCCGATCCTGTCGGCATGGCGGGCGAGGGCATCCGAAACAACACCAGCCTGATCACCATGATTGCCATAGACCCACCCTTCGGGGATACGCCCCCCACAGAGACCATCGTCGCGCGCATCCGTGCCAATGCCGCGGCCCATCCCGACCGCGAGGCGCTGGTGTGCGAGGACCGTCGGCTCAGCTGGGGGGACTTCGACGCCGACATCAACCGCGTGGCCAACCTGCTGCTGAATATCGGGCTGCAAAAAGGGGACAACGTGGCGATCCTGTCGCCGAACTCGATCCCCTACGCCACGCTTTTCATGGGCATCCTGCGGGCCGGGGGGTGCGTCACGCCGCTGTCGTCGATGGCCTCTGCCGAGGCGCTGGAGAAGATGCTGGCGGACTGCGGGGCGAGGGCAATCTTTGTCGCGGAAGCCTACCGCGACCTGCTGGACGGGTTCCTGCACCAGATGGACATCAACCGCTTCGCGCTCGACTTCGACGCCGACGGCTATGACAGCTACGACGCGGCGCTCGCATCGGCAGAAGCCGTCGACCCGATGGTGCCCATCGCGATGAAGGACGCGTTCAACCTGATCTATTCCTCGGGCACCACCGGGACGCCCAAGGGGATCCTGCACAACCACGAGATGCGGGCGGCGCAGATGGACCGCGTGTCTCCGAACGGTTACGACGCGGGGGCGCGGACGTTGCTGTCCACGCCGCTCTATTCCAATACCACCATCGTCTCTTTCGTACCGACGCTGTTCGGCGGCTCGACCGTCTTCCTGATGCCGAAGTTCGACGCCCGCGGTTATCTGGAAATTGCCGAACGCGAGCGGATCACCCATACCATGCTGGTCCCGGTGCAGTACAAGCGCATCATGGATGTGCCCGACTTCGACAGCTTCGACCTCTCGTCGATGACGATGAAATTCTCGACCTCCGCCCCGCTGCGGGCGGATGTGAAACGCGACGTGCTGGCGCGCTTTCCGGGCAAGCTGATGGAATACTACGGGCTGACCGAGGGGGGCGGCGTCACCGTGCTGGTGGCCGATGAACACCCCGACAAGCTGCACACCGTCGGCAAAGCCGCGCCGGGAAATGAAATCCGCCTGATCGACGGGCAGGGCCACGAGGTCGCGCCGGGGCAGGTGGGTGAAATCTGCGGGCGCGGCCCCACCATGATGGCAGGATACTTTGGCCGCGACGACCTGACGGCGGATACGATCTGGCGTGACGACAAGGGGCAGGTGTTCTTCCGCTCGGGCGACATGGGATACCTGGACGAAGACGGCTTTCTGGTGCTGTCCGACCGCAAGAAGGACATGATCATCTCGGGCGGGCTGAACATCTATGCCAACGACCTGGAACTGGTGCTGCTGGACGACCCGGACGTGACCGATGCCGCCGTGATCGGCGTGCCCTCGGACGCCTGGGGTGAAACGCCGCTGGGCCTCGTGGTGCTGCGCAAGGGCGCGGCGCGCGACGGCAAGGACATTCTGGCGCGGGCCAACGGCAAGCTGGGCAAGAGCCAGCGCCTGTCGGCAGTGGAATTGCGCGAGAGCCTGCCGCGCAGCACAATCGGCAAGATATTGAAGAAGGATCTACGCGCGCCCTATTGGGCGGCTGAAAGGAAAGAGACGTGAAAGACGAACAGATGAACGGCGCGGAAAGCCTGGTCCAGACCCTGCTGGCCAACGAGGTGGAGGTCTGCTTCACCAACCCCGGCACCTCGGAAATGCATTTTGTCGCGGCATTGGATCATATTGCCGGCATGCGCTCTGTCCTCGCCCTGCAGGAAGGGGTCGCGACCGGTGCTGCGGACGGCTATTTCCGAATGGCACGCAAACCCGCCTCGACCCTGCTGCACCTGGGGCCGGGGCTGGCCAACGGCCTGTCCAACCTGCACAACGCGAAAAAGGCGGGGTCGGGCGTGGTCAACATCGTCGGGGAACATGCCGCAAGCCACATCGAACTGGACGCCCCGCTGACGTCCGACATCGAAGGGATCGCTGGCCCCGTCTCGCATTGGGTGCGCACCTCGCCCTCCGCCGGTACGGTCGGCAAGGACGCCGCGGAAGCGGTTCAGGCGGCGATGACCGCACCGGGGCAGATCGCAACCCTGATCCTGCCCAGCGACACCGCCTGGGACATGGGCGGCACCCCCGGGGAGACGCTGAAGGCGCCGTCGCCCGAGGCCTACGACGCCAGTGTGCTCGACACTGCCGCCGCCGCACTGGACGGGCCCGAAACCCTGCTGCTGCTGGGCGGCACGGCACTGACCGAAGAGAACCTGGAAATCGCCGGACGCATCGCGGCCAAGACCGGATGCGCGCTGCTAGCCGAATGGGCCAATGCCCGAATGGAGCGCGGCGCAGGCCGCGTCGCCGTGGAACGGGTGCCGTACCCCATCGACATCGCGCTGAAGGTGCTGGAGCCGTTCAAGCGGATCGTGCTAGTCGGCGCGCGCGCGCCCATCGGCTTCTTCGCCTATCCCGGCAAGCCCGCCGTGCTGACCCGCGAGGGGGCCGAGATCACGGCGCTGGCCCATGCAGGTGCCGATCTGGGCACGGCGCTGACGGACCTCTGCGCGTCCATCGGCGCGCAGGACACCGATCCTGCGCAGGTGGCCGAACCGGATGTGTCCGATGCGCCCGAAGGCCGGATCGACCTCGACAAACTTGCCGTCTGCATCGCCCGCGCCATCCCGAAGGACGGGATCGTGGTGGACGAATCCGTCACCACCGGGCGGGCGTTCTCACCCGCCACCAGGGGGGCCGCGCCGCATACCTGGCTCAACAATTGCGGCGGCTCGATCGGCTATGGCTTGCCCACCGCGATCGGGGCCGCCGTCGCCTGCCCGGACCGGCGGGTGCTGGCGCTGGTCGGCGACGGGTCCGCGATGTACACAGTACAGGCGCTCTGGACCATGGCGCGCGAAGGGCTGAACGTCACGGCGCTGATCTTTGCCAACCGCAGCTACAAGATCCTGCGCGGCGAACTGACCAACGTGGGCGTCGGCAACCCAGGCCCCCGCGCCATCGACATGCTCAGCCTGGATCGCCCGGCGCTGGACTGGGTGCAGATGTCACATTCCATGGGCGTGGACGCGGTGCGCGTGACCGAATGCGAAGAGCTGGAGGCCGCGCTGGCCGACGGTCTGACCCGCGACGGCCCGAGCCTGATCGAAATCATGCTCTGAAACCGCCCAGACCTCGGGCCGGATGCTGCGCGCGGCGGATCGTTTCGCCGCGCACAATCGCGGACCTGCGCGTGCCATCCGGGTTCGAAGCTTCGCCTGTGGTCGACCGCAACGGACGACATGCCGCCATATCATACAGCGCGGCCATCAGATTTTTGTTTTTGTTTGAAAAAATGGTGCCCCCACACGGACTCGAACCGCGGACCTACTGATTACAAATCAGTTGCTCTACCAGCTGAGCTATAGGGGCCTTCGCCTGCGGCGATGGCGCTTTGGGGGGATGCCCCGTCAAGCGTGCGGGTTCTTTAGTGGATCGCGTTTGCCTATGCAAGCGCATCGGTGCGCGTGTGGCGGATTTTTCGTCGGGGGGGCTGAGGCGGCTGCTCAGGGTTCGGGCGGGGGGCCGCGCGCTCAATTGCAGTTTTACACATCTGCCGTGACGGGATAAGGAAAGGCGAATTTCAAAGAGTGCGAAGAAACCACCATGCAGCTGATCTTGCATACAGGCGCCCATTACACCGAACAGGACAGGCTGATCAAATCGCTGATGCGCAACAGCGCGCAGCTGCGCGAACGCGGGGTGCTGATTCCGCCGCCGGGCGGCTATCGCAAACTGATGCGCGACACGTTGAACGCGATGCACCGCGCGCCCGCCGGTCCCGAGGCGCGCGAGGTGCTGCTGGATGTCATGCTGCAGGACGACACGGCAGACCGGGTGATCCTGTCGGACCCGAACTTCTTCCGCACGGCGGGGACCGCGATGCGTCAGGGGATGCTCTATCCCGACGCGGCGGCGCGGATGGGCAACATGGCGGAGCTGTTCCCGGACGACGACCTGGAGATCTTTCTCGCGATCCGCAACCCCGCGGCGCTGCTGCCGGTGCTGCATGGCGTTGCGCTGGACAAGTCCGACACCGCATTCTGGGGCGGAAGGGGGCCGTTGGACGTGAAATGGTCCGATACGCTGAACGCCATTCGACAGGCGGCACCGCGCATCCCGATCACGGTCTGGTGCAACGAAGACATGCCCCTCATCTGGTCCGAGATCATCCGTGAGATGGCGGGGCTGGAGCATCACGAGAAGATTGCGGGCGGTTTCGACCTGCTCGCTGCAATCATGAGCAAAGAGGGGATGCAGCGGTTCCGCGCCTACATCGACAGCCATCCCGATATGTCCGAGATGCAAAAGCGCCGGGTGATTGCGGCCTTTCTGGACAAGTTCGCGCTGGAGGACGAGATCGAGGAAGAGCTGGACATGGAAGGCTGGACCGACGCGCTGGTCGAACAGATGACCGACCTCTACGATGAAGATGTGCTGACCATCCAGCGCATTCCCGGCGTCACCGTGGTCACGCCCTAGTCCGGGGCGGCTGTCAGCTCTGCCGCCACTTCGCTGATCACGTCAAAGGCCATGTCGACATCCTGTGCCGTCGCGGTAAAGGCCCCGGCCTGGAACCGGATCACCAGCGCGCCGTCCACCCGGGTCTGGGTCAGGTAGATACGTCCGTCGTCGTTGATCGCGTTCACGAGCCTCTGGTTCAGCGCATCGACCTGCGCAGCACCGGGTGGCGCGAAGCGGAAGGTAAAGAGCGACAGCATCGGCTGTGTCACGATCTCGAATCCCGGCAGTTTGGCCAGCCTTAGCGCCAGTCCTTCGGCCCATGCGACGTGGTTGCGGATCATGCCGCGCAGCCCGTCCAGGCCATGCGCGCGGATCAGGAACCACAGTTTCAGCGCGCGAAACCGGCGGCCCAGCGGCACGGACCATTCGGAATAGTTGATGATCCCGTCCGCGCCATGGGTTTTCAGATACTCGGGCTGGATCGCCAGCGTTTTCACCAGTGTCGCGGGGTCCCGCAGGAAATGGGTGGTGCAGTCGAATTGCGCCCCCAGCCATTTATGCGGGTTCAGCACCACCGAATCCGCGCGTTCCACCCCCGCCCAGATCGGTTGGAATTCGGGGCAGATCATAGCGGATCCCGCCCAGGCCGCATCGACGTGGGTATAAAGCCCCTCGGCCTCGGCCACATCCATCACGGCGGCGATGTCGTCGGTCGCCCCCGCGCTGGTGCCGCCGACACAGGCGATGATCCCCGCGGGCAGCAACCCTGCGGCCCGGTCGCTGGCAATGGCCGCGCGCAGGGCGTCGGTGTTCATCGCCCGGCTCTGCCCCTCGGTGGGGATACGCACAAGGTTCTGCTCGCCAATGCCGCTGATCCAGATGGCCCGGTCGATCGAGGTATGCACCTCGGCCGAGCAGTAGATGCGCAGCGCGGGCTGGCCGCTGAGGCCCTTGGTATTGCCCGACCAGTCCAGCGCACGTTCGCGCATCGCCAGCACGGCACACAGGGTCGCGGTGCTGGCGCTGTCCTGGATCACGCCGGAGAACGCGGCAGGCAGGCCGACGGATTGCCGCATCCAGTCGCACACCCTTGTTTCCAGCTCTGTCGCGGCGGGGGAGGTCTGCCAGAGCATGCATTGCGCCGCGATGGCGCTGACGTAGTACTCCGCCAGCACCGACACCGGCGCGGCATTGGCCGGAAAATAGGCGAAGAACCGGGGATGCTGCCAATGGGTCATGCCGGGCAGGATCGTCTGTTCCAGATCGGCGAGGATGTCATCGACGGGCTCCGCCGTGTCGGGGGGCGACAGGGGCAGTCGGGCCAGCACGTCGCCGGGGCTGCAGCGGGGCCGCACCGGCCGGTCGCGCAGGTCGCGGTGGTAATCCGCCGCCCATGCGGCCGCATCCGCGCCGCGTTTTCGGAAATCTTCCCAATCCACCGCCTGTCCCCTCAATCGCTTGTCATGTTAAGTAATGGCTGACCCAAGCCGCGTCAATCGCTTGCCGCATCAGCTTCGGATCAGCCGGTGGGCGGTGGTCAGGCCCGCCAGCGCCATGCGCTGCGCCTCCGCCACGGTGGCCGCCGCGCCCTGGGCTTCCAGCGCCGCCGCATAGAGCCGCGTATCCGCCGATGCGCCGATCAGGGCCAGGTTCTGACCCAGCCAATAGGGCCGGGCGGCGGCCAGTTCCGCCCCGATCAGCAGGCCGGACACCCGCGCCCTGCCAGTGCCCGGCGGGGCAGTGCCGCGCATTTCGCCCGCGCGGGCCGAACTCAGGTGGGCCGCGATCCTTTCCGGCCTGCTCAGGCTGTCCGACACCGCCGCGCCAAAGGCGGCCATGTCCATGCTGTCGGGCGTTGCGGCATCTGCCTGTGCCGATCCCGCAGCCAGCAGGCCGATCATCTCGCCACTGATGAAGCTCTGAAAGCTGACGACTTCGCCCGCGCTGACCTCGGCCCAGATGCTGGTCGGGCCGGTCAGGCAGATCACGCCGTCCCAGCCGGGGTTCAGGGCCAGAAAACCGGCGATGCGCGTCTCTGCGCCCTGGGTGATGTCCGCAGGCGTCTGGCGCGACAGGCCGGGCACCGCATGTATCGCCCAGCCCCGGTATGGCACCGGGGAAAGCGCGTCGGGCAGCGGCGGGCAGGGGACCGGGCGCAGGGCATCGACGGTGCCCTCGACCGGGCCGCAGATGACCACCACGGTTCCCTCCGTGAGGTGCCAGCCTGCAGTCAGGTCGTCGAGCGCGGCGGCCAGCCCCGTGCCATCGCCCAGCCCGCTGGTCGATTCCATCTGACCCACGGCATGGCCGCCCTGCATGGCCCAGGCCGACATGCCTTCTGCGCCGGCATCCACCGCGATCCAGTCGGGTTTGATGTTGTTCTCTGTCATGGGGGGACCTTGCCGCAATCGCAGGCAAAGGGCCACTCGAATTCCGCGCCGCATCGCTGGCCGGTATTCCCTTCAACCTTAAAATATTTTTGCTTGAAGTAAAATATGAAAGCGCATAGCCTTCCCGCAAAGCTCTAACGAGGGGATGTGACCATGCGTGCGATCTGTCTGGGCGGCGGCCCTGCCGGGCTCTATTTCGCCATCTCGATCAAGTTGAGAAACCCTGATGCGGACATCACCGTGTTGGAGCGCAACAAGCCCGACGATACCTTTGGCTGGGGGGTGGTCCTGTCGGACGAGACTCTTGCCAACCTTGAGGCGAACGATCCCGTCTCCGCCCGCGAAATCCGCAGCCATTTCGCCTACTGGGACGACATGGCGCTGATCTACAAGGGGCAAAAGACCGTCAGTTCGGGCCACGGGTTCTGCGGCATCGGGCGCAAGCAACTGCTCATCATTCTTCAGGCCCGCGCGCGCGAGCTTGGCGTGAACCTGCAGTTCGAGACCGAAGTCGAAAGCGCCTCCGCCTATATGGACGACTATGATCTCGTGGTCGCCTGCGACGGTCTGAATTCCAAGACCCGGCTGGAGTTCGAAGAGACCTTCAAGCCCGACATCGACGTGCGCAAGTGCCAGTTCCTCTGGCTGGGAACGCACCAGAAGTTCGATGATGCCTTCACCTTCATCTTCGAGAAGACCGACAAGGGCTGGCTATGGGTCCATGCCTACCAATTCGACGATGACACCGCGACCTTCATCGTGGAATGTTCGCAGCAGACCTTCGACAACTACGGGTTCGGCGAAAAGACCCAGGCCGAGACGATCGCCATCTGTGAAGAGGTGTTCAAGGACCACCTGGACGGCCACGGCCTGATGACCAATGCCAACCATATCCGCGGATCGGCCTGGATCAGGTTCCCCCGTGTGCTGTGCGAGACTTGGCATCACGACAACGTCGTGCTTCTGGGGGATGCCGCGGCGACGGCGCATTTCTCCATCGGGTCGGGGACCAAGCTGGCGCTGGAATCCGCGATTTCGCTGGCGGACCATGTGCACGAGGAACGCGACATCGCGCAGGCGTTCGAGAAATACGAAGACGCGCGCAGGCTCGAAGTGCTGCGTCTGCAATCGGCGGCGCGCAACTCGCTCGAATGGTTCGAGGATGTGGAGCGGTATCTCGATCTGGATCCGGTGCAGCTGAACTATTCGATGCTGACCCGCAGCCAGCGCATCAGCCACGAGAACCTGCGCACCCGTGATCCCAAGTGGCTGGAAGGCGCGGAAAAATGGTTCATGGAACAGGCGGGCGCGGGCAGCAACGGCCCGGTGCGCGCGCCGATGTTCGCGCCCTTCCGGCTGCGGGACATGGACCTGGCGAACCGCGTCGTCGTCTCGCCCATGGCGCAATACAAGGCGGTGGACGGCTGCCCGACCGACTGGCACCTGATCCATTACGGCGAACGGGCCAAGGGCGGCGCAGGGCTGGTCTATACCGAGATGACCTGCGTGTCGCCCGAGGGGCGGATCACGCCGGGCTGTCCCGGCCTTTATGCGCCGGAACACGAGGCCGCGTGGAAGCGGCTGACCACCTTTGTCCATCAAGAGACCGACGCGAAGATCTGCTGCCAGATCGGTCATTCGGGCCGCAAGGGGTCGACCCGGATCGGCTGGGAAGGCATGGACAAGCCCTTGAAAGAGGGCAACTGGCCGCTGATTTCCGCCTCGGCGATACCGTGGTCGGATGAAAACGCCACACCGCAGGCGGCGACCCGTGCCGATATGGACAAGGTCCGCGATGAATTTGTCGCCGCGGCGGAGATGGCGGATCGCGCGGGCTTTGACATGATCGAGCTGCACGCGGCGCACGGCTATTTCATCTCGTCCTTCATCTCTCCGCTCAGCAATACGCGGCAGGACGAATACGGTGGCAGCCTCGAAAACCGCATGCGCTATCCGCTGGAAGTGTTCAGCGCGATGCGCGCGGCCTGGCCCGAGGAGAAACCGATGGCGGTGCGCATCTCGGCCAACGACTGGTCGGGCGACGACGGCGTGACCCCCGCGGAAGCCGTCGAAATCGCGAAGATGTTCGAGGCGGCGGGCGCAGACATCATCGACGTCTCCGCCGGTCAGACCTCGACGACCGGCAAGCCGGTCTATGGCCGGATGTTCCAGACGCCGTTCAGCGACCGCATCCGCAACGAGGCGGGGATCAGGACCATGGCGGTGGGCAACATCTATGAGGCCGACCACGTCAATTCGATCCTGATGGCGGGACGGGCCGACCTCGTGTGCCTGGCGCGCCCGCATCTGTCCGATCCCTACTGGACGCTGCACGCGGGCGCTGCGATCGGCGACCGGCACGCCAGATGGCCGCAGCCCTACGAAGCGGGCCGGGATCAGGCCTGGCGGCTGGCCGACCGCGCCGCCGAAGTGGAACAGGTATGACAGAGCATGTGATCGTCACGGGGGGCGGCACCGGCGTGGGGGCCGAGATTGCCCGGGCGGTGGCGCAGACCGGTCGGGCCGTCACCATCATGGGCCGCCGCGAGGCGCCGCTGAAAGAGCAGGGGCTGCCCTATCAGCTGTGCGATGTGACGGACCCCGACGCCGTCGCGACCGCCTTTGCCGCGGCGCGCGATGCACATGGGCCGATCACCGGCGTCATCGCCAACGCGGGCGCGGCCCACTCGGCCCCGTTTCACAAGATCACCGCGCAGGAGATGGCCGACATGATGGCGGTCAACGTGACCGGTGTCTTCAACGTATGGCAGGCGGCGCTGGCCGATATGAAGGACGCGGGCAAGGGCCGGCTGATCGTCGTTGCCTCCACCGCCGGGCTCAAGGGGTACCCCTATGTCGCGGGCTATGTCGCGGCCAAACACGGCGTCGTCGGCCTGACCCGTGCCGTGGCGCTTGAGCTCGCGCGGACCGGCATCACGGTCAATGCCATCTGCCCCGGCTTCATCGACACCCCGCTGCTGGCGCGCAGCGTGGACAACATCGTCCAATCCACCGGCAAGACCGAGGATCAGGCCCGCAAGATCCTGGCCGGGGCCAGCCCCCAGAACCGCTTTGTCGAGACCGGCGAAGTCGCGGCCGCGGCGCTTTATCTGCTGTCCGACGGGGCCGGGGCGGTCAACGGACATGCGCTGTCGCTGTCGGGGGGCGAGGTATGAGCGCCGCCAAGGACCGTGTGCGCCTGTGGCTGCGGCTGCTGAAGGTGGTGCGCGGAATCGAGCAGGAGGTGCGCGAGAAGCTGCGCCGCGAGCACAACACGACCTTGCCCCGGTTCGACGTCATGTCGGCGCTTTCGCGCCACCCGGAGGGCCTGAAGATGAGCCAGCTCAGCGGTGTGCTGCGGGTGTCGAACGGCAATGTCACCGGCATCGCCGACCGGTTGAGCGAGGAAGGCCTGGTGGAGCGCACACCGGTCCCCGGCGACCGCCGCGCCACCATGCTGCGTCTGACGCCAGCCGGACAGGCGGAATTCGCACGCCAGGCCAAGGCGCATGAAACCTGGATCGACACCATGCTGGCGGATGTCACCCCCGCCGATGCACGCGCGATGGCGGCACGGCTTCAGGCCTTTGCCGCCGCCGCGGAAATCAAGGAAAAGGAGGCTGCAAATGCGCAGTGACGTGGAGCATTTCAAGTGCGAGATCGAGAACGGTATCGCCACCGTGCGGCTGGACCGCCCCGACCGCAAGAACCCGCTGACCTTTGACAGCTACGCGGAACTGCGCGACTGGTTTCGCGACCTGGTCTATGCCGACGACGTCGATGTGGTGATCTTCGGCTCGAACGGCGGTAATTTCAGTTCGGGCGGGGATGTGCACGACATCATCGGACCCCTGACCCGGATGAACATGAAAGAGCTCTTGCAGTTCACCCGGATGACCGGCGATCTGGTCAAGGCCATCGTGAACTGCGGCAAACCTGTGATCGCCGCCGTGGATGGCATCTGCGTCGGTGCCGGTGCCATCATCGCCATGGCCTCGGATTTGCGGATTGCCACGCCCGAGGCCAAGACCGCGTTTCTGTTCACCCGTGTCGGGCTGGCGGGCTGCGACATGGGGGCCTGCGCGATCCTGCCGCGTATCATCGGCCAGACCCGGGCGGCGGAGCTGCTGTACACCGGGCGGTCCATGTCGGCGGACGAAGGCGAGCGGTGGGGCTTTTTCAACCGTCTGACGGATGCCGGGGCGCTTGAGGCCGACGCGCTGAAACTGGCGCAGCAAATTCAGGCGGGTCCGAACTTTGCCCATATGATGACAAAGACCATGCTGGCACAGGAATGGGCCATGTCGATCGAACAGGCGATCGAGGCCGAGGCGCAGGCCCAGGCGATCTGCATGCAGACCGGGGATTTCGAGCGCGCCTACAAGGCGTTCGTGGCCAAGGAGCGCCCGGTTTTCGAGGGGGATTGAGTGGTGCAGGCCGGGTGTTGGAGTATTTTTGGCATAAAGAAGCGGGGGAGTGCGCATCATGTCTGACCGGAGTTTCCTGACCTGGCCGTTCTTCGAGGACCGGCATCGCGATCTGGCGGAGGCGCTGGACCAATGGGCGGGCCGGACGCTGGCCGAGGTGGATCACAGCGACACCGATGCTGCCTGCCGCGATCTGGTGGCGCGGTTGGGGGCGGGCGGCTGGCTGCGCCACTCCGGCGCCGAGGGCGAAGAGGTGCTCGACGTGCGCAGCCTTTGCCTGATCCGGGAAACGCTTGCGCGGCATGACGGTCTGGCCGATTTCGCCTTTGCCATGCAGGGGCTCGGGACGGGGGCGATCTCGCTTTTCGGCACGCCGGAACAGCAGGCGACCTGGCTGCCCAAGACACGGGCCGGAGAGGCGATTTCGGCCTTTGCACTGACCGAGCCGCAATCGGGGTCGGATGTGGCCAGTTCGACCATGACGGCGGAAACCGACGGCAACGGTTTTGTGCTGAACGGGCGCAAGACCTGGATTTCCAATGGCGGTATCGCCGATGTCTATACGGTCTTTGCACGGACCGGCGAAGCGCCCGGTGCGCGCGGGCTGTCGGCCTTTGTGGTGCCTGCGGACACGCCCGGTCTGAAGGTGGAGGAGCGGCTGGAAACCATTGCGCCGCATCCGCTGGCCACGCTGCATTTCGACAACGTGAAAATCCCCGGCTCGGCCCTGATCGGGGAACGGGGCAAGGGGTTCGGCATCGCCATGTCGGTGCTGGATGTCTTCCGCTCCACCGTGGCGGCGGCGGCGCTTGGCTTTGCCCGGCGTGCGCTGGACGAGGCGATTGCCCGCGTGACCGCCCGCAAGGTGCAGGGCGCGCCGCTGGCCGATCTGCAGATGGTGCAAGGCCATATCGCCGACATGGCAGTGGATGTGGACGCCAGCGCGCTGCTGATCTACCGCGCCGCCTGGACCAAGGATTCAGGCGCGCCGCGTGTGACCCGCGAGGCGGCGATGGCCAAGCTTTTCGCCACCGACCGCGCGCAACAGGTGATCGACAAGGCGGTGCAGCTGCATGGCGGGGACGGGGTGCGGCATGGCCAGATGGTCGAAAGCCTGTACCGCGAAATCCGCGCGTTGCGCATCTATGAAGGGGCGTCGGACGTGCAGCGGGTCGTGATCGCCCGTCAGACATTGGGAGGATCATGACATGCTTGGCACCTCGGCCCATAGCGATACCTTTACCCGGGACAACCTGCCGGATGCCTCGGACTGGCCCGATTTCCTGCTCGATGGATTCGACTATCCTGATAGGTTGAACATTGGCGCGGAACTTACTGATAAGATGGTCGAAAAAGGGTTCGGCGACCACACGGCGCTGATCGGGAACGGGCGGCGGCGGACCTACAAGGAACTGGCCGACTGGACCAACAAGCTGGCCCGTGCGCTGGTTGAAGACCTTGGCGTAAAGCCCGGAAATCGCGTGCTGATCCGGTCAGCCAACAATCCGGCGATGGTGGCCTGCTGGCTGGCGGCGACCAAGGCGGGCGCCGTGGTGGTCAACACCATGCCCATGCTGCGCGCCCGCGAGCTGGCGGCCATCGTGGACAAGGCCGAGATCAGCCATGCGCTGTGCGATACACGGTTGATGGATGAGATGACGACCTGCGCCAAGTCGTCCGATTTCCTCAGGACGGTGGTGGGGTTCGACGGCACCTCCAACCACGATGCGGAGCTGGACCGGCTGGCGTTGGAAAAACCGGTGAAGTTCGACGCGGTGCCGACGTCGGCGGACGACGTGGCGCTGCTGGGGTTCACATCCGGCACCACGGGCAGCCCCAAGGCGACGATGCATTTCCACCGCGATCTGATGATCATCGCGGACGGCTACGCCCGCGAGGTGCTGGGGGTGACGCCAGAGGATGTCTTTGTCGGCTCCCCGCCGCTGGCCTTCACCTTTGGCCTGGGCGGTTTGGCGGTCTTTCCGCTGCGGTTTGGCGCGGCGGCGACACTGCTGGAAACGGCAAGTCCACCGAATATGATTGAAATCATTGAGAAATTCAAGGCGACGGTCTGTTTCACCGCGCCCACGGCCTACCGCGCGATGCTGCAGGCGATGGAGGAAGGCGCCGACCTCAGCTCGCTCCGCGCGGCGGTCAGCGCGGGAGAAACCCTGCCTGCGCCGGTCTATCATGACTGGCAGGAAAAGACCGGCAAGCCCATGCTGGACGGGATCGGCGCGACGGAGATGCTGCATATCTTCATTTCGAACCGCTTTGACGACCACAAGGCCGCCTGTACCGGCAAGCCGGTGACAGGGTATGAAGCCAAGGTGATCGACGAGGAGGGCGCGGAGGTGCCGCGCGGCGAGGTGGGGCGTCTCGCGGTCCGTGGCCCGACCGGCTGCCGCTATCTCGCCGACGACCGGCAGCGGGTCTATGTCAAGGATGGCTGGAACATCACCGGCGACAGCTTCAGCATGGACGAAGACGGCTATCTGCATTTCGCGGCCCGCAACGATGACATGATCATCTCGGCCGGGTACAACATCGCCGGGCCGGAGGTGGAGGCGGCGCTGCTGAGCCATCCGATGGTCAGCGAATGCGCGGTTGTCGCCGCCCCGGACGAGGCGCGCGGTTCCATCGTGCAGGCGCATGTGGTGGTGGTCGACGGCACGCCGAAAGATAGTAGTACAATCAAAGTGTTGCAGGATCATGTTAAGGCTGAGATTGCGCCTTACAAATACCCGCGCGACATCCGTTTCGTCGATGAGCTGCCAAAGACGGCAACCGGGAAGATCCAGCGTTTCGCGCTGCGGGAGAAAACATGAGCGATTTCGACACAGCCTCCGAAGGGGCGAAGATGGATTTCGCCAGGGACATGTCCTATGGCGATTATCTGGGCCTTGATGCCATCCTGTCGGCCCAGCACCCGCAAAGCACGGCCCACGACGAGATGTTGTTCATCGTGCAGCACCAGACCTCGGAGCTGTGGATGCGGCTGGCGATCCACGAATTGCAGGCGGCGCGGGCGTCGCTGCAGCAGGGCAGGCTGCAGCCCGCGTTCAAGATGCTGACCCGCGTTGCGCGGATATTCGAACAGCTCAATTCCGCCTGGGACGTATTGCGCACCATGACGCCCAGCGAATACACGGCGTTTCGGCCAAGCCTTGGAAACTCAAGCGGTTTTCAATCGCATCAGTACCGGCTGATCGAATACCTGCTGGGCAACCGCATCGGCGCGCTGATGAAACTGCACCAGCACAAGGCGGAAGCCTACGAGGCGCTGAAATCGGAACTGGCCCAACCCAGCCTCTACCAGGTGGCGATTGAAACGGTCTGCGACCGGCTTGGCGTGGCGTCGCTGGCGGGCGACCCCGGCGAGGGCGACTGGCAGACGGACCCGGCGGTTCAGGACCTTTGGCAGAAGATTTATGAAGATCCCGAAACCCATTGGGACCTTTATGAGCTGGCCGAAAAACTGGTCGATCTTGAGGATTATTTCCGCCGCTGGCGGTTCAATCATGTCACCACGGTCGAGCGGATCATCGGGTTCAAGCGCGGGACCGGCGGCACCAGCGGTGTGGCCTACCTGCGCAAGATGCTCGAAGTCGAGCTGTTTCCCGAATTGTGGCACGTGAGAGGGGCGCTGTAAGTGGCTGATGTATTGAGAAAAGAGCGGTTCATCCTGCCCGAGGGCGTGATCTATCTGGATGGTAACTCTCTGGGTCCGATGCCGGTGGATGTACCGGCACGGGTGTCCGGCGTGATGAACGAGGAATGGGCGCAGATGCTGATCCGCGGCTGGAACCAGGCCGGGTGGATGGCGATGCCGTCGGAGGTGGGCAATGCGGTGGGCCGCCTGATCGGTGCGCCGGAAGGGTCGGTGGTGATGGGCGACACCCTGTCGATCAAGGTCTACCAGGCGCTGGCCTCGGCGGTGAAGATGCGCCCGGACCGCCGCGTGATCCTCAGCGATACCGGCAACTTCCCCAGTGACCTTTATATTGCCGAAGGGCTGGTGGGGCTGCTGGAGCAGGGGTACGAGCTGAAAACGGTGGAGCCTGAGGCGGTGGCAGAGGCGATTGACGATACCGTTGCCGTGGTGATGCTGACGGAGGTTGATTACCGCACGGGCCGCAAGCACGAGATGAAGCCGATGACGGAGCTTGCCCATGCGGCGGGGGCGGTCATGGTCTGGGACCTGGCGCATTCCGCGGGGGCATTGCCGGTGGACCTGGCCGGGTCGAACTGCGAATTCGCGGTGGGCTGTACGTACAAATATCTCAACGGCGGGCCGGGCGCGCCCGCGTTCATCTACGTGCGTTCCGATCTGGCCGATCAGGCGGAACCGGCGCTCAGCGGCTGGCTTGGCCATCGGGCGCCTTTTGATTTCGATCTCAACTATACGCCGGGACGGGGGATCGAGCGGATGCGCGTGGGCACGCCGCCGATCCTGCAGATGGCCGCGTTGCAAGAGGCGATGAAGGTCTGGGAGGGCGTCGACATGCACGATCTGCGGGCCGCTTCGCTTGCCCTGCAGGAGCAGTTCATCGAAGAAGTGGAACGCAATGTGCCACAGCTGACCCTGGCCAGCCCGCGCGACCCCGCCGTGCGCGGCAGCCAGGTGTCCTTTCGGTTCGAACACGGCTATGCCGCGATGCAGGCCCTGATCCACCGGGGCGTCATCGGCGATTTCCGCGCGCCGGACATCATGCGCTTCGGCTTCACGCCGCTCTACCTCGACAGCTCGGATGTGTCGGCTGCCGTGGCGATCATGCGCGATGTCATGGAGAACGAGCTGTGGGACGTGGATGCCTACAAGGTGCGCGGCGCAGTCACCTGATGCCGCGCGGTGTGTCGGGGATTGATGGAACTCCCGCGTTCGGTTAACCCTTGCGGCGGGGATGGCGATGGCGTCGCCGCCGGATCGTGCCGGGCATACCCCTTTCAGAACATCCTGAACGCCGGGATCTTGGTTTGCCGCTTTGCGGGATCGGGTCAGGCATCATATTGCAGTCCGGTTCGGCGGCGGCCCGAACAGGAGACGCGAGATGAGCGCCCAACGTCAGACAACCGGGCCGGAGCGGCCCGACTTCTACCGCTTTCACCAGGGCGAAAAGGTGCTGCCCTTCGCCGCGACCGAATACGAGACGCGGCTTGCCGGCCTGCGCGGGATCATGGCGGCACAGGGGCTGGACGCCTGTGTCCTGACCTCGATGCACAACATCGCCTATTATTCCGGCTTTCTCCACTGCGCCTTCGGGCGGCCCTACGCGCTGGTGGTCACTGAGACCGAAAGCGTGACCATCAGCGCGGGGATCGACGCGGCACAGCCCTGGCGGCGGTGTCACGGCGACAACATCACCTACACCGACTGGCAGCGAAACAACTACTGGCGCGCGATCCTGTCGGTGACTGGGGCGGGCAGGGCCATCGGCATCGAGGGCGATCACCTGACGCTTGCGCAGATGGCGCAGCTTGACGCCTTTCTCGCCCCCGCGCGCAAGGCCGATATCGCACCGGACACCATGCAACAGCGGATGCACAAGTCACCGGCGGAAATTGCACTGATCCGGGCGGGGGCTGCGGTGGCGGATGTGGGCGGCTATGCCATCCGCGACGCCATTTCCGTGGGCGCCCGCGAGATCGACATCGCCATGGCGGGCCGGGACGCGATGGAGCTTGAAATCGCGTCCCGCTTTCCGCAGGCCGAATACCGCGATACCTGGGTCTGGTTTCAGTCCGGCATCAACACCGACGGCGCGCACAACCCCGTCACCGCGCGCCGGTTGCAACGCGGCGATATCCTGTCTCTCAATACCTTTCCGATGATCTCGGGGTACTACACGGCGCTGGAGCGGACCCTTTTCCTGGGGGAGGTGGACGATGCCTCCCGCGTGATCTGGGAGACGAACGTGGCCGCCCACGAACTGGGGATGCGCCTGCTGAAGCCCGGCGTCACCTGCGCCGAGGTGACGGAGCGGATCAACGAATTCCTGGCCGGATTGGGCATGCTGCAATACCGCACCTTCGGGTACGGGCATTCCTTCGGGGTGCTCAGCCACTACTACGGCCGCGAGGCGGGGCTGGAGCTGCGCGAAGACATCGACACGGTGCTGGAGCCGGGCATGGTGATCTCGATGGAGCCGATGCTGACCATCCCGGAGGGCCAGCCGGGGGCGGGCGGCTACCGCGAGCATGATATTCTGGTCATCACGCAAGAAGGCGCCGAAAACATCACCGGCTATCCCTACGGTCCGGCGCACAACGTGGTGGGCTGACCGGCAGGCTGCAAGGCGACGCGGCCCCGCCAGGGGCGGGGCCGCAAGCCCGTATCAGACCGCGATCTTGCCGCCGCCCTTTTTCGTGACGACCACGACCGAGGGGCGCGGCGGCATGGCGGGGTCGAAGTCCGGCCAGCGGGTTGCCGGGTCTTCGAAGGTCGAGGCGCGCTCGAACCCGGCAAGGTCCTTGGTCCCGTCGGTGCCGGGATGCTGGACCGCCAGGAACAGCGTCTCGCCGTTGTCGGTGAAATAGGGGCCGCACATCTCGCCGCCCACGGGGCATCGGAAGAACAGCTTGGACGTGCCGCGCGCCTCGCCCTCGGTCTCCAGCGCATAGAGCCCGTCGGACTTGCCCGTCTTGCCCCAGTTCGACCCCTGATCGGTCGAGATCCACAGCCGCCCGTCCGCGTCGATGGCGCAGTTGTCGGGGGAGCCGAACCAGCCATTCTCCGAGGTTTCGGGGTTCCATTGTGCGCCCACGTCGGCAATCGCCGGGTCGCCGCATTTCACCAGGATCGACCAGGTGCCGCGGGTGGCCGAATGGTTGCCGCCGTCTTCCTTGATCTCGATGATATGGCCAAAGTTGTTCTCGGGGCGCGGGTTGGCGGCATTGGCGTCTTCGCGGCGCGAGTTGTTGGTCAGCATGATGTAGGCGGTGCCGTCGCCGCGCGGTTGCGCGTCTTCGGGGCGGTCCATCGGGGTCGCCCCCAGCAGATCGGCGGCGATGCGCGTGTCGATCATCACATCGCCCTGATCGTTGAACCCGTTTTCAGCCGTCAGCGGACCCTCGCCATGCACCAGCGGCAGCCATGTGACGGTGCCGTCCTCGTCAAAGCGCGCGACGTAGAGCGTGCCTTCCTCCAGCAGCTTCGTATTGGCGGCGCGGTCGTCCGACACGGTGCCGTTAGAGACATATTTGTACTGGTAATCAAAGCGGTTGTCGTCGCCCATGTAGATCACCAGCTTGCCGTCCGAGGCGACGGTGGTTTCCGCGCCCTCGTGACGGAAGCGGCCCAGAGCGGTGTGTTTGACCGGGGTGGAGGTCGGGTCCATCGGGTCCACCTCGACCACCCAGCCGAACTTGTTGGGCATGTTCGGCTCGCGGTCGATGTTCCAGCGGTCGTGGGTCTTGCCCCAGGCATACCAGGCCCCCGGCACGCCGTAGCGGCCATAAGAGGTCGCCTCGGGGTTGCCGCTGTCGATCACGGCCTTGCCGTCGGCATCGACGTTGTCGGTCCAGAAATATCCGTGGAAATTCTCCTCCGCCATCAGCCAGGTGCCCCAGGGCGTCATGCCGCCCGCGCAATTGTTGATGGTGCCGATCACCTTGGTGCCGGTGGGATCGTCATTGGTCATCAGGCGCTTGTGGCCCGCGGCGGGGCCGCTGAGGGTCATTTCGGTGTCCAGCGGCGTGATCCGGCGGTTCATCTTGCCATCCCGCACGACGGTCCATGTGCCGTCTTCGCCCTGCGCGATCTCGACCACCGTGCCGCCGTGGGCGGCCATCTCGATGTCGATCAGTTCGGCGGTCATGCCCGCGAAACCGTCCCGGTCCTGGCGGCCCAGGCCGGGGAACATCACCTCTTCGTTGGTGTATTCGTGGTTGACGCAGAGCAGCCCGCGTGTGCCGTCGTCGTTCAGCGGGACAAAGCCCACATAATCGTTGTTGTAGCCGAACTGCTTGAGCTGGGCCGCCGCCGTCTGGTTCATCACGTCGAATTCCGGCGCATCTGCCGTGATCGGATCGCCCCAGCGCAGCAGGATCTGCGCATCATAGCCGTCGGCCACATGGTGGGTCTCGTCATTGCCCGCCGTCACCTCGTCAAAGACATAGCGGCTGTCGGCATGGGCCGCCGCCTGCGCCTGTTTCGGCGCGATCAGGGCCGAGGTGCCGAAAAGCGCGGTCGTGGCCGAAACGCCCAGCATCCCGCGCAGCATGTCGCGCCGCCCGTACCGTGCGCTGATCACGTCACCGATGGTGCGGGTCAGGTTCGGGTTTGTCGGGATGTCATCGAATGCTTCAAAGGCTTCGGCCTTGTTGCCGATGCTGGGGTCGTTGACGATGTCGCTGCGCTTCATGGCGGGACTCCTCTGGCTGTGTTTCGCTGTGCCGTCTTTGACGTGGTTGTGTAATCGTTTCATGACGAATCTGGCGCAAATCCCGTGCGCTGTCGCGGGTTTTCGGCGCGGGCGCCGCGTCTTGCGGCCACCGGGGCAAGCAGGCAAGCTGGCGGTGTCACTGCAAAAGGGGAGGATGGGACATGCCGACACGCCGCGAGGTTCTGGGACAGACGATCGCCGCCTCCCTCGCGCTGGGGCTGTCCGGCGGTCGGGCGGCGGCACAGGACCGTTACGATCAGGCGGCGCTGCTGCAGTTCTACCCGCTGGGCGACATCACGCTGCTGCACTACAGCGACCTGCACGGCATGATGCATCCGCATTTCATGCGCCCCGCGGCGGTGCGCTACGGGCCCGATCGGGTGCCCAACCTGGTCGGAGAGGCGCTGCGCATCAGGTACGGCATCGGCGGGCGCACCCCCATGGACGCGGCGATGACCGCCGAAGGGTTCGACGCGCTTGGCGATGTCTATGGCCCCATGGGCGGCCTGGCCCATATGGCAGCGGTGCTGCGTGCGGTGCGCGCTGCGCGTCCCGGCGCACTGGTGCTGGACGGCGGCGGCACCGACAGCGCGCTTGCCGGGGAGGTGCTCGCGCCGGATGCGGCAACCTTCGGGGCGCGGGGCGCGGTGCCTTCGGAGGGGATCGCGCTCAACGTCGAGGGTCAGCCAGCTGAGGCGACCTTTGACCGGGGTGGGACGCAGGTGGCGGTGATCGGGCTTGCGGACCCCCACCGCCCCGGCGCCGGTGTATCGCTGGACCGTGTGCAGCGCGCTGTCGCCGACCGCCGGGCTGCGGGCGCTGCTGTCGTCGTGCTGCTGTCGCGAATGGGGTTCGAGGCGGACCGCGCGCTGGCCTCGGGGATCGAGGGGGTGGATGTGATTCTGTCGGGCCACTCCGGTTACGCCTTGCCCGAGCCGGAAGTGATCGGCGGCACCCGTATCGTTGCCTCCGGCGCGCAGGGGCGCTTCATCTCCCGCGTGGACATCGCGGTTGAGAAGGGCCGCATGTCCGAACTGCGCCATCGCCTGATCCCGGTGTTCAGTGCCCTGATCCGCCCCGACGCCAGCGCCGCGCAGCGCCTGCCTGCTGCAGAGACCGCCCAGGTGGGGGTTGCCGCCGCGATGTTGCATCACCGCGATACCTTCAGCGGCACCTGGGAGGCGCTGATCGGCGAGGCCATGCTGGCCGAAACCGGCGCGCAGGTGGCCCTGGTGCCGCCGCTGCGCGTGGCCGAGACGGTGCTGCCGGGCCAGCCGATCCTGTCACGCCAGCTTGCCGGGGTGGCAGAGGGCCGTCACCTGGCCGCGCACCGCCTGACGGGGGTCGCGATCGCCCTGCTGCTGGAGGCGGCGGCGGAGGCGGCCTTTGCCCAAGACCCCTTTGCCCGGCAGGAGACCCGGATGATGCGCGCCGCGGGCCTGACCTATACGATCGCGCCCGACGCGGACGAGGGCGCGCGCATCTCGGGGCTGTCGCTAGTGACGGATGGTACCCCCCTGGAACCCGATACCGACGTGGCCGTGGCCCTGCTGCAGGACGGCGGTGGCACACCCCTATCCGAGGCGCTGCACCGCATCGTCGCGCGGCGCGGTCAGGTGGCCGTCACCCCCGCAGCCGTCACGGTCCGCTGAGCGGGCAGGGGGTATCCGGCTTTTTATCAATTCCGACAGGCAGATCGCCCCGTGCCGACCGCCGCGCGCACCGGCCCCCCTTGAACCCCCACTTCGCCACGACTAATCTCCCGGTAACGGTTTTGCGGGTATGGTCCTGCGAACGATAATGACAGGCAGAGACGATGACCGATCCACTTGATACCTACATGAACACGCTTGTCCCCATGGTGGTCGAACAGACCAGCCGGGGCGAACGGGCCTATGACATTTTCTCGCGCCTGCTGAAGGAACGGATCATCTTCCTCTCCGGCCCCGTGCACGACGGCATGTCCTCTCTGATCGTGGCGCAGCTGCTGCACCTTGAGGCGGAAAACCCGTCCAAGGAAATCTCGATGTACATCAACAGCCCCGGCGGCGTCGTGACTTCCGGCCTGTCGATCTACGACACGATGCAGTACATCCGGCCCAAGGTCAGCACGCTGGTCATCGGGCAGGCGGCCTCCATGGGGTCGCTGCTGCTGACCGCGGGCGCACCGGGGATGCGGTTTTCCCTGCCCAACAGCCGGGTGATGGTGCACCAGCCCTCCGGCGGCTACCAGGGTCAGGCGACGGACATCATGATCCATGCCCAGGAAACCCAGAAGCTGAAGACCCGGCTGAACGAAATCTACGTCAAGCATACCGGCCAGACCCTGAAAAAGGTCGAGGACGCGCTGGAGCGTGACAATTTCATGTCCCCCGAAGAAGCCAAGGATTGGGGCCTGATCGACGAGATCGTGGAAAACCGGGGCAAAGCAGACGAGCCCGACGCGCCGAAGAAAAAATAACACAGGCAAATCCCCCCACGCGACTGTGACGATTTTGCGATTGTGGCTCGGGGGACCCTGTCCTAGGGTTGGGAAGAAGAGTGGCGCGTCCGCGTGCCGATTGAGCGAAAAAGCAGACCTGAAAGGCCTGACATGGCGAATAACTCCGGCGGTGACAGCAAGAACACCCTCTACTGCAGCTTTTGTGGAAAAAGCCAGCATGAGGTGCGCAAGCTGATTGCGGGGCCCACCGTGTTCATCTGCGATGAATGCGTCGAGCTTTGCATGGACATCATTCGTGAAGAGACCAAGGCGAGCGGGCTGAAGGCCACCGATGGTGTGCCGACACCCAAGGACATCTGCGAGGTACTGGACGATTACGTGATCGGTCAGCAGAACGCGAAGAAGGTGCTGTCGGTCGCGGTCCACAACCACTACAAGCGTCTGAACCATGCCCAGAAAGGTGGCGACATCGAACTGGCAAAGTCCAACATCCTGCTGATCGGCCCCACCGGCTGCGGCAAGACGTTGCTTGCGCAGACGCTGGCCCGCATTCTGGATGTCCCTTTCACCATGGCCGACGCGACGACGCTGACCGAAGCCGGCTACGTCGGCGAGGATGTGGAGAACATCATCCTCAAGCTGCTGCAATCCTCTGAATACAACGTGGAACGGGCGCAGCGGGGCATCGTCTATATCGACGAGGTCGACAAGATCACCCGCAAGTCGGAAAATCCGTCGATCACCCGCGATGTATCGGGCGAGGGCGTGCAGCAGGCGCTCTTGAAGCTGATGGAAGGCACCGTGGCCAGCGTGCCGCCGCAGGGCGGGCGCAAACATCCGCAGCAGGAATTCCTGCAGGTGGACACCACGAATATCCTGTTCATCTGCGGCGGCGCCTTTGCCGGGCTGGACAAGATCATCTCGGCGCGGGGCAAGGGCTCTGCCATGGGCTTTGGCGCGGACGTGCGGGACAATGACGACCGTGGCATCGGCGAGGTCTTTACCGATCTGGAGCCGGAGGATCTGCTGAAGTTCGGGCTGATCCCGGAATTCGTCGGCCGTTTGCCGGTCCTGGCAACGCTCGAAGACCTGGACGAGGATGCGCTGGTCACTATCCTGACGCAGCCGAAGAACGCGCTGGTCAAACAGTATCAGCGCCTGTTCGAACTGGAAGACACCACGCTGACCTTCACCGACGACGCGCTGTCGGCCATCGCCAAACGCGCCATCGAGCGCAAGACCGGCGCGCGGGGCCTGCGCTCCATCCTCGAAGACATCCTGCTGGACACCATGTTCGAACTGCCGGGGCTGGGGTCGGTCAACGAGGTCGTCGTCAACGAGGAGGCCGTCACGTCCGACGCCGCCCCCCTGATGATCCACAGCGAAGCCGAAAAGGAATCGGCGACCGCCGGGTGAACCTTTGATGGCGTATCCTATCGAAACGGGGCGTGCCGCTGGCGCGCCCCTTTTTTGTGGCGGGACCATGGGCCGCCCGCATGATGGAGTGATGTAAGATGCAAAGGATATCCTCGGGCGGTGCGTTCGAGCCTAAGATCGGCTATTGCCGCGCGGTGGTGGCGGGCGGTTTCGTGCATGTGGCCGGAACGGTCGGGCAGGGCGACGATGTGGTCGCACAATGCCGGTCGGCCCTTGGCATCATCGAACAGGCCCTGTCCGAGGCCGGGGTGGGGTTCGCCGATGTGGTGCGCGTCACCTACATGCTGCCGGACCGGGCGGAGTTCGAGCCGTGCTGGCCGATCCTGCAAGCGACCTTCGGGGCGCATCCCCCCGCGGCCACGATGATCGAATGCGGTCTCATCGACCCGAAATACCGGATCGAGATCGAGGTAACTGCAGTGGCGCGGGCCTAGAGCCTAAGCCACTTCCTCGAAACGGTCCCCCAGCTTTTCCTGCACCGCCTCGGGGGTCAGTGCCGCCCAGGGGTCGGCGCTGTCGCTGATGAAACCGCCATCGGCCAGCGCGGTTTGCAGGGCGGGCATGTCCAGCTCGCCCATCCACAGCCGCGGCTTTGCGGCACCCAGCGGTTTCCAGGACCGGCTCAGCTGCGTGATCGTCAGCGGGGTGATCCCGGCAAAGGATGTCAGGTGCTGCTCCAGGTTCCGCGTGGCCCCCGAAGGGCGGCGCACCACGATGGCCACCTGCGCGGCAGGGTCGGCGACCATTGCCAGCAGATGCAGCGCCGACCCTTCGGCGGCGATCACCTGGCGCGCGGCCTTGTAGGTCGCCACCTGGCTGCGCAGATCGTGTTTTTCGGGGTGATAGATCGTGTACCCCTGTTCGGCCAGATGCGCTTCAAGCTCGACCTCTCCGATCAGGTTGCCCCGCCCCGAGGGCAGGCCGCTGCGGCTGATATAAAGCTTTTCCGGCCCGTCCGCAGGCACATCCTGGCCGAAACGGGCGGCGATGGCATCGCGAAAGGCCTGTGTGCCCGTGATCATCGTGCCCAGGCCAAAGCCCTGGCCAGGCACGATCAGCTCTTCGACCCGTTCGGGCGTTGTCACGCTGACCACGGGAAGATCGCACCCCATCAGTGTCACGAAATCGGTCTGGAAGGGCTTTACCTCGTCTCCGGTCTTGGGGCGCTTCGGCACGTAAAGGATGCCGTCGATCTTCTTTTCCAGGCCCTCCAGCGCCCAGAGGCGTGCGGTGCTTTCCACCAGGAAATGTCCGAAATGGGCCCAAAGCACCCCGCCCCAGAGCCAGGTGCCCTTGCGCAGCGGCAAATCGCCCTCGGGCATCGGCGGTGCCACCGTCAGCGCCCGGCCATTGCGCCACAGCGCACCGCTGGCGACATAGCTGCCGGTGCGCTCCAGCACACCCGAAGGCTGCACGAAACCGGTGTCTGCGGGCGGCACCACGATGGCGCCCTCCAGCGTCTGCTGCGCGCAGGACCATCCCGTGTCAGGCACCGGCGGCCGCAGGGCGGGATCGAAGGTACAGGTCCAGACCTGCCGCGTGCACAACTCCGGCACCTTGGCAAAGCCGGCCCGTTCGAGCACGGACTTGCATTCGCGCATCCCCTCCTTGCCATAGGCGGCGGGATGGAATTCGATCACGATCGCGCGGATGCCCTCCAGAGAGGCATGGCGCAGAAATTCCAGTTCGCCGCCTTCGATGTCCATCAGCAGGACCGTGGGGGCAAAGTCGCGATGCACCTCGTCATAGCGCGCGGTCGGCACCTCCACCTGCGTGGTGGTGCGCTTGTCCGTGTCGATCAGGGACGACCCGAGGTAGGAGTTGCGGATGTGAAAGGACATGTGCGCCGGCGGGTTCGGCGCGCTGATCAGCACCTCGTTGCGCACCTCGATCCGGTCCTGCAGCTTGTTCAGCCGGTACAGCGCGTTGATGTGCTGGATCAGGCCCGGATTGGCTTCGAACGACAGGACCTTCTCCGGCGCGCCGTTCAGCGCGGCAATGGCGCCCACCAGGCCGATGCCCGCGCCCATTTCCAGCACCCTGTCACCGGGGCGGATCACCTCAAGCGCGCCCGCGATCTCCTGGCCCTCGTAGCGGGCGGCGTTGATCCGTGCGGCCCGCTCGGGCGTGATCATCGGGCTGTCAGGCACCTTCACGCCGTGGCATTCGGCGACATGCTTGGTGGATCCGGTCCTGCTTGCCATCATCTATCTCCGTTTTGGCAAGAATAGGCAGCATCGGTCCGCAGGCCAATATGGCAGTTCCCGTCGCGCGCAATCTGGCCGGGCGACGGAGTCTTTGCTGCAACACCCGCTGGACCCTGCGGCGGCGATGGTGCATAACGGCCCGGACAAGAGCGGAGAGTTTCATGGGCATTCTCAACACGATATTCCGGGCGCTGACATGGTGGGACGGTCAGACACTGAACACCCAGCTTTTCACCTGGCGCAAGGGGACCCGTGTGGGCGAGGATGATCAGGGGAACATCTATTACCGCAATGCCGACGATTCCAAGCGGTGGGTGATCTACAACGGCGACATGGAAGCCTCTCGGGTCAGCCCGGACTGGCACGGCTGGTTGCATCGCACCTGGGATGAACCGCCCAGCGACAAGCCGCTGGTGCACAAGCCGTGGGAAAAACCCCATGTGGAAAACCTGACAGGCACTGCGCTGGCCTATGCGCCCGCCGGGTCCATCCGCCAGAAACACCCGGCGGACCGGTCGGATTACGAGGCCTGGAGCCCGGAGTGATCCGCCCCATGCGCAAGGCGATTGGCGTGGTGAAACCCGCGGTGATGGCTGCGGTGGTGTGTCTGGCGCTGCCCGCCGCGGCCCAGGAGGTCGCGAGTGCCCCCGGCGCCGTGCTGCGCACCCTGGACAAGGTTTCGGGCCACGCCAGTGACGTGGAATTGCGGTCCGGGCAGTCGGCCCGCCTTGGCAACATAGACATTGTGCTCAATGACTGCCGGTATCCCGTGGGCGATCCTTCGGGCGACGCCTATGCGGAACTGGAAATCTCCAACGTGTCCGGGTCGGGCAGCCTGTTCTCGGGCTGGATGATCGCCTCGGCGCCCGCGCTGTCGGCGCTGGAGCATCCGCGCTATGACGTCTGGGTCATGCGCTGCATCACTTCCTGAAGCGACCGGACCGGCGGCGCGGCAAAATCCGCCTGCAGTTGGACAGCCTTGCCCAGCATGTCGTGATAGGCCGCGCGGGGTATTTCCACCGCCCCGAGCGAAGCGAGGTGCGCCGTCAGGAATTGTGCGTCGAACAGGACGAAACCGGCGCTGCGCAACCGATCCACCAGCGCAGCCAGTGCCATCTTGGACGCGTTGGTGCGGCGCGAGAACATGCTTTCGCCAAAGAATGCGCCGCCCAGCGTCACGCCATATACGCCGCCGACCAGCAGATCGTCTTCGCGTATTTCCAGCGAATGGGCGTTACCCTGTGCGTGCAAGGCGCTGTAAAGGCGGGTGATTTCGGCGTTGATCCAAGTGTCCGCGCGGTCCGCGCAGGCGGCCACGACACCGGCAAAGTCGCGATTGATGGCAACCTCAAAGCCTGTCCGGCGCATTGCCTTGGCCAGCGAGCGGCTGACGTGGAACCCGTCGAGCGGCATGATTCCCCGCATCCGCGGATCGACCCAGAAGACCTCCGGGTCGTCGCGGTGTTCGGACATGGGAAAGATACCCGCCGCATAGCCGCGCAGCACCAGTTCCGGCGTCAGTTCCGCCATCGGTGTCAGCCGTCGCCGAGGTTGGTTTCCAGCCAGTGTTCGAGCCAGTGAATGTTGTAGTCACCGGTCTGGATGTCCTGTTCGCGCAGCAGCGCGTGGAACAGCGGCACGGTGGTGTCGATGCCGTCGATGATCAGTTCACCCAGCGCGCGGCCCAGCCGGGCCAGCGCCTCGGGCCGGTCGCGGCCCTGGACGATCAGCTTGCCGATCAGGCTGTCGTAGTAGGGCGGGATCGAATAGCCGTCATAGATCGCCGAATCCATCCGCACGCCCAGACCGCCGGGGGCGTGATACTGGCTGATCCGTCCGGGAGAGGGGCGGAAGTTCGGTAGTTTTTCCGCGTTCAGCCGCACTTCGATCGCGTGACCGTTGATCTTGAGGTCTTCCTGCCGGAAAGACATCGGCATGCCGCTGGCCACCTGGATCTGTTCGCGCACCAGATCGACGCCAAAGATGCCTTCTGTCACCGGGTGTTCCACCTGCAGGCGCGTGTTCATCTCGATGAAGTAGAACTCACCGTTTTCATATAGAAACTCGATGGTGCCCGCGCCGATGTAGTTGATGTCCGCCATTGCGTCCGCGCAGGTCTTGCCGATGCGCGCGCGTTCCTCTTCGCTGATGGCGGGGCCGGGGGCTTCCTCGAACACCTTCTGGTGGCGGCGCTGCAGCGAACAGTCCCGTTCGCCCAAGTGCACCGCGCGGCCCTTGCCGTCGCCGAATACCTGGATCTCGATATGGCGCGGCGTGGTCAGGTATTTCTCGATATAGACTTCGTCGTTGCCGAAGTTGGACTTGCCCTCTGCACGCGCGGTCTGAAACGCGCGTTCCATTTCCGCGGCGGAGCCTGCCACCTTCATGCCCTTGCCGCCACCGCCGGCCGTGGCCTTGATGATGACCGGGTATCCGATTTCTTCGCCCAGACGCTTGGCGTCTTCCAGCGTCGCGACCCCCCCTTCGGAGCCGGGAACGCAGGGCACGCCAAGCTTGCGCATGGTTTCCTTGGCGGTGATCTTGTCCCCCATGATGCGGATGTGTTCCGCCGTGGGACCGATGAAGGTCAGACCGTGATCTTCGACCACCTGCACGAAACCCGCGTTCTCGCTCAGAAAGCCATAGCCGGGGTGGATCGCCTCGGCGCCGGTGATCTCGCAGGCGGCGATGATCGCCGGGATCGACAGGTAGGATTGCGCGGACGAGGGCGGGCCGATGCAGACGGATTCGTCGGCCATCCGCACATGCATTGCGTCGCTGTCGGCGGTCGAATGCACCGCGACGGACTGGATGCCCATTTCGCGCGCGGCACGGATCACGCGCAGCGCGATTTCACCCCGGTTTGCGACAAGTATCTTTTTGAACATGATCAGCGCCTTATTCGATGATCACCAGCGGCGCGCCGAATTCGACCGCGTCGCCGTCGCCCACCAGGATACGCTTGACAGTGCCGGCATGCGGGGCGGGAATGTGGTTCATCGTCTTCATCGCCTCGACGATGAGCAGGGTCTCCCCTTCGGACACCGGCTGACCCACGGTCACGAAGGCGGGCGCACCCGGTTCGGCCTGCATATAGACGGTGCCCACCATGGGCGAGACCACCGCGCCCGGATGGTTGGCGGGATCGGTCTCCTCGCCGCCGCCGCCGCCGGACGAGGACTGCTGCGGCGCGCCCATCGGCGCGGGCGCGGGCGACGCCATCTGCGGCGGGGCCGCCTGCATCTGGGTCTGGGGTGCCACGATCTGTTGCGGGGGCTTGCGGCTGACGCGGACGTTCAGGCTGTCGTCCTCGGCATAGTCGCGCTTGACCTGCAGTTCGGTCAGGTCGTTCTCGTTCAGCAGTTCCGCCAATGCCCGGATAAAGGCGACATCGGCGTCATGGGTGTTCTTGGTCATATATTCCTCGACGTTTCCCTCTGGTCGGGCACTCTGGCTGCCGCACCGTTTTGCCCGCTTATATGTCATGGGCTCAGCCATTGAAAGCCGCCAGTTGTGGTGGGCGGCGACAGTTGGCATCCTGCCCGGGGGAGGACGACATGAACCTGGCACATTGGCTGATCCGCGCGGCGGTGCGCACACCCGGCGCCCCCGCGCTTTTCACCGGCAAACAGCAGGTTGCCGATTATGCCGCCTTTGCACGGCAGGCGGGGGCCGTGGCGGCGGGGCTACGGGGGCGGGGCATTGGTCCGGGCGACCGGGTGGCCATCGTGATGAAGAACGCGCCAGCCTATCTGGTCGCGCTCTATGGCATCTGGATCGCCGGTGCTGCCGCCGTGCCGGTCAACGCCAAACTGCACCCGCGCGAGGTGGCCTTCATCCTCGGTGATGCGGATGTGGCGTTCGTGTTTGCAAGCGCGGGGCTGGTGGCGGGGGCGGAGGTGCCGGTCTGCGTCACGCCAGGTCCGGATTTCGACGCGCTGTGCAGCGTTGAAACGCTGCCTGAGCTTCAGCCTGAGCCTGCGCCGCGGGCACCGGGCGACATGGCGTGGCTCTTTTACACCTCTGGCACCACGGGGCGGCCGAAGGGGGTGATCATCACCCATGGCATGCTGATGTCCATGGCATTGTGCTACGAGGCGGATGTGGACGCGGTCCACACCTCGGATTGCGCGCTCTACGCCGCCCCGATGAGCCACGGGGCAGGTCTATACCAGCTCATGCACGTGCGGCGCGGCGCGCGCCATGTCTCCCCCGTCTCGGGTGGGTTCGATCCGGCGGAGGTGTTCGATCTGGCCGCGCACCATGGCAGCGTGCATATGTTCGCGGCCCCCACGATGGTGCGCCGCCTGACCGAAGAGGCGCGCCGGACCGGCCACACCGGGCAGGGGCTGCGCACGGTCGTCTATGCGGGCGGGCCGATGTACAACGCCGATATCATTGAAGCGGTCGAAACCTTCGGACCCGTCTTCGTGCAGATATACGGGCAGGGGGAATGCCCGATGGGCATCACCGCCCTGTCGCGCGGTGACGTCGCCGACCGCAGCGCGCCGGGCTGGCAGGGGCGGCTCGCGTCCGTGGGCCGGGCGCAGTCCGCGGTCGAGGTCCGGGTGGCGGCCCCATCCGGCGGGGCGCTGCCGCTGGGGGAAACCGGCGAGATCATGGTGCGCGGCAGCACCGTCATGCCGGGGTATTGGCGCAACCGGCAGGCAACCGATGACACCCTTCGGGACGGTTGGCTGCTGACGGGCGACATGGGTCATCTGGATCCCCTAGGATATCTGACCCTGACGGACCGCAGCAAGGACGTGATCATCACCGGCGGCTCTAACGTCTATCCGCGCGAAGTCGAAGAGGTGCTGATCGGCCACCCGAAGGTGACGGAGGCCGCTGTGATCGGCGTACCCCATACCGAGTGGGGCGAGGAGGTGGTGGCCTACGTCGTGGGGGATGCGACGGACGCGGCGCTGGACGCCTTGTGCATCGCGCAGATTGCCCGGTTCAAACGACCGAAACGGTATGTCCGTCTGACCGAATTGCCCAAGAACAACTATGGCAAGGTGCTCAAGACCGAATTGCGTGACCTCTCCCGGATCGGGGGCGATCCGGGAGAGGTGGACAGGGGCTGACCCGACCGGTTACAAGACGGGTTCAAGCACCCCGCAGGCCAGCCGTGCGCCGGTCGTGCCGCCGGGCTGGGTGAAGTGGTCATCCCCTTCGGCATGGATCATCACGCTGGCACCGTCGGAATCCAGCATACCGTCCGGCGTGCCGGTCAGGCTGACCGCACTGGTCAAGGCTTCCATCTGACCAGTGCCGTTCTCACCGACGAAAATGTTCGGCAGGTCGCCCGCGTGCGGGCCGTCAGGATGCAGCAGGCCGTGGGCGGTGTCACCGTCGTCGCCGATATGAGGCCCTGCGGACTTGAATTCGGTCGCGGCATCGCAGTCGCCGACTTGGTGCAGGTGTACCCCCTTCGGTCCGGGCTCCAGGCCTTCGACATCGAGGTGGACCAGCACGCCGTCGGTGCCCGGTGTGAACGTGGCGGTGCCCACGGACGTACCGTCCATCAGTTTCAACTGGGCCGTGGCGGCGGGTTGGGGGGCGCTGGCGTGGCTGTCGGCCAGCGCGGCACCGGCGACGAGGGCGGCTGCGGCGGCGAGGGCGGGTAATCTGCGTTTCATGGTCTGCTCCTTCAATGGAAACCGACCCGTTCCGGGCCGTTCAAGGGGCAAACGCATGGGGGCCGGATCAGTTTCACCGATCGGCCCCGCGCGGTCAGATCGCCAGATATTCGGCGCGCAATTCGGCGTTGTCCAACACCTCCTTGGCGGTGCCGTCGAACACCACCGACCCGGTGTCGAGAATCACCGCCCGGTCCGCCAGCTTGAGCGCACGCAGCGCGTTCTGCTCGACCAGGATCGTGGTGATCCCCTGATCCTTGATGACGCCAAGGGTCTTTTCGATCTCGTCCACGATCACCGGCGCCAGCCCCTCGTACGGTTCGTCCAGCAGCAGAACCTTGATGTCGCGCGCCAGGGCGCGGGCGATGGCAAGCATCTGCTGCTCGCCGCCCGACAGGGTGGTGCCCTCTTGGTTCCTGCGCTCGCCCAGGCGGGGGAACAGGTCGTAGAGCCGCTCCAGCGACCATCCGATCGGCGGGGCGATCTGGGCCAGCCGCAGGTTCTCTTCCACCGTCAGGCCGGAGATGATGCGCCTGTCCTCGGGGACAAGGCCCAGCCCCCATTGCGACGCCTCATGCGCCTTCATCTGATGCAGCGGCTTGTGGTCGAGCCAGATTTCGCCCTTGCGGACCTCGGGCGAGGCCAGCCGCGCGATGGCCCGCAGGGTGGACGTCTTGCCCGCCCCGTTGCGGCCCAGCAGCGCCAGGATCTCGCCCTCGTGGACGTTAAAGCTGACGCCCTGCACGATGTAGCTTTCGCCGTAATAGGCTTCGAGGTCCCAGACCGACAGATAGGCATGGGCCGTCGCCGCGTGGTTGGCGTTCTTGTCCAGTGTTTGCGTGTTCATGCGTCTCTCCTCCGACGGCTATGCGGCGTCCTGGGATTCGCCCAGGTAGGCTTCGCGCACCTTGGGGTGGCCCTTGATCTTTTCGGGGGTGTCTTCGACCAGCGGGGTGCCCTGCGCCAGAACGGTGATCCGTTCCGCCAGGCTGAACACCACATGCATGTCATGCTCGATGATCGCGATGGTAATGTCGCGTTCTTCCTTGATCTGCTTGAGCAGGTCGATGGTGTTGTTCGTGTCGGCGCGCGCCATGCCCGCGGTCGGTTCATCCAGCAGCAAAAGCCGCGGGTCCTGCGCGAGACACATGGCGATTTCCAGCCGCCGCTTGTCGCCGCGCGACATGGAGGCCGCGTGCATGTCCCGCTTGTCGATCAGCTTCATCTCCTCAAGCATGCCTTGGGCTTTTTCGAGGATGTCGCGCTGGCCCCGCACCGACGCGATGGCGTTCAGCTCAAAGGCCCCGTCGCGCTTGGCGAAGCAGGGGATCATCATGTTCTCCAGCACCGTCAGATCGCCAAAGATCTCGGGCGTCTGGAACACCCTTGAGATGCCCATCTGGTTGATCTCATAGGGTTTGCGCCCCAGCACGGACTGGCCGTCGAACATCACCGACCCGGTATCGGGGATCAGTTTGCCCACCAGACAGTTGAGCAGGGTGGACTTGCCCGCGCCGTTCGGTCCGATGATCGCGTGGCAGGAATTTTCCGCCACGCTGAGGTTGACGTTGCTGAGGGCCTGCAGACCGCCGAAGCGTTTGCCCACGTCCTTGACTTCGAGAATTGCCATTGTACCGGTCCTTATTCCGCAGGTGTCTTGCTGCCGTCGGGTGTCTTGTCACGGGCACGTTTGCCGCGCACCAGACGCCCGATCCGTTGCCCGCCTTCGACAAGGCCGCCGGGCAGGAAGATCACGACCAGCATGAACAGCAGCCCCAGCGTGAGGTGCCAGCCCTTCCCGACAAAGGGGTGCACGACCGTCACCAGGAAATCCTCCAGCCCGTCGGGCATGAACGCGAACCAGCCATGCAGCACGTTGTCGTTGATCTTGGCAAAGATGTTTTCGAGGTACTTGATGAAACCCGCGCCCAGAACCGGGCCGATCAGCGTGCCGACGCCCCCCAGGATGGTCATCAGCACCACCTCGCCGGACGCGGTCCATTGCATCCGCTCGGCCCCGGCCAGCGGGTCCATGCAGGCCATCAGCCCCCCCGCGAGCCCGGCGTACATCCCCGAGATCACAAAGGCCGCCAGCGTGTAAGGGCGGGTGTTCAGCCCGGTGTAGTGCATCCGCTGCTGGTTCGATTTCACCGCCCGCAGCATCATGCCGAAGGGCGAGCGGAAGATCCGGATCGCCAGGTAGAAGGCCAGCAGCATGAACACAGCGCAGAGGTAGTAGCCCACCGAGAAGGTGAAGGTCCACGGCCCCATGTAGAGCGTCGTCGAAGAGTTCATCGCGGCGCCGAAGAGATTGGGAAAATTCGGCGCGGAGGCGCTTTGCAGCACCTGCGGGTCCGAGGTGTAGATTTGCAGCCCGGTCTCGCCGTTGGTGATCGTCGTGCCCACGAACCGGCCCAGCAGGTCGGAATAGGAGATCGCGAACATCATCTGCGCGAAGGCGAGTGTCAGGATCGAGAAATAGATGCCCGAGCGCCGCAGCGAGATAAAGCCGATCAGCAGCGCGAAGAAGGCCGCGACCAGGACGCTGAGGATCAGCGCCGGGACCACGTTGAAGCTGAGCAGCTTGAACATCCACACCGCCGCGTAGCTGCCGACGCCCAGAAAGGCCGCATGCCCGAAGCTGAGGTATCCGGTCAGCCCGAACAGGATGTTGAAGCCGATCGCGAAGATGCCGAAGATCACGAACCGCTGCATCAGGTCCGGATAGCCCGCGTTGAACTGCGCCAACCCGCTGCCGCTGGGAAAGGGGTTGAGGATGAAGGGGGCGAAGAGCGCCAGTACCGCAACGACGATCAGCAGTGTCAGGTCGCGTTTTCCAAGTCCGAGCATGTCTTTAGTCCTCCATCACGCCCTTGCGGCCCATCAGGCCACGGGGACGCGTCAGCAGAATGGCAATGGCCACGAGATAAATGATGATCTGGTCGATGCCGGGCAGGTAGTATTTGACCTCGTTCATCGAGGCGAAGCTTTCCAGGATGCCCAGCAGGAAACCTGCCAGCACCGCCCCGGGCAGGGAGCCCATGCCGCCGACCACGACGACCACGAAGCTCAGCACGAGGAAATCCATTCCCATGTGGTAGTTGGGCGAGTTGATCGGCGCGTACATCACGCCCGCCAGCCCCGCGACAGCGGCAGCGATGCCGAACATGATGGTAAAGCGGCGGTCGATGTCGATGCCCAGCAGGCCCACGGTCTCGCGGTCCGCCATCCCGGCCCGCACCACCATGCCGAAGGTGGTGAACTGCAGAAAGGCAAAGACCAGCCCGATGATGAGCGCCGAGAAAGCGAAGTAGATCAGCCGCCAGTAGGGATAGGCCAGGACCGCATCCAGACCCAGCAGCGCCCCGATGTCGAGGCTGCCGGCGAATGCGTCGGGCGCGGGCGTCGGGATCGGGTTCGCCCCGTACCACGCCTTGATGATCTCCTGCAGCACGATGGCCAGGCCGAAAGTCACCAGGATCTGGTCCGCATGCGGGCGCTTGTAGAAGTGCTTGATCAGGCCGCGTTCCATGACGAAGCCGATGACCAGCATGACCGGGATGGCCAGCAGGATGGCCAGTGGCACCGACCAGTCGATGATCGCGCCGCCCAGATCGGGGCCAAACCAGTTTTCCACCACCGGCGTCTTGACCTCCAGCGGGCGGCCCAGGAAATCCTTTTGCGTCTCGTCTACGGTGACGGTGGAAATCGTCAGGATGCGTTGCAGAGTGACCGCGCAGAAGGCGCCGATCATGAACAGCGCGCCATGCGCGAAGTTCACGACCCCCAGCGTACCGAAGATCAGCGTCAGCCCCAGCGCGATCAGCGCATAGGCGGACCCTTTGTCCAGGCCGTTCAGGATTTGCAGAAGGATTGCGTCCATTGTCCCCACCTCAGGCTGCACGCCACCCGCAGGTGGCAGGATAGGGCGGGTAAGACACCCGCCCTAGGATTGTCGTTCGGATTTGCGCGATCAGGCGCCGGGGTTGCACTCGCCCAGGTCGCCACCGGCGAACAGCGGGTGATCCGGCGGATAGGTGACCTGCTCGACCGGGGTCTGCTCGACGATTTCCAGCGTGTCGTACTCGGTGGTCGGGTCCTGGGTCCCGCGCACAACCAGAACGTCCTTGAAACACTGGTGATCGTCGGCCCGGTACAGGGTCGGACCGTTGCCCATTCCGTCGAATTCGAAGCCTTCCAGGGCTTCGGCGACCGCGCAGGGGTTGAACGAACCGGCCCGTTCCACGGCATCGGCATAAAGCAGCGTCTGCACGTAGCAGGTATGCGCCGAGTTTGACGGCGGACGGCCGTATTTCTCGCCAAAGGATCTGGTAAAGGCCTTGGACCCTTCATCCTGCAACTGCCAGTTCCAGTTCATGGAGCCCAGCACGCCCTTGATGTTCTCGCCCGCACCGGCGGCCATCAGCTCGGAATAGAGCGGCACGACGATTTCCATCTTCTTGCCATTCACCTGCTTGCTCAGCAGGTCGAACTGGATCGCGTTGGTCAGTGAGTTGACCATGTTCCCGCCGTAGTGGTTCAGCACCAGAACGTCGGCGCCAGAGTTCAGCACCGGCGCGATGTAGGACGAGAAGTCCGTGGTCGCCAGCGGCGTCAGCACGTTGTTGGCCGTCTGCCAGCCCATCGCCTCGGTCGCGGCCTGGATCGACTCCTGCTGGGTCCAGCCCCAGTTGTAGTCGGCCGTCAGGTGGTAGGCTGTTCGGTCGGTGCCGTATTCGGCCTTGAGCACGGGCGCGAGCGCCGCGGCGGACATGTAGGCGTTGAAGAAGTGACGGAAACCGTTGGCCTTCTTGTCCTTGCCGGTGGTGTCGTTGGCGTGGGTCAGACCCGCCATGAAGATCACGCCGGCGGACTGGCAGAGATCCTGCACCGCCACGGCCACGCCCGAGGACGAGCCGCCGTTGATCATGATCGCGCCGTCCTTCTGGATCATCGACTGGGCCGACGCGCGTGCCGCATCGGATTTCGTCTGCGTGTCACCGGTGACGTACTGCACCTTCTTGCCCAGAATCCCGTTACCTTTCAGCGCCTTGGAGCTGAAGGTGTTCATCATGCCGCCGTCGCCTTCGCCGTTCAGGTGCTCAACGGCAAGCTCTTGGGCGCGCAGCTCGTCAAGGCCCTCTTCGGCGTAGGGGCCGGTCTGCGGCACGTTGAAGCCCAGTGTTACCGTGCTGCCCGTGGGCGCGTTGGTGAATCCGCTTTCCTGTGCGCGCAGATAGGTGGGCAGCGCAAGGCCCGCACCGGCCACGGCGCTGGTCTTGATCAGCCCACGGCGTGTCAGTTTCGAAAATGACATGAATTCCTCCCGATTTGTAAATGTCTGCCGGTTTCCTCCCACCGGCACACATCGCACTTTGTGCAAACACTTTATCGCGCGGCTTGTGAAACCCATCAATAAGTCCTTTGAACTCCGTCATAATTCTGTAAATATCTTCGCAATAAATTAGCTGGATCGGTAAATATCATGATATTGCAGCGCAGAAACACATTGAAATTTCACGTTTTTGCCGGGGCGCTTGGGCATGGCGCGTGAGGGGCTGACCGGCAGCCGCATCCGCGAGAGGCGGATCATGGCGTCGCTCAAACAGGCCGAGCTGGCGCGCGCCATCGGCATTTCGGCGAGCTATCTCAATCTCATCGAACACAACAAACGCAGAATCGGCGGAAAGCTGCTGTTGGACATCGCGGCGGCGCTGGAGGTCGAGCCGCAGACCCTGAGCGAAGGGGCGGAGGCCACGCTGATCGCGGCCCTGCGCGAAGCGGCGCACGAGGCGGGGCTGAGCGCCGCGGAATCCGGCCGGGCCGAGGAATTCGCGAGCCGTTTTCCCGGCTGGGCGGATGTGCTGTCCGGCGCCCGCCGCCGGATCGACGCGCTGGAGGCGACGGTGGAGGCGCTGACCGACAGGTTGGGCCACGATCCGTACCTCGCCGCCTCCATGCACGAACTTCTGACCACCGCCGCCGCGGTCCGCTCCACCGCGTCGATCCTGGCGGAAACCAAGACGTTGCAGCCCGAATGGCGCGACCGCTTCCATGCCAACCTGAACGAGGACAGCGACCGGCTGTCCACCAGCGCGCAGAACCTGGTGGCCTACCTGGACGCCGAGACCGGATCCGACGATGCGGTCAGTTCGCCCCAGGAAGAGGTCGAGGCCTTTCTGTCCGCCCAGGGCTTCAGCTTCGATGCGCTGGAACAGCCAGAGGCCCCGGACGGCGTGATTGAGGACCTCGTGGCTGAGGAACCGGCGCTGCGGTCGCCCGCCGCACGGTTCATCGCGCGGGCGGTGCTGCGCCAGGTGGCGCGCGATGCCGCCGGGCTGCCGCTGGGCCGCCTTCGCGACGCGGTCGAGACCTGCGGGGTAGAGCCGTTGCAGCTGGCCCGGACGCTGGACCAGCCGGTGGGCCGCATCCTGCGCAGGCTGGCCGCGCTGCCCGAGCTGGAGGCAGGGCTGATCGTCTGCGACCGCTCCGGCACCGTCACTTTCCGCAAGTCGGTGGACGGGTTTTCCGTGCCCCGTCACGGGGCGTGCTGCCCGCTGTGGCCGCTGTTCGCGGCGCTTGGCCAGCCGGGTGCGATCATCGCCTGCCGGGTGGGTCAGATGGGGCGCGCACAGGGGCTGTTCCAAAGCTATGCGCTGAGCGAACCGGTGGGGCCGCAGGACTACAACATGCCGCCGATGTTGCGGTCGAACATGCTGCTTTTGCCGGTGCCGGAGGGTGCCGCACCGGAGATGCCGGTGGGCGTGACCTGCCGGATTTGCCCGCGTGAGGAGTGTGCCGCCCGGCGGGAGCCTTCGATCCTCAGCGCCTGAGCCTCGGGCGACCGCGCCTGAATGTTGCACGGCTTTGACAGCTTGCAACTTCCGGTGCATGTTGACGTGCGGTCCGAAGAGTCCGCAAGGGGGAGGGATAATCGCGCATGAACAAGCATGTCGTGCTGGTGGAGGACGAGCTGAACATCGCCGAAGCCATCCGCTTTGTGCTGTCGAATGACGGCTGGCGGGTAGAGACTCTGGCCAACGGGCTGAACGCTGTCGAGGTGATCCGCAAGGCCAACCCCGACCTGGTGCTGCTGGACGTGATGCTGCCGGGGCGCAGCGGGTTCGAGATCTTGCATGACCTGCGCGCCGATCCGCTGTTTGCCGATCTGCCGGTGATGATGCTGACGGCCCGCGGCCAGAGCCGCGACCGCGAGATGGCGCGCAAGGCCGGGGTCAGCAGGTTCATGACCAAGCCCTTTTCCAACGCCGAGATGCTGGAGGCCGTGCGCGAACTGACGGCTTCGGCCTGAGGCGGCGGCGATGGCCCCACGCCGCATTTTCCTTGAGCGCCGCAGCTACCGGATGCGCCGGATGATGGATGCCGTCCGGCTGTGGCCGCTGGTGGGCCTGGGGCTGTGGATGGTGCCGCTACTCTGGCCGATGTCCGGCGACGGCACCGGTGCGGCCATGCCGATGTCGGCGGCGCTGCGCTATCTCTTCGGGGTCTGGGTGCTGCTGATCCTCG
Organism: Sulfitobacter sp. THAF37; assembly: GCF_009363555.1. Taxonomy (NCBI): domain Bacteria; kingdom Pseudomonadati; phylum Pseudomonadota; class Alphaproteobacteria; order Rhodobacterales; family Roseobacteraceae; genus Sulfitobacter; species Sulfitobacter sp. THAF37. Next base: position 2,507,011 of record NZ_CP045372.1, read on the forward strand.
GCGCGCTGGCGCTGTGGTGGCGCACCGGGCGCGGCGCACGGGAAGACGTCGCAACCGACCCGGCCAACCGGCAGGGCTGAAGGTGGCGCTGAACGAGCTTGTCCTGGTCTGCCTGGCCTATGTGGCCGGGCTGTTCCTTGTTGCCTTTCTGGCCGAACGGGCGGCGTTGCGGGGGCAGGGGGCGGCGCTGCTGCGGTCTCCGCTGGTCTATACATTGTCGCTGTCGATCTACTGCACCGCCTGGACCTTCTACGGCGCCGTCGGCTATGCCGCCCGGTCGGGGCTGGAATTCGTCACCATCTACCTCGGGCCGAGCCTGGTGATGATCGGCTGGTGGTGGATCCTGCGCCGCCTCGTGCGCATCGGACGCAGCCAGCGGGTAACATCCATCGCCGACCTGATCTCAAGCCGCTATGGCAAGTCCAATAGCCTGGCGATCATCGTGACGCTGATGGCGGTGATCGGCGTCACCCCCTATATCGCGCTGCAATTGCAGTCGGTGGTGCTGTCGCTGTCGATCTTTGCGGCCAACAGCAACGGCAGCAGCTATAACCCGGTCAGCGCGGCCCTTTGGGTTGCAGGCGGGCTGGCGCTGTTCACCGTGCTTTTCGGGACCCGCAACCTGAATGTGAACGAACGCCATCACGGCGTGGTGATCGCCATCGCGGTGGAGGCCATTGTCAAGCTGGTGGCCTCGCTGGCAGTAGGTATCTTCGTGGTCTGGGGCCTGGGCGGCGGGGTGGCGCAGACGCTGGCGCGGGTCGATGCCTCGGCAATCGGTGAATGGCAGGTGCAGGGCGGCCGCTGGGCCGCGCTGACGCTGTTGTCGGCGGCGGCCTTTCTCTGTCTGCCGCGGATGTTTCAGGTCATGGTGGTCGAGAACGACGATGAGCGGCATCTTCAGATCGCCTCCTGGGCGTTTCCGCTTTACCTGCTGTTGATGAGCCTTTTCGTGGTGCCCATCGCGGTGGTCGGGCTTGACCTGATGCCGCCGGGGTCGAACCCGGATCTCTTCGTGCTCAGCCTGCCGCTGAGCCAAGGCCGGGACAGCCTGGCCATGCTGTCCTTCCTCGGGGGGTTCTCCTCGGCCACCTCGATGGTGATCGTGGCAACCCTGGCATTGTCGACCATGGTGTCGAACCACATCGTCATGCCGATCTGGCTCAGCACCCGCCAGCGCGGCGCGGTACAATCGGGCGACGTGCGGCAGGTGGTTCTGCTGGCCCGGCGGTTGTCGATCCTGCTGATCATCGCGCTGGGTGTGCTGTATTACCGGGTCTCCGGCGGCAGCGCGGCCCTTGCCGCCATCGGCACGATCTCTTTCGGAGGGGTGGCGCAGTTCCTGCCGGCGCTGCTGGGCGGCATCTTCTGGCGCGGCGCGACGCGGACCGGGGCGCTTTGCGGTCTGGGGGTCGGCTTTGCCATCTGGGTCTTTACCATGTTGCTGCCCAGCTTCGGCGCGGATGCGGCGCTTTCCGGGGAAACCTTTGCGCAGGGGCTATGGGGGCTGTCGTGGCTGCGCCCCGAGGCCCTGTTCGGTATCGAAGGGCTGGACCCGACCGTTCATGCGGTGGTCTGGTCGCTGTCGCTCAACACGCTGGCATTCCTGGCGGTGTCCATCGTCAGCTTCCCGACCCCGATCGAACGGCTGCAGGGGGCGCAGTTCGTCAACGTGCTGGAGCATTCCGGCGCCGCCCGCAGCTGGAGCGCCTCGGTCGCGGGCAGCGAGGACCTGATGATCATGGCGCAGCGCATCCTCGGCGCGCCAGAGGCGCAGGCGTTCTTCCGGGCAGAGGCTGAGGCGCAGGGACTGAGCGGCGGTCTGCCAGAGCCCACGCCCGCCTTCGTGCAGGCGCTGGAGCGGGAACTGGCAGGATCTGTCGGCGCGGCCACCGCACATGCGATGGTCAGCCAGATCGTCGGCGGCACGTCGGTGTCGGTGCAGGACCTGCTGGCGGTGGCCGACGAATCCGCGCAGATGCTGGAATATTCCAGTCAGCTGGAACAGAAATCGCGCGAATTGACCGAAACCGCGGCCAAATTGCGCAGCGCCAACGAGAAGCTGACCCAGCTGTCGCTGCAAAAGGACGGCTTTCTCAACCAGATCAGTCACGAACTGCGCACCCCCATGACCTCGATCCGGTCGTTTTCCGAGATCCTGCGCGACACGGGCAAACTGTCAGAGGCGGACAAGACCCGCTATGCGTCGATCATTCATTCCGAAACCCTGCGTCTGACGCGCCTGCTGGACGAGCTGCTGGACCTCTCGGTGCTGGAGAACGGCCAGGTGACGCTGCGCATGGGCGAGGACCGGCTGGCAGCGATCCTGGACCGCGCGGTGACGACGGCGCTGGCGGGGGCGGGGCCCGCCCTGGGCGTGACCCGCGAGATCGGCGCGCCCGATCTGGTCCTGCACACGGACATCGACCGGCTGGTGCAGGTCTTTATCAACCTGGTGTCGAACGCCCGCAAATACTGCGACGCTGAGGCCCCGCGGCTGATCATCCGCAGCCAGCGTCATGCCGAGGGGCTGTGGGTCGATTTCATCGACAACGGCAGTGGCATCGACGCCGAGGTGCAATCGGTGATCTTCGAGAAGTTCTTTCGCATCGACGGTGCCGAGGCCGAGGGCGTCGGTCTTGGTCTGGCGATCTGCCACGAGATCATGACGCGGCTGGGCGGCAACGTGCAGTATCTGCCGCAGCAAAGCGGGACCGCCTTTCGTGTCAGCCTGCCGAAAAGCGCCCTGCTGGCGGGGGGCGAAAAGGCTGGACCTGTCCCCGCCTCTTAAGGTGCTGGTAACAGGTCCGCGTTAGGTCTGGCGCAGGATTCACGAGCAATTGGATGCCATGGCGCAGGCGCAGCAGAATTCAGATAGCGGGGTTGGCTCTGCCCTGCGGCACATGACCGATCGGGGGCGTGCGTCGCATCAGGCACGGGCGATGACGTTGCCCAAGGCGCTGCGCCTTGGGCTGGCGAAGGCGGGGGATGATCTGATGGACCTCGCGCTGGCGGCCCTCGCCATCCGGGTGGAAGAGGTCCCAGGCGACGCGATCCAGGACTGTCTTGACGCGCGGAACCTGCTGATGCTGCTCGACGGTCCCGGCGGGCGCCCCGCGGCGGCGATATTGGACCCGCTGCTGGTGGGCGCTTTGCTCCAGCAGCAGACCATGGCCCGGGTGCTGCCCGACGCGGGGGGCGAGCCGCGCCAGATGACCAACACAGATGCGGCGGTGACGGCGCCGTTTGTCGACGCCCTGATCGCCCGCGCCGCCGCCTTGCCCGACAATGCGCAGGACCGGCGGCTTGTCGAAGGGTACAGCTTTGGCAGCCGGGTAGAGAGCCCGCGTTTGCTGGCGCTGGCCCTGGAAGAGCCGGAATACCGGCTGATCAGCCTGACGGTGGATATCGCGGGCGGCGTGCGGCAGGGGCAGATCCAGCTTGTCCTGCCGCTGCCGGTGGCGGAGGATGCATCCGCCCCGGCCCCTGCGCCGGGGGCCGCTGCGCCTGCGCAGGCGGCGCCGCCCGTCAGCCTGGGCGACACGGCGCTCTCGCTCGAAGTCGGCCTGCAGGTCGCGCTGACCCGCCTGCGGCTGCCGCTGGCCCACCTGGGCCGTTTGCGCGTGGGCGACGTCCTGCCGCTGGACGGGGCGCGCTTTGACCGGGCAGAGGTGCTGAACCCCGCGGGCGGCAGGCTGGCGCGGGGGGTGCTGGGCCAGATGGACGGCTGCCGCGCCCTGCGCATCGTGCCTCAGGAGGCCGGTACCGACGCGCCCAGGCGGCGGTCCACGGACCGGGCCGATCTGGCACAGGCGGAACCGGCCCCGCTGGCCAGTGAACCGGTCATTCCCGCAGGCCCGGAGACCCAGACACCGGACCCCGATCCCGCGCCGCCGCCGATGCCGGATCTGTCCGATCTGCCGGAACTGGACCTGCCGCCGCTGGACGGGCTGCCGGACCTTGACGATCTGCCTGACCTGGACGGGCTGCCGGACCTCAAGGTAGGCTGACCCAGGCGCGGGCGGGTGTCAGGTAAAGGGCGCGTCCAGTGCGGGGCGGATGTTGGTGATGTCGTAGCCGCCCGTGCGCGCGGCGGCGACGATGTCGTCCCCCGGCATCCGACCGGCCTGACCCAGCGCCCAGGCGATCGTCGACCGCGTGCCCGACGCGCAATAGGCCAGCACCACATCGTCCGTGTCCGCCCCCAGCGCACGGTTCCGGGCGATCACCTCGGGGACCATGGTCTGATGGGTCAGCGGCTGCACCTCGAAAGCGATGCCTGCCGCCTCTGCCGCGGCGCGCAGCGCCTCGGCCTGGTGGCTCGGCGGTACTTCGGCATCGGGACGGTTGCACAGAATGCGGGTGATGCCGGCGGCGCGGATGGCCTCCATATCGGACGGGTCGATCTGAGGGGCCACGAAATAGCGGGGGGTGAGTTGTCGGATATCCATGACCCGATTTACGCCGGGCCGATGCCTTCTGTCCAGCCGTGCGTTGCAGATCGGCGCGGCAGGTTTCGCCGCCTCTCGGAATCCCGTGCGATCTCAGCCCAGAAAGATGCCGACGATGACCATCATCAGGCCGATCACCGACAGAAACAGCGCCCCCAGGTTCAGCGGGATCGCCGATTTCAGCACCGCGCGCATGGCCTCGTCGTCCAGCTTGGCGCGCTTGGCCCGCGACACGCTGACGATGCACCACACAAGGCCCAGCAGACCCAGCAGCGAAATTGCCGCGCCGGTCCAGATCACGATGTCCAGTATGTTCGTTTCCATGCCGCTTCCGCTACGCCAAAGGGCGGGGCGGATCAAGTGCGTCTTGCAGGGCGCGCGGCGCGCGAGTAGTCAGTGCCGAAACACCCCAAGCGCAGGAGCACGCAATGAGTGATACAGGCACCAACCCCGACGTTGTCGAAACCGTGGGCGATGCGACCTATCGCGTGACCGCCAATGAGCTGCGCCAGTTCATCGAACGGATCGAACGGCTGGACGCCGAGAAAAAGGATCTTGCCGAACAGCAGAAGGAAATCATGGCCGAAGCCAAGGCGCGCGGCTATGACACCAAGGTCATGCGCAAGGTCATCGCGCTGCGCAAGCGCGACAAGGACGACATCGCCGAAGAGGAAGCGGTGCTGGAGATGTACAAGGAAGCCCTGGGCATGTGAACCGCACACCGGGCAAGCCCGATTAACGTGACGGAAAACCTTTGCGCCTAAGAGCAGTTCACCGGAACTGAGGGATGGCGTATGACACGGGCTGCAATCACAGGACGAAAAAGTGTGTTTCTCGGGGCCTTGCGCGGGGTCTTGGCCCTTTCATTTGTGGCTGTGACGTGCCTTGCCCCCACTGTCGGGGCGGCTGACACCGCCGCGGTGCAGGCCGCGAACGCGCAAACGCGCATCAATCTGGCGGGGCGTCAGCGTATGCTGACCCAGCGGATGACAAAGGCGGTTTGCCTCGCGCTGCCCGGAAAGGCCGATGCGCAGTGGCGCGAACAGGCGCTTGCCGCCGCCGTCACCTTCGAGGAAACGCTGCACGGGCTGCGTGCGGGGTCGCCGGAGGCCGGTCTGGCACCTGCCCAGACGGCGCAGGAACGTGCGGCGCTGGAGACTGTTCAAGAGGTGTCCGCCGCCTTCACCGCGTCGGTCAAGCAGCTGGCGTCGCGCGACCTGCATTCGGTCGCCATGCAGATCGTGATCGCGCGCAACCTGACCGTGCTGACCCGGATGAACGAGGCTGTCGGCGTCATCGAAGCCAATGCAGGGCGGGGCGACAGCGACCCGGTCGTTGCCGCCACGATCAACCAGGCGGGCCGGCAACGGATGCTGAGCCAGCGCATGGCCAAGAACCTGTGCCTGCTCGCCGTGGATCTGGACCGCGAACGCAGCCTGAAGGACCTGTCGCAAAGCGCGGCCCTGTTCTCGGACACGCTGGATGGCCTGCTGCACGGCAACGCCGCGGGCAATCTGCTGGCCCCGCCGACCCCTGGGATCGCGGCAAAGCTGGGACAGGTGAGCGATATGTGGCGTTCGCTGCACCCCGTGATCGCGCAGGTGCAGGCGCAGGGCACGATCGGGGAGGCCGAGTTGCTGGACGCTGTGGCGCAGCTGGACCGCATTCTGGTCGAGATGAATGCCGCCGTCACCCTTTGGGCGGCCTATTCCGGCTCATCCTGAAAGCCTGGCGCGACCCCCTTGCAAGCGGTCTGCAACATCCATAGAAGGGCGGAAATTTATCCGCGCCCCCCGGCGCGGCCTTTTTCTTATGGAGCACGGGAATGCAGGTCACCGAGACACTGAACGAAGGTCTGAAACGCGGCTATGCCATCAAGCTGACGGCGGACGAACTGGACGCCAAGGTCAACGAGAAGCTGGCAGAGGCACAGCCCGACGTCGAGATGAAGGGCTTTCGCAAGGGCAAGGTGCCGCTGGCGCTGCTGAAGAAGCAATTCGGTCAGCGGGTGATGGGCGAAGCGATGCAGGAAAGCATCGACGGCGCCATGAACGAGCACTTTGAAAAGTCCGGCGACCGTCCCGCGATGCAGCCCGAGGTCAAGATGACCAACGAGGACTGGAAGGAAGGCGACGATGTCGAGGTCGCGATGACCTACGAGGCGCTGCCCGAGATCCCCGAGATCGACATGTCCAAGATCAAGCTGGAAAAGCTGGTGGTGAAGGCCGACGACGCCGCCATCGACGAGGCGCTGAAGAACCTGGCCGAGACCGCGCAGGATTTCAAATCCCGCAAGAAAGGCGCCAAGGCCAAGGACGGCGACCAGGTCGTGATGGATTTCGTCGGCAAGGTGGACGGCGAAGCCTTCGAAGGCGGCTCGGCGGAAGATTATCCGCTGGTGCTGGGCTCCAACTCCTTCATCCCCGGCTTCGAAGAGCAGTTGGTCGGCGTGAAGGCGGGTGAGGAAAAGGCAGTCACCGTCAGTTTCCCCGACGACTACCAGGCCGAGCATCTCAAGGGCAAGGAAGCCGTCTTTGACTGCACCATCAAGGACGTCAAGGAACCCGTCGCGGCGGAAATCAACGACGAACTGGCGACCAAATTCGGGTCCGAGGATCTGGAAGGACTGAAAAAGCAGATCGCGGAACGTCTTGAGGCGGAATATGCCGGTGCCTCCCGCGCGGTCATGAAGCGCGGCCTGCTGGATGAGCTGGACAAGATGGTCAGCTTCGATCTGCCGCCTTCGCTGGTGGAAGCCGAGGCAGGCCAGATCGCGCATCAACTGTGGCACGAGGACAACCCGGACGTCCAGGGTCACGACCATCCCGAGATCGAGACCACGGAAGAGCACAAGAAGCTGGCGGAACGCCGGGTGCGTCTTGGCCTGCTGCTGGCCGAGATCGGTCAGAAGGCCGAGGTCGAAGTGTCGGATGCCGAGATGACTCAGGCGATCATGAACCAGGCGCGTCAGTACCCGGGTCAGGAACGCCAGTTCTTTGAATTCGTGCAGCAGAACCAGCAGATGCAGCAGCAGCTGCGCGCCCCGCTGTTCGAGGACAAGGTTGTCGACCACATCGCCGAACAGGCGAAAGTGGACGAAAAAGAAGTCTCAAAGGAAGAGCTTCAGAAGGCGGTCGAGTCGCTCGACGACGAATAATCCGCGATCCATCGCGTTTCGAGGCCGCGTCCGAAAGGGCGCGGTCTCTTGCATTTGCGGATGGGGTTTTTCCGAACAAGCCGGGCGCGGCTTTTTCGGAACCGCCGGTCGCGTGCCGCCACGTTACCGCCGACGCCGATTGTCCCCGGACCGGCCAGCGTGCATTCTGCGCGCAAAGGGGCAGGAGGAACATCGCTATGGAACTGGATCAGGCCATGCTGGAGCGGCGCAGCGTCCGGGGGTTCACCAGGGACCCGGTTCCGCGCGCGCTGCTGGAAGAGATCATCGCGCTTGCCCTGCGCGCGCCGTCGTCGATGAACACGCAGCCTTGGCATTTGCACGTGCTGACGGGAGAACCGCTGGAAAAGGTGCGCGAGGGCAATTCCACCCGGATGCTGGACGGTGTGCCGCCCCAGCGCGAGATCAGCGACCACGGCAGCTACGAGGGGGTCCATCGTGACCGGCAGGTCGAGATCGCCAAGCAGCTCTTCGGCGCCATGGGCATCGCGCGCGAGGACAAGGAGCGGCGGCAGGACTGGGTGATGCGCGGATTTCGGCAGTTCGATGCGCCGGTGTCCATCGTGGTCTGTTTCGACAAGAGCCTGACGGAGCGGGGGACGATCGCCCATTTCGATCTGGGCGCCGTGACCTATGGTCTGGTCCTCGCCGCCTGGAGCAGGGGGCTGGGCACGGTCATCAACGGGCAGGGGATCATGCAATCGCCCGTGGTGCGCGAACATGCGCAGATCCCCGAAGATCAGGTGATCCTGACCTGCGTCGCGATGGGCTGGCCCGACGACAGCTTTTCCGCCAATGCGGTGCGGTCGACCCGGCGGGAGGTGGCAGAGGTCGCGCGGTTTGTCGGTTTCGACTGACCCTCAACCGAGGATCAGCAGCCCGGTGTAGGCGGCATAGCCTGCCAGCAGGGCGGCACCTTCGCCCCGGCTGATCCGCCGCCCGGTGGCCCCCATGATCAGGACCGCCACCGCGGCGGCCGCCATGACCCAGACGTCCAGCGTGATGAATTGCGCCGGCACCTGCATCGGCCGGACCAGTGCGGTGACGCCGAGGATGCCCAGCACGTTGAAGATATTGCTGCCGATGACGTTCCCGAAGGCCATGTCGGCCTGTCCCTTGCGCGCCGCGACAAGGGACGTCACCAGTTCGGGCAGGGACGTGCCGACGGCCACGATGGTCACGCCGATCAGTGCTTCGGTCACCCCCCAGGCGGCGGCCAGAGAGACCGCGCCGCTCACCAAAGCCCGCGCGGCGAGGATCGTCACGATGAGACCGGCCAGCACCCCGAGCGCGGCACGCCAGAGCGGCGGGGCGGGTGCGGCCTCGAATTCGGCAGAGGGGTCATTGCGGCGCAGGGCCGTGAACAGGTACAGCGCCAGACCGGCGACCAGCAGCAGCCCCAGCGGGCGGTCGATGCTGCCCCAGAGCACCAGCGCCAGGGTCGCCAGTGTCGCGCCCAGCATCACCATGCCGTCGCGTGTCAGTGTGCCCCGTGCCACCGCCATCGGGCTGAGCGCACAGGTCAGCCCGAGAATCAGCAGGATGTTGGCGATGTTGCTGCCGATCACGTTGCCCATCGCGATACCGGGAGATCCGGCCAGCGCCGCCTGGACCGAGGTGACAAGCTCGGGCATGGATGTGCCGAACCCCACCAGCGTCAGCCCGATCACGAGGGGGGAGACCCCCCAGCGGGTGGCCAGACCCACCGCGCCGTCCACAAGCCAGTTGCCGCCCAGAAGAAGCCCCGCAAAGCCGGTGGCGATAAGCAGAAGGTCAATCATGTCGAGGGTCCGAACAGGCCGGGAACAACGCAGGGCCAATCACCACGCCGTCCGGTAGCGCCAAGATCATGGCGCTCCGGTCATGCTTCAAGGGGCGGTGAAAAATATTGGCCCTCAGTGGCGCGGATCAGCCGTCGCGCAGACCGGTTTCCACCAGCATGCCCCGGCGCTTGGCTTCGTAGTAGTAGCCGCGTGCGTACCATTTGATCGCGGTCGCGTGGTCGCCGTCCGACAGCAGCCAGGCCCCGCGCAGGTATTTCAGCGCATACTCAAGATTGGTATCGGCATCCAGCAGATCGGAAGGTGCGCCCCTGAACCCCATCGACCGGGCGGTGGCGGGCAGGATCTGCAACAGGCCGTAGTAAGGGCCATTGCGCGCCTTGGGGTTGTGGGTGCTTTCGCGGATCGCCAGCCGGTGGACCAGCGGGCGCGGCAGGTCGTAATGGTCTGCCCAGAAGTTGATTTTCTGCCGCAGTTCGGGCGTTTCGTTGGCATGCAGCGGAATGGCCGGGCGGGGGGGCTCCTGCACCTGCGGGGCCGCGGAACAGGCAGAGACAGCAGCGGCACAGAGCACGGCCAGTGCGGCACGACGGGCTTTATAAAGCATGGTTGGATTCGCGATTGTGGAAACTTCGCCGAAGATACCGGCAGAGCGGGCCTGGGCAAGGTTGCAGCCGGACCATGCGCGGGAAGTCGCAAAACGATGCGCGGGAAATGGCGCAACGCCCGGCCGGGGGCCTTTCCTTGGGGCCATTTTCCGAACCCTTGCGCCTGATACCGAAGTTTTCTAAGCTTTTGGAATGGAACACACGCACAAGGGAGGGCACGAGCTGAGCATGCGCATCATCCGCCGACTTCAGCATGGTCCCCGTTTCGCCCTGTAAATCCGTTTGCAGGGCTGGTCAGAGAGACATGATTTCGATCTGCCTGCCCAAGGCCGCGTTGCGGCATCCTTTCGTCTGATCCGAGAGTCCCATGTCACTCATCACCATCAACGCTTTGGGCGTCACCCTTGGCGCACCCCTTTTCTCTGACCTTTCTTTCACATTGTCCAAGGGCGACCGGCTGGGCCTGGTCGCCGCCAACGGGCGGGGCAAGACCACGTTGCTGCACTGCCTCGCCGGTCTGGCGGACCCAACCACCGGCGACATCACGCGCGCGCGGGGCCTGCGGGTCGGCGTTGTGGCGCAGGACCTGCCGCAGGACGCGCTGGACCAGACGCTGTACGACCGGGTTCTGGCGGCGCTACCGGCGGAACAGGCCGACTACGACGGCTGGCGGGTGGACATGGTTCTGGCCGATCTGCAAGTGCCCCATGACCTGCAGCAAAGGCCCCTGCGGGACCTGAGCGGCGGCTGGCGGCGCACGGCGATGCTGGCCGCGGCCTGGATCACCGAGCCGGACGTGCTGTTGCTGGATGAGCCGACCAACCATCTGGACCTGCGCCGCATCGGATTGCTGCAGGATTGGCTGGCCGCCCTGCCGCGCGATGTGGCGGTCGTGGTCACATCGCATGATCGGGCGTTTCTGGATGCGGCGACCAGCCGGACCCTGTTCCTGCGCGCGGAACGGTCCCGCATGTTCCAGCTGTCCTTCACGGCGGCGCGGGCGGCGCTGGAGGCGGCGGATGCAGCCGATGAACGCCGCTTTGCCAATGATCTGAACAAGGCGCAGCAGCTGCGCAGGCAGGCCGCCAAGCTGAAGAACATCGGCATCAACTCCGGGTCGGACCTGTTGGTGGTCAAGACCAGGCAGTTGAACGAACGTGCCGCGCGGATGGAGGCCACCGCACGGCCCGCGCATCAGGACCGCGGCGCCGGGGATATCAGGCTGGCCAACAGCGGGACACATGCCAAGGCGCTGATTACATTGGACGATGTCGAGGTCGAGACCCCGGATCGCGTGCCTTTGTACCGCACCGGTCGGAAATGGATCCTGCCGGGGGATCGGGTTGTCCTGCTGGGCGCGAACGGCACCGGCAAGACACGGCTGATGCAGATGATCCAGCGCGCGCTGGACGGGTCGGACAGCCCGGTGAAATGCGCGCCTTCGGTCGTTGCGGCCGTGTCAGATCAGCATCTGGCCCAGCTGCGGGACGGAGATACGCCGATCGCCGCCGTCACCCGCGGCTTCGACATCGGGGATCAGCGGGCCCGCGACGTGCTGGCGGGCGCCGGGGTGGAGATCGGGATGCAGAACAGGAAGATCGGCGCGCTGTCGGGCGGGCAGAAGGCGCGGCTGGCCATGCTGATCCTGCGGCTGAAGAACCCCAACTTCTACCTGCTGGATGAACCCACGAACCACCTGGACATCGAGGGGCAGGAGGCGCTGGAAGATGAACTGATCGCCCATGAGGCGTCCTGCCTGCTGGTCAGCCACGACCGCAGTTTCCTGCGCCGGGTCGGAACGCGGTTCTGGTGGATACGGGGCAGGAAGCTGGAAGAGGTCGACAGCCCGGAGCCGTTCCTGGCCACGCAGATGGCCACAGGCGGGTAGGGCGGTTTGCCCAAGCGCCTTGCCGTGGCGCCAAAAGAAAACGCCGCGCGGATGTCTCCGCGCGGCGCTTCGATGTGTTTTGCCGGAAGGATCAGCCGCGGCCTGCGGTGTCTTCCTGATCGCCGGACAGTTTCGCGTCCAGCTCGTCCTTTTCCTGCACGGCAGGCTGGTCGGTCTGTTGCTCGACTTCGGTTTCCAGCTCGTCCAGCTGTGCTGCGCCGATGTCGTCGAACAGCTCCTGGATTTCGAACTCGGCTGCCGCTTCTTCCTCGGCGGCGAGTTCCTGAATGGACTTGCCGGAGGCCTGAAGCTCGGCCTCTTCGGGCGAGCGGGCGACGTTCAGCTGCACGGTCGCGTCGACCTCGGGGTGCAGGACGATCTGCACGTCGTGCAGGCCCAGCTCCTTGATCGGTGCGCTCAGCACGACCTGGCGGCGGTCGATGGTGAAACCGCCTTCGGTGATGGTGTCCGACGCGTCACGGGTGGTGACGGAGCCGTAGAGCGCGCCCGCGTCCGAGGCGGAGCGAATCACGACGAACTGCTGACCGTTCAACTGGTCGGCCAGCTTTTCGGCTTCTTTCTTGGTCTCCAGGTTCTCGGCCTCAAGCTGCGACTTGCGCGCTTCGAAGGCTTCGACGTTGGCCTTGGAGGCCGACAGCGCCTTGCCCTGGGGCAGCAGGAAGTTGCGTGCGAAGCCGGGCTTCACCTCGACAACTTCGCCCATCTGACCCAGTTTGGCGACACGTTCCAGAAGGATGACTTGCATGTGCTCTCTCCTTACTTGACGGCGTAGGGCAGCAGGGCGAGGAAGCGGGCGCGTTTGATGGCACGGGCCAGTTCACGCTGCTTTTTCGCAGAAACTGCGGTGATGCGGGACGGGACGATCTTGCCACGCTCGGAAATGTAGCGTTGCAGCAGACGGGTGTCCTTGTAGTCGATCGCAGGGGCATTGTCGCCCGAGAAGGGGCAGACCTTGCGACGGCGGAAAAATGGTTTTGCAGCCATGGGTTATGTCCTTTTGTTCAAGCTGATGATCAACGGCGTTCGCGGCGGTCGGAACGCTCGTCCCGCTTTTGCATCTGCACCGACGGCAGTTCGGCGTGTTCGTCGACCTTGATGGTCAGGACGCGCATGACGTCGTCGTGCAGGCGCATCAGGCGCTCCATCTCCTGAACGGCCGGTGCGGGTGCATCCGAGCGCAGGAAGGCGTAGTGGCCCTTGCGGTTCTTGTTGATCTTGTAGGCCATCGTCTTGACGCCCCAGTACTCGCTGTCGACGAGTTTCCCGCCGTTGTCGGACAGGACGGTGCCAAAATGTTCGATCAGGCCTTCGGCTTGCGTGTTGGACAGATCCTGACGCGCGATCATGACATGCTCATATAGCGGCATGCGGTCTCCTATTTGTATCAAGGCGCATTTCAAAGGCGGGGCGATCTTCCCTTGCGGCCCCACCACGAGAGACTGCGCGGTTCAACGTCTTGCAAGGGAATGGCCGATATACACGGTTTGCGGCGCAGGGCAAGGACCCTGCGCGGTTTTTCCGGTCAGGCCGGAGGCGCGCCGCGCGGCGCCGCGAACAGGCCCCAGCGCAGGCCGCGTACCGCCACCGTGCGGTGCAGCACCGCCATTGTCAGCAGCGCCATCAGCCCCTCCGCCAGCGGCCCGGCCAGCCAGATGCCGCGCTCGCCCAGCAGGGCGGGCAGGCAGAGCAGCAGGGGCAGGCCGAACGCGTAGCTTTTGGTCAGGCCCAGCAGTGCCGCGCGGGTGGCGTCACCCACCGCCTGGAAATAGGCCGCGATCACGATCAACGGGCCACTCAGCCACAGCATCGCGGTATTGACCGGCAGGATGCGGGCGAATTCCGCGATGACCTGCGCGTCGGACACGAACAGCCGGGCGATGGTGTCGGGCATGGTCAGGAAGGCCGCCTGCATCGTCATGCAATAGCCCAGGGCCGCGCCCAGACCGATGCGAAGCCCCTGATCGGACCGCGCCAGGGCACCCGCGCCATAGTTGTTGCCCACGATCGTCTGCAGCGCGTGGGTCAGCCCCAGCAGCGGCAGAAAGGCGAATGTCATCACACGGGTCATGATCCCGAAGGCTGCGACGGTGGTTTCATAGGTCGGGGTGTCGACCAGTTGCAGCGCCACGATCACCGCGGCCGAGCTGAGCGAGATGCCGATGAAGTTCAGGCTTTGCGGCGCACCCAGCGCCAGGATGCGCCCCCAGTCGGCGGTCGGCGGGTGGCGCAGCAGCAGGCCGGGCCGCAGGTCGGTGCGGCCCGTCACGCGAAAACCGGCGATGATGCACAGCGCCAGCAACTGCGCCAGCGCCGTGCCGATGGCCGACCCCGCGACCCCCCATCCCAACTGTGCGATCAGCAGGTAGTTGAAGCCGATGTTGGACAGGGCGACCAGGACGCTCATCGCCGCCATCAACCCCACGCGGCCCTCGTTGCGCAGCGCGTCGGAGTTGACCGAAAGCAGGAAGATCAGCGGCGACATGAAAACCGTGATGCCGAGGTAGGTCCGGCCCATGTCTGCCAGCGCCACCGAGCCGGACGCCAGCGCCAGCGTCAGGCTGCGCCCTGCCAGCAGATACCCCGCGATGAGCAGCACGCTGATCAACACAGAAAGCCCGTGCGCCCCGACAAAGACGCGGGCGGCGCCGGTCTTGTCCCCGGCGCCGATCCGGCGTGCCAGAATGCTGGACATGCCGCTGGAAACCAGTGTCGCAAGCGCCACGATCACCATATAGAGCGGAAAGGTCAGCATGACGGCAGAGAGCGCGTCCGCGCCCACGAACCGCCCGAGAAAGACGGCATCCGCGACAGCCAGCAGGCCGTTCATGCCCATCACCAGGATGATCGGCAGGGCGGTGCGGGCAAAGATCGGGCCAAGCAGCCCATGAGTAAAGGAATTTCGGGCAGAGTTCGACATCGTGCGGTCCTCGCAAGCTGCTTCACGTGTGGGAGGGGGCTCGCTTTGCCGACCTGTGAAGTGCGTGAGAGGTCAGGAGTGTTGCGCGACCTTCACCGTGACTTTCGTCTGCGAGCGGCAGGTGGGCGGACCTGACACCGGGTTTAGCCATGCCCGCGTCCTTTCGCAAGCGCGGACCCGATAGCCGCGCAAACCGTTCGGCAAAGCGTCCCGACATGGTCCCACCCGCGCCGCGAGGCTGCCCAGTTGTCGCCTCAATGACCGGGCAGGGTTCCGGGAACTGGCAAGGCTCGGCTACGGGAGGGGACGATGACGGCGACAGCGGATTTCATGAACAAAGATGCCATGACGGCGGAACGGTCCTTGATGCTGGACGGCGGGCGGATGCTGGTCCGAACCCTGCAGCGGATTTTCGGCGCGGGCCTCTTCCTTGCTGCTTTCGTGATCTGGCTGGCCCCGGTGAGCGCCCAGGCCGAAATGATGCTGTTGCGCCTGTTCCTGTCGGCAGCCGCGGCATTGGCCGGGATTGGCATGATGCTGGCCAGCGGCAGGCCCAGGTCGCCGGAGGTGCGCATCGACACGATCCGCCGGACGGTCAGCCTGGTGCGTCCGGATGTCGCCGGGCGGCAGGCGGTGCTGTCCCATTGCGGTTTCCGCGATCTGGGCGCGGCCGAAGTGGAAGGCCATGTGGTGCGCCTGTGGGATGCGGAAGGTCAGCTGCTGGCGGTTGTCACGCTGACCGACAGGACGGTCCTGGAAAGTCTGACAAACGGGCTGCGCGACGCCGGCAAGATCGCCTGACCCCGCGCATCGTCCGTTTCCGCGCAGGAGAATTTTCGCTGAGTGGCGGCGAGTGTTTGCTGACGCGCAGCACCTGTGGGGACATGCCGAGTTGAACCGCAGACGGTGAGGCGCACATTCAGCGCCGGAACGTCACTTTATCCAATTCGGAGTACTTCATGAAGAACCTTATGTTCGCCACCGCACTTGTCCTTGGCGCAACCGGCACGACAGCTGCGCTGGCCGCCGAGAAATACACGCTCGACCCCAGCCACTCGCAGGTCATGTTCAACTATGAACACCTGGGCTTTTCGACCACCTACGGCATCTTTTCCGGTTTCGAGGGAGAGATCATGTTCGATCAGGAAGACCCTGCGGCGTCTTCCGTCACGGTGTCCATGCCGGTGATGTCGATGTTCACCGGCTGGGAGCAGCGCAAGGACCACTTCATGTCCGATGAATTCTTCGGCGCGCAGGAGGGGGACATGATCACCTTTACCTCCACCGGGATCGAGGTCACGGGCGAGGATACGGCACTGATCACCGGTGACTTGACCATGAACGACGTGACGAAGTCGGTCGTGCTGGACGCGAAGCTGAACCAGATGGGCGATCACCCGCAGGAGGGCAAGCCCTGGGCCGGGTTCGACGCGACCACCACCATCGTGCGCTCGGACTTCGACCTGGGGGCCTTTGCGCCTTACGTCGGCGACGAGGTGCAGGTGAATATCTCTGTCGAGGCGATGAAGGCCGAGTGATCGGGTTTCGGGACCGAACTGCGAAAGGCCGGGGATGTTCCCCGGCCTTTTTGCGTGAGCCTATGGCTCGTCGTCCGCGCCTGCGCGCCGGGCCGTCAGCCTGATCGCGACATCCACGGCAAAGGCCAGGCTGTCTTCCTTGGGCATGTTGTCCCCGATGCCGAAATCGCGCCGGTCCAGCGTCAGATCGGACCGCATCTCGGCGGTGTCGCCGTCGAGCGACAGCAGGAACGGCATGGTCAGCGGCACCGCGTTGCCCTTGATCGTCAGGGTGCCCGCCGCCTCGTAGCCGTCGCTCGCGTGGCGGATGTCGCCGGTGAATGTGGCGGTGGGGTGGGTTTCTGCGTCGAAGAAGTCCGCGCCCATGGCCTGCTTGGTCACGGACCCCAGCGACAGCGAGGGGATGGAGATGGTCGCTGTGACCTCTCCCACGACACCGGTGTCGTCGGTTTCATCGAAGCTGATGTCGGCGGTCCAGTCGGCAAAGCCACCCTCGACCACCGAGCCGAACTGCGTCACGGCGATGGCGATGCTGCCCTCCTGGACCTGCCATTCCGACGCCACCTGCCCGAGGGCTGGCGCGGACGTGTCCGGCGTCTCGTCCGATGGTGCGGTGGTCAGGGCAAGCGCCAGGGCGGCGCCCCAGATCACGACGGCGGTGACGGCGGGGGCACGGCCCGTGTCCTGCTGCGGCAGGGGGCCAAGCGCGGCTTCGCCCGGCAGCATCCGCCGCAGGGTGCCGTCGCGGTCGACAAGGTGATGTTTCAGCGCGCCCGCGACATGCAGCAGGATCGCACCGATCAGCAGACGCCCCGCGACGTAATGGACCGCGGCGGCGGCATGTTCGACGGCCGTGGATTTCGGCACCAGCGGCAGGGACTGGCCGAAGGGCCACCAGATCGGGGCAAAGCCCGACGCGGCGGCATGGGCGATCCAGCCCGACAGCGGCACGATGACCAGCGACCCGTAGAGCAGCCAATGGACCAGGTCGGCGAGAAAGCTCTCGGCCTTGCGGTCCGCGTTCAGCAGCCCCGGTTTCGGCTGGCTCAGCGCCCAGATGATGCGGGCGAGGGCCACGAAGAACACCAGCACCCCCAGTGTCTTGTGCAGCGAGAACATCCAGGCCTTGCGCGCCAGTTCGGCGTCGGTGGCATAGGGCAGGTCCTCGGCGACAAGGCCGAGCACGATCAATGTGAGGATCAGCAGCGCGGTCAGCCAGTGAAAGGTCTTGCTGACGGCGCCGTATCGTATCTGCGTGTTGGTCAGGGGCATGTGAGTCTCCGGTCTGGCGTGCGGGGACAGATAAAGGGTGCGGGCGCAGGGGCAATGCCCATCTGCGCAGGCTGATTGTGCAGAAGTGCGCGGGTGTCGCCGGTCTTGTTCCGCCCGCCCGCCCGCGATAGACCCGTTCCAATCAATTGGAGGGCTGCATGAGTATCGCATTCGTATTTCCGGGCCAGGGCGCCCAGGCCGTCGGGATGGGCAAGGCGCTGGCGGACAGCTATCCGCAGGCGCGGGCGATCTTTGATGCCGTGGACGAGGCGCTGGGGGAGAAGCTGTCGACGCTGATCTGGGAAGGCGATGCCGAGGCGCTGACCCTCACCGAGAATGCGCAGCCCGCGCTTATGGCGACGTCGATGGCGGCGCTGGCGGCGATGCAGGTCGAGGGGATCGACCTGGGCCGCGCGTCGTTTGTCGCGGGGCATTCGCTGGGGGAATATTCGGCGCTTTGTGCCGCGGGCACCCTGTCGCTGGCCGATACCGCGCGGCTGCTGCGCATCAGGGGGCGCGCGATGCAGGCCGCCGTGCCGGTGGGCCAGGGCGCGATGGCCGCGGTGCTGGGGCTGGACGCCGAAGCTGCCGCGAAAGTGGCGGCGGAGGCCGCGCAGGGCGATGTCTGCCAGCTGGCGAACGAGAACGACCCCAGTCAGAATGTGCTGTCGGGCAGCAAGGCGGCGATCGACCGCGCGGTGGTGCTGGCCAAGGAGGCGGGCGCCAAGCGCGCGCTGCCGCTGCCGGTGTCGGCACCGTTCCACTGCGCCCTGATGCAGCCCGCGGCCGACGAGATGGCCCGCGCCCTGGCCGAGGTCGAGATGAAGGACCCCTCGGTGCCGCTGGTCGCCAATGTTCTGGCCGAGAGCGTGACCGACGCGGCCCGGATCCGCGACCTGCTGGTCGAACAGGTGACGGGGCGGGTGCGCTGGCGGACCTCTGTGGAATGGATGGCGGCGCAGGGTGTGACCGAGTTCTGGGAAATCGGCGCGGGCAAGGCCCTGTCGGGCATGATCCGGCGCATCGCCAAGGACAGCACCTGCCGGGCGGTGGGGACGCCGGAGGATGTGGCGGCGCTGAAAGACACCTGATGATCCGCGCCTTCGCCCTTGCCCTGCTGCTTGCGCTGGCCTCCTGCGCGACGATCGAGAATGCCTCTGACGGCACGACGATGCAGGTGGAGGGTGACAGGCTGTATCTGTCGGGCACGATCACCAGCCGCACGCCTGCGAATTTTGAACGCATCCTGGCGCGGAACCCGCAGGTCAGGACGATCGTGCAGACCCGTGTGGACGGGTCCATCGACGGGGCGGCGACGATCCGGATGGGCCGGATGGTGCGGGCGCGGGGGATGGACACCCATTTGCCGCCCGGCAGCATCGTGGACAGCGGCGGCGTGGATCTGTTCCTGGCGGGCAACCGGCGGACCATGGCGCCGGGCGCGTCGCTCGGCGTGCACAGCTGGCGCAACGGCTACCGCGAAGGCAGCAGCTATCCGCGCAGCTCGCCCGAGCACGAGATGACGCGCCGCTATGTGGTCGAGATGCTGGGCAGCGATGCCTTCTACTGGTTCACGCTTGCGGCGGCCCCGTCGGACGGGCTGCATGAATTGACGCGGGCGGAGATTGCCCGCTATGGCCTGTTGACGGAACGGGCCGCAAACTGATCACGAAAAAAGGAAGAGACATGTTCGATCTGACAGGCAAAAACGCGCTGATCACCGGCGCATCGGGCGGTATCGGTGCGGATATCGCACGGCACCTTCATGGGCAGGGCGCCACGGTGGGCCTGTCCGGCACCCGGACGGAGCCGCTGGAGGCGTTGAAGGCCGAACTTGGCGACCGCGCGCATGTGCTGCCCTGCAACCTGAGTGACATGGCGGCGGTCGATGCGCTGCCCAAGCAGGCGGCGGAGGCGATGGGGTCGGTCGATATTCTGGTCAACAATGCGGGCATCACCCGTGACAACCTGTTCATGCGCATGTCGGACGACGAATGGCAGTCGGTGCTGGATGTGAACCTCACCGCGACCTTCAAATTGTGCAAGGGCGTGATGCGCGGCATGATGAAGGCGCGCTGGGGCCGGATCGTGAACATCTCTTCTGTCGTGGGCGCGACGGGCAATCCGGGACAGGCGAATTACGCGGCGTCCAAGGCGGGCATGGTCGGCATGTCCAAATCGCTGGCCTACGAGGTGGCCAGCCGCGGGATCACCGTGAACGCGGTTGCGCCCGGTTTCATCACCACCGCGATGACCGATAAGCTGACCGATGACCAAAAGTCGGGAATCATGGGGCAAATTCCTGCCGGACGAATGGGAACGGCGGCGGAAATCGCCAGTGCCGTGGTGTATCTGAGCAGCGAGGAAGCAGCTTATGTGACCGGCACGACCTTGCATGTGAATGGCGGAATGGCGATGGTGTAGGACCGCGTCTTATAACATTTGCGTGTCATGCATCATGTGCTAAAGGGGGCGCAGAATCGCAGACGAGGGTGCTTGCGCGCCCCATGGGCCTTGTGCGAACAAGGATCAGAGCCGCTTCGGAAACGGGGCATTCGCCAACCGCTGAGGATCAGCACGAGGCTAGTATAATAGGGGGGTCATGACGATCCCCGGAAGACATGAGGACTTATTATGAGCGACGTCGCAGACCGCGTGAAAAAGATCGTTGTGGAACACCTTGGTGTTGAAGAGGACAAAGTGACCGAAAACGCGTCGTTCATCGACGATCTGGGCGCAGACAGCCTCGACACCGTCGAGCTGGTCATGGCGTTCGAAGAAGAATTCGGGATCGAGATCCCCGACGATGCGGCCGAGAACATCCAGACCTTCGGCGACGCGGTGAAGTTCATCAAGGAAGCTTCCTAAGTCCATCTGCCTGCGGCCTTGCCGCGGTTTAAGAATACGAAACGGCGTCATCCTTTGCGGATTGACGCCGTTTTTTTTGCGTGGATGCCGGCGGGGCTTGCGCCGCGAGGTGGGCATTTGCCATTGTGAGGTCAGGCAGTTTCCAAGAGTGAAAGAATTCACCGCATGTCCCGAACGATTCCGACCATCAACACCAGTCGATTGACCCTGCGCGCCATGCGGCGCGAGGATTTTCCGCGGTTCGCGGAAATCTGGGCAACACCTGCGGTCGTCACTCATATCTCGGGCAAGCCCTGGCCCAAGGCGCGGTCCTGGGATGCCTTCCTGCGGAACGCGGGGCACTGGCAAATCGCGGGATTCGGTCAGTGGGCGATTCAGATCCACCGCCAGCCCGAGATGTCCGGGCAGACCGGTTTTTTCTTCGGTTCCAGAGGTTTGGGGGATGATTTTGATCCTTATCCCGAAGCGGGATGGGTGTTGGAGCCGGACGCGCAGGGGCGGGGTCTGGGGTTAGAGGCGGCGCAGGCAGCCCACGACTGGTTCGATCGCGTGGTGGCGGGACGGACCGTCTGCCTGATCACCCCCGACAACGAGGGATCGCTGCGGATCGCCGAAACGCTGGGATACAGCACGTTGCGAGAGGCCGAACTGGACGGGGACGCCGTTGTACTAATGACGCGCAAGGGTCCGCCGGTCTGACAGCCGCCGGCGAAAATTCGCTCATTAGTTGTGCCTGAGGTGTTGTATTGGACCTCGGACGACGCATACTGCCACCTGTAACGATCCGATAGGTCCAAGCATGCTCTCATTTGCCGATTTCCTGCGCCACAAGCAGTATGTGATCATTTCCATTGCGGCATCGTACATAACACTGGTCATGGTGGCCCAGCTTTCGATGGCGGCTCCTCACATCTGGCTGACGGCCGCCGCTTTCTCGATCTTCGTCAACCTGTCCTACCTGACGGAAACCAGCGGCCACCGCGACCCGCTGGGGATGGAAACATGTATCGCGCTGATCCTGATCAGCGGGGCGGTCATCGGTCTTGCCACATCGCCGGTGGTGCTGGTCGGGACGATCTTTGCACAAGGGATCTGGCACCTGCTGCGCCGGTTGCAGAACGGGCTGCCGCTGAAGTCGCTGGATACGCTGGGCTGCTTTGTGGCGGACATGAGCTATGGGCTTGTCCTGCTGGTGCTTTTTCTGCGCTGAGCGCCGCCTCCCGACGCCAGCCTGATCGCGCCGAGCGATGTCTCGGCTCTTGAATACGGATAGCGGGCCAAGGTATAGGCCTCCGAAAGAGATGAGGGGGCACAAGATGCGCAGAGTGGTTGTGACGGGACTGGGTTTGGTGACGCCATTGGCCGACGGGGTCGAGGCGAGCTGGTCGCGGATCCTGGAGGGGAAATCCGGGGCCGGGCCGATCACCGTGTTCGACGCCAGCAAGCTGGTCACGCAGTACGCCTGCGAGGTGCCGCTGGGCGACGGGTCGGACGGGACCTTTAATGCCGATGCCTACATGGAGCCCAAGGAGCAGCGCAAGGTCGACACGTTCATCCTGTATGGCATGGCCGCCGCGCAGCAGGCTGTCGAGGATGCGGGCTGGATGCCCGAGGACCGCGAGAGCCTGGAGCGGACCGGGGTGCTGATCGGGTCCGGGATCGGGGGGCTGAACTCCATCGCCAATACTGCCGTGATGATGCAGGAAAAGGGACCGCGCCGGGTCAGCCCGTTCTTTGTGCCGGGGGCGCTGATCAACTTGATCTCGGGGCAGGTCTCCATCCGTTACGGTTTCCGGGGCCCGAACCATTCGGTGGTCACCGCCTGTTCCACCGGCGCGCATGCCATCGGTGACGCCTCGCGGCTGATCCAGCACGGCGACGCGGATGTGATGATCGCGGGCGGCGCCGAGGCGGCGATCTGCGAGATCGGTATCGCGGGTTTCAACGCCTGCAAGGCGCTGAGCACCAAGCGGGGCGACGACCCCACCAAGGCCAGCCGCCCGTATGACGCGGACCGCGACGGGTTCGTCATGGGCGAAGGTGCCGGGATCGTGGTGCTGGAGGAATACGAGCACGCCAAAGCGCGCAGCGCCAAGATCTATGCCGAGGTGCTGGGCTATGGCCTGTCGGGCGACGCCTATCACATCACCGCGCCTGCAGAAGACGGCGACGGCGCGGAACGGTCCATGCGCAACGCGCTGCGCGGTGCGGGACTGGAACCGTCGGACATCGACTACATCAACGCGCACGGCACGTCGACGATGGCCGACACCATCGAACTGGGCGCGGTGGAGCGGATGCTGGGCGAAGCCGCGGGCAAGGTGACGATGTCGTCGACCAAATCCGCCACCGGCCACCTGCTGGGTGCTGCGGGTGCGATCGAGGCGATCTTCTCGATCCTCGCGATTCGGGACCAGGTGGCGCCGCCGACCATCAATTTGGACAACCCGGCGGTGGAAACGGCCATCGACCTGGCCCCCAACAAGAAGGTTGAGCGCGAGATCAAGGTGGCGCTGAGCAATTCTTTCGGATTCGGCGGGACGAATGCGTCGGTCCTGTTCGGGAAGGTCTGAGGGATGTGGCGACATATCGCGTCCAACGCGGTGACGTTCCTGATCATGGGGTTGTTCCTGCTGGGCGGGGTCATCATCTGGGGCAAGTCCGAGTATCAGGCTGAGGGGCCGCTGAGCGACGCGATCTGCCTGCAGGTCGAGCGTGGCTCGAACATGCGGCGGGTCAGCCAGAAGCTGGCCGATCAGGGTGCGATTTCTTCCGCGGCGATCTTTCGGATCGGGGCGGATTACGAGGAAAAGACCGCGCAGTTGAAAGCGGGCAGCTTTCTCGTGCAGCCGGGCACCTCCATGGCGCAGATCGTGGATGTCGTGACCAGGGGCGGGGCCAGCACCTGCGGGACCGAGGTGGTCTATCGGGTCGGTGTGAACCGGGTGTCCGTGCAGGTGCGCGAGCTGGATCCGGCCACCAACCGTTTCGTGGAACGGGCCGAGTTCACCCCCGGCGAAGACGACGTGCCCGAGATTTTCGAGACCATGAAGGAAAAGGCCGACACCCGGTTCCGCGTGGCGCTGGCCGAAGGCGTGACGAGCTGGCAGGTCACTGAGGCGCTGAAGGGCATCGACCTTCTGGAAGGCAGCATTTCCGAAGTCCCGCCGGAGGGTGCGCTGGCGCCTGACAGCTACGAGGTCCGTCCCGGCGACGACCGGGCGGCGATCATCGCGCAGATGGCGGCGGCACAGGAGGTGCTGGTCGCCGAAGCCTGGGAGGCCCGCGATCCGGATCTGCCCATCGGCAACCCCGAAGAACTGGTGATCCTGGCCTCGATCATCGAGAAGGAGACCGGGGTGCCGGAGGAGCGGGGTCAGGTGGCGTCGGTCTTTGTCAACCGGTTGAACCAGAACATGCGGCTGCAGACCGATCCCACGGTGATCTATGGCATCACGGAGGGGCAGGGCGTGCTGGGCCGGGGCCTGCGCCGGTCGGAGCTGCGGGCGGAGACGCCCTGGAACACCTATGTCATAGACGGCCTGCCGCCCACGCCGATTGCCAATCCGGGCCGTGCGAGTCTGATGGCGGCGGCGCAGCCGGACGACAGCGATTTCGTCTTCTTCGTTGCGGACGGTACCGGCGGTCATGCCTTTGCCACAACGCTGGAAGAGCACAACCGCAACGTCGCGCGCTGGCGCCAGATCGAGGCGGAGCGCGGCGCGGCGGCGGCGGGCAACGCGTCGACCGGGGGGAACTGAGGCGCTGCGCGCGGTGGTGTAAGGTGTTGTTAATGCTAAATAACTTGACTTTGCGCGCGGTCTGAAGTACATATTTAGCCATGCTGGGACAGGTGTCAGGCGGCCTCGGGGCGACCCGAGTGCCGCCTTTTTCATGCCTGTTTGGTCAGGGCCCCCAACAGAAGGTTCGAGTCCGCATGGAAGTCAAAAACCTGCAGGAAGAAGTAGCATACAACACCGAGGTCCTTGAGGCCCTGCAATCGGCGATCCGGGATTTGCGGCGCCGGATCGAGGAGATCACGCGTCAGGCGCGGTCTCTTGAAGATATCGACCCCAAGGCGGTGAGCCAGGGCCTGAAGGACATTCAGGCGCTGATCCCGCAATGTGCAAAGGCGGAGAACACTCTCAATGAAAGCAGAAACAAGCAAGCCGGTATCGCCCGAGGGCACCACGCCCTCGATCTGGACAGAGCCCGGGCTGAAATCGGGTGCAAGCTGGATCGCCTGCGCCGATGCGGGCCTCCAACAACGGTTTCTTGACTCCCTGGCGCCGGAGGAAGTGCTGGCGCTGCCCTTTCTCTTCGAGTTCTGGGCGATGGACCATCAATTGCCGCCGGAGGGCGCGTGGCGGACCTGGGTGGTGCTGGGGGGCCGGGGTGCGGGCAAGACGCGGGCGGGGGCGGAATGGGTCCGCGCCCAGGTGGAGGGGGCGCGGCCGATGGATGCGGGCCGCTGCCGCCGGGTGGCGCTGGTGGGCGAGACCATCGAGCAGGTGCGGGAGGTGATGATCTTTGGCGACAGTGGCATCCTGGCCTGTTCGCCCGACGACCGGCGACCGGAATGGGAAGCGGGGCGCAAGCGGCTGGTCTGGCCGAACGGGGCGGTGGCGACGGTGCATACCGCGCATGACCCCGAAGGCTTGCGTGGCCCCCAGTTCGATGCGGCCTGGGTGGATGAGCTGGCCAAATGGAAGAAGGCGCAGGACACTTGGGACCAGTTGCAATTCGCGTTGCGGCTGGGGGACAATCCGCAGGTCTGCGTCACGACCACACCGCGAAATGTGCCGGTGCTGAAGCGTTTGTTGGCGTCGCCCTCCACGGTGACGACCCATGCGCCCACGCAGGCGAATGCGGCGCATCTGGCGCAGTCCTTTCTGGAAGAGGTGATGGCGCGTTACGCGGGAACGCGGCTGGGGCGGCAGGAACTGGACGGGGTGTTGCTGGCGGATGCCGAAGGGGCGTTGTGGACGTCGGAACTGCTGGAGGTGGCGCGGGTCGAGGGGGTGCCTGAGCTGGACCGGATCGTCGTGGGGCTGGACCCGGCGGCGTCATCGGGGGCGGGATCGGACGCCTGCGGGATCGTGGTGGCGGGGGCGCAGACCCGCGGTCCGGTGCAGGACTGGCGTGCCTATGTGCTGGCCGATGCGACGGTGCAGGGGGCCACGCCCACGGGCTGGGCGCGGGCCGCGATTTCGGCCATGGAGCGGTTTGGCGCGGACCGGCTGGTGGCGGAGGTCAACCAGGGCGGTCAGATGGTGGGCGAGGTACTGCGCGGGGTCGATCCGCTGGTGCCGTTGAAGACGGTACACGCCCGTCGGGGCAAGGTGGCGCGGGCAGAGCCGGTCGCCGCGCTTTACGAGCAGGGGCGGGTGCATCACGTGCGGGGGCTGGACCCGTTGGAGGACGAGATGTGCCGGATGACCGCACGCGGCTACGAGGGCGACGGGTCGCCAGACCGGGTGGATGCGCTGGTCTGGGCGCTGCACGACCTGATGATCGCTCCGGCGGCGAAGTGGCGGGCGCCGGGCGTGCGGAGCCTGTAGGCGCCGGGCGGGACGCCCCACCGCGGCTCTCGCAGGAAAATGGCGTGTTGCGCCCCCCATCGGGCGGTGGGGTTTCGGGACCTTAACGCATTTGAGTCAAAGTGTTCCTGTGTCGGTTGTTGAGGCGGACACTGGCGGCAGGCGAGATGAGGAGCGACGGAATGGCATTTGATTTTCTGCGGCGCGGATCGGCGGCGCCCCAGGCGGAGCGGAAGGCTTCGGCGACGGGGCCGGTGGTGGCCTATCAGACCTCGGGCCGCGTGGCCTGGAGCCCGCGCGACACGGCGAGCCTGACCCGCACCGGGTTCTGCGGGAACCCGGTCGGCTTCCGGTCGGTCAAGCTGATCGCGGAAGCTGCGGCGGCGCTGCCGCTGGTGGTGCAGGACAGCGCGCGGCGTTACGACACACATCCGCTGGCGGACCTGCTGGCCCGGCCCAACGGGGCGCAGGGCCGGGCGGAGCTGCTGGAGGCGCTTTATGCGCAGCTGCTGTTGAGCGGAAACGGTTATGTGGAGGCTGTCGGCGGGGCCGCGGGCCTGCCGGTGGAGTTGCATG
Organism: Sulfitobacter sp. THAF37; assembly: GCF_009363555.1. NCBI lineage: Bacteria > Pseudomonadati > Pseudomonadota > Alphaproteobacteria > Rhodobacterales > Roseobacteraceae > Sulfitobacter > Sulfitobacter sp. THAF37. The sequence continues at coordinate 2,533,646 of NZ_CP045372.1, forward strand.
TGTTGCGCTCTGACCGGATGTCGGTGGTGCCGGGCGGGGATGGCTGGCCGGTGGCCTATGAATATGCGGTTGGCGGTGCAAAGCATCGTTTCGCGGTGGCGGAAGGCGCACGCCCCATCTGTCACATCCGCAATTTCCACCCGCAGGACGACCACTATGGGTTTTCGCCGATGCAGGCGGCGGCGATGGCGATGGATGTGCATACTGCGGCCTCGCGCTGGTCGAAGGCGCTGCTGGACAATGCCGCGCGGCCGTCGGGGGCGATCGTGTACAAGGGGGCGGAAGGCCAGGGCAAGCTGAGCGAGGATCAGTACGAGCGGCTGGTGAGCGAGATGGAGAGCCACCATCAGGGCGCGCGCAACGCGGGCCGGCCGATGCTGCTGGAGGGCGGGCTGGACTGGAAGCCGATGGGGTTCTCGCCGAGCGACATGGAATTCCAGAAGACCAAGGAGGCCGCGGCGCGCGAGATTGCGCTGGCGTATGGCGTGCCGCCGATGCTGCTGGGCATCCAGGGCGATGCCACCTATGCCAATTATCAAGAGGCGCACCGGGCGTTCTATCGCCTGACGGTGCTGCCATTGGCCACGCGCGTTGCGGCGGCTTTGGCGAACTGGCTGGCCGGTTTCAGCGGCGAGGCGCTGGAGCTGAAGCCCGATCTGGATCAGGTTCCCGCGCTGGCGGCGGAGCGCGATGCGCAATGGGCGCGGGTGGCGCAGGCGGATTTTCTGACCCAGGCCGAAAAGCGCAGTCTGCTGGGTCTGCCTGCGGTGGCTGACGATGCGTGAACCCGGTTTCGAGCGGTTCGACTGTGCGCCGGGGTTGCGGTTGCAGGCCCACGAGGAAGTCAGCCGGGTTCATCGCGAAAACCTGCTGCGCAGGCTCGATCAGCTGGAAGCCATGATGGCGCGGATGGAAAGAAGGTTGTGGCTGACCGTGTACGGGGTGGCTGCGGTGATTTTGGCGCAGGCGGTTCAGTCGTTCCTGGCGGTGACGCCCTAAGCAACTGAAAATTACAGGAGTTGTCATGGATCATGATCAAGGCGACCTCGGGGTGGTTCCGGGGAACGGGAAAGATATGTCCGGCGGCCTGCCGGGGCTGGAGCGCAAGTTCGCGCGGTTCGGCGCGGCGGTCGAGGTCGAGGGCGGAACCGAGATCAGCGGATATGCCAGCCTGTTCGGGGATGCCGACCAGGGCGGCGATGTGGTGCAGGCGGGTGCCTATGCCGCCAGCCTGAAGGCGGTGAAAGCCGCGGGGCGCAGCATCAAGATGCTGTGGCAGCACGACCCGGCCCAACCGATCGGCGTCTGGGAGGAGGTGCGCGAGGACGGTCGCGGCCTGTGGGTCAAGGGGCGCATCCTGTCGAGCGTGTCGAAGGGCCGTGAGGCGGCGGCGCTGATCGCGGCGGGGGCGATTGACGGGCTGTCGATCGGCTATCGCACGGTGCGGGCGAGCAAGAACAACAGGGGCCAGCGGCTCTTGTCGGAACTGGAGCTGTGGGAGGTGTCCTTGGTGACATTTCCGATGCTTCCCAGTGCGCGGGTCGGCGCGAAGGGGGATTTGCAGCCCCTGGGCGACGCCCTGCGGGAGATGGCGGCGGCCTTTGACGGGGCGCGTGCCGAACTGGCGCGCGGGGCACCCCGCGGCTGAACCAAGCGAGGACAAGCGATGAGCGAGACCGGATCAGGGGACAGTGCAGCGTCCCCGGCAGAGGAAGTGCGCCGCGCGGTGACGGGGTTTGTCACCGATTTCAAGGGCTTCCAGGGCGAAATTGAGATGAAACTTAAACAAACGGAAGAGCGTATGATGATGTTGGACCGCAAGATGACGAAACGGACCCCGTTGGCGGCGGGCATTGAGGCCGACGCGCCGCATCAGAAGGCCTTTGGCGCCTATCTGCGCAACGGGGATGACGACGGGCTGCGGGGGTTGGAACTGGAGGGCAAGTCGCTTTCCACGACTGTCAATTCGGACGGGGGCTATCTGGTCGATCCGCAGACCTCGGTAGCGGTGCAGTCGGTGCTGAACGCGACGGCGTCGATCCGGGCAATCGCCAGTGTCGTGCGGGTCGAGGCGACCTCTTACGATGTGCTGGTGGATCATACTGAGGTGGGTGCGGGCTGGGCCACGGAAACGGGTCCGCAGGCGGAAACCGATACGCCGCAGATCGACCGCATCACCATTCCGCTGCACGAGCTTTCGGCCCTGCCGAAGGCGTCGCAGCGGCTGCTGGACGACAGTGCGTTCGACATCGAGGGATGGCTGGCCGGGCGGATTGCGAACAAGTTCGCACGGGCCGAGGCGCAGGCGTTTATTAGCGGGGACGGGATCGACAAACCTGTGGGTTTTCTGACCCATACGGCGGTGGACAACGACGTCTGGGACTGGGGCAATCTGGGCTATGTGCCCAGCGGCGTGGACGGAGAAGTGACCGCAGATGCGATCATCGAGCTGGTTTATGCGCTTGGGGCGCAATACCGGGCGAATGGGTCTTTCGTGATGAATTCCAAGACCACGGCGCTGGTGCGCAAGCTCAAGGACGCGGATGGCCGGTTCCTGTGGTCGGACGGGCTGGCGGCGGGCGAGCCGGCGCAGCTGATGGGCTATCCTGTGCTGGTGGCCGAGGACATGCCTGATCCGGGATCGGATTCCATGTCCATCGCATTTGGCGATTTCCGGGCCGGTTACACGGTGGCCGAGCGGCCCGACCTGCGCATTCTGCGCGATCCGTTCAGTGCGAAACCGCATGTGCTGTTCTACGCGACCAAGCGCGTGGGCGGCGACGTGAGCGATTTCGCCGCGATCAAGCTGATGAAATTCGGCACGTCCTGACGGGCGTGACGGATGCCGGGGCCGGGGCGACCTGACCCCGGTTCGGGCGCGCACCTGACGAGGCCCCCGCATTGCCCAGCTGCTCCCCTCTGACCGAGCGGTGCGGGTGGGTGCGCGCCCGGCACGATGACGGACCACCGCCCGGAGGGGGCGATATTTGGAGATGTGCATGATGTTGATCGAAGAAACTCCCGTCCCTGACGGTGTGCTGCCAGTGGATGCGTTCAAGGCACATCTGCGGCTGGGAACCGGCTTTGGCCTGGAGAGCGTGCAGGACGGCGTGATCCTGTCGTTCCTGCGGGCCGCGCTGGCGGCGATAGAGGGCCGCACGGGCAAGGCGGTCCTGCGGCGGGAGTTCAGCCTGAGCCTGTCCGGCTGGCGGGATGCGGCGGGTCAGCCGCTGCCGCTGTCGCCGGTGCAGGCGGTCAGCCGGGTCACGCTGGTCGCGCGAGACGGGACGGAGACCGAGGTGCCGCCCGCGCAATACTGGCTGGCGCCGGACATGCAGGCACCGCAGCTGCGGCCGGTGGGCAGCCTGCTGCCGTCCGTGCCCCCGCAGGGCAGCGTCAGCATCGTCTTCGAGGCCGGTTTTGCGACCGGGTGGGACGGTGTTCCGGGCGATCTGCGGCAGGCGGTGCTGATGCTCGCGGCGCATTATTACGAATACCGCAACGATACCGGGCTGAGCGGGGGCTGCATGCCCTTCGGCGTGAGCAGTCTGATTGAACGCTACCGCCCCGTTCGTCTGGGGATGGGCGCATGAGCCTGCCGCGGTTGAGCCACGCGCTGGTGCTGGAGACGCCGGAGCGGCTGCCGGACGGGGCGGGCGGCTTTGTCGAGGGGTGGCTGGCGGTGGGCACGCTTTGGGCGGAGATCAACGCGCGCACCGGTCGGGAAACCGGGTCGGCGGGGGCTTTGGTGAGCCGTGCCGGATTTCGCATCGTCGTGCGCGGCGCGCCCTTTGGCAGCCCCGAGCGACCGCGCGCCCAGCAGCGGCTGCGTGACGGGCAGCGCATTTTCAATATCACGGCAGTGACGGAACGCGACCCGGAGGGGCGATACCTGATCTGCCATGCGGAAGAGGAGCGGGTGGCATGAGTTACGCGGGGTCGGGGCCGTTGCAGGCGGCAGTATTTGACGCATTGAGCGCGGATGGACCGCTTGGTGCTCTGGTGGGGACGGCGATCTACGACGCGGTGCCGTCTGGCAGTCTGCCGGACATCTACGTTCGGTTGGGCAGCGAGACGGTGCGCGACGCATCGGACGGGACGGGGCCGGGGGCACTGCACCGGTTCACGGTGTCGGTGATCACGGTGCAGCCGGGGTTTGCCAGCGCGAAGCAGGCGGCGTCGGCCATCAGCGACGTGCTGCAGGACGCGGACCTGGTGCTGAGCCGGGGGCGGCTGGTGTCGCTGCGGTTCGAGCGGGCACAGGCGCGGCGCATCGACAACGGCGCGGCGCGGCAGATCGACCTGCGCTTTGCCGCGCGGGTGCAGGACGCGTGAGACACGGAATTTAGGATCAAGCAGGAGACGAAAAATGGCTGTTCAAGCAGGCAAGGACCTTTTGGTGAAGGTGGACATGACGGGAGACGGGCAGTTCGAGACGATTGCCGGTCTGCGCGCCACGCGGGTGAGTTTCAACGCCGAGACGGTGGATGTGACATCTCTCGACAGTGCGGGGGGATGGCGCGAGCTGCTGGTGGGCGCGGGGGTGCGGTCCGCCGCGATCAGCGGATCGGGTGTGTTCCGCGATGCGGGAACGGACGAACGCGCGCGGCAGCTGTTCTTTGACGGGCTGACGCCGGATTTTCAGGTCATCATTCCCGATTTCGGGGTGGTGCAGGGGCCGTTCCAGGTGACGGCGCTGGAGTATGCGGGAACATTGAACGGTGAGGCGACATTCGAGGTCAGTCTGATGTCGGCGGGAGAGCTGACATTCACGCCCGACGTGCCGGAGGTCTGAGCATGGCCAATCGTTGGAGGGGGGATGTCGCGGTGGTCATCGACGGGCAACGCCATCTGGCGCGGCTGACGCTGGGGGCGCTGGCCGAGCTGGAAGAAACGCTTGAGGCGGGGTCGCTGGTGGCCCTGGTGGAGCGGTTCGAGAGCAACAGTTTTGCCAGCCGCGACGTCGTGGCCCTGTTGGGGGCGGGGCTGCGGGGCGGCGGCGCGCGCATCACCGACGCCGCATTGGCACAGGCCGAGATCGCAGGCGGCCCGATGGCGGCGGCGCGGGCTGCGGCGGAGCTGCTGGCGCGGGCCTTTGTGGTGCCGGAATGACGGGGCCACGCGGAATGGACTGGGGGGCGTTGATGCGGGCGGGGCTGCACGGGCTGCGTCTGCCGCCCGACAGCTTCTGGGCACTGACCCCGGCGGAGTTGCAGATCATGCTGGGGCGCGCCGCCGCGCAGGCCCCGATGCTGAGCGACAGGTTGGCCGCGCTGATGGCCGCCTATCCCAACCAGAAAGAGGAAACCGGCGATGGCTGATTTTGAAGACATGGATGACCTGGAGGACAATGCCCGGGCGCTGAACGGGACCTTGGCCACGACCAGCGGGCTGGTTGCAGCCTTCGATGGCGAGCTGGGCCGCATGCGCAGCGCGCTGTCGGCGACGGGCAAGGATGTGGCCACGCTGGAGCGGGGGTTGAGCCGCGGCTTGCGCAAGGCTTTCGACGGCGTGGTCTTTGACGGGATGAAGCTGTCGGATGCGCTGAGCACGGTGGCGGAGGCGTTGATGCGGACGACCTACAATGCCGCGATGCGACCGGTCACGGATCACTTTGGCGGGCTGATCTCGCAGGGGGTTGGCAACCTGATGCAGAACATCCTGCCCTTTGCCGACGGTGCCGCCTTTAGCCAGGGGCGGGTTATGCCCTTTGCCAATGGGGGCGTGGTGCAATCGGCGACGGTGTTCCCGATGCGGGGCGGGACCGGCCTGATGGGCGAGGCTGGCCCCGAGGCGATCATGCCGCTGGCCCGGGGCAGCGACGGAAAGCTGGGGGTGCGTGGCACAGGGGGCGGCGCGACGGTCGTGATGAACATCACCACACCGGATGTGCAGGGCTTCCGCCGCAGCCAGTCGCAGATCGCCGCGCAGATGAGCCGCGCGTTGAGCGCGGGCAATCGCAACAGGTAAGACAGGAGCAGCGATATGGCTTTTCACGAGGTACGGTTTCCCGAGAGCCTGAGTTTCGGCGCCATGGGGGGGCCGCAGCGGCGTACGGATGTGGTGACGCTGGCCAACGGGTTCGAAGAGCGCAACACCCCCTGGGCGCATTCGCGTCGGGTGTTCGACGCCGGGCTGGGCATGCGGTCGATCGACGACCTGCAGCGGCTGGTCGGTTTCTTTGAGGCGCGCATGGGACAGTTGCACGGCTTTCGCTGGAAGGACTGGTCGGACTACAAGTCCTGTCCCGCGTCGCTGGAACCCGCGTTTGACGACCAGACCATCGGCTATGGCGATGGTGAGACGGCATCGTTTCAACTGGTCAAGAACTACCGGTCGGGTGAACAGGTCTATCGCCGTCCGATCCTGAAACCGGTCGCCGGGACCCTGCGGATCGGGCTGGATCAGGACGAACTGCGCGGAGGGGTGGATTTTGAGGTGGATGTGACGACGGGTGTTGTCCGGTTCGACCATCCGCCTGATCCGCAGATCGAAATCCGCGCGGGCTATGAGTTCGATGTGCCGGTGCGTTTCGATACGGACCGCATCCTGACATCGGTTGCCAGTTTCCAGGCGGGGCAGGTGCCGGACGTGCCGGTGATCGAGGTGAGGCTGTGATGGCGGGGGCCGAAGCGGCGCTTCAGGCGCATCTGGAGAGCGGGCATACGACGCTGTGCCATGCCTGGCGGATCACGCGGGACGATGGCGCGCGCTTTGCCTTTACCGATCACGACATGCCGCTGGCGTTCGACGGCGACGTCTTCCGCGCGGACACGGGGCTGAGCGCGCGGGCCATCACGCAGTCCACGGGCCTTGCGGTCGACAATACCGAGGCGCTGGGCGCGTTGAGCGACGTGACCCTGCGCGAAGACGAGATCGAGCAGGGGCGGTTCGACGGGGCCGAGGTGATGTGCTGGCTGGTGAACTGGACCGATCCGGCGCAGCGCAGGATCCTGTTCCGCGGCACCATCGGAGAGATCCGCCGGGCGGGCGGTGCCTTTCGCGCCGAACTCAGAGGATTGACGGAGGCGCTGAACCAGCCGCAGGGCCGGGTTTATCAGAAACCCTGTACCGCCGTACTGGGCGATGCCGCCTGCCGATTTGCGCTGGACACGCCCGGCTATGTGGAAACACGCGGAGTGCAGAGCATCGAAGAGAGCCGCGTCTTTTCCTGGGACAGTTTCCAGGGCTTCGAGGAAGGCTGGTTCACGCGGGGTCGGCTTGAGGTTCTGGACGGTCCGGCGCAGGGGCTGTGGGGCATTGTGAAACACGATCGTTTCGATGGCGCGCAGCGGGTGATCGAGCTGTGGGAGCCGCTGCGCGGACCGGTAGCACCGGGAGCGCAGGTCAGGCTGGTCGCGGGCTGTGACAAGCGGATGGAGACCTGTCGGCTGAAGTTCAACAATCTCGTGAACTTCCAGGGCTTTCCCGACCTGCCGGGCGAGGATTGGGTGGTGGCGGTGCCGCGATCCTCTGCGCCGAACACGGGCGGGTCGTTGCGATGAGCCGGGTTGTCGAAGCGGCGCGCGGCTGGATCGGCACGCCTTATGTGCACCAGCAGGCGACAAAGGCGGCGGGCTGCGATTGCCTTGGCCTGCTGCGCGGGGTCTGGCGCGAGGTACTGGGCGAGGAACCCGAGGCGGTGCCGGCCTATTCGATGGACTGGTCGGAACCGCAGGGCGAAGAACGGTTGTGGCGCGCGGCGGGTCGCCACCTGAGGGCCAAGGCGCGCGATCGGGCCGCGCCGGGCGATGTGCTGCTGTTCCGGATGCGCAGTGGCGCTGTGGCCAAGCATCTTGGCATTCAGACATGCGCGGGTGACGCCGCGCGTTTCATTCATGCCTACGCGGGGCGCGGGGTGGTGGAAAGCCCGCTGAGCGCCCCCTGGGCGCGGCGCGTGGTGGCGCGGTTCGAATTTCCTTTGGGAGACGGTTGATGGCAACGGTAATTTTTTCGGCCGCGGGTGCGGCGCTGGGCGGGTCGATCGGGGGAACTCTGGCGGGTTTGTCGTCGGTCGCCATAGGACGTGCGGTCGGCGCGACGCTGGGCCGGGTCGTGGATCAGCGCCTGCTGGGCCAGGGCGGGCAGGCGGTCGAGACCGGCAAGGTGGACCGTTTCCGCCTGACCCGCGCGGGCGAGGGCGAGCCGCTGGCGCAGGTTTACGGACGGATGCGCCTGGGCGGGCATGTGATCTGGGTGTCGGATTTTCAGGAGACGGTCAATGTCTCGGGCGGCGGCAAGGGGGCAAGACCCACGCCGCAAACGACCGAGTACAGCTATTCGGTCAGTCTGGCCATCGCGCTGTGCGAGGGCGAGATCACGGGCATTGGCCGGGTCTGGGCCGATGGCGAAGAGGTCGCCACGGACGACCTGAACATGCGGGTTTACGCCGGTACCGCCGACCAGCTGCCGGACCCCGTGATGGAGGCGATCGAAGGCGCGGGCAGGGTACCGGCCTATCGGGGCACCGCCTATGTGGTGATGGAGGATTTGCAGCTGGCGCCCTTTGGCAACCGGGTGCCGCAGTTCTCCTTCGAGGTGCTGCGCCCGGAACAGCCCTGTGCGCCGGGATGGGCGCATGTGCCGACCTATGGGGTTCGGGGGGTCGCGTTGATCCCCGGCACGGGGGAATATGGGCTGGCGACGACCGAGGTATCCTACATCGACGCGGCGCAGGCGCGCTGGAGCGCAAATGTGAACACGCCGCAGGGAAAAGCAGATTTTGCCCTCTCGCTGGAGACGCTGGAGGAGGAACTGCCGAACCTGGAGGCGGCTTCGCTCGTGGTATCCTGGTTCGGGGACGACCTGCGCTGCGCCAGTTGCACCATCCGGCCCAAGGTCGAGGACCCGGTGATCGAGGGTGAGAACATGCCGTGGCAGGTGGCGGGGCTGACCCGCAGCGCCGCCGAGGTGATCGTGGAGCAGGACGGCAGGCCGATCTACGGCGGCACGCCGACGGATCAGTCGGTGGTCGAGGCGATCCGGGCGATGAACGCGGCAGGAAAGGCGGTGATGTTCTACCCCTTCATCCTGATGGATCAGGTGGCGGGCAACACGCTGCCCGACCCCTACAGCGATGCCGACACCCAGCCGCCCTTGCCCTGGCGCGGGCGGATCACCCTGTCGCAGGCGCCCGGACGGCCCGGCAGCCCGGACGGCACGGCGCAGGCGGCGGCGGAGGTCGACGCGTTTTTCGGCAGCGTGACGGCGGGCGACTTTACCATCGGCGACGGCAGCGTGGTCTACACCGGACCGGAGGAATGGTCCCTGTCGCGGTTCATTCTGCATTACGCGGCGCTGTGTGCCGCTGCCGGTGGGGTCGATGCCTTTTGCATCAGTTCGGAGATGCGCGGGCTGACCTGGATCCGGGCCGAGGGCGACAGCTTTCCGGCTGTCGCGCGGCTGCGGGCGCTGGCGGCCGAGGCGCGCGCCCTGCTGGGGCCGGAGGTCAAGATCAGCTATGCGGCGGATTGGTCGGAGTACTTTGGCTATCAGCCGGCGGATGGCAGCGGCGACGTCTACTTTCACCTCGATCCATTCTGGGCCGATGAGAATGTCGATTTCATCGGCATCGACAACTACATGCCCCTGGCCGACTGGCGCGAGGGGAGCGATCATCTGGACGCGCAAACCTATGACGCGATCTACGATCTCGATTATCTGCGCGCCAACATAGAAGGCGGGGAGGGCTATGACTGGTACTATCATTCCCCCGAAGCGCGCGACGCGCAGATCCGAACGCCGATCACCGATGGCGCCTTTGAAGAGCCTTGGGTGTTTCGTTACAAGGACATCCGCAACTGGTGGGGCATGGCGCATCACGAGCGCCTGGGCGGGGTCCGGAAGGAGGAACCGACGGACTGGGTGCCCGGGTCCAAACCGATCTGGTTCACGGAATACGGCTGTGCCGCCGTGGACAAGGGGGCGAACGAGCCGAACAAGTTCCTGGACCGGAAAAGTTCCGAAAGCGCGTTGCCGCGGTATTCTGACGGGACGCGCGACGACCTGATGCAGATGCAGTATCTGCGGGCGATCTCGTCCTATTGGGACGATCCGGCGCGCAATCCCGTGGCGACCGAATACGCCGGTCGGATGCTGGAGATGCGCCGCGCCTTTGTCTGGGCCTGGGATGTGCGGCCTTTTCCGTTCTTTCCCAACAACCGCGGTCTGTGGAGCGACGGTGAGAACTATGCGCGGGGCCACTGGATCAACGGGCGCACCTCTGCGCGGACACTGGCGTCGGTCGTGACGGAGATCTGCGCGCGGGCGGGGGTGGCGGCGTTCAGCACGGAGGGGCTGCACGGCTATGTGCGCGGCTACGCGGTCGAACAGGTGAGCGACGCGCGCACGGCGCTGCAACCGCTGATGGTGCGCCACGGGTTCGACGCGGTGGAGCGGGACGGTGTATTGTCCTTCCGGCGGCGCGACGGGCTGGGGGCGCGGGCGTTGTCGCGGGACCAGCTTGCGGTCAGCGACGAGCTGGACGGCGTGATCGAGCAACTGCGCGAGGCGGAGGCCGAGGTTTCGGGCCGGGTGCGGCTGCGCTTCGTGCAGGCCGAAGGCGATTTCGACGTGATCGCCGAAGAGGCGGTGCTGCCCGACGAGGCCACCCACGGCATCGCGGCATCCGAGCTGAACATGGCGCTGACCCGGACGGAGGGACGGCAGGTGGCGGAACGCTGGCTGACCGAGGCGCGGGTGGCGCGTGAACAGGTGCGCCTGGCGCTGCCGCCGTCACTTTGGGCGCTGGGCGCGGGGGATGTGGTGGAGCTGGCCGGAGAGGGGCAGGAAGGTCCGGGGCTATACCGGATCGACCGGGCCGAGCGCATGGACGTGCAATTGGTGGATGCGGTGCGGATCGAGCCGGAGGTCTACGAGGCGTCGCCCTTTGACGATGCGGCGGTGCCGCTGCGGCCCTTCGTGGCGCCGGTTCCGGTGACGGCACAGTTCATGGACCTGCCGCTGCTGCGCGGCGACGAGGTGCCGCATGCGCCGCATGTGGCCGCGACGGCGCAGCCCTGGCCGGGGGCGGTCGCGGTTTATCGCTCTGGTTCGGACGCGGATTACCGGCTCGACACGCTGTTGCCTGCGCGCAGCACCATGGGTGTCACCCTGAACGACCTGCCCGCCGCGGCCCCCGGTTTGCTGGATCGGGGTGGGGTGCTGGAGGTGCGGCTGACCGCCGGGATGCTGGAATCGGTGGGCCGGGAGGCGCTGCTGGGAGGCGCGAACCTGGCTGCGATCGGGGACGGAACCCCCGAAAACTGGGAGGTGTTCCAGTTCGAAACGGCGCAACTGGTGGCGCCGGGGACCTATTGGCTGTCCGGACGCTTGCGCGGTCAGGCGGGCACCGATGCGCTGATGCCGCCGGTCTGGCCTGCCGGGTCCCGTTTTGTGCTGCTGGACGGCAGGCCGCGGCAGATCGACATCTCGCCGAACCTGCGCCGGGTGGCGCAGCATTACCGCATCGGACCGGCGCGGCGTGGCTACGACGATCCGTCCTACCGGCATGTCGTGGCAGCCTTTGACGGAAACGGTCTGCGCCCCCTCAGCCCCTGTCACCTGACGGCGGTCAGGCGGGCGGATGAGGGCTTTGAGTTCGGATGGATCCGCCGGACCCGGCTGGGCGGAGATCCCTGGGATCCGCCTGAGGTGCCGCTGGGCGAGGAGAGCGAACGCTACCTCGTGCAGATCAGCGTGGACGGCACGGTGCTGCGCACCCAGGAGGTGACGGCACCGGGCTGGACCTATACCGAGGCCGACCAGCAGGCCGACGGTCTGACGCTGCCTTTCGAGGTATCGGTGGCGCAGGTATCGGCGGTCTATGGACCCGGTCTGGCAGAGGTTCGGGTGGTCGGCGGCTGATGCGGGCGGTGCTGTTGAGCGATCTGCTGGCTGCGGCACGGGCGTTGCGGGCGGCCCCCTGCGACCGCCGCGCAGTGCTGTGCGCACGGCTGCTGAGGGAGGCAGACTGGGCCGACAGGTATGTCGGGCGCCTGGGGCGGTTGCATCCATTGTGGGGTAACGGAACCTTGAAGGCGGCAGCGGAAGCGCGCGGCAGGGGGCAGGCTGCCGGGCTGGACGATCCCGAATTTCGCTTGTGTCTGCAAATGGTTCTGGCGGCGCTGGGCGAAAAATGCGCGGCGCACTCTTGCAAGCGGAGCTTACATGCACACATGGGAATTTAGTTGCATCACGGGTTTGCCATTGGTTTTCTGATGCGGCATGAGGTAGCTTTACGGCAGCAAAGGACGTGATCTATGGCCGAACCCAGCAGAAACATCTCCAGTGTCGATCCGGTCTGGGAACAGATCCAGCACGAGGCACAGCAGGCTGTGAAGGACGAACCGCTGATCGGCGGCTTCGTGCATGCCTGTATTCTGCATCACAAGTCGATCGAGAAGGCGCTGTCCTATCGCGTTGCGGCGAAGCTGGCGTCGAACGAGATGTCGATGATGGTGGTCCGCGAGATCGTGGACGAGGCCATTGCCGAGGACCCCGGTCTGGTGGAAGCGGCACGCGCGGATCTGGTGGCGATCTACGAGCGTGACCCGGCCTGCCACAGGCTGGTGCAGCCCATCCTCTACTTCAAGGGCTACCAGGCGGTGCAGGCCTACCGGGTGGGCCATCACCTGTGGAAGAAGGGCAAGCGCGACCTGGCCTATTTCGTCCAGATGCGGGTGAGCGAGATCTTTGGTGTGGACATCCACCCGGCGGCGCGGATCGGCAAGGGGATCATGATCGACCATGCCCATTCGATTGTCATCGGCGAGACAGCCGTGGTGGGCGACAACGTGTCGATGCTGCATTCCGTGACCCTTGGCGGTACCGGCAAAGAGGAAGAGGACCGTCACCCCAAGATCGAGGATGGTGTGCTGATCGGGGCCGGGGCCAAGGTGCTGGGCAACATCAGGGTGGGCCATTGCAGCCGCATCGCAGCCGGTTCCGTCGTGCTGGAGGAGGTGCCGCCCTGCAAGACCGTGGCAGGCATCCCGGCGAAGATCGTGGGCGAGGCGGGGTGCGATCAGCCGTCGGTGCTGATGGACCATATGTTCGGCCCCAAGACCGCCTGAACCGGCAACCGCAGATGTCGAACTGGAAAAGCCGGGGACAGGCCCCGGCTTTTTGCCGCGAATGTCCGTTACAAGCCCGGATTGACGGATGCTGCGCCGGTCTCGAATGTCGGTTTCAATCACGAACTTTGCGCTTGGCGTGCTTCCTGCGCGGCGGTTTCTGACGCCCATGTTCTGAAGGCTTCGATCTTGGGTTCGTGCCACCGGTCGTGGGACCCAAGCAATGAAACAGCACCAAATGGCCCATCGCAGACCAGTTCAGGGAAAGGCGCGACCAGTGCGCCGCTTTCAAGTTCCTCGCGGCACAGCACAAGATCGGCCATGACCACTCCGGCTCCCAGCACGGCCGCACGGGTGGCCATATCCAGGTTCGGAAAATTCAGCCCGGACCGCGCGTCCAGTTTCCCCGGGCAGCAAACGTCAATCCATTTCGCCCAATCCTGATGCTTGGGCGTCTCGTGCAACAGCTCAAACCGGGCCAATTCACTCACATCATTCAGCGGTTGTTCCGCACGCAACAATTTCGGAGAGCAAGCGGGCGTCAGGCGCACCGGGAAAAGCGGCAGCATTTCAGTTGAGTCTGGTCGATTCGGCCATTTTTCAACAGAAAAGCCGACATCGAAATCCGTACTTTCATAGCCGGTGTCTCCGTGAAAGTCGGTCGTCAGGAGCACGCGAATTTCCGGATGTTTCCTGCGGAAGTCTTCAAGTCTGGGGAGCAGCCAGCGGATTGAGTTCGCGGGCGGGCAGATGATGCGAAGGTCATTTGCGTCGGTTTTCATGCGCTCGATCTCTGACGCGATGCTGTTCAGAGCCTCGGCAATGACAGGTTGTAATTGCCTGCCCGCGTTGGTCAATCGCACACCCTGCGCCTGCCGGACAAACAGAGGGACACCTATGTGCTCTTCGAGGTTCTTGATGTGTCGGCTGACAGCCCCTCGCGTCACGTTCAGCTCATCCGAAGCCGGGATGTACCCTTCATGGCGGGCGGCTGCTTCGAAGGCTCGGAGCGCATTGAGCGGTGGAAGTCGCATGGCACCTCAAGGGTTAATAAATCTGATCCTTTGTAGGAGAAAGCTTGGTTTGCGCACAAGGGTCAAGCTTTCCTAATCTGGCTGCATGACCAATCTCATGCCGAAAATCAGCCTTCGTTTTCCGGAAAGAGCGGTTTCCTTCGCAAGATGGATATCAGGTTTGCCTTCCACGGTCAGTAAAGTTCACCCAATGGCAAATCGGTGCCCCGAAGACGTCATGCTCGCCCAAGAGATCAGGCGCCTCGCATTGCTGTCTCCCCACCTTCTCTCCGACATTGGTCTGACGGCGGAATACCAGCCCGAAGGTTTGGCTGTTCCCTTGGAGGCCCGAACCGATGGACAAGTGTCGGTCAAGGTCGAGGGCAGGCATTGCTCGGTCCTCATATCCAGCAGCCGTGTCATGCTCTGGACCCGCTAATTCCATATGCTCAGCGGCGAATTCATGTCATCTCAACGGCTTGGGTCGTGTGCAAACAGAGCCGCTATTGGTTGCACGCCCCGAACCATTGAAAAAGGCCGGGGCTTTGCCCCGGCCTTTTGCGTGATGCGGGCCCTCGCGCCCCTTGCGGTTGAGTGCGTTCCCGACAGGGGAAACGCGCCCTCAGGCGAGCATGGTCATGGGCGCTTCGAGGTTGGCCTTGATCGCGGCGAGCAGCTGGGCCCCGAGGGCGCCGTCGATCACCCGGTGGTCCACCGAGAGGGTGACGGACATCACGGTTGCCACCGTGATCTGCCCGTCGCTGTCCACCACCGGTTTCTGAACGCCCGCGCCGACGGCAAGGATCGCACCGTGCGGCGGATTGATCACCGCGTCGAAATTGTCGATCCCGAACATCCCGAGGTTGGAGATGGCAAAGCTGCCGCCCTGGTATTCATGGGGGGCCAGTTTGCGGTCGCGGGCGCGCGCGGCCAGATCCTTCATTTCGGCTGAAAGGGCCGAGAGGGATTTCATTTCCGCGTCTTTCAGGACCGGGGTGAACAACCCGCCCTCGATGGCGACGGCGACCGCCACGTCGGAGGGTTTGAGCTTGAACACCTTGTCACCGGCCCAGACGGCATTGGCATCCGGCACCTCCTGCAGCGCCAGCGCGCAGGCCTTGATGATGAAGTCGTTCACGCTGAGCTTCACGCCGCGCGGTTCGAGCTGTTTGTTGAGCTGGGCGCGGAAGGCCATCAGCGCATCGAGATGGATGTCGCGGCGCAGGTAGAAATGCGGCACGGTCTGCTTGGCCTCGGTCAGGCGGGCGGCGATGGTGCGGCGCATGCCGTCGAGCTTGATCTCTTCGTACTCGCGGCCTTCGTACATCTTGGCCACGGCATCGGCAGAGGGGCCTGCCGGGGCTGTCGGGGCGGCAGCCTTCGATGTCTCGGCCTTGGGCGCGTCGGCCTTGGGCGCGTCGGATTTCGACAGGCCCTCGACATCGGCCTTGACGATCCGGCCCTTGGGGCCCGACCCCTTGACCTGCGACAGATCCAGCCCCTTGTCCGCGGCAATGCGCCGGGCGAGGGGGGAGGCGAAGATGCGTTCGCCCTTGTCGTTCTCCCCCGCCGGGGGGGCGGTTCCGGCGTCCTTGCCGCCGTCTTCCGATTTCTTCGCGTTGGCGTCCGTCGCGCCGCGCCCATAGCCGCCTTCGGGGGCGGTATCGGAGGACGCCGCCGCCGGGGCTGCATGGCTCGACTTGTCCGCGTCGGGTTCGGCGGCAGAGGGCTCGCCGATATCGTCCGCGCTTTCGCCCTCTTCCAGCAGGACGGCGATCGGCGTGTTGACCTTGACCCCTTCGGTGCCGTCGGCGATCAGGATCTTGCCGATGGTACCTTCGTCCACCGCTTCGAATTCCATCGTCGCCTTGTCGGTCTCGATCTCGCACATGATGTCGCCGGAGGCGACGGTGTCGCCTTCCTTGACCAGCCATTTGGCCAATGTGCCCTCTTCCATGGTGGGCGAGAGGGCGGGCATGAGGATTTCAGTGGGCATCAGTCGATCTCCTCTACCATGATACGGTTGTAGGGCGCCTTGAGCCAGCCGCCGTCCTCGCGCGCGCCGATGGCCGACACGATGCCGGGCAGATGTTCCCGGACCCAGGCGGTGCGGGTGGCCTCGTCGGCGTCGATGCCGCATTCGTCGTTCAGCATGTCCTCAGGCGCGGTAAGACGATACTGGCGACCGTCCACCTGCATCATCAGGACCAGTTCCTTGCCGCTGTTGCGGCTTTCGATTTGATTGGGTTCCATGATGCGGCCTTACCTGTAGGTGACTTTTTTCACGGCTTCGATGACCTCGTCGGTCGTCACCAGCGCGAGCTTTTCGAGATTGGCGGCATAGGGCATCGGCACGTCCTTGCCGGTGCAGTTGATCACCGGGGCGTCGAGATAATCGAAGGCCTCCTGCATGATGACGCTGGAGATGTAGCTGCCCACCGAAGGCTGCGGCCAGCCTTCCTCGACGGTGACGCAGCGGTTGGTCTTTTTCACCGACTTCAGGATCGCGGCGGTATCCATCGGGCGCAGGGTGCGCAGGTCGAGGACCTCGGCCTTGATGCCATCCTCGGCCAGCTTGTCGGCGGCCTCCAGCGCGTAGCTCATCCCGATGCCGAAGCTGACAATGGTCACGTCGTCGCCCTCGCGCCAGATGCGGGCCTTGCCGAAGGGGACGGTGTAATCCTCGATCTCGGGCACGTCGAAGCTGCGGCCATAGAGAATTTCGTTTTCCAGAAAGATCACCGGGTTCGGGTCGCGGATCGCGGTTTTCATCAGGCCTTTGTAGTCCGATGCCGAATAGGGCATCGCCACCTTGAGGCCGGGGATCTGCATGTACCAGGCGGCGTAGTCCTGGCTGTGCTGCGCGCCGACGCGGGCGGCGGCACCGTTGGGGCCACGGAAGACCATGGGCGCGCCCATCTGGCCGCCGGACATGTAGAGCGTCTTTGCCGCGGAGTTGATGATCTGGTCGATGGCCTGCATCCCGAAGTTCCAGGTCATGAACTCCACGATGGGGCGCAGCCCGCCAAAGGCGGCACCGACGCCGATCCCGGCAAAGCCGTGTTCGGTGATCGGTGTGTCGATCACCCGCTTGGCACCGAATTCGTCCAGCAGCCCCTGGCTGATCTTGTAAGCGCCCTGATATTCGGCCACTTCCTCGCCCATCAGGAACACGTTTTCATCGCGGCGCATTTCCTCGGCCATGGCGTCGCGCAAGGCTTCGCGTACCGTCTGCTGTTTCAGCTTGGTGTCCTCGGGCCAGTCGGGGGTCACATCCGCCTGCGGCTCGGGCGGTGCCTTGGCTTCGGTGGGGGCGGATTTGGCATCGTCCTTCTTGTCATCCCCCGCATCGTCGTCATCGTCCTGCGCGGGCGCGGAGGACTCGGACGCGGTGTCGATGTCGTCGGCGCTCTCGCCCTCTTCCAGCAGGACGGCGATGGGGGTGTTCACCTTGACGCCCTCGGTGCCTTCGGCGATCAGGATCTTGCCGATGGTGCCTTCATCGACCGCCTCGAATTCCATCGTGGCCTTGTCGGTCTCGATTTCGGCCATGATGTCGCCGGAGGACACGGTGTCGCCCTCCTTGACCAGCCATTTGGCCAATGTGCCCTCTTCCATGGTCGGGCTCAGCGCGGGCATGAGAATTTCGGTTGCCATTTCTTATGCCTCCTGCGGAACTTCGGTTGCGTAGACATCGGTCCACAGTTCTTCGACGGCGGGTTCGGGGCTTTCCTTGGCGAATTCCGCGCTGTCGTTGATGATTTTCTTGATGTCCTTGTCGATGGCTTTCAGATCGTCCTCCGTCGCGTGTTTGCCGGTCAGCAGCAGATTGCGCACCGCTTCGATCGGGTCGCGTTCGTCGCGCATCTTCTGAACTTCCTCGCGGGTGCGGTACTTGGCCGGGTCGGACATGGAGTGTCCGCGATAGCGGTAGGTCTTGATCTCCAGGATATAGGGGCCGTCGCCGGCGCGGCAGTGCTTGACCGCCTTTTCACCGGCATCCTTGACGGCCAGCACATCCATGCCGTCGACCGCCTCGCCGGGGATGCCGAAGGCCTTGCCGCGTTCCCAGATCTCGGCCGAGGAGGTGGACCGCTGTTGCGCGGTGCCCATCGCGTACTGGTTGTTCTCGATCACGAAGATCACCGGCAGTTTCCACAGCGCGGCCATGTTGAACGTCTCGTAGACCTGGCCCTGGTTCGCCGCCCCATCGCCGAAATAGGTAAAGGTCACGTTGTCGTTGCCCTTGTACTTGTCGGCAAAGGCAAGGCCCGCGCCCAGCGGCACGTTGGCGCCCACGATGCCGTGGCCGCCGTAGAACTTCTTCTCTTTCGAGAACATGTGCATCGAGCCGCCCTTGCCGCGCGAATAGCCGCCCTCGCGGCCGGTGAGTTCGGCCATGACGCCGTTCGGGTCCATGCCGCAGGCCAGCATGTGGCCGTGGTCGCGATAGGTGGTGATCCGGCTGTCGCCTTCCTTGGCGGTGGCTTCCAGCCCGACGACGACCGCCTCCTGTCCGATGTAGAGGTGGCAGAAGCCGCCGATCAGGCCCATGCCATAGAGTTGACCGGCTTTTTCCTCGAACCGGCGGATCATCAGCATGTCCTTGTAATAGGCTTTTAATTCGTCCGCTGACACATTGGGTTTCTTGGTGGCATTTCTGGCGGCCATGAGCATCTCCTCGGTGCGCGGGGCAGGGGGTGGCGCAATTAGTTTAGCGTTAAACTATTCAGTACCGGATTCGCACGAGGAAGTGTAGGGGACATTTGCCCGCCGCTGCAAACAGGAACCAAACAGGCCCCTGCATCGGCGAATTGCGCCCTTATCTGATCACGATTTCATCGGGCCGGACCAGGCCAAGCACCTTGCGCGCCTGTTCGTCCACCAGATCCAGGTCGAGATAATCGTCCGACATGCGTTTGGTCAGGTTTTCCATGCGCGCGACATCCGTGCGCACCTCTGCCAGGCGGCTGCGCAGAACCTGGCTTTCCGCCACGATCTCGGCCCGGCGGAACAGGCCGAAATCGCCCTGGACCGCGGCAAAGGTGAAATAGAGGCTGAGCGCGAAAGCGATCGCGAAGAACAGCAATGTGCCGAAGGCCGGGCGTGCGGTGCGTGTCATCTGGTCTGCCTCATGTCGTCTCTTGCCGGACGTGACATCAGTATGACACAGGCGATTCGCCATTGGAATCCCCTGTCTGTCGCGCGGTGCGTTTTTCGCCATGAGGGGCGCGCAAGCGCCGCGAGCCGTTGCCGCGGCGCTGCCGGTCTCAGTCGGTCCTGAACCGGTCGGCCAGTCCCTGGTTCAGCCAGGCTTCGAGCGCCTGCGTCTGAATCTCGCGCGACAGATCGGTCCAGACCTGTTGAACGGCGGGGCCACGGGCGCCGAACCGGGCCTCGATCTCCTGCCGGAGGGAGGTCGCGCCGATGTCGCCGGCGGCCTCGGCCAGCAGGGCAAAGTAATAGGCCCGCGCATAGGAACGCGCCGCCCCCGCGCCGGTCAGATGCCGCAGCGCCTGCGCGCGCAGCAGGCGCGGATCGTCCGCGCCGCCCAGCACCTGGATTTCGTCCGGGGTGGTGCGTGCCGCGATGGCGTCGGCCTGCGCCGCCAGGACCTGCTGCGTCGTCATCCGGGCCTCAAGCCGGTCCAGCGTGGCGGTGGCCCCCTCGGCGTCATCCGCGGCGGCGGTCAGCGCATAGCGGTAGGCGGTCGCCGGGGCGGTGTCCTGCAGCGCGCGGGCGATGAGCGCCGCGGCCTGCGGCGCCGTCGCCGGGTCGCCGACCAGCGGTTCCAGCAGGTCGGGCACCAGCGCGGGCGCCTGCGGCACGCCGCGGCCCTCCAGCAGGGCGGCGCCCAGGTCCAGCCGCTGGGCCGGTGTGGCGCTGCCCGGGGCCTCCAGCACGGCGAGTTCGGCTGTGCTCAGGATGCGGCTGCGGGCCAGCGGGGCGGATCGCGCCTCAAGCGCCAGCGCCGTGACCAGCGCCTGCGGTTCGTCCTGGTAGAGTTCGGGTTCCACGACGATGCCGGTGGGGGGCACATCGGCCTCCACCGTGATTTCGCCCCCCGTGGCGATGAAATCCTCCACCCGCGCCATCAGGTCGGCGATGAAGTTCCGCTCGACCGCCGTGACATTGCGCTGACCATTGTCGGACATGGCCTGTGTCAGCTCTTCGGTTCCGATGGCCTTGATCGTGGCCGGATCGCGGAAGTTCGGCGGCAGCAGGGTCGAGATTTTGGCCCAGCCACCCTGGTCCTTGAGGCTGACCAGCGCGCGCGTCACGCGGATCGCGGGGTCGCCCGCCCCATGGCGGCCCATGCGCGGCAGGATCATGCCGCTGGCCGTGGCGTCCAGCGCGGCGATGCCGTTTGCGACCAGGCTCAGATCGGCAGAGGTTTCGCCCGTCGCGTACGTATAGGCGACACTCAGCTTGGCCTGGTCGAGGTCCAGCGCGTTGATCCCGGCGCCGCGCAACGCCATCGCCACGTCGCGGGGCACGCAGGCGCTGCTGACGCGCGCGCCGACGAGGTTCAGCACCGCCTCAGAGGCGACGGAAAAGGGCTTGCTCAGATCGGTCTGCAGCACCGCCCGGTCGACCGAAACGACGCATTGGCGGGCCTGATCGTAAGGCAACTGGGGGCGCGCCACCACGCCCGAAATCGACACCGTGCCGCGCATGATGTCGGTGGACAGGTGCTGGTATTCCAGCTCCATCTGCGTGCGCAGGGCGGCGATGGCCGTATTGGCAAAGAAGGTACCGATGCGATTCAGCCCGAAATAGTCGAGAAAGCCGGGTTCGGGATCGACCTGCTGCGCGGCAAGCGGGGTGGCGAGAGCGGCGGCCAGAACGGCGGCACGGGACAGGCGGAAAATCGGCGGCATCGGGGATCCTTTCTTTACGTCCTTCCGGAACGGGGAAAGGACCCGTCGATCTTAGGCTCTGGAGCCATTAATTCTATATACTCAGCGGCGATTTCACAAAATTTCAATGGTTTGGGGCGTGCGGCCAATCCCCTCTCGGGACATTGCTGCGCAATGCCCTGCCGGGCAGTGGTAGGTTCTATTTGCAAGCGACCCAAGACGTTGAAATGAAGTGAAATCGCCGCCCGTCGCTCCGAAGGAGCGCCGAGTCATGCTGGCACGCCTTCGGCGTGACGGGTTTGACGGATTTTCCCGCAGCTTGCGGCGCATCTGTTTGAAATAGAACCACTATTCCAGCACAGATGCTTCTTGTCTGCGGGAAAATCTGTCAAACTGAGCATATAGAGTTAATGGATCCAGAGCCTTGACGGGGTCCGGCAAAACGCAAGGTAGGGAATACGTGACCTCAGCGGTCGTCAAGCGCGACGACGCCCGGCAGGTCCTTTCCTTCCATCCATTCCAGGAACGCGCCCCCGGCGGTGGAGATATAGGTGAAATCCTCGGCGGCACCTGCCTGGTTCAGCGCCGCCACCGTATCGCCGCCGCCCGCAACCGAGGTCAGCGTGCCGTCGCGGGTCTGGCGCGCGGCGGCCCGTGCGGCGGCGACGGTGGCGGTGTCGAAGGGGGCGATCTCGAAGGCGCCCATGGGGCCGTTCCAGATCAGCGTCCTGAGCCCGTCAAAGGCTGCTTCGATCAGGGCGATGCTGTCGGGGCCCGCATCCAGCACCATCTGGTCCGACCCCAGCTTTGCATCCGGTCCCAGGGCGATCACCTCATGCGCGGCGCCTGCGGCGAATTCGCGTGCCACCAGGCCGTCGACCGGCAGGATCACACGGCATCCGGCCTTGTCGGCCTGCGCCAGGATGTCCTTGGCGGTGCCATAGAAATCCGGCTCTTTCAGAGAGGCACCCATGTCGGCGCCGAGCGCCGCGAGAAAGGTGTTGGCCATGCCGCCGCCGATCACCAGCACGTCGAGCCGGTTCACCAGGTTTTCCAGCAGTTCGATCTTGGTCGATACCTTGGCCCCGCCGACCACGGCCCCCACGGGGCGTTCGGGCTTGGAAAGGGCGGCCTCCAGCGCGCTCAGCTCGGCCTGCATCAGACGGCCCGCGCAGGCGGGCAGCCGCCGCGCCAGCGCCTCGGTCGACGCATGGGCGCGGTGCGCGGCGGAAAAGGCGTCGTTGCAATAGATGTCTCCCAGCGCGGCGAGCCGGCCTGCCAGGTCTGCGTCGTTGGCTTCTTCGCCGGGGTGAAACCGGATGTTTTCCATCAGCAACACGTCGGCATCCCAGCTCAGGCCGTTCTCCGCGTCCTCAAGGCTGTCGATCAGCGCGACAGACCGTCCCAGCGCGTCTTGCAGGGCAGGCACCAGCGGCTTCAGCGACAGGTCGGGCACGACCTTGCCCTTGGGCCGTCCGAAGTGCGCCAGCAGCACCGGCTTGCCACCCGCGGCGAGGATATCGGTGATCGTCGGCACGATCCGCTCGATCCGGGTGGCATCGGTCACACGGCCATCTTCCACCGGCACGTTGATGTCGACGCGCACCAGCACGGTCCTGCCGCCCAGTTCCATGTCATCCAGTGTCTTCCAGCCCATGCCGTCCCTCCGGTTTGCGATCTGCTGGCCGTCTTTTGCCACATCGGGCGCGGGGGTCAATGCATCTGCTTGGCAATCCGGGCAATCGACCTTAGGTATCGCCCAACCCATTTTGCGAAGGAGACCCGCATGGCCGAAATCAAAGACCCCGAGAACACGATCCTGATGGAGCTGAAAGGCGGCACTGTGACCATCCAGCTGTTGCCCGACGTCGCACCCAAGCATGTCGAGCGGATGAAAGAGCTGGCGCGCGCCGGAAAATACGACAACGTGGCATTTCACCGGGTGATCGAGGGTTTCATGGCCCAGACCGGCGATGTGGAGCACGGCAATATGGAAGACGGCTTCAACCTGCGGATGGCAGGCACCGGCGGGTCCGACCTGGGCAATGTGCCGGCGGAATTCTCCAAGGTGCCGCATGCGCGCGGATCGCTGGGCGCGGCACGGTCGGCCAATCCCGACAGCGCCAACAGCCAGTTCTTCATCAACTTCAAGGACAACGATTTCCTGAACGGCCAGTACACCGTCTACGGTCAGGTCATCAGCGGCATGGAGCACGTGGATGCCATCACGCGGGGCGAGCCGCCTGCCGAACCCGACCGTATGATCAGCGTCAAGGTGGCGGCCGATGCGTAAGTTCCTGATCGCAACCGCTGCCATCCTCACGGCCGGTGCCGCAGGCGCGACCGGCCTTGAGATCGAGGTCGAAGGCGAAGCCAACGGCACCGTGACCATCGACCTGCTGGAAGACGTGGCACCCCAGCACGTGGAGCGGATCACCACGCTGGCAGAGCAGGGGGCCTATGACGGCGTCGTGTTCCACCGCGTGATCGACGGCTTCATGGCGCAGACCGGCGATGTGCAGTTCGGCAAGGAAGGCGGCGACCTGTCCCGCGCGGGCATGGGCGGCTCCGACATGGCCGATGTCCCGGCGGAGTTCTCCGACCTTCCCTTTGACAAGGGTGTCGTGGGCATGGCCCGGTCGCAGAACCCGGATTCCGCCAACAGCCAGTTCTTCATCATGTTCGACGAAGGGCATTTCCTGAACGGTCAGTACACCGTGGTCGGTCGCGTGACCGGCGGGCAGGACGTGGTCGACGCGATCAAGCGCGGCACCGGCGGCAACGGCGCGGTCGAAGGCACGCCGGACGTGATGCGCAAGGTCACTGTCACCGAGTGATCGCGCTCCAGGTGGACAGACGGAATGGGCGGCCCTGCGGGGCCGCCCTTTTCAATTGGTGGTGCAGGATGCAGCTGCAAGCCGCCCAGGGCCACCATGCGCAGCATCACGGGCGTTCGGACAGATCTGAGGAAACCGGTCCCGCAGACCGTCAGCTCTGCGGGGCCAAGCGCGCGTTGCATTGGTTGCGCGAATGCCCGGCTTGGTGTCTACCGATGGATGAACTGTCGGGATTGAAGAGAGATGGCATGAAGACCGTGACACTGGAGCATGAATACGCGGCGACGGCACAGGAGGTCTGGGCGCTGGCGACGGACCTCGATGCGCTGAAGGAGATCATGGAAGGTGTCGTCGAATTCGAGGGCATGCCAGGCGACCGTGTATATCAAGGGCAGAAGATCAACGTCCTTGTGTCCTTGTTCGGCAAACTGCCGGCGCAACCCTACTATATGGAAGTCCTGGAATGTGACGACGATGCGATGATCCTGAGGTCTTTGGAACAGGGCGCGGGCGTCAGATCATGGCGCCATACATTGTCGGTAGAGCCGCGGGGCACGGGATGTCTGCTGCGCGATGTCATCGAGATCGACGCAGGTTGGATGACCTGGGCCTTCGCGCTCTGGGCACGGTATCTCTATCGCAAGCGCCATGAACCACGGGTCCGGATTCTTGCCGCCCGTCGGGAAGGCATCTCTGCAGGTTGAGAGCCGCGCCCGCCCGTCGTGCGAAAGGGGTGTCAGAAGCTATCAGGCAGGTTTCTCGCGGCGCGATCGGGGGGGTGTGGGCACCGGCGGCTTCGTCCCGCACCGCCGGGACCACATCACCCCCGCAAAGCAAAAGGGCGCCGCAAACCCTGCGACGCCCTTTGAAAACTGACTGCCGATGCCTCAGGAGGCGGGGTTCGGCTTCTGGGTCGGTGCGTTCTTGGCGCCGGGGTTCAGCGGATCGTCCTGACGCTGGACGGAGCCTTCGAAATGCGCGCCTGACTCGATCGCGATGGTCTTGTGGATGATGTCGCCCTCGACCCGCGCGGTGGAGGTCAGGCGGACCTTCAGGCCACGCACGCGGCCCACGATGCGCCCGTTGATCACCACGTCGTCGGCCACCACTTCGCCCTTGATCGTCGCCGTCTCGCCGATGGTCAGCAGGTGCGCGCGGATGTCGCCCTCGACAGTGCCTTCGACGTTGATGTCGCCGGTCGTCTTCATGTTGCCGGTCACATGCAGATCGGCCGACAGGACCGAGGCGGGCGGCTTGGCCTTGGGCGCCGATGCCTTGAACTCGCTGGGCTTGGGCTGGGACGATGTGGACTGCGCCGGGGCCTGGGGGGTCGCCGGGCGTTGGCTTTCTGCGTCCTTGTTCGGGGCGGGATCGTTGATTTTGCTCTTAGAAAACATCGTTTGCAGCCTTGATATAGATCATGGGGTTTACAGCTTTGCCGCCGACACGGACTTCGTAATGGAGATGAACGCCGGTGACACGTCCGGATGCTCCCATATCACCAATATGCTGCCCGCGCGAGACCCTTTGTCCGACCTTCACGCGAATGCGCGACTGGTGGGCATAGCGCGTTTCGATCCCGAATTCATGCTGGATCTTGACCAGGCGGCCATAGCCTGACTGCCAGCCCGCGTGCGTGACCACACCGTCCGCCGTGGCATAAAGCGGCGTGCCGATCCCGGCGGCGAAATCAACGCCCGAATGCATCCGCCGCCCGCCCGTCTTGGGGTCGCGGCGATAGCCGAACTGGCTGGTAAAGCGGAACGCGGATTTCACCGGATTGGCGAAGGGCGCCTTTTGCGCGGCGATCCGGTAGAGGTTCAGCCGGTCCATCTGGTTCAGCAGGCGGTTGGCGCGCAGCGTGTCGGGGGAAGGCTCCTCTCCGCGGGTGGTAAAGGACAGCGGTGTCATCGGGCCGCCCTGGCCGGAATAGCCGCGCTTGACGGTGGCCAGGATGCTGTCGGTCGACATGCCCGCGCTGCGGAACATCTTGTCCAGGGGGGCGACGGAAACGGTCATCGCCTCTTCGAGCTGGCGGAAGATGGCGTCGTTCTGATCCTTCATCAGGGCGATCTGCTGGGCCATTTCGTCGGCCTGCAACAGCGCGTCCTGGGCATCAACGATCACCTGGTCGCGTTCCTTGGCGGTTTCCGCCAGCGCCTCGGCCAGGAATTCGATCGGTGCGTTGGACGCGGCGGTCTGCACGGCGCCGGCACCGCCCTCGGCAATGGACCCCTGCAGCGCGGCCAGCTGATTGCGGGCGGCCTGCCGGTCCTTCATCGTGTCGCGCAGCGTGGTCTGGATCACGTCGATTCCAGTTTCCAATTCACGGCGGCGGGTTTCGGATTCCAGCAGTTCGGACTGCATCGTGGAAATCTGCTTGAGCGCGGCGTTGAACCGTTCCTGAGCCGCCAGCGCCTCTTCGGCGCGGCTGTCGCGCTGTGCGGACAGGTCGTTGAGCCGGGCCTGGTAGGTGCGCTGGTCACGCTTGGCCTGTTCGCGGAAATTGCCCGACCCGATGCTGTCCATGAGAATGACGGCGGTGGCGACGATGGCCCAGGCGACGAGGGTGGCGCATCCGGCGAAGGCGATGATCTGGGTGCCGGGTCGCAGACGGATAAAGCGGGTATCGTTGTCGGATTTCAGAAAAACACGGCGTTCGGGAAAGTACTTCTCCAGCAACGCGTGGGTCTTGATGGCAAGCGTAGAGCGCAAGTTGTATTCCTTTTTCCGTCCCCAAACGGGCGCGAAAATCGCCATACGCGCCCGAATTCAGATTTTCTTAGCCACCATGTGTCGTCGGGGCAACCCTGTTGGTCGCTCCTGCGGCGGCTTTCCCCCCGTTTGCGGCAAACTGGCAAAAATCCGCCGATACCAAGAACTTGACGATTTCTGTTCAGGTTGCGGCCTTCAGCCGGTCTCGGTGAGGGGCCAGTAGAAATCCGGCGGGATGCCCGCCTCGGCGCGTTTTTCCTCGTTGAAGGGCGGCTTCAGATGGCCGTGGAAATAGGTCCGGACGAGGGTGTGAAACCGCTCTTTGGGATCCTCGTCGAAGCGCCCGCACAGGAAATGGAACCACTTCGATCCATAGGCCACGTGGGCGACTTCCTCGGCATAGATGGTTTCCAGCGCGGCCACGGCGCTGTCGGCCTTCGCCTTGCGGAAGATGTCGATCATGCCCGGCGTCACATCCAGTCCGCGCGCCTCAAGCACCATGGGCACAACCGCCAGTCGCCCCATCAGGTCGTCCACCGTATCCTCGGCGGCGCGCCACATCCCCGCATGGGCGGGCAGCGCGCCGTAGTGACTGCCCAGTTCCTCAAGACAATCGCACATCAGATTGAAATGCTTCGATTCCTCATCCGCGGCCTTGACCCAGTCGTCGTAAAAGCCCATCGGCAGCCGGGTGTCGGTGAACCGCGCGACGATGTCCCAGTGCAGGTCCACCGCGTTCAGCTCGATATGCGCCACCGCGTGCAGCAGCGCGATGCGCCCCTCGGGCGTGCCGGGTCGGCGGCGCGGCACGTCGCGCGGGCTGAGCAGTTCGGGTGCCGCGGGCCGGGCGGGATGCAGCGGCGGATCGGCATGGCCGATGTCGGGGCTCTTGCCCGCCGCACGCGCGCCCTGCCATTCGGCGGCGTAGCGACGCGACAGCGCGGTCTTTTCCCGTCCGTCCGCGCAGCGCAGCACGGCCTCGGCCATCTGTGCCAGCGCGATCACAGTGCGCGCACCGCCTCAAGCACCGCATCCACATGACCCGGCACCTTTACCTTGCGCCAGACCTGCGCGATCTTGCCGTCGGCGTCGATCAGGAAGGTGCTGCGCTCGATCCCCATGGATTTCTTGCCGTACATGTTCTTTTCGACCCAGACGCCGTAGGCCTCTGTCACCTCGCCCTGCGCGTCCGACAGCAGCGGCACGGTCAGCTCGTGCTTGGCCACGAACTTGTCATGCTTGGCCATCGTGTCGCGCGAGATGCCGTAGACCTGCGCGCCCGCGTCTTCGAAATCGGACAGGCTGGCGGAAAAGCCGATGCTTTCCTTGGTGCACCCCGGCGTGTCGTCGCGGGGGTAGAAGAACAGCACCACCGGGCTGCCCCGGAGGGCTGACAGGGTGACGTCGCCGCCGCCGGTGACGGGCAGGGTAAAGTCTGGTGCGGGCTCGGAAATCTCGGGCATGGATCACGTCTCTTTCACTTGGATGCGGGTGGTCGGCCTGTCATACTAGGCCAATTGCCGCGCGTGCCAAGAGGGCCCGCCGAATTGGGACGACGATGACCGAACCAGCCACACCGCGCCCCAGGCGCAAGGTCCACCAGCACGCGGCGCGCTTCGGCCTGTGGTCGGTGCTGTTGCTGACGCTGGCCGCGGGCGCGCTGGTCGGCGCGCTGTGGCTGTCGATGGGTCAGCCCCTGCGCGCACCGGGCTGGCTGCAGGACCGGATCGAGGCGCGCATCGCCCGCGAACTGCCGGAGGTCCGGGTCAGCCTGGGCGAGGCGGAACTGGTGGTCGAGGAAGGCTGGTTCCCGCGCGTGCGCCTGCGCAACGTCGTGATCGGCACGCCCGACGGGGCCGAGATCCTGCGGCTGACGGAATTCAAGACCGGCTTTGCGCTGCGCCCGCTGCTGGACGGAATCGTGCAGCCGCAGTCGATCTCGATCTCGGGGGTTGTGGTCACTCTGCGGCGTGATGCGCAGGGGCGCGTGGCACTCAGCGCGGGGTTGGGGCCTGCCAGCTTCAGCCGCGAGGCCGCGACCCTGCCGCAGCTGATCGCCCAGCTTGACGGGGTGCTGCAGCGCCCCGCGCTGGAGGCGTTGACCGAGGCGGAGCTGCGCGCGGTCACTCTGCAGTTCGACGACCTGCGCGCGGGGCGCAGCTGGACGATCGACGGGGGTCGGCTGCTGGTGTCGCGCGAGGACGGGATGCTGCGGCTGACGGCGGATCTCGCCTTGCTCAGCGGCGGGTCGGGGGCGGCGACGCTGTCGGCCAACTACGCCAGCCGCATCGGGCAGACCGCCGCCGAATTCGGCGTCAGCTTCGAAGAGGTCCCGGCAGAGGACATCGCCACGCAGGGTCCGGCCTTTGCCTGGCTGGGGGTCCTGCGCGCGCCGATATCCGGCGCAGTGCGCAGCGGGCTGAACGAAGCGGGCCGGTTCGTCCCGCTGAACGCGACGCTGCAGATCGGGGCAGGGGTGGTGCAGCCCAACCCGCAGACCCGCCCGATCCCCTTTGAAGGCGCGCGCAGCTATTTCAGTTACGACCCGGCAGAGGCGCTGCTGCGGTTTGCCGACGTGCGCCTGCGCAGCAAATGGGTCAGCGCGGAAAGTTCGGGCAGTGCCACGCTGGGGCTGACGCCCGAGGGCAAGCTGGGCGATCTGGTGGGGCAGTTCACCATCAGGGACCTGCGCGCCAACCCGGATGACATCTATGACGCACCCGTGGGTCTGGCCGAGACGGACGTCGACTTTCGCCTGCGGCTGAACCCCTTCCGGCTGCAACTGGGGCGGATGCAGATCAACGACCGGGGCCGCACGCTGCTGCTGGACGGAAACCTGTCGGCACGCCCCGACGGCTGGCGGGTGGCGCTGGACGGGCGGATGGACGGTCTGTCGCCCGACCGGCTGCTCGAACTCTGGCCCGAGGGGGTCAAGACCAAGACCCGCGACTGGCTGGTCGAGAACATCCGCGCGGCCGAGGTCAGCAACCTCGACCTGGCGTTTCGGCTGGCGCCGGACAAGGCGCCGCAGACCTACCTCGCCTTCGACTATGACAAGGCGGAGGTGCGGTTTCTCAGGACCATGCCGCCGATGACCGGGGGCAGGGGGCATTTCAGCCTGCTGGACAACCGGCTGGTGGTGGCCGTGGACGCGGCGACGGTGGCGGCGGACGCGGGCGGCGCGGTGCGCATCGGCAACTCCGCTTTCATCATCCCCGATGTCAGCGTGCGCGACGGCCCCCCTGCGGTCATCCGGCTGAACACCGACTCGACCGTCACGGCGGCGCTGTCGCTGCTGAACCGCGCCCCGCTGAGCGTGATGGACAAGGCGAACCTGCCGGTGGACCTTGCAGGGGGACGCGCGTCGCTCAATGGGCAGATCGCCCTGCCGCTCAAGAAGGGAACGCAGGATCAGGTCGTCTTTGACGTCACCGGCACCCTGCGGGACCTCGACAGCGAGTTGCTGATCCGGGACCGCGTGCTGCGCGCGCCCGAACTGGACCTGACGGTGGACAACGACCGCGTGATCCTGACCGGCGCGGGCACGCTGGATGGTGTCGGATTTGACGGCAGTTTCGTGCAACCCATCGGGCCGGGGGCCGGGGCCAGCGGCGTGCGGGCGGACATCACGCTGGACCGGCCCGCACTCGATACCTTTGGCATCGCCCTGCCGCCGGGGACCGTGGCGGGCGAGACCCGCGCGCGGCTGGAGGTCGATCTGCCCAAAGGGCGCGCGCCGCAGTTCGACCTGCAATCCGACCTTGCCGGGCTGCGCCTGTCGGTGCCGCAACTGGGCTGGGCCAAGGCGGCGGGCACCACCGGCAGCTTGCAGGTCAGCGGTCAACTGGGCGCCACCCCGTCGGTTGACCGGCTGGCGCTGTCGGCGGCGGGGCTGACGGCCGAAGGGGCGGTCAGCCTGCGCGAAGGCGGCGCGCTGGAGCGGGTCCGGTTCGACACGCTGCGCGCCGGGGGCTGGCTGGATGCGGCGGTGGATGTGGTCGGGCAGGGGCCGGGCAACCCGGTGCAACTGGTGATCCGGGGCGGCGTGCTGGACCTGCGCAGCGCGGAACTGGGCGGCGGCGCAGATGGCGGTGGCCAGGGCGGCGGCGGCAGGGCACCGCCGATGCAGGTACAACTGGACCGGCTGCAGATCACCGACACCATCGCGCTGACCGATATGCGGGGGAACTTTGCCACCGCCGGGGGGCTGGACGGGTCGTTTCAGGCGCGGCTGAACGGGCAGACCCCGGTTCAGGGCCGGGTCCTGCCCCAGAACGGGCGGTCCGCGGTGCGGATCGTGTCGGCGGACGCGGGCGGTGTGCTGCACTCTGCCGGGTTGCTGCGGCAGGTGGTCGGCGGGCAGCTGTCGCTGACGCTGCTGCCGGTGGGCAGCGGCGGGGCCTTCGATGGCGCGCTCGACGTGACAGACGTGCGGATCAAGGACGCGCCGGGCATCGCGGCCCTGCTCAACGCCGTGTCGGTCGTGGGGCTGATCAACGAACTGAATGGCGACGGTATCTATTTCGACGAGGTGGAGGGAAAGTTCCGGCTGACCCCGAACCGCCTGACCCTGACCGAAGCCAGCGCCGTGGGCGCGTCCATGGGCCTGTCGATGGACGGGATCTATGCGCTCGACAGCGGCACGATCGACATGCAGGGCGTCATCACGCCGGTCTACCTGCTGAACGGCATCGGGTCGGTCCTGACCCGCAAGGGCGAGGGGCTGATCGGGTTCAACTACACCTTGAAAGGCCCCGCACGACAGCCCAGCGTCGGGGTCAATCCGCTGTCGGCGCTGACGCCCGGCATGTTCCGCGACATCTTTCGCAGACCGCCGCCCAAGGTACCGCCTGCGCCGGATGCCCCTTCCGCGCCGCAGCCCGCCCCTGCGCCTGCGCCCGCGCCTGCGCCGCAGAATCCCATTGTCCGGAGCACACCCGGACGCTAAAGCGCGGCCATGAAACTGTCCGATTTCGATTTCGACCTGCCCGAAGAACTGATCGCGACGCGGCCCGCCGTGCCGCGCTCGTCCGCGCGGCTGCTGGTGGCCGACGGCGCGGCACTGCATGACGGGCGGGTGACGGACCTGACCGACTGGCTGCGGCCGGGCGACCGGCTGGTCCTGAACGACACGCGGGTGATCCCCGCGCGGCTGACCGGCACGCGCAGCCGCCAGTCCGCGCAGGGCGAGGTCTCCGCCCGGATCGAGGTCACATTGCTGGAGCCGCGCGCCGACGGCACCTGGGCCGCGCTGATCAAACCCCTGCGCAAGCTGAAGCAGGGCGAGCGCGTCGTCTTCAGCGCCGACCTCAGCGCAACGCTCGAAGCGGTGGCGGAGGGGCAGGGCCACCTGCGCTTCAACTGTAGCGGAGCGGATTTCGACGCGGCGCTGAACGCGGCGGGCGCGATGCCGCTGCCGCCCTACATCGCCGCGAAACGCCCCGCCGATGCCCGTGACAAGACGGATTACCAGACCGTCTGGGCCCGCCATGCCGGGGCGGTCGCGGCACCGACGGCGTCGCTGCATTTCGACGCGCCGCTGCTGGCCGCGCTTGAGGCGAAGGGCGTGACATTCTCGCATGTGACGCTGCACGTGGGCGCGGGGACCTTCCTGCCGGTCAAGGTGGACGACATCACCCAGCACAGGATGCACGCGGAATGGGGCAAGGTAAGCCAGGGCGCCGCCGCCGAGATCGCGGCGACACGGGCGGCGGGCGGTCGGGTGATCCCGGTGGGCACCACCGCGCTGCGCCTGATCGAAACCGCGGCGCGGGACGGCGATATCGCAGCCTGGGAAGGCGACACGGACATCTTCATCACGCCGGGATTCCGGTTCAACGTGACCGATGCGCTGATGACGAACTTTCACCTGCCGCGCTCGACGCTCATGATGCTGGTCTCGGCGCTGATGGGCCGTCAGGCGATCCGGGATATTTATGCCCACGCAATCGACGGAAAATACAGGTTTTTTTCCTACGGCGACGCGTCCCTGCTGATCCCCAAATACGAAAAAAGTTGATCGAATGTCGTCTAACGGGGTGACGTCGCAGCCCAAGAGGTTCAGGGATGGACAGGGCTACGGAATGGATTCGCGACGATGATACAGGTTCTTTCAAGCGCATGGGCGCTCCTTCTGGGCATGTGCCTTCTGATGGTCGGCAACGGCATGCAGGGGACCCTTCTGGGTATTCGGGGCGCGCTCGAAGGGTTCTCGACCTTCGAGATGTCGATCGTCATGTCGGCGTATTTCGTGGGGTTCCTGGGGGGCTCGCGGTTGGCGCCGCACATGATCCGCCGGGTGGGGCATGTGCGTGTGTTCGCGGCGCTTGCCTCGCTGATCTCGGCGGTGATGATCCTGTACCCGACCTTTCCGGCGGTGCCGCTCTGGGCGATCGGGCGGGTGCTGATCGGCTTTTGCTTTTCCGCGGTCTATGTCACGGCGGAAAGCTGGCTGAACAACGCCGCCGACAATTCCAACCGGGGGCAGGCGCTGTCGCTCTACATGATCGTGCAGACCCTCGGCGTCGTGGTGGCACAGGCGCTGCTGCTGGCGGCGGACCCGTCGGGCTATGTACTGTTCGTGATCCCATCGGTGCTGGTGAGCGTGGCGGTCACGCCGATCCTGCTGACGATCAGCCCGACACCGGCCTTTGACACCACCAAGCCGATGAGCCTGCGCGAACTGCTGGGCTATTCGCCACTGGGCTGCATCGGCATGTTCCTGCTGGGCGGCGTCTTCTCGGCGCAGTTCGGCATGGCGCCGGTCTATGGCGCCGAAGCCGGGCTGAGCGTGGCGCAGATCTCGACCTTCGTGGCGACCTTTTTTGTCGGCGCGGTCGTGCTGCAATATCCGATCGGCTGGGTGTCGGACCGGATGGACCGGCGCGCGCTGGTGGTCATCGTGTCGGCCATCGGGGCGGCGGGGTCCGTCCTGGGGATGACGCTGGGGGGCGTGTTCTGGCTGTTGCTGGTCTCTGCCTTCATCGTGGGGGGCATGTCGAACCCGCTGTATTCGCTGCTGATCGCCCACACCAACGACTTTCTGCAGCACGAGGACATGGCGGCCGCGTCGGGCGGGCTGATCTTCATCAACGGGCTGGGGGCGATCCTGGGGCCTGTGATCACCGGTTGGATGATGGGCACGGCACTCGGGCCGGGCGGGTTCTACCTGTTCACCACGATCCTGTTTGCGATCCTGGCCGCCTATGCCGCCTACCGTGCCACCCGCCGCCCCGCCGTGCCGGTGGACGAGACCGGCAGCTACGTGGCGATCTATCCCACGGCCACATCCGTGGCGGTGGAATATGCGCAGGAATATGCCATCGAAAGCGAGCAGGACGGCGAAAATGCACGCTGAAGACCGCAAACGTGTCGCAAATGATACAATTCGTGTGTCGCCGCTCTTGTTAGGATGGTCCTAAGGTGACAATTGCCTGTCCACAGGCAAAGACGGTGTGACGACTGAGGAGTGTGATCCATGCAAGGCCCCGAGCAGATACTGGCATTCTGGCTGGACGAGGTTGGCCCCCAGGGCTGGTACGAGGCCAGCGACACCCTGGATGACACCATCCGCGAGCGGTTTCTGGAAACCTGGGAGGCCGCCTGCGAGGGACGGTTTTCGCTTTGGCTGACCTATCCGTCGGGGGCGCTGGCCTATATCACGCTGATGGACCAGTTTCCGCGCAACATGTTCCGGGGCCGGGGCAAGGCCTTTGCCAGCGACCGCGCGGCGCTTGCCGCGGCCAAGTCCGCGATCGAGCGGGGATGGGATCTGAAGATCGACGAACCGGCGCGGCAGTTCTTCTATCTGCCGCTGATGCATTCCGAAAACCTGTGCGATCAGGAACGCTGCGTGCGGCTGATGTGCGAAAGGATGCCGAAGGCCGGTGAAAGCAACCTACTGCATGCCCGCGCCCACCGCGAGGTCATCCGCCGCTTTGGCCGGTTCCCCTACCGCAACGAGGCGCTGTCGCGGTGCGACACCTCGGGCGAAAAAGCCTATGTCGAGGGGGGCGGCTATGGCCAGACGCTGCGCGAATTGCAGGCGGAAACCGCCGTCGCCTGAGCCTAGGCTCTGGACCCATTAATTCTATACGCTCAGTTTGACAGATTTTTTCGCAGACAAGAAGCATCTGCGCTGGAATAGTGGTTCTATTTCAAACAGATGCGCCGCAGGCTGCGGGAAAATCCGTCAAACCCGTCACGCCGAAGGCGTGCCAGCATGAATCGGCGCTCCTTTGGAGCGACGGGCGGCGATTTCACTTCATTTCAATGTCTTGGGTCGCTTGCAAATAGAACCTACCACTGCCCGGCAGTGCATTGCGCAGCAATGTCCCGAGAGGGGATTGGCTGCACGCCCCAAACCATTGAAATTTCGCGAAATCGCCGCTGAGCATATAGAGTTAATGGGTCCAGAGCCTAGGTCGCTGTCGCGGTTGTGACGGACAGGAAAGTGGTTTAACGGTAAACCACTTCTGACTGTCACATGCGAGGACCCCTGGAATGGCTGCGAAAACCTATGATCTGATCGTGATCGGTGCGGGGCCGGGCGGCTATGTCGCGGCCATCCGTGGCGCGCAACTGGGCCTCTCCGTCGCCATTGTGGAGCGTGAGCACCTGGGCGGCATCTGTCTGAACTGGGGCTGCATCCCGACCAAGGCGCTGCTGCGGTCCTCGGAGGTGTTTCACCTGATGCACCGGGCCAAGGAATTCGGGCTCAAGGCCGAGGGCGTGGATTTCGACCTCGACGCGGTGGTCAAACGGTCGCGCAAGGTGGCGGGGCAGCTGACCAGCGGCATCGGGCACCTGATGAAGAAGAACAAGATCACCGTGGTCATGGGCGAGGCGACGCTGCCCGCGAAGGGCAAGGTCAGCGTCAAGACCGACAAGGGGACCGAAGACCTGACCGCGAAGAACATCGTGCTGGCCACCGGCGCCCGGGCGCGCGAACTGCCGGGGCTGGAAGCGGACGGCGATCTGGTCTGGACCTACAAGCACGCGTTGCAGCCCAAGCGGATGCCGAAAAAGCTGCTGGTCATCGGATCGGGCGCCATCGGCATCGAATTCGCCAGCTTCTACAACACGCTGGGCGCGGACACGACCGTGGTCGAGGTGATGGACCGCGTGTTGCCGGTGGAGGACGCGGAGATTTCCGCCTTTGCCAAGAAGGCCTTCGAGAAACAGGGCATGAAGATCATGCAGAAGGCGATGGTCAAGCAGCTGGACCGCGATGCGAAAGCCAAGGGTGGGGGCAAGGTCACGGCCCATATCGAGGCGGGCGGCAAGGTCGAGAAGCACGAGTTCGACACCGTGATCTCGGCTGTGGGGATCGTCGGCAATGTCGAGAACCTGGGTCTGGAGGACCTGGGCGTGAAGATCGACCGCACCCATGTCATCACCGATGAATATTGTCGCACCGGGGTCGAGGGGCTGTATGCCATCGGCGACATCGCGGGCGCGCCCTGGCTGGCGCACAAGGCCAGCCACGAAGGCGTGATGGTGGCCGAGCTGATCGCGGGCGGGCATCCGCACCCGGTGAAGCCCGAGAGCATCGCGGGATGTACCTATTGCCATCCGCAGGTCGCCTCCGTCGGCTATACCGAGGCGAAGGCCAAGGAGTTGGGATATGAGGTGAAGGTGGGGCGTTTCCCCTTCATCGGCAACGGCAAGGCGATTGCCCTGGGCGAGGAAGGCGGCATGATCAAGACCGTCTTCGACGCCAAGACAGGCGAGCTTCTGGGGGCGCATATGGTGGGCGCGGAAGTGACCGAGCTGATCCAGGGCTACGTGGTGGGCCGTCAGCTGGAGACCACAGAGGAAGATCTGATGAACACCGTCTTCCCGCATCCGACGCTGAGCGAGATGATGCATGAAAGCGTGCTCGACGCCTATGGGCGCGTGATCCACATGTGATTGACCGGGGCGGCGGACGCGCCTTTGGCGCGACGCTACTCTACGGGCGCCTGTTGCGGGCCTGAGCCCATGAGGGCGGGGGCGGCGCGGTCTTGGCGGTGTCCTATCCTGCTGAGAAGGTGTTCAGGGCGCATTGCGTCCTGAACGACCTTTGCTCAGGGTATTGCCCGTGTCAGCCGCGTCAAGGACAGGCCGCTGCGCGGGGCCTTCGGCCTCCTTGACCCGGCAGCCACGCGCGCTGGACGGCATCCGCAGCCGGTGGCATAAGGCAATCATGGTAAGTCTCAATCGTGTCGTCATGCAGCCGGCCAGCCGCCGGATGATCAATGCGCTGGGTCCGGCGGATCTGCATTGCGCAGAGATATCGGGCAAATGGGGCACGCGTTTCGCGTTCAAGTCCTACAGCCAGTTCCGCTATCCCGACTATGACGTCTGCGGCGACCCGTTCACCGACGCGCAGGGCAATCCGCTGAGGTTCGATCTGATCCTTGCCAATCAGGTCTGGGAACATCTGGACCGGCCCTATGCGGCGACGCGCAATGTCCACGCCATGCTGCGCCCGGGCGGGTATTTCTGGGTTGCGGTGCCGTTCTTCGTGCCGCTGCATGCGGCGCCGCAGGACAATTCCCGCTGGAGCGCCCGGGGTCTGAAGAACCTGCTGATCGAGGGGGGCTTTGACGAAGACGCCATTCATGCGGAGCAATGGGGCAATCGCCACGTGGCGCGGCGCAACCTGGAGGATACCTGGCCGCCGGTCTATGATGCCGAGACCGACGACATCAGGAACGACCCGAACATGCCGGTCTGTTCCTGGGCGCTGGCCCAGAAGGTCTGAAGGCGCAGGATGCCGACGCGGCAGACCTCCTTTGCGCTGGTGCTGGCGCTCTGGGCCGCCGGGCTGGGGGCGGCGGCGCAATATGGCAAGGTTTCGGTGATCTTCGACATGTTGCCGTCGGTCTACCCGGGCGCGGGCGCGACGCTGGGTTTCGCCGTGTCGCTGGTGGGCTTTGTCGGCATCCTGCTGGGGGTCGTGGCGGGGCTGGTGGTGGCGCGCGTGCGGTACCGGCGCGCGCTGCTGGCGGCGCTCTGGCTGGGGGCGGTAATGTCGCTGGTACAGGCGCTGCTGCCGCCGCTGCCGCTGTTACTGGTCACGCGGGTGGTCGAGGGGGCCTCGCATCTGGCGATCGTCGTGGCGGCGCCGACGCTGATCGCACAGCTGAGCGCAGACAGGGACCGCGGGTTTACCCTGACGCTATGGGGCACCTTCTTTGGCGTGGCGTTTGCCGTGATGGCGGTCGCAGGCCGACCACTGGCGCTGAGCTATGGGGTCCCGGCGGTCTTTGCCGCCCATGGGGCGTATATGGCGATCTGTGCGCTGTATCTGTCGTCGCGGCTGCGCAGCCTTCCTGACGAGGGGCCGCTGCCCGCGCTGTCGGTCGG
Organism: Sulfitobacter sp. THAF37; assembly: GCF_009363555.1. Classification (NCBI taxonomy): domain Bacteria; kingdom Pseudomonadati; phylum Pseudomonadota; class Alphaproteobacteria; order Rhodobacterales; family Roseobacteraceae; genus Sulfitobacter; species Sulfitobacter sp. THAF37. The sequence goes on from NZ_CP045372.1 coordinate 2,571,496, forward strand.
GCGGCTGCTGCGGGACCATGTGGCGATCTACCGCTCGCCGCGGCAATCGGCGGCGGGTCTGGGGTGGCTGTTCTATACCTTCAGCTTCGTGTCGATCCTGACTGTCCTGCCGCCCTATCTGACCCCCGCCGCGCGGGGCTGGATCATGGGGGCGATGCCGCTGGTCAGCATCGCGGTGTCGATGACGTTCGGCGTTGTCTTGCTGCGCCGGATCTCTGCGGTCCGGGTGGTCGAGGCGGGCTTCGCCGGGTCGCTGGCGGCGGCGCTGTGGCTCTGGCTCAGTCCCGGCGCACCGCTGGCCTGTCTGGCGCTGGCGGCGGCAATGGGGCTGATCCAGGGGGCGAGCTTTGCCGCCGTGGCGCAGCTGAACGACAGCGCCGCCGCCCGGGCGCGGGCCAACGGGGCGATGGCGCAGATGGGCAATCTGGGCAACACCATCGGCACCCCGGTGATGGCCGCCGGGCTGCTCTGGCTGGGCTATGCCGCCCTGCCGGTGCTGGCCGGGGGCGCGTTCGCGGCGGGACTGCTGGTCCATCTGTGGCTGGGCCAGCGCCGCGCCGCCTGAATGTTCGCTATTGGTTCTTTATTTGCCATTGGAGAATCCGGTGCAGGCGCCTATATCGCTTGTGGGAAACGGGGTGCTGTATGGCTGAGCTGAAGAACATCGAAGTGCGCGGCGCGCGCGAACACAATCTCAAGAACATCGACGTGGACATTCCGCGCGATCAGCTGGTGGTCATCACCGGGCTGTCCGGGTCGGGCAAGTCCAGCCTGGCCTTCGACACGATCTATGCCGAGGGGCAGCGCCGCTACGTGGAATCCCTGTCCGCCTACGCGCGCCAGTTCCTCGACATGATGCAAAAGCCGGATGTGGACCACATCAGCGGCCTCTCGCCCGCGATCAGCATCGAACAGAAGACGACGTCGAAGAACCCGCGCTCGACCGTGGGCACCGTGACCGAGATCTACGACTACATGCGCCTGCTGTTCGCCCGCGTCGGCACGCCCTATTCCCCCGCCACCGGCAAGCCCATCGAGGCGCAGCAGGTGCAGGACATGGTGGACCGCATCATGACGATGGAGGAGGGGACCCGCGCCTATCTGCTGGCCCCGATCATCCGCGACCGCAAGGGAGAATACCGCAAGGAATTCGCCGAGCTGCGCAAGCAGGGCTTCCAGCGGGTCAAGGTGGACGGGGCGTTCTACGAGCTGGACGCGCCGCCGACGCTGGACAAGAAGTTCCGCCATGACATCGACGTGGTGGTGGACCGGATCGTGGTCCGCGAGGGGCTGGAGACGCGGCTGGCCGACAGCCTGCGCACCGCGCTGGATCTGGCCGATGGCATCGCGGTGCTGGAAACCGCCCCGTCCGAAGGCGAGCCCGAGCGGCACACATTCTCCGAGAAATTCGCTTGCCCGGTCAGCGGTTTCACCATCCCCGAGATCGAGCCGCGGCTGTTTTCCTTCAACGCGCCGTTCGGGGCCTGCCCGGATTGCGACGGGCTGGGGGTGGAGCTGTTCTTTGACGAACGCCTCATCGTGCCGGACCAGAACCTCAAGATCTACGACGGGGCGCTGGCGCCCTGGCGCAAGGGCAAGAGCCCGTATTTCAAGCAGACCATCGAGGCGATCGCGAAGCATTACCAGTTTGACCAGCAGACCCGCTGGAAGGATCTGCCCGACAAGGTGCAGCAGGTGTTTCTCTACGGGTCCGGCAAGGAAGAGATCAAGTTCCGCTACGACGAGGGCGGGCGCGTCTACGAGGTCAGCCGCGTGTTCGAAGGGGTGATCCCCAATATGGAGCGACGCTACCGCGAAACGGACAGCAGCTGGATCCGCGAGGAATTCGAACGCTACCAGAACAACCGGCCCTGCGGCACCTGCAACGGCTACCGTCTGCGGGCAGAGGCGCTGGCGGTCAAGATCGGCACGCCGGACGATCTGCGGCACGCGGGCCAGGTGGTGCAGATGTCGATCCGCGAAGCCTTCGACTGGTGCAACACGGTCCCCGATGCGCTGACCCCGCAGAAGAACGAGATCGCCCGCGCCATCCTCAAGGAAATCCGCGAACGGCTTGGCTTCCTGAACAACGTCGGCCTTGAATACCTGACGCTCGCCCGGTCAAGCGGGACACTGTCCGGCGGGGAAAGCCAGCGTATCCGCCTGGCGTCGCAGATCGGGTCCGGGCTGACCGGGGTGCTCTACGTGCTAGACGAGCCCTCCATCGGTCTGCACCAGCGCGACAACGACCGGCTGCTGGGCACGCTGAAGAACCTGCGCGACCAGGGCAATACCGTGATCGTGGTTGAACACGACGAAGAAGCGATCCGCGAGGCGGATTATGTCTTTGATATCGGACCCGGCGCGGGGGTGCACGGCGGTCAGGTGGTCAGCCACGGCACACCGGACCAGATTGCCGCCGACACGAATTCCGTCACCGGCCAATACCTGACAGGCACCCGCGAAATCGCCGTGCCCGCCACCCGGCGCAAAGGCAAGAAAAAGTCGGTCAAGGTCGTCAAGGCGACCGGCAACAACCTGCAGAATGTCACCGTCGATTTTCCGCTGGGCAAGTTCGTCTGCGTGACCGGCGTGTCAGGCGGCGGCAAATCCACACTGACCATCGAAACCCTGTTCAAGACCGCGTCGATGAACCTCAATGGCGCGCGGCAGACCCCGGCCCCCTGCGAGACCATCAAGGGGCTTGAACACCTCGACAAGGTCATCGACATCGACCAGCGCCCCATCGGGCGCACGCCGCGCTCGAACCCGGCGACCTACACCGGCGCCTTCACCCCGATCCGCGACTGGTTCGCGGGCCTGCCCGAAGCCAAGGCGCGCGGCTACAAGCCGGGCCGGTTCAGCTTCAACGTCAAAGGGGGGCGCTGCGAGGCCTGCCAGGGCGACGGGGTGATCAAGATCGAGATGCACTTCCTGCCGGACGTCTACGTCGAATGCGAAACCTGCAAGGGCGCGCGCTATAACCGCGAGACGCTGGAAATCAGGTTCAAGGGCAAGAGCATCGCGGATGTCCTCGACATGACGGTAGAGGACGCGCAGGACTTCTTCGCCGCCGTCCCGTCCATCCGCGAAAAGATGGATGCGCTGATGCGCGTGGGCCTTGGCTATATCAAGGTCGGCCAGCAGGCGACGACGCTTTCGGGCGGCGAGGCGCAGCGCGTGAAGCTGTCCAAGGAACTCAGCAAACGCTCAACCGGACGCACGCTCTATATCCTGGACGAACCGACCACGGGTCTGCATTTCGAAGACGTGCGCAAGCTGCTCGAAGTGCTGCATGAACTGGTGGATCAGGGCAATTCAGTCGTGGTGATCGAACATAATCTCGACGTGGTGAAAACCGCCGATCACATCATCGACATCGGCCCCGAAGGCGGCGATGGCGGGGGCCGTGTGGTGGCCACCGGGACCCCCGAAGAGGTGTCCGAGGTCACGGAAAGCTATACCGGCCAATACCTCAAACCGATGCTGACCAAGGCCCGGGCCAAGGTCGCGGCAGAGTAGGTCGCGCCCGCCCCGGCCTTCGCGCCCATCCCTAGTTTCATTGTTCAAGAAATACACCACGGGGGTCCGGGGGTGTGAAACCCCCGGTCCGCCCGTTATTCAAATGCTACCGGCCCGGATCAGAGCGCCGCGCGCGCGATCCGGATCAGTTGCAACGTCTCGTACTGGCTGTCACTCAAGCGGATCACCTGGCCGTTCAGCACCGCGTAATTCACATCCGGGGCCGGGGAGGGCAGCCGATAAAGACGGCTCAGTTCCGATTGTGTCAACGCCGCGGTGGGGGCGACGTTCACGCCGCTGTCGATGTCGACCACCTGGGCCAGCTCGTTGATCAGCAGCAGACCGTTGTAGTCGTCCTGCTCCAGAAGCACCGGCATCCCGTCGATCAGCGCATACCGCTGTCCATTCGGCGCGGGGTCGAGACCGAAAAGCCCTGCGATCTGCGCTGATTGCAACAGCAGGTTCTCGGTCGGGGTCGGGTATCTTTGCAGGTAATCGTCGCGCTGGCGAAGCCAGAGGCGGTCGTATTCCGCGTCATCATAGCTCAGCCACTGGTCCTGGGTCACACCCTGTTTCGCCAGACCCGGCGGCACGCAGGCCGGGGTCTTCTTGGCCAGGCCCGGCGGACAGTTGCGATAGGTGATCAGCTCTTCGACGGGCGTATCCGCCACCACCAGCTGCGGCCCGGCCAAGGCCAGCGCGGTCGCGCCGAGAATTTTCAGCACGTCGCGGTCGGCAGGGGCAGTCACGCGCAGCACCTCCTCCGCACGACGATCCCAGTCCTCACCGCGCACCTTGCGATTCTCTGCCTTTTGGGCCTTTTTCGCCTGTCCGGGCGCGTCGTTCTTGGCCTGCGTCGGACGATTTTTGTCGGCCTTTCCAGCCTTCTCCGGCTTGCCCTTTGCCTTTTTCGGCTTGGCCTCCTTCTTGGGGCCCTTGCCGCTGCGGGGCGACGCCTGCTTGGCCTTCTTGGGGCCACCATTGCCTTTCGCGGCTTTGGGACCCTTGCCGTTGCCATTTCCCTTGCCCTGGGTCAGCCAGACCTGCGCGCTGCCGTCACCCGCCGCCAGTGCGGCGCTGGATGTCGATGCGCCAGCAGGCAGTGTCACAGCAGGTGCCGCAAAACCGGATGATGCCATGCCCGCGCTCAGAAGGGTGGCGATTACGATATGTTTCATTTTCTTCCCTCATAAGTCTCTGCGCGGAACACGCGTCATCGTGGACCAATGATTGAAGTGGAAAGAGGTTCCGCCGTCGCGATCAGGCACCGCGTCCGCGCGCGGCCAGGCGCGGCAGCATCGCGGAAAAATCCTTGCCCTTACCATCCTCTTCCTCGACGAACGCCTTGTAAAGTTCCAGTGCGCGCGCCCCCATCGGCGTGTCCGCATCCACCAGCTCTGCCGCCTGCTGCGACAGTCCAAGGTCCTTGAGCATCAGTTCGGCGGCGAAACCCGGTTTGTACCCGTTGTCGGCGGGAGATGTCGGCCCGACCCCGGGCGCGGGGCAATAGGCGTTCATCGACCAGGAATACCCCGAAGAGGTGCTGACCACGTCAAACATGCGCTGCCGGTCCAGCCCCAGCTTGTCCGCAAGGGCGAAGGCCTCGCAGGTGGCGATCATGGTCGCGCCCAGGATCATGTTGTTGCAGATCTTGGCGGATTGGCCCGCGCCGGCCTCACCGCAGTGCACGGCCTTTTGCCCCATGATGTCGAACAGGGGGGCGGCGGCGGCAAAGGCCGCTTCGGACCCGCCTGCCATAAAGGTCAGGGTGCCGGCCTCCGCCCCGCCGACACCGCCTGAAACCGGCGCATCCACCGAAAGAAGCCCTGATTTTTCAGCAGCTTCCGAGGTGTTCCTGGCGCTTTCCACGTCAACTGTCGAACAGTCGATGAAAACCGCGCCTTCGCGCATGTGACCGATCGCCTCTGCCGCGACCTGGCGCAGGATCGACCCGTTCGGCAGCATGGTGATGACCACGTCCGCCCCGGTGACGGCCTCGGCGATGGTCTGCGCCACCTCCACACCGTCGGCGGTGGTGCCCGCCACGTCGAAACCGCGCACCTTGTGCCCGGCCTTGGCCAGGTTGACTGCCATCGGTGCCCCCATGTTGCCGAGACCGATGAAACCGATGTTGAGCGAGGCCATGATGTATCCTTTCAGAGTTTTACTGCATCTGCACCCAGGGGATGCAGCATGTCGGAGATTGCCGCCGGTGGCACCTGACCGCTGGCATGTTGCCAGCGCGGGTTCCGGTCCTTGTCGATGATCGCGGCGCGTATCCCTTCCAGAAAGTCGCCCTGCGCCATCGCGCGGTAGGTGAACCTGTATTCGAGATCCAGCGCCGCCGCCATCGTCGGCCCCGCATCGCGCAGGCGGCGGACGATCTCGATGCAGCAGGCCGCGGACAGGGGAGAGACGCGGGAGATTTTCTTGAGCGCATCCTTTGCAAATTCGCTGTCATCAGTTTGCAAACTGCTCAGAACCGCACCCAGGTCTTCGCCTGCAAAGAGCCGGTCAACCGCGTCGATCTGGTCGCGTAGGGGGCCGGATGGCGGTGTTTGCCCTGATATTTCAGACACATCACCCGAACTTTCCAATTTTGCAATCAATGCGGGCCATTGATCCTCCGGCACATAGGTATCTGCAAACCCTGCAAATATCGCGTCGTCCGGCTCCATCCGCGTCCCGGTCGTGCCCAGGTATTCGCCCAGCCTGCCGGGGGCGCGGGCCAGGATCAACGTCCCCCCCACGTCCGGCACCAGCCCGATGCCGCATTCCGGCATGGCGACCTGGCTGCTGTCACCCACGATCCGGTGCGACCCGTGACAGCCGATCCCGACCCCGCCGCCCATGGTGAACCCCTGCAGCAAGGAAACGATGGGCTTGGCGTAGCTGAACATCTTGTTGTTGAGCCGGTATTCATCGGCCCAGAACCGGCGGCCGTAGGCGTAGTCACCCTTTGTGCCGGTCTCGTACAGCTCGGCGATATCGCCGCCCGAACAGAAGGCGCGGTCTCCTTCGGCGTCGATGATCACCAGGGCCACGGCATCCTGCGTCGCCCAGTCGTCCAGCGCGGCTTCGATGGCGAGGCACATGTCATAGGTCATGGCGTTCAGCGCCTTGGGACGGGTCAGGGTGATGCGCCCCGCGCGCCCGGTGATGCGGATGTCGATGTCACTCATGGCGGCCCTCAGCGGTTCTTGAGCATGTCGCGGGCGACGATCACGCGCATGATTTCGTTGGTGCCTTCGAGGATCTGATGTACGCGCAGATCGCGCACCAGTTTCTCGATCCCGTAGTCGGCAAGATACCCGTAACCGCCGTGCAGTTGCAGGCACTGATCGACCACTTTGCTGCCGGTCTCGGTCAAGAATTTCTTGGCCATGGCGCAGAACTTGGTCGCATCCGGCGCCTTGGTGTCCAGCTTCCAGGCGGCCTGCCGCAGGAAAACCCGCGCCGCCTGAAGCTCGATCTCCATGTCGGCCAGACGAAACTGAAGCCCCTGGAACTGGTCGATGCTCTGCCCGAAAGCACGCCGTTCGCCCATGTAGTCGAGCGTCTTGGTCAGCGCCGTCTGCGCAGCGCCCAGCGAACAGGCGGCGATGTTCAACCGTCCGCCATCCAGCCCGATCATCGCATATTTGAAACCGTCACCCTCATTTCCCACAAGATTGGCAGAGGAAACATCGCAATTGTCGAACTGAACCTGCGCCGTGGGTTGGCTGCGCCAGCCCATCTTGTCCTCCAGCCCGCCAAAGCTGAGGCCCTTTGTCCCGTCCTCGACCAGCAGCGTCGACACGCCCGCCGCCCCATCGTCCGAGGTGCGCGCCATCACCACATAGGCGTCGGAATACCCCCCGCCCGAGATGAAAGCCTTGGTTCCGTTCAGCCGGTAGCCTGCGTTGGTGCGCTCGGCGCGGGTCTTGAGGGCCGCGGCGTCCGAACCGGCGCCGGGTTCGGTCAGGCAGTAGCTGAGCACCGTCTTCATCGCGACCACATCGGGCAGCACCCGGCCTTTCAGCGCGTCGCTGCCGAAGGCGTCGATCATCCGGGCGCACATGTTGTGGATCGACAGGAACGCCGCGACCGACGGGCAGGCCATCGACAGCGCCTCGAACACCAGTGTCGCGTCCAGCCGAGCAAGGCCCGCGCCGCCCGCGTCCTCCGATACGTAAAGCCCGCCAAAGCCCAGCTCGCCGACCTGCAGCCACAGATCCTTGGGGATCGTGCCTTGCTTTTCCCAGGTATGGGCGTGGGGCGCAATCTGCTCCTGCCCGAAATCGCGGGCCATGTCGAAAATGGCGGTCTGTTCCTCGTTCAGTCCGAATTCCATTGTGCCAGGCCTCCTCCGCCCGCAGTTATTGAACGTATGTTTAATTTCCTTCTTTGAGCCTGCAATGCAAGCAGGGATTTCAGGCGGTCACAGGTCGGCATGGAATTCCTCGATCAGGTGGCGCACCACGGCGGCACCGCCTGTGCCATCGGGGGCCGCGTCATGTACCGCGCGCTGGCGCTGCGCGCTGGTGCCCTCCGTCGCCAGGTCGCGCAGGCGCACGATCTCGTCAAGCGTGCCAAGTGCCTCGGCATCCTCGGCCAGCAGGGCAATCAACTCGTCCATCAGCTCGGCGAAGGGCCGGATGCGGCGCTCGCCAAAGTCGATCAGACCTTCGGTCACGCCGTAACGCTGCGCGCGCCAGCGGTTTTCGGAGATCAGGAAACGGTCGTATTCGCGCCAGGTCAGATTGCGGTCGCGCAGGCGCATCAGCATCCTGACCAGCGCCTGCGTCAACCCGGCGAGGGCGATGGAATCCGCCAGCCGGGGCTGTACATCGCAGATCCGTGCCTCCAGCGTGGGATAGCGGTCGGAGGGGCGCAGGTCCCACCAGATCTTGGTCGTGTCCTCGATCAGACCGAGGTCGATCAGCGTGCCGGTGGTGCGTTCGTATTCGCCCCAACTGGCGAAACGGGGCGGCAGGCCGGTGCGCGGCAGGTTGTCGAAGACCGACAGCCGGTAGGAGGCGAGCCCGGTGTCATCCCCCTTCCAGTAGGGCGAGGAGGTCGACAGCGCCAGCAGATGCGGCAGGAAATACGAAAGCTGCGGCATCAGATCCATGCGCAGGCGTTTCTCCTCGACGCCCACATGCACATGCATCCCGCAGATCAGCATCCTACGGGCCACCGCCTCCATCTCGCGCTGCAAGGCGTCGTAGCGGTCCTTTTCGGTGAAATCCTGGTTCTTCCAGTCCGAAAACGGGTGGCAGGACACGGCAATGGGGGCGAGGTTGTGTTGTTTCGCATGCCGCGAGATGCAGCTGCGTAGCCGGGACAGGTCGTCGCGCGCTTCGGCCACGGTTTCGCAGACCTTGGTGCCGACCTCGATCTGGCATTGCAGGAACTCGGGGCTGACCTGTTCCTGCAATTCCTCCCGACAGGCCTGCATCAGCGCATCCGGCGCCGCGGCAAGCGCAAGGCTGTCGCGGTCGACGAGCAGATATTCCTCTTCGATCCCGATGGTAAAGCTGGACTGCATGGCATCTCCCTGCCGCGCGGGGATGGACCGGCGGTGCGTCACAACCTAGCGCGGGACCGGACGCGCATCCAGTCGGATGCGCTGCGCCGACGGGACGCGGCGCCCGACCCCCGCAGGTATGCCGGGCCAGGAAAAGCAGGGCCGGGCGCGACCGGCAAAGCCTGCGCCCGGCCCGAACCGGTCATTCCATCGGGCGGAAGTTGAATTCGCCACCTTCCTTGATCCCGCTCGGCCAGCGCGCGGTCACGGTCTTGGTCCGGGTGTAGAACTTGAACGCGTCCGGCCCGTGCTGGTTCAGGTCGCCAAAGACGGATTTCTTCCAGCCGCCGAAGGTGTGGTAGGCCAGCGGCACCGGGATCGGCACGTTGACGCCCACCATGCCGATGTTGATCCGGTTGGCGAAATCGCGGGCCGCGTCGCCGTCACGGGTAAAGATCGCGGTGCCGTTGCCGTATTCGTGGTCCATCGCGAGGCTCAGCGCCTCTTCATAGTCCTTTGCCCGGACGCAGGTCAGCACGGGGCCAAAGATTTCCTGGGTGTAGATGTCCATATCCTTGGTTGCGCGGTCAAAGAGGTGCGGGCCGACGAAATAGCCATCCTCGTAGCCCTGCAGTTTGAAATCGCGTCCGTCGACAACCAGTTCCGCGCCCTGGTCGATGCCGGTCTGCACCAGCCGTTCGATGTTGGCCTTGGCAGCGGCGGTGACAACGGGGCCATAGTCCACGTCCTTGCCGGCGGTGTAGGGGCCGACTTTCAGCTTTTCGATGCGCGGCACCAGCTTTTCGATCAGCCGGTCGGCGGTTTCCTCGCCCACGGGCACGGCGACCGAGATCGCCATGCAGCGTTCGCCCGCCGCGCCGTAGCCTGCGCCCACCAGCGCATCGGCGGCCTGATCCATGTCCGCGTCGGGCATGATGATCATGTGGTTCTTGGCCCCGCCAAAGCACTGCACCCGCTTGCCGTTGGCGCAGCCCGTGGCATAGATGTATTCCGCGATCGGGGTCGATCCGACAAAGCCGACGGACTGGATCACGTCATGGTGCAGGATCGCGTCCACTGCTTCCTTGTCGCCGTTGACGACCTGCAGGATGCCCTTGGGCAGGCCCGCTTCTTCCATCAGTTCGGCCAGCATCAGCGGCACGGAGGGGTCGCGTTCGGAAGGTTTCAGGATAAAGGCGTTGCCGCAGGCGATGGCGGGCGCGAACATCCACATCGGGATCATGGCGGGGAAGTTGAAGGGCGTGATGCCCGCCGTCACACCCAGCGCCTGACGCATGGAGTACATGTCGATGCCGGGGCCCGCGCTGTCGGTGTATTCACCTTTCAGCAGTTGCGGCGCGCCGATGCAGTATTCGACCACCTCCAGCCCGCGCTGCACGTCGCCGGCAGCATCGGGCAGGGTCTTGCCATGCTCGCGGGACAGTGCCTCGGCCAGCTTGTCCATGTCGCGGTTCAGCAGATCGACGAATTTCATCAGCACCCGCGCACGGCGCTGCGGATTGGTGGCGGCCCATGCGGGCTGGGCGGCGCTGGCGTATTCGACGGCCTTGTTCATCTCGTCCCCGTTGGCCAGCGGGACCTTGGCCTGAACCTCGCCGGTGGCCGGGTTCATCACGTCGGCAAAACGGCCGGAGGTGCCTTTGACGTGGGCACCGTTGAGGTAGTGGGTCAATTCTTGCATATCGGGTCTCCCTTGGGTTTGCGGCAGATTAGTCTTGCAAAAAGGCATGAGAAAGAGGCAAGTTCTCAAAATGGCTTTGCATTTTTGCAATATGAGCGGGGCCGGGGTCTGACGCTTTGGAAAACTGGGACGACATGCGCCTGTTCCTCGCGGTGGCGCGCGAAAGCAGCCTGTCCGGCGCGGGCAAGGTGCTGCGGCTGGATCCCGCCACGCTGGGCCGCCGCGTCGCGCGGTTGGAAAAGGCGCTGGAGGTGGTGCTGTTCGTGAAATCTCCTCAGGGTTACGCGCTGACAGAGGCGGGCGCGCAGCTGATGGAACGGGCGGCGGCGGTGGAACAGGCGGTGCGGATGGCCTCTGCCGGGGTGGCGGGGCCAAGCGACCGGATGACCGGCCAGATCCGCATCGGCGCGCCGGACGGGGCCGCGAATTTCCTGCTGCCGCAGGTCTGCGCGGCGCTGGGGCGCGATCATCCCGAACTCGACATCCAGATCGTGGCCCTGCCGCGGGTGTTCAACCTGTCCCGGCGCGAGGCCGACATGGCGATCGGCGTTTCGGCCCCCACGGCGGGGCGGCTGATCGTGCAGAAGGTCAGCGATTACCACCTGCATCTGGCGGCCTCGGCGGATTATCTGGCCGCCCACGGCAGGCCGCAATCGGTCGCGGACCTGAAGGATCTGCGCATCGTGGGCTATATCCCCGACATGATCTTTGACCGCGAGCTTGACTATCTGGCGGATCTTGGGCTGTCCCGCGTGGCGCTGGCCTCGAATTCGGTGTCCGTTCAGCTTCAGATGGTCGCGCGGGGCGGGGGAATCGGCGTGGTGCATGACTTCGTGCTGCCCTTCGCACCCGAAGTCGAGCGGATACTGACCGACGCGGTGAGCCTGAAGCGGTCGTTCTACCTGATCCGACATGCAGACGACAAGTCCAACCGCAGGTTGAGCCGCTTTGCCGATCTGTTTGGCGCGGCGATCCGCGCGGAACTGAGCCGTCTGGAGGCAAAAGCTTGACAGGTCAGCACATTACGGCAACGCTTGACCCAAGGATATGCATCTACAAGGAGGATGGTCATGCTGGTGTCGCAAATTCTCAAGTCGAAGTCGGACGATGCGGTGGTGACGTCGGCGCCGACGATGCGGATATCGGAGGCCGCCCGGATGCTGTCGGACAAGCGGATCGGCACGCTGGTCATCTCGAAGGACGGCAAGACACCGGACGGCATCCTGTCCGAGCGCGACATCGTGCGCGAACTGGGCCGCCAGGGGGCGGGCTGTCTCGACATGACGGTGGACAAGCTGATGACCACCAAGCTCGTGACCTGCAGCCGGGACGACAGGGCCGACGAGATCCTGCAGAAGATGACCGATGGCCGCTTTCGCCACATGCCGGTGATCGAGGACGGCGCGCTGGTCGGGCTGATCTCGCTCGGTGACGTGGTCAAGGCGCGGCTGACCGAACTGGCGATGGAAAAGAATGCCCTGGAAGGCATGATCATGGGCCATTAGGGCCGCGAGCCCGGGCTGCGGATTACCCTGCGACGCGGGGCGCATTAGTGCTTGCGCCCGTGATGCGCACATGATTGCTTGCCCGCGACAAAAGACCAGACACAGGACAGCCCATGCGCATCGGCCTTTATCCCGGCACCTTCGACCCCATCACCCTGGGGCATATCGACATCATCCGCCGGGCCTCAAGGCTGGTGGACAAGCTGGTGATCGGCGTCGCCATCAACCGCGACAAGGGGCCGCTGTTCGACCTGGACGAACGGGTTGCGATGATCGAGGATGAATGCGCCCGGCTGACCCGCGAAACCGGGGTCGAGGTGGTGGTCCATCCTTTCGAGAACCTGCTGATCAACTGCGCCCGCGACGTCGGCGCGCAGATCATCGTGCGCGGCCTGCGCGCGGTTGCGGATTTCGAATACGAATACCAGATGGTCGGCATGAACCGGCAGCTGGACGACAGCATCGAAACGGTCTTCCTCATGGCCGAGGCGCAGCATCAGGCCATCGCCAGCAAGCTGGTCAAGGAAATCGCCCGCCTGGAAGGGGACGTGAGCAAGTTCGTCACCCCCCGCGTCAACGCCAAGCTGCTGGAGCGGTTCGGCTGAGCCTACATGCGGCTGGCGATCACGCCCGCCGTGTCGAGCATCCGGTTGGAAAACGCCCATTCGTTGTCGTACCACGCCAGCACCCGCAGCAGGGTGCCGTCCTGCACGCGCGTCTGATCGGTGGCAAAGACCGCCGAATGCGGGTTGCCGCGAAAATCGCTTGAAACCAGCTTGCGGTCGGTCACGCCGACCACCCCCTTCAGCGGCCCCTCTGCCGCCGCGGCGCGAAAGGCGTCGTTCACGTCCTCGGCGGTGGCGGGCCGGTCCAGCGTCACCACCAGATCGCAACAGGACACGTCGGGTGTGGGCACCCGGATCGCATGGCTGGTGATGTGTCCGGCAAGCTCCGGCAACACCAGATCCAGCGTGCGCGAGGCGCTGGTGGAGGTCGGCACCATCGACAGCGCCCCGGCGCGCGCGCGGTAGAGGTCTTCATGCGCGGCATCCGTCAGGCTCTGGGAATTGGTGTAGCAATGCACGGTGGTCATCATGCCGCGCTGGATGCCGAAGGCGCGGTGCAGGACATCCACCACCGGCACCAGACAATTGGTGGTGCAGGACCCGTTGGACACGACCCGGTCCGCCGTCGTCAAGCTGTCGTGGTTGATGCCGTAGACCACCGTCTTGGCCTCACCCTTGGCCGGGCCCGAGATCAGGACACGCCCCGCGCCGTTGCGCAGATGCGCCTCGGCGTGGACGGGGTCGGTCATGTGCCCGGTGCATTCCAGCGCGATGTCCACATCCTGCCAGTTCAGCCGTTCCGGCCGGGGTTCGGCAGTCACCCGGATCGGGCCGCGGCCCACGTCCATCGTGCCGTCCCCCAGTGTCACGGTGCCGGGATAGGTGCCATGCACGGAATCGAATTCGAACAGATGCGCGGCTGTTTCCAGCGGCGCGAGATCGTTGATCGCCACCACCTCTATGTCGCCGGGCGCACGCGCCATCAACGCCCGCAGCACCGAGCGGCCGATGCGTCCGAACCCGTTGATCCCCAGCCTGATGGTCATTGCGGCACCTTTTGATCAAATTGCGACGGCCAATTGATCGCGCCGCGCCGGGGCCGAGTCAACCGGGCTGGCGACAGAATCAAGTACCGATACAATTCCGTGCCCGGACAGGACCTAGCTGGTGCAGGGGGCGATCGGGATCACCGCGACCGCCTGATCCGAAAACGGCATGTCCAGCGTCGTCTCACCCATCACCAGTGTGACCATCGCGCCCTCGATCTCGCTGCCTGCGATGGTCTCGGGGCGGCCTGTACCGCTGTCGTCCACATCCAGCGAAAAGCTGACCGCGCCGCCGGAGGGCAGTCCGGCCAGGTTCAGCGTCAGCACCGTGTCTCCGTCAGACAGGTCCGGCAGGCCCAGCAGCGCGCCACGGCCCTCGATCACCTCGAACGGCTGGTGGACGTCCACGCCCGCGCCGCCCGGTGTCGTGTCGAACAGCAGACCGGCGGGGGCGGCGCCGATGTCCAGCGTCAGCGTCGCCTCGGCCAGCGGACAGGTGCCGTCGTTGGTCAGCACAAAGCGGTCCTCGGGCGCGCCTTCGATGAAGCGCAGGCTGAGGTCGGCCTGGGCGCTGCCAGCCCAAAGCAGCAGAAGGCAGGTTGCGGTACGGATCATCCGGCGGCTCCTTTTCGGTCAGCGCGACAGGTAGCGCGCGCAGGGGCCATAGCAATCAGATGATTTCGTCTTCGTCGAACAGCGGGTCGCTTTCCAGCTGGGTGGCCAGATTGTCCACCGTGGCCTCCGCCGCGCGGGGGCTCAGCTGAGCAAGGTGGAACACCGCGTCGCCCTCGTTCACCACGGGCAAAATCGCGCGGCCGATCAGGATGCCTGCCTCGGGCGCGATCAGATCCGTCTCCACCGCGCCGAAAGGGTCGGAGACGGTGGCCAGCACATCGCCTTCTTCCACGGTTTCGCCTTCGGCGCGGAAGGTCCGCAAGAGCCCGCCCGCCGGGGCCCGAAGCCAATGGGACGAGGTGCACAGATAGGGGGCGACCCGTGCATTTGCGATGCCCTTGGCGGGCAGCATGTCATGGCCGCGCAGCACCCGCAGGATGCCCGCGACACCGGCGCGCACCGCCATCTCGTCAAACCGCAGCCCTTCGCCCGCCTCGTAGAGCAGGATCGGCACGCCATGTTTGCCCGCCACCGCCCGCAGGGACCCGTCGCGCAGCCCCGAGGTCAGCACCACGGGTGCGCCGAAATCCAGCGCCATCTTCTGAGTGACCTTGTCCGAGGGCGACACCCGCACCTGCGGCAGGTTGGTGCGGTGGATTGCGGCGGAATGCAGGTCGATCCCGAAGTCGCAACGCAGGACCACCTCCTGCAGGAAGATATGCGCCAGCCGCGCGCCCAGCGACCCCGAGGGATGACCCGGAAAACAGCGGTTCAGGTCGCGCCGGTCGGGCAGGTAGCGCGAGCGGCTGAGAAACCCGAAGGAGTTGACCACCGGGATCACCAGCAGCGTGCCCCGCAGGGATCTGAGCTGCGGCGCGCGCAGCAGGCGGCGCACGATCTCGACGCCGATCACCTCGTCGCCGTGCACGGCGGCGCTGACGAACATGGTGGGGCCGGGGCGCTTGCCGTGGTGGACTTCGACCGACAGGTGAACAGGCGTGTGATCGGGCAGGATGGAGACCGGAAGGTCGACGTTCAGGCTGGTGCCGGGGGCGACGGACTGCCCGGCGATCTCGAACGGCGCGCGTCTGGCGCTCATCAGCGGTTGCCCTGACCGCCGAACCGCGCGGCATCCGCCGCGGCCCGCCGGATGGCGTTGGATTTGTGCATCGTCTCCATGTATTCGGCCTCGGGGTCGCTGTCGTAGACCACGCCGCCGCCCGCCTGGATGTAGAGCGTTTCATCCTTGATCACGGCGGTGCGCAGGGCGATGCACATGTCCATGTCGCCGCCCGCGCTGAAATAGCCCACGCCGCCGCCATAGACGCCGCGCTTCTCGGGTTCGAGTTCGTCGATGATCTCCATCGCGCGGACCTTGGGGGCGCCCGAGACGGTGCCTGCGGGCATCCCGGCAAAGAAGGCATCCAGCGCATCGCAGTCCTCGCGCAGTTCGCCCACGACGTTGGAGACGATATGCATCACGTGGCTGTAGCGTTCGACGATGAATTCCTCGGTCGGGCGGACAGTGCCGATCTTTGCCACCCGGCCCACATCGTTGCGTCCCAGGTCCAGCAGCATCAGATGCTCTGCCAGTTCCTTTTCGTCCAGCAACAGATCGGCCTCCAGCGCGCGGTCTTCCTCGGGCGTGGCGCCGCGGGGGCGGGTGCCCGCGACAGGGCGGATGGTGATCTGCCGGTCGAACACCCGCACGAGGATTTCCGGGCTGGCGCCCACGACATGGAAGCCGCCGAAGTTGAAGTAGAACATGAACGGCGACGGGTTCGTGCGCCGCAGGCTGCGGTACAGGGTAAAGGGCTCTTGCGTGAACCCCTGTGCCCACCGCTGGCTCGGCACCACCTGAAAGATGTCGCCCGCCGCGATATAGTCGCGCGCCTTTTCCACCGCGGCCTTGTAGCCGTCGCGGGTGAAGTTGCTGACCGGGTCCGGGACCTCGTCCGCGTCACCCAGATCGCGCGAGGTGGCGGGCATGGCGCGTTCCATGTCGCGCACGGCGTCCATTACCCGCTCGGCGGCCTGCGCATAGGCGGCGCGGGCCGACTGGCCCTCGGACACCCAGGCCGGGGACACCACGGTGACTTCGCCCTTGACCCCGTCGAGCACGGCAATGACCGACGGGCGGACCATGACCGCATCGGGCAGGCCCAGCGGGTCCGGGTTCACGTCCGGCAGATGTTCGACCAGGCGGATCATGTCGTAGCCCAGATAGCCGAACAGCCCTGCCGCGGCCTGCGGCAGGTCCTCGGGCAGGTCGATCCGGCTTTCCGCGATGATGTCGCGCAGAACGTCGAGCGGATTGCCCGGCATGTCCTCAAAGGCGTCGGCATCGTAGCGGGCGGCGCGGTTCACCGCCGAGGTGTCGCCCCGGCAGCGCCAGATCAGGTCGGGCTTCATCCCGATGATCGAATAGCGCCCGCGCACTTCGCCGCCGGTGACGGATTCCAGCACAAAGGCGTTTTCAGCCGCTCCGGTCAGCTTGAGCATCAGCGACACGGGCGTGTCGAGATCGGCGGCAAGGCGGGTATAGACGATCTGGTTCTCGCCCGCGCCGTACTGCGCGGCGAAATCCTCGAATGCCGGTGTCAGTGTCATATGCGCCGCCGATCAGGGAAAGTTGACATGGACGGCCTGAAGCGCCCGCTGATCGACCTGCGGTCCGGCGCGGCGCACCACATCGTCGGCGAAGACGGCGTAAAGGTCCTGCGACAGGTTCTGATCCAGCTGTTCGGAGAGCTGACCGCGCAGGGCCGCGGTTTCGTCGTCCGCCTCGGGGTCCGCGATGTCATCAAGGCGGACGATGAACACCTGACCGTCACCGGGCAGCACGCTCACATCGCCCGGTGTCATGTCGAACACCGTTTCCATGAAGTTTTCCGGCGTTCCTTCGATAAAGGCGCGGCGGGTCTGGTTCTGTGCGACCGTGGCGTCCAGCCCCGCTTCTTCGAACGACGCATCGTCGCCCAGTGACTGCGCCAGATCGTTGGCCTGTGCGCTCAACTCCTCAACCGTTTGCTGTGCCTCCCAAGCGGCGCGCACGTCGTCGCGGGCCTGCTCGAAAGGTTCGGGGCGCTCTTCCAGCTGCTCGTCCAGCCGCAGGGCAAAGACGCCGCCGTCTTCCAGCTGTTCGATCCGGGGGAAGTCCGACGCCGTGACATCGGCCGCCGCGTCGCGAAAGCCTGTGTAGGCGGCGATGCCCTCGCTGCTTTCGGGGGTCCAGTCGATGGTCCCGAGGGTCAGCTTGGTCTCTTCGGCCATCTGTTCGAGCGACGCGCCCCCCGCGAGCCGGTCGTCAAGTTCCTGGGCACGGGCCTCGACCGCGCGGGCGGCACGGCTTGCGGCCAGTTCGGCTTCCAGCGCGGGGCGCGCATCGTCAAAGCTGGTGTTCTGCGCCGGCAGCACGCCGTTCACCCGGAACAGGGCGGGCCCCAGAGAGCTGGGCAGGGGGCCGACCACATCGCCCACCTCGGCACCAAAGACCGCTTCGCCTGCGGCGTCCAGTTCCAGCCGGGACAAATCGCCCATGTCGATATCGGCCAGGTCAAGCCCGCGTTCCTGCACCAGCGCGTTGAAGGTGGTGCCATCGACCTCAAGCGCGGCGGCGGCGCGGTCGGCGGCGTCCTGATCGGCAAAGACCAGGCGTTCGACCAGACGCCGCTCGGGCTGCTGGAATTCCGCGGCGCGATCGTCATAGGCGCGGCGCAGTTCGTCTTCGGGCACTTCGACCTCGTCCAGCATGTCTTCGGGCGACAGCCAGACATATGTGATCTTCTTGGTCAGGGGCAGCATGAAGGCGTCCTGATTCTCAGCGTAGTACGCCTGCAACTGCGCCTCGGTCGGCTCTGCCACCGGTTCGGCCAGATCGTCGCTGTCCA
The DNA here is from genome assembly GCF_009363555.1 of Sulfitobacter sp. THAF37. Lineage (NCBI taxonomy): Bacteria > Pseudomonadati > Pseudomonadota > Alphaproteobacteria > Rhodobacterales > Roseobacteraceae > Sulfitobacter > Sulfitobacter sp. THAF37. The sequence continues at coordinate 2,589,851 of NZ_CP045372.1, forward strand.
GCACGCTCCAGGTAAAGCTGCGTTCCTGCGCGATGAAGGTCATCAGCGTCTCGGCATAGGTGTCGGGCATGACGACACCGCTGGTGACTGCCCGCTGCAACAGGGTGCGCGCCGCCTCCTCGCGCAGGGAGGTTTCGAAGTCCGCCTCGGACAGGCCGCCCTGCTGCAGGGCAAAGCGATAGGCCTCGCGGTCGAAGGTGCCATCGACGCCCTGGAAGGCGGGAATGTCCAGAATGTCCTCGCGCAGGGCTTCGTCGCCGATGGACAGGCCCAGCTGGGATGTCTCGTGATCCAGCGCGCGGTTGCGCACGAGGCGCTGAAGCACCGCACGGTCCAGCCCGATCTCCTGCGCGCGGGCAAAGGGCAGGCTTTCCCCGGTCTGCTGTTCGATGGCGCGGATCTCGTTCTGCAGCTGGCGGGCGTAGGCATCCACCGGGATCGACTTGTCCCCGACCGTGCCGATGGACCGCAGGTTGCCGGACAGGTTGACCGCCCCGAAGCCGCCCAGCCCGAGGATCAGAAGACCCATCAGAATCCACATTGCGGTTTTAGAAATGCTCGACCCTTTGGCCATGTGTCATCACCCTTTTTCGCTTTCGCAACTGTCTATGCGTCCCGCCCGCGCGGGGCAAGCAGCTATACGGTTTCGGGCATACCGATCAGCCCTGTGGCAGGTCCGCCAGCCGGTCAAAGAGACGACCGATGCCTGTCGCGTCGAGATTGGCAAAGGCGAGGCGCAGCTGCCGCTCTCCGGTGGCATCGCCCTCGGGGCAGAACATGGTGCCGGGCAGGCAGAGAATGCCCGCGCTGCGCACCAGCTCCGGCGCCAGGGTCGCGGCGCTTTGGTCAAAGGGATGGCGCATGTAGGCGAAGTACCCCCCGAGGCCCAGCAGCTTCCAGCCAAGCGGCTCCAGCCGGGGCATGTTGGCGGAAATCGCGGCGCGGCGGGCCAGGATCTCGTCCCGCTCTCCGGCCAGCCACTGGCCGAGGTTGCGCATCCCCCAGAGCGCCGCGTGCTGGCCCAGCTGCGCGGGGCAGATCGCCACGGTGTCGAGGAACTTCTCCGCCTCCGCCAGGCGTCTGTCGGAGGTGATCATCGCGCCCACGCGGTGGCCGGTCAGACGGTACGCCTTGGAAAAGGAATAGAGGTGGATCAGCGTATCGGCCCAGTCCGGGTCCTGAAACAGGGCATGGGGCGGGCCGCTGCGGCTGTCGAAATCGCGGTAGGTCTCGTCCAGGATCAGCGCGATGCCGTGCCGCCGGGCAAGGTCGAAGAAGGCCTGCACCAGATCGGCGGGGTATTCGACGCCGCCGGGATTGTTCGGCGTGACCAGTGCGATGGCGCGGGTGCGCGGGGTGATCAGCGCCGCCGCCCGGTCGGGATCGGGCAGCAGGTCCGCTTCCGTAACCAGCGGGATCGCGGCGACGCCCGACATGTCGAGCCACATTTTATGATTGAAATACCAAGGCGTTGGCAGGATGACTTCATCCCCTTCGGCACAGAGCGTGGCGATGGCGGCGGCAAAGGCCTGATTGCAGCCCGACGTGATGCAGACCTGCGCGGGATTGACCGCGCCGCCGTAATGCCGCGCGGTATTGGCGGCCAGTTCCGCGCGCAGATCCGGCAGGCCCAGCACGGGGCCGTAGAGATGCGCCTCGTCGTTTTGCAGGGCGACATCGGCCATCGCCTGTCGCAGCGCCTGCGGCGGCGGGTCCACGGGGGCGGCCTGGCTGACGTTGATCAGCGGACGGTCGGGGGCAAAGCGCACCCCGTCAAGCCAGCGCCGGGCCTCCATCACGGGCGGGGCAAAGGTGGTCGCGGTGCGGGGCAGCGGCATCGGCATGTCCTTTTGCACCGGCGGACGTGGGGGGTGCCCCTCACGTTCCCCGGCGGTCTTTACGGTCAGGGGATGGGCAAGGGGTCAGTCCCGGCCCCGGTAGGGTTCGACATATTGCAGCGCCATGTCCCAGGGAAAGAAGATCCAGGTGTCCTGGCTGACCTCGGTGATGAAGGTATCGACCTGCGGGCGGCCCTTGGGCTTGGCGTAGACGGTGGCGAAATGCGCCTTGGGGTACATCCTGCGCACGACTTCCAGTGTCTTGCCGCTGTCCACCAGGTCGTCGATGATCAGGATGCCGGTGCCGTCGCCCATCAGCGCGGCATCGGGGGATTTCAGCACCTGCGCGTCCGACTGGTCCTGATGGTCGTAGGATTTGACCGAGATCGTGTCGACCGTCCGGATGTCCAGCTCGCGCGCCGCGATCATCGCGGGGGCCATGCCGCCACGGGTGATCGCAACCACCGCGCGCCAGCCGCCATTGTCGGGGCCCATGCCGTCCAGCCGCCAGGCCAGCGCACGGCTGTCGCGGTGGATCTGGTCCCACGAGATGTGAAAGCCTTTTTCATGGGGCAGGCGGTTGGCGTCGCGTTTGTCGGACATGGCGTTACCTTTCGATCAGCAGCCGGACGCCGAAGGCCCCCAGCAGCAGGGCGGCGATGCGGTCGAAGACCGGTTTCAGACGCAGATAGCCCTGCCGCGCAACCGGGGTGCTGAGCAAGGTGGCAAAAAGACTGTAGAACAGGATTTCCAGCGTCACATGGTTGAACACGACAAAGGCGATTTCGCCCGTGGTCATGCCCTTGGGAAAGACCACGAGGATCAGGGCGGCGGCAAAGAGCATTGATTTGGGGTTGCCAAGGTTCACCAGCGCACCGGCCAGAAGGTGGCGGCCGGCCGGTCGGGGCAGTGCATCGCCGGGGGGCGTGCGGGCATGGCGCCAGGTCTGCACCGCGATCCAGATCAGATAGAGCGCGCCTGCCACCTTCAGCGTGACATAGGCCCAGGGGGCAAGTGCCAGCAGCCTGTCGAGCCCCAGAAAGGCCGAGGCGGTCCAGCAGCCCGCCGCCAGTGCCAGCCCCAGACCGCTGAGCAGCCCCGCGACGCGGCCCGCGCTGACAGTCGTCCTGATGACAAAGATCATGGCGGCACCGGGGCTCGCCAGGGCGGCCAGCAGCAGCAGGTTGAACGCGGCGAGGCTTTCCAGGCTCATCGGCTCAGGTCATTCCTTGGCCATGTCGGGCGCGTCCACCGCCTTCATGCCCACCACGTGATAGCCCGCGTCCACATGCAGGTTCTCGCCCGTGGTGCCTGAGCCTAGGTCGCTGAGCAGGAACAGCGCCGCGCGGCCCACGTCGCCGATGGTCACGTTGCGGCGCAGGGGCGAGTTGTATTCGTTCCATTTCATGATGTAGCGGAAATCGCCGATGCCGGAGGCCGCCAGCGTCTTGATCGGACCCGCCGAGATCGCGTTGACGCGGATGCCGTCCTTGCCCAGATCCTCGGCCAGGTATTGCACCGATGCCTCGAGCGCGGCCTTGGCCACGCCCATGACGTTATAATGCGGCATGACCTTTTCCGCGCCATAATAGGTGAGCGTGAGGGCGCTGGCCCCCGGGCCCATCATCTTTTCGGCGCGCTGCATGATGGCGGTGAAGGAATAGACCGAAATGTCCATCGACATGGCAAAGTTTGCGCGGCTGGTATCCACATAGCGACCGCGAAGTTCGCTTTTGTCCGAAAAACCAATGGCATGCACGACGAAGTCAATGTTTTCCCAGTGGTCTTTCAACCCGTCGAACAGCGCGTCGATGCTGGCTTCGTCGCTCACGTCGCAGGGCAGGACGATGTCGCTGCCCAGTTGCGCGGCCAGGGGGCCGACCCGCTTCTTCAGCGCCTCGCCCTGATAGGAAAAGGCAAGTTCCGCGCCGGCATCGGCCAGGGTCTGGGCAATGCCCCATGCGATGGACTTGTCGTTCGCGAGGCCCATGATCAAGCCACGCTTGCCCTGCATCAAAGTGTTTTCCATGGGCGCCGACCCTTTGCCTGTTGCTTTGACGACAACCTCTAGGACATTGCGGCGGTCCCATCAAGATGCCAGCCATTCGGATCCCGGCGGCAAACCACCGGTATGGCTGTACAAAAATCCGTCAAACGCCTTGTTGCATTATGTCGATTGATATACCGCTTGTGCGTTGGGCACGTTTTGCGGCGTGCATTCAGGAATTTGGAACGCCAGATGGAAGAACGCACCGGTATCTTTGCGGGACCGGACCCGTTTGAAATCGCCCGTCGCTGGCTTGCGGAGGCCGAAGACACCGAGCCGAACGATCCGAACGCCGTCGCATTGGCCACCGTGGATGAGACGGGGCTGCCCAATGTGCGCATGGTACTGCTGAAAGAGATCGAGGCGCACGCCTTTGTCTTTTACACCAATTACGAGAGCGCCAAGGCGATCGAGCTGGAGGGGGCGGGCAAGGCCGCCTTTGTGCTGCACTCCAAGACCCTTCGTCGGCAGATCCGGGTGCGCGGCACCATCACGCGGGAGGACGGCCCCCAGGCCGACGCCTATTACAAGAGCCGCTCGTTGGGCAGCAGGCTGGGGGCATGGGCGTCCAGGCAGTCCCGCCCGCTCAAGAGCCGTGCGGCCCTCGTGGCGGAGGTGGCCCGCGTGACCGCCCAGAAGGGCACCAACCCCGACCGGCCGCCCTTCTGGGGCGGCTACCGGATCACCCCGTCCGAGATCGAGTTCTGGGCGGACGGGGAATTCCGGCTTCACAACCGTTTCAGATGGCGACGGGCAGACCCGGCGGAAAGCTGGGAAATCGTCCGTCTCAACCCTTGAGTACCCACACCTTGTTTCATGTGATACGTTAGCCAGATTATCAGCCCGCCCGGGGCGAAAGCGACCGACAGAGGACAGACGTGCAGGACCATCGCGACACTCCCCCCGAACAGGGCATCGAAACGCCCGAAGGGACGCCGGTTTCCGGTGTTGTGAAATGGTTCGATCCGGCCAAGGGGTTCGGCTTTGTCGTGGCCGATACCGGCGGGCCGGACATCCTGTTGCATGTCAACGTGCTGCGCAACTTCGGGCAAAGCTCGGTGGCCGACGGGGCGCGGGTAGAGGTGCTGGCCCACCGCACCGAACGCGGCGTGCAGGCGACGCAGGTGCGGGCAATTCACCCACCCGAGAACGCCCAGTCCGCGGCGCTGCCAGACATCATCAGGCGCGACCGGGAGGAGGTCGCGGCGGCGCCGCTGTTGCCGGCGCGGGTCAAGTGGTTCGACAAATCCAAGGGGTTCGGCTTTGCCAATGTGTTCGGCAAGCCGGAGGATGTGTTCCTGCATATCGAGGTGTTGCGGCAGTCGGGTCTGTCCGATCTGCAACCCGGCGAGGCGCTGGCGATGCGGGTGATTGATGGTACACGCGGCAAGATGGCCGCAGAGGTGCAGGCATGGGAAACAGTATTGACGCCCCGCGACGAAGACCGGGACTGATCGCCGCCACGCTGGCGGCGCTGGCGCTGAGTGCGGTCGGGGCATGGGCCGAAAGCGCCTGCCGCGAGGACACCGTGATGCTGCGGGGCGACTGGGGCAGCGTGCGTTTCAACGTGGAAATCGCGGACGAGCCGCAGGAACAGGCGCGGGGCCTCATGGGGCGCGAAGCGATGCCGGTCTCTTCGGGCATGCTGTTCGTGTATCCCGCGCCACGGCGCGCCAGCTTCTGGATGCGCAACACGCTGATCCCGCTCGACATGCTGTTCGTGGACGCCAGCGGTACCGTGACGCACATTCACCACGAGGCCGTGCCGCTGGACGAAACCTCCATCTTCGGCGGCGACAACGTCCTTGCCGTGCTTGAGATCAACGGCGGGCTGGCACGCCGGCTGGGCATCACCGAAGGGACCCGGCTGCGCCATCCGGCGTTTTCGCCCGATGAAGCGGCCTGGCCTTGCTAGGTCGTATTGACTTTCATTTTCGCCCACCCGTTTCAGTCCAAAATTGCTCAATTCCAGGCAAGAGCGCGCAGGAATAGCCAGCTATTTCAAGCTCTCTTTGCGCGCCCCGCCTTGAAATTGAAGCGCCAATACCCTGCGCGCTACGCGCTCTCGGGACATTGGCGACGTGATTTATTTTTAAAGTAAAGGCGGGACGCTGTAACGCGGAAATGGGCAATTTTGGCGAAACCCCTTCGGGGCGCGGCGGATTTTGCCTCTGTCCTCCCGGATGTTCGCTTCCAATGATCACATTGCTGCGCTCACATCAGGGCGCCAGCGGCAAAATCCGTCTCGCGCGGGTGGGCGACAATGAATGTCAACACGACCTAGGGCGCGCAATCTAGCTCTTTTCTTTCACGGACACAGCGACTAAAGAGGCCCGGTCGGAGCGTGGCGCAGCCTGGTAGCGCACCTGTTTTGGGTACAGGGGGTCGGAGGTTCGAATCCTCTCGCTCCGACCACTTCACCACTTGTCGATCGTTAGGGCATTTGTTCTTTCGGGGCACGAAATGCCCTTTGGGTGCCGCTGCCCCCTGGCTCGGTTTGCCCGCCGCTAGAGGGCAAACTCTTTATCTGCACCTGCCGCGCGGGTGCGCCGCTTCATGAAAATCTGAAGGTCAACTTCGAGCCCGTAGCGCGCCTACAAGTCGACAGCTTCTCGCTGCATGAAGCAGTGGATCCCGGAACGACTGATCTCTTTGAAGCCATACCGCCGGTAGAGCGAGCCTACCGGGTTCCAGTGCAAGTACTCCAACCTAACAGGTAACTGCAGGCTGTCGGCCACTGCGAGACAGTGCGCGAGAATAGTCGAACCAGCTCCCTGGCCTTGATGCTCTGGGAACAAATAGAACTCTCCGAGACGCACGTGATCCGACTGCCGCTGAAGCGATAGCGTTCCAAGCCTCTGCTCCGAGCGCCTTATCTCGAAAAATGGCTTCTCGCTGTAATGACGCTCATGCAGGTCCCGTTGGAATGCTTCATCCCAAGGCCAGCGTTTGATTATGTGCGGTCCCATGGCCGCTCGTTTAGCTTCGAAAGCAAAGGCAATATCGCCGGGATGGGTGCCAAGCCGAGGGAATTTCATATCAGGAGGAAGGTCGGGCAATTTCATGCCACGAACCTTCTCAGGTCATGGCTGTGTCTGCAATGTCCGCATAGCTGCCCCCTCGGGCTGCGGCACCCCGGACAGGATTCGTGTTGAGTACGGGCGAACGGGACAAACCCTGTGCCGCTCTGCAACCACATCTGAATCGCCTCCATCCGCAGGCTGCACGCGCAGCGGGCGGAATCGCCCCGGTCGCGGTGTCGCGTGATCCCTACATCTGGTGTCCAGATCTGAATGCCCGCCCAGATGCGGTGCGAAATTGCCACTGATTCTGCGTCGTGGATCAGATCAACGTGACAGTTCTGCAAAACCGCCCGAATTTTTTGCACCCGGTCTGCGGGGCCTCGATTGCAGGTGACTTTCACACAGGCAGCCTGTGGATAAGTTCAGCCAAAGGGTGAGCGTACAGGCCTAAACCCACCCAACCATTTGCAGTTTGACGGCCTGGGCGGGCTCTCCCTCGAAACAGGGGGGCTGGGGATATTAACCTTGTGAATCGCGGCTCGCCTGCGGACCCAAACAAACTGGATTTGGTCAACGAAAATCTTTGGCGAAATTTCAAAAAAGTCCGTTGACCCCAGACCCCTCAATACGTCAGGTTGTGCAGGCCGACGATGACGCCACAAGATGTAGTGGTAAACGCTTCAAAGGCGCATCAGGGCAGATGACAGGCACCAAGACGGATTAACGGTCGATGCTGCAAGACTGCCGGGGGCGGATACCTCCCGGCGCTTGGTCAATCTGCGCCCTGATCGACGGCACACGGGGTGGGGACGGTCTGCAATGACGGGCGGTTTTCCGAATTTTGTAAACGCTGGAATGAGGCAGTAAGAAATGAAGATTGAACGTCAGTTTACGACCGCAGGCAAAGATGCATACGCGGGGCTGGATTTCATCACCACGGTATCCGAGATCCGCAATCCCGACGGCTCCACCGTGTTCAAGCTCGACAATGTCGAGGTGCCCTCCAGCTGGAGCCAGGTCGCAAGCGACGTCATCGCGCAGAAATATTTCCGCAAGGCCGGCGTTCCCTCTGAACTGAAAAAGGTCAAGGAAAAGGGCGTGCCCGAGTTCCTGTGGCGCTCGGTCCCCGCCGAAGGGGCCGAAATGGGCGGCGAGACCTCGTCCAAGCAGGTGTTTGACCGCCTTGCCGGGGCCTGGGCCTATTGGGGCTGGAAGGGTGGCTATTTCACCACCGAGGAAGACGCCCGCGCCTATTTTGACGAGATGCGCCACATGCTGGCCAGCCAGCGCGCCGCGCCGAACTCGCCCCAGTGGTTCAACACCGGCCTGCACTGGGCCTATGGCATCGACGGTCCCGCGCAGGGCCACTACTATGTCGATTACAAGACCGGCAAACTGACCCGGTCCAAGTCTTCCTACGAACACCCGCAGCCGCACGCCTGCTTCATCCAGTCCGTTCAGGACGACCTGGTGGGCGATGGCGGCATCATGGACCTGTGGGTCCGCGAGGCGCGGCTTTTCAAATACGGCTCGGGAACGGGCACCAACTTCTCCTCGCTGCGTGCGGCGGGTGAGAAACTGTCGGGCGGTGGCAAGTCGTCCGGCTTGATGGGCTTTCTCAAGATCGGCGACCGTGCAGCCGGCGCCATCAAGTCGGGCGGCACCACGCGCCGCGCGGCCAAGATGGTGATCGTCGATGCCGACCATCCCGACATCGAGGAATTCATCAACTGGAAGGTGCTCGAAGAGCAGAAGGTCGCGTCCATCGTCGCCGGCTCCAAGATGCACGAAGAGAAGCTGAACCTTCTGTTCAAGGCGATCAAGGAATGGGACGGGGCAGTGGCGGATGCCTATGACCCGGCCAAGAACGACGCGCTGAAACAGGCGATCCGCGAAGCCAAGAAGGTCGCGATCCCCGAGACCTACGTGAAGCGCGTGCTGGACTATGCCAAGCAGGGCCACACCAGCATCGAATTCCCGACCTATGACACCGACTGGGACTCCGAGGCCTACAACTCCGTTTCCGGCCAGAACTCCAACAACTCGATCCGCGTGACCAACGCCTTCCTGACCGCTGTCGAAAAGGACGCGGACTGGGAACTGACCGACCGCACGACCGGCAAGGTGGCCAAGACCATCCGCGCCCGCGACCTCTGGGCGCAGGTCGGCCATGCCGCCTGGGCCTGTGCCGATCCGGGCATCCAGTACCACGACACCGTCAACGACTGGCACACATGCCCCGAAGACGGCGCGATCCGCGGCTCGAACCCCTGCTCGGAATACATGTTCCTGGACGATACCGCCTGCAACCTGGCGTCGATGAACCTGCTCACCTTCCTTGAGGACGGCGTGTTCAACGTCGAGGACTACATGCACGCCGCGCGTCTTTGGACCGTGACGCTGGAAATCTCGGTGATGATGGCGCAGTTCCCGTCCAAGGAGATCGCGCAGCGGTCCTATGACTTCCGCACCCTGGGTCTGGGCTATGCGAACATCGGCGGTCTGCTGATGAACATGGGCTATTCCTACGACAGCGACGAGGGCCGCAGCCTCTGCGGGGCGCTGACAGCGATCATGACCGGCGTGTCCTACGCCACCTCCGCGGAAATGGCGGGCGAGCTGGGGACCTTTCCCGGATACGACAAGAACAGCAGCCACATGCTGCGCGTCATCCGCAACCACCGCAACGCGGCCCACGGCAACGACACCGGCTACGAACTGCTGTCGGTCAAGCCCGTCCCGCTCGACCACGCGAATTGCCCTCAGCCCGGCCTGATCGACGTGGCGATGTCCACCTGGGACGAGGCGTTGACCCTGGGCGAGCAGCACGGCTACCGCAACGCGCAGGTCTCGGTCATTGCGCCCACCGGCACCATCGGCCTGGTGATGGACTGCGACACCACCGGCATCGAGCCCGACTTTGCCCTGGTGAAGTTCAAGAAGCTGGCCGGCGGCGGCTACTTCAAGATCATCAACCAAAGCGTTCCGGCGGCACTGGAAAAGCTCGGTTACGGCTCCGCCCAGATCGAGGAAATCGTGTCCTACGCCGTGGGCCATGGCACCATCGGCAACGCACCGGGGATCAACCACACCTCGCTGGCGGGCCACGGTTTCGGCCCCAATGAGCTGGCCAAGGTGGACGCGGCGTTGGCCTCGGCCTTCGACATCCGCTTTGTCTTCAACCAGTGGACCCTGGGCGAGGCGTTCTGCAAGAATGTGCTGGGCATCCCGGCGGACAAGCTGAACGACCCGACCTTCGACCTGCTGAAGTCCCTTGGGTTCTCCCGCAAGGACATCGAGGCGGCCAACGACCACGTCTGCGGCACGATGACCCTGGAAGGCGCGCCGCACCTCAAGCCGGAGCATTACGGCATCTTCGACTGCGCCAACCCCTGCGGCAAGAAGGGCAAGCGGTTCCTCAGCGTGAACAGCCACATCTACATGATGGCGGCGGCACAAAGCTTCATCTCGGGCGCGATTTCCAAGACGATCAACATGCCCAACGACGCCACCATCGAGGACTGCCAGCAGGCCTATGAACTGTCCTGGAGCCTCGGCATCAAGGCGAATGCGCTTTACCGCGACGGCTCCAAGCTCAGCCAGCCGCTGGCGGCGGCCCTGGTGGAGGACGACGACGAGGCGGCAGAGGTGCTGGAAAGCGGCTCCATGCAGGAAAAGGCGACCGTGCTGGCCGAAAAGATCGTCGAAAAGGTGATCGTCAAGGAAATCGTCAAGTCGCACCGCGAAAAGATGCCCCAGCGCCGCAAGGGCTATACCCAGAAGGCCAACGTGGGCGGGCACAAGGTCTACCTGCGCACCGGCGAATACGGCGACGGCAAGCTGGGCGAGATTTTCATCGACATGCACAAGGAAGGCGCGGGCTTCCGCGCGATGATGAACAACTTCGCCATCGCGGTCTCCGTCGGGCTTCAGTACGGCGTGCCACTGGAGGAATTCGTCGATGCCTTCACCTTCACCAAGTTCGAACCGGCGGGCATGGTCCAGGGCAACGACAGCATCAAGAACGCGACCTCGATTCTCGACTATATCTTCCGCGAACTGGCGGTCAGCTACCTGGACCGGACCGATCTCGCGCATGTGAAGCCCGAAGGTGCCACATTCGACGATCTGGGTCGGGGCGACGAGGAAGAAGGCGTGGCGAATGTCTCGGAGCTTTCTGAAACTGCCGCGACCAAGAGCCTCGAAGTGCTGCGCCAGATCAGCTCCACCGGCTATCTGCGCAACCGCCTGCCGCAGGAACTGGTGGTACTGCAGGGCGGCCAGCGCGAGATGGCAGCCGCCGTCGCCGCCGCCACGCCCCAGGTCGACGGCAGCGCCGCCGTCGCCATGGCCGCCAGCACCGCTGCCGCCAGCGCGCCGACCAGCCTCGATGCGCGCACCAAGGCCAAGATGCAGGGCTACGAGGGCGAGGCCTGCGGCGAATGCGGGAACTACACGCTGGTCCGCAACGGGACCTGCATGAAGTGCAATACATGTGGTGGCACCAGTGGCTGCAGCTAAGGGAAACGGAAAGATGCCAGAAGAAAAACGTGAATTCGAAAACGCCAGGATCACCATGGGCGCCAGGACGACCGAGCCGATGACGGTCACGGTGACCGTCACAACGACACCGGAAAAGCGTTCCGGATCGGGCGAGGCGGTGCTGCCCCAGGACGTTTTCGACGAGATCGAAGCGGTCGAAGGGGCAGGGTCGGTCGAAGCACCGCAAGGCACGTTCTCGATTATGGTGCGCAAGGCCTTCAAGGACACGCGCAGGGTCGAGTTCGTCACCTCCGGTCCGGTGCCCGACGCCTGAACCCGGCCTTCCCGACAGCGGCCATGCGGCGGCTGTCGGCGCAGACACGGAGCGCGTGCGCGTGCTCTGGACGACGTTCAGGCCGCAGGCAAACAAACATCGAGCGGTTAACAAATTGAGCCTGAACGGCGAAACTAAAGGGGCACTTCGGTGCTCCTTTTTTTCTGTTCAGAAGGATGCGGGCTGACTCCGGCCTTTTCAAAGAAAAGGCCTCTGTCAGGGGAGATCGCGTTTGAAGGGCAAACGCAATCGGAACGGCGAAACTAGAGGAGAGCTTCGGCTCTCCTTTTTTCTGTTCAGAAGGATGCGGGCTGACTCCGGCCTTTTGAAGGAAAAGGCCTCTGTCAGGGGAGATCGCGTTTGAAGGGCAAACGCAATCGGAACGGCGAAACTAAAGGGGCACTTCGGTGCTCCTTTTTTCTGTTCAGAAGGATGCGGGCTGACTCCGGCCTTTTGAAGGAAAAGGCCTCTGTCAGGGGAGATTGCGTTTTCAAGGCAAACGCAATCTGAACGGCGAAACTAAAGGGGCACTTCGGCTCTCCTTTTTTCTGTTCAGAAGGATGCGGGCTGACTCCGGCCTTTTGAAGGAAAAGGCCTCTGTCAGGGGAGATTGCGTTTTCAAGGCAAACGCAATCGGAACGGCGAAACTAGAGGAGAGCTTCGGCTCTCCATTTTTCTGTTCAGGCGGCTGCGGGCTGCCTTTGTCCAACGCCTCACCGACATCCCGACATGCGCGCGCCCCCGGCTTCATTGTTCCGAAAATAACACCGGGGGTCCGGGGGCTGGCCCCCGGTCCGCGCTCACAGCAACTCCGTCACCGACCCCTCAAGCGCCATCTGCTGCCGCAGGCTCGCCCGGGCGCGCGCCAGCCGCGACATGACCGTACCCTGCGGCACCCGCAGCTTTGCCGCCAACACCTGAGGGCTTGTGTCGCCCGCCACGATCATTTCCATGCAGGCGCGCTGGTCGCGGGGCAGCCGCGCGATGGCGGCGCGCAGCTCCGCGCAGGCCAGCCGGGCCGGGCCTAGCGGCGCCGTCACCACCATGTCTTCGGTCAGTTCCTCGGTCCGGCGCGCGCCGCGCCAGCGGTACCGTGCGAGGTTGTGCAGCATGATCATCGCATAGCGGTCCGGCGCGTCGATCCGGGTGTCCTCCGCCAGCAGTTGCCACATCTTCAGCGCCACCTCCTGGGCCAGGTCCTCGGCCTCCTCGGCCGAGCGGGTCAGCCTGCGGGCACGGGCACGCAGGCGGGGCAACAGGGGGGAAAGCGCGCAGGGCGTCGCGGCTGTTTCTGTCATCGGAATGCCTCATCTCGTTTTTTCCGCAGCATGCCCGCGCCCGCGGCAACAACCAATGCGGGTGTTTCCGCCGAGCCGCCGAACCACGGCTTTTTGGGCGGCGGCTTGCCCATGCGGCGGCGCCCGATCGGCAGGGCTTCGCGCGTGGACGGACCGGCATGAACGCAAACCGCCCCTGCTGCATCTATCCCATCGAAGGCAGCAAGACCTTCGAACACAAACCGAAAAAAGGAAGTATCCCATGACCAAGACAACCAAGTTCACCTTCGCCGCCCTGACCGCGCTGTGCATGCCCGCCTACGCGATGGCAACCGGCGTGGCCGAAATGGACACGAACGGCGACGGCCTGCTCAGCGTGACGGAAGTGCAGGCGGTCTACCCTGACATCACGGCAGAGCAGTTTTCGGCGATGGATCTGAACGCCGACGGCGCGCTGGACAAGGCAGAGCTTGTGTCCGCTCAGGAAGCCGGAATGATGCCCGCCAGCGAAGAGGGCTGACGCCCACCCGAACAGGGGCATCCGGGGCGCGGCAGACCAAGGACCCCCATGCCCCGCAAGCCCGGTGCCGCGGCACCGGGCTTGCCGTTTCCGCGCAGGGCGCGTCAGGCGGGCAGATGTTTCCTGACCCGCCGCCTCAGCGCCGCATCCGGCTCACCGTCTGCCCGGTGCCGAGGCAAGGCCCAGGCCCGCCAACACCTTTGGCACATCACCTTTGACCTGCGTTCGGCTGCAACCTCATCGAGGGCAGGACCTGCCGCTGCCGGCGCGTCCGGTCCCTTTGCGCCCGGGCCAAGCGTCTGCGACCCAGGCGGCGGCAGCAATTTTATTGCGCGTTCAAAAGGTTCCCGGCATTTCTTGCCCTGCGCTGAAATTGGCCGACTGCAATCGCCCGGTTGCGCAGGTTCCGGCTCATCGCGACGGCGTGAGCAGACATCCGGCAACAAATGTCTATGTAGCGGGTTCATTCAACAGCCGCGTCTCGCGGGTGAAGAAAAGAGAAGTGCCAAGGAGCAGAACATGAAAAAGTTTACAAAGATCAGCGCAATGACACTGGCGGCAACGGCGGCCATGGGCAGCGCGGCCTACGCAGGCAACCTGGCTGAGCCGGTTGTGGAGGAACCCGTCTATGCACCGGCCCCCGCACCGGTTGCCGTGTCCGACGACTGGACCGGCTTCTACACCGGTCTGCAGCTGGGCTATGCGGATGTCGACGGCCCCGGCGTGCTGGACGGCGACAACGGAACCTACGGTTTCCACGCCGGCTACGACTATGACTTCGGCGATTACGTGATCGGCGGCGAAGTGGACTACGACAAGACCGATGTCGATCTGAACGGCGGCGCCGCGAATGTCGATTCGGTGGCACGCCTGAAGCTCAAGGGCGGCTATGACCTGGGCAACACGCTGATCTACGCGACAGCGGGTGCGGCACGCGCGGACACGTCCGTGGGTGACGAAACCGGTCCCTTTGCCGGTGTCGGTGCGACCTACAAGATCACCGACAGCTACACCGTCGGTGCCGAACTGCTGCACCACAAGTTCGATGACCTTGGCGGTGTCGCAGGCGCGGACGCGGATGCAACCACCTTCACGGTGCGCGGTTCGCTGCGCTTCTGATTGGTGAACGCCTAAAAAAAGGGCCGGGGTGGTATCACCCCGGCCTTTTTCGTGGGCGACGATCTGGTGTTCGCCTTGGCCTCAGGCCGCCTTGGCCCGATCCCGTGCGAAAGCGCAGAGCGTCTGCAGCGCCTCGGCAAAGCGGGTGTCGTCCACCGTCATTGCAACCCGCAGATGTCCGGCGGCGGCGGCGCCAAAGCTCTCGCCCGGCATCACCGCGATGTGATGCGTCTCAAGCAGCGCGTCGGCAAAGGCTTCGCCGCTCAACCCGGTGCTGCGCACATCCAGCATCAGGTACATCGCACCGTCCGATGGCACCAGCGTCACCGCATTCTGTCCGGCCAGGATATCATGCGCCAGCGCGCGGCGGCGGCGGAAGGGTTCGCCGATTTCGGCTTCGAAGGCCTCCCCCTGATCAAGCGCAAAGACGGCAGCATCCTGGATGAACCCCGGCACGCCGTAGGTGGTGTGCGTCGCGAGGTTGGTCAGGTGCTCGATCATCTCGACCGGGCCGACGATCCAGCCGCAGCGCGAGCCTGTCATGGCGTGGGATTTCGACATGGAGCCGATCACCAGCGTCCGCTCCGCCATGCCCGGCAGCGCGCGGGGGCTGATGTGTTCGCCCGCCCAGACCTGCGTGTCATAGACCTCGTCCGAGATCAGCCACAGGCCATGCGCTGTGCAGACCTGCGCGATCCCCTCCAGCGTTTCGCGGGTATAGACCACGCCGGTGGGGTTGTTGGGCGAATTGATCAGCAGGGATTTCGCCCCGTCTGCCACTGCCGCGATGTCCGCGGCGCGGGGCTGGAACCCCGCGTCGGGGCGCGCGGCCACCGCCAGCGGTTCGGCCCCGGCACCCCGGATCGTGCCGGGGTAGGTGGCATAATAGGGGTCGATGAAAAGCGCGGTATCGCCCGCGTCGCAACAGGCCACGTGGGTCGCGTAAAGCCCCGCCTGACCGCCCGGTGTTACCATCACGTTCTCGCGCGTTGTCGGCACGCCCGTCCGCCGCGTGACCCGGGCGGCGACGCGGTCGCGCAACGACGCGGTGCCCGGGACGGCGGCATAGCCGGTATGCCCCTCCATCGCCGCGCGGTGCATGTCCTGAAGGATCGGGGCCGCGGTGCGGATGTCGTGTTCGCCGATGGTCAGTTCTGTCACCGGCGTGCCCTCCGCGATCATCCGGCGCGCCTTGGAAAAAACGCCCCAGCCGTCCGATCCTCCACCCAGGATGTGGCTGATGCGATGTGATGCCTGCATGGGATGTCTCCTTTGATTGTCGCGCACCTTGTGTCCCATTGCGCGCGCCCGGACGCGTTCAATGGCGCGGGCAGGGGCGCAGAGCCGGAGGGGTTTGTCAATCAATCAGCCTTGACCTGGGACCCGCTTGGGCGTACCCCATCGCCATGACCACGATGACCTGCACCACGCGCATCATTATTACCTGCTGAGAATTCTCGCGGGCGTGCTCATGTCGTTTTCATTCTGAACCAGATGTGGCATCCCGCGCCAGACCTGGCCGAGGACGACCAATGACCACCATCAGACTGTACAACACCAAGACCCGCAAGCGCGAGGAATTCGTCCCGATTTCCGCCGATGACGTGCGGATGTATGTCTGCGGCCCCACGGTCTATGACCGCGCGCACATCGGCAACGCCCGCCCCGTGATCGTGTTTGATCTGCTCTACCGGCTGCTGCGGTACGTCTACGGCCCGGCGCATGTCAGCTACGTGCGCAATTTCACGGATGTGGACGACAAGATCAACGCGCGGGCAGCAGAAAGCGGGCGGCCGATCGGGGATATCACTTCCGAAACGACGCGCTGGTTTCTGGACGACATGGCGGCGGTGGGCGCGCTGGAGCCATCGCTGAAGGGCGAAGCGCACGACCGCGCCATGCCCCGCGCCACCGCCTATATCGGCGAGATGATCGCGATGATCGAGGATCTGATCGCGCGTGATCATGCCTATGCCGCCGAAGGCCACGTGCTGTTCCGGGTCCGGTCCTATGACGCCTACGGCGCGCTGTCGGGCCGGTCGGTGGACGACATGATCGCCGGGGCACGGGTCGAAGTCGCGCCCTACAAGGAAGACCCGCTCGACTTCGTCCTGTGGAAGCCTTCGGATGCGGACACGCCGGGCTGGGACAGCCCCTGGGGCCGGGGCCGCCCCGGCTGGCACATCGAATGCTCCGCCATGGCCGATGCCCTGCTGGGCGATACCTTCGACATCCACGGCGGCGGCAACGACCTGACCTTTCCGCACCATGAAAACGAGATTGCCCAGTCGACCTGCGCGGGCCACGGCTTTGCCAATGTCTGGATGCACAACGAGATGTTGCAGGTCGAGGGGCGCAAGATGTCCAAGTCGCTGGGCAACTTCTTTACCCTGCATGATCTGCTTGAGCAGGGCGTGCCGGGCGAGGTGATCCGCTTTGTCTTTCTGTCCACGCACTACCGCAAGCCGATGGACTGGACCGACAAGAAGCGCGAGGAGGCCGAGCGCGTGCTGCGCAAATGGTACACCCAGGTCGCCGGCGCACAGACCAGCCAACCGCCGCAGGAGGCGGTCGATCTGCTGGCCGACGATCTGAACACCCACGGGGTGCTGACCCTGTGCCACCGGCTGTCTGGCGACAACGACATCGAGGGGCTGCGCGGCACCCTGACGCTGCTGGGCCTGCTGGCGGGCCAGATCCCCGACTGGGCGGTGGAACAGGCGTTCGACCTGACCGATGTTGAAGCCTTCCTCAGCGATGCGCGGGTGACTGCGATGGAAACCAAGGATTTCGCCGAGGTGGACCGGATCAAGAAGGCGCTGACCGATCTGGGGATCGAAGTGCAGATGGGCAAGGACGGGGTCAAGCTGAAGGCGCCGCCGGGCTTTGACGGCACAGGTCTGGACGGTGTGCTGTGAGCGCGCCCGCCGGGAAGGACCGTCTCTATATCTACGATACCACCCTGCGCGACGGGCAGCAGACGCAGGATGTGCAGTTCTCGACGGATGAGAAACAGCAGATCGCCCGTGCGCTGGACGCGCTGGGGGTGGATTACATCGAAGGGGGCTGGCCCGGTGCGAACCCCACCGACAACGCCTTTTTCGATGCGGCACCCAAGACACGGGCCAGGATGACCGCCTTTGGCATGACCAAGCGGCTGGGCATCTCGGCGCAGAACGACGATGTGCTGGCGGCGGTGATGAACGCGGGAACGGCCAGCGTCTGTCTGGTGGGCAAGAGCCATGAATTCCACGTCACCCGCGCGCTTGGCATCACGCTGGACGAAAACCTGACGCTGCTGCGCGACAGCGTGGCCCACCTGGTGGCTTCGGGCCGCGAGGCGCTGTTTGACGCCGAACACTTCTTCGACGGGTACAAGGCAAACCCGGACTATGCCCTGTCCTGCCTGCGCACCGTGCTGGACGCCGGGGCGCGCTGGATCGTGCTGTGCGATACCAATGGCGGCACCCTGCCGGTAGAGGTGGGCCGGATCACCGCCGAGGTGATCGCGGCGGGCATCCCCGGCGACCGTCTGGGCATTCACACCCATGACGACACCGACAACGCGGTGGCCTGCACCCTGGCCGCCGTGGACGCGGGCGCGCGCCAGATCCAGGGCACGCTGAACGGGCTGGGCGAACGCTGCGGCAACGCCAACCTGACGGCGCTGATCCCGATCCTGATGCTCAAGGAACCCTATGCCAGCCGGTACGAGACCGGCATCACCCCTGCGGCGCTCAAGACGCTCACACGCACCAGCCGGATGCTGGACGAGATCCTCAACCGCGTGCCGCAGAAACAGGCCGCCTTTGTCGGGGCGTCGGCCTTTGCGCACAAGGCGGGGCTGCATGCCAGCGCGATCCTGAAGGACCCCAGCACCTACGAACACATCGAACCGGCGACCGTGGGCAACAGCCGCATCATCCCGATGTCGAACCAGGCGGGCCAGTCCAACCTGCGCCGCCGTCTGGCGGAGGCGGGGCTGAACGTGGCCAAGGGCGATCCGGCGCTTGCGCGGATCCTCGAAGAGGTCAAGGCGCGCGAGGCGCTGGGATATGCCTATGACACGGCGCAGGCCAGTTTCGAACTGCTGGCGCGCGACGCACTGGGCCAGATGCCGGACCTTTTCGAAGTCAAACGCTACCGTGTCACGGTCGAACGGCGCAAGAACAAGTACAACAGGATGGTCTCTGTCTCTGAGGCCGTTGTGGTGATCAAGGTCGATGGCGAAAAACGCCTGTCGGTCAGCGAATCGATGGACGAGGACGGCAACGACCGCGGCCCGGTCAATGCGCTGTCCAAGGCGCTGGCCAAGGATCTGGGGCAATATTCGGCGCTGATCGAAGACATGCGCCTGATCGACTTCAAGGTGCGCATCACCCAGGGCGGCACCGAGGCCGTGACCCGCGTGATCATCGACAGCGAGGACGGGCAGGGCAACCGCTGGTCCACCGTGGGGGTCAGCGCCAACATCGTTGACGCCAGTTTCGAGGCGCTGCTGGACGCGATCCGCTGGAAGCTTATCCGTGACCTGAAAGACCAGCAGGCATGATCTTTACGGTCCTCAAATTCGTCGCGATTTCGGTTGCGATCACCGGCGCGATTGCCCTGATCCTGATCGCGTCCCAGCGGCCCGGTCCGCGCGGCGGGGCGGCGGGACTTGATTTCAGCGGGCCGCTGTCGGCGGCAGGCGCGGCTGCGCAGCCGCAGGAAACACTCCCCCTGCGCGACGGGTTCGAGATGCAGCTCCGGTCCTACGACAGCGGGCGCGAGGGCGCGCCCTTGCTGGTGCTGGTCCACGGGTCGGGCTGGCACGGGTTGCAGTTCGACCGCCTTGCACGCCGATTGTCGGCGCGGGCGGACGTGCTGGTGCCCGATCTGCGCGGGCACGGGGCGGAACCGGGCAGGCGGGGCGATCTGGACTATATCGGACAGTTCGAGGATGACCTGGCCGATCTCATCGCGGCGCGCCGAAGGCCGGGACAGAAGATCGTTCTGGGCGGCCATTCCTCTGGCGGGGGGCTTGTGGTGCGCTTTGCCGGGGGCCCGCATGGCCAGATGCTCGACGGGGCGGTGCTGCTGGCGCCGTTCCTGAAACACGATGCCCCGCCCACGCGGCCTAACTCCGGCGGCTGGGCGCAGCCGCTGACCCGGCGGCTGATCGGGTTGAGCATGCTGAACGCGGCGGGCATTTCGGCGCTGAACCATCTTGCCGTGATTCAGTTCAACATCCCGCAGGAGGTGCTGGACGGACCGCTGGGCCGTACAGCGACAACCGCCTATTCCTACCGGCTGAATACATCCTACGCGCCGCGCGGCGATTACCTGGCCGACGTAAAGGCGCTTCCGCCGTTCCTGCTGGTGGCGGGCACGGCGGACGAAGCCTTTGACGCCGCCGCCTACCAACCCACGATGGAGACGGCGACGGACAGGGGCCGCTACCTGCTGGTCCCCGATATTGGCCATCTGGATATCGTCGACGCCCCGGAAACCGCCGCCGCCATAGAGGACTTTCTCGATGCACTCTGACGACATGACCGCGTTTTTCCAGCTGCACCGCGACCTGCCGCGCGAAGGGCCGGGCGAGGCGGCGGATGTCGCCTGGGCCGCCGCGCGGGCCGATCTGCCGCCGAACGCCCGGATGGCGGATGTGGCCTGTGGCCCCGGCGGCGACATCGCCGCCCTGCTAAAGGCCGCGCCGGACGGGCATGTGACCGCGCTGGACAAGACCGCGCATTTCGTGGACGCGGCCCGTGCGCGCTGGCAGGACGATCCGCGCGTGACGCTGCTGCGCGCCGATATGGCCGCGATCCACAACGACTATGATTTCATCTGGTGCGCGGGCGCGGTCTATTTCATCGGTGTGACAGAGGCGCTGACCGCCTGGCGCAAGGCGATACGCCCCGGCGGAATGGTCGCCTTTTCCGAGGCCTGCTGGTTCACCGAAACACCCACGGCCAGGGCAGAGGCGTTGTGGCGGCAGCACCCCGCGATGACCGATGCCGATGGCATCGCCGCCCGGGTTGCGGCGGCGGGCTACGAGACGGTGGCGATCCGCAGGTTGTCGAACGCCGCCTGGGAAGGCTACTTCGGGCCCATCGAGGCGCGCATCGCGGCCCTGCGCCCCAATGCCGACGCGGCCCTTGCCGCGGTGCTGGACGAGGCGGAGGAAGAGGCCGCCTGCTGGCGCGCGCACAGTGACGAATTCGGCTATCTTCTCAGCCTCGTGCGGCCATTGGCCAAACCGGCGCCCGCGGGCCGCTGATGGGCTTTGGCGATGATCTGAACGCCAGCGCGGCGCTGGTCGAACGGGGCGACCCGCCGCGGTTCCGCGCGGCGATGGCCGCACCCGTGGCGGCGCGGCGCGTGCTGTTCCCGCTTTATGCCTTCAACATCGAAGTCGCCCGCGCGCCCTGGGTCACGCAGGAAAGCATGATTGCCGAGATGCGCCTGCAATGGTGGCGCGACGTCTGTGAAGAGATCGCCCAGGGCGGGCCGGTGCGGCGTCACGAGGTCGCCACCCCGCTGGCCGAGGCGATCACGGCTGACGACGCGCGCCTTCTGGACGAACTCGTCGCGGCGCGGCGCTGGGACATCTACCGCGATCCTTTCGAGGACGCAGCGCATTTCGCGCGCTACATGGACCAGACCTCGGGCAATCTGACCTGGGTTGCGGCCCGCAGGCTGGGGCAGGCGGATGAAGCCGTGGTGCGCGATGCGGCGTATGGCGCGGGCATCGCCGCATGGCTGCGCGCCATCCCCGAGCTGGAGACGGCGGGCCGGGTGCCGCTGCTGGACGGCACCACCGAAGGGGTCAGGGCGCTTGCCCGCGGCGCGCAGGAGAGATTGGCTCGGGCGCGGGCCAACCGTGGTGCCGTGTCGAAACCGGCCCGCGCGGCCCTGTGGCATGTGGGGCAGGCGGATGCGATCCTCAGGGCCGCCACCGCCGATCCCGCCGCCGTGGCCGACGCCAGACTGCCCGACCCCGAACCGCGCGATCAGCGGCGTCTGGCGTGGCGGGCGCTGACCGGACGCTGGTAGAACGGGACGCTGGTAGGCGGCCTGTCTGTTTCTGCCATGTCCGGCACCGCGCGCCACCGCGTGCGACGGCCCGCAAGGCACCGGTGTCCGCTTCAGGCGGTCGCCTGGGTTCCGCGCCGTATCACCAGCCAGGTCAGCGATCCGCCCGCAAGGACAAGGAACGGGATCATCGCCCAGTTCACCGCCGCCCAGCCCTCGGCAGGCGAGCCGCCCGAGCAATTCATCAACCCGCCCGACGCCAGCGAGGCCATGGTGACGCCGCCAAAGACGATCAGATCGTTCAGCCCCTGCATCCGCCCCCGTTCGTGCGGGGCATGCGCCCCGGCCAGCATGGTCGTGGCCCCGATGAAGCCAAAGTTCCAGCCCAGCCCCAGCAGGACCAGCGCGATATAGAAGTTCTCCAGCGCCACGCCCTGCAGCGCCACCACGCCCGCAATCCCCAGGATGAGGATACCCAGCCCCATGATCCGCTCTACCCCGAAGCGCCCGATCAGATGCCCGGTGAAAAAGGACGGCGCGAACATCGCCAGCACATGGCCGGTGACCACATTCGACGCGATGTCGAGGAAGGACTTGAGCCGCTCCGTCTCGGTCATGCCGGCGGTGGCCCCCGGTCCCAGCAGGTCGCCGCTCAACCCGCAGCCGACCACGGCCAGCGGGGTCGAGGTCATCACCAGGTTCATCAGCGCATAGGACACCGTGGCACAGATCACGGCGACGGCGATGCGGGGGGTGCGGATCAGGTCCAACCGGCTGCGCCCGCGCGGGGCATCCTGGGCCGGTACCGGCGGTTTCGGGATGTCGATAAAGAGGAAAAGCAGGCTGCCCACCACGTTGACGCCGATAGCCGCCACATAGGTCCCGAGGAAGGGGATCACATAGGCATCCGCGGTCCATTTCACGATCTGGGGTCCGATGACGGCCGAGATCAGCCCGCCCGCCATGACATATGAGATGGCCCTGGGCCGAAAGTCGTCCGATGCCGTATCGGCGGCGGCGAAACGGTAAAAACCCTGCGCGGACATGTAGATGCCGGTCAGCAGCGACCCGACCAGGAAGATCGGAAAGGAGGCCACGTAAAGCCCGTAGGCCCCCACCGCGCCCCCCAGCGCCCCGCCCGCGGTGCCCAGAAAGAACCCCGCGCGCCGCCCAAAGCGTTGCATGATGGCCGAAACCGGTGTCGCCGACAGCATCGACCCCAGCACGATCATCGAGATCGGCAGCGTGGCAAAGCAGACGTTGCTGGCCAGCGACTGCCCGGCAAGCCCGCCCACCACGAAAAGCATCGGCATCTGAGCGCCCAGAAGCGCCTGCGCCAGCACAAGAATGGTTACATTGCGTTTCGCGCGGCTGTCGTCGATCATGCTGCTCGTCCTTTGGTTGAGGCAAGGCGTACTCCCGGCGGAGACGGGGGGCAAGCCCCGGCGGCCCCTTGCTCATGCGTGATGGCTGGCTAATGTCGGCCCATGACACTCAGAATCCTCCTTCTCGCGGGCAGCGCCGAGGCGCGCCGGGTCGCCGAGGCCCTGCGCGACAGGGGCGTGACGGTACAGGCCCTGGTGTCAGAGCCGCCGCGCGGGCCAGATCCGATGCCGGTGCCCTGCCGCCTGACGACATTCGACGATCCGGCGCGGCTGGCGGCAGAGATGGCACAGGTCGACGCCGTGATCGACGCGAGCCACGGATTCGACGGCCTTATGAGCCGCACGGGCCATGCCGCCGCGCAGATCGCCGGACGGCCCTTTGTCAGCCTGTCGCGCCCGGGCTGGGACCTGGAAGCCGCGAATTGGCGAGAGGTGCCGGATGTGGCCGCTGCCCTGCCGCTGATCGGGCAGGGGGCGCGGGTGTTCTCTGCCACCGGCTGGGACAGTCTGGCGCAATACGCGGCCTTTCCCGGCGCACGGCTGCTGTTGCGCCAGACGACGCGGCACGACCGGAGGCCGCCCTATGATTTCGTCGAGGCGGTGTTCGGGACCCCGCCCTTCGACGCCGCGCAGGAAGAGGCGCTGTTCCGCGAACTGGCTGTCGATATGCTGATCTGCCGCAACCTGGGCGGCCGGCCGAGCCGCCCCAAGCTGGACGCGGCCCTGGCGCTGAACCTGCCGGTGATCCTGATCGCCAGACCGCCGCTGCCTGACGGCGCGCAGGTGCTGACGCAGGTGGATGCGGTGCTGGACTGGGCCGCGTCCCTGTGAGCGGGCCGGGCCGCATCATCCGGACGGCCGCGGACCTGGCCGAAGGGGCCGAATGGCTGGCCGCGCGCGAGCCGCGATTCGCGCCGGTTCTGGCCTCTGTCGGCCCGCTGCCGCTGCGGCTGAAGCAGCCCGGATTTGCCGCGCTGATGGAGATCATCGTCAGCCAGCAGGTCAGCGTCGCCTCTGCCGATGCGATCCGTGCGCGGCTGCACGCGGCGGGACTGCGCGATGCGGCCGCCATCCGGGCGGTCGACGAAGCGGCACTCTGCGCCGCTGGTCTCAGCCGACCGAAGGCACGTTATGTCGCGGCGCTGGCACAGGCGGACATCGACTTTGACGCATTGACCGCGATGCCGGACGCCGAGGCGGAGGCGGTGCTGCGCGCGCAAAAGGGCATCGGCCCCTGGACGGCGCAGATCTACGTGATGTTCGCGCTTGGCCGGGCCGATGGTTTCGCGCCCGGCGACCTGGCCCAGCAGGAAGCGGCGCGGGCGCTGTTCGATCTGCCCGCGCGTCCGACGGCGGACGCATTGGCCGTGCTGGCGCAAGACTGGTCGCCCTGGCGGTCGGTTGCGGCCCGCGCGCTATTTGCCTACTACCGACAGCTGAAGAACAGGGAAGGGTTGGGATGACACGAGTATTGAACGCAGAACGCCGCGCGCCGGCATCGGGGGACACGCGATCGGTTGTCGTCTTTCTGCATGGCTACGGGGCCAATGGTGCGGACCTTTTGGGGCTGGCCGATCCCTTGAGCGAACACCTGCCCGACACCTTGTTCGTCGCCCCCGACGCGCCGGAGACGGTGCCGGGCATGCCGACAGGGTACCAGTGGTTCCCGATCCCCTGGCTCGACGGGTCGTCCGAAGAGGAATCCGAGCGCGGGATGAGGCAGGCGGTGGCCGACCTCAACGCCTTTCTGGATGCGCTGATGGTGGACGAAGACGTGCTGCCCGAACAGGTTGTGCTCTTTGGTTTTTCGCAGGGCACGATGATGGCCTTGCATGTGGCGCCGCGCCGCGAGGACGAAGTGGCGGGGGTTGTCGCGTTTTCCGGGCGGCTGCTGTCCCCCGACCTGCTGAAAGACGAGGCGGTGGTCCGTCCGCCGGTGCTGCTGGTGCATGGCGACGCCGACGATGTGGTGCCGCCGCAATCGCTGCCGCAGGCCGCCGAGGCGCTGCAGGAGGCGGGATGGCAGGACGTCTATGCCCATGTGATGAAAGGCACCGGCCACGGCATCGCGCCTGACGGGCTGAGCGTGGCGCTGGCCTTCATGCGCGACAAGCTGGGGCTTTGAAACGGTTATAAAACTGTCACCTTTCCGGTCTACTGCTGTCCGCGACATCTTGTGCCACGCTTGGGCTTGCCAGAGCGAAACCACGAGATATAGTCAGATTAAACGGGCAGGGGACGATACCGGACATGGACGGCGATTTCAGGACCGAATTCACCAGGCAGCCGGCGGGGCTGAAACACAGGCCCGCGCTGGTATTGAATGCCGATTACCGACCGCTCAGTTACTATCCGCTGTCGCTTTGGCCCTGGCAGGAGGCGATCAAGGCGAAGTGGCTGGACCGGGTCGATATCGTTGCCGAATACGACGAAGTGGTCCGAAGCCCCTCGACCGAGATCAGGATCCCCTCGGTGGTCGTTCTGAAAGATTACGTAAAACCTCAAAAGCGCGTGGCCTTCACGCGCTTTAATTTATTTCTGAGGGATGAATTCCGCTGCCAGTACTGCGGCGCGCGGGGGGATCTGACATTCGACCATGTGGTGCCGCGCGCCAGTGGCGGGGTGACGTCCTGGCAGAACGTGGTGGCGGCCTGTTCGCCCTGCAACCTGCGCAAGGGATCGAAGGCGCTGCATCAGACGGGGCTGTCCCTGCGCAAGCCGCCGCGCCAGCCGGGCGCGGAGGAGCTGCGCAATATGGGCCGGAAGTTTCCGCCGGGCCATCTGCACGAGAGCTGGATGGATTTCCTGTACTGGGACGCGGAACTGGAAGCGTGATCCGAAGGCGCGCGCTGCGCGCGCATGCGATTATTGATTTTGCGCTGCGGGTCTCACCGTCCCCGGGGAACGGCGCCGTCCTTGATTGATCCCCGTGCTGGCAGGCGGCCGCCGTCGCGGCAAGTAAAATAGCCGTATCCCCGCAAGCGGGGCCCCGCGTCGATTTTGCTTGCCCCGCCGTCCTCCGCATGCCCTTCGGTGCTCAAGCAAGGGCGGCTCCGGACCCGGGAGAGGCGGTCAGAAATCCAGATCGACCCAGACGGGCACGTGATCGGAGGGTTTTTCGCGACCGCGCACGTCCCGGTCGATCTGGCAGTCGCGCAGCCAGTCGGCGCAGGCCGGAGAGAGCAGGAAATGGTCGATTCGGATGCCGTTGTTGCGGTTCCACGCGCCCGCCTGGTAGTCCCAGAAGCTGTAGTGTCCGGGCCCTTGGGTGCGGGCGCGGAAGGCGTCCGTCAGGCCGAGGTTCAGCAGGCGGCGGAATTTTTCGCGCGACGCGGGGCGGAACAGCGCGTCGTCGCGCCAGCTTTCGGGTTTTGCGGCATCTTCGGCCTGCGGGATGATGTTGTAATCTCCCGCCATCAGGAACGGCGTTTCCGCGGCCAGCAGGCTTTCGGCGCGGGCGCGCAGCCGGTCCATCCACGCTAGCTTGTAGTCGAACTTGGGCCCCGGCGCCGGGTTTCCGTTCGGCAGGTAGAGCCCGCAGATGCGCAGCGCCGCGTGATCGCCCATGACGGTCGCCTCGATATAGCGGGACTGGTCGTCGTCATCGTCGCCGGGCAGGCCGCGGGTCACGTCCTCCAGCGGGTGTTTCGACAGGATCGCCACGCCGTTGAAGGATTTCTGGCCGTGGGTTTCCACGTTGTAACCGCGATCCTCGAAGAGGTCGCGCGGGAAGGCGTCGTCGACCGACTTGATCTCTTGCAGCAGCACCACGTCGGGCTGCGCCTCGTCCAGCCAGGCGGGCAGCGCCTCGGCCCGTGCCTTGATGCCGTTGATGTTGAAGGTGGCTATCTTCATCCGCGCGCTCCCTGCAGGCTGTCCCTGCTATCGCCGATCCGGCGCGAGGGGGCAAGGGGCAGGGGGATCACATGGAAAAGGAGGTGCCGCAGCCGCAGGCCGAGGTGGCGTTGGGGTTCTCAATCGTGAAACGCGCGCCGATCAGTTCTTCGGAAAAGTCGATGACCGCGTTGGCGAGGAAGGGCAGCGATACGCTGTCCACCACGACCTTCTGCCCGGACCCTTCCAGCACCAGATCGTCCTCCGTCGGTTCGTCGAGCGCGATGTCGTATTGGAACCCCGAGCATCCGCCCCCTTCGACGGCGACGCGCAGCGCCTTGCCCTGATCGCCTGCGCCGATCTCGGCCAGGCGTTCGAAAGCGCGGGAGGTGACTTTGGGCGGCATGTTCATGGCACATCTCCGATCAGGGCGTTTCAGGGCCGGTTTCCATCCCCGGTCAGCTTCAATATAGAAGTCCGCAGGACAGGCTACAAGGACCGGCCAGATGCACGCGCCCTATGCCTCTGATCCGTCGTGCGCCCGGGGACGGCGCGTGCCGGAGGAGGAAAGCACCTTTCGCTCCTGCTATCAGCGGGACCGGGACAGGATCATCCATGCCAGCGCCTTTCGCAGGCTCAAGCACAAGACGCAGGTTTTCGTGGAACACGAGGGCGATTATTATCGCACCCGGCTGACCCATTCCATCGAAGTGGCGCAGGTGGCGCGCACGATCGCCGGGGCGCTGGGGCTGAACGGCGAGCTGACCGAGGCGGTGGCGCTGGCGCATGACCTGGGCCACACGCCCTTTGGCCACACCGGAGAGGACGCGCTGCATGCGCTGATGGCGCCCTATGGCGGGTTTGATCACAATGCCCAGGCGATCCGCATCGTGACCCGGCTGGAGCGGCACTACGCCGCGTTTGACGGTCTGAACCTGACCTGGGACACGCTGGAGGGCATCGCCAAGCATAATGGTCCTGTGACGCCCCTGAAGGGCGATCGTGCTGTGACGCCACTGCGGGGCGATGGTGCTGTAACGGGCGAATTGCCCTATGCGCTGGCCGAATATGACGCGCAGCATGACTTGGAGCTGCACACCCACGCCAGTGCCGAGGCGCAGGTGGCGGCATTGTCCGACGATATCGCCTACAACAACCACGACCTGCATGACGGGCTGCGCGCGGGGCTGTTCACCGAGGACGAGATCGCCGAATTGCCGCTGGTGGGGGCCGCCTATGCCGAGGTGGACAAGCTCTATCCCGACACGGACAGCTACCGGCGCCGTCACGAGGCATTGCGGCGGGTGTTTGGCGTGATGGTCGCCGATGTGATCGACACCTCGCGGGCGCTGCTTGCGGACGCCGGGGCGCAATCCCCTGACGACATCCGTCATCTGGGCCGCCCGGTGATCCGGTTTTCGCCCGGCATGTGGCAGGACCTGCGCCAGATCCGCGATTTCCTGTTCGCGCGCATGTACCGCGCGCCCCAGGTCATGGCAGAGCGGGCCCGCGTGACCAAGGTGGTGGAGGACCTGTTTCCGCTGTTTCTGGCGCAGCCTGACCTGATGCCGCGCCATTGGGCCCGCCATATCGAGGAGGCGGCGCAGGACCGGACCACGCTGGCGCGCATGGTGGCGGATTACATCGCCGGCATGACCGACCGGTTTGCCCTGCAGGAGCATGCCCGGCTGATCGGGTCGGCCTGAGCAAGCCGCGGCCCAAGCTCGATTGACTGGCCCGTCGCAAATGGTACATGGGGGCGCAACAGGAAAGAGCCCCAGAATGAACCTATTTGCCGACATCCGCGATGTGATCCTGAACTGCCTTGACCAACTGGTCGCCGATGGCCTGTTGCCCGGTGGGCTGAACACCGACGCGATCACGGCGGAGCCGCCGCGCGATCCCGCGCATGGCGATATCGCGACCAATGCCGCGATGGTGCTGGCGAAACCCGCCGGGATGAAACCGCGTGACATTGCCGACGCGCTGGCTGCAAAGCTGACCGATGATCCGCGCATCACCTCGGCAGAGGTGGCAGGGCCGGGGTTTCTGAACCTGCGGCTGGCGGCTTCGGTCTGGCAGGGCATCGCGGGCGCGGTGCTGTCCGAGGGCACCGATTTCGGGCGCGGCGGCCTGGGGGCGGGCCAACGGGTGAACGTGGAATATGTCTCGGCCAATCCCACCGGGCCGCTGCATGTGGGCCATACCCGCGGCGCGGTCTTTGGCGATGCGCTGGCCAGCCTGCTGGATTTCGCGGGCTACGATGTGACGCGGGAATACTACATCAACGACGGCGGCGCGCAGGTCGACGTGCTGGCGCGGTCGGTCTACCTGCGTTACCTCGAAGCGCACGGACAGGAAGTGGCGTTTCCCGATGGCACCTATCCCGGCGACTACCTGATCGCGGTGGGTGAGGCGCTGAAGGACAAGGTGGGCGATGCCTATCTCGACAGGGGCGAGGACGTCTGGCTGGAGGACGTGCGCAATTTTGCGACCGAGGCGATGATGGACCTCATCCGCGCGGACCTGGCCGCGCTGGGTGTCGAGATGGATGTGTTCTATTCGGAAAAGTCGCTCTACGGCACTGGCCGGATCGAAGCGGCGCTCGACGATCTCAAGGCCAAGGGCCTGATCTATGAGGGCGTGCTGGAGCCGCCCAAGGGCAAGAAGCCCGAGGATTGGGAGCCGCGCGAACAGACGCTGTTCAAATCCACCGAACACGGCGACGACGTGGACCGTCCGGTGATGAAATCCGATGGCGGCTGGACCTATTTCGCGCCCGACATCGCCTATCACTATGACAAGGTGCAGCGCGGCTTCGACCTGCTGATCGACGTCTTCGGGGCCGATCACGGCGGCTACGTCAAGCGGATGAAGGCCGCCGTTTCGGCCCTGTCCGAGGGCAAGGTGCCGCTGGACATCAAGCTGACGCAGCTGGTCAAGCTCTACAAGAACGGCGAGCCGTTCAAGATGTCCAAGCGGGCAGGGACATTCGTGACCCTGCGCGACGTGGTGGACGAGGTGGGGCCGGATGTGACCCGTTTCGTGATGCTGACACGCAAGAACGACGCGATGCTCGACTTCGACTTTGACAAGGTGCTGGAACAGAGCCGCGAAAACCCGGTGTTCTATGTACAATACGCCCATGCACGGGTGGCATCGGTGCTGCGCAAGGCGGCGGAGGCGGGGATCGCCACGGATGATGCGACGCTCGCCCGGGCCGACCTGAGCCTGCTGGATCACGAGGCCGAGCAGGCGGTGCTGCGCAAACTGGCCGAATGGCCGCGTCTGGTCGGCACCGCCGCGCAAAGCAACGAACCGCACCGGGTCGCCTTTTACCTCTACGAACTTGCGTCGGATTTCCATTCGCTCTGGAACCGGGGCAACGAGGTGCCCGCCCTGCGCTTCCTTCAGGAAGGGGATGCGCCCACCAGTCAGGCAAAAATTGCGCTCGCCCGGTCCGTGGCGATTGTAATTGCAGCCGGTCTTGGTATTGTCGGGGTCAATCCGGCGCAAGAGATGCGGTAACGCACAGACCGCGCCGCTGACAGGCAACCCCGATCCAGACCCGCGCGGCGATGTATCTCGCGGGCAGTGAGGCACAAATGGCAGATTTCGACTCGAATTCCCCGGCGGGGGATTATCCCTATGACTCCGCGCCCGAGACAGGTGCAGCTTCGGCTGCCAAGCGGCTGAAAAAGCTGACGAATGTGGCTGGCGCGGCGATCTCTCTGGCGCTGATCGCGGGGATCGGGGTCTGGGGCTACAAGCTGCTGGTGCGGGATGTCAGCGGCATTCCCGTGGTGCGCGCGGCCAGCGGCGACATGCGCGTGCGCCCCGAAGAACCGGGCGGCGAACTGGCGGACCATCAGGGCCTGTCGGTCAACGTGATCGCCGCCGAAGGCACCGCTGGCAAGCCCGCCGACGAGCTGCGCCTCGCGCCCAGACCGGTCGATCTGACAGAGGACGATCAGGTCGTTAAGGCCGCGATGGTGACAGATGCGCCACAGGAGCGGAAACCTGCCGCGGCGGCCACGGCATCCGACGGTGGCGCTGCCGATGTCTCTGCCGAGGAAGTCGCCAGCGCGCTGCAATCCGGTGACGTCGACGATCTGGTGGCCAAGCTGACCGAGGGCGTGGCACCGCTGAGCGATATCAACGACGAGACCGACGCCATCGTGGCGGAAGTGACTGAAGATGTGGTTGCCGAGGTGGTCGAGGCGGACGAGGAACGCTCTGCCGCCGTGATGGACGCCCCCGGCGTCCGTTATTCCCTGCGGCCCAGGCGGCGGCCCGCCGAACTGGCCGTCGTCACCCGCGCGTCCCTGACCACCGTTGCCGCGACGCCTGCCGCGTCCGTGACCGAAGAGGTCGATCCCGCGACACTGGCCGCCGGCACCCGGCTGGCACAGCTGGGCGCCTTTGACAGCGCCGAGGTCGCACGCGAACAATGGGATCAGCTGCAGGGCCGGTTCGGCATGTATTTGGACGATAAGAAGCGCGTGATCCAGAAGGCATCGAGCGGCGGGCGGGTGTTCTACCGCCTGCGCGCCATGGGGTTCGAGGACATCGCCGACGCGCGCCGCTTCTGCTCTGCGCTGGTGGCCGAAAACGCGGACTGCATCCCGGTGGTGACACGTTGATGCGTCCCTTCGGGGCGACGATCCTGGATGCGGACGGGCTGGCCCTGTCGCGCGAAGAAGTGGCGTTCTTCCGCGATGTGCGGCCCTTCGGCTTTATCCTTTTCGCCCGCAACATCGACTCGCCCGACCAAGTCCGCGCGCTGTGCGACCAGCTGCGAGATGCGGCGGGCCATGACGCCGTCATCACCATCGACCAGGAGGGCGGCCGCGTGCAGCGCCTGCGCGCCCCGCACTGGCGCGAATGGCTGCCGCCGCTCGACTTTGTTGCACAGGCAGGCGATGGGGCGGAACGGGCGATGTACCTGCGGCACCGGCTGATTGCGGCGGAACTTGCGGCGCTTGGCATCGACAGCAACTGCGCGCCGATGGTCGACGTGGCCGGACCGCAGACCCATGATTTCCTGCGCAATCGCTGCTATGGCACCGATCCCGCGCGTGTCGCGACCCTGGGCCGCGCGGCGGGACAGGGGATGCTGGATGGCGGCGTGTTGCCCGTGGTCAAGCACATCCCCGGCCACGGCCGCGCCACGATGGACAGCCATTTCGACCTGCCCCGCGTGGATGCCCCCCATGCGGATCTGACGGCAGTGGATTTTGCCCCCTTCAAGGCGCTGAACGACCTGCCGATGGGGATGACCGCGCATCTGGTCTATGACGCGATTGATGCCGTACCCGCGACCTGTTCGCCCGCCGTCATGTCGCTGATCCGCGGCGAGATGGGCTTTGACAACCTGATCATGACCGACGACCTGTCAATGAAGGCGTTGCAGGGCAGCCACGTGGACAGCACCCGCGCGGCACTGGCGGCGGGCTGCGACGTGGCGCTCTACTGCAACCAGCCGCTGGCCGACCGGATCGCCGTGGCCGACGCGGCGGGCGAGATGACCGCCGCCGCCCAGGCCCGCGCCGAACGCGCCCTGGCCATGCGCCAGACCCCCGACGACATTGACATTCCCGCACTGGAAAGCGAACTTGAGGCGCTTTTGGGCGGGGCGATGCATGGCTGAAACCACATTCGAGGACGACAAGCCTTCGGTCGCCGAACGGCGCGCCGCCGAGGCGCTGATCGTGGATGTGGACGGGTTCGAAGGGCCGCTCGACCTGCTGTTGACCCTCAGCCGGACGCAAAAGGTGGACCTGCGCAAGATCTCTGTCCTGCAACTGGCGCGGCAATACCTGGCCTTTGTCGACCAGGCCAAGGCGCTGCGGCTGGAACTGGCGGCGGACTACCTGGTGATGGCGGCCTGGCTTGCCTTTCTGAAGTCGCGCCTGCTGTTGCCCCCGGATCCGGCGGAAGAAGGCCCCTCGGGCGAGGAAATGGCGGCCCATCTGGCGTTTCAGCTGGAGCGTCTGCAGGCCATGCGCGACGCTGCCGCAAGGTTGCTGGCGCGCGATCAGCTTGGGCGCGACTTCTTTGCGCGGGGCCAGACCCACGAGGTCGAGCGGGTGCGCCGCGTGACCTATACCGCCACCCTGCTTGACCTGATGCAGGGCTACGCCCGTATCCGGACCCGCGACGATTTCCGCCCCTTCGTGATGGACCGCGAAAAGGTCTTTACCATGGAACAGGCGCTGGACCGGATGCGCGGGCTGATCGGCTTTGCCGGGGACTGGGGCGATCTGATGAGCTTTCTGCCCGAGGGCTGGGAGGCAGACCCGGTGCGCCGCCGCTCGGCCACCGCCGCGACCTTTGCCGCCTCGCTGGAACTGGTCAAGGAAGGGCACCTGGAGCTGCGGCAATCGGACACCTTTGCCCCGATCCAATTGCGAAGAAGGGATGAACCGCGTGGCGGATGACATCGAAGAAAAAGAGGTGAGCCTGTTCGAAGCGCCCCCGATGGCAGAGCAGGAGCGGATGATCGAGGCGGTGCTCTTTGCCACTTCGGAGCCGATCACGCTGAAGGAGCTGGAATCCCGTCTGCCCCACGGTTGCGACGCGGGCGAGGCGATGTTGCATCTGCGCCGCCGCTACGAAGGGCGTGGCGTCCATGTGGTCAGGGTCGGAGACGGCTATGCCATGCGCACGGCGCCGGACCTGGGATTCCTGATGCAGAAAGAGACCGTCGAGGTGCGCAAGCTGAGCCGTGCGGCGATCGAGACCCTTGCCATCATCGCCTATCATCAGCCCGTCACCCGCGCCGAGATCGAAGAGATCAGAGGTGTCTCCGTCAGCCGGGGCACGGTGGACCAGTTGCTGGAACTGGAATGGATCCGCTTTGGCCGCCGCAAGATGACACCGGGCCGTCCGGTCACTTTTGTGGTGACGGAAAGCTTTCTCGATCATTTCGGGCTGGAAAACGCCCGCGATCTGCCGGGTCTCAAGGAACTGCGGTCTGCGGGCCTGCTGGAGAACCGGCCGCCGCCCGGCGCGCTGCCCCTTGCGGCCGACGGCGAGGACGAAGAGGAGGCCACGGAAGGCCAGAGCGAACTTTTCGAGGATTGACGACCCCGTTTTACGTATTTTCGGCAGCAAACGCCTGAAAATCGCCGCATTGGGTGCTATATTGAGGCCGATGCAAGAAGGGATCAGTCAATGAACCAGATCATCAACATGATTGTCCGCCAGGTCATGCACCAACTCGTCCGGCGCGGGGTCAGCGCAGGATTCAATCAGGCGTCGAAGGTGGGAAAGCGCCGCCGCCAGCCCGAGCTGGACCAAGACGGCAACCCGGTTCAACAGCGCCAGCTGACACCCGAGGAGCGCGCCGAACGGCGTGCGCGGCGTCAGGCCCGGCAGAACAACGGTCATGCCAAACAATCCATGAAGGCGATGCGCCGGTTCTCCAAGTTCTGACCCGGCCAGGTCGGGCGGCGCCGGGGCCTGACCGGAAAACGGGTGTCAGTCCGACTTGAAGTGCTTGCTCAGCTTCAGGCCCTGGCCCTGGTAGTTCGACGCGATACCGGCACCGTAAAGCTGCGTCGGCACCTCGGCCATACGCTCGTACAGCAGACGGCCCACCACCTGCCCATGTTCAAGCACGAAGGGCGCCTCGTGGCAGCGCACTTCGAGCACCCCGCGCGAGTCCGATCCGCCAGCGGCGTCATGCCCGAAGCCGGGGTCGAAGAAACCTGCGTAATGCACCCGGAATTCACCCACCACCGCCAGAAAGGGGGCCATCTCGGCCGCGTAGTCGGGCGGGATCGTGACCGCCTCGCGGCTCACCAGGATGTAGAATGCACCGGGGTCGAGAATGATGTGGCCCTGCGTGCTGTGCACTTCCTCCCAGAAATCGGCGGGGTCGTAATGGCCGATGCGGTCCAGGTCGATGACCCCGGTGTGCGGCTTGGCCCGGTAGCCCACCAGCGTCGAGCCGGGCAGCTTCAGGTCCACGGAAAAGCCCAGCCCGTCGTCGATCACGGGCGTCCCGTCGACCAACGGGGTTTCTGCGTGCAGCGCGCGCAGCGCGGCGTCGTCCAGCACCGCATCGCCACGGCCAAAGCGGATCTGGTTCAGCCGCATCCCCGGCCGCACCAGGACCGAGAATGACCGGGGGCAGATTTCAGCGTAAAGCGGGCCGGTGTAGCCCGCCGGGATACGGTCGAATTCGGTGCCGCCGTCGGTGATGGTGCGGGTCAGCAGGTCCAGCCGCCCGGTGGAGCTTTTGGCATTGGCCGCCGCAGAGATGTCGGCGGGCAGGGACAACCCCTCCATCAGCGGCACGACATAGACGCAGCCCTTTTCCAGCACGGCACCGCCGGTCAGGTCGACCTCGTGCATCTGGAATTCCTCCAGCCGCTCGGCCACGCTTTTGCCGCGTCCCGCCAGAAAGGACGCGCGCACCCGGAACGCCCGATTGCCCAGCCGCAGGTCGAGGCTGGCGGGCTGGATCTGTCCGGGGATCACGGGCAGGGGGGCGCTGATCTGGCCGGATGCGATCATCCGACTGATGTGCTGATTGGGAATCACGCCGTGCATTATTTCGGGCATCGGACCTCGGCCTTTCAAAAACGAACGCCCGCGACCCCTTGCAGGTGCGGGCGTTCGGTTTGTTTGGTCGGGCTAGCAGGACTCGAACCTGCGACCTTCCGTCCCCCAGACGGACGCGCTACCAGGCTGCGCCATAGCCCGAACTCAGGCGGTTCATACCTGATCTTGCCCGGCGTGCAAGAGGGAATTGCCACTGCGGACACGCGATCAGGTGTTCGAAGGGGGTGTGCCGCCGCTGCGCCTGCGCGCGGCCATCGAATCGCGCAGCGCCGTCAGCCGCGCGGTCAGCGGCGCGATCTTTTCCGCGCGGGCGCGGTTTAGCCTGCGGGTCCGGTAGGCGGCACTAAGCGCGGCAGGTATGACGTCAAACTGGTCTTCCGGGGTGAGTTGCAGATCGGGCAGGACGCGCGGCTTTGGCGCAGGGGCGGGGGCGGCGTCGCCCGGAACGGGCGCATTATCCCTGCCCGGAACGGGCGCATCATTCGCGTCCGGGGTGAGCGCATCATTCGCGTCCGCGATGGGCGCTTGATTCCCGTCCTGAACAGGCGCTTGATCCCCGTCCGGGACGGGCGCACTGTTACCGCCCGGAACGGGCGCTTGATTCCCGTCTGGAACGGGCGCCTGATCCTCGCCCGGAACGGCCGCGGTGTCCTCATCCCGGACGGGCGCGGTGTCCTCATCCCGGACGGGCGCGGTGTCCTCATCCGTCGAAGGGGGGGCAAAAGCCTCGGCCTCGGTCTGTTGCACGGGCGTCTCAGACGCTTGCGCGGTCTGGTCCGGTTCCGCCGGGGGCGGATTGTCACTCGCTTCCGGTGCTGGCGCGGCGTCCAGAGGTTGGCGCAGGAACGCAGGCAGGTCGTCTTCGGGAACGGCGGCGGTGTCCGGCACATCGGCCAGTTCGGGCTCTGCCGGTTCGGGCTCGGGCGCGTGCCTTTGCGCCTCCACCGCCTGCACTTCGGCTTCTGCGGGCAGTTCCGGGGCGTCCTGCGGCGTCGGTGCGGTTTCCTCCGCGTCGACGGGGTCATCCTGCGTCGGCGCGGCTTCCTCCGTCTTGGCGTCAGCTGCTTGTGCTTCGGGTCGGGGTTCCGGCGCAGGCTGCGGTTCCGGCGTGGCGGGCGCCTCCGGGGGCGGGCTTGCCATCTCTTCCGCCGCGGGGGCATCGTCCGGCGCGGGCGGGGCATCCTGGGCGGCCGTCACCTCCGCTTCGACCGGTCTACCGGGTGTCTCCTGCGGCAATTCGATTTGTTCTTCAACAGGTTCCGGATCGTCCTTCACCCCTTTGCCCGCCGGGGTTTCAAAGCTGAGCACAACACCTTTTTCCGGCTCGACCGGGGCCTGTGGCGGCGCTGGCATATCCTCCACCTGCGACGCGGTCAGTTCGTCCAGCGGTTCCGACATGGCGGCGACGTGGCTCATCCCTTCCTCGCGGAGGATCTTCTGCACGCCTTTGATCGTCAGCCCGTCGTCATGCAGCAGCTTCTTGATCCCGCCCAGCAATTGCATGTCGCTGGGACGGTAATAGCGCCGCCCGCCCGCGCGCTTGATCGGCTTCACCTGGGTGAACTTGCTTTCCCAGAACCGCAGGACATGGGCCTGAATGCCCAGCCAGCCGGCGACTTCTGAAATGGTGCGGAAGGCGTCGGGCGATTTGGCCATGTGATCAGGACTTGTTACCGTCTGCGACGCGGTCTTTCATCAGGTGGGAGGGCCGAAAGGTCAGCACCCGGCGCGGGTTGATCGGCACCTCTTCGCCGGTCTTGGGGTTGCGGCCCACGCGCGCGGTCTTGTCACGCACGGAAAAGGTGCCGAAAGACGAAATCTTGACCTGCTCACCGGCAACCAGCGCGTCCGACATATGTTCGATCACAGATTCGACAAGTTGCGCGCTTTCGTTGCGCGACAGACCCACTTCGCGGAACACCGCTTCGCTGAGATCCATCCGCGTCAAAGTCTTGTTCGACATCCTATCCCCCATTTATTTTTCGCAACTTTGGCTGCAGCCGAATGGGGAGTCAACATCAATGACCCGGCAGGCCTGGTTTCGGCGAAAATTTACGTCTAGAATTCAGGCGCTTACCAGCGCAGCACCACGGCGCCCCATGCCAGGCCGCCGCCGATCGCCTCTGTCACCAGCAGATCGCCCCGTTTGATCTGCCCGCGTTCCCGGCCCACCGACAGCGCCAGCGGTATCGACGCCGCCGATGTGTTGCCGTGGTCCTGTACCGTGACAACGACCTGCGACATCGGCAGGTCGAGCTTGTTCGCGGTGCCCTGGATGATGCGGATATTCGCCTGATGCGGCACCACCCAGTCGATGTCCTGCGCGGTGACGCCCGCCCGCTCCATCGCCGTCGTCGCGGTTGCCGCCAGCTTGCCGACCGCATGGCGGAACACCTGGTTGCCCTGCATCCGCAGGTGCCCGATGGTGCCGGTGCTGGTGCCGCCATCGACGTACAGCAATTCGCGGTGGCGCCCGTCGGAGTTGAGATCGGTGGACAGGATACCACGGTCCTGGGCGGTGCCCTGTCCCGTCTGCGCTTCGAGCAATACGGCCCCCGCGCCGTCGCCGAAGAGCACGCAGGTGCTGCGGTCGGTCCAGTCCATGATCCGGCTGAAGGTCTCGGACCCGATGACCAGCACCCGCTGCGCCTGGCCCGACACGATCAGCGCATTGGCATTGGCCAGGGCAAAGACAAAGCCCGCGCAGACCGCCTGCACGTCAAAGGCGAAGCCCTTGGTCATGCCCAGTTGCGCCTGAACCATGGTTGCCGCCGACGGAAACGTCAGGTCCGGGGTGGAGGTTGCGACGATGACCGCGTCCACGTCTTCGACGGGCACACCGGCATCCGCCAGCGCGTTCTGCGCCGCCGCGGTTGCCATTTGCGAGGTCGTCTCGCCCTCGGCGGCGAAGTGGCGGCGTTCGATTCCCGACCGCGAGCGAATCCATTCGTCGTTGGTGTCGAGCGTGGCCTCGAACTCGGCGTTCTCGACGACGCGCGACGGCAGGTAGTGGCCGCAGCCGATGACAACTGCACGGGTGATCATGTGGGGGTCTCTTCCGTCGTCAGTGTGGCGGCCACCCGCGCGGCCAGTTTGTCGTTAAAGCGGCTTTCCGACAGCTGCGCGGCCAGCCGGATGGCGGCCGAAACACCGGTGGCGTCGGCCGAGCCATGCGATTTGACCACTGTGCCGTTGAGGCCCAGAAAAACCCCGCCGTTCACCCGGCGCGGGTCGATCCTGCGGCGCAGGCGCATCAGCGAGGTATAGGCCAGCAAGGAGGCCAGCCGCGACAGGGGCGAATACTTGAACGCCTCGCGCAGGCCGTTTCCGATCATGCTGGCCGTGCCTTCGCCGGTCTTGATCGCGACGTTGCCGGTGAAACCGTCGGTCACGATCACGTCCGCCGCATCGCCGGAAATATCCCCACCTTCGACGAAACCCACGAATTCGAAGCCGGCACTCTCGCGCTGGTCCCGAATCAGGTCAAAGGCTTCTCTGAGCTCCGCGCGGCCCTTGTGTTCTTCGGTGCCGACATTCAGCAACCCGACGCGCGGGCGGGCGATGTCCATGCCGTTGCGGGCATAGGAGGTGCCCATCAGCGCGAACCTCAGGAGGTCGTCCGCATCGGCGCGCACGTCCGCGCCCACGTCCAGCATCACGTTGAACCCCTGCGGGTTGGACGAAGGGTAGAGCACCGCGATGGCGGGCCGGTTCACGCCTGGCAGCTTCTTGAGCCGGATCATCGACAGGGCCATCAGCGCGCCGGTATTGCCGCAGGACACGGCCACCGCGGCCTCCCCCGTGCGCACGGCCTCGATCGCGGACCACATGGAGGTGTCCTTGCCGGTGCGGACCACCTGGCTCGGCTTGTCCTCCATCCGCACCACATCGGCTGCATGGCGGATGTCGCACCGGCCTTGCAGTTCACGCCGCTTGGCCACCAGCGGGGCCAGCTGCGCCTCGTCCCCGTGCAGCACGAAGGCGATGTCCGGATTGGCCTTTGCAGACAGCGAACACCCGGCAACAACGGCTGCCGGGCCCTCATCACCCCCCATCGCATCGACGGATATCAGGGTGTGTCTGGCCTTCGCTGCGGTATGATCGGTCGAAGCCGTCATGGGTGCGAATGCCTTCTTATGATCTGCGGATGGTGCGTTTTTGCTCAGGCCGCGTCGTCTTCCAGGTCGATCTCGTCTGTCAGCGCAACGACTTCCGCATCATCGTAGTGGCCGCAGGCGGCGCAGATGTGGTGCGGGCGCTTCAGCTCGCCGCAGTTGGAACATTCGTTCGGGTTCGCGGCGGAAAGCGAATCGTGCGCGCGGCGGTTGTTGCGGCGCGACTTGGAGACTTTATTCTGCTGGACAGCCATGTCTGGTGCCTTTGTCGGTTCGGGGCTCTGCACCATATGGGCGCATTCAGCCGTGTTTCAATCGACCCCTCATCGGGCGTGACGCCGCTTTAGGCGAGAGGCCATGCATTGTCCAACCTTAATTGGGGTGAGGGCGGCAAAATACCCGGAAAACCTGACGATGCAAGCAGGTATTTCCGCCCCCGCCGTCCAGACATCACGGCACGGCGGGCACGGGCGCTTCGGGCGGTTTCTCAGGGGTCTTCGCGGTCCAGCTTCGCCTTGAGGCCGGCCAGCCCGGCAAAGGGTTTCGCGTCGTCGTCCGTCATGGGGGCCTGGCCCGGTTCGGTATGCACCATCTGGCCCAGCTCGGCCCCCTCGGCGCGGGGGTAATCCGGGACCGACAGCGCCAGCGCCTCGACCATGACGGCGCCGGGGTCGATCCAGTTGCCCAGCGGCTCTGTGGTGTCGTCCTCGGGCATCTCGGCCTCCGGCTCTTCGGGTTCGACGTAATCGGCCAGATACCGGCGGACCACCTGGCAGTCGATCCGGGTGGTCACTGGTGCCAGCGTCACGACGCAGGGCTGGACCACTGTGGCGCCCAGCGTGCCGGTCAGTTCCCAATCGTCGCGCCCGAGCGGTGTGATTTTCCCCTCAAAGCTGAGCTTGCGCAGCGCGCTCAGCTCCAGTTCCTGTGCGATCAGCGCCAGCGCATCCTTGTCGGGCCGCAGGGCAAAGGCATTCTCGCTGCCCTGTGACAGCTCCGCGACGCGGAGGGCGGTTGCGCTGGGGGGCTTGGGAGACATGGCAGGCCTGCTTTTCGTTTCTTGAAACCAATGGGGTCCTTGGTGTATGCGAAATAAAGCCAGACCAAACAAGGGCAAGAGGGCAGGACAGATGCACACCACGACCAGAGCCAGCGCGATGGCACTCGCGCTTGCCGGGATGCTTGCACTGGGTGCCTGTACGCCCCAGTACCGAAATCACGGCTATGTCCCGCCCGAGGAGGACCTCCAGCAGATCCAGGTGGGCGCCGACACCAAGGAAACGGTCGCCGACAAGATCGGCGTGCCCGCGTCCTCCGGCGTGCTGACCAACTCAGGATACTATTACGTCCGCATGCGCACGCGGGCCATCGGCCCCTTCGCCAAGCAAGAGATCGACCGCCAGGTGGTCGCGATCAGCTTTACAGAGCAGGGCGTGGTCCAGAACGTCGAACGCTTCGGTCTGGAACAGGGACGTGTGGTGCAGCTGACCCAGCGGGTCACATCTTCGCCGGTCAGCGACAAGTCGTTCATCCGCCAGCTATTGGGCAACATCGGCCGGTTCAACCCGGCTGGACTGGCGGGCTGACATCATGCTGTCATATCTCTTTGGCAGGCCGTGACGGAACGGCAGTGCGGAGAGGACAGCCCGATGGTGCATCTGCAAAAGGGACGCTACACCGCGCGCTTGGCTGAGGGGCCAGCGGACGTGAAGGCGGCACAGCGGCTGCGCGCCTTCTGCTTTGGTCTGAAGGTGTCGCTGGACATCGACAGCTACGACAGCACCTGCACCCATGTCCTGATCGAGGACACCGCCACCGGAACGCTGGTCTGCTGCTATCGTCTGCTGACCCTGTGCGGGGCCGATCTGCCGCGCTGCTATGCCGCGCAGTTCTACGAACTCAGCGCATTGGAAACCTACGAGGGGCTGATGATGGAGCTGGGGCGGTTCTGCATCCACCCCGACTGGCGCGACCCGGATATCCAGCGCATCGCCTGGGCGGCGATGACCGACCTGGTCGATGCACAGAATGTGCAGTTGCTCTTTGGCTGCTCTTCCTTCGCGGGGACCGAGACGGCGGCCTATCTGGACGCCTTCGCCATGCTGCGCGCGCGGCACCTGGCACCGCCGCGATGGCTGCCCCGGGTCAAGGCGCCCGATGTCTTTCGCTTCGCCGCGCGGTTGCGGCGCAAGCCCGACCTGAAAAAGGCGATGCGCCGGATGCCGCCTTTGCTGCGGACCTACCTGATGATGGGGGGCTGGGTCAGCGACCATGCGGTGGTGGACCGGCAGATGAACACGTTGCACGTCTTTACCGGGCTTGAGATCGGGGCGATTCCAGCCGCCCGCAAGCGCCTCTTGCGGGCCTTGGTCTAGAGTATTTTCGGCATAAAGAAGCAGGGGCGATTGACCTTGGCACGGGGCAGGGATAGCAGCCGCATATGGCACGCGCACCCTTACTCCAGCTCAACGAAATCTCTCTCACCTTCGGGGGCGACCCGGTGTTCGAAGACCTGTCGCTGGTCGTGCACCCGGGCGACCGGGTGGCGCTGGTCGGGCGCAACGGGTCGGGTAAATCCACCCTGATGAAGGTCATGGCCGGGCTGGTCGAAGCGGACAGCGGCGATGTCACCGCGGGGCCGGGCGTTTCCGTCGGCTATATGGAGCAGGACCCGGACCTGAGCGGTTTCGACACGCTGGGCGACTTTGCGGCCCACGGGCTGGACCCCGGCGAGATGTACAAGGTCGAACGCGCGGGCGAGGGGCTGAAGTTCGACCCCGCACGCCCCGTCGCCACCGCCTCGGGCGGGGAACGCCGCCGCGCGGCACTGGCGCGGCTGATGGCGCAGGCACCTGAACTGATGCTGCTGGACGAGCCGACGAACCATCTGGACATCGAGGCGATCGGCTGGCTGGAAGAAGAGCTGCGGACCACCCGCACCGCCTTTGTCATCATCAGCCACGACCGCGCCTTCCTGCGCGCGCTGACCCGCGCGACCCTGTGGATCGACCGCGGCCAGGTGCGGCGGCAGGAAAAGGGCTTTGCCGATTTCGAAGCCTGGCGCGACCAGACCTGGGAAGAGGAGGACACCCAGCGTCACAAGCTCAACCGCAAGATCAAGGCAGAGGCCCGCTGGGCGGTCGAAGGCATCTCGGCCCGGCGCAAGCGCAACCAGGGCCGCGTGCGCGCGCTTCAGGACCTGCGCGCGGAACGGGCCAGCCAGATCAGGCGGCAGGGCACGGCGGCGATGGCGCTGGACGCAGGCCCCAAGTCGGGCCGCAAGGTGATCGAGGCCCGAGGGATCGCCAAGCGGTTCGACGACAAGGTGATCCTGCGGGACTTTTCGCTGACCGTGCAGCGTGGCGACCGGATTGCGCTGGTGGGTCCCAACGGCGTGGGCAAGACCACCCTGCTGAACATGATGATCGGCGCCGAACAGCCCGACGAAGGGACCGTCACGTTGGGCACCAATCTGGAACTGGCGCTGTTCGATCAGGCCCGCGCGCAGCTGGATGGCGACATGTCGCTGTGGGATTCGCTGACCGGCGACCCGGACATGCGCGTCGGCGGCAAGGCGGACCAGGTGCTGGTGCGCGGCCAGCCCAAGCATGTGGTGGGCTATCTCAAGGAGTTCCTCTTTGACGAGGCGCAGGCCCGCGCGCCGGTCCGGTCGCTGTCGGGCGGGGAACGCGCGCGGCTGTTGCTGGCCAAGCTGATGGCACGGCCTTCCAACCTGCTGGTGCTGGACGAACCGACAAACGACCTGGATGTCGAAACCCTCGACCTGTTGCAGGAACTGCTGGAGACCTACGACGGCACGGTCATTCTGGTCAGCCACGACCGCGATTTCCTGGACCGGGTTGCCGCCACCACCATCGCGATGGAGGGCGACGGGCGTGCCACCGTCTATGCGGGCGGCTGGACCGACTATCTGGCGCAACGCGGTCAGGACGACTTTGCCGAAAGCGTGGCAAAGGCCAAAGAGCCGCCCCGCCAGGACAAACCCGCCAAGGCCCCGAAAAAGGGTCTGAGCTTTACCGAAAAGCACCGGCTGGAGGCGCTGCCCGCAGAGATCGAGCGGCTGGAGGCCGAGATCGGCAAGCTGGAGGAGCTGCTGGCCGACCCCGAGCTGTTCACCCGCGAACCGGTGAAGTTCAACAAGGCGACCGAAGCCCTCGCAGCGCGTCAGGCAAAGCTGTCGGCCGCCGAAGAGGAATGGCTGACGCTGGAAGACAAGGCGGAAGCCTGATCCGCGCCGGTTGGCGCGGCGGAAGCGGAAACTGAAAGGATCGGATGATGGCTT
The DNA here is from genome assembly GCF_009363555.1 of Sulfitobacter sp. THAF37. Taxonomy (NCBI): domain Bacteria; kingdom Pseudomonadati; phylum Pseudomonadota; class Alphaproteobacteria; order Rhodobacterales; family Roseobacteraceae; genus Sulfitobacter; species Sulfitobacter sp. THAF37. Next base: position 2,633,719 of record NZ_CP045372.1, read on the forward strand.
GGGTACTTCTTGGACTGGCGGCGATCTTCGAGGTCGTGTTCGCGATGGGCATGAAAATGTCGGACGGGTTTACCAAACTCACGCCGACGCTGGTGACAATTGTCGGCATCGTGTTCGGCCTTTGGTTTCTTGCCCTCGCGATGAAACAGCTGCCGGTGTCTGTGGCGTATCCGGTCTGGACCGCGCTCGGCACCTTGGGGACGGTCGCCCTGGGGACCTTGCTGCTTGGGGAAACGATGACCCCGCTCAAGGTGGTTTCGGTGCTGGCCATCGTCGCGGGCGTGATCGGGCTCAAGGTGTCCTCGGGCTGATCAGAGAGGCCGGGCAGGGGCGCCCACCACGGTTTGGCCCGCCGCCACATCCCGGGTGACGACCGCACCTGCGCCCACGATCGCGGCATCGCCGATTGTCACCCCGGGCATGACGATGGACCCCGCGCCGATCCAGACCTGCCGGCCAAGTCTGACCGGCAAGGCGATTTCCACACCTGCCGCGCGCTTGACAGGGTCCTTGTGGTGCTGGGCACAAATCAGCTGGGCGCCGGAGCCGATCATCGTGTCATCGCCGATCTCGACCCGCGCGCTGTCCAGGATCGTGCAGTTCGCATTGATGTAGATGCGCGCGCCCAGATGGATGTGACAGCCGTAACTCGCGTGGAAGGGCGCTTCGACCAGGCAGTCCGGGCCATGTTCGGCAAAGAGCCCCTGCAGCGGCGGGCTCAGCGTCTCGCGCGCCTCTGGGGGGCGATGGTTATGGGCGTGGATCGCGCGCCGCGCCGTCTGGCGCAGCACCTCCAGTTCCGCATCAAGGCAGCGGTACCAGTCGCCCGCCGCCATCTTCTGCCGCTCGGTCCGCATCGTCCTCAGCGCATCCGCAGCGCGCCGTCCAGTCGGATCACCTCGCCGTTGAGATAGCCCATCTCAACGATGAAGCCGGCCAGCCGTCCGTATTCCGACGGATCGCCCAGCCGCGCGGGGTTGGGCACATCGGCGGCAAGGCCGGCCTGCACGTCCTCGGGCAGCCCCGCCAGCATCGGCGTGCGGAAAATGCCGGGCGCGATGGTCATCACGCGGATGCCGTCCTTGGCCAGGTCGCGTGCCATCGGCAGGGTCATGCCGACAATCCCGCCCTTTGAGGCTGCATAGGCCGCCTGGCCCTTCTGCCCGTCGAAGGCGGCGATGGAGGCGGTGTTGATGATCACACCGCGTGCGCCATCGGGTTCGGGGTCATTGCCTGCCATGGCCTGTGCCGCCAGCCGCGCGACGTTGAAGCTGCCTACGAGGTTGATGTCCACGGTGCGCTGGAAATCGCCCAGGGGGTGCGGGCCGTCGCGGCCCAGCGTCTTGATGCCAAGCGCGATCCCGGCGCAATTCACGGCGGCGGTGATCTTGCCCATCTTGTCAGTGGCCAGCGCGATGGCGGCCTTGACCGAGTCTTCATCCGTCACATCCGTTTCGGCGAAATGGCCGCCGATGTCCCGGGCCACCTGCGGCCCGCGCGTGGTGTCCCGGTCCAGCAGGGTCACTTGCGCGCCACGCTCGGCGAAATGACGGGCGGTGGCTTCGCCAAGGCCGGAGGCCCCCCCGGTGATGATTGCGGCGGTGGTGTCGAGCTGCATCTGGCCCTCCCGTGTATGCATTTGAACAGGTGTTCAGATGATCACGGCACCTGCGCGGGTGCAAGGGGCGGCGGGGGTCAGAACGGACGCCATCGCAGCCATGTGCCGCCCGTCGGTCGCGCCTGGGCGCCGCTGCGCAGCTTGAAGCGGTTCAGCCCCGGCGTGCGTGGGTCCAGCGGGCCAAGGTCGAGCGTCTGACAGCCCTGCGCAGCGAGCCAGTCGCAGGCGGCGTCGAGCAGCAGGTTGTGGGCGTGATGGCGACGCCCCGCGTCGGTGGTCTGGCCAATGTGATAGGTGGCGCCATTGCCGTGGCGCAGGAACAACATCCGCGCGATCGGCTGGCCCTTGTGCCGTGCGCTGAACACACGGGTCCGGTCAGGCGCGGCGGCGGCGAAGGCGCAGGTCAGCGCCAGCGGCCAGCCGTCATAGCCGCGTTCCGCCCGCTGACCCTGTTCCGCCCGCAGCAGGGGGTGCGACAGGTCGGGGGGAAGCGGCGCATCCGTCACCTCAAGCCCCGCGTCCTGTGCCCGGCGCCACCGATTGCGCCATTTCGGGTGCATCCGGGTCCGCCGATCCGCCGCGCTGCGGTCAAGCGGCAGGACCGCCATCATGCGCGACCCGGCAAGGCGCAGGGCACGCGGCATCTTGCAGGGGACCTCGGGCGACAGGATCAGCGGCAGGCGGCCCAGCCCTGCGGCGGCCAGCTGTCGAGACAGGTCCGGCGGTGGCACCGCACGGGGCAACATGGCTATGGGCACGCCCGCGACGGATCTGCGCAACACCATCAAACCGCCGGGCAGGATCACCGGCGGCAGACCCATCAGCTGCAGCGCCGCGGCAAAGGCGGGATATTGCATCAGGGGCTGCGACATGGGGGCGGCGTCTGCTTCACACATGACACCTTCTTGACCCGACAGGGTTAACAGCCGGTTACTGCCGACCGGAACTCCGTTGCAATGTCAGCCCAGCTGCACCAGCGCGTGCCGCTTTTTGCCCGCCGACAGCTTGATCGGGCTGGCCAGCGCGGCGGCATCCAGCATCATCCCCGCGTTGGTCAGCGGCTGATCGTCCAGCCGCGCGCCGTTCTCGGCGATCAGGCGCTTGGCCTCCTTGCCAGAGGAGGCAAGCCCCGATTTCACGATCAGCTGCACGATGGAGATGCCATCGCCCAGGTCCGCGGCCGAAAGCGTGAGGGTCGGCAGGTCGTCGCCCACGCCGCCCCGTTCGAACACCTCGCGCGACGTGGCCTCGGCGGCGGCGGCGGCCTCGGTGCCATGCAGCAATGCCGTCACCTCATTGGCGAGCCGGACCTTGGCCTCGTTGATCTCGGCCCCCGCAAGCGCGCCCATGCGGTCGCATTCCTCCACCGGCAACTCGGTGTAAAGCTTCAGGAACCGGCCCACATCCGCATCCGTGGTATTGCGCCAGAACTGCCAGAATTCGTAGGGCGACAGCATGTCGCCGTTAAGCCAGATCGCGCCGCCCTGGCTTTTGCCCATTTTGCGACCGTCCGACGTGGTCAGCAGCGGCGTCGTCAGGCCATAGACCTCGGCGTCGATCACGCGGCGCGTCAGGTCGATGCCGTTGACGATATTGCCCCACTGGTCGCTGCCGCCCATCTGCAGGATGCAGCCGTAGCGGCGGTTCAGTTCCATGAAGTCATAGGCCTGCAGAATCATGTAGTTGAATTCGAGAAAGGACAGGGATTGTTCCCGGTCCAGCCGCGATTTCACGCTTTCGAAGCTGAGCATCCGGTTGACGCTGAAATGCCGCCCGATGTCGCGCAGGAAATCGAGGTAATTCAGCCCGTCGAGCCATTCGGCGTTGTTGAGCATCAGCGCGTCGGTCGCGCCGTCGCCGTACGTCAGGTACTGGGCAAAAACGCGCCCCATGCCGTCGATATTGGCGTTGATCTGGTCGGGGCCCAGAAGCGGACGTTCGTCCGAGCGGAAGCTGGGATCGCCCACCTTGGTCGTGCCGCCGCCCATCAGGGTGATCGGCTTGTGACCCGATTTCTGCAGCCAGCGCAGCATCATGATGTTCAGCAGATGGCCCACGTGCAGGGACTTTGCCGTGGCGTCATAGCCGATATAGGCGGGTTGGGTGCCGGACATCAGTGCCTCGTCCAGCCCCTGGTAATCCGTGCAATCGGCCAGAAAGCCGC